>JAUWAU010000008.1 GCA_030601885.1 Armatimonadota bacterium
GGTGTGATTGGTGCCGCAAGTAGTGTGACATAAGTAATAGTATATAATAAGACATTCATAGGCTACTATATTATATCAACACAACGGCCTCCTGTCAACATATAAGGACACAAGAAGGGGCCGGGGTTTTTCAGCGGAATCACACTATTGACTTCCTGAAACGAGGGTGGGACGTCGCCAGCTTGGCCGGCAGGATCTGAGCGCCGTCGATGGGGGCGAATCGCAGGAGCGAAGTCAATAGTGTAGGTCTGACGCCGGGAGCGCAGAAAGGGTGATGAACAGTGAGTCGAAAGGACACGAATAACAGAATGGCCCGCAGGGACTTCCTGAAGGCCTCGGCGGGGATTGCGACGGCCGTTTCGGCTTCCGGTCTGCTGGGCGGCAAGTCTGCCGAAGCCCAAGCCCCGGAGAAGCTACGCGTGGGTCTCATCGGCTGCGGCGGGCGGGGCACGGGGGCGGCGCGGGACGTTCTCACGGGCACGCCGGACACGGAGCTGTACGCCATGGGCGACCTGTTTCAGGATCGGCTGGATGGGTCGCTGGCGCGTCTGCAGAAAGACAAGAACGTCGCCGACAAGGTCAATGTGAGCGAGGACCGGCGCTTCGCGGGCTTCGATGCGTATCAGAAGGTCATGGACACCGACGTGGACTACGTGCTGCTGACCACGCCGCCGGGCTTCCGGCCGCTGCATTTCGAGGCGGCCATCAACGCGGGCAAGCACGCGTTCATGGAGAAGCCGGTGGCCGTGTGCCCGGCCGGGGTGCGGAAGGTAATGGAAGTGGGGAAGCTGGCGGAGCAGAAGGGCCTCGGCGTGATGGCCGGCACGCAGAGCCGCCATACGAATGCGTTCCGCGACATCATCGGTCGCATCCGCGGCGGCGCCATCGGCGAGGTCCGGGCTGTGGCATGCTACTACCACACCGGTGGTCTGTGGAACCACGACCGGCAGCCCGAATGGAGCGACACGGAGTGGCAGATCCGCAACTGGCTCTACTTCACCTGGCTCTCCGGCGACCACCTCGTCGAGCAGCACATCCATAACCTCGACCGCGCCAACTGGATCATCGGCTCGAACCCGGTGAAGTGCATGGGCGTAGGCGGGCGGCAGGTGCGAACCGACCCGGCCTACGGCCACATCTTCGACCACTTCGCCATCGACTACGACTACGCGGACGGCGTCAAGATGTTCAGCACGTGCCGCCAGTGGAAGGGCTCCCCGAGGCGTGTGTCCGACTACGTCATGTGCAGCGAAGGCGTGTCGGATGGCAAGAGTTGGATCCGCGGCAAAGTGGAGTACAGATACGAGGGCCAGCAGGAGCTCGACTCGAAGCAGCAGGAGCACCGCGATCTGATCGACAGCGTGCGCGCGGGAAAGCCGCTGAACGTGGCGCAGCGCATCGCGGAGAGCACGCTCATCGCCATCATGGGCCGCATGTCGGCCTACACGGGCAAAGAGGTCACCTGGGAGCAGGCCCTGAACTCGAAGCTCAACCTCATGCGCGACGTGACCGAGTTCGGGGACATGGAGGTGGATGAGGTGGCGATTCCGGGGGAGACCGAGTTGATCTGAGCGGCAGTCGTTAGTCAATAGTTGGTAGTCGTCAGTCAACGGCAGCCACAACAGTCGGGGAGCCCCGGATCGGGCTCCCCGTTTTGCCTACTGTGTCACCCGGGACCGCACGGAGGGGACGTCCACGAGGAAGCGGCTTTCGCCGGGGATCGCCCCGGTCCGATACCCCTGCCCCAGATACAGCCAGGTGGCCACCGGCTCGTGCTGCACCCGGGTCCGGCTCCCGCCGTTCAGACGCGCTGATGTCTGCTCGCCCTGGGTGAACAGTTCGACGAGGTTCCAGTCCCCCGTCCGCAAGCGTCCACAGCTCCGCTGCTCGTCCCCCGCTTTGAGCCAAAGCTCGCCTGACTTCGCGACGAGCCGCGCCGGTTCGTTGGCGTCCCCGACGGTGCAGAGGACGTGATCGTCGCCGCTCTCGATCCGGAAGCGGAAGGAAAGCTCGACCCGGTCACCGCGCCGGCGGTCGTTTTCGTCGAGATCGACGCCGGCGGAGGCTTCGCCGCCGAACTGCAGCGCCTTACGGCCGTCAGCTTCCACCACCGTCACGCCACCGGGATCATCTTGCGGCACAACGAAGTCTCGATCGAACGCCGGCTCACCAGCCGGATCAAGCCACAGTATGGGCTTCCCCCTCGGCGGCGCAGCCGGCGCGCGCGTTGGCCGATCCAGCGACGCCGCGAAGGCGTTGTGCAGCCAGTTGTGCTCCGCCACGCCGAACGCGATCGAGGGGTACAGCGCCAGAGCGCGCAGCTCACCGATCAGCCCGCTCAGGCGACTGCCCTCGAAGCGCTTGGCGCCGATGTGGCCCGTCGTGCCTCGCAGCGGCTGCCCGGCGGGAGCCGTGAAGGGGACGCGCTCGGACTGGGCGTTGATGTGGAAGACGATGGAGCCCGCGCGGTTGTCCACCGTGAAGCCCACGTAGTTCCACTGGCCGGGCGTCAGCTCCAGGGAGGGACTGATGTTGTGCTCCGGCGTGGCGAGGTATATGAACGGGCGCAGCCAACGCTCCCCGCCGCGCAGCCCGCAGACGAAGCCAGCATTCGGATTCGACCGGCGGGTGTCGAGGAGCACACCGCCGCCGCGAGGCCAGACCCAGGCGCCGATGCTGAAGGCGTCTTCGCCCGGGTCGATGACGGCGCGGGTGGCGATGTGCTGCCCGCCGAAGAAGCGATACGCATCGCCGATGCGCTCGGGCGCTGCCGGGGGCGGGAGGTTGGTGCGCGGGAACAGGTAGTAGCGCGCCGGATCCGGCAGCGGCGAGACGTGGGCGACCTTGATGGAGCGCGGCTGGTTGCCCTGGCTGTACGAGACGAGCATCGTGTCGCCGCGGATAGACATCTGCGGATAGGCCACCACCGGCTCGTAGCCGGTCAGGCCCGGGCCGGCGACGAAGTCGATGCCCGCGCCGCGGGTGAAGAACAGGGCGATGTTCTGTCGGTCGGCGACGAACTTGTCGGCGGGCCAGTCGTTGTGCACCATCACATACCGATCCCCGCCAGCGGGCAGCACGTGCATCCGCGAGCACACGGTCTCGAGGGGGACGTACTCGTGCGGCGTCCAGGTGGCGCCGCCGTCCGTGCTCCGGGACCACATGAGCATCTCCGCCGGCCGTGGGCCGTCCTCAGGGCGCCCGCGGAAGTCATTGTTGCGCGCGAACATCATCACCCTCCCGTCAGGCAGCTCCCACACGGTCGGCTCCCACTGGGCCCAGGTCCTCATCGGGTGCACCGCGCCGGGAGAGATGTGCCACGTCTCGCCCTCGTCGTCGGTGTAGAGCACGCTGTTGCGCTTTTCGTTCATGAGCCACGCCTTCTCCAGGGGCGGCGCGTCGGCGGCGGGCGGGCCGATCATGGTCACGGGGGCGAGCACGCGGCCGGAGCGCAGGCGGAGGGGATTCTGTGAGGGGAACAGGCGCCAGCGCTTGCCGTCGATCTCGGGGTTGGTGTTGCCGTCCCATTTCAGTAGGCGGTTGCGCCAGCGGCCCTCCGGGTGATCCAGCCTCGAGACGTAGCAGCCGAAGTGCTCGTCCTTCGAGTTCTGGGACCACACGGCCCATAGCTCGTCGCCGACGACGACGAGATTCGGCTGCCACTGGAAGCCCGTGGGGCAGGGGATGGGATTGACGCTGCGGCGCTCGCCGGAGAAGGCGGGCTCGGGGCGCGACCAGGTGCGGCCGTCGGGGCTGGTGCTGATGTAGTTGAGCTGGCCGGGACTGCCCTCGGCAATGGCCTGATTGGCGTTCCAGATGCAGAACCACCGGTCGCGGAACCAGGCGATGCTGCTGTCGTGGTTGTACTTCAGCTCGCTCGTGTCGGCGTTGACGACGAAGTGCCGCTCGATGTGGGGCTGGTAGACCTCGTACGTGCGCCACGGGCCGGGCGCAGCAAGGCCGGCGGCGCAGAGCAGCAATGTGCTGAACATTGGGACACCGCCTAGATTTGGGGACAGACTACGAAACTCCCTCACGTTGTAGAGGACGCGTTTTTCCCATAATGAAGCCAATAAACGCCCGCATGCGTGCAACGCACTCGATAGAGTTTCGTAGTCTGTCCCCAAAACTCACGGCTCGAGATCCAGCCAGATGGGGCTTGACCACTGGGTCTGGTTGAACTGATTCTCGAGGCGCACGTAGTAGACGACGAATGGCTCGGGATGGAACCGCGCGTCGCGGATGGCGACTTCGTCCAGCGGCGAATCGTCGTCGAAGACGATCTCTGGCGCCTCCGCGTCCCACGGCTTTTGCTCAATCTCCTCGCCGTTCCGCACCAGCACCACCTGCGTCCCCCGCCGCTCCGTGGTCAGCGCCTTGACGCGCACCTCTCGGCGCTGGCGGAGCGGATCGCTCTTCGCCACCGAGCCCTCTTGCCCCATGGACAGGTCGCCGATCTGCACGTCAAGCAGCACCCGCGCCTGCGTCGTGGCATAGCAGCTCCGTGCGCGTAGGGCCTCCCACAGGGACTCGCGCGTGAGCTCCTGTGCGCGCACGCCCGCGAGGCCGTGGTGGACGTAGGTGGCCAGGTTGTTGAAGCCGAGAGCCTGGCGGGCCTTGCCCTCGCCGCCGGGGAGCGTACGGTGATCGTCGCTGGAGGCGATGACGCCATAGCGGCAGCCGGCGCGGAGGGCATCCTGGAAGTAGCATGGCTCATCGCTGTTGCCCGCGTAGAGCGGAAAGCGGTTCCAGCGGCTCTCGGACGACCCCCACATGGAGAAGATCTCGAACACGGGCTCCCGCTCCGGGTCGTAGACGGGGTCGGCGAAGCTGCGGTACTTTCCGGAGCGACCGGTGTGATGCGGCGCGGTGAAGTAGTCTCTTCCGGTGGAATCGAGGAAGTCCCAGAGCTGCTGCAAGCTCACCTCGGGGCTGGTGCCGCGCATGTCGTCGCGGTCGGGCCAGAAGTATGGCGCCTCGGGGTCGAGGTAGTACGCGTTGTTGTCGCCGCCGAAACCCGTCTTGTGGGACGATTCGAAGCCCAGGAACGGGACGAAGCTCCCCGGCTCGTCGTAGATGCGGATCAGCTCCTGCAAGCGGGCCCAGCGCCCCTCCTCTGACGCGATCCCACGGAGGTGGTCCGCTGCTGCGGCAAAGTCCAGGTGTGTCGCATCGCGCGAATACGCGTAGCAGAACTCGGGATCCTTGCAGGCCCAGGCGCTGCAGTTGCTGTACGTGGTGTGCACGTGCAGGTCGCCCCAGAAGATCCGATACGGAGGATCGTCGAGCACCCACGCCGGGTTCGAGTACACCTCGCTCGGGCAGCCCTCGGGGCGCGCCACGACGAACGCGTGCTGGGGGCCGACTGCGCGCAGACTCTCGAGGATGACGTGCCCACCATCGCCGGAGAGAAACCGCACGGACTTGGGAAGGCCCTCAATGCCGGGCGATTCCTCGAAGACGATCTCGCGAGGGAACTCGCTGGATGGGAGACCATCGGGTCCGAAGGCGGTCATGCGCAGGGCGAACTCCTCGCCGGTGGCGAGGATCGAGGGGATGGTGAGCTGGAGGCGCCAGGTGGTCCACAGGAGTGCCTCGCGGGCTTCGTTGATGATTCTGGGGTCCATTACAGCGCTTTCATCCCTTCACGAGCCGTCGGGAGGCCGGATGCGAAATGTGCCTTTCACGCTCCCCCACGGCTCGACGATGTCCACGCGGGCAGGGATTGGGCGGTCGAGCGTGATGCCAGCGCGGCGCAGGTTCTCGATGGCCTCGGCTATGCGGCTGCGCTCGCGAAGCAGCTCCTGCGGGTCCTTCGAGTACTCCGTCAGGCTCGTTACGAGCCGGTCCTTGGCACATAAGGCCTCGACAGCCGCCGCGACGAGCCGGTCGAGCTCCTCCCGGCGGTCTCCTCGTGTGATTCCTGAGAGGAACATCGCGCGAACGAAGAGTTGCTTCAGCGTCCAGAAGTACTCGCGATCCTCCAGGCCGTCACGAAGCACTTCGATACGCTGTGTTATGACCGGGCCCTCGAGCACGGGCTTATCGCTCGGCTGCCGACACGCGGGATACAGGAGCATGCCATCGCCGTTGCCCCAGAAGCCGCCGGTGGGGCTAATGCTGGCGGCGGTCTCCCACGGGTTGCGCAGCTTGCGGTCCTGGCCGTACCAGTAGCTCGTGTGCCAGTACAGCGACCCGGTGACGCCATACTTCTCCATCATCCAGAAGCGGATGCGGTGGTTGATGGCCGGGTGGTCGATGAAGTTGTTCGGGTAGGGCGCCCTCGGGCCGGTGCAGACGTACCACCACACGCGCTCGCCCGCCTTCTGCCGCGCCTGGCAGCGCTCCTCGTCATACCGCGACAGCACCGGCACCCACAGGTCCACGTGCCCGATGAGCGGATCCTCGACCTGCTCGGTGAGCAGCCGGGTCAGGCCGGGGCAGTTCTCGCCCAGCAGCGCCATGCCGCTCACCACGTACGAGTACTCCTCCTCCGCCGGCTCGTCGAACCAGTAGGCGTAGGCTTCGTCGAGCCAGCCGTTCTCCTCGAGGTGAGCTATGATCGGCCCGTAGATCTTGGCGTGCAGGCGGTTGTACTCCGGCGTGAACCGCTGATGGCCGGCGAGCGAGCCGGGCATGGCCCGGTACCGAAAGCCATTGAACTTCCACCGGTCGAAGTACTTCCTTGCGGCCCGGTCGAATGCGTCGAAGTCGTGAGTGATCCTCACGCCCTCCCGAGCTCGCAACTGTATCGCTGCGCCGCGTTTGGGCGGAAGCGCATCGAGGCCGCCGTCGCCAACTGCCTCCTTCAGCTCGGCGACGAGGGCCTGCACCTCTTCGGCGCTTGAAGCCTCACCGGCGAAGAAGAACATCGTCGGCCCGAAGCCCTCGATCTCCTGGCCCGGCTCTAGCCAGATCGACTTGGGAACGTTGATGGGCGCCATCTCGAAGCCGGCCTCGGACGGAACGGAGACGGCGCCGAGGGCCACTCCACCGGGCAGCAGCCACGCGCCGTAGCCGTCGCCCTTGGCCTTCTCCGCGCCCTCGGCCTCGGGTCGGAGGATGTAGAAGTAGCCGTGCATCTGGTAGCGAATGCTGTCGGTGTTCTTGAAGCGGATCATGCGCGCGGCGAAGGCGGGATGCCCGGCCGCGATGGCGAAGCGGAAGGTGATCTCGTACCGCCGGCTGGCGGCGCCCGAGCCCGTCTTTTCGCCGGTGATCTCAAAGACGCACCGCTGCGGCGTGCGCTCCAGCAGCTTGACTTCCTTCAGGTGGTCGATGCCAGGCCAGCCCCGGCCCGTGCCTTGCCAGCCGACGCCCTCCTTCTCGAACTGCGTCATGGTGTTGGTCAGATCCCCGAGCACCTGGCCCTTGTACGCGATGGCGAAATAGCGGCTGCTGAACTTATTGCACGTGAGCTCCAGCCCGGCGGTCCTCACCCGCCACTCGGGGCCGTGCAGCTCGTACTGCAGCGGGGAGAACATGAAGGGATCGTACGGCGACAGGCGATGCTCGCGGAAGGCTTGCAGGTACTTCTCGAATACTTCCTCGCGCTGCGTCAGGTCGGTGAGGCCGAGGAACGTCCAGTCCGGGCGGAGGCCGTACGCAGTCCGCGTGTGAGTCTCGTCGGTCAGTGAGAAGTCAAAGACGTGGAGCTGAATGGGAACGGCAAAGGCCTGCCCGTCCTCAGGAGCGATCGTCACCCGGCCCGCATACTCTCCCGCCCGCGTGCCCCGTGGCACACGGAGCTGGGCCCACAAGACCGTGTTTCGATCAGATGGCACGTCGATCGGGCCGGTGATCGGCACAAGCGGATCGGGATACGGGCCCGGACTCCCAAAGGAGTCGCTCGGCCTCTCCACGTTCACCCATTCCACCTGGAACAGCCTCACATTGCGCGCGCCAATGCTGCGTCGCCCAGAGCGGAGCGGGCTGACGGCGATCTGCACGTTTCTCATTTCGCGCCGCGGCCGCAGCACAATCTGGAACGATTCGTATTCGTTGCCGGCGGCCGCGACCCGTACGGCTTCCCCCGGTTTCGCCGGCACGCCTCGGTCGGGAGCGATCTTGTACGTGCTCTCAGCCCACCACACTTGACACTCGGGCGGCGATGGCAATCGGGCGCCGAACTTCTCCGCCAGAAGCATCGGCACGGTAAAGGCCACGTTGCCGACGTAGACAACGTCCCCGCCGTCGGCCTCGCGCACCAGTATGCACAAGTTGGTCGGCCCCGTCCCCTCAACGCGGTACCCAAGCGCACGCTCGGCCGACTCACCCGGCCCCAAGGCAGTCCACGCCTCGTGGTCCCACCAGAGTCCCTGGTTGGAGCCAACCCGCACCTTGCCGATAAGCTTCACGGTGTGGCCACTGCGATTCTCCACTCGCGCTGTAAAGAGGGCATCCTCGTCCGGGCGCAGCGTCCCGACGGAGGTCGGCTCCACTGAGAGCGCCGGCGCGCTCTCTTGCCGGGCGAGGACGAGCGTCGCGTGCCGGTGGGGATTGTGAAAGCCGCCGTACGTCGGCACCCAGCACGACAACTCTTCGACGCGCGCCGCCTTGCGGCAGAGGTTGATCCCGATGACCTCGTCCTGCTCAAGCTCAATGCCCAGTTGCTCCAACGGGATGCGGATCTCGACGCGCCAGCCGTTGTCTCCGATGCTCACTGCCGATTCCCACCGCGCATCCCACGACGGATCGTAGCGGGGCGTGCCCGTGATGTCGCCGCTCTCGTCGCGCTGGACATTACCGGCGTTCACGAGGAAGTGGTAGTACGTCCTGAAATCGAGGTTTGCATCGACGAAGACCTCGACACAGTCGTCGAGATACACGTCGCTGTCGTGCTGCGTGTGGTCCTTCAGAAGCGACTGGGGCTGTGAGTCGGTGCACTCGAAGGCCACGTAGAGGTTGTCGCCGTCGTGCGCAACATGCGCTTGCGTCCCGAGCTTCGTTGGCTTGCCCAGCGTCGTGACGAAATCGCTGGTCCCCACGGCGGCTCGCCAGCACTCATCGTCGAGTCGTCCGTCGATGGTCGGCGCCGCCCGCACCGGCGCGCAGCGCTCGGCAGGCAGCCACTCGTGCGGCGGCGACTTCGGCGCGCTGGCAGCACTGCCCAGACGCACCGCGCACCCAAAGACCAGTGCCACGACCGTCATGCGCCGGCGGAAAAGGTGCTGGCTTTCCATGTCCCGTCCCTCCTCAAAGCTCCACAACCAATACTGCCATATACTCGAAGTCGGGCAGCGCAATCTCAACGCCGTCCGGCGTCCTCTGCGCGGCGAGCTCGCGGCCGCTGACGGCGTCGAAGACCTTCTTCGGTGTCCCGTATCCTCGCAGGACGACCTTCACACCCTTGCACGGCGGCGGGGGCGTCTCGTAGGGGGAAAGGTCGATCTTCTTGCCGTCCCGCGTCACCGCTCTTCCCGTGTAGACCCAGGAGAAGTCGTTGGCGAGCGAGACTGTGAGGCGTTTGCCGTTGCGGCTGAGGAAGGACGCGGCGTGCATCTTCTCGGGGCCGCCGAAGGTCTCAACGGGCGCGCTCTTCGCCTCGTCGCCGATGGCCGCCATGAACGTCTGAAGCGCCTTCTCGTGCCCGCCGTTGGGGTCGTGCCACTCCCACGACTCCTGCTGTTCGATCACCAGGCCGCCATTCGCCTTGAAGTCTCGCACGGCCGCGCGCATGCGCTCGGTGACGTCCTCCTGCGGCGGGACGAAGAGCACCTTGTAGCCGTCCAGCAGTCCCTCCTCGAGCTGACTGTCGGTGACGATGCCGACGGGCAGATGGGCGCGGAGCAACGCCAGATACGCACCGTAGAGCGGGTACAGGATCCGCCGCCAGGCGTCGCTCACTCTGGTGGCGTACTTATCGCGCGCATGCTCCGAGTAGTGCAGCGCCGCCCAGCGCAGTGGCACCGTCCCGGCGAAGTATGGCGAGACCTTGTCGCCCAGTGCGTAGGCCTTCTTGAACATCATGTTCGGTATGGTGTTCTCGCGAATGTCGAGGTTGGCGATGCAGCCATGCGTCACCATGCCGGCGGTGGCGTATAGCGTGGAGGCCTCGTTGATCAAACCATGCGCCCAGATGTGCGCCGGCCTGCCGTCGGTGGCGTCGCGAGCTAACGTGTAGCCGAGAGCGATCTTGGCATCGCGCTCCACGGGCTTCATGCTCGTGTCGAACGGAAGTACTACGTTCCCCGAATGTCGCATGGGCAATGAGAACTCGGTCTTCATGGAATCGGCGATGCGGAACAGGCGGTGGGTCAGGTGCCGGTCGGCGATGGTGGGATAGGTGTTGCTGCCGATGAGCATGACGAGCTCGGGATTGCGCTCGTGGATGGCCCGCCGCCAGTTGAGGAAGGTGCGCTCGATGGTGAGGTTGTTGAAGTCCCGGAGCTTGTGCCAGATGGGGTCGTCGGGGTCGTCGTCCACCGGGTGGTCGAGGCCCGTCTCCTCCGTGAAGCGCTCCCGACAGTACCGGCACCAGCAGCCCGTTTTCGGCATGTGCACCTCGTCGTAGAAGAACCCGTCGGCGCCGAGCTCCACCAGCTCGAGCGCCCGCTGCAGGAGGTAGTCGGGATAGGGGGAGTTGAAGCACATGTACGCGCCGCGCCGGCTGCTGAGCGGCTCGCCCTTCCAGTTCACGCATACCCAGTCGGGGTGCTCGGCGGCCATGTGCTCGTCTTCCATGTGGCGGTGGTAGACGATGATGCGGAGGCCTTCCCTGTGGGCGTTGTCGATGATTTGCTTGGCGATGTTTCGGCCCTCAGTGCGCGGATCGACTGCCCCGAGGGCGCTCGGCCACCAGGCGCCCTCTCGGCCCGATTTGATGTGACGGGCAAACACGCGAACGCCCATCTCTTTGAAGCCTCTTGCAGCCGTGAAGAAGACCTCGTCATTGACCAGCCGCAGACTCAGCCGGGTGTGAGCGTGGACGCGATGCTGCTCGTACCAGGCGGGGAGGCCGTATGCCATGGTCCCATCGAGCCAGTCGGGGCGCACCGCGACGAGGGGCTTGTCGAGCAGTGCCTGGGTCTCGGGATCGAGCGGCGGGCGCTGCTTGTGGATGAGCATGTCGGTGGGCTCCTCGTCGCCGGGAGTGATGAAGATGCAGTCCGGGCGCATGGACACCGAGCCGATGGCCAGCGTGTGTGCGCCGGCCGACAGCCTCTCGCGGAACATCCGTCCCCAGCCCCATACACCGGGCCCGATGTATCCGCCGGTTGCCGGCACGGTCAGCTTCGTGAACTCCGGCTCGCCCACCGGATCCAGCGCCACTCGCAGCCCGACGTCGTTCTTGGTCCCGTAGCGCAACCAGCCGGTGTAGACGCCGTCGGCAGACACTGTGAACCGGTAGATGACGTACCCGGGCTCAAAGAACCTGACGAGTACGTGCCGCCCGCTCGCCTCCCTCTCCCTCGTTGGCGACGCGAAGGTCTTGACGTCCGAGAACTTCTCGTCGAACTCCTCCATCTCGATGAGAATGCCGCTTCCGCGTTCCACTTGCGGCGCGCCCTGCGCCAGCGGGACGAGGAGGGCCATGGCGAGGAGAGAGATGAGCAGAAGGTGCAGGTTCATGGCGGCCTCCCTGGTTCGCACTCGCTTGTGTCATTCCCGTGCCACACTCAACACCCCGGCTGCCCCGTGCGTCGTGTTCGGCCCCGTGGCAGGTCATCCCTCGCCCGACGGGAAAACAAGCCTCACACGTCTAGCACCCACTCCGCAGAGGAGAACCACAATGGACCTATTCGAGGCCATCGAAAAGCGCGCCTCTGTCCGCAGCCTCCGTCCCGTTGACGTGCCGGACGCAGACCTGGAGCGAATCCTGGACGCCGGCCGCCGGGCGCCGTCCGGGAGGAACATCCAGCCCTTCGAGTTCATCGTCGTGAAGGACCCCAACACCATCCGGAAGCTGGCGAAGGCGCAGAGCTGTGTGGGCGATGTGAGCGTGCTCATCGCCGTGGTCGCCGACCCAACCAAGTCAACGTACTGGCTGGAGGACCTCTCGGCGGCGACCGAAAACATGCTCCTGGCCATAACCGCACTCGGCTACGCCACTGTCTGGGTCGAGGGGACGCTGCTCCGTGCCGAGGAGGAGCACAAGAAGGTGCTCGGCGTGCCGGAGAACCTCCGGCTGATGGTGGTGCTGCCCATAGGCAAAGCCGCCGAGCCAGTGGCGCAGGCGCCCAAGCGCCCGCTGCCCGAGGTGGTGCACTGGGAGCGGTACGGCAACATGCAGCGATAGCCTGCGGAGCGTGACTGTAAACGTGTGGGTGATCGTCATGAGCGTAGACGCAGCCGCGTTGATTCTGGCGTGTTGCACGGTGGGAGCGGCGACAGGCGCCACAAATGACGCCGCACGCACTGCGTCTTTGCCCAAGGCGGGGAGCTCGACCATCTGGGTGGAGACGGAGGCGTTCGCCGACAGGGGCGGCTGGTATCCGGAGACCCAGTTCGTGCCCTTCATGGGGTCGGCGTACCTCATGGCGGCCGGCATTGGCACACCCGTGGCCGACGCCGCGACGACGGTGCACGCGCCCTCTTTGGGGACGTACGTGCTCTGGGCCCGGACGAAGAACTGGGTGCCCGAACACAGCCCCGGACGCTTCCAGATCCTGGTCAATGGCACGACGGCGACGCACATCTTTGGGACGGCCGACACGGAGGAGTGGACCTGGGAGCGAGGTGGCGAGCTCAACCTCGCAAAGGGCTCCGTCAGCATCGCCCTTCACGACCTGACGGGGTACTACGGCCGGTGCGACGCCATCCTGCTGACTACCGACCAGGACTACGTCCCGCCGAGCGCTGTGGAAGACATCGCCAAAGCTCGTGAGGCCGTCACGGGAGCCCCGCCGAGGCTGAAGAACATGGGCCGCTTCGACTGCGTCGTGGTGGGTGGCGGCGTTGGCGGCACTATCGCAGCCCTCAGCGCCGCGCGGCTCGGCCTGAAGACCGCCCTGATCCAGAACAGACCCGTGCTCGGCGGAAACGCCAGCACCGAAATCCGTGTCGGCGTAGCAGGCGCGTCCGCCGGCGGACGCAATCGCAACATGCGGGAGACGGGCCTCGTCGATGCGCTCCACGTGGAGCGCGCCCGGCTTGGCTCCTGGGACGAGGCGCTCAAGCAGGCCTGCGACCGAGAGCGTCGTCTGCACCTGTTCCTCAACGCCCACCAGACGGACGTTATCATAAGGAACAGGTCGGCCATCTCGGCGGTCAAGGCCATCGACACCGTCACCCTCCAACCAATGGTGTTCCGTGGGAAGGTCTTCATAGACTGCACCGGCGACGGCTGTCTGGCGGCCGCGGCCGGGGCGGACATGCGCTGGGGCCGGGAGGCGCAGAACGAGTACGCGGAGAGCATGGCGCCCGTGGCGCCCGACCGAGAGACGATGGGAAGTTCGCTGATGTACACCACGCGCAACGTCGGCCATGGCGTGCCCTTCGAGCCGCCGCCGTGGGCGATAGCCTACACGGAAGAGGATCTGCACCATCGCAACCACTCGCAGGTGACCTCGGGATTCTGGTGGATCGAGTGGGGCGGGAACATCGACACGATTCACGGCAATGAGCAGATCCGCGATTTCCTGTTGCGCACTCTGTACGGCCTCTGGGCGCACATAAAGAACGACTGCGTTCACAAGGACCGCGCCGCCAACCTCATGCTCGCCCGCGTCAACGTGGTCGTCGGCAAGCGGGAGTCACGCCGGATATTGGGCGACTACATGATGCGCCAGCACGACGTGCAGAATCGCACACTGTTCCCCGACAGAGTCACATACGGTGGATGGCCGATTGACATCCATCCCGGGGACGGCATTCAGAACCCGGGCCGGCCCAACGTATCGATCCCGGTCGAGCCGTACAGCATCCCCTTCCGCTCACTGTATTCGCGCAACATATCGAACTTGCTGATGGCCGGGCGCAACATCAGCGTCACCCACGTGGCCCTCGGCACGACGCGGGTGATGGGCACCATTGGGCTGCAGGGCCAAGCGGTGGGTACCGCGGCGTACCTCTGCCGCAAGCACAGGACGACGCCCCGAGGCGTCTACGAACGGCACATCGCGGAGCTGCAGCGCCTCCTGATACGCAATGACGTCCCCATCCTCGGTATGCCCGACACCGATCCTGCCAACGTTGCCCTCGAGGCCACTGCCACAGCCTCGAGCACAGCGGGTGCTGAGGTGTACGACGGCTGGCACGCGGCGACGTGGAAATACCACGAGTTCACCCACTATCGTGGACAGATGTTCCCAGTGAGCGCCGACCGTATCGACGTCATTGGCGCCTGTCTGCACTCCACCTCGGAGCGCCCCATCGAGGTCACCATGCACGTGCGTCAGGCCGACGCCCCCAACGACTGGGCCTCGACCAAGGACATCGCCACCGCCCAGGCAACTCTGCCACCGAAGCACGCAGGGTGGGTTAGCTTCAAAGTTGAGGCGCAAGTGGACCCGCAAAAGCCAGTCTGGTTCTTCCTGCCAAAGACGGCCGGCTTGCGTTGGTATCTGCTCGCCGAGCCGCTCCCGAGCGCCTTCCGGGCATACAGCAGCGACGCGAAGAGCTGGACGCCGGCGTCCGGCAACTACGCGTTCGCGGTGGACCCGCCGATCTCGTGGCCCATTCAAGGCGCTCCCGGCAACGCTATCGACGGACAGGCGCGGGCCAACGATGAGTCCACGCACATGTGGATCTCCGATCCGAGCGGCGAGCTGCCGCAGTGGCTGGAGATAGACTTCGGCAGGCCAGTCAAGTTCAACACCGTGGATCTGACGTTCGACACCGCGCTGAATCTCCCGCGAGTGACCGCCTGCCCGCTTCCCCAGACCGTGAGAGACTACAGGCTCCTCGTGGAGTCGAACGGCGAGTGGCGGACGATAGCCACAATCGAGGGCAACTACCTCCGCTTCCGGAGGCACACGTTCAAGGCCGTTCGCACGTCGAAACTCCGTGTCATCGTAGATGCCACCAACGGCGACAAGGCGGCGCGCATCTACGAGGTCGCCGTGTACACGCGGTCGGTGTAGGCCGCTATGCGTCCGTGTGGCACGGGGAGCTTGTCCCTGTCTAAAGCGGGACCCCGACCGAAGGGTCAGGGGCTAACCATGAATGCCAGGTGCTCGGACAACCACGGGTTGACCAGCAACCCGTGCCACCCGAAGGCCCCTGTGTGGCACGGGTAGCTTGCTACCCGTGGATCCCGGCAGAGAAAGCGGTGATGCCGTGATGAGAGCCGTGTGGTCGCTCATCTGCTTTCTGCCTTGCGCGCTTCCGGCAGCAGCTGCTGAGAACTGGTTCCTGCCTTACGAGCCGGACGCGCACACCATTGTGCTGGTGCACCTCGACGGGCCACAGGCCGGGGAGAGAGCCGAGGCCCGGACGCCCGCTCAGGTCACTCTCACAGATAATGCACAGCATGCCGATGGTCGCTTCAGTGGCGGAGTTGCCCTGGCCGGCCCAAAGCAGTGCGTGCGCGTGGACGGCGTGCCGGGGTTGATCCTGGACAACGACGCGGACTTTACCGTCGAGCTGTGGTGCAGGCCGAAGACGGCTGCCAGCGCCAGCCTCTTCTCGCTGGGCACGCGGTTCTACTGCACCATCGATCCGGGAAGAGGCACGGCATCGTTCGGCTATCGGTCCGCCGACTTCCCCATTCGCTGGTTCCCCGTCACCGGAGTGCCGATCCGGCGCAACCGGTGGCAGCACGTTGCCGTGACCCACGACAGAAACCGAGTGGTCCGCTTCTACGTCAACGGCGCCCTCGCGGCGACCACGGCGCACGGCGACGAGGGCGACTATGCGGACAGCAGCCCGAGAGGGACGTTCGGCGCACACGACGGGTGGAGCAAGTTCTTCGCCGGGTCGCTCGACGAGATCCGCGTGTCCAACGTCGTGCGTGAATACCGGCCGATCCTGACGTGGAGCAACTACCTTCCGGGCGAGACGATACGCGCCAACTTCGACGCCGATGGCTTGCCCGAGTCCGTCGCGCGTATCGGGGTGGATGTGGCCGATCCCTCCGGAAAGACGGCGCTGAGTCGGACGATACATCGCGCTGACATCTCTGAAGGCCTGCTGCCCGCCGACGACCTGCCGGCTGGACCCTGCAGATTGCGCCTCAGCTTTCGGGATCGAGACGGCGCACCGATCTCGGAACTTTCGGTCCCGGTCCGCATGGCCGGCGACGTGCTCGCCGACATCGAGACTCGCCTCGAAGCCGTCGAGCGCACCCTCAAGGAGCATTCTGATGACGAAGCCCTGTCTGCGCGGCTGACCACTGGGCGCTTGCTCGCCAGCCGGGTCGGCGAGCTCGTCGGGAGGCGCGAGTTCCAGACAGCTCAGAGCCGTCTCGCGGCTGCGGAGCGCGCAGCGCGGATGCTCCAATCTGGCGAAGCCAAATACCGCGCCCAGATCCGCCGCGCCGTCCGGTCGCATCCTCCGAGGAACGACATCCGCATCAGCATGAGTTGGGAGGCCGATACACACGCCGCCGAGGCGTTCCCGTGGGCGAAGCGGCTCGGGGCAAACGAGCTCGTCGGACATGCGGGACGCGGCGATAACAGCGGCCTGGCCATCTGGAAGAGGGCCGGTTACCGCACCGTCGTCCTCGGCAGCCGGCCGATCCATGACAATGCCTGGATCAGGGAGCACCCGGAGCACCGCCAGTACGGCTACTGGACCAACGATCCCACCCGGGCCGAAGGCACCGAGGTAGCGCTGGTCATCGAGTCCCCCACCTGGGGCGGCGAGAGCATCAGCACCTTCCACGATCCGAAAGGGCACTGGAAGGTCGTTGATCTGACGACCGGACAGACGGTGCCGCCGGGGCGCTGGGACTACGATGAGAGCAAGAAGACCATAACCGTGCGGGACGCCTCGCCCGGGCACGAATACCGCGTGTATTTCATGATCGCCACGGGTGGCATCGGCGACCCATTGCTGCCGGAGTACGCGGACCACTCCCTGCAGGCTCTCGAGGAGATGCTGGCGCCAATCGCCAAGGACCTGGACGCGTACTGGTTCGACGACCTCGGCTACGCCTACACCGGAAACGTCCCACAGGGAGCGTGGGACTGGGAATCGTATGCCCTAGCCGCTCGACCGGAGAGCCAGGCTCGGTTCACACAGGCCACCGGCATCCCGTTCGACCCCCAGTGGCTGGTGATGCCGCCGCGAACCATCGAGGTCGTCCCCCATCGGAACTACGTCGCCTGGATGCGCTGGGTGCAGGACGAGATCCGGCCCTGGGTCGTCCGCGCGACCGACGTGTGCCACAACCTGGGCCTGAAGACCTGGCTGTACTGGGGCGATTGCCACGTGGGCATTGAGCCCTACCTGGGGAGCCTCAGCGACGGAAAGCTCGATGAGGTCGATAAGCCGTCGGGCGATGCTGTCACAGCGAGGGCACTGACGGACTTCCCCGGTGACATCTATCGCCGATTCCGCGTCGATTGGCTCCACACGCACGTCGCGGCATCCGACCGGACTCCTGGACGAATGATGTCGAAATGGAATAGTGCCGTGCGTGGGTTTCTCATGAAGCCCATCCGCGGCATCTACTGGATGCCGTTCCCGAACGTGGCGAAGTGCTCCGAGGAGGCGATTCGGGAGGACATCACTGAGACGCTGGCCGAGATCAACGACGAGTTCCGCCTCATCGGCGAACGCTTGGCCGATGTGCCCGCCTACACGCACGACATCGACCTGTACGTGGTCAACTCGTGGGGCAAGCAGTACTCGTGGCGCCCCTGGGGCGCGCCGATCCTGATGCACCTGACGGACCTTCCGGTTCGCGTGCACTTCATCAGCTTCGCGGAGGTGGCAGCCGCCGGCGTGCCGCCCGATGCAGAGGCGCTTTTCATCTACGGCCTCCCCAACAGCTCGTGGAGTGGTGGCCATCTCTGGGAATCCGGCGAGCTCGCGGCGGCCATCGAGAAGTTCCTCGCCGCTGGCGGAGGCCTGATCGGAATGCAGGCGCCCTCGTACTGCGAGAGGCCGAAGCCGCGCTGGGCCCTGGAGTCGCTTCTCGGAGTCCGCGGCGAGGGCACGGCGCGGTACGAGCCGTCGAAGATTGACGCTTCGATGCTCACGGATACAGCCGCCGCGCCTCCCGAGGACGAGGCCTACAGTGCCTCGGCCCTGCTGAAAACGAGAGCCGACGAGGCACATCCGTTCTTCGCGGCCTGCGCCCATCGCATCGGCGGCCTGAGGGACGCCGTGACCGTGGCCCTCACACAAGAAGACGCAACGCCGCTCTATCTCGCCCGAGACGCCAACGGCGCAATGTGGTCCGGGATGGTCGTACGCAGGCAGGGGCGTGGCCGTGTTGTATATCTTTCCGGCCACTCGCCTGACTTCGCGTTCTACGATCTTCTGCGACGGGCGATCTTCTGGGCCACACAGCACGAGCACGACGCTGAGCGACTGTGCATCGAGGGCGCAGATCATCTGTACGTCTATGCCTACCCGCGGACGAAGACCATCGCCGTGCTGAACGCGGGCGACGAGCCGGCCAATGCCACATTGAGGTGCGATCCGGCCATCCTGGGCCTCGGCGACGGCGTCATCACGCTGGCAGACGTGGCCACAGGCGAGAGCATGTTCCGCGGAGCCTCGCTGAGGCTCTCGGCGGGGATCCCCGTGAGCGCCGTACCGCACTGCGTGCGGCTGTTCGAGGTCTCCGCGTTGTGACGACCAAGAACTCGGCGGCATTGGAGTTCCAGCCAGTGAAGGGCCGCGCCCCACTTCGCGGGAAAAGCGGATCAGCCGCCCCGCGCCAGCTCCACACAGGGGCCAATGCGTTGGTGTGGCGCTCGTCGTCAGGGAGGGAATCGCAGACATGAAGACCCGACATCTCGCCGTCGTATTGCCCTGCGCGTTGGTGCTGGTCGCGATAGACGTCGCGGCCGTCGATGCCCTGGGCCCCGCCCCTATAACTTGCGAGATGCTACTGCGCCAGATGGTGGACATGGAGCGCCTGGCCACGGTTCCGCATCCCGAGGTCGAGAGCGACCAGCAGTCGAGCTACGACCGCAGGAGCGTAGAGCCGGGGAACGAGGATTGGTTCGCCAACGGCGACCGGGGCAAGTTCATCCGCGAGGAGCAGCGCAACGGCCGCACCGAGTACGTCATGGCCGAGATGGATGGCCCCGGGGCCATTCTGCGCCTCTGGTCGGCTAACCCTCGGGACGGAGGCACGATCCGGATCTACATCGATGATATGGACGCCCCGGCCCTCGAAGCCGATTTCCTGGCGCTCACCTCGAGGCGAATGCCGGAGTTTCCGGCTCCGTTCAGCGGCATTCGCGCCCGGGGGGCCAACCTGTACTTCCCGATGCCTTACCAGCGGCGCTGCAAAGTGACCGTGGACAAGAACAGGCTATACTACCACGTGGGCTACTGCACGTTCCCGGCCGGGACCCGAGTGGAGCCATTCTCGCTGGCGCTGCTTCCGAGGCTGCAGAACACCATGCGCGAGGTGGCCCACGTCCTCGAGCGTCCCACCGCATTCTTCCTCACCGAAGGCGCGCGGCGCCGTGCTCAGGAGGCGACACTCAGTCCCGGGCAGGAGGCCGTGCTCTTCGAGCTTGACGGCCCGGCGGCGATAGTGCGCATGAGGCTCAAGGTCGATGTCCCCGAGGCCCAGCTCTTCGCGGCGCTGCGTGAGCCCATCCTCACCATCCACTTCGACGATGAGAAGGAGCCCTGCGTGTGGGCGCCGCTGGGCGACTTCTTCGGCTCCACCCCCGGCATCAACCCGCACCAGAGCTTCCCCGTCGGGATGGAGAAGAACGGCACCGGCTACTGTAACTGGTACATGCCCTTTGGCAAGCGCGCCCGTGTAGCCGTGAACAACCTCTCGGCGCATCCCATTGCGCTCCGTTTTGCACTGTGGGAGAAGCCGGCGGAGTGGAAGGCGGGCGAGCACCTGTACTTCCACGCCAAGTGGCGCAGCGAGTGGCTCCCCGCCGAGCCACAGTTCCTCGACTGGCCAATGCTCGAGGCCACCGGCCCGGGCCGCTTCGTGGGCGTGATGATGGGGGTCATGAACACGCACCAGCGCTGGTGGGGCGAGGGCGACGAGAAGGTGTGGGTGGACGACGACACCTTCCCGAGCTTCTTCGGCACCGGCTCCGAGGACTACTTCGGCTACGCTTGGTGCAACACGGCTCTGTTCAACCACGCCTACCACAACCAGAGCATCGTCACGGGTCCGGGCAACTTCGGCTACAGTGCCGTGGCCCGCTACCACATTCTCGATGACATTCCGTTCGACAGGCGCATCAAGTTCGACATCGAGAAGTGGGCCAGCGCCGACCGCGAGTACTGCTGCACCTCGTACTGGTACTCGGCGCCGGGGGCGAGCGACTTCTTCGAGCCGGTCCCCGTCGAGGAGCGTCGCGTGCGCTCGCTGCCGGAGCCCTATCAGGTCAAAGGGGCGCTGGAGGGGGAGAAGCTAACGGGGATGGTGCGCTGCACGGGTGGAAGGACGGAGGTCCAGGTGTTGGCCGGGGACTTTAGCGCGGGCATGCACTTGTGGTGGATCAGCCCGCCGGAGGGGGCCGTGCTCGAGGTGCCGCTGCTCGTTCAACGCGCCGGGCCTCAGAAGATCACGCTGGGGCTCACGAAGTCCTGGGATTACGGCATCCATCAGCCCATGGTCAATGGCGCGGATGTCGGCCAACCGCTGGACCTGTACGCGCCACGCGTCACACCCTTGAGGGTTGAGCTGGGCGAATTCGAGCCCAAGGGCGGCGAGTTGCTCATCGGCCTGCGCTGCGTGGGGACGAGCCCGAAGGCGAAGCCGGCGAACTACATGGCGGGGATCGACTACATTCTGCTCGAGCCGGTCAGATAGGGACATGTGGCGGGGCACGCACGGCTTGTCGAGCAAGCCGTGCCACACCGTGCTGCTGTGTGTGGCACGGGTAGCTCGCTACCCGTGTCGGTATGGCGGGGGACGCACGGCTTGGTCCCTGACCCTTCGGTCGGGATGCCGCTTTAGACAGGCACCAGCAAGCCGTGCCACCCGGCCGCCGCTTGCAGTGTAGCGCAGGCTACACTGGCTCGGGTGACCGACTGGGAGGAAAAGGCAATGACAGACCAATCCCCACGCCGACAATTTCTGACAACAATGGGAGCCGGAGCCGCGGCCATGTCGGCCTCGCGCATGGTCGGCGCTGCAGAGGGGAACCCGAATGCCCTCCCCAACCTCCTGGTGATCGTGGCCGATGACGTGGGCTGGGCCGACGTCGGGTACCACGACTCAGAGATCAGGACGCCCAACATCGACAAACTCGCGGCCGAGGGCGTGAAGCTCGAGCGCCACTACGTCGCCCCCATGTGCACCCCCACGCGCGCCGCGCTGCTCACCGGGCGCTACTGGAGCCGGTTCGGGAACGCAGCGCCCTCCAACACGCGCGTGCTGCCCTACGATACCGTCACGCTGGCTTCGGCGCTCAAGAGCAGGGGCTACGACACCTGCATCACCGGCAAATGGCACCTTGGCTCCAAGCCCGAGTAGGGACCGCGGAGGTTCGGTTTCAACCACTCGCATGGCGGGCTGGCCGGCGGCGCGACCCCGTACACCCACCTTTACAAGCCAGGGCCCTACATGACAACCTGGCACCGCAACGACACGTTGACCGAGGAGGAGGGCCACGTCACTGACCTCATCATCAGCGAAGCCGTGCGATACATCGAAATGGAACGCCCGGGGCCGTTCTTCGTATACGTCCCATTCACCGCCGCGCACACTCCCTTCGACGAGCCGCAGGACCTCCTCGAGGCCAACGCCCACATCCACCCGGACCGCCGCCAGTACGCGTCATCCGTCACCCACCTGGACAGAGGCATCGGCCAGATGCTCGATGCGCTCGAACGCACTGGGCAGCGGGAGAACACGCTCATCGTGTTCTTCTCCGACAACGGCGGCTCGAGCGGCGACGACAGTCCGAACTATCCCGACACGGAGTCCACGGGCAAGATCTTCGGGCTCAACACTCCGCTGCACGGTTGGAAGGGCCAGGTCTACGAGGGCGGGATCCGCACGCCGGCCCTGGTCAACTGGCCGGGCACGCTGAAGCCCGGGGAAGTGGACGCTCCGCTTCATGTGATCGACTGGATGCCCACGCTCTGCCGCCTCGCTGACTACAGCGCTCCGAGGGACCTGCAGTGGGACGGCGCTCACATCTGGCCGGTGCTGACGGGTGAGTCGGCCGGAGATCGGTCCCGCGTCCTGTACTGCAAGGCTCCGCGTGGCCGGGCGCTGTCGCTGCATCAGGGAGATTGGAAGCTGATACGGTTCGAGAAAGACGAAAAGGTGGAGCTATATCACCTCTCCGAAGACCCGTACGAGCAAACCGACCTGGCGCAGAAGCACCCGGACCGCGTGCAGGCGATGCTGCGGGTGCTGGCCGAGGCGCAGGAGAAAGACGATTCGAGCCTACCAACAGATCCTGAGCCGGCGCACTGAGGAGCGTCATGCACGGCTTGACCATGTTCTACGCCAGGACATGGTTGACATTCTGTGCCAGGACATGGTTGACAAACACGCGTTTGATTCGGGCAGGTGATGCTGTCTCAGATCGATCGGTCGCGGCGCAGCTCATCCCAGCGGACTCGCCGGCACATGTGGCCGGCATGGCCGGCCTCATCGAGCACCTGCGTGACAAGGGGCTCGGCGTGCTCGATCGCCAGGCACCGTATCGGCTTCGGTACGATCGAGTGTCAGTTCGCAGCGAAGTGCGGGGCCAATGCCCGCTTCTCGCCTCATAGCTTCACGTCGTAACAGAACGCCTCTCCGTCGTGCTTGAAGGTGACGGCATCGTCCTCGTGGCGAAATTCTATCTTGGCCTCTCGGTCATCCTGGCCTCGGCTGAGCACCGATTCGACGGTCGCTCCCTTCAAGCCGAATGAGCGAAGTCGGAGGGTCACCTCAAACCGCGGGCTCCCCGGAAGCGGCGTCAACCGCAGCCCCTCCCCCACCTTCTGCACCCGGAACGCTCCGTCCGTCACCGCGAATCCGAAGTCCACCGGCTTGCCCTCGGTGTTCATCCGGACAGGCCCGGCTCCTGCCGGCGGCGCGGGCGTGAAGGAGATGTCGGACACTTCGCCGCCGTCGCGCTTCACCCGCAACGTCCCCACCCAGATGGCGTCGGCGATCCCGCCGATGGCCTCCCGACCCGTCAGATGCAGCCGCCCGCCGGCGTCGTACAGCCCGAAGCCCACAAGGTACTCCCCCTCGGCGTCCTCCGGGACGATGATGGTCCGCTCGTACCGCACCGTTCCCTTCCATTGATTCGTGGGCGGCGTGGGCCGGTGGTCGTCCTGGAAGGCGATCCGGCTCCGGCGTTTTGACAGATCCGTGTAGAAGTGCACGAAGGCGACCATCTCCCGCGGCGCCGGCTCGCCGGTCTCCCACACCACATCCCAACTGAACTGCCGCCCGCCGAGAGGCTTGAAGCTCTCGATCCGCGGCTCGATCTGCACCCGGCGCTCCGGGTCGAAAGTGCGCGCGTTGCAGTACCAGCCGCCGGGCCCGACGCTGCTCTCGCAGAAGATCCCGTCGCGCCGCTCGATGGTGGACATGAGGCCCTTGCCCTGGACCAGGTACCCATACCGCGGCAGCACGTGCCCGTCCACGGTCCAGTTGCTCTCGCCCCGATTCACGTACACTTTCGTCCCGTTGCTCCAGGTGATCGCCTGCCGGTGCATGTCGCCGCCCCTGACCCCTGGCGCGGCGGGGCGGGCCGACCCGAAGGGGTCAGGCCCGCCGACCAGTGTCACGTCTCTGATGTCCTTCAGGGCCAGGTTCCGTGCCACGTCCTGCGCCAGCCAGTACTTGCGCACCGCCGGCCTGCCCCAGCAGCCGCGATCGACCATGAGCGCGTGCCCCTCGAGGATCTCCGCCGAGATGTAGTCGTCCGAGTTGATGCCGTGATCGTGGCGCCCGCGACCGCCCTCGTAGCGTCCGGAGTACCCGACTCCGTGCAGAATGAACCGATGGTGATTGACGGCATCGTACCACGGCACCCGTTCCCAGTCCTCACAGGGCAGGTAGTTCCTGTGCCGCCGCCGCTCGTCGGAGAGCATCAGGTGCTGGCAGTCGGCGCCGTCGAGGTAGCCGATGAGCTGGTCGTGCCCGGCCTCCGAAGTGGTCGGGGCATCGTCGCCAAGATAGTCCCTGATCCAGGCGAAGGCCTCGCCCCACTGCTGCTGCGTCTCGGTGCTCGGGTGGAAGTTGCCCTGACGGTCGTAGAAATCAAAGCACCCGGCGGAGGTGAAAACATCGATGAAGTAATGCGTCGGCGCCATGTCCTGCTTGATCCACCGGAGGTTCCTCTGCAGGAACGGCATGAAGCGATCCGGCCGCCAGCGATACGACTGGGCGTCGCGCCCCTCGTTGTACCAGGCCTTGATCGGCTGCCCTCCCGCTGTGAAGGCAATGTGGTCGTACGTGTAGCCGTCGGCGTCCGGGTAGAAGTCGATGTAGTTGTCGTGCAGTCCCCACGGGATGTCGTGGGCGCGGCAGATCTCGCCCACTTTTCGCATATCTTCCACTGAGCCAAACTGCGGATTCGGGGGCCAGATGTCGGGCAGCCGGTAGTCGTAGCCCCAGCGCTGCCAGACGTGCATCGTGAGCAGGCAGTCCGTGAGCCCGTACCGGATCGTCTCGGCCATCCGGTCGGCAATCTCCGCATAACGCCCTCCCCAGATGTCAAGGAGCATCCGGCCGGCCAGCCGCTCGACGCCCGCCGACGGCTCCTTGTCGTACAGCGACCTGTACCTTATGGCGCAGTCGATGGCCCCCCGCTCACCCGGCACCAGCGTCAGCGTGCCGTTCATGTGGGTATGGAGAGCGTAGCGCTTTGCCTCCGGCGTCACCTCGAAGTGGTTCGGCGGCACATCCACGGCCTGCAGGAGGGACATGCCACCGGCGAAATCACAACCCACATGGCTCGTCGAGAGGTTGTGGCCGCCGAAGCCGGCGCGAAAGGGCTTCGGGTTGACGATGCGGTACCCGTGGCCGTAGTAGACCACCGGCGCTTCCCGGTCGGCGGCGCCGAGAGACAAATCCGTGATGCGCTCGGCGCACTCGTAGGCGATCCGGAGGCCGTGGCCCTCCGCCCACACGGTCAAGGTCACGTCGATGGCCTTCCCGTCCTTCTCCAGATGGTGAACGTGCACCGCCCGCCGGCCTTCCGTCTTCGCCTCGTAGCCCCGAAACACGAAGGGCGTTGGCCAGCGCACGGCGTGGTGGCCGAGGACGTCGATGGTGAAGCCGTCGAAGCTCACGGCGGAGTTCGGCCCGACGAGTGACAATGCTCCGTCCGCTACGCCATGCGCCCCCGGCTTGAACACTACCACCGTCTTGTCTTTCCCTTTGCCCAGCACGAACGTGTACAGTTTGTCCGGCTTGAGCGCGCCGCTGCGGATGCGACGGGCAACCGCAAGATTGTCGGCGACGGCCTCGTCAAAGCTGGGGCCCGTGCGCTCCGGATGTGGCCCGGCAACAACCGTTGGTTCGGCCCAGTACGACGAGTCACAGGTAGTGTTTCGATTCGGTCCGGGGTGGCTCTCGAGGCGCAGGAGGATAGTCTTGCCCGCGTACTTGCTCAGGTCTGCCTCGCCCGGCGCCCACCTCTTGGCGTCGGTGAAGTTCTCATAGAGCAGCTCCGCATCTTCGCCGGCAACGTCCTGGCCGGCCCATACGCGGAACAGCACGCCATCGCTCGCCGGCTCATCGGCCCGGTGGTCGCGGATCGCGTTGGCGAACACCAATTGCAGCGGCTTCGTCTCAGGGAGCTCGAGGAGATAGTCACAGAAGATAGTGCCGCCTCCGCCCACCCACGGCGGGTGCATGTTGATGGACGTCCTCATGTCCCCGCGCGTCACCGCAGTCACGCCCATGTTGGCGCGAGACACCGTGTCACTGCCCATCCAGCCGGCGGCCTTGTACTGCATCGGGCCATCATAGTACTGCCAGGCGATCCGGTGCGTTCGGAGCGTCCACAGCGGCAGCGCACCGGCTTCGGGGACGACATTGGCCTGCATCGGCGTCGGCTCAGTAGATGAGCCATCCACCCGCGCGAACTTCGTGCTGAGGATCCGCACCGCGTGCGCCTTCATGCCTGCGCCGGCCTGCTCGAACTCCACATACGCGTGCACCGGATACAGCGCCGAGTAGCTGCCCCGCCCGAAGGCTACAGCGAAATCGAGGGTCGTCTTCTCACCGGGCGCCACCGCGAACTCTTTCGCATCGGCGCCGACGACGCGAGTCTCGTCCACGAGGTCGCGAATCTGCACCGTCCCCGATATCGCCGCTCTCCCGGTGTTCTCGAGGATCACGTGCACCGGCACGCTCTCCTCGAGCGCGGTGACCTCGGGGATCTCCTCGATGAGGAGCTTGAGGTCACCAGACTTCACCTCGTGTCCGTACCAACAAAGAACCACCGACGGCACAAACGCCGCGGCACATAGGCTGGTGAACATGGTGATCGCCTACCTCCCACTGCTATCTGTGTGCCTGCGTTGACCAGCGGCCCCGGCCACCCGCACGTGCTGCTCTATTCGCTGCACAGCCTCATGCGACCTTGCTGCAGTCTGGGAGCGCGGCGCCACCCGACGCATCCGAATCGGTACACAGAGCACACCATGTACCTCCTCTAGAGCAGGTGACAGAGGAGGAGCGCGGAAGGTTATTGCCAGAGGGCAAGCAGCAGCAGCCTCAAGCATGCGCCGCGCAACGCATCGCCGGGCGTCAGCGGGGCCGGGGGGAGAAATCAGATGGAGCAGCGGGAACTTGAGGAAGCCTATCGGGCAGTGCTGCCGCGTTACGAGGAGTATGCTCAGCGACTGCACGATCTGCTGCAGAGCATCACTGCGAGCCATGGCATGGACGTCGCGCAGATCGAACACCGCGCTAAGTCTGTGGAGAGCTTCTTGGCTAAGGCCCAGCGAAAGGGGTACGAGGAGCCGCTCTCGCAAACCAAGGACCTCGCGGGGCTGCGCATAACAACGTACTACGAGGACGACGTCGGGCGGGTCGTCAACATCCTCCGCGAGGAATTCGAGGTGCATGAGGAGCACTCCGTCGACAAGCTCGATGAGCTCCGCGTCGACGAATTCGGGTACAGGTCAGTGCATTTGGTCGTCAAGCTCGGTGAGTCTCGCACATCGCTTCCAGAATGGAAGGACTTTGCCGACCTGGACGCGGAGATTCAGATCCGGAGCGTCCTGCAGCACGCCTGGGCGGCCATAAGCCACAAGATAGCGTACAAGGAAGCATCGGAAGCGCCCGGAGAACTCCGACGACAGCTGGTGCGTCTGAGCGCCCTACTGGAGCTTGCGGACCAGCAATTCGCTCTCATCCGGGACAGATCGGAGCAGATCGCCGAGGACTACAGGGCAGACGTCCGCGAAGGAGAACTGGATATTCCCCTCGACATCGACTCCCTGTCCGCATTCCTCCGCGAGAGGGCCGACGTCCCCTTCTGGGCGAGGCTGGGCCGAGAGACTGGGCTTTCGACAGGGCGTAGCGCTCACCCCGTGAACGAGCGTGAGGTGGCGGTGCTGCTGCACTTCCTGGTAGTGCTGCATCTGTCCACCATTTCGGAGTTCGAGTGCCACCTCTCCAGGAGCCGGCCGGGGGCGAAGGAGAACCTCGTCCGGTTCGCGGCAGCACTCAAGCGGGGGGGCGTAGCCATCCACATAACGCCACTCGACGTGCTGACGATCGCTCTGGCAATGCATCTGCGGGACCCGCGTCCGTGGGAGGGGCTGCCAGCGGGCCCGAGAGAGATCGTAATGCGGGCGATCATGCAGCCACCGAGTCGCGAGCCCTAGTCGGCCATGCCAGGCACCCTCCGGGCATCGTCCGTGCGGCCCACTAGCCGAGGCGTGCTCTGGGGGGAGCGGTAGCCGGTCTGGCGTCGAGACGCCCTAGATCGGGGCCCGGCGGCATCCTCCGCCGTGTGCGGCGGGGGGGGCGAGGAGATGACCGGCCGCTCTACCTGTAGCCAGAGCTGACGTACAGGAGTGCGAAGGTCAGCCGTCGTGCCGGAGCAGCCGCACCCTCAGTTCAGCGCCGCGCAGATGGCACAACTCAGGTGCGATTGACATCGCAGCAACGGGCTATCATCATCATTGCGTGCGCGTTGTGCTCACGGCAGAGAGCGGGTGCCAACAATGGCGTTGCGACCCAAGTGGAGCCCGGAGGACTTGTTCGACGAAGAGCCGGTGCAGGAATATGAGCGGCGTGTGGATCTGCTGTGGCACGACCTAGTCAGAGCCAACTCATCCCTGTACGTGGTCAACAAGGTCGCGGACTTCCCCACGTGGTTTGCCCCCACCCCTGACGACCAGATCTTCCTCCAGTTGGTAGTTCGCAACTTCCTGGACCAGGTCGTCTTGGTCTCAGCCAACGCGTTCACCGACAAGAACCCTCGTTCGGTGAGCTTCCCGACCCTCAAGGACTGGATGTTGGGCCACTCCCGCCAGGGGATCCGCGACGAGCTCTCGGCGTACCTGGCGCACGTGGAGCCGGGCGACGATACGATAGCCCTCCTCGACAAGGCAAAGACCGTCCGTCACAAGATCATCGCACACCTGGACTGGGATCTACCGCTCGACGCCCAGAGAATGGCGGAGATGAAGCTCAGCTTGCCGGAACTGCAGCGTCTGCTGGATCACGCGGAGAGCATGTTCTCGGCGCTTTACGTCGGCCCTGGCCGCAGCATGTTGCCGCCGCCGTACAGTGAGGCGGTCGAGCACCCGTCCGGAATGGACCCGAGGTCGGACGTCGAGCGCCTGCTTGACGTGCTGGCGGCTGACAGCGCGTTTCTGCGAGCGCCCGATGAGCAGAAGGAGGTCTGGCCTTACCACGCCAAGTCCCTTACGCACGCCCAGAGAGAGGAGTTCAACTACTGGCGGCGGCGTGTTGGGCTCGCGGAGGTGCCCTTCGACTGAGCACCTCTTGCCTGCGAGGGTGACCCAAGTGCCCGGGCCACTTGGGCAAAAAACGCACTCCATACCTCATCGACGTTGTCCGGCCTCCCCTCCGTCCGCATCCGCACGAGCACCGTGCCCCACTCGGGGATCGCGAACCACTTGTTCTCGTTGAAGCCGGAGGCGGCGTACGTGCGCACAGGCGCACCGGGCCATTTGCGCTTGCCATCCGGCTTGATGCCGTTGACCCACCAGTTGAGGCCGTACACGCCGCGGCCGTCGATGCGCTTCTGGCGGTCGCTGATGGGGTTGTGCGGTATCGAGGCGGGGACCCGGAGCGGTGTCGCCTCACCCATCCACGTGGCGGCATGCCGACTTATCTCCGAACCGACGCCACGATCGGCTCCAGGAACGACCTCAGCACATCGTAATGCTGCCGGTCCTCGGCCCTCTTCCAGTCGCGGCCGGCGCGGGAGGCCACGATGTCGAGGCTAGGGATGACGATGATGAAGCTGTCGTGCAGGCCCCAGGACCAGTAGGCGTCGCGCGGCACGTCGGGAAGGGCGCCGTCGGCGTTGTTCCACCAGAGCAGGCCGTAGTGATCCGACGCGTTGCCGTGTCGGTCGGTCTCCTCCGGCAGCCCGACGACGCCGGGCACGGGCCGGCGAGCGGCGTCTACGAAGCTGCGCGGGATGATCTGCTCCCCCTGCCACTGGCCGCCGCGCAGGTACAGGTAACCGATCCGCGCCATCGCATCCACGTTCGCGCTGATGCCCGAGCCGAACTCCCGCCGCTTGATGCCGTTTATCGTGTCCTCGCGATAGGCGTTCTTGCGCCACGCCAGGTCCTCGGACGTGATCCCCAGCGGCGTGAACACGCGGTCGAACATCAGCGTGTTGAGATCCTGCCCATAGAGGAGCGTGATGCACTCGGCGAGCCAGTTGGGGCCGCCGTCGCTGTAGTGCCACTGGGTTCCCGGTTTGAAGATCAGGGGCTGGTAGCCGCCGGGCTTCTCGAAGCCGGCCGTCTGTGTTGCCAGATGCAGAATGGTGATCTCGTCCAGCCAGCCGGTCTCGGCGTTGCTCTCGGGGGGCACCCCGAAGGTCGGATGATGCTGCTTGGCCTTGTCTTCGAGCCTGATCTTTCCGTCCTTGAGGGCCAGCCCCAGCGCCGTGACGCCGATGGACTTCGTCGTCGATTTCAGGTCGTACCGCTTCTCTGGATCCCCCCACGACAGCACCAACTTCCCGCCGCGAGTGATGTAGCCCGAGCCGCCGCCGGTGAGCGCATAGTCGCGCGCCTGCTGCAGCATCCTCTCGTCCATGCCAGCCTCCGCCGGCTGCGCCCGCGGCCACTCGGGCATCGGCCACACGTCCGCGGCCGTTGCACAGTTCGCCAGCGCGACTGTCAGGATACCGGCGCAGAGGAAAGCTGCCGAGGCAATGCTCAACGGACTCATGTCTGTGCCGCACCTCCGCCGTGTGTTGTGCTTCGGCATCATAATGCATACGGTCCTGTTTTGTCACTGCCTGAAGCAGCTCTGAGGATTGGGGAGCGTCCTGTCGCTCGGCGAACGAGGTGGCTGGAAGGAGTGCGCCATACCAACGGCAAAATGCCCATCATCCTGACGAGCACCGCCAGCGGCTTGACGAGCTGGCCCCCGGCGGGGAGCTGGGGGCCGCCGGAGCAAGCTGCTCCGGCTACAACAGGTGGGCCGACGGGCCGAATCTTCGAAGCAGACTTCCACCCGCACAGGCTTCGCTGGCAGTGGATGGGCAAGTAACGAGAGGCCATCATCGCATGAGCTCGAACGTCGAGCGTACGGTCTTTGATCTGCCTCATTTGCGCGACCGGGCCCGCGTCTTTCGCGACCGGGCCGACGCGGGCCGTGTGCTCGCCGGCATGTTGGAGGACTATCGCGGCGGCCAGGCGCTGGTGCTCGCCGTTCCCGCCGGGGGCGTGCCCGTGGCCGCGGTTGTCGCGAAAGAGCTGGATCTTCCCCTCGATGTCGCCGTCGTCAGCAAGATCACCCTCCCCTGGAACTCCGAGGCGGGATACGGTGCGGTGGCGTTCGACGGTACCGTGCGTCTGAACGAGGCGCTCGTGCGCCAGGTGCGCCTGGACGACCAGGACGTTGAACGAGGCATTGCAGCGACCAGAGAAAAGGTCGCCAGGCGGGTGAAGACGCTCCGGGGCGATCGGCGGTTGCCAGACCTGGTGGACCGAACAATCATTCTGATCGATGACGGCCTGGCGTCCGGGTTCACTTTGCGGGTCGCCGTCGAGGCTCTGCGGAAAGCTGATGCTCGACGCATCGTGCTGGCCGTTCCAACAGCTCACAGGGAATCCGTCGAGCGCCTGAGACAACAGGTGGAGGCGCTGTACTGCCCAAACATTCGTGGCGGGTGGCGTTATGCCGTTGCTAGTGCGTACGAACGCTGGTGGGACGTAGACATAGGCGAGGTCAAGGAGATCCTTGCCCGGTTCGCCTCCCGTCGTGACGGTCAGTAGTCAGTGCCAGCCCCCAACCCAGACGCATCTCCGTTGGTCGCACGGAGCGCCGCTTCTGCTCCACCACGAGCATCCCCTACAGCCCGCACGCCGCATCTGACCCCTCATGCCCTCGTGGCCTCGTTTTCGCGGGGGAACTGCCCGTGCTGCTTACGAGCGACTGGCGAGGACGCGCTCTTCGTAACTCCGCACATCGGCCAGCCACGCCAATCCGACGGGCACGTCAGCCTGCATGCAGGCGTAGTCCCATACGGCGCCGAAGGGCAGCTCCGCCCGCCGCTCCTCCAGAGCCAGCTTGGCGGCGCCGTCGTTCGCAGCTTCCGCCTGTTTGGCCAACTGCCAGGGCTCGAGCAGGGCGTAGAGGATGGCCTTGCGCAGGGCCCGCACTCCGACTACCCAGGCTGCCACGCGGTTGATGCTGGCGTCGAAGAAATCGGTGGCCCACAGGATCTTCTTCAGCGCCCCGCTCCGGACCGCCTCATCGCACACTGCCCGCAGATCATCGGTGAAGCGCACCACGTGATCGCTGTCCCAGCGAATGCCGCGGCTGGCGTGGATGAGGATACGGTTCACGAATAGCACGGCCGCAGAGATCTTGTCGGCGATGGTCTCCGTGGGGTGAAAGTGTCCCATGTCGAAGCACACCCCCACGCCCCGTGTGGCGGCGTAGAGGAGGTAGAATTCGTGGGAGCCGACGGTGTAGTCCTCGAGCCCGATGCCGAAGAGCTTGCTCTCTACGGTGTCCACGACCTTTGGCATCTTCTTCTCCAGGATGGCATCCAGGGACTGGATCAGCCGCTGGCGGGGGGCTTTCCGGTCAACCGTGCTGTCCTTGCGCCCATCGGGAATCCAGATGTTGCACACGCACTCGCCCAACTGGCGCGCGATGTGTCGGGAGATGCTGCGGCAGGCCAGGCAGTGGCGCGTCCAGAACTGGCGCACAGCTCTCTTCGGGTGCGACAATGTGAGGCCATCGGCAGCCATCGGATGGGCGAAGCAGGTGGGGTTGAAGTCTAAGCCCCAGCCGTGGCGCTTGCACCAGTCTATCCACGTGGAGAAGTGCTGTGGCTCCAATTCGTCCCGCTCCACCGCCTTGGTACCCGTCTCGGCGTACATGGCGTGGAGGTTAAAGCGGAGCGTGCCCGGGATCAGACTGGCAGCCATCTCGAAGTCCTGCCGAATCTCGTCTCCCGTCCTGGCCGCTCCCGGATAGCCCCCGGTCGCCTGAAGCCCGCCACTATCCACCTCACCCTCCCGTCTCTCCAGGCCCCTCACATCGTCCGCCTGCCAGCAGTGCACCGACACGGGTACATTCAACGCCGTCTCGATGGCCTCGTCGAGATCCACACCCAACTCCTGGAACTGCTGCTGGGCGACCCAGCAACCCGCGTCCACCTGCGGGCCCTTCGAGCTCTCGGCCTCGTGCTGCAGAAAGTCCGACAGTTTCACGCTTGCCGCCTCCTCAGAGGATGTGGCATAACACAAGCGACCGTCTGCGGCACGTCTTCTCCCTCCTCTCACTCCCCTTCTCGCCCACTGCTCTCCTGGGCTTTGCCGGCCTGCGCGACTGCAAGCGGAGACAAACAGGCCCTCGCCGCCTGTAATGTTCCGCGCGGCGAGGGCCCATGCACTACAGTGCAAAGCTAGACGGTCACCGATACCACTATGTCTCCCTCGGCGACGTCGATGAGCCGGACGCCACCGCCAGTCCGGCTCCGCTTGGCAACGTCGTCTACTCTGATCAGTATTGCCATGCCACATGCGGTGACTATCAACGCCTTCTGATCTACGCCTGTCTGCACGTGTGCCACATCGGCAATTGCGGCCCCATCCAAGTTCCCCCAGGTCTTTACACCCTTGCCACCACGATTTCGTACCGGGTACTCGTCGGGTGAGACGAGCTTACCACGTCCGTCATTGAGCACCATCAAGGCTGCATCAGCCAAACGATTCACCTCCCCTCTTTATCCGCCGTCAGTGACAACCGTCATACGAAGGCCACTGCTCGCCCGTGAGCCGCGGGCGGGCAGGAAAACCCTTGCCAAGTGGGGGCTCCTTTTGCTACAGTGTTCGTCTGTACGCGCAGCCGGCGACCCGGAAATCGCCCGCTGCCGGCTCTGCTTGTCGATTTGGATCGCATGCTCGCGAGCAGCGTTCAGTGCGAAGAATCTATACAAGGGTGACATGCAATGGCGCGAAAATGCCGGATATGCGGAAAGGGCCCCATGGCGGGTCATAACGTGAGCCACTCGCTGCGTCACACAAAGCGGCGGTTCCTGCCGAACCTGCAGCGCGTGAGAATCCTCGTGGACGGGTCTCCCCGCCGCGTACGCGTGTGCACATCGTGTCTGAAGTCGAATAAGGTCAGGAAGCCCTGAGGCCGCCGTAGACAGGGCGTTCGTCTCAGTTTACCCGCTCCCCCGTGCCGTTAGCCGTCGCGCCCGCCCTCGTAGACTGCGGCAACAGGATTATCTGCGGACGGCCGCTCCTGGGATGCCGGGCGACGACGACGTCTGTGCCATACACGGCATCAATGATGGGGGCGGTAATGACCTCTTCCGGCGTTCCGACCGCGAATATCTCCCCGGCCTTGAGAACAACGAGGTAGTCGCAGTACTGGCTCGCCAGATTCAGGTCGTGCATGACGATCAGGGTCGTGACGCTTTCGGTTCGGTTCAGCCGAGCGACTATGTCCAGTATTTCGACCTGATGGTTGATGTCCAGCGCGGCCGTCGGCTCGTCGAGTAACAGTATCTCCGGCTGCTGTGCCAGTGCACGGGCGACTATCACTCGCTGCTTTTCGCCCCCGCTGAGCTGAGTGACGAGGCGCTCCGCCAGCTCCCAGCAGTCGGTCTCCTCCATAGCGCGGCGGACAATGGCGAGATCTCGCTCCGATTCGGCCTCCAGCCGTCCCAGGTACGGCGCCCGGCCCATGAGGACGATTTCCAGCGCGGTGAAGTCGAAGCTAATCGGGCTCTCCTGCGGCACCACACCCAGCCGCCGGGCCAGTTGCTTGGTCTCCCACCGCAACACATCCTCCCCATCCAGAAGCACACAGCCCCGTCGCGGCCTGAGAACGCGGGCAATGGTCCGCAGCAGCGTTGACTTGCCTGAGCCGTTCGGGCCAATGATGCCGGCCATGTCGCCGGCCTGGACCTCAAGGCTCACGCCCTGAAGGGCGGGGATGCTGCCATACTCGACTGCTAAGTCCCGTATGATCAACTGGGCGCACGGCGTTGCCATGGAAGAGGCCCTGCCCCGCAGGCCCCCGGACGCCCCTGCGGCGCTTCTGGCACATTCTATGCAGGTATGTGGCGCCCTGTCAAGCATCTGAAGGCCCCAAATGCAGGATAACGGGCCGCTCCGGGGAAGTTGCGTGGCAAGCAGCGTACGAGGCGTACAACGAGCCCCGGACAGGTGAACGCTGAGATGAGCCACCAGAGAGAACGATTTGTCAGGCCGCAGGATGTCGAAACGCAAGTGTTCGATTGGGGGTATTTGAAGTGGCTCAGCGAGCCACGGGTGACGGCGGCCGAGAAGTTCAGTGCGGGGGTGGTCATCCTCAAGCCCGGCGCTGGGCACACGGCACACCGACATCCGGGCTGCGAGGAGATTCTGTACGTGATCAGCGGAACCGGCGAGCAGATGGTCGCCGATGAGCGACGCAGCATCGCCGCGGGAGATCTCATTCACATCCCTCCGGACGTGGAGCACGAAACGATCAACACCGCCTGGGAGGAGTTGAAGCTTCTCGCTGTCTACGCGCCACCCGGCCCGGAGGTCGAGCTGCGTGCGATGCCCGAATGCACCATATTGCGTCCGGGCGAATTGCCCACACTCCAGACACCACGGGAGCACGACACGTGAGTCAGATCACACTCACCCGGTTTCCGGGCGCGACGCAGACCTACTCAGGAACCAGGGGCAGCGTGACACGTTATACTCAATACAAACCCTCCCTATGCGAAAGCTGCTGCATGCTCCCAGCCACAGCCGTACGAGGGGCGCAGCAGCTTTCGCTGTTTTCCTGACGGGAGCGATGTGCTCTGGCTCGAGTTCGGCCTGACAGATCCCCTTACACATGGCGCCACCTCGCGGGCAGAGAGCAAGCCCTCGTGAGCCCCCACGACGCTCGCGTAGCCTGCCGGATTGCCCTCGTGTACCCGAACACGTATTACGTGGGCATGTCGAATCTCGGGCTGCACACACTGTACCGTCTGCTCGCCACTGCTCCGGAGGTCCACTGCGAGCGGGGCTTTCTTGCCGCCCGTCGCCTGGACCCTGGCAGCGCGCCGGCGAAAGCGGCCGTGTCCCTCGAAAGCCAGACACCCTTGGCCCGCTTCGACGCTCTCGCCTTCTCCCTCGCCTTCGAACTGGATTACCTCAACGTTCTCCGAGTGCTCGATGAAGCCGCCATTCCCGCTATGTCGCGGGAGCGCGACGCCGGGCACCCGCTGCTCATCGCCGGCGGCGTCGCCCCTTCGGCCAACCCGGAGCCCATGGCGGAGGTTTTCGATGCCATCGTAATAGGCGAGGTAGAGCCCATCGCCCTGGAGTTGACGCAGGCGCTGGCCGAGGGCCTGCGCGCCGCACCAGCAGCGAAGCAGCAGCGCGAGGCGCTTCTGGGCCGCTTGTCGCAGCTTCCAGGCGTTTACGTCCCCAGTTTGGTTCCACCCGGGCAGTCAGCGGCGGTCACCAAGCTGGTCACAGACAACCTGGATGAGCATGAGACGGCCTCCGCGATCCTGACGCCCGACACCGAGTTCGCCAACTGCTTTCTGATGGAGGTCGGCCGGGGCTGTCCGCGAGGGTGTCGGTTCTGCCTTGCCGCGCATATCTATCGGCCACTGCGGCAGCGCTCCGTGGCTGTGCTCCTGAGAACGGCCGAGTTTGGGCTGGCGCACACTGAGCGGATAGGCCTTGTAGGATCCGCTTTGTCAGACTATCGCCATCTGGACGAGCTCGTCGGCGAACTCCGCGAGCGCGGCGCCGCGATCCGCACGTCGTCGCTGCGGGCCGAGTCGGTCACGCCGGTGCTGCTGGAGGCTTTGGCTGAGAGCGGCCAGCGGCAGATTACGCTCGCCCCGGAGGCCGCGGTACCGCGTCTCCGTCGGCTGCTGAACAAGCCCACCTCTGACGAGCGGCTCGCCCGCGTTGTGGACATGGGTCTGCAGCAGGGCATACGCGCCTTCAAGCTATATTTCATGATCGGGCTCCCCACCGAGACCGCTGAGGAGGCGCTCGCCATTGCCGACTGCGTCGGTAATCTTGAGGGCGCTTTCCGGCAAGCGCGCTTCTCCGCCGCCGTGTCCACATTTGTGCCAAAACCGCACACGCCGTTTCAGTGGGCACCCATGCCGGACATCGAGGCCCTCGGCAGCCGGTTTCGCGCTCTCCGGCAGGCGTTCGCCCGGCTTCGAAGCGATCTCGCCATCGACAGCCCACGCTGGGCCTACATACAGGCGGTGCTGTCCCGCGGCGGCCGGGAGCTGGCGGAGGTGCTCCTTACGACCCACCAACTCGGGGGCAACGCCCGCGCCTTCCTCCGCGCCCTCCGCCAGCGCAGCCTCGACCCCGCCGCACGCTTCGCGGCGCCCTCAGGTCCGGATGCGCCTTTCCCCTGGGATGCTGTGGCCAGCCCGCCCGCGTCGGACATGGGATCCGCGAAGGACCGCCTCTGGCGCCAGTGGCAGCAGGCCTTGTCCGGCGGCTAACGCCACATGACGCAGGTGCGGTCTCCGGCCCGGGCGAACCACTGTGTGTTGCCAGGATGAGGCGACCACGGCCCTTCTTGGCGGGCTCCCTCACGATGCCGACCATGGACCTCGACGAACTGCTCTCACGCGACCCCAATACGCTGCCCTATCGCCTGACGCACGTCGCCACCGGCGAGGTCCTCGAGGCGCGATTCGAGCCGACGACGGCGCCAGATGCTGAGGAGCTCAGAGGGGAGGCTTGGGCCTACTCCAAGTTCCGCGACGTGTGGCCGGACTGTGTTGGCGAGCCACAGACGCTGAAGCTGGTGCTGCCCCACCGGGGCGACGACAGGATTCAGGGAATAATGAGACTGGGGCGCGTGCCACGGGGCGGATATAGGCTCCGAGGAAGCCTGCTGGAGAGTGCGCCCTGGAACCAGACAGGTACACCGGGACGCGAGTACGCGGGCGTTGGCCGCCAACTGGTACTCCGTCTCATCCTGGAATGCTTGCGTCAGGGCGGACACGGGAGTATACTCATAAGCGCCAGCCCCGGATCGGAGTCGTTCTACACCAGGTTGGGGTTCCGGCAACTCACACCCGAGTCCCCAAGGGACATGGTGCTGCCCGCCGGGCAAGCCTTCGGGCTCGTGCACGAGGCGTGGACGCTGAGCGATGACTGACAAGCCCAACGACAATCACGACGAGGAAGCGGACGACATCTACCGTCGCGCGACGGCGATCATCGACGCGGAATGGCGCGCGGCCGGGGTGAGCGACGAGGAACTGCGCCGCAGTCGGGTGGCGGCTCGGGCCCTGGCCTCCGGATCGCTCGGCCCCGCGTTCCGCGCTCGCTGCGAGGCCCTGCGCGCTGAGGTCCGGGGCCGGCAGGCGGAGGGGCAGGAGCCGCCCGACCATGAGAGCTTGCGCAAGATCGTCGATGTGGTCGCAGACGCCCATGCAGGCCTGGAAGCGGTTCTTACCATGATCGGCGAGAACGACGAGGCTGTGGCCGGTGCGCTGCCCTCGTCGCTGCGGCATCGCCTGGAGGCGGCGAAGCGCGCGGATCGGAAGGCAGCGCTCGACATCGCCGCCGACGTCCGGGCGGCTCTTGAGGCTGCGGCGCTCGCCCTCGCGGAGCTCGGCTGCGGCACGGCCGTGCCGGCCCTGGTCGCACGACTCCAAGACCGAGACGTGTCTGTTCGGCTGGCGGCACTTCAGGCGCTGGGGGGCCTTGGCGAACCGGAAGCGGTTGGCCCCGTTGCCGGCCTGCTCAGCGATGAGAGCCCGGTGGTGCGCCACCGGGCCGCGATCTCGCTGGGGGAGATCGGCCACCCCATGGCGATTCCGACGCTGGAGCGCTGCCTGGGGGATGAGCAGCTCTTTGTGCAACAGGCTGCTGCCTGGGCCCTCTCCCGCATTGGGACACAGAGCGCCCAACGTGCGGTAGAGGGGGCTGGCTGGGACTTGGAGTCACTCCGCGACGCTGAGTCACTGGAGGAGTACAGCGGCCCGGCCGCGGCTCGAAGGCCGGCCCGAGACGACCTACCCTAGCGAGTTGCCAGAGAAGCTGGACCTCCGCGCGTCCCCGACCCAAAAGGTCGCCCCCTCCTCCGCCGCGAACTACCCACCCACATTCTCCAGGCCCATGCTTCCGCCGCGGGAGGCACCACGATGCTGCACACCGCTTCTCTTGACGAGATCCGAGCCGGCAAGGTCACGGACGTGTACTTCGAGCGCGCGCTGGCCGCGATACAGGCCGGCGGGCTCGACAAGAACGTGGCCGCCGAGATTACGGCATCGTCCCTGCCGCGGGACTATGATTGGGCTGTGCTGGCGGGCATAGAGGAGGCGGTGGCGGCGCTCGAGGGCTTGGAGTGCGACGTCGATGCCGTGCCCGAGGGCACGGTGTTCTACCCGGGCGAGCCAGTGATGCGGCTCTCCGGGATGTATTCGCGGTTCTGCGTGTACGAGACGTGCCTGCTCGGTTTCCTGTGCCAGGCGTCGGGGATTGCCACCAGGGCCGCGCGCATCAAGCTTGCGGCCGGGAGCAGAACCGTCGTCAGCTTCGGCGCCCGCCGGATGCATCCGACGATTGCGCCAATGATCGAGCGCAACGCCTACATCGGCGGCTGCGACGGCTTCGCCGTCGTCAAGACGTCTGACTACGTGCCGCTGCAGGCCTCCGGCACAATGCCGCACGCGCTGGTGATATGCGCCGGCAACTTGGCTGCCGCCCTTGAGGCGTTCGATGCGGCGAATCCGCCCGATGTGCCGCGCATCGCGCTCATCGATACGTTCCAGGACGAGAAGTTCGCCGCGCTCATCGCGGCCGAGACGCTCGGAGAGAAGCTGGCGGGAGTGCGTTTCGACACACCCAGCTCACGCCGTGGGGACTTCGCGGCCCTCATGCGCGAGGTCCGGTGGGAGCTGGACGCGGCGGGCTTCGAGCACGTCAAGATACTGGCCAGCGGCGGCCTGGATGAGTACAACATACCGAAGCTCAACGAGATCGCCGATGGGTATGGTGTGGGCACTGCCATCAGCAATGCCGAAGTGCTGAATCTGGCACTCGACATAATCGAAGTGGAGGGGAAGGGGATCGCCAAGCGCGGGAAACTCTCGGGCCGCAAGGCTCCCATGCGTTGCGAGCGGTGCAGAGCACACTGGGTGGCACTCGAGGGCCGTGAGACGGCATGCCCGCAGTGCGGGGGGCCGGGCCACTCCGCGCTCCAGCCCCTCACCCGGGCAGGGAAGCTCGTGGCCGAGATGCCGTCGCCCGAGCACATACGCGAGAGCGTGCTCGAGCAGCTCAGGATGCTCACCGCACAGCCTGAACAGGACCACCGCGCTGAGGCAGACGGGAGCTGAATCCACGCCATGATGTGTTTCGGCAGCAAGACGACGTCAACATCCGGTCCTCATCGGCCAGAAGGCGATGGACTGCCAAGCTTGTGGGTACCCTCCGTGTGCGGCGCGCTGACGCCGTGAGGTGAGTGATTGTGGCAGGAAAGAAAGGCGCCTTGCTGGTCATAGACATGCTGAAAGACTTCATCGAGCCGGATGGCGCTCTCAGCATTGGCCCTGCTGGGCCGGCTATCGTGCCGAGCGTTGGAGAGCAGATCGCCGCGGCGCGTGAACGGGGCCAGCCCGTGTTCTACATCTGTGACCGCCACCGGCCCGATGACGCCGAGTTCGCCGATTGGCCGCCGCACTGCGTCGAAGGCACGCGGGGGGCTGAGGTCGTTGACGAGTTATCGCCGCAGCAGGGCGACATTATCGTGGCGAAGCGCCGTTTCAGCGGCTTCAACGGCACTGATCTGAACCTGACGCTCAGGGAGCTGGGGACAGAGAAGTTGACGCTGGTCGGGTGCTGCACGAACGTCTGCGTGCTTTATACGGCGGCAGATGCTCGCATGGCGGGCTTCGAGGTACGGGTGCCCAAGGACTGCGTGGCGACCTTCGACGAGGACGCGCACGAGTTCGCGCTGAAAGAACTGGAGCGCACCCTCGGGGCCACCGTCTCTTGATATACGGCCATGCGCGTATGCCTCGAGCTGCCGGCTCGCGGCGGATGCGGAGGGCTGTCCGGGCCACGGTGCAAGCGCGGTGTAGAGCCTGCACGGAATCGTCGCTGGGCTTCTGGGCATGGCAGTCAGGATAGTGACCAGCGGGCGGGGGCGTCACGGCGCATTGGGAGCACGGTCTCAATATGGCGCATAGGGCAAGAGTACTGATAGTGGACGAAGACGAGTTCGAGCGCCGAGCGGTTCACGAGTTGCTGGCGCAACATGGGTACGAGGTGGCCGAGGCGGATGGCCCCCAGGCGGCTCTTGCTGCGTTGCAGGAGCAGGCCTTCGATATCGCGCTGTGCGATATGTGTGGCACCGAGGCGGACGGCGCGCCGCTCGTCGAGCGGATCGTCAACGAGTGGCCCGACACCGCCGTGGTGATGCTGACGCGCCACAGCACTGTCGATGCCGCCGACGCGACTATCGAGAAGGGGGCGAGCGACTACCTCACCAAATCGTGCCCCGGCGGGATGATTGTCCACCGCATCGACCAAGCACTCAGCATGCGGGAGCTGGTGCGGCAGAACCGAACGCTGCAGGAACAGATGATGGGGCTGCGCCGCGATCGCCGCATCATCGGGGAGAGCCCGCAGATCCAGGAACTGCTTGCGCTCATTGACCGCGTCGCCCCCACCAATGCGTCGATTCTCATCACCGGCGAGAGCGGCACCGGCAAAGAGCTGGTGGCCCAAGCGCTCCACGAGCGCAGCCACCGCGCAGATGAGCCGTTCATTAAGGTGAGTTGCGCGGCCTTGCCCGAGGACCTGCTCGAGGTGGAGCTGTTCGGCCACGAACGAGGTGCTTTCACAGATGCCTACGAGGCGCGGCCGGGCCGCTTCGAGCTGGCCAACCGCGGGACGCTGCTGCTGGATGAGGTGGGCGATATCTCTCCCAAGATACAGGTGAAGCTGCTGCGCGTGCTTCAGGAGCGGGAGTTCGAGCGAGTGGGCGGGCGCGAAACGATTCAGTGCGACGTGCGCATCATCGCCTCGACCAATCGCGATCTCCTGAATCAGAACGAGGATCCGCCTTTCAGAGAGGAGCTCTATTACCGCCTCAACGTGATACCGATTCACGTTCCCCCACTGCGCGAGCGAACCGGCGACACACAGGTGCTTGTCGAGCATTTTCTCCAGAGGGCGCGTCGCGAGCTGGGGAAGAGCATAGACGGCGTCGAGCCGGGCGCGTTACACCTGCTGGAGCGGTATCCGTGGCCGGGGAACGTGCGGGAGTTGGAAAATGCCATCGAGCGCGCGGCCGTGCTCAGTACTGGAGCGACGTTCACGGCGTCGGACTTCGCCTTCCTCCGCGGGCAGGCGCCTGCGACGGACCGGCTCAAAACGCTGAAAGACGTTGAAGCGGAGCACATTCGCGACGTACTCCGCATCACCAAAGGCAATCGAAACGAAGCCGCCGAGGTCCTCGGCATACATCGGGATACGTTGTATCGGAAAATCCGCCGCTACGGCATCGCGGCGGAGTGAACGCCACGCAACCGGGCACGGGACACTTCTCCACCAATACCAGTGACCACGCTGCGCGAGACGCTGGGGTCGTGCGACCATGATGGAGCTGGATGCGTCGGTGTGCCAAGACCTCGACGCGGCGCTGCGTCGGGAGTGGCTCGAGACCAACGGCCTCGGTGGATTCGCGTCTTCCACTATTGTGTGCGCGAACACGCGGCGATACCACGGATTGCTGGTCGCTGCCGTCCGGCCGCCCGTTGACCGCGTGGTGCTGCTCGCAAAGCTGGACGAGACGCTTCACACCCGGGATGGCGCCGCGGAGCTGGGATGCAATCTGTACCCGGGCTCGGTCCACCCAGACGGCCATAGGTATGTCCGGGGCTTCCGCCTCCACCCCTTTCCAACGTTCATCTACGAGGTCGAGCGCGTCAGACTCGTCAAGCGCGTCTTCATGCTCCGGGACCAGAACGTCACTGCAATAACCTACTGGCTCGAACGCGCGCCCGGCCCCGTAACTCTCCACTTGCGTCCCATGCTGGCGTGCCGGGGTTATCATACCCTCGGCCGCCGCAACGAGGACTTCGATGAGACGCTGCTCGACGCTCCCGGCGGCATGGGCCTGCAGCCATACGGGCCGGAGACGGCGGTGTACCTGACGTGCCCGGGCGCCCGCTTCGAGGAGGCGCCGGACTGGTATTACGGCTTCCAGTATCCCCGCGAAGCGGAGCGCGGCCTCGACGTCGAGGAGGACCTCTTCTCGCCTGGCTACTTCGCGGCAACGCTCGATGTCGATGATCGTATCTCTGTGCTCGCCGCCCATGGAGCGCCCGCGGACCCGGACGTTGAGCAGGCCGCGGCCGAGGAGCGAGAGCGCCGGGACCGGCTGATCGCCCCCTTCACCCACGCGGGAGAGGAGACGCGGCAACTGGTGCTCGCCGCCGATCAGTTCCTCGTGCACCGAGACGGGCAACAGCTTCGCAGCATCATCGCCGGCTATCATTGGTTCACAGACTGGGGCAGGGACGCAATGATCGCCCTGCCGGGCCTGACGCTTGCCGTCGGCCGCCCGGAGGAGGCAAAGGCCGTACTGCGGGCCTTCGCGGCGCACTGCAGCGCCGGAATGATCCCGAACCGCTTCCCCGACGGCGACGCTGATCCCGAGTACAACACCGTGGACGCTTCTCTGTGGTTCGTCCGCGCCGTCGCCGACTACATCGAGCGCACGGGCGATAGAGCATTGCTCAAGGGCGAACTGTACGAAGTGCTTTGGGACATCATCGACCGATATGCCAACGGCACACGCTTCGGCATCCACATGGACGGAGATGGCTTGATCGCGGCCGGCGAGCCGGGGTCGCAGCTCACTTGGATGGACGCCAAGATCGGCGATGTGCCGGTTACACCCCGGCAGGGCAAGTGCGTCGAAATCAACGCGTTGTGGTTTAACGCGCTCAAGGACATGCAGCATCTGACCGAACTTATGAGCGAGGACCGCCGGGCGAAAGAGTACGCTGATATGGCTGAGGCGGTCCGAAACGCTTTCGGCGCGACCTTCTGGAACCGCGCGCAGAGCTGTCTGTACGACTGCATCGACGGCACGTACGCCGACGCCAGCATCCGACCGAATCAAATATTGGCGGTGGGGCTGCCCCACTCCCTGTTGTCCCCGGAGCGCGAGCATGCCGTCGTGCAAACCGTGCATCGGGAGCTGTACACGCCCTATGGCCTGCGGAGCCTCGCCCCCACCGATCCGAACTACATAGGCATTCATTCCGGAAATCAGCGGTCACGCGACGGAGCCTATCACCAGGGCACAGTGTGGGCGTGGCTCCTGGGGCCCTTCATAAGCGCCTGGCTGAAGGTGAACCGCCACACGCCACAGGCGAAAACGGAGGCCCGGCAGATGCTGCAGCCGATCTTGGATCACATCCACAACGCCGGGCTCGGCAGCGTGTCGGAGATCTTCGATGGCGACCCGCCCCACCGGCCCAAAGGCTGCATCAGCCAGGCCTGGAGCGTCGGAGAGCTGCTGCGATTGCTGCTGTATGAGCTAACATGAGAGGGACAGTTGTTAGTGGCCGGGGATTAGTGCTACAACGAGACTTTGTCATTCTGAGGAGGCAACGACGAAGAATCTCGCGCCGCCAGCCGGTGCTGTGAGGCCAGTACCGAGATTCTTCGCTCCCCTTGGTCGCTCAGAATGACATTTACCGACGAAGTCTCGTTGTAGTATTAGTGGTCAGTCGCTGAGGAGCGGCGGTTCGAGCTTTATGCAGTTATCGCGCCGATCGCCTATCGTTTCTGGCCGACCACTGGCCACTGACCACTGTAACACTGCCATGCCCGTCTACCTTCCGACTGCTGCAACCGGCAACTCGCGAGTGCTTGTCACGCTCGGCCCCGCCGGCGAGCTAATGGGGCTCTCGTACCCTCACATCGACTTCGCCCAAAACATTCGTGAGGGACTGACGGCGATCCACATCGCCCCAGCGGGCCGGCGCCCGGCGCGCGCGGTGTGGTTGTTTGATGATCGATGGGACCGCACGCAGTCATACGCTCCGGGGTCCAATGTTGTGCACACGACACTCGCCTCGGAGCCGCTGGGGCTGACGGTGGAGATCACTGACGCGGTGCCGCCCGATTCGGCCCTGCTAGCGCGGCGATTCGTGCTCCGCAGCCACATCCCCACCGCAAGGACCGTGAGCGTCCTCCATTACTTCTACTTCACTCTCGGCGAGGTGCCGTGGAAGCAATCGGTGCGCTATCTGCCGGACGTAGGCGCAATGGTGCAGTATTTCCGCGACATCGCGGTCGCCGTCGGGGGTGACGCTTTCACGGCATTCCGCTGCGGTCGAGCGCGCGATGGCGAACGCAGCGCCAAGACGGACATAGCCGACGGGGCGCTGACGGGTCAGCCGGAGGACATCGGCGAGGTGGACTTCGCCGTCGCCTGGACGCTCAAACTGCGCACGCGCGCGCAAACGCGGGTGCTCATGATTTCCGCAGCCGAGACAGAGGCGGCAGCCTTACGACAGCTCTCCGAGGCCAAGCAGACACGGTTCGCCCAGCTCGCCGCGGCAGCCCAACGCTCGGATCGGGCTTTCGGGCGTCTCCCGCGGAGAGCTTCCCCAGCAGTCCGTCGAGAAGGCGTGGCACGCGCCTGCGCATCGGCAGGCTCCACGGACACCCGAAGCAGCCCCGGCAAGCCCTCCATGGGGCCCGCTGGGGACGGGAGCTTTGCCGAGGCGCACGAACGCGCCGTTCTCTCCCTTCGCCTGCTGCAGGACGCCGAGACAGGCGCCATTGCTGCCGCGCCGGAGTTCGATCCCACCTACGAGAGGTGCGGCGGCTACGGCTACTGCTGGCCGCGCGACGGCGCCTACGCGGCAATGGCCCTGGCCGAGATAGGGCACCGCGACGACGCCGAGCGGTTCCTGGATTGGTGCGCGGCGGCGCAGGGGGAAGACGGCTTGTGGCGCCAGCGCTACTGGGCCGACGCGTCGCTGGGGCCGTCCTGGTGCGCGCCGGAACGCCGCGAGCAGCTCGATCAATCGGCCACTGTGCTGTTTCTTGCCGGTAAGCTCCTTGCATCGCTGAGAGGAAGGCCGCGCACCACATTCATGGATCGCCACGGCCTGATGATCGAGCGGGGCGCCAGGGCGCTCATCGCTGCCGCAGACCTGGAGCGAATGCATTGCCCGGCGTGCGACCTCTGGGAATCCTTCCAGGGGGCCTTTACCTACACTGCAGCGGCCATTCACGGTGCTCTCGGGCTCCTGCGCACGCCTATCGCGAAGCGGCTCGGCCCGGACGCACAAAAGGCTGCCCGCGAGATACAGAGGGCGATCAAGAGCACGGTGTGCGGCAAGCTGTGGCTGGGCACGCACCTGGCGCGCGGAATCGCGACCGACGGCTCCGTTGACGGGCACATCGACTCCTCGATCCTCGGCGCGCTGGAACCGTTCAATCTTCTCTCGTTGGACGATGAGGCGGAGCGGGCGATGGTGGAGCACTCCGTGGCGACCATTGAGGAGCACCTGGGCACGTCCGGGGCGGACGGGAACGGCATCTTCCGTTTCCAGTTCGACACGTACCTGGGTGGTACCATCGGCTGCGTCAACACGCTGTGGCTGGCAAAGGTCCTGCTGCGCCTCGCACAGTGGTACCAGGGGCGGAATGACAAGCGCGCCGCGGACTATCTGCAGCGGGCGAAGTCGCACCTCCGGTTCTGCCTCAAGCACCGCACCCCGACCGGGCTATTCCCCGAGCTCATCGGCCGGACGCCCGACACCCCGTACTGGGCCGCACCGCACGCGTGGGCCTCGGCTCTTTTCGTGGGGTGCGCGATGCTGTTGCAGTCAGTGGCCGGGGACCACGATGGTTAACGGTGGATCGTTGACGACCACAGCGCGTCCCGTGAGCCATTGGTGCCGGCGCCGATCCTTCGTAGTGCCTCCCGGCACTCCTCATTGCTTCTTCTGGGCAAGCTCGGCAAGCTTCTGCATCATCTGCTGCGCCGTCGTGGCGTACGGCGAGTTGGCGTAAGTGGCGCCGACCTGCTCCAGAGCCTGCTGTGCCCGGTTCAGGTCCCCGCCTCGGGCGTAACACTCGGCCATGGCGAGCTGCGACCGGGGCGCCAGCGCGGTCCGCGGCGCCGCCCGGGCGATAGCCGTATAGAGCCTGATCGCCTGGTCCGGCCGATTGGCGGAGACGAGCATGTGAGCCCGTCGCTCCCTGATGCGGAGGCCTTCAGGGGTCTTGCCGTACCGGCTCTCGAGCTGCCCAAGTATGCTCAGCGCGGCCGGGAAATTCTTCTGCTCGGCGTGCAATTGTGCGATCGTCTCCTGGGCCTCCAATGAAACAAGCGTGTTCGGGTAACGGCTCGCCAGCTCTTGCAGCACACCGATGGCCCCAGCTTTGTCGCCCGCCCGAACCATCGCATCGCTGGCCCCGCGCAGCGCGTCGGCTACTCGCGGCAACTCCGGACGCGTCCGCGCCACCCGCCGGAAGGCATTAACTGCCTCCCGGAACCGCCGGAGCCCGGCCAGGCACTCGCCGGCTGCCATATCGACAAACCCGGTCTGCACCGCCTTGCTCAGCGGATACTCCCGCCCCAGCCGCTGGTAGATGGCGAGGGCCTGCTGGAACTGCCCTTGCGTCTGGTAACAGCGACCCAGACCCGCCAGGGCCTCTCCCGCCGCGACGAGCACGGGGTACTTGTCCACAAACTGCCGGTAGGCCGTTATCGCCCGGTCGAATTCCCCGAGCTCGAGGTAGATGTCGCCAAGCGCGATGTATGCGTCCTGGAATTCGGGCGTCCAGGGATAGGTCTTGCGCACCTCTTCGAATTCCTGAATGGCTTGCTCAGCGCGGCCCTGTCGGCGGAGCGTGTCGGCCACCTCGTATTGAGCCCGGGCCGCTTGCAGAGTGTTCGGCACAAGCTGGATGACCTCACGCCATGCCGCAATGGCCTGCCCCATCTGGCCTTGCTCTCGGAGGCACTCGCCGATGAGCAGCTTGGCGCCAGCTTTGACATTGGGCTGTTCCGCCATCTGGTAGGCTTGGTTGGCCATCGGAACGGCCTCTCTAAGCTGACCTCGCCGCTGCAGCTCCTCGGCCTGGCGCAGCATATCCGCCGCCATCTGTCCCGCAGCCGGCAGCGCAAGGCACGCCCCGCCAAGCAGCACGAGCACAGCAGACACGAATGTCTTTCTCATAGCGATCATCCTCCGTTCGGCCTCACGTCACTAATATCGCAACGCTTCGTCGGCGTCAAGGTTCACTGCGCGTGATGCGGAACGATTTGCATCCACAGCCGCTGCTGGTATACAATACGGCGGTGCGGCGGCGAGTGGCGGTTCACCAGCAGCGTGAAGGCGCTCGCCCGAGGTCAGACGGATACCCACGCAACGGAGCGGCCGCGGCATGAGGTGTCCGCACTGCAAATACGAGAACGCGAACGCGGCGGCGGTGTGTGCCGAATGCCTTCGGCCGCTCGAGCTGCCCCCTCTCCAGGACCGACTGCTCCACGAGCCCCCGCGGCCGAGGACTCGGCCCCCGTCCATAAGCGCCACGGTCACCCGCGCCATGCCTACTATATGTGTCGTCGCACCGAGCTGGCGTGGGGGCGTCTCGTCTCCGTTGCCCAAGATCAATGAGCCGCGAGCCACGCATCGGTCGGCCCCGTCCATGCGCGCGGCTCCCGCTCCCATCCCACGCCTGCCACGGGCCCGTGCGCCAGTGAGCGCGCCACCTGATGCAGCCGAGCTGGCAGCGGCACTGGCCGCCGTGCGAGGGCGAGCCCTGCGGGAGCCGGCGGAGCCGCCGGGCCGCGGGCCATCCGTCGCGGCTCAGGCCATTCGCGAAAGTCAGGGACTGCGTGCCCTCGCACCAACCATTCGTGGCCCTGTGTCCCCGCCCCTGCCTGCACTCGTCAAACCAGAGGCCGTTTGCCGGTCGGCGCCATGGCCAGTCACACGCCCGGCGCGCATCCCGCCCTTGCCCCGCGCCCGGCCGATACCGAAGCCGGCTCCCGCTGTGGTGAAGCCAGCGCTCCGCGAGCAGGCGGCGCTGCCGCCTCGCGTCCCGGCAATGGCCGCGCGAGCGTTCCGGGAGACGCACCAACCTGCAGCCTTCGCTCAGAGGCGCATGGAGCTGCGGTCCACCGAATTGCCCAGGATCATACGGCCAGCGGCGGGGATGGCGCTGCCACCGTCGCCTGCGGCACGGCCTGCCCCTGTGCCGACTCTCCCCAGGGCGCCCGCACCGGACACCGGCCCAGATCGTGCCGAGCAGCTACGCCGTCTCGCCGACCGGGCGCTGCAGAAGCCCACGGCGCCAGTGGCCCGCCTCCCATCTGTCCCCGCCGCGGCGGGCCAGCCCACCGATGCGGCGCCTCTCGGTGCAGCAAGCGCTCCTGCCGTCGTTCCCGGGCCACTGCCCGAGGCACTAAGCGCCCCTTCGGGGCGACAAGGCATGCAGGCAGGGATGCCTGCGCTCCCGGCCAGCGACGATGTGCCCGATGCCGGGAGCGCAGGCTTCCAGCCTGCAGTGATATGTTTTCCTATGGATGTACTAGGTGCAGCGCTGGCCCGGCCACTAGAATCAGTGCCACGAGGGCGCCCTGCTGCACTGCCACATTTGCCACCCGCACCAACTCCGACCGCACCCCTGCCCACGCCGCTCCCAGCGGTCGTCTCCGCGCCCGGCATGCGCCTGTATCCGCCGCTGCCCATCGTGCTCCTCTGCGTGATCCTGCTCCCGCTGGTTGGGATCGCGGCCTACTATGCATCCAAGCGCTTCGCCCCTCGCATGGCCCCGACAGCGATGATGCCAGGCCAAGGCGACGATGCCTATGTGATGGCCGTCCAAGACATTTGGGGTAAGGCGATGGTCGGGTTCGAACGATTCGGCTCAGCCACGTCCGAGGGGAATCTGAGGGACATTGCCGAGGTTGCCTGCGAGCTCCGGATCGAGTTAGACGTGCTTGGGCTCGACGCGTACGACGTTGAACCGCCCACTGACATGGCGAGCGCACACAAGTCCCTGCTCGCCGCTCTGGACCACTTCTCCCTGGTGTTCGAGCGAGCCGAGACGCTTGCCTCTAATCCGCTGGACGAGGGCGCGGCCGGCCGCAGCGCCGAGCTGCTGTCTGCGGCGGCGCAGCAGGCGCGTTCCGCGGACGCAGCACTGGGAGCGGAGATCGACGGGCTGGAGCCGCTCCTGAGCGTCGAGGTGTGGACCCACGTGAACGCCGTCGAGGAGATGGCGAAGCAGGCGCGCAGGAGCGCGCTCGGCAGTGCTCGGTCGCCAGCAGCCCAAGGAGAGCGCACTACTGATTCGCGGGAGTGAATCCTATGAAAAAAGCCATCAGCGCGTGGTCGTTCCCGGCGGAGCTATCCATCGCAACACGATTGGAGCAGGCAAGCGCGGCCGGGTTCGATGGCATTGAATTGACCCTCGAGGAGACCGGCGAGCTGTCACTGGAGTCCGCGGTCGATGACGTGAAGCGCCTTGGCACAATGGCGGCGGACATTCGCCTGGAGCTGCCGAGCCTGGCGACGATACTATGCGGTCTGCATCCCGTTATTAGCCCCGATGCGGCCACCGAAGTGCGAGGGCGCGACATACTGAAAAAGTATCTCGAGTTTGCCGCGACGCTGGAAGTTCCCTATGTGCTGGTCGTGCCCGGCATGGTCACGCCGGAGCTGCCATACGACGAGGCATACAAGCGGCTGGTGGATATATACCCTCAACTCGGCGACGAAGCGAAGGAGCACGGCGTCACGATATGCGTCGAGAACGTGTGGAACAAGTTCCTCCTGAGCCCGCTGGAGTTCCGGGATGCCATCGACGCCATCGACCACCCCAACGTTCGAGCGTACTTCGATGTGGGCAACGTCATGCTCACCGGGTATCCGGATCAGTGGATCAGGATTCTCGGTGAGCGCATCGCGACAGTGCACGTCAAGGACTTCAGGACGTCCATCGGAAACCTCGACGGATTCGTGGACTTGCTCGAGGGCGATGTGCCGTGGGACAGGGTCATGGCGGCATTTCGCGAGGTCGGCTACGACTATTACCTGACGGCGGAAATGATGCCGCCATATAAGCACCACAACGCCCGCCTGCTGGAGGCCAGCGCGCGCAGCCTCGACGCCATCATTGCCGGGGGCGACACGTAAACACGGGGCCGGTGGCGTTTTGCTGCTGACCACCGGCCCGTTCGCACTGCCCAGCCGTTTGCAACCGGCCTACGGAGCGGCGCCGCGGGGGCCTCGTGCGCCGCGTTCTCCTGCTCCTGGGGGGCCAGGCCTGCCGCCTCTGCCCATGAATCCCATCCCCATGCCGCCCAGGCCATTGTCCAGGACGCCCATCGAAAGCAGCGCGGCGTGCAGCTTCGCCCTGTCGGCCAGCTTGAGCTTTGCCTTGAGATCGGCCTCGCCCTTGGCGACCGTGTCCAGCGCCGCCTTCATGGCGGCCTCATACTTGCTCACGGCCTCCTTGGCCTGCGCCTCGGTGGCCTCCGCCCCGGCAGCCTCGCGAAGGCTCTGCAGTTGCTGTCTCAGCGGCATAAGCGCTCTGAGCCTGGCCTGCACGAACGCCGAGATCGCTTGTGCCTCTTCTTCGGTTGCGCCTGCGGCCGTCAAGCGCTGACGCATCGCCTCGCGATACTGGTCCATCCGCCGAGCCGCCCCGCCACCCGCACCCGGCGCCTGGGCGATCTGGGTGCCTGCCGTCTCAGCAGGCCGTTCTGTCTGGCTGATAGCGACGGCCATGACACCGGCGAAGACCAGCATGGCAATGCCCGCAATGATTACGCTTTTCATGCCTTTCATGCGTCATCCTCCTTGCCTGAGATGGGCACAACGTGGCTACTGCCGGAAGCTCCCGGCTGGTTATATTACAAGGACGCCGCTCGTCCCTTCATGTTCGCCGTGTTTTTCCCAGCGCGAGATGCCATCTGGCGCTGGACAGCGCAGAGGCAAGTTGCCCGGCTTCGGTCCCGGCAAGTGCTGTGCCGGAAAAGGACTCTGCATGCCATGCGGCGAATGGGTGCTTTGAGGTATCCCGAGCAGGGGAGGCTCGAACGCTCGTTTTGCGCCGTAGAAGGGAGTGCCTGCTATGCCCAGAGGAAGGGGCGGCCGCAAGGTTCCGCCACGGAGGAAAAAGCTCAGGAAAAAGAAGGCGAAGAAGAAGGACAAAAAGGAGTGAGCTTGGCTGCTCCGGGTACACGCCCGGGGATCCGAATCTTCCGAGCAGTTGCCCATGCCCCATTGGGACGCCCGGAAACGATGAAGATGTGCATGGGCTGTAACCCACCGGAGCGAGCCGCTCCGGCTACAACGGGTGAGCCGACGAGCGAAATCTTCGGGGTAGTTGCCCATGCCCCGTTGGGACGCCCGGAAACGATGAAGATGTGCATGGGCTGTAACCCACCGGAGCGAGCCGCTCCGGCTACAAAGGGTAGGCGGAGGGCTAAATCTTCGGGGTAGAGGCCTCGGCTGGCGCACGGCCCGTGGGAGCGCTGACACGGCGCTGTGGCGAGCCACAGGTACTCGCCTACAGAAAGGCACACGACCAAATCTTCGAGGTAGCTAGTCGCCGAAGACTAGCTCGAAGATCCTGTTGTAGTATGCGCTGAACGAGAGCCCGGCAACAACGACGACGACAATGGCGCCGACGAAGACCACCGCCAGGTAGGTACTCCACTTCAGGCGCCCGAGCCTCGCCTCGCTCTCGCTCTGGTACAGGCCCGCGAGATGGCGCAGAGATTCCGGCAGTGTTCCGCTCTCCTCGCCCGTGGCCACCATCCCGACGGCCGTTGACGGGAACACGCCCGCCGAGCGCAGGACCTGCGCGACCCGTGCCCCCTGGCGCATCAGCGGCGCCTCGCGGAGTATTGGTCCGGCCAACGTCACGTTGGCCGTCGCCCCTGCAGCAGCCTCCACGCAGTCCGCCACCGGCACTCCGGCCTCGTACATTGCCGCCATGGTCCGCAGAAAGCGCACCGTCGCCGCCTGCCGTACGATCGGCCCGGTGAGCGGGTAGTATATGGCCAACCAGTCATGAACGCGGCGCAGTCGCGGCGTGCTGAGGGCTATGTGGATCAGCTTCATGCCGCCGAGTATGACGACGATTATTGGCAGCAGGTGGTACAGGACGTGGCGGCCGTACGCGGCGAAATTCGCCAAGCTGAAGGTCTCCTGGATTATGTACCGGGGCAGACTCGGGAGGCAAATGCCGATGCACACCACCGCCCCAAGATAAAGCTTTTGCAGGAGAACAGATCGCCGCAGTTTGACTTCGAGCTCGTATTGCTCGGCCACTTCGTCGCAGACCACATCCAGGCGGCCGGTGCGCTCGCCAACTTCCATCATCTGCGGCACGAATGGCCCGAAAACGTAGCCGCGCCGGCGAAAGGCCTCCGAGATGTGCTCCCCGCCGGCCGCCTCGCTGGCGATGCTGCGCAGCATGCGACGCAGGCGCCCACTCTCGATGCGGTCCTGCACGGCGGTGAGAGCAGCGTGCGGGGTAACGCCGGCACGCAGTAGTGCGGCAAGCTGCCGGAACAGCAGGGCAACTTGTGCCTTGTTCAGCGGCAGTAGCGCGTGCAGCAGGCTCCATTGCCGCCCGGCGATGGCGATGGGCTTTGCGGCCACGTCCTCCAGATCGGTGAGCCAGATGCCCTGACCGCGTAACTCCGCCAGCGCCGCCTGCTTATTGGCCGCTTGGAGCGTCCCTCCCACTGCAGTCCCATCCGCGGTGTTGCCACGGTATTCGAACACGGGCATCAGAATCGCCGTCCAGGAGGTGGTGCTGCGTAAGGTTGCCCGCGACTGCCCCGCCACGGGGTGCTCCACACTGCTGCCTGGCGTAATACGTCTGAGCGCCGACTCCGTTGCGCAGAGGCGGCCCTCACCACAGTTGCTCCCTCGCCGCGTATTGTAGCATCGGCGGCATGACCCACGCAACCGCAGCCCCCAAATGCCGCCCACTCGCCCACCGGGCCAGGGCCACGCACGTGGCGGGCGCGCGCAGAGGAGAAAACACAGCGCCGTGGAATTGTAGGCGGCACAGGCCTGCGGGGAGACCGGAGCGCTGAGCTGAGAGGTGGTGCAGATGCCGAAGCTGGTGCTGGTGAACCCGATGCGTCCGGATGCGCTGAATTTGCGTGTCAACATTCGGACGAACTTCCCTCCGCTTAACCTCGCCTACGTGGCCGCGTACACGCCAGAGCATTGGGATATCGAGATCGTTGATGAGAACGTGGATGAGTTCCGCCTCGCCCCGGCCGATCTCGTCGGTATCACAGCCTTTACCATGAATGCGTCGCGCGCGTACGATATCGCCGCCCAGTACCGCGAGCAGGGCGTGCCTGTGGTGATGGGTGGCATTCATGCGTCCATGGCGCCGGACGATGCTTTGGAGCACTGCGACTGTGTGGTGATCGGCGAGGCCGAGTCTGTGTGGGAGAGCGTGTGTCGGGATTTCGAGAGCGGGCAGCTCGGACGGCGTTACTTTGGCAGACACGCCGACCTGCGGAGCCTGCGGCATCCGAGGCGGGATCTGCTCTCCGAGAAGTACTGGCTGGGGACGATCCAGACGGCTCGTGGCTGTCCGTTCGACTGCGAATTCTGCTCCGTGACCGCCTTCAACGGCCGGCGGTATCGGCAGCGCCCAGTGAACGAGGTACTCGACGAACTGGCGACGATCCCGAACAGACGGCTCGTCTTCATTGACGACAACGTTTTCGGCTACGGCAAGGCGAGTCGCGAGCGCGCCTTGGCGCTGTTCCAGGGCATGGCGGAGCGCAAGCTGCACCGCACCTGGTCAACGCAGGCGTCAATTAACATCTCCGACCACGATGACTGCCTGCGCTGGGCGAAGCGATCTGGCTGCACCAATCTCTTCGTGGGCTTCGAGAGCCTGAACGAAGAGACACTGCTGCGCCTGGGAAAGCGGCACCAGGTCAAGGACGTCGCCGATGGGTACGCCCGCGCCATGGCCGCCATACGTCGGCGCGGCATCGGCATCTTCGGCACCATCATCCTGGGCCACGACTCCGACGACTTCGCGGTCGCCGAGCGCACCTGCGACTTCATGCTCAACAGCGGCATAGATGTGGGCGTGTGTACCATCCTCACCCCGCTGCCCGGCACGCGGCTGCACGCCCGTCTGGCGGCCGAAGGCCGCATCGTAAAGACCGATTATCCCGCTGACTGGGCCCTGTATGACGTGAACGAAGTCGTGTTCCAGCCCAAGCTCCTGACGATGAAGGACCTCAAGGAGTGCCAGGTGTACATCCACGATCAGCTATGGCGTCGCAGCCATATTCTTCGCGCGACGCTCCGCACTTTCGTGACTACCAGGAGCCTCGTTGCCACGGTGGTATGCAACCGGTTGAATCACGTTTTCCGTAAGACGCACCGGCTGCGGCAGCCGCACCGCGAGGCCCTCGGGATCGAGCCATCCGCCGTGCTGCGGTCTCGGGCTCTCGAAGTCGCGACGGAGGCCGCAGCGGTAGAAGCCTCCGACGGCGTCTGAGGCGCGCGCGGCTGCGACGCGAGGGGTGCCTCACCGGCAGAGCCCCGCAGCGAACATATCCCGCCACGAGGCGTATACAAAGGCAGACCCGGGCTTTTCAGACGTTGGCCCGCGGGGCGCCGAATTGAAAAGGGGCACGACGATGCGACCTGTTCAGCGCGCAGTGCATCTGCGGCGTGCGTCCGTGGCGGCGGTGGCACTACTTGCCCTGGCGGCCGGATTTGCCGGCATCAAGGCAGTACTCGGCCAGACCGAGATCGGTCGGCTCAGAGAGCTGGGCCGCGCGTTCTCGTCCGTGGCGGAGAAAGCAACCCCGGCCGTCGTCAACATCAACACGACGACCATCATCTCCGGCCGAAGGTTCTCACCCTTTTTCGGAGATCGGCTCTTTGAGTACTTCTTCGGCGAGTCCTTCGGCGGGCGTATGCTTCGCGAGCCGGACCGCGCGGTGCGCAGCCTCGGCTCCGGCGTTATCGTGGACCGCGACGGCCATATGATCACGAACTACCACGTCGTGGGGCAGGCGCAGAAGATACGCGTCACACTGGCCGACGAGCGAGAGTATGAGGCTCACATCGTCGGTGCGGATCCCTTGACAGACATCGCCGTGATACGAATCGACGCCGGCGATCTCCCCACGATCAAGTGGGGCGACTCGGACCAACTGAGCATCGGCGAATGGGTGGTGGCCGTCGGATCGCCATTTGGCCTGGAACAGACCGTGACTGCCGGAATCATCAGCGCCAAGGGCCGGACGAACCCCGACATCGCCGGCTATGCCGACCTATTGCAGACGGACGCGGCCATCAACCCCGGTAACAGTGGCGGGGCGTTGCTGAATATTGCTGGTGAGGTCGTCGGGATAAACACCGCCATCATCAGCAGAGGCGGCGGCTACGAGGGAATTGGTTTTGCCATCCCCAGCAACACGGCCCGGCAGGTGATGCAGACACTGCTGCGCGACGGCGAGGTGGTGCGGGGCTGGCTCGGGGTCCTGGTGCGGCGGATATCGGGCGCGGCACGAGATCGGCTGCCGCGGACGGTAGACGGTCGGGTGCACATGGTCAACCTGGTTCGATACAGCCCGGCAGAGAATGCCGGGTTGGAGCCGGACGATGTCGTCATCAGCTTCAACGGCACGCCGATACGGAGCACGAGCCAGCTCCGCGACCTCATCGCCGCGGCGCCCATCGGCAGCGAAGCCGAGATCACCATCTGGCGACCCCGCGATCGCCAGCGCTACAAGACAAAGCTAACCATCAGGAAGCATGCCACGGACCCCCAGGGGCGGCCGTTCCCGGGCATTTAGCGTGCATTCGTTGCCGGTGATGTGGCCAGCTCCGGGAAAAAGGGGGATGGACATGAAGCACGCAGTTCCGTTTCCGGCGGCGGCTTCAGTGGCGCTTTGCGTCGTGATGCTGTCAACGGCGCTCGCACAAGCCGGCGGTCGGGCTCAGGAGGGTGAGACGCTGCACAACGGCATCGTCCTGCCGGCCGATTGGCCGCCGCAGGTTGAGACCCTGACGCGCGAGCCGATGTCGCCACCGTATCTGGCCACGCCCCCGGCTGTCATCCCCATCGACGTCGGGCGCCAGCTATTCGTGGACGACTTCCTCATCGAGCACACTACGCTGAAGCGAACCTTCCACGCAGCCAAGTACTACCCAGGCAACCCGGTGCTTGCACCCGATCAGCCTTGGGAGGAAGAGGGCGGCGGTCCAACGGCGATGGTCTTCAGCGACGGCGTATGGTACGACCCGGAGGATCGCCTGTTCAAGATGTGGTACATGGGCGGGTACTGCACGGCCACGTGCTACGCCACGTCGCCGGACGGCATCCACTGGGAGAAGCCGTCTCTGGACGTGCGTCCGGGCACGAACGTGGTGCAGCCGGGGGACCGGGACTCGGCGACGGTGTGGCTCGACCTGCGCGAAAAGGACCCGCAGCGGCGCTTCAAGTTCTTCCGCACCCATCGCGAGGATGGATGGGCCGTGTCCGTATACTTCTCGCCCGACGGCATCCACTGGGGCGAGCCGGTGATTCGCAGCGGGCCGTGCGGAGATCGAACCACGGTGTTCTACAACCCCTTCCGCGACGTGTGGGTTTACAGCCTGCGCACATCGGCGTCGGGGATGGGTCGGGCGCGGCGGTACTGGGAGAACCGGGACGTGGTCGCCGGTGCACGGTGGGAGAAGAACGAGCCAGGCCTGTGGATCGGAGCGGATCGGCTCGATCCGCCACGGGATGACCTGAAGGTCACGCCGCAGCTCTACAACCTGGACGCCGTGGCCTATGAGAGCCTGCTGCTGGGGCTGTTCACCATCTGGCGGGGCCAACCCGATGACCGGGCCAAGCCCAACGAGGTGTGCGTCGGCTTCAGCCGGGACGGCTTCCACTGGCACCGGCCATCGCACGAAGCCTTCATCCCGGTCTCCGAGCGGCAGGGCGACTGGAATTGGGGGAACGTGCAGTCGGCGGGGGGCGGATGCCTGGTAGTGGGCGACAAGCTGTACTTCTACGTCAGCGGCCGGGCGGGCATTCCCGGCTCACGGTCCTCAGGCGTCTGTAGCACCGGCTTGGCCACACTGCGGCGCGATGGTTTCGCCTCCATGGACGCGGGCGATGACGAGGGCACACTGACCACCCGGCCGGTGCGCTTCGGCGGCAAGCATCTTTTCGTCAATGCGGATGCTGATGAAGGCGAGCTGCGGGTCGAGGTGCTCGACGACCGTGGAGGCGTCATTCCTCGCTTCTCTCGCGCTAAGTGCATCCCGGTGAGAGCCGATGCGACGCTCCGAAGAGTGCGCTGGAAGGACGCACGAGACCTGTCAGCGCTGGCAGGCAAGCCCGTGAGGTTCCGGTTCCAGCTCACGAACGGCCGACTGTACTCGTTCTGGGTCAGCTCGGAGCGCGCAGGCGCGAGTCATGGGTATGTGGCCGCGGGAGGGCCCGGGTTCACCGGCCCCACCGATACTGTCGGGGCCGCCGCCTATAAGCCTTCCTCGTAATACCGACCAGTAGCGCCAATCCCATTCATCCGACAGGTGATGCGCATGCGAACTTGCTATGATCTATGGCTGATGTATGCAGGAATGCTCGCCCTGTTGCTCGCCGCGAGCGGCCGGTGTTCGGGCGCGGAGTTTTATCTGTCGCCGGATGGCAACGACGAGGCCGCGGGAAGCCAAGCGGCGCCGTGGGGGAGCATCGAGAAGGCGAATGCCGCGGCGCAAGCGGGCGACACGGTGGTCTTCCTGCCCGGCGAGTACGGGGGCACGATCGCGCCGGCTCAGAACGGAGAGGCTGGAGCGCGCATTCGTTACCGGTCGGCCGAGAGACACGCAGCGGTGCTGACGGGCGGCGGGCCGGAGAGGCCGGCGATCGAGCTCAGCAGCCGAAGTCACATTACGATTGAGGGCTTTCGGGTGGCGCCGGGGGATGGGCGTTGGCTGCGCGCCAGCGCGTGCGACCACATCGAAGTACGCGACTGCTACATGGAAAAGTCGGGCGGATCGACGCCTTTGGTGATCACAGCGTCGCAGCATGTGCGTCTCATCGATAACGTGTTCACCAAGGATCGCGTCAGCGGGAATATGTGCGATGTGCTCGGGTGCACGTACGTGGTGATCGAGGGGAACTCGTTTACGCGCGTGGGCCACTGCCCGCTGCGGCTCGAGAGCGCGAAGTGCGCCGTGGTGCGGGCGAACTGCTTTCACAATTGCTGGGGGCGCAATTACGAGCTGGTGGCGAGCGGGAAGGTGCTCGTGGAGCGCAACATCATCACGCAAGCCCTCGACAGCGCCCATTCGGCCGATAGCCGGGCGAAGAACTCGCTCATCGACAGCATCATTCGGCTGAATCGGGCGTTTGGGAACCGCCACACGCCGCTGAACTCTCCGAGCTACGTGCCGCAGGTGGCCGGATCGGGTCGTGTGTGGGAACCGTTCCGCCTGGTGAACACGCGCGTGTACCATAACACGATCACGGACAACCTCGGGTATGGGTGGCAACTCGCGGGGATGAACATCAGCGCCAACGTGTTCGCGAACAACATCTTCTTCCAGAACGACAAGCACGGCGGCGGGGTGCAGCTCGACATAAGCGAGGGGATCGCCCAGGACAATCAGTTCTTCAATAACCTCTTCCGAGGCAGGCAAGCCGGGCAGCACACCGTGCGCTACGGCGAGCAGCTCTGGACGGCGGAGGAGGCGAATGACCGGACGCCGGTGCGGCGCGGCGGATGGACGCAGTTCGCCGGCAACATCGACGCCGAGCCGGGCTTCATGGACGCGCAGAACAACGACTTCCAACTGCGCGCGGACAGCCCGTGCATTGACGCGGGGCGGGCGCTGACGCGGACGATACGAGCCGGGGAGGGCCGGGAGCTGCCGGTGGCAGATGCCAGCTACTTCTACGACGGGTTCGGGATCGAGGGCGAGCGCGGGGATTGGATAGCGATTGGCGAGGGCGACAATATCGCTCGCATCGAGAGGATCGAGTTCAACTACTACCAGCCGGACATCATTGTGCTAGACCGGGACATGACCTGGGAGTCGAAGGCGCCGGTGAGTCTGCCGTGGACGGGCGAGGCCCCGGACATCGGCGCCTACGAGCACGATGCGCAGCTTCCGGCGCGCGTGACGGTCCAGGCGAAGCCGGCGTACCCGAGGCCGGGTCAGGAGGTCCAATTCACCGTAGCCGCCGTGGGCGACGCCGAGAGCGTCGAGTGGGACTTCGGCGACAGCTCCACGTCAGACGAGGTTGCACCGACTCACGCCTACGAGAAGCCCGGTCAGTACTGCGCCAGAGCGCGGGTGCGTTACAAAGACGGGCACGAAGACGTGGATGTAGTCTTCCTGAAAGTGGCCGAACCGGTCGATCCGCGCGCGCCAATGCTGACGATTGATTTCGAGGACGAGACGCTGGAGGAGTGGGGGTATCTGTTCAAGTTCTACCGGCAGCGTAATACGGGCTTCGAGCGCGTCGGCGACGGCTTCGAGGGCACGAAGTGCATGCACCTTTTTGCCGAGAGAAGCGGCTCCATATTAGGTTGCACTCTCGCACCGGGTGAGTGGGACATCGACGCCTATCCGTTCGTTCGGTTCGCATATCGGATTCCGGAGGGCGTGCCCGTGGGCCTGTACCTGCAGGCGTTTCCGGCAGAGGCGTATGGTGAGGGCGTCGTCATAGTGGGCGGCACGTCATCCCGGGCCGCCGGTCCATATCCCGACCTTGACATGTACCCGCTCGTGGACGATGGCGCGTGGCACGAGATGACGATTGATGCCCGGGCGATACGGGAGCAGATCGAGGGCATCAAGTACCTTCGCCGCTTCCGCTTCTACACGCACAACAACGCCACGAAGGGACACGAGTTCTGGTTCGATGGATTTGCGATACTGCCGGAGGAGTAAGTCCGGCCGCCGGCCACGAAAAGGAGCCCGGTGAGCACTCGGTCAATAAGGTATTAGATCGGCCTCACATTCGGGGCGGCGGCGAAACCTGTTCGAGGCCGCAGAGGGGCTGCACTGCCCGCGAAGGATGGGAGCCCGCGGAGGGGCTCCGCTACTGTGTCAGCGAATGCCCGAAGGTGTTGAGCAAACCACGGAAGTACTGCCGCAGCCGGCCCCGACGCCAGAGTCGCGTCGGGGCGGCTTCAGTCTCCGAGCAATCTGCCTCGGCCTCGTCCTGATGACCGTCAACATCTACTGGGTCACGGTGGTCGAGGTACGCTGGTATACCCTCGACTCGTCCTGCCTGCCCCTGTTCATCACGCCCATCTTTCTCCTGTTTGTCCTCACGGTGGCCAATCTCGGCGTGCGGCGCCTGTCGCCGCGATCCGCGCTGACGCAGGCGGAGCTGCTCGTCATCTACGTGATGATGGTCGTGTCCATGACGCTGTGTGGGCACGATACGCTGCAGAACATGTTCGGCACCATCGGCCACGCGTACCAGTTCGCCACGCCGGAGAACGGCTACGAAGACCTCTTCATGCAGTACCTGCCCAACTGGCTCGTGGTGAGCGACAAAGACGCCCTGAGCGCCTTCTACGACGGCGGCATGTCGTGGTATCGGCCCGAGTATCTCCACGCCTGGGCGGGGCCGCTGGTGGCCTGGGGCGTGTTCATGTTCGTCATCATTCTCACCATGCTGTGCGTTAACGTCGTCATCCGGAAGGAGTGGACGGAGCACGAGAAGCTGGCGTTCCCGCTCGTTCTGCTGCCGCTGGAGCTGACCCGGGGAGAGCAGACGTCGCAGTTCTTCCGCAGCAAGTTCATGTGGGGGGGCTTTGCGGTGGCGGCGGTCATCGACCTCGTCAACGGCTTCCACGCGCTCTTTCCCGCCGTGCCGGAGATCAAGTACATCAAGCTCTACGACCTGCGGCAGCACTTCCGCGGGCGCCCCTGGAATGCCATCGGCCGGACGCGCATGGGCGTGTATCCGTTCGCCGTGGGGCTGGCGTTCTTTCTGCCGTCGGATCTGTCGTTTTCGTGCTGGTTCTTCTACGTGCTGTCGAAGGTGGAGCTCATCGGCTGCGCCATGCTCGGGCAAGAGAGCCTCAAGGGCCTGCCGTATCTTAACGAGCAGGCTGCAGGCGCCTGGCTCGCACTGGCCGTAGTGGCCATCTGGACGACGCGCCATCACCTGGCCGAGGTGTTTCGCAAAGCATTCGGCCGGCCGTCGTCGCTGGACGATTCGCAGGAGCCTATCTCGTACCGCGCCGCGTTGGTTATCATCGGCCTTGGCTTCGCCTTCATCGTCGCCTTCTGCAAAGCTGCGGGGATGCACTTTTGGCCCATCGTGGGCCTCTTTGGCATCTACTATATGATGTCGCTGGCGATGACGCGGGTGCGCGCTGAGCTGGGCGCACCGCACGAGACGTACTTCGTCAACCCCCACCGCATCCTGACCGGGCTGGGCAATACGGGGGCCTTCGCGGCACGCGATCTGACCATCATGGCGACCATGTACTGGTTCAACCGCTGTTACCGCAGTCACCCCATGCCCAATCAGCTCGAGGCGTTCAAGATGGCCGAGCAGTCAATGATGGATCGCCGACGCCTCTTCGCCGTGCTGCTGCTGGCGGCCGTTGCGGCCATCGTCATCACGTACTGGGCCAACCTATCGGTGACGTACGACGCGGGAGCGGCAGCAAAGGCGCGGGGGTTCAAGAGCTGGCTCGGGCGTGAGGCCTACGACAAGTTCCTGCGCCCGTGGCTGCTGAATCCGACGGGGACGAACTGGCTCGGCGTAGCCTTTATGGGGGTAGGCGCTGCCGTTACTATCGCGCTCAAGGCGCTGCGCACTCGCTACGTCGGCCTCCCCTTCCATCCCGCCGGCTACGCCCTCGCCATCAGCTTCGCCATGGACTACTTCTGGTTCGCCTTCTTCGTGAGCTGGCTGCTGAAGGTCACCATCATGCGGTACTGGGGGATGAAGGCACACCGGCAGGGCGTGTGGGTCTGCCTGGGCCTGATCATGGGGGACTACTTCTTCGGCTCCCTCTGGGCCATCGTCGGCCCCGTCTTCCACGTACCGAACTACAAGATATTCATCTGAGCAGCCTGTCCATCACCCCGCCCCTTCCACCTCAGCTATCACGCCGTCGAGCCACTGCTTGCGGTCCAGGACGGTGTCCTCGCGGACGTACTCCATGATGAGCACATCGATATGGTGTTCCCTCAGCAGCTCGATGTAACGGTGATAGTCCACCTGGCCCTCGCCGGCTGCCGGGAAGGTGGGGTCGCCCTTTTCGTCGATGTTCACATCCTTGGCGTGGCCGTAGATGATGTGACCCCTGAGCACGTCGAACATGTTCTCGAGCGAGTCGTACACGAGGATGTTGGCCGGGTCCATCACGACCTTGATGCAGTCGCTGCCGACCTTCTCGATGAGCCGGAGGGCCTTCTCGCTGCAGCAGATTGCCTGCCGATACGACGGCTCCATTGCGATGATCACGCCCTCGCGCTCCGCCTCCGCGGCCAGCTCCTGCAGGCACTCGACGGTCCGCTCGAAGCCGCCGTCGGCGCGCGGGCCCGACTCCGTCACGACCACATTGGTGCCGAGGGCCTTTGCGCTGCGAATGAGAGTCTTGAAGTACTCAACGTGCCGTCGGCGCAGCTCGTCGTCCGCCACCGTCAGATACGTGTAGACGCCGAGGCAGTAGATCTCCAGCCCGCAGGCGATGAAGGCCTCCCGCACACTGGCACAAAGCTCTGGCGTGAGGCCGGACAGATCCACATACGAGCCGTACTTGAACATGTCCAGATCCGGCCACGAGAGATGCACCTGGATGCCGTCGAATCCCGCATCCGCCGTCAGTTGTGCGGCCTTTTCGTACGGATAGCGCCGATACGGACCGTGGGTGACACCAAGTTTCACGTCATCTTTGCTCCTTTGCGGTGCGCCGGAGATTGCCAGCGCGCTCTGCCCATCGGGTAGTACATCGCTCGCCATGTGTTCGTGGACCACGTGCAGGCTGGAAGCGTGCGCTCCCTGGGACCGCAGGCATCCTTGCCTGCATTCGTCTTGGCTGCTCTCCGGGACCGGAGGCATCCCTTGCCTGCATTCTCCTTAGCTCCTCCCCGGGACCGCAGGCATCCTTGCCTGCATTCTCCTTGGCTGCTCCCCTGGGACCGCAGGCATCCTTGCCTGCATTCGTCTTGGCTGCGTGACCCACCCGGTCGCGTCGCCCCGAAGGGGCAGTTAGTGCGTCCTGCGGCGCTCATCTCTCTGGCGAAAGCTCTCCAAGAGCTTCAGGAAGTCGATGCGGGGTTCGCCGAAGGACTTCAGCACCTTCGCCAGGTAACCCCCGTCGATGAAGACGGCATATCGTGGCATAGTGTCCCCCACAAGAAAAAGGGCAGCGACCCAATTGGATCACTGCCGCGGATATATCCGGGCGTCGCCTGTGCAACACCCGCGACCATAGTGCCCTCACTATATACCCTACATGCGCCGCGGTCAACCCCTTTCGTAGGCCGACTGTCTGGGCCGGCGGTTTGCGGCCAACTCGGCGGGCGGCTCAGCAGCCAAGCGCCCGCGCGCCCGTACCTTTCCTCACTATGCACAGCGGCGTCTGCTCGCTCGATTGGCCCAGCGGATTGTCCCTGAACACCTCTTCGCAGAGCTCGTCCGAAAGGCTGTCGGTTGACTTCCCCAGAACCGATACGCCAAGATCGTTCGCGTCGATTATCACTACCTCTCGCCCAAGCTCGTCACGCAGGCCTCGGGCGACCTTGTCCGGCTCCGCCGGGCCGAGCACCGCGTACTCATTATACGGCGGCAACGTGTAAGAGCACGGCCCGTCGATCGCCGCCACGTCCTTCCCACAAATCTTGTAGAAGACCCCCCTGATGCCGAGCGGCCTCGTGCAGGCTGCCGCCATCGTTGCCAGGAGAATCCTCAGATATCCGGCCTCTCGAATGGCAAGTTCCATCGTCCACGGGCTGCCGATGCCGATGCCATACGGGGACCTGGTGACGAACTTCGATAGAAACTTCGCCATGGCCGAGGGTCGGATGTCCTCGATCGGAAAAGCTCGGCCTTGAGTAATGGCTACGACGCGTTCACTTATGAACACCAGGTCGTCTTGCTTCAAGTGCGGTCGGACGTATTTGCTGACGACGTCCAGGAGATCGTCTTCGGCAGCGATCACGTGGGTCCTAACGGGCAGGCGAGCATACTCGACGCCGTTCACCTCGATCGTCAAGCTCTTGCCCTCGTTTGGACGCAGACCAGTCATGCCTCGCTGCTCAGAACTTCCCCTCGCGCTCCTCGAAATGCGTCGGCTTGCCCAGCGTCTCCCCGTCAATCTTCACCCAGTGCGCCACCCACTCCATCATCTGCCGCAGCGAAACACGGGGGTAGCCGAAGAGCTGATGGCAGCGTGCGGCGTTATTGAGCAGCGCGGTGTCCGCCTCCTCGCCGACGAAAGTGGGCTCCGTATCCAGCAACTGGCCGAACTGCTGCGCCGCCCAGCGCACGGAGACGGTCTCTGGGCCGGTAAGGTTCAGGATCTCGGGTGGCGACGCGCACATCGCGAGCGCCCGCAGCACCGCCGCGTTGGCGTCCCCCTGCCAGATGGTATTCAGGTATCCCATGGCCAAATCGATAGGCTGCCGGCCGTGCACCTTCTGCGCCACGTCCAGCACGGTGCCATACCGCAGCTCCGCCGCGTAGTTCAGGCGCAGGAGCAGCACCGGCGTCCCATTCTCGTGGCTGAAGTGCTCCAGGATCCGCTCCCGTCCGAGGCAGGACTGCGCGTATTCACCCACCGGGGCCGGCGGGTCTGTCTCCGACGAGCCCTGCGCGATGGGCACGAACGGATAGACGTTGCCCGTGGAGAAGGCGAGAATCCGCGCCTCACGGAACCGCTGGGCCACCATGCCGGGCAGGTAGCTGTTCAGCGCCCACGTCAGCCACTCGCCACCGGTGGACCCAAACTTGCGGCCGGCCATGAAGATGATGTTTGGCACATCCGGCAGAGCGGCCAGAGCGTCGGCATCCAGCAGTTCGCACGTGATGGTCTCCACGCCTGCCTTTTCGAGGTCCTCGCGCGTCTCCGGCGTCGGGAAAAGGTCCGCTCCGATGACCCTTCGGGCGCTCGCGCCCGCCTCGCCCAGCGCCCGTCGCGCCATCTTGGCCAGGCTCGGCCCGATCTTTCCCCCAACGCCGAGGATCAGAAGATCCCCGTCCAGCTCCCCCAACGCCGCGACCACATCGGGCGTTGGCTGGGACAGTACGCCCTCCAACTGTTCGACCGTCTCTATCAGGGAAGGAAGCTGCCCTGGTACGCCTACTTCGGCTGTCATCGGCTCATACTCCCTTTGGGGTTCGGAGTGTGGCACGGCCTGCTTGCGGGCCGAAGCCCTTCTCTGGGCGAAGGCCCGTGCCTCGCCAGCAGCGCGAGATGCTCCGCGACGATGTCCGGTCGCTCGTCCGCGAAGTTGTTCGTCTCGTGCGGGTCCTCCTCGACGTTGAACAGCATGTGCTCCGGGAAGTCCTTGAGGCCGTCGTGGTACGTGCGAATCAGCATCCACCGGCCCTGCCGGACGCCCCGCTGGCAGCTCCAGGCGCACTGGCTCACCACGAGGTAGTCGCGCCCGTTTTCCTCGCCCGCGCGCAGAGCAGAGGCGAAGCTCTCGCCGTCCCACGTCGGCGGCACGTTGATGTCGAGGAGCTCCAGCACGGTCGCGGCCATGTCTGCCTGATAGTGCAGCGCCGTGTCCGCCCGGCCACCGGGCAGGCCGGGCCAGCGGATTATGAGAGGCACTCGCGGCGTGACATAGTCCGCCGTGTGGTGGTCGCCGTACACGTTGAGCTCCCCCTGATTCTCGCCGTGGTCGGAGCTCACGATGATGACCGTATCGTCCAGCACGCCGGCCTTCGCCAGCGCCTCGAGGATGTGCCCCACATGGTCATCGGCGTACCGTATGCCCACATCGTAGCCGTCGATCCACTTGCGGAAATCCTCCGGCGTGGCGATCTGAGCCGGCAGGCGCGGGAAGCGCTCCGGATCGACTGCGGCCCAACCGGCCAGGTCCTGAGCGCTGTGCGGGCCATAGCTGTTGTAGTGCGCGCTGATCTCCTCGGCCGTGGGCCAGCTCGGCGGAGGATCGCTCTCGAAGGGGTTGCCGTACTCCATCGGCGTCCGGTAGTGCGTGTGCGGGTCCCAGAAGTTGACATGCAGGAACCAGTCGTCGCGCGTGGCGTTATGCTCCAGCCAGTCGAGAGCATACGGCGCCACTTCGTCGGCCCGCTCGCCGCCCCCCTTGCCCGAGTTGTACATCTCGCGGAAGCCCGCGCAGAACCACCAGGCGCTGTGCCGCTCGGCGAACGGGCTCACCGAGACCGTGTAGAGGCCGGCGTTCTTGAGGCAGGTTATCCACGGAGCATACCGCGGCGACGTACGAAACGCGCGGGGCTCGCCCTCAATGCGCAGGTCCGCCGCCGTCCCGCCGTGGTTGACGACGCCGGTGTGTATGCCGAAGCGACCGTTGAAGAGCGCCGCCCGCGACGGGAGACAGGGCGAGTCCGAGACGCAGCAATTCTCAAACCGCACGCCCTCGGCGGCGATGCGGTCGATGTTCGGCGACGTGTTCCGGTCGTAGCCGTAGCAACTGAGATGATCCGGCCGAAGGGTGTCGATGTCGATGTACAGCAGGCGCACGAGGATCACTCCTTAGTCCGTACGAGGTGCTTCGGATCACTTCGCCGCCTCACAAGAGCAAACCTCCGACCGCGGCCCGGTGACCTGCAGACTGATGTGCCCCAAGTGCGTCTGGGCCCTCGAGGGAGAGTCTAACAAAGTGTAAATCTTGTGTAAAACCTGTTGAAATGCGCCGTCTTGGGGTTGACACGCACCATACGACTCGTGTATACTGCGAATCCTTAACAAACGCGACATGGCAGGATTGACGTTCGCGCGCATGAGTTACAGCAACTGATCGGGAAGGCGTTGTTCTCACCGCAGGGATCGCAGTACTAGCGGCAGACGAATTCGCATGAGCAGCAATGAGGAACCGGGCTTGCCTCGTGCGAGCGGCAAGGTCGGTTTTTGTCGTCTACAGGCAGCGGCGGAGGTGGGAACGTAGGCGAGAGCTGGCAAGAATAGAGTTGCGACGGAGGGGTGCGACCCTCCGCCGCAGTGTCCTAAACGCTCCCTGGGATAGGGTTTGGTCAGGACATTTGTTAGTATACCACAGTCCTGGGTATTCGCAAACCCCCTCGGGCGTAATCTCGCCAACGTTCCCCACCCCCGCGCCGTAAGCTCGCAGAGCCGTTGACCGGGCCCACGATGGCCCACCAGAGGCTCCAGCGCAACGCAGGAGTGGGAACACAGTGACCAGGCGGCACATCTTCGCGGCGATATTGGTCGTCCTGCTGCCGGCGCTGCTCGTCGGCACCGCCTCGGCACAGGTGGTGCGGCCGGCGGTGCCTCGCCCGCCCTCCCAGAGGGCCAGCATCCCCCTCAGGGACCGCATGGCGCTTGCGCAGCTCGAAGGGCCGGTGCCCCAGGTGCGATTCCAGTTGCTGACCGCGCAGCTCGACTTCGGATCAGTCAAGCCCGGGACCACCCCCAGCGCCGTCCTCGAGGCCACTGTCGAGGGCTGGGATGCGATCTGCATCGCCGTGCTGCTTCCGCCGGGCGAGGAGCGCGCCGCGCTGAGCCGGCGAGATGCCAACGGCGATGATGCGAGCATTCCCACTACGTGGCGGCTGCGTTGGAATGGGGGCAGCGCATGGAGTCCGTGGCTGCAACCGACGATTGGGGCAACTCCCCAGAGCGCGGAGGCGGCGCTGTGGTGGGATGTGGGCGAGCCCGGACGCGTCGTCTACCAGGTTCAGTTGCGTTGCGAGCTCGCAACAGCGCCGCTGCAACTGGCTGGGAGCTATGGTGCCAACGTCCGGCTCATGGCCGTTCCTGGGCCGGCCTTTCCGGGTGAGCAAAAGCGGAGCGGTGGCCCACGGCACGAGAGGATCGGCGCGGGGGACGGCAGAGCTGGCACAGAGGATGGTAACCGTTGGCTGAGACACCGAAGGGGGGCGATCCGTGTTCCACCTGGGCCAACAGCCCGCTGGCAGCGGAGGTCGGCTGCTGGGGTACCGAAGTGGACGAGACGGTCGCACATGCCGTAGTACGGGAAGAAGTGCCCGTGCAGGCTGGGCGGACCCAATCGGGCCACGCGATTGACTGCCGTGGCTCAGGGTCCGGAAGCCCAAGCCGCACTGGCATAGATGCTTACTCTGGGAGGAATGAAGATGCAAAGGCTCTGCGTTGCGATTGCTGTGCTGGGGTTGCTGGCGTTCGCCGGTGCCGCCTATGCCGCCGGATCACAAGAGGACGGCTGGGCAGGCGCGTCGAGCGCTGGCTTTGACGACGAGTTGATAGGCGACTACCAGACCAACTGGGCCACGGGGGACGAGTCCCAATCGTGGACAGGCTGGTGGGATGGCGATGATGCGGCGTGGGTTCCGACCTCTGGGACTGGCGACACGGGCCTCGAGGTCACGGCCTACGTGGAGCTTTACGCCAGCCAGACGCAGGAGACCAAGGCAGTTTTCCACTGGGGCCAGCCGCCGTTCGGCGCGCTAAACGCGTCCCTGGATGGCAGCCTCACGTCAAATCATCCTTGCTGGGTGGGGATTCGGAAGGACGGCTGGGTGCAGGCCGACGAGTTGACGAAAGCATCCAACCTGGTGTTCCAGAAGGACTTCTGGAACCGCAGTGGCCCCGTGGCCACTCCTGCCTTCCCTGGCACCAGCACCGGAGATACCACCGCCGACATCCCTCTAGAGTGGAACATGAGGGTCGGCTCAGGCGCCTACGACCCGATGGACTGGTCAGGCGGCGTTGGCTCGGCCAACTGGGGATGGTACAGCGGTGGACGCCTCCCCGTCGGCTCTACCAGCTACAGATTCAAAATCACTGCGACACCAGATCCGTATCAAGCCGACGGCAAGTACACGCTTGACCCGGAAGTCATTGTAGTTCCAGACCTGTAGCCCGCTCCACAAAGGGGCGAACGGGCCTGCTCCGCAGGCCCGTTCGCCGTCTCTCCATTGTCAGACTCGGGGGCTGATATGGGTATCCCGACGGCACGATCCGACGTTACGAAGTCGCACGTCATCGCACTGTCCGCGGTGGCCGCCCTTTCGGTATGCGGGTTGTGGCCGCCTGCCGCCGCCAGCGTATACGTCCGCCCCTCAATCATCCGCCCGGTGATACGGGCAGGGTCTGCCGTGGATTTCGAACTCAAGGTCAGCCACGATGACCCCGCACCTCGCGACTTTGAGGTCAAGATCACCAATATGACTGCTGCGCCGCAGGGCTTCCCGGTGAGCGCCCCAGAGGACGACCCGCACGGGTGCGCACAGTGGCTCACGATCTCCCCAACGAAGTTCTCGCTTGCCCGGAATGTTACTCAGGTAGTTCCGTGTCGTCTGCGGGCGCCCCGCGGCACGCGAGGCGGATACTATGCACTGATCACCGTTAGCTCTCCGTCGCCTCAGCCGCGCAGTGCTCTCGAGCCTCGCTCGGGGGCTGTCCGGGTGACGCAGGTCTTCGGCGTAGCCATCTTAGCATCTGTACCCGGCCGCGGGCTGAGCGTGCGCTTGAGACCGGAGCGCATACGCCTGGGTCTGGTCCGGGCATCGGCGTCAGGAGGGGCCGGGTGGGTGCTTGAGGCAGCGGTGCGCAACGCAGGCAACATTCACGCAAAGGTCCAGGGCAAATTCGAGCTTCGCTCGGCTGCAGGCCGGGTGATCGCCCGCACCGCCACCGAAGCCGGCTCCGGCACAGTACTAGCCTCCGCGGTGCGCCGCTTCAGGGCCCGCGGACCCCAGCATCTCTCGGACGGCGTCTACCTGGCTCGCGCCGAGTTCGTCGTGCCAGGGACCCGAATTGGCGCGGCCTCCATGCAACCGTTCGCCATTCACACAGGGGAACTGAGACCCATAGAGCCCACAGAGGATATCCGGGCTTTGATGGCGAGCCTAGTTCCGAAGATCCAACTGTCGCCGCAACACCTCGCTATGTCGGCATCCTGTGGGAGCCGAACTTCCGGGGTGGTGACACTCACAAACCTTTCGACAGAACCCATCGACTTGTCTCTGGCGCTTTGCCACTGGCAGTTGTCCGCCGATGGGGAAGACGAGTTCCCGGACGCCCTCCCCGAGCACGGTCGTAGCGCTCTAGCCTGGCTGTCGACCAACCCGGCCAGGATCACACTGCGTCCGCGTGCACGCGGCGGAGTCCGAGTGATCGCCGCCGTTCCGAAGGAGAGCGCTCACGGTGACTATTTCGCCTGCCTGCGCGTGCGCGAGGCGGACGCAGCGCCGAGCCACTTCGACCCCTCGTACGTGACGGTTAGGGTGAGCGTTGGCCGCAACACCGAGGCTGCCTGTGAGATCAGCGAGTTCACCATCGAAAGGCCCAACACACCAGGTGCGACCGCGAAGGCTGTACTGACGAACTCCGGCGAATGCATAATCTGGCCTACGCTGACACTCTCCATCAGCGACTCCGAGGGAAAGCGTGCCCTTCCGCCCACTTCGTTAGGGCCGCACCCTTGTATGATTCTTCCCGGCCAAATGCGACGCTTCTCTTTGCCTCTTGACCTCCTGCGACCAGGGCGCTATGAGGCTCGATTGGTGGCCATAGCTCGCGAGAATGGCTCTCCCGTCAGCCGGGGCACTGCTTTTGATGCCCCCCAATGGGCGACCGGCGCCAACGACGATACCCAAGCAGAGCTTAGCGACGTAGGACAGTGAGTCCTCGCGCCGGGCCGGAGCATCCTTCCGCCACCTATGAGCCACCTCAGCGACACTGCGCATGCGCAGTTGACGGGCAAGGACCCAGCGCAAATTCCGGGCCGCATCCCCATGCCGCCGTTTCGTCCGACGTACCCACGATCCGCAGGCCCATACATCACGCGCCGCATCTCAGCGTTGACCGTAGTGCACAAATGTGGTATAGAGCCTATGACAACATCGCCGCCAACTGTGCCGGTCTCTCGTGCTGCCGTCAGCCGGCCATCCGACGCATCGCCCCCGGCGGTGATGTGACATGACTCGTGTGGTCAGCATCTCCACCCGTTTCGCCATCCCCGTGACGTTGTCGCTGCTTGCGGCCACCTGCGCCACGGTCGGGCGCGCGCAGGAGGCGGCTGAGTCCCCGGCAGCCGATGTACCTGGCGAACCCAGTGACCTCGTCAGCAACGTCTTCTTCGACACCGATATCCGCCAGGCGCTTTCGGACGTCGCCGCTCAGACGGGCGCCATCATCATCGCCGACGAAATCGTGAGCGGCTTTGTCAGCCTCGAGCTCACGGATGTCCCCCTCCACGAGGCGCTGAAGCTCATCCTCATGGCGGGCGGATACATATATGAAGAGGTGGAAAAGGGCGTCTACCTGGTCACCAGCACCGAGCCGGACGCCCCCGGATTCCGTTACCTGGCGGAGACCCAGATCGTCGAGCTCGACTACATCGAGTGTGATGAGCTGCAGGGGCTGCTGCCGGAGATGTACGGCCAGTACGTGAAGATGAACAACGAGGGGGATCGCGTCGTGGTGACCGCCCCCGCCGAGCTGCTCGAGAAGACCGTGTACCACATTCGGGCCCTGGATCAGCCGCCGCTCCAGGTGATGATAGAGGCCATGGTGATCGAGACCGAGGCCGCCGCTCTGGACGAATTCGAGATCTCGCTGCGGGATGATCACCTCTCAATTGACACGGCGCACGGCCTCATCACGTACTTCGGGAAGCGGGAGGTCCTTCTCCATCGCCTCCTGTGGCTCATGGAGAATAGGCGGGCTGAGATACGCGCCAATCCGCGCGTCGTCGCGCAGGAGGGGACACCGGCCACTGTTGCGGTATCCGTGGAGCAGTACTTCGTGGTCCTGACTGGCCGTGTCGGCTACGAATATGCCCGCCTGGAGCAGATAGATGCGACCGTTGGGCTCACCATTACGGCACGCGTAGCGGAGGCCGATAGAAAGATCACGTGCCACATCGAGCCCGTGGTCGGCGACGTGACCGGTATGACCGCAGAGGACCTCCCCATCATCACCGAACGCACCGCCACGACCACGGTCCGCGTGGCCGATGGGCAGGTTATCGCGATCGCAGGGCTGCTCCAGGAGGCGACCCGCAAGATCGTCCGCAAGATCCCCGTGCTGGGCGATCTGCCGCTGATCGGCCCGCTGTTTCGCTCCACGAAGAAGGCGAAGGAGAAACGCGAGACCGTCATCCTCATCGCCCCCCACATCCTCGACGAGGAGGGCAACTTCGAGGGCCCGACGCTCCAGGAGCGAATGATGCAGGTGGCCGAGAAGGAACGCGCGTCCGCTGCAGCAGAAGCGCCGTGACGGGTGCGCTTGCGCGCCACGTGAGAGTGCGGTCCTATCCATCAACGATACGCGTCGCGACGATGCCTCACCCTCATCACTCTGACCGCCCGCGCTTCATCATCGACTTCGTAGACTACCCGATAGCTGCCGATGCGAATCCGCCAATCCCAGTTTTGAGCCGGTTATCTTACGGCATCCTGGGGGCCTCGGATCGCCCGCCAAGGCCTTGATCTTCGACACGATCCGCCAGAACTCCCGAGGCGATAGCCGTCTGAGATCGCGTTGGGCCGCCCGCTCAAGGTATACCTCATGCACTTGGGTCGTACTCCGCTAAGAAACCATCGACGGTCCTGAAGCTCAACGGCTTGCTTCTCATCTCCTCGAGCATCTGGAGGTCCTCGGCATCTTCGAGCCTCTCCAGCATCTCGCGATACACGTCGATGTCGAGGATCACGGCTACGGGCTTGCCGTCCTCATACACTATCTGTGGTGCCTGTTGGCTCGCCATCGCATGGCCTCCAATGGAGTCTGCACTGTGGCATGGTAGCACATGGGGACGCTGATTCCAAGGGGCGTTCGGACGACTGCGGATGACGCGTGCGCAGGCCTACCGGCGCATAGGTGGGGCATCTCAGGATCAGCAGGAGAGGTGGGCGATGGTGTGGAAGAGGCAGGCTGAGGCAGCATCGGGAGGCGCGGGGCAGAGATGTGCCGGGAACAGCTTGACCAGGCGGCGCGGCGGGCGCTGTCGGAGGTCTTTGGGCACACGAAGTTTCGGCCGGCGCAGTGGGCGGTGATCCGCGCTGTGCTCGGCGGGGACGACGTCTTCGCGGTTCTGCCCACCGGCGCCGGCAAGTCCCTCTGCTATCAGCTTCCCGCCGCTATCTTGCCAGGGACGTTCCTCGTCATATCTCCGCTAATCGCTCTCATGAAGGACCAAGTGGACGCGCTGCGGGAGCGGGGCAAGGTCCGGGCGGCGTACATCAATAGCAGCCTGTCGATCGCCGAGCAAAAGGCTACCGAGCGCCACATGCAGGCTGGTGAGTACGATTTGGTCTACGTGGCGCCGGAGCGGCTGCGGTCGGCGCGGTTCCGCGAGGCGCTGGAGCGGTGTCCACTGGCGCGCGTGGTTGTGGATGAGGCCCACTGCATCTCGGAGTGGGGGCACGACTTCCGGCCCGACTACCTCCACATCGGCGACGTCTTCTCGTCAGATCGTCGGCCGCCGTTCCTGGCGCTGACAGCAACGGCGACGCCGCGGGTGCGCGGGGATGTGCTCGCGCGGCTGGGGATCGCCGACGCCGGGCTGGTGGTGCTCCCCGTCGATCGTCCCAACCTCCGCTGGCAGGTGCGCCATACGCCGACGGAGGAGGCAAAGCTGGCGGCTGTGGCCGAGCTTCTGCGGCCGCTCACTGAGGGGTCGGCAATCGTCTACTGCGGCACGCGCCAGGATACCCAGGACGTGGCTGCCTTCGTGCGCTCGCGAGGCCTGGGGTGTCAGCATTACCATGCGGGCTTGACGTCCGAGCAGCGTACCCGAGTGCAGGAGCGCTTCATGGGCGACGAGCTGCCCGTGGTCGCGGCGACGAATGCCTTCGGGATGGGGATCGACAAGGAGGACATCCGGGTCCTCGTGCACCAGCGGATGCCCGGGACGCTGGAGGCGTACTACCAGGAGGCCGGGCGTGCGGGCCGCGATGGCCAGCCGTCGGACTGCGTGCTGCTGTATGCCGCTGAGGATCGGAGGCTGCAGGAGTACTTCATCGAGAGCAGCCTCGTGACCCGGGAGCAGATGCGGGAGCTGTGGCAGGCGATGCAGGCGCTCGCGTCGGCAGACAGCGATCACCCGGACCGCCTAAGGCTCGATGCAGATGCCAAGGCTCTCGGGGTACCGCTGAACCTCTCGGAGCGGCAAATCGAGTGCGCCATCGAGCTGCTGGAGATGGCGGATGTAGTCCGGCGGCTGCCGGACGAGCGAGGGATGCTGCGCGTGCTGCTTCGTCGGGGACCCTTGAGTGCGGACGTCGAGCGGACCGTTATCAGCACGGCCGGGCGACGTCGCGACGTGCGAACCAAGCAGCTTCGCGGCATGATCCGGTACGCGGAGAATCCCATGTGCCGCAGGCAGCAGCTCGTCGGCTATTTCGGCGATGCGCGCGCGGCGAAGAGGGAACCGTGCTGTGACGTGTGCGATGCGAAGACGGATGGGCCCGCCGAGATCACCGAGATGGAGTGGCGGATCCTCGCCACTGTGGCGGGGCTGAGGTTCCCACTGGGGCGCGTGCGGGTGGCGGACGTAGTATGGGGATCGAGGAGCAAGGAGCTACTCAATTGGGGTCTCGATCAACATCCTCAGTATGGCGCTCTTCACGGGACGCCGAAGAAGACCATCATCGCCGCCATCGACCAACTCGTGGCGGGGGGGTTGCTGGTCGTGCGCGGGAGCGATAAGCCAGTGCTTCACCTGACGGAATCGGGCCGACGGGCGCTGGCCTCCGCGCCGAAGCCGGCCAAGAAGCGGGAGAAGCAGCCGAGCCGCCCGGAGGATGCCGAGCCTTCCCGCGGCCCTCCCTCGGCGCAGCGCATCGAAGCTGTGGTGCTTGCCTGCGTCCAGAATCTCCCGCGTCCTGTTGGACGACATCTTCTGGCGCGCACCCTGTGCGGTGGCCGTGGGCAGCAGATGGAACGCTTGGGTCTTGTCACGATGCCTCAGTACGGGCGGCTGTCCGGACTCCGGCAGAAGGATGTCATTGCCAAGATCAACGACATGATCGGGCGCGGGCTCCTGGCGGTTCAGGGCGGCTCCTATCCCGTGGTGGTACTGACGGCGGCCGGGAGGCAGCGGCCGGCGGCGCGCGCAGCAGAGGCCCCGGCGGAGACGACTGAGGCGCGCCCGGCGAAGTCTGATGGCCAGGCAGCGGCGCAGTTCTTATCGCAGGCCCACGAGCAGCCGATCGTCGGGCCGCACCTCGACGGCGGCGTGTCGCTGGACGTCAACAGCCGCTTCGTCGGCAGCGACTGGAAGTACACTGCGCTGGGGGGCCAGGTCTTGCAGTACAAGTATCGGCGCCGCACGGATCTGGTGCGGCCGCTCGCAGATCGGCTGGAGGGGGCTATCGCGTCGCATCCTGAGCTGAACGCCGGCGACGTCATCGTCCCCGTGCCGCCGTCTGAGCGTGACCGTTCGCATGAGCCAGTGGTGGGGCTTGCGAAGGCGCTGGATGCATACCACGGCCGGCGCGTGGCGCTCGAGGCGCTGGTGAAATCGCGGCAGACGCAGAAGCAGAAGGAACTGGAGACGATGGTCGGGAAGCGCGAGAACGTGCGCGGGGCGTTTCACGTGGCGCAGCCGGAGCTCATTCGAGGGCGGAGGGTGCTGCTCCTGGATGACTTCGTGGACTCGGGGGAAACGCTGAACGAGTGCGCGCGCGTGCTGAAGGCTGCCGGGGCGACGGCGGTGTACGCCATCACGCTCGTGCGCACGATCCATCATGCCGGGTGAGGCAGGGGAAAGGGTTAAGGGTTAAGGGTTAAGGGCCAAGGGCCGTACTGTGGCGCAGGCAGCTTGCCTGCGGAGGCTGTGAGCGAGGCAACTTGCCTGGCGGCGTTTGCGGGACGGCAGCCTGGCAGGCTGCCCCACACGGAGAGCGCTGAGGCATCGGCATGTCTGATCTTGTGTACTGGGTGCTGTTGAATTCGATTCCGCGGCTTGGGCCGATGAAGATGCACCGGCTGCTCAAGCACTTCGACGGCCCGCGAGCCATCGTCGAAGCGCCGGCGGAGGAGCTGAGCGGGTGCGGGGTGCTGTCGGAGGAGCAGGTGGGCGCGATCGTGGAGGGGGCCGAGCATCTCGGCGAGATAGATGAGTGGGTCGAGCAGCTCACCGACGAGGGCATACAACTATTGACGTGGGATGACCCGGGCTATCCGCCGCACTTGCGCAGCATCCGTTCCGCGCCGCCGCTGCTGTACGTGCGAGGCGAGTTGCGCGCCGAGGAGCCGCGAGTTGCCATCATCGGCACGCGGCGGCCGACGGATGAGCGGCGGGAGATGGCCCGGGAGCTCGCCGCCGCATTCGTGGAGCATGGGGCGGAAGTCGTATCCGGCCTCGCGGAGGGCATCGATGCCGCGGCGCACGAGGGTGCCCTCGATGCGAGCGGACGGACCATCGGCGTGCTGCCGTGCGGGATCCTCCTGGTGCATCCGCGCAGCAACGAGGATCTTGCCGAGCGCATAGCCGGCTCCGGCGCGGTGGTGTCCGACTTCGAGCCCCGGCAGCGCTCCAGCATCGGCAATCTCATGGGTCGGAATCGGATCGTCACGGGGCTGTCCGGGGCAGTGATCGTGGTTGAGACGAGCGGCTCGGGCGGGACGCGGAATGCGGTGGAGACGGCCCAGCGGCAGGGGCGGCCGGTGTATGCCGTAGAGAGCGACGCCGACACCGAGCAGGCGGCTGCGACCCGAGCGCTCGTCGGGAGGGAAGCAATGCGGGTTCGGGGTGTGGAAGACGTCGAGAGGATACTGGAGAATCTGGCGTCGGCGGACACACCCGCCGAGGAGGAAGAGGGTTCTCCCCGGACGGAGCAGTTGGAGTTGTTCTAGCCTAGTCCGCGATCCCTGGCGCCCCACGGATGGGAACGCCCACGATCAGCGCCTCCTCGTCGTCCTCTTCGAGGTGGATCACGCGCGCGTCCTCGGGGGCGGAACGTCCATCGCGCGCGAGGCTCTCCAGGTACGCGGTGATAGCCTCGCGGGCGTTGTCGAGGGCCTCGGGTAAGCTGTTCCCCTCAGTAACGCATCCCCGGAGGGCAGGGACGCGAACGACGTAGCCACCATTGGGATCGTACACCAGCACCACGGTGTATCTGACTGTTGATGACGCGCCTACCGCGGCCATGCGTTCAGTCGGCCTCCTCGAGGGCGATGATCGCCTCCCCGAGCGGCATATACTCAAGCCCCTGCGCGCCGGCGATGCGCTCGTTCGTGAGGACGCCGCGGAAGAAGCAGACGCCGCTGGCGAGGGCCGCGTCGGACTTGATGGCCTCGGCGACGCCCTTGTGGGCCATGAGCTGCACGTATGGCAGCACCGCCGCGCTCAGAGCGAAAGTGGCAGTGCGGGGAACGGAGGCGGGCATGTTCGGGACGCAGTGGTGCAGGATCCCGTCCACCTCGTACACCGGGTCCGAGAGAGTTCGCAGCTCGCACGTCTCGATAGCGCCGCCCGCGTCGCAACCCACATCCACGATGACGGCGCCGCGCTTCATCTGGCGAAGCATGTCGCGGGTAACGAGCCGCGGCCGCTCGACCGGGTCCCACATCACCGCGTTTATCAGCAAGTCGGCATTCGGGAGGGCGGAGCGGATCGCGTCGGGCGTAGAGAGCGACACCGTGGCTGCCGGGAACGCGGACGCAAGCTCCGCGGCCCGCTCGCCCCGCGCCTCCACGATGGTGACGGCGGCGCCGATGCCCAGGGCCATCGCGGCCGCACTCTGGCCGACTATGCCGCCGCCGAGGATGAGCACGTGCGGTGGCTCCACGTCAGGCACGCTGGCGATGAGCACGCCCGGGCCGCCCTCGGTGCTCTTGAGGTACTGGCCGCCGATGAGCACGGCGAGCTTGCCCGCAATCTGGCTCATGGGTGCGAGGATGGGCGCGGTGCCGCCCGGTTGCCGCACTTGCTCGTAGCAGATGCCGATGATCCTGCGGTCGAGCAGCGCCTGAGTCATCTCCGGCCGCGTGGCGGCCAATAGAAAGGCGAACAGCGTCTGGCCCTCGCGCAGCAGCGCCCACTCCTCGGCTACGGGCTGCTTCACCTTGACCACGAGGTCGCTCTGCTCGTACAGCTCGGCGAGGCTGTCGCAGATTCGCGCGCCGGCATCGGTGAAGCTCTCGTCGTCGATGCCGCTGCCCTCGCCCGCCCCGGCTTCGACGATCACTTCGTGGCCGGCGCCGCAGAGCGCCCGTACACCCTCGGGGACGAGAGCAACGCGGCACTCGTCAGGGATTCGCTCTTTCGGGACGGCGATACGCACAGCAGTGGCTCCTTGCCTACTGCAGGGCATCCTCCTGCACCCAGTGCACCGGGCTGTCGAGCGCGTACTGCAGCAGCTCGTCGTACAGGATGAGCTGAATGTCCAGTATCTGATCGAAGTCCACTCGCGCATACCTCTCGTCGCCCGTGACGCCATGGCAACACTCGAAGGTAAACGCCGCCGCTCCGCATATATGATGCAGCGCGCTCACGAGGTTGAAGGACGGTGGCGGGAACTTGTCGCCGTCCTCGCTGATGGCCGGCGCTCGACCGGCGGGAAGGTCGGCGTCCTGGTAGCGTTTCATCAGTCGCTCGCCGAACTGCTGAACGTGCTCCTTGATGAACTTCGGCACGTAGCTGGGCTCGAGCACAGCGGGTGGCTGGCCGTGCGAGTGGAGGCTGACGGCAAAGTCGGGCGCCTCGGTCCGAGCCGCTTCGAGGATGGCCTTTGTCTCCTCGGCCATGGGCGCGAAGAACTCATCGTGCATCGGGTTGATGCCGTCGTCGTTGTAGTAGGCGCCGAGGATCCCCACGTCGCCGACCATCGGGTGCACCAGCTTGCACCCGGGCCAGCCGTAGAGGGAGCCATCCTTGCGCGTGCCCTGCCCGAACTTCGTCATGATGAGCCTGGATATGCCGATCCAACTATCGTACGGACATCGGGCCCGGCCGTCGGGGTTGGCACAGGGAATGATGAGCACGCGGCAACGTTCGATGCTGGCTGCCAGTCTCGGCCACTCGCGGCCCCGCCAGTCTTGCCCCGTCTCCGCAACGCGGATGAGGTTGACCAAGCCAACTGTATTCTCCATCTCCTGTCCATGCACGGGCCCGACGAAAAGCACGACCGGCCTCGTCTCCCCCGTCTTGCGCGCATAGGCGGCCGGATCGCGGCCACCACAGGCGGAGTTGTAGTTCGCCTGCGAGCGCAGGTCGTCGCGCTCCCCATAGGCCACCAGGTACACATCGCGCTCCCCGGGCGAGCGAGCAATTACACTGACCTTCCCGCGACGTACCTCGGCTACCGCCTCATCCACTTCCGCCAGACGGCCCTTCCAGAAGTCAGGCACGGCAGGCTGCTCCACGGCAGCACCCTCCTTTCCGGGCATTGACGCCTCCGACTGGACCTGCGCTGAGGCTCCAACCAGCGTCAACACAAAGGCGCAGATAATGCACGTCAGTTGCAGCCGTAAAATACTATGCACGGGAAACGCTCCTCTCACGGCGGCCAATGCGCACTCCCGGTGCCGTTTCGGCGCGCGTGCCGGATTCTCCTCGCACGGATACGCGCACGCCGCCTAAAAGTAATCCCCCGGCGCTGAGTGCCGGGGGATTCCCGGTGTTCTGTGTTATAGACTTGCACGTGCTGCCCCGCTACTCGACGGTTACGGTCTTGGCAAGATTCCGCCGCTGATCGATGTCTTCGCCGAGCATGTTCGCCATGTGATAGGCAAAGAGCTGCAGGGGGATCGCCACCGTGTATGCGCCAATCCCAGAGGGCCGGAGAGACACTGCTTCTGCAGCTCCCCTTCCCGATTGCAGAGCTTGCCCACGGCCTTGCGGACGTCCAGGCGGCCGTCCCAGACTACGGCCATGCCGGCAGAATCATACCCCCTGTATTCCAACCGTTTGAGGCCATCCAGAAGAATGCCGCAAGCATCTCGATGGCCAGCGTATCCGATTATGCCACACATGATTTCAACCGCCGCCATGTCCTGAGTATCTGCGCATACCGATACTTCTTTGATGTATATTCAATCATTGATTGATGACCCCAGAGAGCCGCAAAAACCAGCACACCAATGGCTGTCCTATGGCGCAGCGAGCACTTCCTTACGCTTCAGCAGCCAGAACCGGGCGAGTCGCACGAGGTTGCGACGGAGGACGCGAGTGGCGTTCGTAGATCGCGGCAGCAGCCTCAGCGTGCACGTGCGCCGGCTGCGCCGCCAGGCGAAAGACGTGACACCCGGCATCCGGGCGGAGGGCGTTTCGCGTGTCAACTATCAGGGACGCGAGCACGGCGATGCGCTCGTAATCGTAGGAGCTGTGCTTGGTCAAGATAAGCACGCAGTCTGCCGTCTGGACGGCGGCATCAGTCAGCGCCTCTGACCGACCTGTCCACCCGTTCGCCGACAGCGAGGGGACATGAGGATCGTTGTAAGAGACATGCGCGCCCAGCTCGTGCAGCATGGGGATGATGCGAAGGGCCGGCGATTCGCGTGTGTCAGCAATGTCGCCTTTGTAGGCCGCTCCCAGCACCAGCACCTGCGATCCGCGCAGGCTCTTTGCACGCGAATTAAGCGCCTCGATCACCTTTTGCACGACGTGTCGCGGCATGGATGTGTTCACGTCGCTGGCGAGCTCGATGAACCGCGTGTGGAACCCGTAGGAGCGTGCCTTCCAGGCGAGGTAGAATGGATCGACGGGCACGCAATGGCCCCCCACTCCCGGGCCCGGCTCGAAGCGCATGAACCCGAACGGCTTGGTAGAGGCGGCGTCGATGACCTCCCATACGTCAAGGCCCATTCGGTCGCACAGCAGGGCCAACTCGTTCACCAGCGCGATGTTCACGTGCCGGAACAGGTTCTCAAGCAGCTTGGCCGTCTCCGCCACACGGGGCGAGCTGACGGGCACGACCTCTGTAACGATCTGCGAATACAACAGCGCGGCAAGGTCCCCGCACTTCGCCGTGACGCCGCCGACGACTTTTGGTGTGTTCTGCAGGCCAAAGCGCTGGTTGTTCGGATCCACGCGCTCTGGCGAGTATGCCAGGGCAAAGTCCCGTCCCACGCGGAGCCCCGTCGCCTCGAGGATGGGTCGCACGAGCTCGTCAGTAGTGCCGGGGAAGGTGGTGCTCTCCAGCACCACGAGCTGGCCGCGCCCCAGGTACTCAGCCACGCCGTGCGCGGCCGAGCGGACGTAGGACATGTCCGGCTCCCGGTGTTCAGTCACTGGCGTCGGGACGCATATGCAGATGGCATCGGCAGTCTCCAGCGGCTCGTAGCTGTCGTAAAGCCGAATCGACTCAGCCTTCAGGTGGGCCGTCAGCGCGGCGGGGTCGATGTCCCCGGTCGTTGGCTCGCCTGAGTGGAGCTGCGCGATGGCTTCCGAGCTGTAGTCTATCCCAACCACATCGAACCCGACATCCGCAAAGCAAACTGCCAGTGGCAGCCCAACGTAACCCAAACCCACTACTCCGACGGTTGCGCTCCGGTCGCCGATGCGCTCTGCCAAAGTCTTCATACCCTTAGCCCCTCGAAGGATCCCGCTCCTGGAGAAATCACACCGTCAGAACATCGCACTGTTTGCTTGCCACTGCGTAACCTTAACGTAAGAATTCGGCAACTGTTGGCCCGGCCACATTTACGCGGCGCAAAGGCCTCAGACGGCCATCTGAGCGCTCGGAGCACAAGAGGGCGCGGCAGTTACTGTCTGCAGCAGAGGACGCGGGAGCCGGGGCGGGAAATGGACTGACGGCAGCGCATTTGCACCATCGGAGGCGAACTGATGAAGCGTCCGGAGCGCTCGATCCACCTAGTCGGCACGCTTGCCCTGGTAGCACTCGTCGCCACGGCTGCCTCAGCGGAGATGGAGGTGTGGACGGCTCCGGCGATGACGCGAGTGCAGCCCGAGAGCGCGCCCACCGGAGAGCGTCAGATCGCCATTAGCGCCGCGCGGAACGAATGGGAGCCGTTTCAGGTGATCGTGACCGCACGCGGGGAGGCACTATCGGACGTCACCGTCGAGGCGACTCATCTCGTCGGGCGGCGGAGGCGCATCGCCCGGCGCAATATCCACCTGTTCCGCGAGCACTACATTCAGGTGACGCGGCCGAGCTACCGATGCGACACGCCGCCGGGGTGGTGGCCGGACGCGCTGATCCCCTTTGAGAATCCCCTTGGCGGATCCTTCGGCGAAGCCAAGTACCGCGCGCAGCCCTTCGCGGTGGCGGCCGGCAAGAACCAGCCGATCTGGGGTGAGGTGTTCGTTCCGTCAGAGGCGCGGCCGGGTGAGTACAAAGGGAGCATCAGCATACGGGCCGCTGACGGCCAGCGGGCAACGGTGCCGATGTCGCTCACGGTCTACGACTTCACACTGCCCTCGGTACCCAGCGTGCGCTCCGACTTCGGCAGCGTCTCGCGCGCGGCGCCCCAGCACGGGCTCGAGGCAGGAGACCCGGCCTTCCTGCCCATCGAGGAGCGCTACCACAGAGCGATGATCGCCCACCGGATCATGCCGGCGGCCCCGGATCGCTGCCATCCGCGCGGGCTGCCAGACGGAAGCATCGATGCGTCGGAGTCGCATGGCGTGCTGAAGCATTACATTGAGAGCCTCGGCCTGAACTCCATTCGGCTCCGCCGGGGCGCACCGTACGATGACGCTCTCGGAGCGGATCGAGCCACTGCCATTCAGTATCTGCGGAATCTGCAGAGCTATCTGGAGGCCAACGGCTGGGCCGACATGGCTTACTTCTACGTGCTCGATGAGCCGAACGACGCCGAGGCATACGAGCGGGTGCGGCAGTGGGCAGCACTGATACACGAGGGCAGCCCGAAGCTCAAGGTGCTGTGCACGGAGCAGACGATAACGTCGAATCCGGAGTGGGGCGACCTCTACGGCGCAGTGGACATCTGGGTGCCGCTGTGGGCACTGTACGACGAGCCGACCGCCGCCGAGCGCCTCGCGAAGGACGAGGAGCTCTGGGGCTATACGGCCCTGTGCCAGGGCAAGGAGCCGAGCCCCTACTGGCAGCTCGACTTCCCCGTGCTCAACTACCGCCTCCCCCTGTGGATAAATTGGCGCTGCGGCATCACGGGACTACTCTACTGGACGACCGTGTACTGGCGCCAGACCGAAGATCCATGGACGGATCCGCTCACCTATGGCCGGGAGCGGAGTCGTGGCTACAATGGCGAGGGATCGCTCTTCTATCCGGGCGCCCAGGCAGGCTTCGCCGGTCCAGTGGCCTCCATCCGGCTGAAGATGATCCGCGAGGGCATGGAGGATTACGAGTACTTCCGCATTCTGGCCGAGCGCGGCGGCAACGAGGTCGCCGACCGCGAGGTCCGTGCCATTGGGAGGAGCTGGTTCGACTGGGACACGGATCCGGCCCGGCTTATGGAGGCGAGGGAGCGCATTGCGAGGGCGATTGAGGCGAGCGGCGGCCGCTAGGTGCCGCTTCTCCCGTCGCCTCGTGTGTCCCGGAGCCACAGGCCCTCAATGCTCCCACTTCTCCACCGGCAGGCCCGTCCTGTACAGAAGCACCCGCGGCTCGTAGCCGTCGTCGGGCCGCGGGCGGCTGGAGCCGGACCAGGCCATGCCGCGGTCCTTCCGCCAGGGGCGCCGCTCCCAGATGGAGCCGCGCATGGGGTCACGAGTGCGGTTCATCCAAGCCAGCAGCCGATCGTGCAGATCGTCGCGTGCGGCGGCATGGGCGGCTGAATCGATCAGGTTAACCATCTCGCCCGGGTCTTCTTCCAGGTCGTAGAGCTCGTCCGTGTAGTGCAGGTTGATTAGCAGCTTGTGGCGGCCATCGAAGACGCAGCGGATGGGCTGGAAGCCGCCCATGCCGTCATGGTCGATCTCGAAGCGGTTGAACTCCATGAGGATCTCGTCCTGCGGGCGGTGGCTCGGGTCCTGCAGCGTCTCCAGAATGCTGACACCCTCCAGAAACGGCGGCTGCTCGAGGCCGGCTGCAGCGAGGATGGTCGGGACGATGTCCACGTGTGAGACGGGATGGGGGCAGACCGAATCCGCCGGCGCGCGATCGGGCCAGCGTACAATAAAGGGAACCCGGGTGATCTCCTCATACATCGTCGGCCCTTTGCCCGTCAGGCGGTGGGCGAAGTCGTGGTGGCCGTGGTCGGAGGTGTAGATGACGAGGGCGTCCGGTGCGAACTGGTCGATGGCGTCCACGACACGGCCGATCTCGTAGTCCACGAAGGCGTTGCAGCCGAAGTACATGGGCCGCCGGAAGGACCTCATCTCCGGATCCACATCAAGCTCTGCCGCCCACTCCCTCTGATGCGCGGGTTTATCGGCCAGGGAGTCCCGCACATTCTCACCGAGGGCATACTCGAAATCGGTGAACATGTCGCAAAACGGAGGCGGGCACGTGCACGGGCCGTGTGGCTCGTCGTATGAGACGGCGAGGAAGAAGGGCCCGCCGCTGTGCTTGGAGAGGAAGTCGATGGCTCGATCGGAGCAGCGGTGCGCCATGGTGTCCTCTTCGGTGATGCCGTGCTTGTGGATCGCCTCCGGTGAGCCGAGCTCCTGCCGCCACCGCACTCGCTCCTCGGGTGTGAGCTCCTCCAGATAGTTCCGGATATCGTACCAATAGTCACGGTCCCAGCCGGGCGGGCAGACCCCGTTGCCGAAGTAGTCGGTGCCGTCCAGGTGCCATTTGCCCATGTAGGCCGTGTGGAAGCCCTTGTCCGACATACGCTCGCCGACGGTTCGGATGTTGTCGCCCTTGGGGACGCAGTTGCCGAGGACGCCGTTGGTGTGAGGGAACGTTCCGGTGAAAATGGCCGCGCGCGCCGGCCCGCACACGGGCTGCGCCGTGTAGGCGCGGTCGAATCGGATGCCCTGGCTGGCGAGCTTGTCCAGGCACGGGGTCTTCAACTCGGGCCGGCCATAGCAGCCCACTTTGTCGGCTCCCTGCGAATCAGTCATGATCAGGACGATCTTGTCGGTGCTAGGCATGCGTGCACACTCCTCGGTCGTTTGCGGGCGGCAGCCCGCTGCTCGTGCGGCGACGTCAGTCGTCCACCAGCCGCGCCCGCCGAATGCTGTCGCGGCCGTAGCGCTCCCGCAGCTCGTCTACGGCCTCGTCCACGGTCGCCGATGGCTCCTCGTCAAACAGCGTTCGCTGCTGCGCGCCTGCGAAGTTGCTCACTCCGACGCCCAGAAGACGCACGAGGCGCCTCCGGGCGCCCGCCCGGGCCAGCAGAGCCCGAGCGGCAGCGTAGATGGCGGCGTCCGAATCGGTGGGGGCGTCGAGAGTGCGGCTTCGCGTGATGGTCTTGAAGTCGGCGAAGCGCAGCTTGAGCTGCACCGTCCTTCCACGCAGGCCCGACTTTCGTAGCCGCCGACCCACATCCTCGCTCAGCCGCAGCAGCACCCGATGCAGCACCTCAGCGTCGGACGTATCCTGGGCAAAGGTCGTCTCGCTGCTCACCGATTTGGCCTCGCCCGACCGCTGCACCGGTCGATCGTCGCGCCCGTGGGCCAGTTGGTGAAGGTGCGTGCCGTGCTCGCCGAAGCGGCGCTCCAGCTCCTCTCGGGGACGCTGTGCGAGATCGCCGATGGTCCTGATGCCGATTCGCTGCAGGGCTTCCTCGGTGACCTTGCCCACGCCCCACAGATGCGAGATGGGCAGGTCGCGAAGGAAGTCCTCGATGCGGTGCTCCTCCACGAGGACGAGCCCGTCGGGTTTCTCCAGGTCCGACGCGAGCTTGGCGAGAAACTTGTTCGGCGCTACACCAACGGAGGCGGTGAGCCCGACCTCCTGACGAACCCGATCTTTGATCTGCCCGGCGATCTCACCGGCCGTCCCGAAGAGCTTCTCGCAGCCGGTGACGTCGAGGAACGCCTCGTCAATGGAGAGCGGCTCCAGCAGCGGCGTGAACTGGCGGAGGATGTCCATCACTTGCCGCGACACCGCTTGATACTTGGCCATATCAACGGGCAGCCGAATCAGATGCGGGCAGAGCCGCACCGCCGTTGCCATCGGCATCGCCGACCGGATGCCGAACTTGCGGGCCTCGTACGATGCCGCGGACACGACGCCTCGCTGCTCCGGGCTCCCACCGACGACGACCGGCCTGCCGCGCAGCTCCGGCCTGCCGCGCAGCTCCGGCCGGTCGCGCTGCTCGACCGAGGCGTAGAAGGCATCCATGTCCACGTGGATGATGGTGCGGGCCATGCTCGGGTAGGTCTTCCCTCCGGACGTTGCCGCGCCCTTCGCCTATCGCGTGTGCCGGGCGACGGAGGCCAGGAGGGCCGGCAAAGGGAAAAGCCTTGGCTGTTGCTGCGTGCGATGGGCCTCACAGGCGTCGGGCTAGAAAGCCCGACCTACGCGCGTGTGGGTGAGCCGGCAGGCGGGGGACGGAGCCCCCGCCCTACAACGCCCGACCTACGCGGGTGTGGGTGAGCTCATCTCAAGGAGGCGCTGCAAGGCTTATGAACGATGGGTCGCCCAGTGCGAAGGCTGCTACGAAGACAGCCGAGCGCGCGCTGGCGGCAACCAAGTTCGTCGCACGCGGCGTCACGTGGCGCTCCATCCTGCTCGGCCTCGTGCTCATGCCCGCCAACTGCTACTGGATCGTGCAGATGGAGATCGTGCGCTACTCGGCGCACCCCACCACCATCTCGCTCTTCTTCAACACCGTCTTCATTCTCCTCGTGCTCGCCCTCGGCAACCTGCTCGTACGAAAGCTCTGTCCTCGCGCCGCCCTCACGCAGGCAGAGCTGCTCTGCGTCTACAGCATGCTGTGCATCGCATCCTGCGTCTGCGGTCACGACGGCGTGCAAGTGCTGGCCCCGATGATATCGTGGCCCTTCCACTTCGCCAACGAGGCAAACAAGTGGGAGGAGTTGTTTCATGGCCACATCCCGGCGTGGCTCTCGCTGCAGGATGAGAACATCATTGAGGGATACTACATCGGCGCCACCAATCTGTACACCGTCGAGCGGCTTGGCGCCTGGGTGACGCCGGTTCTGGCGTGGGGCGGCTTCATCGTCGCCATGCTCGTGGTGATGCTGTGTCTGACGGCGATCCTGCGAAAGCAGTGGCTGGAGCGGGAGCACCTCGCCTGTCCGCTGGTGTACCTTCCCATCGAGATCAGCCGCCCCCGTGGCACACTGTTCCGCAACAAGCTGTTCTGGACCGGCTTCGCCATCACGGCAGCGATGGACATCTGGAACAGCTTCGCCTTCCTGTACCCGGCCATCCCGCGCATCCCCATCGAGCATCAGGACATGCGCCCGCACTTCCGGGGCCGGCCCTGGAGCGCCATCGGCTGGACGCCAGTCTCGTTCTACCCGTTCGTGATCGGCGTCGGCATCCTGATGCCACTGGACTTCTCCTTCTCCTGCTGGTTCTTCTACATACTCTGGAAGGTGGAGCGCATCCTCAGCGCCGCCGTCGGCTGGGATCAGATCCCCGACTTCCCCTACATCAACCAGCAGGCGTTCGGCGCATACATGCTCTTCTGCATTTACGCCATATGGCTGGCCCGGGGATACCTCGCGGGCGTGTTTCGGTGCATCATGCGCCGCCGCTCATGGCTCTCGGAGGAGGGCGAGCCGGTCTCATACCGCGGCGCCTTCATCGGGGTGTGCGTCGGGTTCGTGGCGCTCGTGTGGTTCTCGGCCATCGGCGGGATGTCGGTGACGCTGGCCATCGCCTTCTTTGCCATCTATTTCGCCCTCGCCGTGGCCATAACGCGCATGCGAGTCCAGTTCGGCTCGCTGGTGCACGATCTGCATTTCACCGGCCCGGACACCACCATAACGACGACGCTCGGCACGCGAGCCTTCGGCCCGCGGGATTTGACGATGATGTCGCTCTACTTCTGGTTCAACCGGGCGTACCGCAGCCACCCGATGCCGCATCAGTTCGAGGGCTTCAAGATGGTGGAGCGGACCGAGGATTCGCCGCGCCGCTTCTTCTGGGCCATGGTGCTCGCCGCCGTGGCCGCGACGCTCACCGCCTTCTGGGCGATGGCCCACCTGATGTACAGCTACGGGGCGCGGGCCAAATCGCGCAGCGGCTTCGGCGCCGAGGCGTTCAACCGGCTCGCCTCGTGGATGAGCGCGCCCACGGGACCCAACTGGGGAGCGACGGCGGCTGTCGGGGTCGGGTTGGCCACGGGGCTGCTGCTGGAGACCATGCGAATGCGCTTCGTGAACTGGCCGTTTCATCCCCTGGGCTTCGCCATCTCGGGGAGCTGGGAGATGAACCTCGTGTGGCTGCCGATCATGATCGGCTGGGCGCTGAAGCTGCTCATCATCCGCTACGGTGGCTACCGCACCTTCACGGCCGCCGTCCCCCTCTTCCTCGGCCTCATCCTGGGCCAGTTCGTCGTCGGCAGCATTCTGAACATCGTGAGCATCTCGCTGGGGATTCCGAGCTATATGTTTTGGCAGTGAGGGGCGAGCGCTAGCTCGGGAGCCCGCGGAGAGGCTCCCTCCCTACAAGCGGCGCAGAGGCCGGAGGCGTACCCGGCCCTCCCTCAGCACAGCGAAGTGCCCCGGGAGGCGCTGCTCAATCGCGGCCAGGATGCGTGTCACGTGTGCAGCCTTGTCCAGACCATCCTCGGCCTCCAGGCGCATTAGCACGATCCCTCGAGAGACCTTTCCCTCCCGGTAGACCAGTTCGCCGAAGTCCTTGTCATTGGTGAGCACGAATCTGGATTCGGTATTGGCGAGACGGAGCACCTCCTCGTCCTCCGCTCCGGGCGCAACCTGGCCCACGCATGCCACATCGTGCCCGGCAGTACGGAGAGCCTCCACCACGGGCGCTTCGACGTTCTCGTTAGCCAGGAACTTCATTCGCCAGTGCCTGTCAGAATGATCTCCTCGGAGCCCACAGCGTCGGAGGCGTACGCCAGAGCAGCTTGGATGTCCTCGCGTGTCAGTCGCGGGTAGTCTCGCAAGATCGCGTCGATGCTCATATCGGCGGCGAGTTTGCGGAGAATCTGCTCCACCGGTATGCGGGTTCCCGCGATGACCGGCTTTCCGAGCATAACGCGAGGGTTGATTTCGATCCTGTCTCGCCAGTCCTTCATGGGATTGTCCTCACAAGTCACTCGGCGTTCCACCCAACCTGTGCCAGATCATTTCTGAATTCGCTTTGACAGGAGGCGATCCCTCCTGTGGGCCACGCCCATTCTACTCCATCCCAGTGCGTCCCGTTCCAGGACAAGGTGAATCGCCGTAGTCCGGCGAACGCGAGGGTGGTCGGGCACGAGGGAGCTGGCTTGCGATGACTCGACGACAATTCCTCCGCCGATCAACCGTATTCGCAGCCGCCGGTGTGGCGCAGGCTGCCAGCCTGCGGGCCCTCTCGGCACAGCGCCGATGGCGGCAAATCCCACTGAGGGGGCTTCAGTGATGAGCAACGCGACGCAAGGCGGGCCGGATCGACCCAATGTCGTTTTCATTCTCACCGACGACCAGGGACCGTGGGCCGCGGGATGCTGTGGCAATCCGGAGATCCGCACCCCCAACCTCGACCGGCTGGCGGCCGAGGGCACGCGCTTCAGCCGGTTCTTCGTCGCCACTCCCGTGTGCAGCCCAAGCCGCGCCACGTTCCTCACCGGCCGCATCTGCTCACAGCACGGCATCCACGAGTGGATCAACAAGGAGAATACCGGGCCCGAGGCGGTGGCGTTCCTGAAGGACGAGGTGGCCTACACGGATGTGATGGCCCAGCACGGCTACACGTGCGGCATCAGCGGCAAGTGGCACATGGGCGACAGCCAGCGGCCGCAGCACAGCTTCGACTTCTGGTTCGTGCACCAGCGCGGCGGCGGGCGCTATAACAACGCGCCCATGGTGCGGGATGGACAGCTGGTGGATGAGCCGGGGTACGTCACCGACGTGATCACCGACGAGGCGCTCGAGTACCTCGACGCAAACAAGGACCGGCAGTTCTACCTCAGCGTCCACTACACGGCTCCACATAGCCCCTGGACGGGCCATCCGCAGGACATCGTGGACTCCTACGACGACTGCGCGTTCGAGTCGTGCCCGCAGGAGCCCAAGCACCCATGGGCCGGGCGGCTGACGGACAACTGCCTCGGGAATCGCGAGATGCTCAAGGGGTACTTCGCCGCCGTGACGGCGATGGACAGCAACGTCGGCCGGATCCTTGGGCGGCTCGAGGAGCTGAAGCTCAGCGATAACACGCTCGTGGTCTTCGTGAGCGACAATGGGTTTAGCTGCGGGCATCACGGCTTCTGGGGCAAGGGCAACGGCACGCACCCGCGCAACATGTACGAGAACTCGATCCTGGTGCCCTTCATCGCCCGCCATCCCGGCCGCATCCCGGCCGGCCGCGTCGATGACACCATGGTCTCGGCATACGACTTCATGCCGACGCTGCTGGACTACCTGAACTTGCCCCCGCCGGAGGGCCGGAATCTGCCCGGGCGCAGTTTCTTGCCGGCGCTCGAGGGACCCGCCCCCAACCGCGTAGGTCGGCCATTCCTGGCCGACAGCGCGGGCTCGAAGGGACTTCGCCAAAGCGGCTACGTCCCTCTCGCGAAGGCGGAAGCCTGCGCTACGCGGGGTGCGGCTGAAGCAGGCAACGAGTTCGTTGTTGTCTACGACGAGTACGGCCCGGTGCGGATGATCAGGACGAAGGAATGGAAGTACGTGCATCGGTACCCCGATGGCCCGCACGATCTGTATGACCTCGTCAACGATGCGGACGAGCGGCGGAATCTGGCGGACGACTCGAGCCAGGCAAAGCGCAGCCGAGAGCTAAGGGGCACCATGGAGGAGTGGTTCGCGAAGTACGTGGAGCCGGAGCACGATGGGTTGAAGGAGACGTATTAGCCCACGGCGCCCACAGGGGAACGAATAGAGCCGAGCGGAACGCCCGCGGCCGCTTCGCGCGTTGATGAGAGAAAGCCCCGCTGGATCCTGGATCAGAGGGAACGTTGTGGCAGGCCAAGAGGTCCTAGCAACAGGACGAGCTGAGGAGGGAGAGTATGCGCGGAGCTTCTGTACGGGCAGTGGTGTGGGTCGTGGGCGCCGCTCAGATCATCGGGGCCGCCGCCGCTCAGGAGGCCCCGGAGCCTCCGCAGCCGGTGACGCTCAGCGTTGAGGCCGGCTTCGGCGGCAGGATCAAGCAGGAGAAGTGGGCGCCCATCCGCTGCATCGTCGAGAACAGGTCCGGCGGGCAACTCCGCGGTACGCTCAGCATCGCCCTGCCGGCGGACGCAGAAAAGGAAAAGCACACCTACTACGCCCCCATCGATCTCCCCTCGCCATCCCGACGGCGCTTCACGCTGTACGTCCATCCGCAGCAGTACATCGACCGCGTCGCTGTTCGCCTCAATGCCGGTGACGTCCGGCTCACGCAGACGATTCCCGTCATGACGCTGTACGGCGGCAACGCCACGGCGCTGGTTCTGAGCAAAGGCCCCGTCGGCCTGTTCGCGTCTGCCAGACGACCCGAGTTCGGCGGGCTGGAGGTCGTGTCTGGTGACATCGCGGACCTGCCCGAGAAGCCGGCCGGCTACGAACTGGTAGATGTCATCTTCTATAACGGACTCTCGCTGCGGAACTTCGCCTCGGAGCAGGAGCAAGCACTGCATCAGTGGCTGCTGGAGGGCGGCGCGCTGATCGTGGCGACGGGTCGCCACTGGCAGTTGGTCAAGGGCACTGCCCTCGAGCGCCTGCTGCCGGTGACGCTGCTCGGCTCGGCGCCGACAACCAGACCGGCGCCACGGAGCTGGACCGGCTACTTCGGAGGGTTGCAGTTTCCCGGGCCGCTCGTGCTGGCGCGCGGTCGCCCCAGAGACGGCGCGACGGTGCTCATTGGCGATACCAGGAGCGGCGTGCCGCTCGTCGTCAGCCGCGATGTAGGCCTCGGCCGCGTCGTCTACTTGGCGTTCGACCTCTCTGCGCCCGCCGTGCTGCTCTCCCCTGAGCACTCGAACCTGTACCGAGACCTGCTGCAATGGACGCGGGTCATACGCCCACAGTACGTGTCCCTGTGGGGCACCTCCTTCCAGCTCCCCGCATGGGGAAGGAGCGCCATGCGACAGCAGGCGGTCTACCAGACGCCCGCAGCCAGGGCCCCCTCGCTGTTCTGGGTCATCGTCTTCCTCGGCATCTACGTTGTCGCCATTGGCCCGCTGGACTACTTCGTGCTCAAGCGCCTCCGACGGCGCCATCTCACGGTCATCACGTTTCCCGTCATGGTACTGGCTTTCACGGGTGCCTCCTACTACTTCGCCTCGTCCTTCAAGGGCCGCCAGGTGTTCATCAACGAGATCAGCATCGTGCGGCAGCGCGGCGAGTACGCCCACGTCGGAACCCACTTTGGCGTCTACTCGCCGCGGCAGGCGACGTACTCCATCGCCGTGAACGAGCCAACTGCGACGGTGCTGCCTCTGGAGGAGCCAGCCGCTGCGGAAGAGGCCAGCCGCAGGGCTCGGCGACGGCGCGCTCCCGCGACCTTCGTTCTACCACGCGCCAGTGGCGGTGCCATCTTCTCGCGGCCTTCATGGGCGCCCTACGCAGGCGTTCCCGAAGAGGTGGCCGAAGAGGCGCGCGTCATAACGGGCGCCTTCAGAGCCGCAGAAACGTCCGAGGCATTCCGTCTCCCGGACATCAGCATCGACATGTGGGCCATGCGTACGTTCTATGCCGATTGGTGGCTCCGTGTGGGGCGAATCGAGGGGAGCCTGAAGTACGACTCGGGTGAACACAGGATCGTCGGGCAGGTAGCGAACGGCACGCGCTACGATCTGGAGGATTGCCTCCTCATCTTCCGCGGCGCCGCCGAACCGCTTGGGGACCTGCCCGCAGGGGGAAGCACGCGCGTAAGCGCTGCCTTTCCGCCTGACGGCTATCCCAAGACGTACTCCGAGGAGGAGCTGATCGGTGGCATCGATCCCGAGGAGCGTAAGGCGCGGCGGGCGACGTTGGAGAGCCTTGGCCTACTGCCCTACAACATGGACGAGTTAGCGGCAAAATACAGCCGCCTACGCGCGGCTGCGCAGCGAACGGGGGACGTTATGTACGCCGTCGGCCCGATCCAAGAATTCCTCGCCCCGATGGGCTCTTTCGCGCACCCGGTGGTGATCGGCTGGACGCGGGAGCCGCTGCTGCCCGTCGAGATCGAGGGGCACCGGCCCGGGCGACGCGCGGTCAATATGTGGGTGCTGCAGCCGGAAGCTTCGGGGCTACCTGAACAGCACAGCTACGCTCAGGCGCCTTTACGGCGGATCTCGCCCGGCTCCACGAGGCGCTAGGGCAGACGTGTCGCGTCGTGCCCATTGGCTTCACTTGCGGAGCACCGAATGCTCGGAGTCAGCAATCCAGTCCTGACACGAGAGCTGCGCACCGGCCTGCGCGGGCACCGGGCGTTTCTTCTCCGCACGGCCTTCGTGACCGTGCTGGCGATCGTTGTCATCGTCACCTGGATGACGGCGCTGGCCGGTATGACAGGCTCCTGGCGGGAGGCCACCCTCGACGTACGCACCATCCCGGGGCTCGGGCGCGAGCTCTTCGCCGCTCTCGGCACGGCGCTGCTCGTCTTGCTTCTGGCGCTCATTCCGGGTTACGCTGCCGCCGGCATCACGAGTGAGCGCGAGACGCGGACGCTCGAGATGATGCTCTGCACCTGGCTCAAGCCCCGCCACATCGTGCTGGGGAAACTGGGCGCGAGCACGGTGTTCGCCATCGGCCTGCTGCTTTCGAGCCTCCCGGCCGTCAGCGCCGTGTTTCTGCTCGGAGGCGTGTCGCCGCTCGAGTTCGGCCTCCTGTTCCTCCTGTTGCTCAGCACGGCCATCTTCGTCGGCGCGCTCAGCCTTTTCGTGTCGAGCCATTGCACGAAGACGTACATGGCGGTGATGATCACGTATGTGGTCATCGGGGGCTTGCACTACGCCGGGCCGCTCGGCGCGCGCGTCGCCCTGTGGGGAGCGGGCCACGCCCGATTGCTCAGCCAGTCGGCAGCCGACTTTCTCGGCGCAACGGTGGAAGAGATCCCCGAAATGGCCGAGTTCGTGAACCCCGTCCTCACCTCGCGCAGCCTGTTTGAGGGTGCGATCTATGCTCCCGCCGTCAGCCGAGGCGACGTAGGTGTGCCGCCGACGAGCGCCCCAGTCGCCCTGATCAGGGACCGTAGGGAGCGGGTCCGCTTTGTCGCGCTGCACTCCGTCTCGCCGGCGGTCATGCTCCTGGGCGCACTGGTACTCGTGATGGCCACCAGCCGAGCGGTGGCCCGAGCAACGAATGTGGTGGGCCCGCCGCTGACCCAGCGGATCGCGCGGTGGATCACGCGCCACGCGCGCGCAAGGCCCGCCGTGCCGCAAGTGGCTGCGGAGAGCCGATCGGCCCTCCCCGGAAGACGCCGGGCTCAGTTTTCGCTCTTGCGACGTGTTGCCGATCGCGTCAGCAACCCCGTCCTGGCGCGTGACCTCCGTGGCAGGCCTCTCGGGAACGCCGATGTCATAGCCAGAGCGGGGCTCTACGGCTTCGTTGTGGCCGAGCTGGTCATGTTAGCGGGCGTGGGCGCTTTCATGTATTTCGACTTCGTGGCGAAAGCCATGGCCACAGCGGTAGCTGTATCGGCCTTCCTTGCCGCGATCCCGGCAGCCATGAGCATCGCCATGGAGAAGGAGCAGGGCACGCTCGAGATGGTGCTTGCTACGCTGCTGCGGCCGCGGACGATCCTTGCGGGCAAGCTGGCAGCGGCGTTTTGGCAGGCGCAGCCCTTGATTCTTCTTGCGATGCCGATTGGGGTGCTATCCGCCGCGCTTGACATCGTCCCCTGGCGCAGCGCTGCCCTGATGTTGGCCTTCGCCGAGTCCTTTGCGCTGGCCACTTGCGCCATCGGCGTCCTGGCCTCGCTGCTGGCTCGCCGACCGGCACGGGCGGTGACCACCACCTCCTGCATCATTGCCGTCATCGCCCTTGGGCCGCTTCTGGTCCAACGCCTCGGCATCAGCGGGCTCCTGGGGTTCGAGGCAACTACTCTGGGGACGAACTGGATCGGTCGCGGGGCTCTGGCAGTGGTGTGCGATGTGTTTCTGCGGCCGAATCAGCACCACACGGCGGCGCTCCTCGGCGTGGCGATAGCTGCCGGGATCGCCCTGCTCGCCTTCGTTGCCGCGTTGGCCCTGTTCCGAGGCGCCACTCAGCGGACGATAGAATCTGGCTAGGGGAGCCCGCAGAGGGGCTCCCCTACTGATAGTGCATCCCCCGGCTGCCCGGGGCGGCCCACGGTCGCATCGATGCTCGCCTCGTCCCCTGTCTTCTTTGACGAAGTCGGTGCGCTTGCCTTCTCCGCTCTTCGCCGATTCGCCAACGGAACGCGCAGGTAAGCCTGGCTCAGGCAGGAAGTAGGCGAGTGGTCAGTGGAGAGTGATCACAAATGCGACCCAGGCAGCCCGCGCCACGCCTCATTCGGCACTGACCTTGAGAAAGGAGAGCCACTACCATGACCGATTACATCGCCACGCTCAGCGCCGCGTTCATGCTCCTGTCGGTCTCTGCTGCGCTCGCCCAGGAAGCTGGCGGGCTCGACAAGATCGTCCCCGAAGGCGCGGAGGTGGAGCGAGTGGCCACAGGCTTCACGTTTACCGAGGGGCCCGCGTGGGACGGCAAGCGCCACCTGTACTTCAGCGACATTCCCGAGAACGTCATCAAGCGCGTGGACGAGTCGGGCAACGTGGGCGTGTTCGTGGAGCCGAGCGAGAAGTCGAACGGCCTCATGTTCGACGCCGAGGGGTACCTCATCGCGTGCCGACACCGGGGCCGGGACGTGGTGCGCATCTCTCCCGAGGGCGAGGTCGAGGTACTCGCCGCTTCGTACAACGGCAAGAGGCTCAACAGCCCCAACGACTGCATCATCGCCGCCGACGGAGCCATATACTTCACCGATCCCCACTATGGCCTCGAGGGGCGGCCGCGCGAGCAGGAGGTCGAGGGCGTCTACCGCATCGCGCCCGATGGCTCCCTCACGCGCGTTATCGACGACATGACTCGGCCGAACGGGCTCTTCATCAGCCCGGATGGCAAGACGCTCTACGTCGCCGACTCGCAGGAGAAGAAGCTGCGCGCGTACACGCTGCTCCCCGATGGCAGCGCAACCGCTGGGCGGGACTTCGCCGTGTTTGAGACCGAGGAGCGCGGCAGTCCGGACGGTATGACGCTCGACGCGGAGGGCAACATCTACTGCACCGACGGCGGCGGGGTGTGGGTATTCGATCCGCAGGGCAAGCATCTCGGCACCATCAAGACGCCCGAGGTGCCGGCCAATTGCACCTTCGGTGGCGCCGACCGCAAGACGCTCTACATCACCGCGCGCACGTCGGTGTATCGCATCCGGCTGCTGATCCCGGGCCTCAGATGAGAGTAGTGAGGTGCCTCGGAAGGAAGCACGGGTTGACCCCGTACGGGGCCAAGCCGTGGACCTGAGCACCGCTCAAATGGAGCCGATCGCCAATGCCCGAGCGAAAGATACTGCGCGGCCGCACGGACGTCACCAACAGACTCATCGCTCTCCTGGACGAGGCCGGAGCCGAGTACCGCCTCGTGGAGCACGACCCGGTGTTCACCAGCGAAGAGGCCGCCGAGGTGCGCGGCACGGCGCTGGAGGAGGGCGCCAAGGCGCTCGTCGTGAAGGCCGACGAGCAGTACTACAACCTGGTCATCTCGGCCGCCAAGCGCGTGGACAATGCGAAGCTGCGCAGCATCCTCAACACGCGCCGCGTGCGCTTCGCGCGGCCGGAGGAGCTGCACGAGCTGACGGGCTGCTGGCCCGGCGCCGTCCCGCCCTTCGGGCAGCTCTTCGACCTGCCGACCCTCCTCGACGAGTCGCTGGCTGACAAGAGCCAGGCATCCTTCAACGCCGGCAGCCACACGGTGTCGGTGGTAATGCCTGGAGAGGACTTCCGCCGGGCGCTGGAGGCGCGCGGCGAGGACTTCGCGGAGTAGGCAGGCTTTGTGGAAACCATAGCGTCTGCTCGCCCCGGCGGGGGACGCGAGTCCGTGCCTCGCGGGCTCTTACCCCGCCGCGCAGACTCCGTCCGGAATCGCCCGTCGTGCCGTGCCGAGATGCACGCAGTGGACAACGAAATGACGCGCCTCACCGCCGGGGCTGTCGATAAGGATGCCTGACCGCTCGGGACAGGGCCGTCAGCAGCGGCGGGTGCCCCCGGTTGCTCGCCAACCCGTGCCCCTTCCCGCGGGAGAACACAGACTCACCCACCAATCTCCCCGCCCTATCATTTCTCTGTGCGCTCTGTGTTCTCTGTGGCTCACGCCTTGACCAACCGACCTCAACAGCATGCCGCACTCGATGTAGAGCCCCGACCGCGACCCATACGGGGCCGCCCAGTACGGCGTGTCCGGCCTCCGGCCGATCAGCTCGGGAAAGAGCCCCTCGGGGTACGATGCTCGATGCAAGAGCCGAGGTATGACGGGGAGCGCTTCTATGGCGCCCGACACTCAGTCGTCGAAAGCGCTCACATCACTCACGTCTCTGAGCAAGTGAATCCAGGGGATGCTCTTGACATGCCTGTGGGCCCGGCGATCCGCGGTTACACAGGGGCACTGGCTGAACTGCGCCGTCGCGAAGTAGTAGGCGTCATACACCGATCCGCCGTGTACGAACGAGACCTCCGTCGCAGTCCACAACAGCCGGCGCGTGACTCGCACAACGGTCAGGCCTAGACCCCAAAGGTCCCGAACATGCTCCTTGACCGTACACGGCGGCAACCGGTATTGCGAGTGGCGCATCGAGCTCGCGCACTCGTACATTGCGAAGCAAGGCACAACGATGGTGAGGTGGCCGTCGAGGAAGCGTTCCCGGAACTCGCGGGCTACGTCAGCACCCGGCTCAGTCCGAGCCGGGTAGAACCACTTGAGGATCACTGAGGCGTCAAGAACGACCATCCGACGAGCCACCCCGCAACCGACGAAGAGTCTCTACTATCGTCTCCTTAGGCGGCCCTGCCTTCGCCACCTCCTTGCTGATCTGCTCGACGCGCCTGTCAATCCTCTCGGCCAGGACTCTCCGCCGAGCTATCTCCTCTTCGCTCACCTTTCGACGTCTCTTGGCCATCGCGGCGATGCCTCCTTGCCTGCAGAGTATACCCCCTCCCCCGGCCCGTCAAGCGTGCATCAGCGCGCTTCCGCCGCCCTCCGCTGATCCTCAACCACCAGCCCCTGTCGCTACTGACCACTGTCCTCAGCAGCCGGGCGCTCATGTCAGGCGCCTGGAGTTGGCCCACTTGCGCCCCGAGTGGGACTTCGCGACGAGTTCCCAGTTCCCGCCGACATTCTTCGCCCACACCAGCACCACGCGACCGCAGCCATCGACGGCGACCTCGACGCGGTAGAGGTCCTCCCCACCTCGAGTCACCTTCTCTGCGTCGGGCCAGCCCTCGCCATCCCACTCGCGGAGCATCATGGTGTCGCCGGGAACGGTGATGTCGTGGGATACCCAGACAACGTATGCACGCCCGTCCGGCGCGATGGCGATGCTGGGGAAGTCGTCCTCTGCCGGCTGGGAGGTCAGGGCGGCGGCGTCGGAGATCTGAGCCGACGCCGGACCTGTCACAAGGAGAAGGGCCGCGAAGGCGGCGGCGCTGAACTGGCACAGACGACTTGCTGGGATCGTTCTCCGTATTCCCCCTCGCTTCACTCAGTAGGCATGCCAGTCGCTTCGTCCGTCTGGTGAGGCATCCCTTCGCGCCGTGTCAGGGAGGGCTGATGGCTCTTGATGCTGAAGGGTGTTCGGGACGGTCGTCGTGTTGTGCAGCAAAGGCAGGCAGCGGCAGCGAGGTGATGCCCCCATGACCGAGCCTCGCAAACGCACCATCCACAAGCCCAACGTCCTGCCGCTTTCCCTGGCGGCGCTGTGCAACGACACGGGCTCCGACATGCTCTTTGCTTTCTATCCCCTCTTCTTCGTCGCAGTCCTCGGCGTGGAGAAGATGACGGTGCTCGGCCTCATCGAGAGCATCGCGCTCCTGGTGGGGCTGTTCGCCCGCCCAATCGCCGGACGACTCGCCGACCGTCGGGGGCGGCGGCACCTCATCTGGGCCGGCTATCTGGCCCTCATGGCCTCCCGCTTCACGCAGGGCCTGGCGCAGGTGTGGCAGCACCTCGTGCCACCGAAGGTACTCTACGAGCTCGGCAGAGCCGTCCGAAATCCCCCGCGCGAGGCGTTATTGGCGGAGTCAGTGGACCAGGACGAGCGCGGGTATGCCTTTGGTCTGCTCAAATCCATGGATACCGTGGGCGCTATTCTCGGCCCGCTGCTCGGCCTGCTGGCCTTCTGGCTGATGTCGCGCGGCGGCCTCCCCCTGGACCGCTGCTATCGCTACATCTTCTTCATCGCCGCACTGCCGACGCTGGGCAGCGTGTATCTGATCCTGAGCAAGACCCGCGAGGTGCGAGACAACGCATCCGGTGACGCACAGGAGCCACAAGCCTCCGGGACGCAGGACCCAGACGGCGAGGAGCGCCTGTTTGCGGCGCCGGGGCTACTGCCATTTACCGTCGCGAGCGCCTTCTTCTCTCTGTGGGCCGTGACGGAGAATTTCCTCATCCTGTGCGCGACAAAGCTGCTGAGGCTTCCTCGGGCGGCCATGTGGCCGGCCGTCGTGCTGTATTGGTTCATCAATGTGAGCTTCGCGCCGACGGCCCTCGCATCGGGGCGACTGTCGGATCGCATCGGCCGCAAGCCGCCCATCGTCGCCGGACTTGTGGTGCTCGCCGCCCTCACGGCTGCCTTCGGGTTTGTCCCCGAGGTGTCGCCGCAGATGGCCTCGTCACCGTTCGTCTCGGGCGCCTTCTTCGCGACGCTGGTTCTGTTTCTGCTGCACGGGGTATATCAGGGCCTGCTGCAACCGTCCCAGACCGCCTTCGTGGCCGATCTCGCCGTCAGCGCCCGGCGGGCGGAGACGCTCGGAGTGTATTCCATGGTCACCGGCGCTGCGGCCGTTGCGGCGCCCCTGATCTTCGGCATCTTGTGGGACGCATTCAGCTACCGGACGCCGTTTCTCATCAGTGGGATCTGTGTTGGACTGAGCGCGGCGATGGTTGCGGGGCTGGTGCCGGAGCGGCGGCGGGAGAGGTGAGGTCGGCCAGCGGCTGGTGGAACAGTCGGCGGCCGGGGGGAGTCTATTGAGCGAAGTCAATGGCATGTTCTGGTGAGGGGGCGACCCGATGCCTCAAGCCCAAGGTGCTCGCAGGAGGGGCAGGGCACTGACGCCGCGAGCGCTGTCTGCGGCCTTGCTCATTCTGCTGACCGTCGCCTCGCTGCTGTTCGTCGGCCGACGCTATTGGGTCTCCGCGGAGGCTCCCGGGCCTGCGGATCCCGAAGGTCCCGCGAGGGCTCCCGGGCGTGCGGATTCTGAAGCTCCCGGCACGCCGTTACCCGCCTCAGCAGAGGCATCCCGGGTCCTGGATGCTCATCCCACTGCCAAGCTCGCGTTCACCGGCGCGTATGAGGAGGCGATGCGTGCGCCGGCTGACGCGCTGAATCCCGACGCGCTCCTCAGGGCCGCGAAATACCTGTCCGTGTTCGACAAGGCGAAGGCCCGGGCGCTCCTGGGCCTCGCGGATGACCTCCTGGCCGCAGGGCAGTACCCATGGGGCGCCGTACGGGCGCTGCCAGAGGGCGTCCCCCGGCCGCACGGCAACTACACCCACGAGTCCGAGTTCGCCATCAAGATGGGAGCGACGGCAGCTCTCGTGGACGTCGAGCTGGCGCGGAAGCAGTTCGTCAGGGCTCGGGAGGCAAATGGGCACAAGTCGCCAGCGGACGAACTGCTCGCGGTAACGGCAGAGGCGGCAATACTCGTGCTGGACGGCGACGCAGACGAGGCGATCGCGCGAGGCGTGGCATTCTGTCAAGAGACCCCGCAAGTGACGTTCTTCTCAGGCGGCTGTGGACTGGGCAAGGAGTCGAAGAGCTTCGTGGCCGAAGTGCTGTTGTCGGTGAGCCCCGAGACGGCGGTGGAACTCGCGTCGCGTTTCGACGTGGACTTCCACGCGGAGACACTGGCCAAGCTGGCGCAGCTCGTCGTCTTCTGGACGCCGACGTCCGACCTCGAGTACCACCGCCAGGCGGCAGCATTGGCGCGCGATGTGGAGAACGACAACCTGCGTCATGGGATCCTGCGGCGCGTTGCGCAGGCCGTCGCCGGCGAGGACATCGACGAGGCGCTCCGCTTCATACGCACGATGGACTTCAGCGGGGCCCGAGGGCAGGCTCTGGGAGAGTGTCTACGTATTCTCGCTGAGACGGACCTGAATCGCGCTATCCGCCTGGCTGTGGAGTGGCCGAACGCCGATGATTCCAGAAACGTGTTGGACGACATAGCTCGCGTGGCCATCCGGCGCGATCCGAAGCTGGTGACGCACGTGCTCTCCGCCATGGACAATGCGTACAGGGCCGGCACCGTCCTGGGGGAGGCGGCCGCCGAGTCGGCGCGGCGGGGCGATGCCGAGAGCGCGATGAGGCTGGTGGACATGATCGAGCGAGACGACCGACGGGCCCGGGCCCTCGCGCAAGTTGCGACGGAGATGGCGGATAACGACAGAGCCCGGGCCCTTGCGCTGCTGGAGCAGGCCTTTGGCCTGGCGCTGGCCCATGACACGCACGGTCGCCTTCTGGAGGAGGTGTCCCGCCGCACGGGCCTGGTGGATGAGCGCAAGGGCGTGGAATGCTACGAGCGGGCGCTTGAGCACCTCCTGCCCAAGTGCCAGACGGAGGGCTATTGGCGGAGGTATTACCGGGTCGCCGAGTCCCTGGCAGCCCTCGATGCGGCGAGAGCGCTGGCGGCGCTGCGGAGGGTCCCGCAGCTCAGGTTCGGCGATGAGGCAAACGACCTGGATGCGGCGTCGGCGGACGTTCTGCAGTATCTGGTCGCAGCCGACTGGAAGTTCGTGGAGGAAACGCTCAGAGACTTGATTGCCGATGGGCCCCCCACGTATAGCGACTCGCGGAAGGCTCGCCTGGTGCGCGATGTCGTGGTGGGAACCGGCGTGGGCACGGACGAGGAGGGAGACAGACTGGTGCGGCTGCTCCCCGACGATTACAGGCAGAGGCTGGAGAGGGAGCTGCTGGGACTGAGGCTCGTAAGGCAGATCGTGGCGAATCCAGAGGGTGCGGAGAAGCTGGTGGCGGAAGCACGCGCGGAGCACGGCCCGTACGTTCACGAGGATGCAGCTCTGAGCCGGGCAGCCAACGAGATGGCTGAGCGTGACCTGAGGGCGGCCGTAGAATTCGCCGCGGGACTTGCGGACGACTCTGTTCGAGACACGTGTCTGGCCTCCTTGTGCAAGCGGAGCCACGAGAGTCCCGAGCACTTCCGGCAGATAGTGGGCCTCATTAAGGACCCCAATACGAGGATCTACTGCTGGCTGGGCATGGGAGAGGCGCAGGCCAAGGGCATCGCCGGCTGGGACGTATTGCGGGAATGGCCGAGGCTGTGAGGGGGGCGCCCACGGAGGCTCGACGGGCCGGCTAGCTGGCGGCGTCCGCCTCAGGCTGGTCGTCGGCGCCCCGCAGCCGCGCGAACAGCCTGGCGATGCGGGCCTTTTCCTCGGGGGTCTGAGCTGAGATGTAGCCCTCGGCGATGAATACCGCAAAGGCGGGGATATATTCCCCCCAAAGCCTTCGTCGCCCTCGTCACTGCCTTCCGTGGGCGCGTCGTATTCGGCGTCCCACGGCTGTGACAATCGCACCTGCCGTGGCTTCTCCGGCTTGCCCACGGGCAGGCTGAACGCAAACTCCAACAAGCCGTCCGGCAGCGCCTTGACCTCCGAGATCACCTGCCGGATGAACGGCACCGCCTCCTCCTCGTCCCCGCTAACCATGTTCAGTGCATAGATGCGCCACTGAAAGTCGCGCAGCGCACTGCGGACGTCTGCGTGCTTGCGCCCGTGCTTCTCGGCCTCCGTGGCCTGGGCGAGCGCGAACTGGGCGGTGCTCAGGTCGCGGGCGATGCGCTCGAACTCGCCCGTCACCGCCTCGTCCCCCTCGGGGAGCTGGCCGCCGGCCACGGCGCGCACGAGGCGCTGTTTTTGATCCTCCAGGTCCTTGACGGCCGCACGGTGCGTGTCCGCCGCCGACTGCAGTGCCGCCGTGTCCACTTGCTGGCCGGTGAGCAGCGCACCGAGTGCTCGATCCCACCGCACCGACTGCTCCTCGATCCACGCCAGCTCCTCCTCGGTCATCTCGCCCATGGCGACGAGCGTGTGATACCACGCCATGTCGGGCGGCTCCACTTTGCGCCCCTCGTAGTGGCGGCGCATGGCCTGGACGAACGGGTCCCTGCTGGCGTCGGCATCGTCGGTCAGCGGGGCCGTCTTCTCCAGTGCAACGGCGAGTGCGGCAATTGCCTCCCACGTGCGGCGACGGGCCAAGTCGGCACGGACGTGCGGCATGGTACACCGCCCCACCGTCCCGACCTTCGTTTTGCTTTGCCGTGCACAGCGGTAGTACCTGTGCCCGCCGCCTGTTACGCCTTGCATCGGCCCGCCGCAGACGCCGCACCGTATCAGTCCGCGTAGAAGGTATCGGTACTTGGGCGCCTCCCGCCAGGACATCTTCTGCCGGGACTGGGCCTCCTGCTGCGCGCGCTCCCACTGCTCGGCGCTGATGATGGCCGGACAGGGCACCGTGACGTCACCAAAACGCGCTTCGCCCTTGTAGCACGGGTTGTGGAGGATGCGCCAGGTGGTGCTGGGGCTCCACCGGTTGCCGTTCGGCGGCGGGATGCCCCGGTCGGTCAGCTCATGCGCAACCGCCTCGGCGCTCTTGCCGCCGACGTACAGCCCGAACAGCGTGCGGACGATGGCGGCCTGCTGGTCGTGAACGGCGAGCACGCTCCTGTCCGGGTTGTCTGGTGCCGGCGCGAGTCGGTAGCCGAACGGTGTGAACTGCTGCGTCGCGGTCAGCCAGCGTCCCTTCGTCCGCACTGCCTCGCGTTTGCCCCGCATAGTGCGCCGCTTTATGTGCTCCCGCTCCCATTCGGCCGTCCACGCGGCGATGTCCGCCATGAGCCGGTCCATGCGGTTCGAGAAGTCGTAGCGCCCGTCCGGCGTCTCGATGGGGCACTCGCCCTTCTGGCTGGCGTGGATGATTTCGGCGCGCTCGCGGGGATCGTCGCTGCGGGTCAGTCGGTCGAATGCGACCACGACGAAGCGCGCCAGGCGCCCGTCCAGCGCATGGTCCAACAGCGCGCACAGTTGGGGCCGTTCGGCGATGGGCGATGCGCCGGAGGCAGCGCCCTCATCGTAGAGCCGAAAGGGCGTCCACCCGCGATCCGCGCAGAGCTTGGTCAGTGTCCGAATCTGAGCAGCGTGGCCGAAGCCTTTCGTCTCCTGCGCCTCGGTGCTCACGCGGATGTAGAGCGCCGTGATCGGTTCCTGCTTCTGCGTCATGCCTCGTCACCTCCATCCGTCGGCAGCCCGCGCCGCCAGCGTCCGAGCCTTCGACCAGCGGGGCCGATGGCGTTGAGGCGCTCCTTCCCGTCGAGCTTAACCCTGAAATGTTCGAGCGCCGCCTCAACGACCGTCCCCATCGGCGCACCCAGTTCCTCCTTCAACGCCTCCGCCTTGCGGTGCGTCTCGGGATGTACGGCAAGCATTACCTTGTTGCCCTTCGAGGCCATCCGTCGCCTCCTTCCCGTCTGATATAAGGATATTATACCCCCAACTCGCGGCTGTCAACATTTTTTTCTTTCCCCTCGAGGCCCAGATAGGGTATACTACTCTCAGCACGCCGCCGCCGAGGCGGTCCCTCCTCGTGCGCGAGGGGCACCCTCGTAGGCGGCGTTTTCGTTTGGTGGTCATGCAATGAGGCGACGCAGACAATGCAAGCGAGAAGCCGGTGGCAACTCGCCGGACCCGGAGCGGAGGGCGGCGTCGCTGCAGAACCTGGCGCGCGGATGGGAGTTGAATCGCTCGCATGGCGGCTTCAGTTTCCTGCGCAGCCACACCCTCGCCTGCCCCAGGTGCGTCCTGCGCAACGATGACTGCGCCGAGCTGGATCTGAGCGCCGAGTCGTGCCCGCGCCTGACGCGCTTCCGCACTGAGGCGCACGCCGCCTTCGAGGCAATGCCGCACATCGACGCGGTGCTGGACGCCGCGATGATCGGGCTGTGGGTGCTGGGCGCCGAAGAGGTCTGGTACACCGGCTTGGTCATCCGGCAGTTCGGTTTGCTGCGGACAGCGGGCGGGAGGCCTACAGCTCCCGGCAGGCAGCCTCCCGCGAGAAGCCGATAACGGGGGGAATAGACCCCGGCCGGGATTCGCGTCCCGTGTACGGACGCCCACCTCCCCTCACCCCTACTATAAGGCGAGCCCCGCAGGATTTCGCGCTTTCTCACTCCGGCGCGTCCCCCGGCCTCCTCCTCGCCCTCCCGTGCGTGGTACGGCTGCAGCGCGTTCAGCGCGCAGTGCAGCACGCCGCCCACGGCCTGCTGCATCCGGCAGCCGGGGCGGCCGACGTCATCGCCTGCGGCGGTGTCGTCTAAGGCGGTGCGCCACCAGTCGAGCGTGTTGAGCACCAGCTCCAGCAGCAGTTCGTGCGCCGCGCCGAAGAGCTGCCCCATCGCCTCGGCGCGCCCCTCGGGCATGTCGGGGTTCGCCGGATGGGCGCCGGCGTCGCGGTAGGCGCGGGTCAACGTGTCGTACAGCACCGGCTGCAGCCACACCGCCGCCGCCGCACGCTCCAGCGGCCAGTTCTCCCTGATCTCATCCGGTGCGTGGTCCTGCACCACGCGCTGCACGGCGTCCCACGCGCGCTTCATGTCCGGGCCGGCCCTGTCGCCCAGCTCCCGCAGCCCGGTGGCGCTGTCAGTGGACAGCTCCAGCCCGTGCAGCAGCCGCTTGAACTGCGCGGTGTCGTCCTCCCCGTCGTGCTCGGGCTTCTTCTGCTCGTGCTCTTTGCCCATCCGTGTGCACCTCCTGCGAAGATTATGGCCGCGCTGCTCTACAGACCTCGTCACAGTAGCCCGTATTTCGCGGGAGAACGGCCTACAAGCGCCTGAAAGCTCCAAGGTGCACAAGTACCCCGCCGAGGGGCTGAAACGCGCTTAGAGGGCGATTCTCGCCATTTCGCGACGGCGCTGCCTCCGACGGCGGTTGTACTCGCCCCTGTCCACGTAGCACGCTGCCACCAGCTCGTGCTCCGCGATGTCCACGATGCCGTGGCGGATCAGCTAGGGGCAGAATGCCCTCGCGGCGTCCGCTTTGCGAATCTGACTGGCCGCCGAATAGCTGTCGGTGGCAGTCCGCCGCGTGCACTTACAAAGCGAAACGTGCTACATGAACGCCCGGATGTCGTGGCCGTAGCTGCGGGATCGTAGGGCCCGATAGGTGGCTGTTGGTAGGGGCTACTGGTGTCGTAGGTGAGGGGGAACCACGTCCCCACCTACGCACGACGCGCGCCTCGCGCGCGGGCGCGTTTTGCGGCCCTCTAAGCCGTCACAACCGCGTCCTGGGGCACTTGGGGGGTAGTGGGCATTTCGATGCAGATTTGAACCGTGGCGCATGCTCTGCGGGTCCTGCAAAAGCAACTGGCGGTGAGACGCAATATCGAAGGGCACGTATCCGGTGCTGGTGGGTTGCGTGCCGGCGCAAGACTGTGCGGGTCGGCCCACGTTGAAGGTGGCCGAGATCGATGTGGCGGTCGTATGCCGGGAGCGCTCAGCAGCGCAGGCGGCGGCTCCCGAGATCGCACGCGATGTCCTGGACGCCCTGGCCGAAGCGGCGCAGCGAATCGGAATGCGTGAAAACTATTGCGCGTCAGGCACGGCGTTGCTCCCTTGCGCGTCGGCGGCCGCGACAGCGGGATACACCGTCCGCGGGCGTCCGCCGTTCACCTTTGCTGACGGAAGCGGCATGTGATATAAAGAGAAAGAGGAAGCCCCGGCAGCTGGCGGCGCCGGGGCCAATGCGATGAGAAGCAGAGAACTGACAGCCGTCGTGATTCTACCACAGCCGGACCTCAGCGTCAACGAATTCTCCGATGAACAGGCAGCGCAGCCCAGCATCTGCACTCTCCACCAAGGCTCCCACCACAGCCCCCATTCTCACCTAGTCACCCTACCCACCACTCCAGCCCCCCACCCTATAACAACCCCAGCAATCACCGCATCCCCTGCAAACCCCACGCACATCCTCACAATGCGCACAGGGGAGGACAAGCCATGATTGACACCGTATGTCTCTGGACTGATGCAGCAGAGGTAGTAGACCGCGAGAAGTGGACAGAACACACCAAAGCCCGCAAAGGCAGTGTCCGACGGCACTGGTTAGACACCAAAACCCCCTTCATCTACCTTCGACGCCAAGCTGGAGGACTGTCCATCCAGTGCCATTCTGTCATGCAGCTTCTTGCCGGTACTCGCGTGCTGTGGGATGTGGTACACGAGAACCTCGCTGAGTTTCTGTCCAAAGTCAGCACCGAACTGTCCCATGCCGGAGTCCAGCTTAACCATCCCCTCCACCAACTCAAACTCACCCGCTGTGATTTCTCCACCGTGCTTGTCCCTAAGCATAGCTCTGTCCAGGACTACCTCGAAGCCTTTCGTAGCTGCGCCTCCGTTGGCGGTAGAGACACAAGGCAGTGGTACAGTTCGGATACCGATACCCTGTACTACGGTACGAAATACCACAAACTCGCCCTCTACGATACGCTTGGCCCCCTCATACGCCACGATCTCGTGGACCCGTCTGATGCCAGCCAGCGCAGGCACCACTCCGCTCTCAGGCTCGAATACCAGGTCCACAAGCACGCGCGCCTGCGTAGCCTGCTGCGCCTGCCCCACGAGGCGACGGTGACCCTCCAGCACGTCTGGCGCCCTGAGCTGGCCTATGGACTGCTGCGCCGGCGGGTGCTGGACATCTGCCCGTGGACCGAGGAGCAACTGCAGAACCCTGATCCTGAGATGTCGGAGAAGGCAGTAGTGCGGGAGGTGAAGTCCTTCCCCGTGTACTGCCACCTGTTCTACCTGATGCACCTTCGCCGCGACCGGCACTTCACGGACCGTGATGTCCGCCGCCACCTGCAGAACGTCTTCGGGATGTCTGCCGCGCAGGCGTCGAGGTACACGCAGAAGCTGAACAGGTTCGCCCACCTCTTCGGGCCACGCATCGCGATGCTGCCTTTCGTGGACGTGGTGGGGCAACTCCGCGAAAGGCAGGAGCGCGCGCAGTCACATGCTTGAGTCTTGACGGGGAGGACCGTGCGGCGCTGCCTTGGGCCGCGTCAGACCGAAGCTGCAACCGACAGTACAGGCAAGCCTGGAAACGCTGCTGTTGCGCTGCTTGCAGCAGCCGCGCGGCGGCACCTGCCGCGGGTGGCCCTGTGGATTGGCCCCGGGCGTTAAAAAAGGGCCGGTATCGGCCCGGTGCCGTGCTGAGAAAGGGCCGTACAGCCGCGGCAGCGCCGGGTTGCGGCAGGGTCCGCGTTAAAACACTGTTTTTTAACGCACATCCTGGGCCTCCTCGTGCGCTCCGTGCCTGTGCGTGGCGCTGGGGGCCGGCAGGGACAGCGAGAATGCCCCTTTTTTAACGCGAGGCGATGGTTATGCGCTGTTCGGGAGGTGTCCCGTGACGGACGGGCAGCTTGTCGAGGCCTTCTTGCGCCAGTACCCGCGGGAGCAAACGCGGTTGGCGTACCGGCACGATCTGCACCAGCTCCTGGCGAGTTTGGGCGGTCGTTCGCTGCGGCAGCTAACCGCGCACGAGGTGAGCGCCTTCGCGAGCCACGTCGCGTTCTGTAAGTCCAGCGCCGGCAGCGGGTATTCCCTGGCCTCGCAGGCGCGCAAAGTCATCGTGTCCATACGTGTAGGGATGTGGGGCCTGAAGCGGCGGAAGTAGCAGCGCCCCATACAAACTGTCGCAGCGATGGGCAGAACCACACGCCATCGCTCTCCCGCACGCCAGAACCGTCCCTCTCCACTTGGAATGAGCGCGGCGAAAACAGGCACAATCTGCCACGGTTGTCGCATCAAGTAGGTTTGCGTTGGTACACCACGTCGGGGAGGCAGCGGCGCCCCGGGTGGCGCGCCAGCGACGGTTCATAAGTCCACGCCGAGCGCCTCCGCGAGTCAAGGCATGATGATGCTTTGTTTGGTTTTTTGCAGAAAGTTGTAGACAAGTCCCTCTATGTTTGGTATAATGTAGAAAGAACCAAACAAGGAGGCAAAACCATGCCAAAGAGACTGCCGAAGGTGCTCACTGACGAAGAGGTGGAGAAGCTGCTCGCGCAGGTGCGCACGCGCAGCGTCACGGGCCTGCGGAACCGTGCGATGATCGCGGCGATGCTGGGCGCCGGCCTGAGGGTGTCGGAGGTCATCAAGCTCATGCCGAGCGACGTTGACTTTGCCGAGGGCCTGGTGCGGGTGAACGACGGCAAGGGCGGGCGGGACCGCGTGGTGCCGGTTGACGGAGACACCCTCGCGCACCTGCGCGCCTGGGCTGAGAAGCGCAAGGCCCTGGGCCTCACGGGCAGGCAGCGGTTCTTCTGCCGCATCCGGCGCTCGGGGATCGGGGGTGAACCGCTGAAGCGTGGCGGAGCGATGACCACCAGCAACGTGCAGGGACTCGTGAAGCGGTTGGCGCGCGGCGCCGGTATCGAGCGCGACTTCGGCGGCGGCAGGAAGCGCAGGCGAGGCCTCGGGCCGCACATACTCCGCCACACGTATGCCACGCGGCTGCAGGACAGAGGCTTTTCGATCCGCGAGATACAGGAGCTTCTCGGCCACAGGGACGTGAGCACGACGATGGTATACACGCACGTCAACCCCACGGCGCTCAAGGCGAAGGTTCAAGCTCGCGACGCTGAGCCGGAGGACCCCATCGCCGCGCTGACGGCAGAGCTGCAGGCACTGAGGGCGGAGGTGGCGGAGCTGAGGGCGGCGCGGTGACGTGGAGACTGAGGAGCTGGTGGAGCAGTTCGTCGGGCAGTACGGATCGGCCAATACCAGGGACGCCTACGCCAGAGACGTGAGGCAATTCCTCGGCCTCGTCGGCGGGAAGCCCCTACGCGAGATCACCGGGCACGACGTGGCGGCGTTCAGGAGCTACCTCGACTTCGTGCAGTGGCGCCGCGCGGGGCAGTCCGGACGGTACAGCACGAGCACGCGGGCGCGGAAGCTGGACGCGGTGAGGGCATTCATCAGGTGGGCCGAGGCGGAGGGAGTATGCAACGTTCCTGACCACGAGCTGACAGCCGCGACGGCTACGGATCGGAGCGAGTACAACCGCCTGCGCCGCCACAGGCGCCGCACCCCGTAGATCACCCTGACACATCCCCAGAAGTTGCGTTCTAACGCCCTGTAAGCGGTTTCCCCGCCTCGGCGGGGCAAGGAGGCCGTCTCACGCGGCTCGACGCGCTGCAGGCGCTCCAGGCGCGAAAGAATGGCATTCTGGCGGCGAGGGACGAGCCGCAAGACACGGCGCCGGAGGGGCAGCGAAAAATGGCCGTTCTGAGGCGCTACAGGCATGTCTTGCAGCGGGGGCGGGGAAGCAGGGGGTAAAGCGGCTCGAACCTCGTTAGGGAGCGCTCAGACGCGAAAGAGAGGCATTCAGGAAAGGGGGAGAGAGGTGTGAGACATGGCTGCACCGTTGGACGTGTTCGAGGGCACTGAGGAGTTCCTGCGGGAGCTGATCGAGCAGCACCGTTTCAAGGTGGAGCGGGTGCGGGACGTGGACGGCGAGCTGGTAGACGGCGATTGGTTTGTGCCGTGTCGCCTCGCCTGCATCCTCTACCAGTACGACGCCGACACCTGGGCGGCGAACCTGCTGAGCACGCGCTGGCACAATCGGCTGGTGCGGAGGTTCGGCAGTGCGGTGACGCTGTTCGGGGAGCCGGCGGAACTCGCCAAGGGCTGTGGCCCGGGCGACGAGCACACGCTGCACTTCCCCTCGGAGTTGATTCTGCCAGTGGCGCGGATGCTGAAAGTGAGGCGCCGCCGGAGGGTCTCGGACGAGCAGCGCCGTGCTGCAGCGGAGCGGATGCGGGCGTACTGGAGCGCGAAACGGATCGCAGTGGGGTAAGGGCCACTCGGCGCGTAGAAACGGCTTCTAGGCGGCAGAAGTGGCCTCTGGTATGTGTTTGCGAGGAAGCCTGGGCGGGGCGGCGCAGGTAGCAGTGAGAAAAGACGGGGGCATTCCGCCGCCCGGGCGTATTAGGCTGGCGGAAGGGGGACGGTGGGTGTCCTGGGCACAGGATGCGAATCCCGGCCGGGGATTCCGCGCCTCGTTAAGCCCTTTACCGCAGAGGGCTGCCGCCGGGAGCTGTCGGCCCTCTGCCCGCCGTCCCCTGCAGTTTGCGGAGCGCATACCGTCAGCGGAGCGGAAGGAGGTATTGAACAATGGGCATACAGGAGCAGATCAAGGCGAATGAGGAGAAGGTGCTCTTACTTCTGGCGAACGTCGGCTTCGCCACGGTGAAGGAGTTGGCGCACGAGATACGTGTGGAGAAAGTGATCGTCGAGCGCATCATCATCCGCAACCTCGGCGAGAGGGTCACCGAGCACGATGACAGATTCGGCGTGATGAGGTACCGCCGAACCTAAACATGCCCGCACGCTGACCGTCAGGAGTGGCAAAGGCGGCAAGGGGCGAGTGATGCCGCTCGATCATGGGGAGCAGGTGGCGCCGATACCACTCCACCGTCTCGGCAGATAGGTTCCGCGCTTCGCGGGCCTCAATGAACAGTTCTACTGCGTCTGTCATGCACCTGATCGTCACGAGGTAGCCATTTGGGGCTACGAGGGGATGCGACAAAACGCTTAACGCTGGGGTATTCCGAGGTCCTGGTGGGTCGTGCAGGAATCGAACCTGCGACCTTGGGATTAAGAGTCCCCTGCTCTACCTAGCTGAGCTAACGACCCATCAGCTTCACATATACGCCTATGCACCACACAAGGGCCCGGGCAAGCCCACACAACCACTCCCGGCGATTCGGGACTGAGCCAGAGGTGCTTCCGCTGCGCGATCTGCACAACCATGTACGTCCCGTCAACCCCACACTCGCCGCTCTCCCCGGATGCGTGCGTGTGACCGCGAACGGACCTCCCCGGTGCTCACGCGCAACTGCGCTCCCGCATCAGAACGCTGGGCCTGCCAAATGTTTGTATGCCACATCGGCCCGCAGCATGTCGGTAAGCTCGCGCACATGACATGCTCGGGACCAGCACTTGCCGCAATGCGAATCAGATGTGACTGCGCGGGTTGCGAGGCTGCTCATGCCGAGACATCGCGCGTGTGGTCTCCCGAGATCCGGGACAGGCTGGAGCAAGACAGACAAGAGCCTGCGATGCGGCGAGACAACGCGCCTCCTCTTGTCCCTATCCCCCTGACGCGCAGCGACGGGCCACCGGGCCAACCGGGCCATGCAGCCGTTGACAAGGGCCATCGGGTGTGGTATATGAAGGCAGAAGGATCTGAGCCGTCCAGGCAGACGTAATGCCGACGGGCGTAATGCACTACTGCCGGATGTGCTCGGCTGCCACAGAGCCCGCCACGAAGTAATTGTAGCAGCACTCGCCGCCGCTATGTCCTTTTGTCGGCATATACAGTACGGGGGGTGGTAGTTATCACCCGGGCAGCAGGCCATGTGGCATGTCTCGCACTGGCGACTATCGTCGGCACGTTGCTTTGCCCCCCCGCAGCGTCCCAGGAGCGTCGTTTGGCTCCCGGCGACATAGTGCAGTTGAACGTTCCCGGACGGCCGGAGATGTCCGGGCAATTCAGAGTTGCCCCGAACGGTCGGGTCACGATCCCCGGACTCGGCGAGGTCCCGGCGGCGGGCTTGACGCGTGTGGAGTTCGGCGCCCGGCTTCAAGAGCGGCTTCAGGCGGCCATTCCCACAGCGGGGGCCGCCCCTCCCGTTGCCGTCGGAGGCCTCGAGACTGCTCTGCACCCCCTCGCGCCGGGAGACAGCATCGACATAGCAGTGGAGGGCGAGCCAGAGCTTACCAGGCGGTACCTCGTTCTCGACAACGGCAACATCACTGTGCTGTATGTAGGCGAAATCCAGGCTGCCGGAATTCCACTGAGCAGATTCGTCGCCCAGCTCACCGACAGACTCCGGGAGTTCGTCATTGAGCCGGTAGTGTCCATCTCGGATGTGCAGCGCGCGCCGCGGGAAGTCTATATAAGCGGGGCGATCAGAGGGCCGGGCCGGTATTCGGTGTGGGAGTTCCCGACTCTTCTGAGCCTATTGGCAGGTGCTGGAGGGCTGACGGAGCAGGCGGATGCGGCGAATGCGATGCTGGTGCGTGGGGGCAAAAAGCAGCTTCTGCACCTCGACCAGATTCTGGCGCCGGACGCGGCGGATGAGACCGACGTCCCGCTGCTCGCCGGCGATCGCATCGTGATCCCCACCGCAGACGTCCCGCTGATCCACGTGACCGGACAAGTGGCCGCCGGCGGGGCTCAGCCTTTCGAGGAGGGTGAGCGCGTTTCAACGGCGATCGCGAGGGCTGGCGGAGTATCGCCTGCCGCAGACCTCTCTCGCGCCGGGATCCTCCGCGGAGGCCAGTGGATATCAGTGGACCTGGAAGCTGTGCTCGGGGGCGATGCGCCGGAGGGCGATGTGGCATTGGAGCCCGGAGACGTGCTTGTCGTGCCCGAGACGAAGGGGCAGGTGTACCTCGTCGGCGCCGTCGGAACGCCCGGACCCTATCCACTGAAGCAAGCTGGCAGCGTACTTGCGCTCATGAGCCTCGCCGGCGGGGTGCGGCCGGATGGGGACCCGTACCACGCGCTTCTCGTCCGCGGCACAGTAGTGGTGCCGCTTGATCTGCACAAGCTGCTGAAGGAGGGCGACCCCGCGCTGGACCTGGAACTGGCGGACGGGGATCGCCTGGTGGTCCCGGAGCAAGAACGCACGGTGTACGTGCTAGGACAGGTGGGCCGGCAAGGAGCGTATGCGGTCCGGCCTGGTGACACGTATATGGACCTTATCGCGGAGGCCGGCGGGCTGTCACCTGCGGGACGGGTCAGGAAGATACTCATCGTCAGGCGGGGAGCCGGGGAGGGCGAAAAGGAGCACGTTGCGCTGCAGGATTTGGCGACGTATGACCCGTCCGACGAGCAGTGGATGGCGCACCCGGGCGATCTCATATACGTACCGACGCGGCAGGAGCTGGCCAAGGAGCGGCTGCTTCGATGGGTCGGCGGCATCGCGAGTGGCGCGCTCATGTACGGGGTTCTCCGCCGATGAATGCCGCGCCGGCTTAGCAGCAGCGAGCAGATGCGGATGGGCAAACGAGCGGTGTTCTCAGATGGAGTTCGTTGATTACTACCGGATAATCCGCGAGCGGGTGTGGTTCCCCGTCTTGTTGGCGGTGCTCTCTGCCGCCGTCGTGGTCGTGTTGCGTGCGATCCGGCCTCCTGAGCCGAGCGCGGCAACGGGGGCCCTATCCATTAACACCGCGGCGCTCCGCCGCCCGGAGGTAGCGGACGGGGCGGTATCCATGGCGGAGCCCGAGTGGGGCGTGATCGCGCGCGAGGTCACACGAGTTGTCCAGAGCCCGGAGATAGCCCGAGAGGTAGCGCGGCGAGTGCCGGGCATAGGCGCCGATCTGACCGCCGGCGGCGTGACCTTGGGCAGTGAGGTGGCGAGGGACACGCCCGTGGTGCGAGTGACGGCAAGGGCTGCAGAAGGCGAAATCGCGGTGGCCGCGGCGAATGCCGCGATGGCAGCGACGCTTGAGGGTCTGGGGGAGTTGCAGCGGGAGCGATTTCGGAGGACCAGCGAGGCGGTCGCACAGCAGTCGTCCGCGGCGACGCGGCGGGTAAGCGCCGCGAAGCAAAGGCTTGAAGGGTTACGGAGCAGGTACGGCACCAGGGACCCCAACGAGGAGGTAAACGCGCTGAAGGCAGAGCTTGTCTCCCTGGCAACTCGGCGCAGCGAACTGGTGTGGGAGCGGGTAAGTGTGACGGCGCGCGAGCAGATGTTGCTTGCTGCTGTGGAGGAGCAGCCGCGATACGAGACGATCGAGCAGGTCCAAGGAACTGGGGGCCCGCTGCCCCCGAGCGAGATCGAGGCCCAACTCAACGCAGTCATAGCTGATCTGCAGGAGGGCCTCAAACGCAGGACGCCGCGGCATCCGACCGTGCTCGAGATGCAACGGCGGATCGACGAGCTGCGTCGGCAGGCTGAGGCGGTCCGCGAAGCGCCCGCGGAGACGGTCTCTACACGGATCCCGAGCCCTGTGTGGGCGACTCTCGAGGGCCAGCTTTGGGATATGCGGCTCACGACGGTCACGATCGGTGCGCAAATGCAGTGGGTCGAAGCTCAGACGGCGGAGAAGCGTGCGAGACTGGACCAGTTGCAGCCGGCGACAATGGAGTACGATAGGCTAAGTGCTGAACTCACGGCCGCTCAGCAAGAGGTGGACGGACTGGAGAAGGCGATGGCCGACCTCTCAAGGCAAGCGGAGGCAGTCGTTGAAGCCGAAGTCGGGGAAGTGCAGGAGGAGGCCTCGGAAGTCGCTGTCGGCAGAGGGCTGAGGCGGCTTGCGCTCAGGATCATGGCAGCGCTTGCCTGCGGGGCGATCCTCGGCGGGATGCTCGCTTTCTTCTTACATTACGTTGACCTTTCATTCAAGGACGAGGAGTCGGCCGAACGGGTGCTGGGTCAGCCGGTATTGGGTGCCATTCCGCGGAGCGACATGCCGACGGGAGAAACGGAAGCTGAGAGCCCCGGCGAGCAGGCGGCGCCGTGACACACTGATTACTGATAGTTCTATTACTGAGTAGATCATGTTACGACAAACGGACACACTTCTGGGCGCGCGCCCCCCGGGCTGTGCCTATTTCGAAGCATTTCGCGCGCTGAGGACCAACATCACGGCAGCCCAGGAGAAGGAGCGTTTCTCCTCACTCTTGATTACCGGCGCCCGCCCTGGCGACGGCAAGACAACGGTGGCTGTCAACCTTGGCATTGTCGCGGCCCTTGCGCGCAAGAAGGTTGCTCTGGTCGATGCGGATCTCCGTCATCCGGCCATAGGCGAGATGCTGGAACTGCCTCCTGGCCCCGGGCTTGTAGACGTGTGTAACGGCGAGGCGTCACTCGACGATGCCCTTGTTCGGATGGATATTGAGACGTTGTGCGTCCTCCCAACCGGAGCCACATGGCCAATGGCGGCCGAGCTGCTTGGGTCCACGGAGATGACTGATGCCTTGGGTGACATGCAGGAGCGATTTGACTTGGTGATTCTCGACTCCCCGCCGGTGGGCGCGGTGGCGGACGCGGGTGTCCTCAGTAGACTCGTCGAGCGGACGCTTCTCGTGGTCCGAGCGGGCAGCCGATCACCCGAGCCGGAGCAGAGAGCGCTGCAGAGCCTGGAGAAGGCCGGCGCGCACATCCTCGGAATCGTCGTGAACGACATACTGCCCCGGGACTCCATGACGTATCAGCAGTACTACAGCTACCGCTAATCCCGCTGCTGCCGCATCTGCCCCGAAGGGATCTCCGCCATCGTGACGCGGTTCGTCATCACCATTGACACCGAAGCCGACAACTTGTGGGCGAGACAGCGGGGCCCCCTGAGCTTCGAGAACATCCGCGCACTTCCCCGGCTGCAGAAGCTGTGCGACAGACACGGCATCGTGCCGACCTACCTCGTGACGTGGGCAGTCGCGAGCGATGCGGAGAGCCGGGACATACTGCAGTCTCTGCTTGCACAGGGCCGATGCGAGATTGGGGCCCACCTGCACGCGTGGTCAACACCGCCGTATGAGCCAGTTACCGAGGACGACGATAAGCATCATCCATATCTGTATGAGTATCCCCGCGAGGTGCAGGAAGAGAAGCTGGCGGGTCTCACAAGGCTGCTCAGCGACAGCTTTGGCGAGCATCCCCTCACGTACCGTGCAGGACGTTGGGGAGCGGATGCCTTCACCGTCAAGCTCCTGGAGCAGATGGGCTACCTCGTGGACACCAGCGTGAGTCCACTTGTCACCTGGCGCTACACTTTGGGCGCTCCGGGTGGGCGTGGCGGTCCATGCTTTCTATGGGCGCCGACAGATGTGTACCGGCCGTCCTACGAGGACATCGGAAAACCAGGAGATAGCCAGCTCGTTGAAGTGCCCGTGACCATCGCGTTCGCGAAACCAATTGGCCCCCGCTTGCAGCATCTGTACAAACTGCTCACGCACAAGCGCACACTGCCTCGCCGACTTGTCCGCCGCGCCCTCCGCATGCTCGGCGTCTGCCGAGTAGTGTGGTTGCATCCTGCCCTCGCAAACGGCGCGGAAATGATGAGGCTGTCCGAACGGCGCATTACCGGCGGCGCAAAGAGCCTTAACATGATGTTTCACTCCAGCGAGTTGGTGGCAGGTCTGAATCCTTTGGTGAGAGACGCGGTCGAGGAACGGCGGGTGTGGGAGACGATGGAGGATATATTCGCGTTCGTCACCAAGGAGCCACGGGTTAGGCCTGTTCCGCTCTCGGCTTTCGCTGAGGTTCCCTCGCAATAGCCCCGGCGCAACGGGGCTTCCCCTTGGTCACATTCCAGCGTGCCTCCGTGCTCGTTGCGCCCAGGGCTTCGGGCGACGGTTCCGGCGTGGGGTCCACGCAAGGGCCGTAGTCTGGCACACTGGGCCGGGGCCATCTGCGGGATGTGGATTTTGGTGCGGGACGACCGCCTCGTCAGGTTGATGTCCCGGGTCGGTACTGGATGTTGCCTCACTGACCAAGGACTCCACACGTCGCCCTTTGTGGCGCACGCACGCCACGGCTGATGTCCCGACGAGGGCAGGCGTGACCATCGTGACTTGAATGATCGCCGCCGGCACCCGGCGGGTGGGGCCGGGCGTGGGAGTGCGCCGGGATGATTGGCCATGTAACATGAGTGAAACAGTTATTTTACTTGACAATGCCCGCCCGGCGTGCTAAGTGTGCGCCTGCCTCCCCCGGTGGGTAGGCAGGGAGAAACGCTTTGGTGCTCGGGGCGGTGGATAGATGGGTTTGCGTCGCTTGGTATCGGAGAAACTCGTGATCCCGATCGCAGTGCGTCTGTGCCGGCCTGCAGCATGGTCCCACTACGAGGAACTCCTGGAGTTGGACCGGGCGGACTTCGATGCGCTTCGGGCATTGCAGTGGGAGAAGCTCCAGTCCATTGTAGAGCATGCCCGGGAGCACGTGCCGTATTACGCGGAAAGCTTCAACAGGGCGTGCGTGCGCGCTGAGGACCTAAGAACGTGGGACCACCTGCTGCGCGTGCCGACGATAGACAAGCGTCAAATCGCCGCGAACTTTCCGGATCGGATCACTGCGGAGGGATCCGACCGTGAAACGTGGCGGTATGTTGCGACCTCTGGTACGACCGATCGGCTTATGGTGGTGACGGACGCGGAGACAAGGAGCCGCCACGAAGCGAGGGGGCTATACGGGGAGAGACTCCGGGGCACGTATGACCCCGGATCGCTACGCGTAGAGATCCCGCCGGATGCCTGCAGCCTCGCATGCGCCGCGGCTGTGGCGCGTTCGAAGGGACGCATCGGCCGCGCGCGCGCTGCGGTGGATTCTCTGGTCGCTCGCGGGGCCAAGGGCGCCGTGCGCTGGCTTGGTGGGCGCGTGTTCCGTGGAATCGCCTTCCCTTGGTGCGAGATGCCCTCGTTCGGCCCAACCGGTACGAGAGTGGAGCCAGAGATACTGGACTGGTACCTCGCTCGCATACGACGCTGGCGTCCGGCGGTACTGTCGGGGCTGCCGACCTACCTTCGTCTGCTTGCGCGACGACTGGAGACAAACGGGAACGAAGCGCCACAGATCAAGAGCCTGCTGCCCGAAGGGGCACTATCGACGCCGTCGCTCAAAGAAGAACTCGCGGGCGTGTTCGGGGTTGGCGTACACGAGGTTTACGGGGCTCATGAGTTCGGTGGCGCTGCCTCGACATGCGAGCGACGGGATAAGCTGCACGTCATGATGTCGGAGTGTCTAGTGGAGACGGTGCGAGCGGGGAAGCACGTCGGACCGGGCGAGCTGGGAGAGATCATTATCACGACGTTTGCTAACAGGACGATGCCCTTGATCCGTTACAGGCCCGGCGATGTGGGTCGCCTCTGGGACGAAACATGCCCGTGTGGCCGAGGGACGCAACTGCTGACGCTTGAGGGCCGAATGCAGGACACGATCGTTACGTCTGAGCGTATTCGCACCGCACAGGAGATCATCGACTTCTTTGCGGCGTGGCCGAACATCGAGTTCGCCCAGCTCGTGCAGCGCACCGAGATCCGGTGCGACCTGTTGGTGGTGGAGCGGGAGCGGGGACGCACCAACCTTGCCGACTTGGGCGATGCGGCAGGCGAGTTCTTGGGCGAGGGGATGCAGGTGCGCCCGCGCCTGGTCAGCACGATCAAGCCGGAGATATCCGGGAAGTTCCGATTTGTCAAATCCACGTCTCATGAGCGGTTCCACGAAACGGCCCACGTGCCAGTGCCTTTCTTGGGCCTCAGGTCTTTCCACGGCGCATCGCACCTGCAAGCGGAAAGGACCTGCTGACGCAGAGGCGATCGGTGTGTATCCCCATCCCTGCGAGGTGCTATGGTGGTCAAAGCGCAGTGCGATGTTGCGGCACAAGCGCCGCAGAGCGCGGAATCAACGCGGACCGGGTTCGATGTGGCGCGCATTCGAGCGGATTTCCCCATCCTACAGCGCGAGGTGGACGGAAAGCCCCTCACATACTTCGACAGCGCCGCGACGAGTCTGAAGCCAACGCCTGTCATCGAGGCCGTCACGCGGTTCTACACGGAGTCGTGCGCGAATATTCATCGCGGCGTGCACCTTCTCTCGATGGAGGCGTCCGAGCTCTACGATGAGGCCCGGCGGAAGGTGGCCAGGTTCCTGAACGCGGATGAAGAGGAGATCGTGTTCGTTCGGAATGCCACCGAGGGGCTCAACCTCGTGTGTCACTGCCTCAACCGCAAGGGCGCCGTGGTCGCCACCCTGGCGGACCATCACTCGGTGCAGTTGCCATGGCTTGAGCGTCGCGAGCTGCGATACGTCGGTGTGGAGCGCGACGGCTCGTTGAACCTATCCAGCCTTCGCAAAGCGATACGACGCGGGACGGCCCTGGTATGCGTCCCTCACGTATCCAATGCCCTCGGCGTCATCAACCCGGTGGAGGAGGCCATCGCCCTCGCTCACGACGTCGGCGCACTGGCCCTCGTCGATGGCTCGCAGTCGGTGCCGCACATGCCGACAGATGTGCAAGCCTTAGGGTGCGACTTCCTCGTGTTCAGTGGACACAAGATGCTGGGCCCGTCGGGGATCGGGGTGCTCTTCGGCAGGCGGGAGTTGCTGGAGGAAATGCAGCCGTTCCTGCGAGGCGGCGACATGAACAAGGAGGTCCACAAGGGCTGGTACGTGCCGGAGGAGCTGCCGGGGAAGTTCGAGGCGGGCACGCCGAACATCGAGGGCGCTATCGGTCTCGGCGCTGCAGTAGACTATCTGGAGTCCATTGGCATGGAAAACATCGAGGACCACAGCGGCGAGCTGACAGCGTTCGCACTTCAAGAGCTCTCCGGCCTGGAAAAGATCCGCGTGCACGGCCCCCTAGACCCTGTGCGGCGCAGCTCGTCCGTGGCCTTCGATCTCCCCGGCCTCGAGGCGCACGGACTGGCGAAGATGCTGTCCAACCGGTACGCCATAATGGTGCGCTCGGGATATCATTGCGCCCAACCTCTGCACGAGGAGCTTGGCATCCCCCAGACCGTCCGGGCGTCCTTCTATCTGTACAACACCCTCGAGGAGATCGGCGCACTGGGAGCGGCCCTCCGCCAGGTCATGGCGGCCTACACGCGAGCGGCCGTGTAGCTTGGGCGCCGTCTTACTTCCCGGCGCACCAGCAGATGCCTCGCATTGCAGCAAGTTTACATCCCCGATATATGTGCTTTGGAGCGCGTCCGTATTCTCTCTGCTGTCCGTGCCGACGCCTCGCCGTAGGGAGATCGTTCACTAACTGAGGCAAGGCGGCACAGCTACTGTGATGAGTTCGTCGCAGCAGGCAATTTCGCCACGCGTAGAGCCTCGCTCACACTCTGAGGCCGACGCGACCGGGCCTGAGCGTCCGTTCTTCGTGGACCACGCCAACGGTCAGCTCTATTGTGTCCTTTACGAGCGCCAGGCTTCGAGCAGACCGGCGAAGGGCGTCGTGTTCTGCCCTCCCTATCCGTGGGAGTACCAGGGATGTGACCGCCTGTTCGTCCGTGCGGCGCGTCGGCTCGCGGCCGCTGGACTCGATGTTCTTCGGTTCGACTATTCAGGCATGCGCGAAAGCACCGGGTCGGCTCACCTGGCGGCGCTGGATACGCATCTATCGGACGTCCAATTGGCCACGGACCAATTGCGATCCCTGCGGCCAGTAGACTCTGTCGGTTTGCTTGGGGCCCGGGCCGGAGCCACCCTCGCCGCTATGGCGGCCGACCGCGATCCCCGCGTGGAGTTCCTGATCCTCTGGGATCCCATTCCAGCCGGCAAACGATACATGACGCGGTGCCTGCGGTCTGCGGTCGCCAGTCGGAGCATAGCAGGCGATGGCAGCCGGCAGACGAGCGCAGAGCTCCGTTCGCAGCTTGAGCGAGGAGAATCGGTGGAGCTGGCCGGGTTCCTCCTCTCTGCGAAGCTCTACGACGATTGGCTTGGGATCGACGCGCTGCGCCGTATCGACCAGCGAGACATCCCGTGTCTGGTCCTGGAAACATGCGCAGGCCAGAGCAGGCGCGACCGACACGTGGCAAAGCTCGCAAGAGCATACACGGACGCAACTGATGACGGTCGCTTGGCCGTAGCCGATGAGCCGCCTTATTGGGTCGGCGCACCCCCCTTCGGTGTGATCGATAGCCGACCGGCCCTCATCACCGAGACGTTGTCCTGGCTGGCGGATCTGGCATGAAACACATCGGCGAGCAGCCGGAGCGACGTTCCGTTCTGACGATTCCCGGTCCCTCGGGCGTGCTGTATGGTACATTGCACAGAGGGGGAAGTCGGGGACCGGAAAGCTCCGGAGTCTGCGTGCTGCTGCTCAGCGCCGGCCTGAGGAGTCGCTCCGGGCCTCACGAGCTATATGTGAGGCTTGCGTCGGCGTTATGCGACGCTGGGCATGACGTTTTGCGCCTGGATTGCCGGGGGGTCGGCGACAGCCAAGGCCAACTGCCGGAAGGGTCGCTCCTCGAAATCGATCATGCGGTGGACCGTGGGCTGTTCGTGGACGACGTTCGGGCAGCCATGGATGCCGCGGTCCAGGAGTGCGGCGCAAAGCGCATCGTGCTATCGGGCCTGTGCGCCGGAGCGACGACGGCCCTGCTTACGGCAGCCGTGGACGAGCGGGTACAAGCGCTGCTGCTTATGGGAATCGCGACACTGATGACGCCGGACCCGGCAGAGAAGGAAGGACTCACCGAGGGCGTTGCCAACATCTACATCGACGGCTATCGTCGGAAGCTGTTCAGGGCAGAATCCTGGCGGCGCTTCCTTTCTCTCCGATCGAACTACCGGGCGCTCGGGAGCGCGCTCTATCGCTGGGTGCGGAGTCGCGCGGTTCCACGCCGGGATGGCTTGGATCCTCGGCTCAACATGAGGGCGGTGGAGGCCCTTCAGCAGTGCGCACAGCGCGGCGTGAGGATGCTCTTCGTCTTCGGCGAGGCGGACATGGAGCTGGGGAACTTCCAGGTTGAGTTCGTCGGCAGGGCTCTCGACAGCGAACTCCAACGACGGGTGAACGAAACGCTGGTGGTAGTCCCCGACGCCGACCACACGTTTACCGGACAAGCCAGCGTCGAAAGGCTTGGCCGAACAGTTCGAGCCTGGCTTGACACAGAGGCGGAAGAAGCGAGCGAGGCCGTGATCGCGATGGAGGACGCTGCGCGGAGCCGTGCGCTGACCGCGTAAGCCAACGACGCTCGAACCCACATCGGAGCGATTCAGCGTGGAAGAGCGCATACGGCAGTTCATCATCGATACATTCTCGGTGGACGGGCAGGACGGGGCCCTGACGTCGGACATGCCACTCATCGAGTCGGGGATCATGGATTCGATGGGCGTCGTCGAGGTAGTGGAGTTCCTCGAGGACGAGTTTGATATCGAGATAGACGACGAAGAGATCGTGCCAGAGAACATGAACTCGATCGGTGGGCTGGCTCAGTTCGTGGAGGCGAAGCAGGCGGATTTGAGCCGCGCGGACGTGGAATAGAGCCGGCCTCTGCCGCCGGCGCTGAGACCCGCCGCTGCGACATAGGGGAGCGGCGAAGCAGAACGAGAAAGAGCGCACGATGCTTGTCTCGAGACTTCTTGAAGAAGCTGCCGCTCGGGACCCGGATAAGGTCGCACTGGCCTCGGCCGAGGGCCACGCGAGTTTTGCAGACATTGATCGTGCGAGCACCAGACTGGCCGCCACGCTCAAGGCGCGCGGTCTGGGCCGTTGCGACCGAGTGCTGATATTCCTCAACAACAGCATCGAGGCTGTGGTCGCCGCCTTCGGTACATGGAAGGCCGGCGGCGTCATAGTCCCCGTGCATCCCACGGCCAAGGCGCCGCGTCTTGCGTACATCTCGAAGGAATGCCAGCCCAAGGTCCTGATCAGTGACACTCACAAACTCCCGGTCCTCCAGGCCGACGAGGCGGGCGGCACACTGCCTAACCATCGGATCCTCGCGGCGGCGGAGGGTGCCACAATTCCGTCGGATTGCCTATCGTGGACCGAGGCTGTTGAGGGCGGCAATGATCGGCCTGTCGAGCCGGGCACTATAGATGTAGATCTGGCTGCCATTATGTATACCTCTGGCTCCACAGGCCGGCCAAAGGGCGTCATGCTGAATCACTGCAATATGGTGGCCGCCGTCGAATCAGTGCTCGCCTACCTCGGCCTGCGACGCTCTGACATCATCCTCAACGTGATCCCCCTGTCATGGGACTACGGGCTGTTCCAGATACTGAAGGCTTTCCGAGTGGGCGCGAGGCTGATACTGGCCGAGAGCTTCTCGTACCCGGCACGCGTGCTGGCACGAGGGCGGGATGAGCACGCGACTGGCTTCCCGGGCGTACCTACGATATTCGCCGTGCTCTCGAGGCTCCGGGATCCCGGCAAGCACGCCTGTCCGGAAGTCCGTTATGTGACGAACACGGCTGCCGCCCTGCCGCCGGCGATCTTACCGTACATCCGGATGGTCTTCCCCAACGCGCGGATCTACTCGATGTACGGCATGACCGAATGCAAGCGCGTCAGCTACCTGCCGCCTGAGGAGCTCGATGGGCGGCCGAGATCGGTTGGTAAGGCCATCCCGAATCACGAGGTATTCATAGCTGACGACTCCCTGAACCCAGTGCCGCCGGGTGAGATCGGCGAGCTCGTGGTCCGCGGCCCCACGGTCATGATGGGCTATTGGCAGAAGCCTCGGGAGTCGGCCGAAGTGCTGCCCGAAGGGCCGTGGCCCGGCGAGAGGATGTATCGCACCGGGGACCTGTTCAGGATGGACGAAGAGGGCTATCTGTACTTTGTTGCGCGCAAGGATGACATTATCAAGTGCCGGGGGCAGAAGGTCAGCCCCAAGGAAGTAGAGGATGTCCTGTACGCGATGCCTGAGGTGGCCGAGGCCGCCGTTATCGGGGTGCCCGATGAGGTAGAGGGCCAGGCCGTCACGGCACTCGTTGTGCCTCACCGAAGTGCGCAATTGACGGAGCGGGACGTGCGCCGCCACTGCGCGGCGCATTTGGAGAGCTACATGGTCCCGGGCTTGATTGAATTGCGCACTTCACTGCCGAAATCTCCTAACGGCAAGATCGACAAGAAAGCCCTCATGTCATCAGCTCGTCCCGAACCCGAGCCGGCAAGCGAGACTCATCCCAAGCACCCGGTCGTCGCAGAATAGAAGCTCGCACCGAGGAGCCGAGAACGTTGGTGGACGTTCGTGACGGACATCTGTGTGTGGCGGGTTGTCGCGTCGTGGACATCGTGGATGCCCATGGCGAACCGGCGTACATCTATGACGCGGAGACCATCGACCGTCAGTACGCTCAGCTTCGGACTGCCCTTCCGGACGACGTCCAGATCTTCTACTCCGTGAAGGCGAATCCGAATCCCGGCATCCTCTCGCATATGGTCGGACTCGCCGATGGCGCCGAGGTATCCTCCGGAGGCGAGCTCCGCAAGGCGCTCGAGGCCGGCTTCGCGCCGCAGGACATCATCTTTGTGGGGCCGGGGAAATCCGAGGCGGAGATCCTGGCCGCGGTCCGAGAGGGCATCTACGCCATAGTGGCGGAGTCTGTGCCGGAGATCAGACTCATAGACGACGTCGCCGCCGACGTCGGACGGTGCGCGCACGTCGCACTGCGGATCAACCCGACGCGGCCGATGAGCGGCGCGAGGCTGGCGATGGCAGGGAAGCCAAGTCAGTTCGGGATCGACGAGGCCGACATCGGAAGCGCCTTCGAAGAGGCATCGAGCTGCCAGCACGTCGAGATCATGGGCATACATGCCTATCTCGGCACGCGCATCCTTGACGCAGAAGTTGTCGCGCGCAACACGCGTTACATCGCCGAAATGGCGTTGAGAGCGTCGCAGGAGTACGGGTTCGAGTTGGCTATGGTAGATTTCGGCGGAGGCTTTGGCGTCCCGTACTTCGAGAACGAAGAGGAATTCGACATCGACGCTCTGCAGCGAGAGTTGGCCGGGCTGCCGGATGAATGCCTCGGAGATGCTGCCCACCGCGCGCGGCTGATGGTGGAGTCCGGCAGATACCTGGTGGCTGACTGTGGCATATACGTGGCGAGGGTCCGATACGTCAAACAGTCACAGGGGAAGTCATTCGTCATCCTGAGCGGCGGGACAAATCACCACATGGCAGCGGCCGCCATCGGGGGATTCGTCAGGCGCAATTTCCCCGTGGCAGTCGTTAACCGGATGGACGAGCCCAACACCCTAACGGCCGATCTTTGCGGGCCGCTCTGTACGCCAACGGATGTACTTGCGAGGAAGGTCGATATACCAACGGTCGAGCCAGGGGACCTCGTCGCGGTGCTCAAGTCCGGCGCGTACGGCTTCTCGGCGAGTCCGCTGGGGTTCCTCAGTCACGAGCAGCCACGCGAGGTGCTCGTGAAAAACGGTGAGGCCCAGCCAGCGTGAACGAGAGCAGATCTCGGAGTCTCGCGTCCGAAACAGCCGTCTGAAGGAGCGTAGCAGAAGTGGAACGGACGTCTGCCAGTGTGCTGGATACAGACGCGACGAGCCCGGGGCCCGATGGTGCGGACGGGCTTCGCGATAGACTTGAGGCTCTGCGCGACGAGCAGAGGCAGGTGTGTCATGACATTGGTGCTGCCAAGCGCCGAGGTGAAAGCGCGGACGACTTCATCGAGCAGAATCGCCTGATCTCTCAGCAGATCGACGCACTCGTCGAGCAGGAGCACGCTGCCCAGGAGGCAGAAGACGATAAGACGGCGGTGGCTGGGCCCCTGACCGTCAGTGTCGAGTCATCGGTGGCCGCTTTCCGTGACATCAGGGACGAATGGGACGAACTCCTGCTGAGGTCCGACTGCGATTCGCCTTTCCTGACGTGGGAGTGGCTGTACACCTGGTGGGAGGTATACGGCCAGGATAAGGAGCTATACCTGGTTCTGGTTCGCTCCGCGGACGGGCGGTTGGTGGGGGCCGCGCCTTTCATGATCGGGTACAGGGACTTTCGCCAGCCCAAACGACTGCACCGTCGCACGCTCGCCTTCCTTGGCACCGGGGAGTGTCTTGGGCCGAACTACCTGAAGTTCATCGCGGCACCCGGGCGGGAGGCGGAGGTGGTCCGTGCCGTTCTGGATCGCATGGCCGAGGATGCCGAGCGCTGGGACGTTGCCCTGTTGAGACACGTGCCGTGCGAACAAGGCGAATCGGCGCTGCTGTGCGAGTTAGCTGCGCATGAGAAGCTGGACTTCTGGGCGGGGCCCGGCCAACCATGCGTGTGGGGGAGACTGCCTTCCAGCTTTCAAGAGTATCTCTCAACTGTTCCATCTGCGAGACGCAGAAAGCGCCTTCGCCGTGCCGATAGGCCACTGCAGCGGGCCTGCCTGCGCGTGACTCACACGATCTGTGGCAGGAGTGATGAGGTGCAAGCGCATACACGGAAGGTGCTCGATCTTCACCTGTCACGTTTCGGATCCAAAGGTGACTGGAGTGCGTGGGAAAGCACCGAGAGTCAGACAGTGGTGATACGTGGCGCGGGGCGCCTATGTGAACGAGGGTGGGCGCGCGTTGACACCTTGCTCTTCGACGGGCGAGTCGCTGCGGGGGCTGTAGGGCTACTGTTCAAGGGGACATATTTCTCGTTCCTATCAGGTTTTGCCCAGCAAGCTGCCCGGTTCAGTCCGCGGCACGAGCTCCTGCGCCGCCTCATTCAGGATCTCATCAAGGATGGCGTCACGCGTTTCGATTTTCTCGGAGGCGCGTACGACTACAAGAAGGAGTACTTGCCGCAGCGGCGGCACGTAACTACCCTCGTCATACTCCATGGCGCTGAGTGGCATATGCCCAGACTGGCGCAGCCGCGCTTGCGTCAGCGCCTATCGAGATTCGTCAAGCGGGTAGCGAAGCGCACGTTGCCACGAAGGCCACCAGGCTGGCCAAGGCGCGGCGGAAGGAGAGCATCGGAATGATTCGTGTCGCCATCGCCGCTGCTGCCGTAGCTGGCCAGCACCGGGCGAGGAGGCTTCAGCATCGATGTGCATAGTAGCATGACGCAGGGCCGCGCTGAAAGGGCTGTAAGGGATACCGCGAAGCTAGTCGTTTCACAGTTTGGTGCGGCCATCTTTGCCATTTGCTTCTCGGCGTGGCTCGTGCGTTCGCTGCCAGCGAAGGAGCTGTCGATCTGGCCAGTTTGGCTCGGTCTTAGTGGGATACTGCAGGCACTGAGCCAGTTGGGCATGCGCGATACCTTTGTCCGGCTAGTGCCTCAAGCTCTTCGTGAAGGCCGTGACGCAGACGCGGCCCGCATCTTGCGTTGCGGCCTGTTCGCGAACCTCGTGATGGCTTCCCTGCTCTGCGCCGCGTTCTGGATGATGAGCGGAGCGGCCGCCAATGTGTTCCTCAAGGCGCCGGAGATGGGGCCAGTCGTGCGCCTTGTTATGCTCGCGGTCTTCTTCACCGCAATGCGGCTTCACCTGGAAGGCGCACTGTCCAGCGTTCAGCAGTTCGGCACCGTTGCTGTCGTGGGGGCAATATGCCGAATTGGCCAGTCATCGCTTGCGGTCGCAGCCTATTTGGTCTCCGGCATCCAAGGCGCAGTGTTTGCTCTCATCGCTGTCAATTTCGTGGCGTGCGCGCTGGCACTTGCGAAGCTTTGGAAGTGGTTGCAGATCGGCAGCGGGCTCCAGGGCCTGAGAGGTGTGATATCGTACGCAGGGCCATTCTGGGGCGTTGCGATCTTATCCTTCCTCACAAACAGGATCGACTACCTCGTCGTCGCGGCCCTGACAGTGCCAGAGCTGCTCGCGAGCTATTACGTCGCCCGCAAGCTTGCCAGCTATGTCGAGCAGGTCGGCGAGTTTGCAATGTCTGCCGTGGCTCCCAAACTAGCAGAGCTGCGAGGCCGTCCCGACCACGAAGCAAGGGCCGGATTCTGCAAGTGTACTCGCTACGCTTTCCTTGGCCTGCTTCCCGTGCGACTGGCGGGGATTGCACTGGGCCCAGCCCTGGTGCTACTCTACGCTGGAGATAAGTACGCGTCCGCCGGGATCACTCTGTCGCTTCTATGTGGCTACATTCAGATGAGCAATCTCTACGCCCTTCACCGGGCTGCCATCTTGGCATTTGGCCGAAGGTGGCATCTCCTGGCCTTGCAGGCGATCGCCGGGTGCCTGAACCCACTCGCTCTGGTGCTCTTTGTTCCCGTGTGGGGCGGGCCTGGGGCGGCAGTTGGCAAGATCTGCGTGTTCTTTGTATTGACACTTGTGGGATATTATCTGCTTAGGCTGAGGCTGAAGCCACTCTACGACTACGAGGCGATCAAGTTAGCTTTGATTGCCAGTTCGCTCATGGCGGGCACGATGGGCCTGTGGGTCATAGCGTTGCGCTCGGCTGCCGCGTTAGTGCCCGCGATCGTCACGGGGGTGTTGGTCTATCTTGTTCTTCTCCGCCACCGACTCACGGAGGCCGATGCCCGACTGATTCTTAGTCTTATGCCGCCCCGCCTCCGACAGAGCCGGGCTAGCCAGAGGTTCGTACGTGCTGTGACCGGGTTCCTAGCAGGGCGAACGCCAGCACACACCGCGGGGGCAGAGGCCTCGGAGCGTCGCCCCGCGGAGCGGAGAGCCTCGTGAGGTGATACTCATCGGCGGCATTTGGGGGGTTGTGCATGTCGATAGCTCACGTCCCGTGGCCGATCGGCAACTGGAGGCCATGCTCCGGAGCATCGAGCACCGTGGCCCTGACGAGCGGGCCACGCAGGCAGGGCACGGCATCGGGATGGGAGCATGCTGGGTCGCTGCCCCGAACTGCGGCCCCGCGTTTGCCGTGTCCGAGGACGAGCAGATCTGGGCCGCGCTCGATGGCGCAATCTACGAGCGTGAGTCCCTCCGGTCTTGGCTGGCATCTCGCGGGCACCGGGTGGACTCCCAGAGCGGAGCGGCGCTTCTTCCCCACATGTATGAAGAGCTGGGGGCCGACCTCACATCGCGCATTGAGGGCGACTTTGCCTTTGCACTCTGGGATGGACACCGGCGAGCGCTTCATTTGTGCCGCGGCCGGGCCGGACACAAGCCGCTATTCTATGCAGAGAGCGATGGCTCGCTGTTCTTCGGAAGCGAAATCAAAGCCATATTGGCACTTCCTAACTTGGAGCGCACCCCGAAGCCATCGGCAGTAGCCGATTTTCTCGCCATCGGCACGATTCCCCAGCCCACCACCTGCTTCGAGGGCGTTCTGCATGTCCCGCCCGCAGGCGTCGTCACCTGGTCCCAGGGGCGCACACGCAAGCGCCGGTATTGGCACCTGAATTTCGCGACTGAGGAGCGCATCGGACGGGACGAGGCCGCAGAGAGATACAGGGATCTTGTGATGGGTGCAGTTCAGCGACGGACCAATGACCTGGAGCACTGCACCTCATTCCTCAGCGGGGGAATGGACTGCAGCATCGTTGTAGGCACGGTCTCGCGTCTGCTTGGCAAGGCCTGCACCGCGTTTTCGGTAGGGTTTGCAGAGGAGGAGTACAGTGAACTGCCTGATGCTCGAGTGGGCGCGAAGGAGCTGGGTGCGGAATACAGGGAGCACGTCGTCGATCCCAAGACGGTTCCCGACACGCTTCGCCTCGCTGTTTGGCACCATGACGCTCCTCTGGAGGATACGTCGTCCGTCCCGACGTACTGGGGCGCCAAGCTGGCGCGAGCGCACACCCCGCTCGTGCTAACCGGCGATGGGCCTGATCAGCTCTTCGCCGGCAGCGGCTACCATCTGCAGGTAGCGCGCGACCTCGACCCCGGTCGCTGTGCCGTCGCACCATATCTCTACGGGGCGCTATCGTGGGTGCTTCCACTAAAGCTTGCCCGGCGGCGGAGCTTCTTGGGGAGAGCGGCGCGACGGTCGCATCGAAAGGGCGGAAGTCCTCTCCATCGGCTACTGTGGCACTTCGGCGCCGGCCATCAGATAGTCCCTCGCCACCTGCTCGTGCCCGAGCTCCGCGAGGTGGATCCAAGGCGCCATTGGCTCGAGGCGCTCGCACAGTCCGGCACAGAGCATCCGCTCGAGCAGGCGCTGTACTTGGACTTCCACTTCTTCCTGCACGACGATCTCATGCCGAAGGTAGATCGGATGACCATGGCCTGTTCGCTGGAGACGCGCATGCCCTTCCTGGACACATCGCTCCTGCAGCTTGCAATGGTGGCGCCACCGGACGCAAAGGTGGGCTGGCAGAACGGCCAGCTACGTACGAAGTGGCTGCAGCGCGTGGCATTTGACGACATACTGCCGCGGCACTCCGTGGAGAAGCGCAAGCGGGGTTTTGCCATGCCGACGGGGCCCTGGTTCCAGAAAGACCTGAAGCCGTTCCTGCGAGAGGTGCTGCTGGACGACAGGACTCTCCGACGTCCTTACTTCCAGCAAGACGAGCTGCGAGGCCTTGTCGAGGGCTACTTCGCGGGCACGCAAGACGCCTTCACGTGCCCGAACTCGCTGATCGTCCGGCTCGTGACCCTGGAGCTGTGGCACAGGATGTACATCGATCCTCCTCAAATCGAGCAGCCATCGCAACGACATGGCACAGCCTGACGGGGGCCGCATAGTCGCGATGTCAGCGTGCCGCGCTGGCCGGACCCCTGTGTCGTGTTCGAAGGCGTTGCGGTACCAACGTCTCAATGGATCTGACCACAATAGAACGCCCACGTTGCAGAAAGTTCACAGGGTTGTTGTCTCCCCGTAAGCATTGGCAGGGATACTTGGTCGTGCAGGCGCAGTATCCGTGCGCCTAGTGCGGTAGCGGCACACAACACCCAACCTACAAGCTGACACGAAGGCACCAAGAGGCCCAGCGCGGCGTGTCTTGGCGCCCCTGACCCACGTCCGAGAGACTCCTGTGCGAGCAGAAACGGAGGCGGTCAACGAACATGCGTCGTGTTTTGTCTCTGACTGCGGTCCTGTGCGGGCTGGTGTGGCTGCTCGCGGCCGGGGTGTCTGTGGGGAGGGTGTGGTACATACAGACCGTGGACAGCCAGGGGACCGTCGGTGGCTACACGTCCCTGGCCTTGGATCGGAATGGCTATCCGCACATAGGCTATCATGACTACACCAGCCGAGCCGCGAAATACACCGCCTGGAACGGCACCAGTTGGACTATGCACATTCTCGTAGACCCCGACTCCTCCTGCGCAAGCAATGGCACTTACACGTCCCTGGCGCTCGACGCTGATGGCAATCCTCATATAACCTGTAAGCAGGGCTGACCATGGAATAACTTGCGGTACGCTGCCCGGGTTGGCAGCGATTGGCGATTCCAGGTTGCCGACGATTCGGCCTATGTTGGGATAGGCTCCTCCGTGGCTTTAGACGCGGATGGCCATCCACACATCAGCCACTACGACTACACCAACAGTGCCCTTAAGTACACCGCCTGGACCGGCACCAGTTGGGACCACCAAACGGTGGACACGGTCGCGGTCTGGGTGTGGGTGGCCGGGTCCACGGCGCTCGTCCTGGACGCACATGGCCGTCCGCACATAAGCTACTGCGATCCTGCAGACAATGCAGCCGGGCCGAGCTCTAGAGTGCTGAAGTACGCGGCATGGAGTGGCAGTGATTGGGACATCCAGACAGTTGATAGTGGGGGGGATGTCGGTTACTACAGCTCCCTGGCAGTGGGCACGAACGGTTATCCGCACATAAGCTACTTCGACTACACCAACCGCGACCTCAAGTACGCTGCCTGGAACGGCAGCAGTTGGGACACCCAGACGGTGGACAGCGCCGGATGGGTCGGGAAGTCGACGTCCCTGGCTCTGGACACCAACGGATATCCGCATATAAGTTACGCCGGCTTGAGGTACGCAGCCTGGAACGGAAGCGATTGGGACCTTGAGAGAGTGGACAGTGTCGGTTCGGGGACGTCTCTAGCCCTGGATGCCGACGGCTTTGCGCACATCGGCTACTATGATGCACCCAACGCCGACCTCAAGTACGCTACTACGCGGCCACCCGCGCAGGCGTTCCACGTACTGTCCACGACGGGCTACTACATGATTTCGTTGCCGCTGACGCCCGCGTCAACCACGCCTCACGACCTGCTGTCCGACGACCTCGGCGACGGCAATTACTACATGTGGGGATGGGACGCTGGCGGCTATACGACCGTACCGACGAGTGTCCCGGGGTCCCAAACCACCACGCTCAGCCCACAGGAGGGCTATTGGCTGTTGGCGGCAGCGGCTACGCTGGACATCGACGTTGGGGGCACACTGCCGCACGGCGATCAAGCCATTCCGCTCCAGGCTGGCTGGAACATGTTCGCGGCACCGTACGAAGCTAGTATGGACAGCCTCCAGGTGGACAACGCGGGCGATGTGCGCAGCCTGGCGGACGCGGAAGTCCAGGGATGGATCTTGGCGACGTTCTACACCTCTCACGACGGCACCGGCAGCTACGACACGTTGACCATCAACCAAACGCCCGCCGACGAGTTGTCTTACTGGTATGGATACTGGGTGCTGGCCGGTGTCAATTGCTACCTTGTCATTCCGGAGGCTCTGGCGGGCGGAACAGCGGCTGCAGCGGCAGCGGGACGAGCCTCTGTCGCGCCCGGTTGGGCCTTCGACATTCACGCCGTCGGCGATGCATCAGAGGATAGCATTACCGTCGCCGCGGCTGACGGCGCGTCCGACAGCTTCGACGGGTTCGCGTTGGATAGGCCAAAGCCGCCGGCTGCGCCGGGTGAGAGCAGGCTGCGGATGGCGCTGGCTCTGGACGGATCTGCTACCGATGGCAGCGCGGTGGCACTCTCTGAGTTCGCGACGGACACGAGGAGCGCTGCTCCAGACAAGGCTGTATGGGAATTCTCCGTTGCTGGCGGCGCCGCGGGAGAGACGGTGACCCTGAGCTGGCCGGAGCTGAGCCGATTGCCCAAGGATCGTGTGGCGATACTCGAGGATCGAGACACCGGCAAGCGCACGTTCATGCGCACACGAGCGCAGTACCAATCCCGTGCACCCGGTGAAGGCGGCCGCCGCAGCTTTGCCGTGACGGTGAAGCCCGCCCAGGAGACAGGGGCGATCATCAGTGGCTTCTCGGCGGTGCCGCTCAGAGGGGGACGGGGGGCGGAGCTGACGTTCAGCTTGACACGAGACGCGAACGTCCAGATCAGCGTGCTGAACGTGGCTGGTCGGCTGGTGCAGCGTGTGCTTCCTCTCGCCGCCGCGGAGGCGGGTACACATACCGTGGCATGGACCGGACGCTCGATCAGCGACACGGTGGTGCCAAGCGGGATGTACTTGTGCGTCCTAAACGCGAAGACCGAGGACGGGCAGCAGGCGCGTCGCGTGTATCCTCTGGCCATGAGCCGGTAGCCTCTGCGAGTCTGGCCGCTCTGGACAAGGGCCGTGGTGTGCATCCCATTCGCCAGACCACGGGGTGGAATGATTTCAGTGGGTCTCGGCTCTGGGTGGGAGGTCTGCGGCATGGGTTCCCTGCCGTCGCCGCCAAGGGCCGCGATAGTCGATCGACCGGGGCGCTCTTGTGTTTCGGTTTTGCCTGCAGCTTCTCCTCGAACTCCACTGGCGGCAGGTACCCCAACGACGAGTGCGACCGCTTGCGGTTGTAGACGTCTTCGATGAACGTTTCGATCCGACGGTACGCATCGTCGAAGTCGGAGTATCCCGTCAGGTAGACTTGCTCCATCTTTAGCTCCGTGTCATTGCGTGCTGCCCGGAACACCCCGGCGATCCGCCGACCACGTATGCCGATATCACCAAGGCGCGACGAGTGCTCGACTGCGACCCCAAGGTGCGGCTGGAAGATGGCGTCCGCCGCTTCGTGGAATGGCACGGGGAAGCAACGAGGCACTGAGGCCGGGGCGCCAAGGGCCTGGCCTCAGTACCCGGTTCAGACGGACTCCACCGGAAGCGGCGCCACCAACGAGGTCACAGTGGTGGTGGCGGCGGCTGGGTTGCCGGCACGAGCAGCAGGTCGTTCAGCGTCGTGGTACCCGGGGACTACGGTGACGAAGAACGGTGGCGCGTCGTCGGACGGGAAGCGCACGTATCCGGACGCCGCTGCGCGCAACTCCTGCGAGCCTGTGGGCACATTCGTAGCCGTGTAGTCACCGTTGCTATCCGTCACCGCGCTCGAGGTGCCCACCGTGACGGTGGCGTTGGCGATGGGGGCCCGGGTGGCCGCATCGAGCACTGCGCCCGTCACGGTGCTGCCGCGCGGCTGCACCGAGCCGCCCCCGCCGCCTCCTCCGCCGCAGCCCGCTGCGCACTGAATCCTCCAAACGGACTGACGACTCCGGTCTTATCGGCTAACGAAGAACGGGTACACGGCGCGAGCGCGCTGTCCGTCGCTGCCGGCTGCGACTATCTCCACCACATACGTGCCGCTGGGCGCCACGGTGCCCATGGCGCTGCGGCCATCCCAGAGCGTCGCCACAGCGCCGCGGGCGACGCTGCGTCCCCGCTCCAATTCCGCCACCAGACGACCGGCCACGTTGTAGATGCGCGTGGTGACGCTGGCTGCCTCGGACACGTTATAGCGGATCTCAGCTCCCGTGCCGCGCGACGGCACCACCGTTGCGCCGGTGACTGTCAATGCGCCACCGGCCGTGGGCCCAACCTCCACTTCGAACTGCCTCTGTCCGCCTGCGGGCCCACTGTTGTACGTGTAGGCCCTGGCTGTGCGCATGTGCCTCAGTTTGCCGGTGTCAAGATCGCGAAGCGTGACACGGTAGTCTTTGGGGAGCTGCGACAGATCCGGCATAGCCACGATGACATCGGTGTTCGGGAGCTCCGTGGCAACCGTGAGATTGAAGCGCTGGGTGCCAGTGGCACTGCGCAGCTCATAGGCCATCCTGGCATTGGGATTGGCCACGGGTGTGATGAAGGCATCGACTCCCTCCGGGACTAGCGGCGGGTTGTCGATGAGCACGTCGGCATCAGCGGCTCCGATGCCGTTGCAGACGTCTCGTTTGTCGCCAGCGCTCACCACGATCGGTACCAGCCACCGGATGGGTAGCGCGTCCACGCTCCTGGCAGCGCTCTGGGCGCCGCCGGACGGGTTGATGATTACCTTGTCGGCATCAGACCCTGCAAGGATCCAGAACGCTTCATAGGCTGGAACAGATGTAGCGGCATTTAGCCCCCCAGTGCTATTGACTATCACATAACCGGTCTCGGGGTCGTAGATCCAGCCCATGCCGGCGATGCTGCCGTCGGGAGGGCCGCTCAAGGACGTCCATGGCATATCGGTGCGCCACGGATTGCCGATTATGTTCCATCCGGGGCTGACGCTCTTCTCAAACGGCGTGCCGCCGCTGAGGGCGCTGCCAAGGAAAGAGACCGTCGTCTCCTCCGAGAAGAAGACCCAAAACCCACAGCCGGGCGCAATGGTGAAGAGAGGGTCGTCCGGGGCCGCGTTCAGGTACACGTACGTCTGCCTGGCGGGGTCCCAAGCCACGATCAGATTCGTGCCCAACACGTCGCTTGCCGATAAGCCAGGATCACTCGGCGTTGCCGGCATTGTGACGAGCCGCACGCCCCCCTGGAATGTGTGGGACTGCAGGTTCGGCACCGAGTGTACCGGCCCGACGGCCGTGATCGCCGCATCTTCGTTGCCGGCGGTGTCCACGCACGTGACGGCATAGTGGTAGTCGGCGCCATCGGTGGTGGTGGCGTCGGTGTAGGAGGTGGTAGCAGCCTGCTCTACTGCCCCGATTGGCGACAGGCCGGTCACGTCGGTCATCTCGGACTCGCCGCGGTAGATGTTGTAGTGGTCGAAGTCGACGGGCGGCTGGTACCCGCTCCAGTCCAGCTCGATCGCTCCGCCGTTGTCGTCAAGGCGATCCTGCGCCGTCAGTGTGGTGATCGGAGGCGGCGCGCTGTCGTCGGTGGACGACTGTACCGGCCCGACGTCGGTGACCGACTCGTCCTCGTTGCCGGCCGTGTCCACGCACGTGACGGCATAGTAGTAGTCGGTGCCATCGGTGGTGGTGGCGTCGGTGTAGGAGGTGGTAGCAGCCTGCTCTACTGCCCCGATTGGCGACAGGCCGGTCACGTCCGTAATATGGGACTGGCTGCGATAGATGTTGTAGTGGTCAAAATCCGGCGGCGCGGCGTACCCGCTCCAGCTCAGGTCAATGGCCCCGCCGTCGTCCCCATCGCGGTCGTGTGCCATCACTGCGGTGATGGGAGCCGGCTTGCTATCGTTCATCGACTGTGTCGGACCGGTGGTTGTTACCGACGTATTCTCATTCCCGGCGGCGTCCACGCAAGTGATGGCATAGTAGTAGTTAGTACCGTCGGTTGTCGTTGCATCGGTATGCTGAGTGACGGCGGGGTTGGTGACTGTGGCAATCGGTGTCATTCCGCTCACGTTGGTGAAGGCTTCCGTTTTCCGATACACGCTGTACTCTTTGAAGTCGGGTGGCGCATCATAACCACTCCAGTCAACGTCGATAGCACCACCATTGTCGTCGGCATGGTCGGTCGCAGTCAGCCCCGCGACAGGATCCGGCGGCGTCGTGTCTGGTGGCGCCGAGGTGTATTCGTAAGAGCCGATGTCATAGCCGTTGCCTATCGGGCGTGGATTCGCGTCGAAGTCGGGCCAGCTTTGCGGCGGCGCCGCTCCCGCATCGATGGCCGGGCTATTGCTGAGCAGATGGAGATCGCCGCTCCCCGGATCCTGCAGGATAGGATCCGACAACACCGACGAAGCATCGTGTCCCGTCTGGCCTACGTAGTCGGCGAACGGCATGAGACCGCTGAGCATCCAGTACACGTATGGCTCATTGGCGCTTCCGGTGTACCACAGATTGTTGTCGCACTGCAGCCCCGTGTCGCAGTACGGATACACCTGCAGCACGGGCTTGTCGGTGCCAGGATATCCGGAATAGAAGAGGTTGTTCTTGATGGTGATGTTCTTGGGGTCGTGGTACAGCGTCGGGTCCCGTCCGGTCGGGCTGCCGTCTTTATCGTGTAGCACACCGTAGACACCAACAACAAGCTCAGTGTAAGTCGAGTTATAGTAGGTGTTGTTGTAGAAACCGCAGTCTCGAGCGTGCGAGAAGCTCACGGCGGCGACAGGGCAGTTCAACATGATGTTGTCATGCACAATGATGTTGGACGATTCCCAGTCGCCATTATTCGCGACCCAGTCACGGTAGGAGTACAGCGCGCCCATCCAGACGCACTCGCCGCTGATGTACTTGTCAGGGGGGCCGACGAACGTGTTGTACCTTACTTCGATGTTGCTCGCCTGCCCCCAGGTGACGATAGCAGCGTACGCGTATCCGTCAGCAGTCCAATGGAACGTGTTGTTCTCGATCACGGCGCTCCTGGCCCTGAGCCGTATGCCGGTGCGACCGCGAGGGTTGTCGAACCAGAAGTCGTTGCTTCGGATAGTGATGTCGTACCCGGGATCGGTCCACATGAAGGCCCCGCACGTATGGAAAGTGCAGTTTTCCACGATGATGTGGCTGCCGCGAAGCAAAAGGGGGAAGTGGCCGTTGTTGGTGAAGGTCAGGTTCCGGATTCTGATATAGCTCGTGATCCAAAGCTTCGTCCGGTCTTCGAAGACCATCGACCCTTGGACGACGGGATCGGCATTCTCGGCGGGCTCGATCGTTATCCAGGCATCAGCATGCCCCCCCTCGGCCATGCCCGTCTCTTCCGTGATCGTATGGACGCCATCCATCAGCCTCAGCGTGTCTCCCGCATCCAACTGTGACCATGCGTGCCGCAATGTCTGCCAGGGGCTGTCGCCAGTGCCCGGATTTGCATCGTCCCCGTCGGGGGATACGTAGTGCACGGCAGCACAAGCGGAAGTCGCCAAGAGAGTGTGGCCGAGCCACCACACGAACGGGACCAATGCAAAGCGTGACAGAACGGCACGAGGGGTCATCATGGGGCATTACGCCTCCGTTCTTCGCCGCCGCGAAAATCCTGCGATGCTAGCACCCTTGTCGCCATGCGGGGACCGAGCGGCTCTAGCAGTTGTGGGCGCTCTCGGACCGCGTGTGGCCTTTTGCTGCGCTCAGATTACCCGTGGGGCGTTTCCGAGGGCCACCGAACGAGCGGTTGACTTGGAGAACATCAACATCGGTGACTCCAAACGCCCCCGCGCGTGGAAAATGATTGCGGCCCCGAGCGAGACACCAGTCAGGCGCCACATCCAGGATGCACCTGCACCAAGCTATCGGCGACGACACCTCACAAATGTCGGTACAGGCTGGAGATTGCCCGGCGAAGCATCCGTGGGCCGTAGGCGATCCGTCAAGGGCCGGCAATGCTCGTGGTGCCATGTGTGCGAGCGGTGCATCTGCTGCAAAGGCGCCCCAGGCTTATCCGGAACGCTCCCAAGGGGCGTTGCACGACGCAGCGGAAAAGGCAGCTCACGGCACCGGTGGTGGCGTCTGGCCCTCCGGTACCAGCAGAAGACTCTCAAGCGTCGTCGTCCCGGGAACTACAGTGACATAGAACGCCGGCACGCCGTCCTCTGGGAACTCGGCATACCCAGCGGCTGTCGTGCGGAACTCCTGCTCCCCTGTGGGGACGTTCGTGACCGTGTAGGCTCCGACGTCGTCTGTCACGTCGCTCGCCGTCCCGACGATCACCACCGCGCCAGCCACCGGGGCGCCAGTGGCTGCATCGAGCACGAGGCCTGTGACCGTTGCTCCTCGTGGTCCAGCTTCAGCCCCACCCCCGCTGCCGCCGCCTCCACAGCCGGCGATGGCCAAGATGAGAGCGCTGCATAGTACGAAGACTCGCAGAAGGATCTGAGGGTTGCGCGGCTTCATCTCGCATGCTCCTTCGTCTGCACATGATAATGGCTGAACCCTCTGTACGTTTGCAGCACGCTATCAGCGGCAAGCGTGGGTCGATCGTCTTCCCTCTCCGCTATCGGCTCACGACGAACGGACACACGGCCCGGGCGCGCTGTCCGTCCTGGCCTGCCGCGGCGATCTCCAGCACATACGCGCCGTTGGGCGTCACGGTTCCCATGGCGCTCCGGCCATCCCAGACCGTCGCCACAGCGCCGCGGGCGACACTGCGTCCCCGCTCCAATTCCGCCACCAGACGACCCGCCACGTTGTAGATGCGTGTCGTCACTGTGGCGGCGTCCGAGATGTTGTAGCGGATCTCGGCTCCGGTGCCGCGCGACGGCACCACCGTAGCCCCGGTGACGGCCAATGCACCACTGATAGCAGAGCCCACTTCTATGGCAAACTGCCGCTGCCCCCCGGCCGGGCCACTGTTGTACGTGTACGCTCGCGCCGTGCGCATGTGCCGCACGTTGCCGGTGTCAAGGTCGCGAAGGGTGACGCGGTAGTCTTTGGGGAGCTGGGACAGATCCGGCACAGCGACGGTGACATCGGTGTTCGGGAGCTCCGTGGCAACCGTGAGGTTGAAGCGCTGGGTGCCAGTGGCGCTGCGCAGCTCATAGGCCATCCTGGCGGTGGGATTGGTAATGGGAGTGAGGTAGGCATCGACGCCATCGGGAGCTGCCGGCGGGTTGTCGATGAGCACGTCGGTATCAGCGGCTCCGATGCCGTTGCACACGTCGCGCTTGTCGCCAGCACTCACCATGATCGGTACCAGCCACCGGATGGGTAGCGCGTCCGCGCCTCGCGATGCCGCAGACGCGGTCTGGGCCCCAGGCGCACTGATTATCAGCTTGTCGGCATCGGGCGACGCATGGACCCACAAAGCCCGGTAGGCCGGAACGCTACTGACGGCATTGAGGGCTGTGACGGAACTTACGAGCTCGTAGCCTCCAGAACCCTCGTAGATCCAGCCGAAGCTGACGATGCTGCCTTGGGGCGACGCTGTCACAGAACTCCACGGCATCGCGGTCGTCCAGGGATTACCAAGGAGGTTCCACTGCGGGTTGATACTTGTTTCGAAAGGAGCGTTCGCGCTGGGCCTCCGGCCATTGAAAGACACCGTCGTCTCGGTCGTGAAGTTGACCCAGAAGCCTGCGCCGGGCCGAACGGCGAATAGCGGGTCGTTCGGCGCATCATATAGGTACACGTAATCCGGCATCGCCGGGTCCCAACGCGCAATCTGGTCCGTGCCGAATATCTCGTTTGCGGAGAGGTCAGGGTCGCTCGGTGTGGCCGGCATTGTGACGAGCATTTTGACCGGCTGTGTGCTGGTGCTGCCAGTCGCGAAGGTGTGCAAGATGGTAGGCCCAAGATCGTCCACCGACTGCACCGGGCCAACGGCCGTGACTGACTTGTTCTCCTTGCCATCGGTGTCTACGCATGTCACAGCATAGTAATAGTCAGTGCCGTCGGTCGTGGTTGCGTCGCTGTAGGTAGTCTGCGACGCATCGTCGACGGTGGCGATGGGAGTCAGGTCGGAGACGTCGTCGAAACTCGATGTGGCTCGGTACACGCGGTAATTGCTGAAATCGTCAGGCGGCGTGTAGCCCGTCCAGTCCAGATCGATGCTGCCGCCGTCGTCGTCGGGAGTGTCCTGGACAGACAGCGCAGTGGCGGCATCCGGCGGAATGGCCGTGTCATCCACCGACTGCACCGGCCCAACGGACGTGACTGACTTGTTCTCCTTGCCATCGGTGTCTACGCATGTCACGGCATAGTAATAGTCAGTGCCATCAGTCGTGCTTGCATCGGTGTACGTCGTTGCCGAGGCGTCAGTGACCGTGGCAATCGGCTCCATCTCCGACACGTCGCTGAAACTGGCAGCGGCTCGGTAGATATTGTAGTGGTCAGAATCGGCGGGTGCACTGTAGCCACTCCAGTCCAGATCGATTGCGCCACCGTCGTCGTCCGGAGTGTCGTGAGCTGCTAACGCATCTATGGGGTCTGGCGGCGTGTCTTCGTCGTTGAGGGACTGCACCGGCCCAACGGACGTGACTGACTTGTTCTCCTTGCCATCGGTGTCTACGCATGTCACGGCATAGTAATAGTCAGTGCCGTCGGTCGTGGTTGCGTCGCTGTAGGTAGTCTGCGACGCATCGTCGACGGTGGCGATGGGCTCCATCTCCGACACGTCGCTGAAACTGGACGTGCTTCGGTAGATATTGTAGTGGTCAGAATCGGCGGGTGCACTGTAGCCACTCCAGTCGAGATCGATGCTGCCGCCGGAGTCGCCGGGAGTGTCCTCGGCTGTCAATGCAGCGATAGGATCCGGTGCCGCGTCCTTGTCGAGCGACTGGACAGGGCCAACGGACGTCACGGCCTTGTTCTCGTTCCCGTCGGTGTCCACGCAAGTCGCCGCGTAGTAGTAGTTGGTCCCGTCTGTCGTCGTTGCGTCGGTATAGGTCGTCTGTGAGGCGTCCGCCACAGTGGCGATGGGCTCCATCTCCGACACGTTGTTGAAGCTCGACGTGGCACGGTAGATGCGATACTCGGCGAAATCGACCGGTGGACTGTAACCGGTCCAACTTAGATCGATGCTGCCGCCGGAGTCTCCCGGAGTATCTTGGGCTGCCAATGTCTCAATGGGATCTGGCGCGGGCGCAGCAGAGATCACTGCCTTGATCTCGTTTCCGCCGGCGTCCACGCAGGTGACGGCGTAGTAATATGGAGTTCCTTCGGCAGCCGTGGTGTCGGTATATGCGGTCTGCGCCGGGGTGGTGACGACGGCAATAGGAGCCATACCAGAGACATCATTGAAGCTGGAGGTCGCGCGGTAAAGCCTGTACTGCCCGAAGTCATTGGGCACATGGTAGCCGGGCCAGTCTAAGGATATGGATCCGTCTGCGTCCCCAGGCGTGTCGTACACGTTCAGTCCGATGATGCGTAGGGGCGGGAGGTCGGGGGCGTCGTCGCCGAGGAGGTGCCGGACTACCTCGCCCTGAGGGGCGACCCAGACGTTTCGAGTTGCAAGGGCGTCCAGGAACGCAGGATCGTACCACCGGTGGGCGAGGAGTATGAGCCATTCCTCTTTAGCGACGGCCTGATCAACGATCTCGAGGAGTATATCAACAGGGCCATGGTCTATTATGTGCGCCGGGAGCAAATGCCAGTCTACAGGGGGCCGATGGATCAGCCCCCGGACAATAGTCCGCGCGGAGAGGTAGTACTTCGGAAGGACGTCGTGGGCGTAGTAGTCATCGAAGAGGCCATGTGGGTAAGCGAACGACCGCCTCAAGTCATCTTCCGGTATTGTAGTGTTCACCAGCATATCATCAAACCACAGGTCCTGCTGCATCCAAAGCTCTTGCCGGGAGGTCTGTCCCGGATGAGCATGATCGCGTGTGTGACTAGCTATCTCGTGACCTGCATCGTACAATTCTCGGACCATAGGCCAGGTTATTTTGTGTGGATTGCCAAGCCTACCTGTATTGATGAAATACGTAGCCTTGAAGCCGTACCTCGCCAGGGTCTGCCTGTCATTGTAGCTGCTTAAATTGCCGTCGTCATAGGTGAGGCTGACGGCGGCAGCCTTGCCCCCCGGCCATGGCCTCCAATTGCTGACTGACCGGACCGGCCCGGCGGCGATAACGGCTTTCTGCTCGTTGCCGTTTTTGTCCACACAGGTGACCGCGTAGTAGTAGTCACTTCCATCGGTGGTTGTAGCGTCGGTGTGACTTGTCTCGGAGCCATGCGTTAGCGCGGTGAGCGGGGTCATCCAGGTCACGTCGCTGAAGGCAGAAGTGTCGCGGTAGACGTTGTAATGGTCGAAGTCGGCTGGCGCGCTGTAGCCGCTCCAGTCCAAGTCGATGCTGCCGCCGTAATCGTCAGGCGTGTCATGGGCAGCCAAGCTGGAGATAGGCGGAGGCGGGGGATCGTTCTGATCGACAGATCGCACCGGCCCAACGGACTGCACCGCTTTGTCCTCGAGGCCAGTCGCGTCCACCGCCGTAACGGCGTAGTAGTAGTCGGTGGCGTTTATGGTGGTGGCATCGGTATGGGAGGTGATGTCCCCGAGTACGTAGCTGATCTGGGCGAGCGGAGCCATCGGCGTGACATCATCGAAGCTTGAGGTGCCTCGGTAGATGTTGTAATGGTCGAAATCGCTGGGCGGAGCATAGCCCGACCAATCCAGTTCGATGCGTCCTCCGTCGTCCTGTGGCTTATCTTGCGCAGTTAGCGTACCAACTGGAGCAGGAGCAGTGTTCTCACGAGGTGTTTCGTAGCATCCGAGATCATACCCGTCACCTGAAGGCCGCTGCGTCCCCGCCAAATCGTTCCAGCCAAATCGAAACGCGCCACGGACATCAATGGCGGGGCTGGTGGGCTGGAGGCGCAAGTCGCCACCGGGGAGACTGGCCAACAAAGGGTCAGCGACAATGGAATGAGTATCGTTGCCCGTAGCCGCAACATAGTCCGCAAAGCTCATGGTGCGGCCCAGCCAGCTAACGGTAGGTTCCCCAACCGGGCTGTACACGAGGTTGCTGTCACTGAGGAAGCCGTCGTCGCAGCCACTATAGACCGTGAGCAGCTTTGCCGGGTTGTCTGCGTAGATGATATTGTTCCCGATCGTGATGTTCCGTGGCGCAACGCCATTCCAATAGGCCCATGGCATGAGCGTAACGAACGGTCCGCTGCCGTAGTACGTGTTGTGGTAAATGCCACAATCCTTGGCACTGCGCATCACGATGGCCGTTCCGGGGTAGTTATAGAACAGGTTGTCGTGGACGAGCATATTCACGCTTTGATACAATGATGATGGCCAGCCACTGAAAAAGGCACCCAGGTACAAGCCGGTGGCCACACTCGTGACGCCGGGATGCACGATGAATTTGTTGTATCGAATGACTACGTCGCGAGCAGCACCCTTGAAGGCCAGCCCTGCCGCCTTTTGTCCAACGAAGTGGAATTCGTTGTGCTCAATTACTCCGCCCTGCGCCCGGTACGAGGTCACGCTGCTCTGGTCATCTCGGCCCCCCAGCCACACGATGTTTCCCCGGAAGTTGACATCGGCCGAACTGTAGCCGCCGGTGCGAAAGACCTCATAAGACACGTCGAACTCGCAATCCTCGATCGTAAAGTGGCGGGCCAACACGGTCCACACGATGGAGTTGCACGGCGTGAACTTCAGCTTCCTATCGGGCAGCCCCCGAACCACCCAGTAGTCGTGCTTAATATAGAAGCGGCCCCTGCTCATGTCCACCTCGGGAGTTGCCCCGGGCGCCCGCTCCATGACTATGGGATTGCCCTCGGCCCCACCACCCCAAGTGACCGCTTCTGTCCAGTCTCCGGGCCCTAGGCGGATCTTCCCGCTCATCAGCAGTATCCTGTCGCCGGGCGATCTCGCTTGCCAGAACGCTTCGTGGAGTGTCCCCAGCGGATGCCCCAGACTGCCATCGTTGCCGTCATTGCCGTCAGGTGAGACGTAGTAGTCAGTGGCCACCAGCGGCGACGCGGCGAGCAACATCACTGCGGCCACAGGCGGAAAGACGCGCACGAGCGCATGGTAATTGAGAGCAAGTCGCACTTCTGTGTGCCCCCTTCTAGGACCGAGCAAGCGGCGGTTGGCGGACGTAGTGGCTGCGATCGCGAAGTCAAGAGTGGCGGGCCTGAGGCGTCGTTACATTTTTGTTCCATGTTTGTTACGGCCCCCCACACAAGTTTCTATGTTCCCATGCTCTCGCCAGACTAAACGTCGTCTTTGGAGCGCGATGCCGTACCCCGCGTGGCGCTATTTCCCGGCACCGGCGGCTCGGCCCTTCGGCTGCGTATTGCAGAAAGTTTGCATGCCGGACACATGGGCTTTGGGGGGGAGCGCTACTCTGCGTGCTGCTGTGGGGCGTTTGGGTCCGGTTGCCGACTCGCCGCGCCCTGTCGAGGAGGCGACGTTGTTTCATGGCGAAAGCGAGGCTTGCCGAGGGGGGCGGGCGATTGCTTTGTATTGTCCCGGCGTACAACGAGTCTGACCACATCGGCGCCGTGATTGATGATATCTCAGCACATGTACCGGACTCCGATGTGTTGGTTGTTGATGATGGCTCCGCTGACGAGACCACACGTGTGGCGACCGAAAAGGGTGCCAGCGTGTGCCGGCTGCCCTTCAACCTCGGGTACGGAGCTGCGCTGCAGACGGGATACAAGTACGCCGCGGGCAACGGGTACGAGTATGTGGTGCAGATCGACGGCGACGGTCAGCACAAGGCGGAGTACATTCCCCAGATGGTGGAATGTCTGGAAGCCGAGGACGTGGATTTGGTGATCGGCTCGCGATTCCTCGGTGAGCAGGGATACAGAGTACCCCTACTTCGCAGAATCGGCATCGCCGTTTTTCGGACGATCGCGAGCATCCTGACTGGGCGCCGGATAAGCGACCCCACGTCGGGCTACCAGGCATTCAACCGGAAGGTGCTGGACATACTCGTGACTGATGCCTACCCGTGGGACTATCCCGATGCCGACGTGATCATCATGTTACATCGAGCGGGGGTCCGTATTGCCGAGATCCCTGTGAAGATGCGCCCGGCACCGGGCCAGCAGTCGATGCACTCGGGGCTCAGGCCCATTTACTATGTGTTCAAGATGCTTCTCTCTATCTTCGTAACGCTCCTACGCGCGGCGCCGACACGCGCGGGTGGTAGTTAACGTGACTCCGCGGCAGAAGGTATTCGCACTGTGCCTCAGTGTGTCTCTGTTGCTCGTTATCGTTGACCTCGTGCGTCGGCGGAAGCTCCGAGAGGAATTCTGCTGGCTGTGGATCACTGCCGGCATTATGATACTCGTGCTTGCGATGTGGTACGACTTGTTGGAGCGGATCACGCGACTCATCGGCGCAGCATTGCCGACGACGACCATATTCCTATTCGGCATTTTCTTTCTCGTAGCGATAACCATTCACTACTCCGTGAGGCTCTCGGAGCTCGCCGCGAAGGTGAAGAATCTTGCGCAGGAGATGGCCCTGATGGGGTGCCGCAGCGGCTGCCCGGGGCACGCGGGCGCGTCGGATGTGCGTGGACCCCAGCGGTATCCGGATGTGGAGGCCGGGGAATGAGGGAGGCGGAGGCAAGCGCGATCGCCCACCGTCGGGAACGGCGCCACTCACGTGCCCCCGCGAGGACCGCTGCCCAAAGGATGAAGGACTGCCTGACGTTCCCGCTCCGAGCCCTCACGCTGTTCCATGATGACAGGTGGGGCTTATCATCGCTTGCTTCTGAGCGGTTCGATTATGTCAGTAGGGAGGTAACCGGGTACTGCCTGGACGTCGGGTGCGGAAGGCATAATAGGTTCATCAGGGAGTACCTCGATGCGAACGGACACGGGATAGACGTGTACGCGTACGAGGGCCTTTCGGACGAGAACGTCGTGGAGGACATCTCGCAGTTCCCGTTCAAGGACGGCACTTTTCGCTCTGTTACCTTCATTGCAAACCTGAATCACGTGCCTCGGTCCCTGAGGGACATTGAGCTGGCAGAAGCGTGGAGATGCTTGACACCCGGCGGCAACATCATCGTGACCATGGGTAATCCCGTGGCCGAGATCCTGGTCCACAAGGTCGTTGCGCTCCACGATCGTCTCTTCGGCACAGAGCATGACATTGACTCGGAGCGAGGAATGGATGAGGAAGAGCAGTACTACCTCACGGACTCTGAGATCATCGAGAGGCTGAAGAGGCGGGGCTTCGCTGACATTGAGAAGAAGTACTTCTGGACGCAGTGGGGCCTCAACCATCTCTTTGTAGGGTGGCGGAAGTGAGTGCCATGAAGTTCGTCGTTCTGATGGCCGGGTGCGTCCTTTTAGCAGGAGGCGGCAGCGTCTTGCTGAAGCACGGCCTGACGTTATCGGGCGGATTTGTAATCGGAGAGGCGGGGAGCATGGCCGCGCTGCTGCGCTTGGCTCGCACTTGGCCGCTGCCTTGCGGAGTGACGTGCTACGGGGCTGCGATGCTCATGTGGCTGAGGCTCTTGTCGCAGTATGAGTTGAGCTATCTTTATCCGCTCTTCGTCAGTAGTGCGTTCGCATTTGTGCTCGGCCTATCGTGGGTTTTCCTGAGAGAGCCCATGTCGCCGCTGAGGCTCCTCGGCGTCGCACTAATGTGCCTGGGCATCGTGCTGGCCAGCCGGGGCTAGCCGAGCTTCCGCGGCCCGCAGGTACTGAATGCGAAGCCCGCCCTGGCTTGTGGGAGCTGATGGTGTCCGGCACCCCCGCGGCTGCCCAGGTGCGGCACCTGGAACGCGGGGGTGGGCTACTACGCGTAGATCGTCTCGGGCATGCCGATGGGCACACGGTCTGGCTGCTCGGGGCGCCACGTTGCGTATGAGGGAGTGACGTAGTCCTTCGGGCCGTCGCACAACTCGCGGGGCAGTTCGCCGAGCTGCGGTGTAAGCTGATCGCCGGCGGGGCGTTGGCCCAGGGCCTCAGCTCTCTGGCAGAGCGGGTCAGCAGGCCCGAATGGCTACGGAAGTCGGGCGTCTCGGCTCGTTCAGCATCTGCTTCAGACGCGGGGTGCTCGAGAGGCTCGACAGCTTCAGCGAGGAGTACGGAGTGTCGACTGAGGATGCCGACCTATCATACCGGGCGCGCAAGTGCGGCTACAGACTCGGCTCCGCCCGGTCAGTCACTGTTGGCCATTATCGTCCGACTAACCTGTACGGCTACCTCCAGACGCAGGGCGGCTATGGGTCCTGGCGCATGAAGCTGTATTCGGACCACCCAGATCCCCGAGGCAGGGACGGCTACACGCGTGCGACAGATCTCGTCCAGCCGCCGCTATTCTTGCTACTTACGGCGTTGCTGCCGCTGCTATGGGTGGCTCCGATAAGATGGGCAGTACTTGCTCTGGCTATGCTCGGGCTCCTGCTGCACGTGCCAGCCACGGTGTACGCAACACGTCACACCAAACACGTGCGGCACTTGGCCATGATTCCCATATTCTTCCTGCACGGTTTCGCCTGGGCGTGGGGCGCTCTGTGGGGGCTGCTGGCTTTCTGGCTGCCGCCGCGCCGAGAAGACACAGATCGTGTCCGGAGCGACTCGGCTGCGAGGTGCTGAGTGCGAGGCGTGCCGAACTTCCCGTCGAATGGTTGGGAATGAACCGCGTCATGACAGGGCGCATCGTTGCTGGCGGAGAGCCAGGCAGATGCGCAAACGGAACGCTCATTTGGGGTGCGCTGGTCGTGCTCATCCTCGTGGCCCTTGTGCACCGCTTGGCGCATATGGATCGACTCGTCGTTCCGGCTCCAGACTTCTACGCATACCAGCAGTTGGGCGTGCATCTGCTCAGGGCGGAGTTGCCAGCGCAGAGGGTTGGCGTGCTACCCGGCCTCCCGGTCTTGATGGCCTCTCTGGGCTCCGTATTGCCTGGGCCAAGATCCGTTATGTACGCTGGGCAAGTCATCAGTGTGGCCGCTTCTTTGAGCCTCTTTCCGCTGCTTTTCGCTTTGGGACGGCGGCTGCTGGGAACATCCGGCGCCCTCTTCTTAGTCTGGCTGTTCTGCTTCAACCCAGAGGTATCGGCCTTTGCGCTACAGCCGATAACCGATTGCCTCTTCCTTGCCTTGACGGTGGGAGCGGCATGGGCTGTCCTGCGGGGTTCGCCTTGGGCCTATGCGCTGGGTGGCGTCGCAGCCCTCGTGCGCTATGAAGGGATCCTGCTAATCATAGCCATCTTCGTCACCGACACACTCGTGGTTTCGCGCCGACTCAATCGGCTCGCATTCTGTGTGGCCGCATTGCTGCCCATCTACGGGTGGCTGGCGCTAGTGCAGGCCCACAATGCATCCATACCGGGACCGCAAGAGGCGGGGGAGCCGATGTTGCCCGTCGGGCTGACATTCATCAAGGTCGTCGCGGCGACGGCTCTGGAGCATCTGCCGCGGGCTTTCGCCGTCACGGTCAAAGCAGGTAGTCCCTTGTCTACCGCTGTTGCGGCGGCCGCGTTTGGCACGCTCTTGATTCTGGCGGGTGTGGGTTTTCGTGGCATAATGAAGAGGGACAGCTCCATGGCCTGGTTCGTGCTCGCCTTCGGCGTGCCCTTCGTTGGCGTGCACATGTGGGTCTCAGCCGCGACGCAGCGATATGCGCTGCCAATCTTATGGCTGTTCTACCTGGCCGTCATCGCAGGCGTGCACGAAGTTGTGCGCTGGGCACCTACGAGAGTCGGGGCAGCTATGAGCGCCCGCCTGTGGGCGCTCGCATGCGCCGCTGGGGTCGCGACCTACGTTGCGGTTTGGGCCTTGTGGCCTCCAGTCCGTGCAGCCTGGAGCGGAGGGCTCCTGCTGTCCGCACCGCTCTTGGCGTACCTCTCGTGGGTGGCGTGGCGGCGCCAAGGTGCGGGTGTGTCCCATGGGTACTGGCACCTGGTTCGGTTGACTGCCGGAGCCGTCGGCATCGTCTTTCTGGGAGTTGGGACCTACGACTACACGCACTATTGTCTGCGTAGGGACCAGAGCAGATTCGCCGAGCTTGTGCCGTTTGCCCAATGGCTTGGCTCTGCTGCCTCCCCAGCATGCCGCGTGGTCTGCGAGGATGAGGCATTCTTCATTCTGACAAAGGAGTTCGACGTCTCGCCAGCACGTCTGGTCAACGTTGCCTCCTTGCCCGCTGCGTCGGCGGCCGCGTCTGCACGCTCCCGAGAGAACATCCTTTTGCTCTGGAATCAGAGCTCTTTCGCGTGGGGCGCATTGGACAAGCACTCCGAGCGCAAGAACGAAGCCTTTGGGTTGAATGCGGAGCTCATCCAGAGCGTGCACAACGGCGCTCCTGGGTGGCGGGCGCTCCGGCGGTTTGAAAAGCGAAGGAAGACCGCCGTCGTCTATGCGCCGTCGCCGCCGCGACAGAATCCCATCTCCGAGCGCGGACGCGAGCCCACCAAGGTGAGTGCGCGGAACGGGGGTGGCGGAGTTGGAAGTCCGGCCATCCGTATCCTGCAGGGCACCAACACGCGTCGGCAGCAAGACCGGAGGGAAGAGAGATAGTGCTTGCCAGTCTTAGCAAACACCGAACGCTTGTCATATGCGCCACTCTGTTCCTGGCCGCCGCTGTGCCGCGGATTGCAGCCAGCGTTTGGCTTCCTAGCACAACGACATACGGGGACGAAGAGCTGTACGTGAAGTGGGCAGAGCACCTCCTCGCAGGTCAGCCGTTTTGGTACGACAAGATTAAGCCTCCCCTTTATCCAGGCTTTCTAGCGGCGGTCGCCGTCGGTTTCGGCGAAGGCGTGCTCCCAATCAGAGCAGCACAATCGGTGCTGGCGGGCGTCGCCGCGATACTAGTCTTCTTTATCGGGAATAAGCTGTTCGGCGAACGAACCGGGATGATTGCCGCAGCCATATTTGCGCTCTATCCGCCTGCAGTATATCTGGCCACCATAGTGTACCCGCAAGCAATTCTCACGCTCTTCCTCGCGGGGGCCGTATTGATGGCCCTCCACAGCGGAGACTGCCTGACAGCGATCCGCGGGATCGGGCTCGGTCTACTCATCGGACTGGCCGTGTTGTGCGTAGAGATGGCAGTGATGCTGCTCCCCGCGGTCCTCATATGGATACTGCTGCGACGGAATGCAGCGAAACTGCGCGCCAGAGCCACATTCGCCGCCACCGTCCTGATGGGCATGGGTTTGGCTTTCGCACCGTGGATGTATCGGAATCACCGAATGACAGGTCACGTCATGCCACTGTGCGACTATGCGATCAGGTGCTTTTGGGGATCGCACCTGCCGGGCACCGATGTCAAGATGCTGAAATTCGACGACCCTGATGAGTTTGGCGCCGATTACAAGCGCGAGCGGGAGAGAGTGGAGCAGGAGATGCGGCACACATCTGACGGCGCGCGTCGCTCGGTGTTGATGCGCGAAGCGTGGCAGAACGTGCGGCGAGACGGACAGCGCTTTCTCTCTCTCACTGCGGGCAAGTTCGTCTACTTCTTCTGGCCGTGGCCGGAGCCCATAACGAAGAGCAGGCTCAATACGCCTAAGTACAAGGCGATCACGGCGGCATGTTATCTGCCGCTGATGATCCTGGCTATATATGGCGCTGGGCTGGCATGGCGCGGGATGCCTGATAGCCGCCTGCTTGTCGCGATAGTGCTGTTCTACGCCTTCGGGTACAGCTTGATCCACGTCAACTTCCGCTACCGGCTGCCGATAGATCCACTAATGTGGGTACTGTCGGCCTACGGAGCAATGGGCGTTATGGCCGCCCTGTGCCGGCAGCGTGACAGGTCGGAGGGAGAAGGCGGTGCCCGTTGGGGCGGCTCGCGTGAAAGGAGAGATGGCCCAAACAGCACGAAGATGATGGCTCGGACGCGCATTGTCGGGACAAGCCGGTAGGTGGGGGTGCGTAGCTCACGCGTTCGCCCCGCGTGGCTCTGTGCGTTGCAGGGCCAAAGTGCCTTCAGGCCTCGTACCTGGGTCGACAAGCGGGATCTTCGTCCTGGTCCCGCTTTCATGGCATGCGATAAGAGCCGCTGGCATGATAGGGGCGGGGAGGTGCATTGGAACAACACTTCGCAGTATAGGGCGTCATTGCAGTATTGCTGGACTGTGCCATGCCTGAAAGTAACTGGCAACGAGTCATGGAGCCGGACAATGATCCCCGATGTGCCCGAGCGACATCGAGGCTCGTTGGGCGTGGCTAAAGGTGATCCTGGTGGACAGCTCCTGTGCCTTGTGCGGGGGATTGTTGTACGTGCTGTATGGACACCCGCTGGCCCCGGGGGCCCAAGGCCCCCCGGGGGCTACGGTTCGCTGCAGCAACTGCGGAGCCGTTTCGGTTGCCCCCTCGTCCCGGCGCTGCTCCTCGGCTGACTACTATGAGGCCTCTGGTTACTGGGAGCGGATGGTGGAGTTAGGCGTAGCGGAGCAGCGGCTCGCCAAATGCCTCGGCATTCTCACTGAGCACGTTGGTGCGTTGCGTGGTCGTAGGGTGTTAGACCTGGGAGCCGGATGCGGTATCTTTGTCGCTCTTGCCCGGCGTGCGGAAGCCGAGGCGCTGGGAGTTGAGATGCGAGCGTCGGCGGTTCGGTGCGCCGCTGAAAAGCTCCGGGTTCATCTCGTGCATGAGAGCATCGAGAGCTTTGTGGGGTGGTCTGAGGTGGGCCACTGGGACATAGTCACGCTTTGGGAGATAGTCGAGCACGTCGCGGATCCCGTGGAGCTACTCCGGAGCGTCAGGGGCTTACTTGGAGGTGAGGGTGTACTTGTCGTGAGCACTCCGCACTACACGCGCGTACATGCTCTTCTCGACACGTTGCGCACGCTGTGCTATCGCTGCACGGGACAGCCGTGGCGGTGGCCTGACGACGCTGACCACTTCCACGTGTTTACCCCGCAGGCTCTTAGGAGGGCGCTCGAGCGTGCCGGCTTCGCCGTCGTGGCGCTGATGCTCGTTGAGCACGACTATGGCACCGCCGTGGCCACCTGGCGTCGGCTGCTGAAGCGCTCGCTCGCGCGGCTCCTTCGGCTCCGGGTGTGGCCTCATGCGGTGCGCATGGAGCCGCGGACCATCGTGGCCATCGCGGGCATCCAAGGCGAGGCGCCTTATGTAAATGCGACTGTTCGGCAGTGTGGCACATTGCGTTCAGAGCAGTAGTGCAATGAACTCATCTCGTGCCGCTACTCATTCGGCAGGGGCTTTGGTCCACAAGCGCCTTCGGCCTGCGGACACCAGCGGGATGCTCGGCAGGCACGCAGAGCCGAGCCGAGAGCGTGTGGTGACCACGAACGCAAGCGGGGCCGTACGCAATGTAGGCTGGACATGGATTCACCGCGGTGCGCAGGCGGCCGTCGCGGTCGCTTGGCTCTTCACCGTTCCTAAGCTGCTGGGCCCGAGCGCTTACGGCGCCTTTGTTTTCCTCTTCTCAGCCATGGTTCTGGGGCAGGCTATCGGCGACCTTGGCACCCATGTGAGCTTCGCGTACCACGTGTCCGCGTACGAAGCGCGCCAAGACCACATGGGCGTATCACGGTTGTTCTCCGGCTTTCTCGGGCTAAAGCTGCTGGTGGCCGTGACCTGCGGAGCGACTTGCGCCGCTCTGGTGTACTCGATGCGCTTTCCCAGCGTCGGTGGGCTCGCGAGCGCGGCAACGGGGCTCGCGCTTCTGCTCAGCATTGCGACCGATCCGCTATATGGCTTGTTATACGGTCGAGGTCGGATACGGCCGGTCGTCGCTCGCGAGACAGTGACATCAATCGTGAAGCTCGGTCTGGTGCCTACTCTGTACGGTTTGTGGTCCGTTCCTGGTGCTGCTCTGGGACTGGTTGCCTCGGCGCTCGCCACGCTACCCCACGCGCTGTGGGCGTCTCGCCCGCTGCCGCCAAGCCGCTTCCAGCGCGAGACGTGGGTCAGCGTGTGGCAGCATCTGAAGGTGGGTCTGCCTGCTGCTCCCGGCCGATTCATTTGGATACTACTCGGCCAAGGTGGCGCACTGCTCCTCGCGAGTGGCGGCGGGCCTGCACGAGAGGTCGCGGTGTTCGGGATTGCCGCTGGCATTTGGACAATGGTTGCCAGCCTCCTCGCATCCCCTAGCTTCAGCCTCATACCTGGGTTGACACGGCTCCTCGTCGCTGGCCAGCGGAAGAAGGCCGGCCTGTGGCTGGGAGCCCTGTACAAATGGCAGGTCATCGCCACGGTTCTTTGCGGCGCTATCTTCGTCCTGCTCGGGAAGCAGATCCTGAGGGCTGCACTCGGGCTCGGCTTTGAGGGGGCATGGGCGGCGGCGCTGGTGGGCACGATCGCCATTCCCTTCTTTATCTACTACCTGCTGGCCACGTCCATGGCGGCAGCAGCCGGCACCACGATGGTGAACCTCGAGTCGCACGCCGTCGTCGCTGGCGCCTTCTGCGTCACATCCGTTGCGCTCGCGCCAGGCTACGGTGCCACAGGATGCATGGTCGGAATCGTCGTGGGCAGCGTCTGCGGAGCTGTTTACGCGGGCGTGCGGGTGCACTGCCGCTGCGGCCCGGCGCCGAGCCCGTGGCCCGGACTGGCCGTTGCCGTCCTGGGGGCCTTGGGCATTGGCGCAGTATTCGGGCTCCGCCACATCCTTTCGGTGGGCATTGGGCTGGGGCTCTTCTGCGTCTATCTGGCCGCTGCGTTGTTCGTCACACGGCTCATTTCCGCGGCTGAACTCCGCGAACTGATCGGTCTGCTGAGGAGCGGGTCGCCCTCTGTCAACGGAAGTCCGAGGCCGGGATAGGCCGGGGGCTGCCCCGGCGAGCGTGCAGGACCGGGGGACCGTGCCAACGGGTTAGCCGACGGACGGCGCGGGTTCTACATAGGGCCGGCGCTTCCGCCATCGGACCCGGAGCCGAAGCCCTCCGACACGCGACCTGTCGCCGTTGCAGGGCAATTCCAGACGCGCGAGGCCTCGGGGCATCGACGTGCCTGTTACGTGCGTGATCCTCGTCTATGCAAGTATTTTACATTCAGGATGCATGACGTTTGGAGCCCGACGCTACCCTACGAATCGTCGCGAAAGGTGTGCCTGCCGGCGCCCTGCGTCCTATATCCAGAGCGGAGGCAACACGCATGATTGATGTGACGACGGAATCCCTGGCGATGCGCGCGCCGGATGACCTACTGGCCTCTGAGCCAGTCCAACTCACTGTGGTGGTGCCCGCCTACAACGAAGAGGAAGCCATCGCAGAAGAGCTGCGCGCCATACGGCGGACGCTGAGCGACACCGATCTCTCCTACGAAGTGCTCGTCGTGGACGATGGCTCCGAGGACCGGACGGCGGAGATAGCCAGGCGCGTGGACGGAATTCGAGTCATCGCGCACGGCCGTAATCGCGGATACGGCACCGCACTCAAGACTGGCATTCGCCGTGCCGTCGGGGAGATCATCGTCATCATCGATGCCGACGGCCAGTACCCAGCGGATGAAGTGCCGCGTCTCGTGGACGAGCTGCAGGATTCTGACATGGTGGTGGCTGCGCGGACGGGTGACAGCGTGCATACGCCGCTAATACGGCGGCCCGTCAAGTGGTTTCTCAACAAGCTCGCCGGCTATCTGGCAGGAACGCACATCCCGGATTTGAACTCTGGACTTCGCGCGTTTCGCAGGCGTGATGCGCTGGCGTTCCTGGGCTTCCTTCCAAGCGGCTTCTCCTTCACGAGCACCATAACGCTGGCCATGCTGTGCAACGACATGTTAGTGAAGTACGTCCCTATCAACTACAAACCGAGAAAGGGCAAGTCCAAGATTCGGGCATTCCACGATACGTACAACTTCATTCTGCTCGTCTTGCGGACAATCTGCTGCTTCAATCCGCTGAAGGTGTTCATGCCGCCCGCGTTCCTGCTCGGCATAGCGGGGCTGGTGAAGCTCGGTGTCGAGGTGGTGTCGTACCACGACGTCGCCGACGTGTCGGTGCTGCTGCTGCTCTCCGGCCTGCAACTCGGGGCAATGGGCCTACTGGCCGAGGTTATGGCAAGAGTCCCGTCGCTGCCGCGAGGCGGTGACGGTCAGGGCCGTCCCACATCCGTCTAAGGCCTTGCGCCACGTCCCATGCCAGCTAGGCGACGCGTGTGGCCCTTCCCGAGGCTGGGCGCAATCGAGTTGTGCTTGAACGCGAGCCAGACATACGAGGGCAAGAGTGCGAGGTTTTGGCAGCGTTGGGAGGTCGTGCAAATGGTGGTGTCGATCGTCATCCCGGCTTACAACGAAGCCGAGACAATTGGCCGCACCGTCTCGGCATGTCTTCAACAAGACTGGCGCGATGGGGACATCGAGATCGTCGTCGTTGATGACGGCTCCACCGATGATACGGCAGTGGCCGCCGAGAGGCTGGGCGCAAAGTGCATACGGCAGACCAACGCGGGGCCCAGCGCTGCCCGCAATGCCGGCTGGCGGGCGGCCCGGGGAGACATCATCTGCCTTCTCGACAGCGACTGCGTACCCAACACGGGCTGGGTACGCCGATTTGTCACCAGGCTGGAAGCAGAGGGACTCGACGGCATTGGGGGCTCCTTCAGCATCGCGAACCCGGAGTCGCTGCTGGCGTCGTGCGCGCACCAGGACATAGTCCGGCGCCATGCCCAGATGGGACAAGACGCGCACTTCTTACCCGGGGGAAACTCCTGCTACAGGCGCTGCGTGCTTCAGGCCACCGGCGGTTTCAAGGAGGAATTGCGCGCCACGGAAGACGCGGAGTTGGCCTATAGGGCACGCAAGCAAGGGTTCAGACTCGGCTTCGATCCGAACAACAAGGTGGCCCAGCATTATCGAACTAGCCTTGGTGGCCACTTGCGGAAGCAGTTTCGCCAGGCGGGGACGCGCCTTCGTGTCTACCGGGATCATCCGAACATGCGGCGTGGCGATGGCTACGTGCGTCCACTTGATCTAGTGCAGCCGCCGTTGGCGCTGCTTACGCTAGCGCTCATTCCTCTTGTCTGGTGGCCGCCGGCAGCCTGGGCCCTCGCACTTCTGGCGGCCGTAGGCTTGAGTATCCACATCCCCTCCGCAGTATTCGCCGTGAGGCAGACTCGAAAAGCGCGATTCTTCGTACTAATGCCTTGGCTGTTCTTGCGGACCTTTGCCTGGGCGCTTGGCATGGTGTGGGGAGTAGTTCGTCTCAGGCTGGAGGCACACAAAACGGACGCCGACCAGGAACTCGAAGGCATCAGCCCATGACACTCCCATGAGTGGCGTGCGGGCCTGGATCGACGCGTTGGGCATTAGGCATTCATCGACGCACGAGGGAGTAGGTCGAGGTCCCGAACATGAGATCGTGAGATAGTGGCGTGACCACGTGGGCCCGGCTCACACAGCGGCATTTGCCCCCGTTTGGAGATCAAGCTGTGACAATCCTCATGGCTCACAAATACCTGTTCAGGGGCGGCGGCACTGCGACCTACTTGCTCACTCTCATGGAAGCGCTGCAGGCGCAAGGGCATCGCATTGTACCCTTCACAGTGGCGTATGACGGTTCTCTGGAGAGCGAGTACAGCGACTACTACGTCTCGCCACCGGCGGCGGCCAACGAGGTGCACCTAAGGCAGATGCGCCTTTCGCCATGGAAGGCGCTGAAGCTCTTCGGACGCGCGACATACTCACTCGAGGCGAAGCGAAAAGCGAGACAATTGGCCGACGCCGCCGATGCAGACATTGCGTTCGTAAACAACATCTACAACTACATGTCCCCGAGCATGCTCCATGCATTCAAAGCTCGCGGCATGCCAATAGTCATGCGCGTGGCCGACCACAATCTGTTCTGCCCGTCGTACGATTGCTTCCGGACGGGCGAGTTCTGTATGGACTGTGTGGACCGGGGACTGTGGACCGCCCTCAGGCATCGGTGTGTGAAGCGTTCTCTCGCGGCCACAGTGGCGCGAGTGGCGTCAATGTACGTTCACAAAGCATTGCGGATCTACGATTGCGTTGACGTCTTCATTACTCCGTCGGAGTTCCTCAGAGACCTGCTCGTGCAGGCCGGCTTGCCGGAAGCTCGTGTGCGCGCCCTTCCGAGCTTCTGTCCTCCCGCGAATGGCCGCTCGCCGCTTCTCGGCGACGGCGATCACATCTTGTACTTCGGTCGCATATGGGCCCAAAAAGGGATTGATACACTGATAGATGCCTACGCTCTGCTGCGTCCCGACGTGCCGCTCGTCATCGCTGGCGGCGACCGAGACGGGGAGATGGGGCGACTGAAGCGTCGTGCCCAGCAAGCGCGGGTTGCTGACACCGTGCGGTTCGTGGGCCACAAGGATGCAGACGATCTATATGAGATCGTGCGCCGCGCGCTTTTCGTGGTAGTGCCGTCGAAGTTGCCAGACACCTTTCCCATGAGCGTTCTGGAGAGCTTTGCCCATGGTAAGCCAGTTGTCGGTGCAAGGGTCGGCGGCATTCCGGAGCAGATAACGCCCGAGTGCGGTCTGCTGTTCGAGGCCGGTAATGCCGATGAGCTGGCGCATGGCATGGAAACGCTCCTCGCGGATGATACGCGACGGGCGCAGATGGGTGAGGCCGCGTCCCAGAGGGCACACCAGGTGTACAGCATCGATGCACATCGTCGCGAACTGCTGAGCATCTTCGATGGGCTCCTGCTCGCGCGGGATACGCGCGCCGAAGAGCTGCAGGCCGTCTAGCGGCCGAGTGCTGACATATGGCGACCAATCTGACAGGTAGACAACCGATTGGGGACACAGCTCTCGTAGAGCGTGTTCGGCGCATCGCCAATGAGACTCGGGACCGTGCTTCTGAGCTCGACTGGCGCCAGTTGCACCAGCCAAGGGCCGTGGGAATGGCCGTGGCCGTGGCGACCGGGATCATCGTGGCCGTCGCTATCGCCTTGGGCTACGCGAAGTATGCCGGGGCGTGGGTCGTGGCCATGGCCTTCATCGCCGCCGCCTTCGTGCGACCGGTGTTCGCACTGGTGGTGTGTTTCTGCGCCATCGCGCTGGTCCCGTTCGGGAGCCGCCTCTTCGGCTTCGGGGTGCCCAATCTTGACAATGCCATGGGACCAGTTCTGCTCGCCGGCGTGGTGCTTCAGGGCTACACCCGACGGCTGCACCGGACGTTCCGAATCGGCGCGCTCGATGGTTTGATCATTGGGATGGCGATCGCCGGTGTCGTGGGTATGTTGGTCACGCCAGGTATAGTGCTGTGGAAATACTATACAAAGAACATCTTGTGTCCTTTGTGCTTCTATTTCGTCGGCCGGTTCATCGAGTTGAGCAGACGCGATTTCCAGATGCTGTTTAAGGTCCAGTTGGTGGTCGCGACGGCGTGCGCAATCTTCATCATTTGCAAGGATCTGCCCGGCCGGTCGCTCATATACGGACCGAATGTGCTGTATCAACCGGGCAACTGGGGTGCCATGGGACACAACGCGGCTGCTACGTTCCTGTGCTTCTGGACGCCCCTGTTCATTGCCGCCTCAGGGCGTGCTGGGTCGCGCCTCAGGAGCGTGCTTTGGTGCGCGGCATGCGTGGTCGTGATGATAGCCCTCCTGAAGACCAAAGAGAGGGCCATGATAGCGGGCAGTGTGCTTGGGCTAGCGGCTGCACTGCTGACAACCAAGAGCTGGAAACCGGCTGTGCCTGTGCTATCGCTGGCTTTCGTGGTGATGGTTCCCGGTTTCGTGATAACGGGGACGAGCGCAACATACGACCGATTTACTACCGACAAAGTGAACACACGCATCGCCTACAATGCCGGCGCCATGAACGTACTTCGTTCTCGCGACTGGAACCCGGTCTTCGGGATTGGATTCAATCGCTTCTCATACGGCGGATACGCTCATGAATATACCCCACCCGAACTCATTGAGATGGCGCGGGGCACGTCCAGGGAACGCCTGCTGGAACGTGGCTGGGGTTTTCGTCCCTATATTCACAATCTTGCGCTTACTCTCATTGTGGAATTTGGGCTACTAGGAACTGTCCTCTTCGTTGCGCTCGCACTCGGTCTGACTTGGCGTTGGGCCCGATGTCTCAGACGCGCGTCGGAGAGAATAGCACCAGACTCGCCCCTGCTGTTCGGACTCGCCGGCGCTTTCGTTGCGGTGTTGTTTTCGGGTATGTATCATAATCTGTACGTTATATTCCCCGCGCTCGTGCCTATGTGGTTCTTCGCCGGACTCATCATGGGGCATCCGGAGTTGTTTCGAGAACCCGCAGCACGAGCGTCCGAGACGTAGTCATGTGACTCGGGTCCCCAAGTGGGTGGCACAGATGTCGGCGATTTGCGGAAAGGTCAGCACAGGGGCAGCGTTGTCGCGCATGGTGCGGGAATACATCAGAACGATGTGCAGCGCACTACAGCATCGCGCCTCGGCCGCTGAGTGTCTGCAGATGACCGACCGCGCGGCACTTGCCTGCAAAGGACGACGGACAGCCGGAGTTGGTTCGGTGATCGGGCAGGCTCCCCGGAGCAACGGCCAGTCAGTCTGCGCCGTCTGCGACGGCGAGATCTATAACGCCGATGCGTTGCGGCGCGAACTGCAAGAGCGTGGCCAGAGTTTCAGCACAGAGGACCACGCTGAGCTGATCGCTCATCTGTATGAAAGCAGCGATGATCAGTGGCCGGCACGTCTGCGCGGCGCGTTTGCCTTTGCCGTGTGGGACGAGAAGAACCAGCGGCTGCTGCTGGGTCGTGATCGAATAGGCCAGAAGCCCCTCTCCTACGCCCAGCTGTCTGACGGGCTGGTCTTCGCATCGGGCCCCCAAGCGGTCGCGGCTCACCCCCAAGTCAGCCGGGACATCGATGTAGAGGCCCTCGATGACTACCTGCGCTTTGGCTACATTCCCTGGCCCAGGACGATCTTCGCCGGGGTGAAGAAGCTGCCGCCCGCGCACATTCTGGTCGCGGAGAACGGCCAGATCCGGGTCGAGCCATATTGGCGGATGGGGTTCGACAACATCGCTGAGGCCAGCGAAGACGAGGCGGCTGAAGAGCTGCTGGCCCGGCTCCGGCGGGCGACCCGAAAGAGAATGGCCGATCTCGACCATCCGGCAGTGCTGCTCAGCGGGGGTGTGGACTCCAGTCTCGTGGTGGCCCTGGCCAGTGAGGTGAGCTCGCAGCCCCTGCTCACGTTCTCGATCGGTTTCGAGGAGGCCGACTTCGACGAACGGCAGCACGCGCGGCGCGTGGCGGAGAAATACGGCACGGATCACCATGAGCATGTCGTGGGGCCGGACATTGCCGACACCTTCCCCAAGTTGGCGCGATACTACGGTGAGCCTTATGCGGATTCGTCGGCCATTGTCACGTTCGAGCTCTGTCGGTTCGCGCGGCAGCACGTCCCTGCCGTCCTGCTGGGTGACGGCGGCGATGACCTGTTCGCCGGATATGGTAGGTATGCCCTTTGTCTCGGGCAGCGACCGGCCCATCGTCACCCCCTGCTGAGCCTCCCTCTGGCGTTCGGACGTCTTCCGAGCGCGCTTGTGGCGCCGTCGATGCGCCTGGCGAGCGCTTTGGTGAGTCCCCTCGCCGACGGCAGCGAGAAGCTACACAAGCTCCGGGACTCGATAGAGTATGTGCCCAAGACTCTCGTGCAGCGTCACTGGCGGCACGTTTGCCGGATTCGGCACGATGAAGAGCGCCTCTGGCTGCTCTCAGATGACCTGCGCGCAGTACTCGCGGATCGGGACCCATGGCCTGAGTATCGCAAGAAGTCGTCTATCGGCGATCCGAATGTTGCGCCGCTGAACCAACTGCTCTCGGCTGACTTGGTCACGTACCTGCCGGACGATCTGTGTGTGAAGACTGACGTGGCCGGCACGGGCAACGACCTCGTGCTCAGGGCACCCATCCTGGACGACAGCGTCGTGGAGTTCGCCCTCTGCCTTCGGCCCGACCTGAAAGTGAAGAATGGCATCACCAAGTACTTGCTCAAGCGCATTGCCCGGCAGTTCGTGCCGGCCGAGAACCTCGACCGGCGCAAGCAAGGTTTCGGCGTTCCGGTTGGCGCGTGGCTCCGGGGGCCGCTCAGGGACATGTGCTGCGACCTTCTGCTTCGTAGCCAGGCAGCCGAACGCGGCCTGCTCAACGGGACGGCTGTGGGGCAACTCGTACGCGAACACACCGACGGTGTGCGGAATCATTCGGAGCGCCTTTGGCAACTGCTGATGTTGGAGCTATGGCTGCGCGAGTGCGCGGACGGAAGTGCGGTTTCGGTCAGTAAGTCGGCGGGCTGATGGCGCGCCCGTTCGCCACTGCCGCAACGCGCGGCCGAGGCGGACGGGGCGCTCATGCTGCTCTGAGAGCCTTGATGGACCATGTGTGGAATCTGTGGCAAAGTTAACACCTTGCGTCCCTTGCCCGAGGACACCGAGGGCATCCTGGGGCGCATGTGCGAGCTGCTGAAGCACCGCGGACCGGACGATGAGGGCCGCGCCATGTTCTCGCACGCGGCCATTGGCCATCGCCGGCTCAGCATCATCGATCTCTCCGGCGGACATCAACCCATATTCAATGAAGACGACACCATGTGCGTGGTGTGCAACGGGGAGGTATACAACTTCCACGAGCTCCGCGCAGAGCTGGAAGCCGGGGGACACAGCTTTCACACGAATAGTGACACCGAAGTCGTCATTCACTTGTACGAAGACATGGGCCCGGAGTGCGTCAAGCGACTGCGAGGGATGTTCGCCCTCGCGATCTGGGACGACACAAGGCGCCGTCTGGTCCTGGCCGTCGATCGCCTGGGGCAGAAGCCGCTGGTGTATGCAGAGCGCGATGGCTCCGTCGTCTTCGCCTCGGAGCTGCGGTCCATTCTCGTGGATCAATCGGTGGACACCTCGATACTCGCCGAATCGCTCGAGGACTTCTTCCGGTTTGGCTACGTGCCTTGGCCCAACACGATATTCCGCGACGTGAAGAAGCTGCCGCCGGCGCATCTGTTAGTGGCCGAGGATGGCCGTGTCCGTGTCGAACGCTATTGGCAGCTCCGCTTCGACAGGATTGTTCCCAGGTCAGAGGGCGAGGCCGTCGAGGAGCTGCTCGAACTCCTGCGCGAGTCCATACAACTGCGCCTCATCAGCGATGTGCCGTTGGGCGCCTTTCTCAGCGGCGGGGTGGACTCCAGCATCATCGTCGCACTCATGAGCGAGGCAAGCAGCGGGCCGGTGGAAACGTTCTCGATAGGCTTCGAGGAGTCCGACTACGACGAACGGGCCCATGCGAGGCGCATCGCGGAGAGATATGGCACCACGCATCACGAGTTCGTGGTGCGGCCAGATATGGCGGCCATACTGCCGGAGATCGTGTGGCACTACGGCGAGCCGTACGCGGATGCCTCCGCAGTGCCCACGTTCTTCCTCTCGCGACTGACTCGTCAGCATGTGACCGTCGCGCTCAACGGGGATGGCGGGGACGAGCTGTTCGCCGGCTATCCGCGGTATGCTCTCTCCCTTGGCCGGCGGCCCGAGTATCGAAGCGCCGCGCTCGCGCTCCCGCTGGCAGTGGCTCGTGTACCAGGCGCTGCGAAGGCAATCAATGGGGTGGCGCAGGGCGTGCTCGGCCTGATCCCCTCTCGGCGCGGATCGATTGCGAAGGTGCGGGATGGTTTTCGGTACCTGGCAATGACTCCGCTACAGCGCCATTGGCGGCATGTGGCCCATCTGCATCACGGAGACCCCAGAGCGCTGCTGGCGGCGGACGTTATCGCCCAGCTCGACCATCGCGATCCGTGGGACGCCTACGCGGCGAAGTGTGGGCTGCCCGCCGAGGGCGTGGACCCGCTGAATCAGTTATTGACGGCCGATCTGCTGACGTACCTTCCCGACGACTTGCTGGTGAAGGTGGACATCGCCGCCATGTCGCAGGCTCTGGAGCCGAGGTCGCCGTTCCTGGACCATAAGGTGGCCGAGTTCGCTGCCTCGCTGTCGCCGGATCTGAAACTACGAAACGGGGCAGCGAAGTACCTACTGCGCAAGGCGGCAGCCGGCTTGGTGCCGACGGAAAACCTGAACCGGCGGAAGCAGGGCTTCGCAATGCCGGTGGGACACTGGCTGCGGCACGACCTCAAGGATCTGGCTCATGATGTCCTGCTGTCGCCAACCGCGCGCCAGCGTGGACTGCTGAATACCGAGGAAGTGAGCCGTCTTCTTCAGGAGCACGTCTCCGGCACTCGCCGGCACGACGAGCGCCTGTGGAAGCTGCTCATGCTCGAGCTGTGGTTTCAGCGGTGCGTTAATGGACAGAGCGCGGTCGCGACCTGATGTGGCCGCACCCAAAGGCAAGGCAATCGCAGTTCATTCACGTGATTCGGTCATGACTGACGGCAGCTCCAACGCCCAAAAAGTGTGCTTCATCGCCACGAGCGGAGCGATGGTGCACATGCTCATTGGCCACGGCCAGCAGCGCGTCGGCGGTGCTGAGCTCCAGTTGCTCAAGCTGGCCCGGCACCTGCGCGACCGTGGTTGGCGCGTGAGCTTCATCGTCGGGGACTACGGACAGCCCGACCGTGCCGAGACAGAAGATGAGATCGTGCTCTACAGGGCGCATCGTCCCAGAGGGAGCAGGGAATCGGCGTTGCGCTTCGCTCTCTGCTCATTGCCCCGCTTGTGGCGGGCACTGCGGGCGGCCGGGGCTCAGGTGTATGTGCAGCGTTGCGCTAATTGGGTTGCCGGACCGATAGCCTGGTATTGTCGCCGCTCAGGTCGTAGGTTCGTTTTCTCCCTTGCCTCCATCACCGATGCGCTGTGCAACCAGGAAAGCGAGTTTCTTAAATCGCCGCCCGAGCGGTGGCTTTGCCGTCGCGGGCTCCGGCAAGCCGATGCCGTCATCGCGCAAACGCGGGAACAGCTCGACCTGCTGCGGCGACATCAGGGGCGCGACGCTGTGGTGATACCTAACGTGTGGGAAGCTCCGAATGGCGATATGCCCAAGCCCGAGCCGCGGCGCGTCCTGTGGGCAGGATCGCTGATTCCGCTGAAGCGGCCCCTGATGCTCTTGGAGGCTGCCGCGCTCGTGCCGGAGGTCGAGTTCATCATGGCGGGTGGCGACAGCGCCGAACACGAGGACCTGGCAGAGCAGGTGCGAGCACGCGCACAGGCTCTGCCGAACGTGTCCCTGTTGGGCTCAGTGCCCTTTGATGAGCTTAGCATCCACTACGCGGACGCATGGGCTCTAGTCAACACCTCCCACACCGAGGGCTTTCCCAATACGTTCCTGCAGGCGTGGGCATGCAGGGCGCCGGTCGTGACGACTTATGATCCCGACGAGGTGCTGTGCCGCCACGAGATCGGCTTCCATTGTCGCACGGCGGGCGAGCTGGCCGAACGCATACGGACCCTTTGCACGGACAAGGCTCTGCGGGATCGCATGGGCTGCAGGGCGCAGGAATACGTGCGGAGCCACCATGATCCAGGCGTCGTGATACCAAAGGTCGAGAAGCTGCTGACACAGTTGATCGACGAGCGCCGAACGTAAATGGCTGACAGCGGAGCCGGACAACTCAGTTCGAAGCCGTCGGTATGCTTCGTAGCCCCATCCGCACCGATGATCAGGGTGCTGCTTGGGTCGGGCCCTGCGGAAGCCGGCGGCAGCCAGTTGCAGCTCGGCCTGATGGCGAACATGCTCAGGCACCGCGGCTGGGCTGTGCGGTTCGTCGTTGGTGACTTCCTTCAGCAGCGTCAAACGACGACGGCGAGCGGGATAGAGCTCATCGCATCCTACGGCCATACGCGGCTCCCGAAAGGGCTGCGCTTCGTTCTGCATCGCATGCCGCGAATGTGGCGTGCGTTGGGCAAAGCAGCGGCAGACGTATACGTGTGTCAAGGCGTAGGCTGGGAGACCGGGCTCGTCGCGGCGTTCTGCCGTTTGCATGGGGCGAAATGCATCATCCGCATGGGATCCGCGGCCGACCCATTCTTTGATAGCGATGCTGTGTCATTCATCCCGCGAAAGGACCGTTGGTTGTCGGCGTATGGCTTGGGTCACGCGCATGTCATAACGGCCCAGACCCAGGAGCAGTTGAGCGCATTGCGCGAGCGCCTGGGCCGGGATGGGGTGCTGCTACGAAATGTGTGGCAGGTACCCGATGAGGCAGCGACCTTGAACGGCGCACCGCGGGTCCTGTGGGCGGGCCGCATCGAAGGCGTGAAACGCCCTCAGATGTTGCTTGACGTGGCAGAGCGGCTCCAGGACGTTCACTTCGTGATGGCTGGTGGACGGGGAACGCTGCGCGGCGATTGCTTTGACTCGGTAGAGATACGTGCGCGCGGCATGGCCAACGTGGATTTCCGGGCCTTCGTGCCGCCATCGGAGCTTGACGCTGAATACGCTGCAGCGTCGGCCCTTCTCTGCACCTCAGAGATCGAGGGCTTCCCAAACACATTCCTGCAGGCCTGGGGCCACGGGCGGCCAGTAGTGTCGACGTACGATCCGGACGAAGTGATCTGTCGCGAGCGCGTTGGCGTGCACTGCCGAGATGTCGAGGAGGTAGCTGAGGCAATCAAGTTCATTTGCCGCGACTCGGCCGAGGCCGAGGCGATGGGAGCACGCGGGCGCGCGTATGTGAAGGCGCACCACTCGCCGGAGGTCGTGATTCCCAAACTGGAGAGACTGCTGCTTGATGTCGTGCGAAGCAATCACGAACAGCAAAGCGCATGACTGCCCCGCTGAGGCCCTGGGCAGATCGGATGCTGCTCAGAACCTGATAGAGGAGCACGTGCAGTACCTGTGGCGCGAGCTCGACGGCGATGTCCAGCTTAGCGACGCGGCGGCACGCGAGCTTCGGACCTACTATCCCTGGGTAGTACCGGGCTCTGGACACCGGGCTGCTGTGGTGAGGGAGACAATGGTGAGCCGCCTGCAGTACGCGCTCGAATGGCTCATGAGGCGCGGTCCCGGCCCGAGGGTGCTGGACGCGGGTTGTGGTCTCGGTACCGAAAGCCTGCTGTTCGGCCAGATCGGCGCAGAGGTAGTGGGCGTGGATCTGTACGAGAAGTACGTCACAGCGGCGCAGGAGCGCCTGGTGCGATTCCAGGCACATCTTGGTAGGCGCCTGAGGGTCCGGTTTGCCGCCATGAACTTGTTCGATGTCTCGGCCGATGAACCGTTCGACCTCATCTACTGCCGCGAGGCCATCTCGCATATCGAGCCGGTCAGCGATTTCCTGGACTTCTCGTACTCAAGGCTCGCGCCTCGTGGCCAGTTGGTAGTATCGGACGCAAATGGCACGTGTCTGGCGAACCAGCTTGATCGCATCAGGATAAGAGGCCGGCGCTGTCTTCAAACCGAGGTCGATCCCGCCAGCGGGAGTGAGGTTCAGGTCGCGCACGAGCGGATTCTGAGCATCCCGCAGCTGAAATGGCAGCTGCGTCGCGCCGGGTTGCGACCCGTCCATGAGGAGCGGCGAATACACTTGCAGCGCCTTGCGGACTTGCCGGGATTGCCAATCGTGCGCGCCGTCGCACGCGCTCTGGAGCGTGTGCCCGGCCTCTCGCTGCTGGTATGCACGCACTACGTGATCGGGGCAGAGCGGCCGTCGGAAACCGAGGCAGTGCACGGGCCGGACTCGGGAGGCAAGAGGTTGTCATGAGGATCGCAATGCTGGGCGTGAAGGCGGTGCCGTGCATCGGTGGGATTCAGCTCTACGCGGAGGAGGCAGGACGCCGACTGGTGGAACGCGGTCACCAAGTGACCGTTTATTGTCGGCAACAATACCTCGACGGGGACCTGGCACCCGAATACCGAGGGATTCGACGACGCATCACTGCGGGCTTCCGCGGCAAGCATTTGGACGCGCCGACGCATACGCTGACGGCAGCATGCGATGTGCTGCGGCGTGACTACGACATCGCCCACTTCCACGGCGTCGGGCCATCCGCGTTTGCGTCCCTGCTCCGTCTCCGCCCGAAAACGCGGACGGTCGTCACCATGCACGGCCTGGATTGGCAGCGGGCGAAGTGGGGCTGGTTTGCCACCGCATGTCTCCGAACGGCCGCGAGGTTCGGCCCGGGTGTCGCAGACCAGATAACGTGCGTGTCCCGCTCCGATGCACGTTTCTTCGAGGCACGACTCGACAGACAAGTTGTGCACACGCCCTGCGCCATCACAGAGCAGCCTCTTGCTGCTCCAGACGAAATACGAGCGTACGGACTGGAAGGTGACGACTACATTCTCTTCGTGTCACGCTTGGTGCCGGAAAAGGGATGCCACTACCTACTAGAAGCATACCAGCGCCTAAAGCCAGACAGGAAGCTCGTCATAGCAGGGGGGAGCAACTACGCGGATCCGTACGCCGAGTCGCTCAAGCAGCAGGCAAACGAGAACGTCATCTTTACCGGCTACGTCCGAGGCAAACTCCTCCGAGAATTATACTCGAATGCATACCTCTTCGTGCAGCCTTCCGACCTCGAAGGCATGCCCTTTAGCTTGCTGGAGGCCCTGAGCTACGGCCGCTGCGTGCTCGCCAGCGATATCCCTGGCAATCTCGAGGCGATCGGCGGCCAGGGGTTCACCTTCCAAGCCGGCGATGTCGATGAGTTGTCTGCAAAGTTGCGTTCTCTCCTCGATAGCCCCGACGTGGTGACGGCACAGCGTGACTCCGCCCTGGAATACGTCCGCCGCGAGCGCACTTGGGACAAGACCGTGGACGCCCTCGAGAGCGTCTACGAACGCGCCCTCAACGGCCGTCGCGGTTGACATCCTTCCGTTTTCGCTCTGGCCCCGGCCCCCGCCCTTGTAATAAGTTTACAAATCGTATACCAGTGCCTAGAAGAAGAGTGGTATCGTTTCGCGCAAGTCCGAGGTACTGATCTGTGCGGGGCAGAGTGTTCCGGAGCCGGAAGGCGGGAAGGAAGAGGGCGCGTGTCTGAGACGGCCCCCAACACCACCGTGGCCATCGCCGACGTTTCATCCTCAACCACAGCAGAGAGCCAACCCCCCGCCGCGGCCGCGATCGTGAGCGACGGCATCCTCAACGCCGCGACCAAGCGCCTCTTCGACATTGCCGCGGCGTGCTGCGGCCTCGTTCTCTGTGCGCCACTGTGGGCGATCATCACGGCTGCCATCAAGCTGAACTCCCGCGGCCCGGTGCTGTTCCGACAGCAACGTCCCGGCAAAGACAAGCATCCATTCGTCCTCCTCAAGTTTCGCACGATGTGCGACAATGCGGAAGAGAAACTCCCGCAGGTCATGCATCTCAATTCCGACAACGGCAACGGCGACCCACTGCTCCGCATTCAGAACGACCCGCGAGTCACGCGCGTCGGGCGATTGCTCCGGATGACGAGCCTGGACGAGACGCCCCAGCTCATCAACATTCTCAAGGGCGACATGAGCCTCGTGGGCCCCAGACCCATCAGCCGGCAGCTTGACAATGGCGACCCGCGCACGCATCTACGCCTCGCCGTGCGGCCGGGGCTTACCGGTGTCTGGCAAGTGAGCGGCCGGAAGGAGACGGATTGCGACTACATGCTCGAGAAGGACATGGAGTACCTTCGCAACCGCTCCTTCTGGTACGATTTGAAGATAATACTTAAGACCGTCCCCGCTGTTTTCCGGGGCAACGGGGCATGGTGAGCGAGAGCATGCCATCGCGCCCTCCGGGACACGTGTGGACGTGGGGAGGTGTATTGGTCCTCCTGGCTGGCGGGGCGATCGGGGCGCAGTGCCTGTCGAGGTCGCAGTCGGCGGCCGACATGCCGCTCGAGCGCATCGCATTGGCGGCGACAGGCTGGGAGCGAGTCGAGAACGTCGTTGATCGTGACCCGGACAAGGGATGGCCGGAAGCAAAGCAGGTGCGGCAGGCGTACGAGGATGCGGAAGGGCGCATCGTACGCGTCACTTTGAAGGGAACGTACACCAGGCTTGGTGCGCTTCGGGACTATTCGCTCGGTAGCATTGCCGACGGATGGGTTGTTGAAGATTCTGCAGAGGTGTCGCTGGAGGGGGTCCAGTGGGGCAGCGGACCGGTGCATGCGAGGTGCCAGCGTCTCAGCAAAGGCGACGCCGCCGAGGTCGCACTGAGTTGGTATTGCTCGGTGGACGAGGTGGTGACCGACCTGCGGGAGGCAGCGCTGGCAGGATGGCGAGGCCGGCTATTGGGGAAAGCGAAGCCGTGGGCGCAGGTGTATGTGGTAGTTGACGTTGAGGGCGAGGCCGTCGCGGAGGCCGAGGCGATTGTGAAGGCTGTTGGCGCTAGCATCGCACCACAGCTCAGGGACGTGCTGGTTGACGCAAGCGGGTGACGACGAGCAGGGCGAGCTCCGGTGGATGTGGGGCCACCGGGGGTGGAGCCAAGCGCTCCATATGAGGTAGAACATCAATGGCAGCGGAAAGCGAGAGCGTAGCAGTGGCAATTCCGAGGGCACGCGAGGCGCCTGCGCGCGCCGTGGATGATCCCATTGCTAAGCTGAATCAGATCTGCAAAGCCATAGCGCTGGGCGTTGCCATCACGGCTGGTGCCACGGCGCTGTACTTCCACTTCTTCAACGCGCGGTTCAACGGTCTCGTCGAGCCCAGCGCCATGGATCACGCCCAGGTGGCGATGCGTATCGCTGAGGGCAAGGGTATGACGACGGGCGTGGTGACGCCGTTGGGGTTGCAATTCGCACCTACCGTGCAGGATCATCCGGACCTGGCGAACTCTCCCCTGTACCCGTATGCCCTCGCCGCGGCGTTCCGGGTGCGCAGCGTCAGCAATGGTACGGTGGCAGCGTTCAATGGCCTACTCTACCTGCTGACCGTGTGGGCAGTGTACGGGTTGGCCAAGGCGGTGTATGGGAAGCCCATCGCCATCCTAGCTGCCGTGCTGTACGGCAGCTCGGCACAGGCGATGGAGATCGGACTCCTCGGTCAGCCGGTCGCCTTGGGGGGGCTCTTCCTGACGCTCACGCTCTTGGCGTTGTATGTGGTGATGCGTCGAGAATGGGGCTCCACGAATCCGGGGGCTATCGTCTCAGAGGAGCCGGCTGGAGTCGCAGCCGGTGTGAAGTGGCTCGGCATCGTGGCAGCAGCCCTCCTGTTCGCGCTAACGTACCTGTGTGGGCATGTATCGCTCTTGCTGCTCGTGCCCCTGCTCCTTATGGTCTGGTTCGGGTTGCGCCGAAGGAAGACGGCTGCTGCTTTTCTCTTTCTCGTCGTCGCCGTCGCTTGCCTCGCACCGTGGTTCTACTACAACTACCAGCGGACCAAGACGCTACTGCCGCCGCTGCAGACATCGCAGGTGGTCACGAGGACAAAGGCCTACCCTGGCATGAGCGCATTGCGCGAAGTATCCGAGGCCGTGCCAGCCCCTGTGAGTTTCGCGATCGGGCACCCGGCGGAGATCGGGCTCAAGTTCGTCAACGGCCTCATCCAGCTCTACCGGAGGCTGCCACGGGGTCTGGGCATCTACCTGTTCCCCTTCTTCGTCATTGGCGCATTCTGGGCCAAGGGGAGCCGGGAGGCACGAGCGCTCTGGCGAGCCGTGATCGCGATAATAGCCATCCAGATCGCCGCTGCCTGCCTCTCTGACTTGACGGTCTCGGCGACTCGAGTGTTGGTGCCCGTGGCCACGTGCCTTGCAGCCGGCGCCTTCGTTCAGTTTGTCGGAGCAACGGTTCGGTCCCGGGCAGCGCGGGGATGGCTGACCGTTTTGCTCATCGCCGCAGCCGTCTTTCCGTACGCAGTGAGCGTCACGCTCGCCGGCAAGGAACTGCCACACCCGTCGTACCCAAATCTGGCCTGGCTGCGAGACGCTCGATATCCTGCAGGCCATCCCGAACAGGGCCAATTGGTTGTGCCCGAGGACGCTGTCATTGCCACTAACGTCCCGAGTGCGGTCGCGTGGTACACGGGCCGTACGGCCCTCTGGCTGCCAGCTCACAAGGGGGGGCTCGAGGCCCTCCAGAGCAATGGTGCTGACATAGACTACGTGTATCTGTCCCGCGGGCAGGTCGCCTATCCTGAGGAGGCTGAGCCGGACTTCTGGATGCAGATGCTGGCTCGTCCGGACCCCAATCAGATCGCAAATCTCGGCAGGGCCGCTGTCCTGCCGGGTGGTGAACTCCTCATCGAGCTGAAGAAGGGCTCGTGAGGCAGCTGACCCCCATTTCCGGGGCACAATCTCGGAGGGAGGTGGTGTCGTGTCAACAGAGATGCGCACTCCAAGTAGAAAGGAGGTGAACTCATGAGCAGGACTGCAATCGTGACGTTGGTCTGCATGGCTGTGCTGGCCGCCGTCGTGGCCGCACCCGCACGCGCACAGCTGGTGGAGGAGACCTACCTCCTTACGTACGAGACGACGACCACGGGGGGCGACCCCTGGCTCATCGGCGTGCTCGTCGAGGAGAAGGTCTTTGATGCACTGGGCGGCGGCTACCTGTACCAGTACTTCGTCATCAACGACCTGACCGATCCGGCTCAGTGGGGCATGGACGAGATGGGCCTGAACAGCGAGATCTTCGAGTTCGGCTACAGCGAATCGCTGGATGGTGGGCCTATCAACGTATTCGGCACGGGGCCCAACGGCAGCTGGAGCGTCGCGGGTGATGGCGGCGGCTCGCCGCAGCCCGTGTGGTCCACAAGTACTGTCAACACGGGCATCGGCGACCCCGACGCCCAAGACAACTTCCAGTACATAAGTAACGGGCCGCCCCATAGCATGTACGAGGCCTATGTCATCGCCGCCGGCCCGGACGGGCTGTTCGAGACCGACGACGACATGACGGCCACGGGCGAGATCTCGGGCCCCACGCCCGAGCCTTGCACGCTGGCTCTGTTGGGGCTTGGTCTATCTGGCGCTGGCATGATCCGCTTGCTCAAGCGGAGGCGGGAGTAGAACCAACGCCAGACAAACGACTTGACGCACGTATGTAACTCGGCGAGTGGCCAGCACAGCTCGCCCTCGGACTTGAAGCTTCAAGAGGGGCAGCGCGGGCGAAGTTGGCATCAAGCCTGTCCGCTCGCGCTGCCTCTCAGTCTAACGGCAGGGAAAAGGGACAAGGGTAAAGGGAAAGGAAGGACACGCATCCCCGACCCATCCTACCGCCCCGCATTGGCGCCCCGCATCACACATCTCTTCCGCGCCGCATACAGCAACACGTTGAAGGAGGGACAGAGAGGCGTCGGACGGAATCGTCCGACAGTATGGAGTATGAGCATATCCCGGACGGCTGATCTCGTGACCGCGCACGTGACCAACGACAGAGCCAAGCTCGTTTTCCTGGGCCTATGGGGGGCGCTTCTGGTCGTCGCCTATTGGCACACGTTCGCGTGGTTCGTGGACCGCTGGTTCGCCGTCAAAGACTACTACCATTGTCCCCTAGTGCCCGCCATCATCGCGTACCTTCTCTGGCGAAAGCGCGACAAGCTTTCGGCGGCAACGCAGCGCCTCTGTCCGGCCGGCCTGCTCCTGTTGGCCTTCGGTATCCTGCTGCACCTTGCTGCGACACGCGTCGGCGTTCGATTCGTCTCCGGCGTCTCGCTGCCCATCGTCGCCGCCGGCTTCGTGCTCTCGGTCTTCGGGCCAGGCATCCTGCGTCTTACGGCCATCGCCTATCCGCTGGCGCTCTTTCTCGTCCCGTATCCGCAGCACATGATGGCCATGGTCGCTATGCCCATGCAGCTCTGGTCGGCAACTGCGGCGGCGCTGATCGGCAAGGGGATGGGCCTGTCTGTTATCCACAGCGGCATCAACCTGACGATGAACGACTTCACCTTCGTCGTCGCGCAGGAGTGCAGCGGCATAAACTCCCTGCAGGCGCTCCTGCTCACCGGATTCATAGCCATTCACCTCATGAGCATGACGCTCGGGCGCAAAGCCATTCTCCTGCTTAGCGTCGTCCCCATTGTCTTTGTCGCCAACAGCGTCCGCGTCGCCTCCGTGCTCGTCACCGCCCAGTTCTTCGGCCCACAGGTCGCCACCGGCTTCTTCGTCCACGGCTTCTCCGATATCGTCGTGTACCTGGTCGCCTTCATGTGCTTCGTTCTCCTTGGCAGTTGGATCGCTGGGGTGGGCCCAGGGCATTCCCCACCAGACCCGACCGAACTGCCGGCCGAGTGACCGGGCACGCGGAAGCTCGGCAACCCCGTCGGCAGCTACGAGCAGGAGGCAATGCCGCCCGACCGCGATGCCTGTCACGGCTTCGTTGGCCGCTTCACTCGGCGAGCTATGACGCGATGTTTTTACATTTGGTTTACTGGTCCGTAAGAGGGGTCGGGTATCCTCTAAGTTTGCGAGTGGGCGCCCCAGTGGTCGGATCGAAGCGCCGCTTCAGCGGCGGGGGTGCTCTTGCGTGTGGAAGAGCGCGTCGGGGAGGGCGTGGGCGAGGAGAGCACGGGTGCCAGACAGGGCCGGATGACAGTGTCGGGCAGCGCTGCTGCAGCAGCGACGCCCGGCAGAGTTGGCGAGTGCCGTTCCCGGCATCTCTTGGAGGGAGGGCCATACTCTCGCAGCTAACTTCCGCAGTACCCGCCAGCCGGCCCCGTCTTGGGATCGAGAGGCAAGCTGCGTGAAACCCGTGCGTGCGCTGCCGGACGAGCAGCCCATCATCGAACTCAGGAGCAGAGACGCCCAGTAAGCTCCTACAATGCGAGCACGTCGGAGGGAGGTGGGGCCGGGGGCACAGAAATGCGGACGCCGAATGGGTAAGCGGGTAGAAATGCACGCATAAGGGAGGAGCCTAACTCATGAGCAGAATTGTCATTGTGACGTGCGTCGTCGCCGTCCTTGTGGCGGGTGCAGTTGTACCCGCCTCGGCTCAACTGTTCGCCACCACCTACGTACTTAAGTGCACCGACGAGAGTGGGACGGTCCACGGGGTACTTGTCGAAGAGCATGTGGACGCGGCACTGGGCGGCGGCTTCTGGTACAAATACACCGTCTTCAACAACCGTTTTCTTGACCCGAGCGACTGGGGAGTAGATGTAATGGGCCTGGGCAGCGCGATTGTCGAGTTCGGGTTCAGCGAGGGCCTCGGGGGCGGTCCGATCACCGTCGCGGGCGCCGGCCCGAACCCGGATTGGAGCGTCGCAGGGGAGGCGAGCTCCCCGCCACAGCCGGTATGGTCGACCGACATCCCCAGCAGCGGGATACCAGACCCGGCGACTCAGAACAACTTCACCTACACAAGTTTCGGGGAGCCCCACATGCTATACAGCGCCTTTGTGACCGCGGTTGGCGGCGATGGCGAAATAGGGACCTCCGACGACGTGACCGCCACCGGCCAGATCTCCGGCCCCACAGGCGAGGACTTTGTCACCTTCACCTACACCCCTGGTGGTTGGGGCGCAAAGCCGCGCGGAGAGAACCCAGGCACCGTGCTCCACAACAACTTCGACAGCGTCTACCCGGTACCGCCCTTCCCGGCTCCGCCGAACGGCCCTCTTGTCATCGGCGGCGACTACACGATCACTTTCACGGAGGCCCAGGCCATCACCGATTTCCTGCCGTCGGGCGGAAAGCCGGGCGTGCTGGAGCAGGACTATACCGACCCGGACAAGAAGACCGAGCCGGGCGAGTTTGCCAGTCAGGTGCTCGCGCTCCAGCTCAACGTGGACTTCTCCAATGCCGGCGTTCTGCCCGACCACCTGGCGGACTGGCACCTCGATTCTGGGCCGTTGATGAACAATACGGTCGCAGAGGTCTTGGCGTCGGCCAACATCGTCCTCGGCGGCGGCCAGCCGTCTCAGGATGAGTTGGATGCTCTCGGCTTGACCGTCTCTGGGCTGAACGACGTGCTAGCCTACATCAACGAGAAGTTCGTCCCATAGAGCGGGGCGGATCGCGGCTTGCTCAGGGAGGCGCTGCGGGCCGCCGACGGGAGCAGACCTTCAGCTTACACGCCGCGAGCGAAAGTGTGCACATGCCGCCGCAGGAAATTCCATTCCTGCGGCGGCATTGTCTTTGGCCTGCGGGTTCATGCGAAGCCGTGTTGTGTGGTTGTCAGTTGGTCCTGGGGATCGCCGAGCTCCGTATGCTGCCACAGCGCGACGCAAGGAGCCGGGCTTCCCTTTGACCTCATCGCGCGCGTCCCTCCCGGCGTCAGCGCCACAAAGCAGCCAGCAGCAGCCCCACACTGAAACGTCCCCGGACCCACCTGCCGACACGCCACGTGCAGAAGTGGCTCGCAGTTATGCGTGCCGGATGGACGGAACACGGGGCGCTGCGGCACGACGGCAGTCGCCGGTCGGTGCTTACCTCATCGAGCGTAGTGACGCCGCAGTGCTCCTGGAGGTAGCGCGCGAGACGGACGAGCCCGGCGCGGTATCGATAGATCGTGCCGGACGTGCCGCCCTTGGCCTGGCAGTACACCAGGAAGCTCTCGACGCCCTCATCCAGCGACACGGCCTCTATCCCCACAGGCCCTGCGACCACCAGCGTTTCGCCCATTCTGCGTTCTCCTCGCGGTGGGGGTCGAGCCCACGGCGATGCGACAGATAAGAGTATATCCGCCCCTCCCCGACAAAGATGGCGAACGCGACGAACAGCTCGGCGCCGGTGTAGATGGACCAGGCGATGGCCTGGGCGTACACGCCTGCCTCCGCCGGCGTCGTGCCGAATAGCTTCATCCAGAGCAAGTTGACCAGCCAGTACTTGCACACCACCAGCGTGCCGAAGCCCCCGGCCCACGAGAGCAGCGCCCCGCGCCACGTGGTGCGGCGAAGCACCATGCCGAAGAGCAGCGGGATCGACACGGGCCCCAGCACGGCGCCGTACCACTCCATCATGGCATCGAACGCCCCGCCAAGCGCCTCCGAGCCGACGGCCAAGCCGCAGCCGATGGTGAGAGCGCCGAACACCACCGTGGCGATCAGCGCCACCTGCATCAGCTTCCGCTCCGGGGCACGCGGGTTCATGGTGCGCTCGTAGATGTCCTTGGTGAAGACGGCGGCGAGCGCGTTCAGGTCGGAGTCCACCATGGACATGGTCGCCGCGAATATGGCGGCGATGAGCAGGCCCAACAGCCCCGGCGCGATCCCCGGCAGGTACTTGGCGGCGACGAGTATGTAGGATTGCTCCGGATCTATGTCCCCCACCAGCAGGGGCGCTGCCCATACGGGAATGTAGATTGCCAGCGGATATAGCAAGAAGAGCCCCGCCGACAGCAGCGCGGCCTTCGTGGCATCTCGCGCCCGGCCCAAGCAGTAGAATCGTTGCGCCAGCCCCCATGTGCCGCCGTTGTAGCTCATGATCACGACTGGCAGATACACGAGAATGCGCGCCAGGGGCACGCTGCTGCTGAATAGCGTGTATCGCCCCGGCTGCGCCCGCCACAGGCCGCCCCAGCCACCGACCGCCCGCAGCACGATCGGCACGAGGGCAAGCGTGATGCTGAACTGCACCACGAACTGCAGCGAGTCGGTGATCATCTCGGCCCAGAGCCCGCCGAGCAGCAGGTAGGCAACGGTGATAACGCCCGCGCCGACTATCACGCCCGACTGCGGCAGACGCGTGCACGCGCTCACGATCTTGGCCAGGGAATACAGCTTCGCCCCCTCGTCCACGAATTTGATCGCTATGCCGCTCCACGAGATGGTCTGGCGGACGGCGTTGTTGAAACGCTCCTCCAGATACTGCGCCGGGGTGATGACCGCGAGTCGCACCCAGCGGGGCGCCCAGAGGAAGGCGCCGAGAACCATGGCGATGCAGCAGGGGACGGCGAACAGCGTCCAGACGCTGAAGCCATAGCTGTAGCCGACGCTGGCGAAGCCGACGAAGGCGAAGGCGCTGTAGCCGGAGACGTGGTGGGAGATGGCGGCCATCCACCAGGGCACGCGGCGGCCGCAGGCGAAATAGTCTTCGATGCCGCCGATGAGCCGCCGCGTGTATCCACCGATGCCGAACACCAGCACCATGTAGATGCCAATGGCGACGTAGTCGGCTGTGGCAAGCTGGCCTACTTCGGGCACGGTTTGCACCTCCATCTGGGAGCTCGCCGGCAACGTCATGCAGGAGGGCGACCCGCCGGGTCACCCCCGCAACTCCGCGCCCGTCTTCGTCAAGTGGCAGGCGCTCTCCTTGTGCCCGCCTCGGAACGGCGGGGAATGTCTCTGTCTCGGTCGGTAGGAAGGCCCAGCCAACTGCCTCCTGCCCGGCCTTGAGCGCTCGTAGATTTGGTGACTTTTTTCGCACAATATCGTGGAAAACCACAACTTACACGGGCCAGGCTCTCGGCCATGATACATAGGCGTAATAGGGTATCGGCAGGTCGCAGTATCGTGCCAACCGCGGTGAGGAACGCGGAAAGCCAAGTTATCCCATTGTATTACTTTGCTTATACCCGCCGTATTTGCGTGTACGATCTTGACAATTCGAGGCAGTTGGGTATACTAATCCAAGAGCACTATGGGGCACAACAGTCCTTCCACCTTCGACAAGCGAAGCAGCGCGACAGCTGGTCGGACCTGCCGCCGTGTGTCCACACGTATGATACGGGCCGTCGTTCAGCCCATAGATGCAGAAGAGCACCGCCAGTAACCAGATGCCGTGCAGGGCTCTCGGACCGGGTCAAGGGCGGCGCACATATGTGAATTGGGAGCATCTCGCGGCCCGGGCGCTGCGAAATGTTGTTGCACGCCGCTGATCGGAAAAGAATTCACAAATATAGACTTTTACGAGCACATTCCTTGGCTTGACGAGGCGGGCTCGGTATCCGGAACCAGCCCGCCCAGTGCCCAAGCGGCCATTCATTGGCCGCTACTGGGTGGCAGGCCGGCGAAATGGTCGTCCCGGAGCATCTCGATCTTAGAAAGGTGTGAGGAAGATGAAGCGCGCGCAGGTGACAGCAGCGATGTTCGTCGGCATAAGCCTGTTTCTCGCTCTCTCGACGTCTGTGGTGCAGCTAACCACAGCGGAAGCCAGTGGGGTTGGCTCGAAGAACACCACCAATGAGCTGGGCGAGCCAATGAACCCCTGCTTGGCTCCGGAGTGGTCGCCGGACGGCCAGAGAATCGCCTTTTGCAGCGACGGCAACATCTACGTCATGGATGCGGATGGGACGAACGGGCGGATGCTCACCTCCGGCCCGGCCCGGAACTGTGCACCGTATTGGTCGCCGGACGGCACGAGACTCGCCTTTTTCAGCGACCGTGATGGCAACCGTGAGATCTACGTGATGAATGCGGACGGGAGCAATCAAACGCGGCTGACGAGCAGCCCCGCCGATGACTATGGCGCGGCATGGTCGCCGGACGGGTCCAAGATCGCCTTCTCCTCGAATCGCGCCGGTAACTTCGAGATCTATGTCATGGGTACACATGGGGAGAATCAGACGAGGCTCACGACTAACGCTGCCCAGGACTACGCTCCCGAATGGTCACCGGATGGCATGAAGATCGCCTTCTACAGCGACCGGGACGGTCACCGTGAGATCTACGCGATGAATGCGGACGGCAGCAATCAGATGAGGCTCACCCGGGGCGCCCTGGGAGCTTGCGCGCCGGATTGGTCGGCGGATGGGAAGAAGATCGCGTTTTGCCGGGACTGCAACATCCACGTGATGAACGCGGACGGGCGCAATGTAGTCAGATTGACCGACATTCATGCAGATGGACACCCCGCCTGGTCGCCGGATGGCACGAGGATCGCCTTCCAGAGCAGGCGCGACGGCACAACCTGGGTTTTCGTGATGAACGCGGACGGAACCAATCCGACCAAGCTTACCTGAGCGCGCGGCCAGTTGCCGGGAGACACGGCCCGCCGCCGATTGTCTACGCCCTGACAGCACCGACCGGGCGCCCCACATCGTGGGCGCCCGGTGCGCTTAGGGGGCAGACTCAGCAGATGCGTGGGAGCTGCTCGCCCACGAGGAGGTCCAGGATTCGCGAGCCGCCGATGCGCGTGGTGACAGTGACTCGGCCCTTGGGATGCTCGCCGGTGACTTCGCCAATGACGCGGGCCTCCCGACCGCGCTCGTGCTCGCGCATAGCAGCCACCAGACGGTCCGCACCGTCCGGCGCGACGACCGCGACGAGCTTGCCCTCATTGGCGATGTACAAGGGATCGAGCCCCAGCATCTCGCAGGCACCCCGCACGGGCTCGGCGACGGGGACGGCGGCCTCTTCCACGGTGATGGCAACGTTGGCCGCGCCCGCGATCTCGTTCAATACCGTGGCCAGGCCGCCGCGCGTCGGATCCCGGAGCGTATGCAGCTCGGCCCCGGCGTCGAGCATCGCCCCCACCAAGTCCCACAGGGGGGCGCAGTCGCTCGCAATGTCGGCCCGGAAGGGGAACTGATTCCGCGCCATTAGCACGGCGATACCGTGGTCGGCCACGGTGCCGCTGAGGATGATCTTGTCGCCGATCTGCGCGCGGTCCCCCGACGGTGGCGGAGTGCGCTGAATGGCGCCGATGCCGGTGGTATTGATGAAGAGAGCATCGGCGCTGCCCCTCTCCACCACCTTGGTGTCGGCTGCCACTATGGGCACGCCTACCTCATGCGAAGCCGCCGCCATTGAGTCGGCGATCTGCTCGAGCGTCTCGACGGCCAAACCCTCCTCGACGATGAAGGCCGCTGAGAGGCACAAGGCTCTGGCAGTGAGCATCGCCAGATCATTGACCGTCCCATAGACGGCCAGCCGGCCGATGTCGCTGCCGGGAAAGACGAGCGGGGTCACGACGAACGAGTCCGTGCTCACGGCCAGATTGTCGTCGGACACGGTTATGGCGGCAGCGTCGTTCAGTCGCGCCAACTCGGGGCTGCGCAGGCGGGGAAGAAATGAGTTCTCGATCAGCTCGCGCGACAGCTTGCCACCACTGCCGTGTCCGAGTGTGATGATTCCGGCCATAGCGGACCACCCCGCTGCAGAGGGTTGACGGATCGTGACGAGTCAGCTTCTGTCGGGGGCGCCACCGTAGCGGTAGAAGGCAGCGCAGGTCCCCTCAGAGGATACCATGCATGGCCCCACGGGGGCCATGGGAGTGCACGACCTGCCGAAGTGGGGACAGTCGAGCGGGCCGCGTGTCCCCCGCAGTACCTCGCCACAGATGCACCCGGGTGGGTCACTCACGGCGGCGGAGCGCTCCTTCACCTCGGCAATGAGCGGCGCGAACCGGCGGGACGCATCGTGGGCTTCGAATTCATCTTTGATCGCCAGGCCGCTGCCCTCGATCCACCCCAAACCACGCCACTCCGCATCCGTTGGGTCGAAGACTCGGGCCATGCGCTCCTGTGCTACCGGGTTCCCCTCGGGCTTCACCACACGGGTGTAGCCTATCTCGACACGGGCATCGCCCGCCGATACCATCTCCGCCAGCAGGAGCACGCTGTGCAGGATGTCGAGCGGCTCGAAGCCCGTTATGACGCACGCGACGCCATACTGCTCAGGGATGAACTCATACGGCTGCGATCCGATGATGACGCTGACGTGCCCCGGGCAGATGAAACCGTCAATGCGGACGTCCTCGGCGCTCAGCAGCGCCCGCAGGGCCGGCGGAATGACCTTGTGTGCCGAGAGCACCGAGAAGTTCGTCACGCCGCCCTCGGCGGCGTCGATGATAGTGGACGCCACGGAGGGAACGGTGGTCTCGAAGCCCACCGCGAAGAACACCACCTGTCTGCCAGTCTCTCGGCGGGCGATGTCTAGCGCGTCGGTGGGCGAGTAGACGACCTCGATGCAGCGTCCCTCCCCTCGCTGCGCGGCGAGTGACGTGTCACTGCCGGGCACGCCCATCATGTCGCCGAAGGTCACCAAGGTGACGTCATCGCTGCATGCCAGGGCGATGGCTGCATCCACCTCAGCTCTCGGCGTGACACACACGGGGCACCCCGGGCCCGAAAGCAATCGTATTGTGTCTGGCAGGAGGCCGCGGATCCCGTGCTGGAAGAGGGACATAGTATGCGTCCCGCACACTTCCATGAGACGCACGGGTCGCTGGGCAACTGCCGCGATGCGCTCCACGAGCGCCGCGGCCATATCTCGATCGCGAAACTCGTCAACGAACTTCAAGCTTCTTCACCATCAAGCTTTGGCTACCGCCAGCCAGTCCCGAAAAGCTTGGGCCAAACCACGGCGAGACTACAGCGCTTCCGCCACGGCCCACTCTATTGCACCTCCGCCAGTTGGCCCAATAGATCCAGAATCTCCTGCGCCGCTTCGGCGTCGAGCCTCTGGATGGCGAAGCCGGCATGCAGCAGCACGTAGTCGCCTTTCTTGACGTCCGGCACCAGATCCACGCGCGCCTCGCGGACCGTGCCGCCAATGGACACCTCGGCCCGCCCGTCCGCCTCCACCTGAAGCACCTCCGCAGGCACTCCTAAACACATTGACGGATTCCCTCCTCGCCTACGGCCGACTCGGCAGGCTGCCGTGTACCCATTCCCGCCCGCGCGTGTGCCACGGCCGCCTGGCCGAGAGAGACGCCCCCGTCGTTGGGTGGCACCAAGTGCTGCGTATATGGGACCAGTCCCCGCCGCTCCAGTGCCGGCACGAGCCCCTCCACCAGGCGCACGTTCTGGAAGCAGCCGCCACTGAGCGTAACCTTCTCAAGGCCACTGCGCTCTGCTATCGCCGAGCACATTTCAGTCGTTCCATTGACGATGGCATTGTGGAACTTGGCCGCGATCACCGGTGTGGCCACATGGGCTAGGATGTCATCGACGATCCCACGGATCGTCGGGCGCCAGTCGAGCTGCAGTGGCTCCGGCACATCCCCGCTCGGCGATAGCACGTCGAAATCGTAAGCGGCAGACACGCCGTCGGCGCAATGCATCTCCAGCTCCATCGCTGCCTGGCCTTCGAACCGCGCCTCGTCCCGAAGACCCAGCAAGGCGGCGACGGCGTCAAACAGTCGGCCGCAGCTCGAGGTCAGCGGGGAGTTGAATTGCCGCTCGATCATCTGCCGAATCACATCGTGCCGCTCGTCGTCCGTTCGTTCGTTGAGTGCCAGAGGCAGCATCCGATACTCGGTGCCGAACGTGGAGAGCAGGTAGCTAAGGGCCATGCGCCACGGCTGCTCGGTGGCGGCATCTGCTCCGGGCATCGGCACCGTGGCGAAGTGCCCGACGCGCCGGAAGTCCACGAGATCGCCGACGAGGAACTCCCCGCCCCAGACCGTCTCATCCATTCCCAGCCCGAGGCCGTCGAAACTGACGCCGATGACCGGCTCCTTCATGCCGTGCTCGGCCATGCAGCTCGCCATGTGGGCGTGATGATGCTGGACGGCGACCTTCGTCGGGCATGAATGCTCGAGCGCGTACCGCGTCGAGAGGTATTGCGGATGCAGATCGTGGGCGACGACATCCGGGGTCGCGCGGAACAGCTCTTGATAGTGGCGAATCTCTTCCTCGAAATACGCACTCGCCTTCGCGTTCTTCAAGTCGCCGATGTGCTGGCTGATGAAGGCGTACCCATCGCGCACGAGGCAGAAGGTGTTCTTCAACTCGGCCCCGCAGGCCAGGATGATGGGCGTCGCCTCGCCCAGTCGGATGGGAAAAGGTGCATAGCCGCGCGCCCGGCGCATCACCAGCGGCTTGCCGGCGGCGATGCGGGCGACGGAGTCGTCGCATCGGGCGTGGATGTCGCGGTTGTGCACCAGCAGCGCGTCGGCCATCGGCAGCAGGCCCTGCCGCGCCGCCTCATTCGTGTGCGTGAGCGGCTCCTCGGTCAGATTGCCACTCGTCATCACGAGCGCCGTGTATGGCGCATCGCGAAACAGCAGCGCATGCAGCGGCGTGTATGGCAGCATGACCCCGAGGTAGCGGTTCTGTGGCGCCACTTCCTCGGCGATGGAGCAATCAGGACGCTTCCGCAAGAGCATTATTGGACGGCGCGGATCGGTCAGAAGCTCGCGCTCCGCGTTGTTCACCGTGCAGATGCTCTCCACGGCCTTGACGCTGCCACACATGATGGCGAGCGGCTTCTCCTCTCGATGCTTGCGCGCCCGAAGGCGCCGAACAGCGTCGCCGTTCTCAGCATCGCAGGCGAGGTGAAATCCGCCGAGGCCCTTCACGGCCACTACCCCGCCGTCTGCGAGGATCTGCTGCGTGGCCGGGATTATGTCACTCTCAGCCACCTCCCGCCCGGGCGCGTCGAGGGCGAGGCGCGGCCCGCAGCGCCAACACGCGTTCGGCTGGGCGTGATAGCGCCGGTCGTCGATGTTCTCATACTCACTGCGGCACTGGTGGCACATGGGGAACGCGCGCATGGTCGTCTTGCCGCGGTCATACGGCGTATCTTCCACGATGGTGAAGCGCGGCCCACAGTTAGTGCAATTGATGAACGGGTATAGCTGGCGGCGGTCGCCGGGATCGAAAAGCTCCGAGAGACAATCGTCGCACGTCGCCACATCCGGGGAAACGAAGCAAATGCGTTCGTGGGTCGAGCCAGCGGCATCAGCCCGCTCCTCGCTGCGTCGTATCTCGAACGTCGCATAGCCGGCCGGCTCGGCGTACTCAACGTGCACGTGCTCAATGGCCGCCAACACGGGTGGTTGGGTCCGGAGGTCGTCCACGAATCGGCGAACCCGCTCCGTCGGGCCCTCCACCTCAATCCGGACACCCTCTCGGGAGTTCAAGGCCCAACCATTCAAGGCATGCCACCGCGCACGTTGGTGCACAAAGGGCCTGAAGCCGACGCCCTGAACTATGCCGTCAACCTCAATGATGGCTCGAGTGCTGTGCATCTCTTGCTCGGTCTGGCATCCGGCGTTCACCAGCGCGCCCACCCTCTCAGCACCAGAGTGTACCCGAAAAGATGGCCGCCGCCAATAGGCCTTCTAACAGCGCAGCAGCCAGTGGGCTGGCGGAGAGTCAACGATGATGTCGGTGTCACCGCGCCTATGACCTAAGGCGACCCGGTGCATGGAGGGCCACCGAGTACGTATGGCATCTAACGCTCGCAGTCGCAGCGCCAAAGTTTTTGGCGGGAACGCCTTGACATATTTCGCGAGGTGCGTATACTGTGGATAGTACGTATTGACAAGTTTCCCACTGCCACCTGCCAGTATCTGGTGGCGTCGTTGTATAGAAGGGGCATCGCAATACATCAACTGAGCGGTCACTCTCCCCACGTTATCGCGCGGGGAGTTTTGTATGCCGGGGTTCGTGAAACGAGTCACAAAGTGCCCGTCTATGCGTGTTTGCGTTACCAGCATTGAAGGGCGAGCGGCATAACGAGGCACAACTGTATCATATTCCCCCCAGCCGTATCGGGGGATTCCGAAGGGTCCCCTTTGTGAAAAGCATCACAAATCGTCACGTTTCCGAGCGGCATAGTCGGATTGTCCCGCGTCGCAGTAGACCTCGTGCACGCCGCCCCATGCATTTCCCCACCCATACGTGGGTAGCCCTGGGACACAGCCCGGTCACGCAGCGGAGGTACCCGCAATGGCCCTAGACGAGCCCAATCGAAATGTAGAGGACCTCGACACCCAGTTCGTTGAGGACGTGCTGCGCATGCCTGACGGGGAGAAGCTGAAAACGTGCATTCAGTGCGGCACGTGCAGCGCCTCCTGCCCGACGAGCGACGCGATGGACTACTCGCCTCGCCAGATCATCGCCTACTTCCGGGCGGGAATGTTGGACAAGGTGCTCCGCAGCAACACGGTATGGATGTGCGCATCCTGTTATAGCTGCGCCGCCCGGTGTCCGTCGGGTATCAAGTTCACCGACTTGATGTACGAACTGAAGCGCCTGGCGCTTCAGCATGGTATTGAGCCTCCCCAAGAGAGCGGGCCCATTCTCACTCAAACCTTCGTGGACATGGTGCGGAGATACGGTCGGAATCCTGAGAGCAGGTTCATGACCGTCTTTACGATGAGGTCGAATCCCTTCGGCGGCATAAAGCAGCTCCCGCTGGCCTTCAAGCTGTGGCAGCGAGGGCGTTTGAAGCTCGGGGCTCCCAGCATTCGCGGCATCGAGGACTTGCGTAAGATCATGGAGGCCGTCGAGGCCGAGGAGGGCTCGTCGTGACCTATACTTTTTATCCTGGCTGCGCTCTCGAGGCCAGCGCTATCCCGTACGACCAGGCGACCCGTGCCGTGTCCAATGCGCTCGGGATAGAGCTGGTCGAGCTCGATGACTGGAACTGTTGTGGCGCCACGTGCTACACGTCAATGGCCGAGATAACGTCGTTCGCCGTCTCGGCCCGCAACCTGGCTCTGGCCGAACCGGCAGGGCATGACGTGGTGACCTGCTGCAACGGTTGCTACATGACGCTGAGCAAGACGAACACCTACATGCAAGAGGATGAGCGTATCCGAGAGCGCGTCAACGCGGGGCTCGCAGCCGCGGGGCTCAACTACGAGGGAACCATCAAAGTGCGCCACTTCCTCGACGTCATCCTCAACGATGTGCCCGAGGGCGCCATTGCCTCCAAGGTCAAGGCCGACCTCAGCGGGCTGCACGTCGCATCGTATCACGGGTGTCAGCTCGTGAGGCCGTACGCGACATTCTTGGAGGCGGAGTTCCCGAAAGCACTCGACGGTTTGATCGAGATGTGCGGGGCCGTTCCGGTGGACTACCCGCTCACGGCCAAGTGCTGCGGCGGCATGTTGATGCAGACGTCGAAAGCCGTGAGTGTTGACCTGTGCGCCAGCCTGGCGAAGTTGGCGATGGACCGGGGCGCGGACTGCATACTGACAGCGTGCCCTCTGTGCCACATGAACCTCGAAGGGTACCAGGACGCCATAGGCGAGCGCATGGGCCGCGAAATACAGCTACCCATCGTGTACTTCCCGCAGCTCGTGGGCCTGGCCATGGGCCTGCCGGCCGAGAGCCTCGGCCTGGAGGCGTCCCTGATTCCTCTCGACGACATGCTCGCGAAGATACAGCCACTGTCCGAGACAACCGAACCTGTCGCGGCGGGGTAGGCTTTGACGTCCGGGCCCGAGCGACCTGGGTACGTCCCGGCGGACCAGCTCCGGTAGGAGGGCGATTCAATTGGCGGAACGCATCGGTGTGTACATTTGTCACTGCGGCACGAACATCGCCGGCACGGTGAATGTGGACGAGCTGACGGAGTTCGCCAATGGGCTGGACGGCGTTGTCGTGGCACAGAACTACCACTACATGTGCTCCGACCCGGGCCAGGCTCTTATCAAGGACGACATTAAGGAGCACGACCTCACGCGGGTCGTCGTGGCCTCGTGCTCGCCCCTCATGCACGAACCCACATTCCGCCGCGCGTGCGCGGAGGCCGGGCTGAACGCGTATCTGTTCCAGATGGCCAATATCCGGGAGCATGCCTCGTGGGTGACCGAAGACCACGGCAAGGCCACGCTGAAGGCAAAGCGCCTCGTGGCCGCGGCCATTCGCCGGGTGCAGCATCACGAGCCATTGGAGCCCATGGAAGTACCGGTGAATCCCAATGCTCTGGTGGTGGGCGCCGGCATCACCGGCATCGAGGCGGCCCTGAAGCTGGCCGACGCGGGCAAGAAGGTGTACCTGGTGGAGCGCGAGCCCAGCATCGGCGGGCAGATGAGCAAGTTCGACAAGACATTTCCCACCCTGGACTGCGCCGCGTGCATCTTGACGCCAAAGATGGTCTCAGTGGGCCAGCACGAGAACATCGAGCTGCTTACATACTCGGAGGTCGAAGAGGTCTCCGGTTACGTAGGCAACTTCAAGGTGCGCATCAAGCATAAGCCTCGGCAGGTGGACTTGCAGAAGTGCACCGGCTGCGGCATCTGCTGGGAGCAGTGCCTCGGCATGCGGATCCCGTCCAAGCGCACTATTCGCAAGGGCGACCTTGTCATCAACAAAGCGTAGGAGGCTCGCACCATGGAGTCGGAGCCGGCGGTAGAGATCCTTGAGCGCTACGCGGGTGACCAGTCCGCTGTTATCAGAGCGTTGCAGGACATCCAGGAGCAGTACAACTACCTGCCCAAAGAGATGCTGGAAATGACCGCCCAGCGGCTCGACGTGCCCCTGACACAGGTGCTGCGGGCGGCGACGTTCTACAAGCAGTTCAGCCTGGAGCCGCGGGGCAAGCACTGCATCAACGTCTGCATGGGCACGGCGTGCCACGTGCGGGGCGGTCAGCTCATACTGGAGCGCCTACAGCGGGAGCTGGATGTGGAGCCCGGCGGCACTACCAAGGACATGCAGTTCTCGCTAGAGATCGTGCGATGCATCGGCTGCTGCAGCATCGCCCCAGTGATACGCATTGACGATGATACGCACGGACGACTGCGGCAGAACAGGCTGCCGCGACTGTTGCGCCGGTATGCTGAGGAGGAGCGATGACGATGAGGATCACCTCCCTCGAGCAACTCGAGGCCGTTGGTCGCGAAGGTCTGCAGTCTCTCTACCCCGGGCGAGTCAGAATCGCCGTCGGGGTCGGGAGCTGCGGACTGGCCTCCGGGGCAGGCGAGGTGCTGACGAGTACCGAGGAGGCGGTGCGGGTGCAAGGCCTCGATGCAGTGGTGCGTGGGACCGGATGCCTGGGCTTCTGCCAGCAGGAGCCGTTGGTGGACGTACTCGTACCCGGCAAAGGCCGGACGGTCTACCACGAGATGACGGCGGATCGGGCCGAGGAGCTCGTGGGCGTCGTCGCGCAGGGGGACGCGAAGGCGGACTGGGCACTGTGTCGCATGGTGGCGGAAGACTGGATCATCGACGGCAGTCAGCACCCGCTGGCATCAGGCGAGGCCGCTGAGCCAAACGGCATCCCTCTGTATCAGGATCTGCCCTTCTTCCAGAAACAGTGCAAGATCGTGCTCAGGAACTGCGGCTTCATTGATCCCATGAGCATCGAGCAGTACATCGCCCGGGGGGGCTACCGCGCTGTGTACAAGGCGCTCACTGGAATGCAGCCCCAGCAGGTCATCGAGCAAGTCGCAGCGTCCGGGCTGCGCGGTCGTGGCGGCGCGGGATTCCCCACAGCACGCAAGTGGCAAGCGTGCCGCGAGGCGCCAGGCGAGGTCAAGTACCTGGTGTGCAACGCTGACGAGGGCGACCCCGGAGCATACATGGATCGCAGCATCCTTGAGGGCGATCCGCATAGCGTGCTCGAAGGCATGCTCATAGGCGCCTACGCTATCGGCGCTCACAAAGGGTACCTATACGTGCGCGCCGAGTACCCGCTGGCAGTCCAGACGCTGGAGGCCGCCATCGATGCGGCCCGCGAGCACGGACTGCTGGGGGATGACATCCTGGGCACCGGTTTCCACTTCGATGTGGAGCTGGTGCGCGGAGCGGGCGCCTTCGTGTGTGGCGAGGAGACGGCTCTGCTGGCCTCCATCGAGGGCACCGTGGGGGAGCCGCGACAGCGCCCTCCGTTCCCGGCACATAAGGGGCTGTGGGATCAGCCCACGAACATCAACAACGTGAAGTCCTGGGCCAACGTGCCCGTCGTCATATCGCGCGGCGCTGAATGGTTCGCAGCCATGGGCACTGAGCAGAGCAAAGGGACCATGGTGTTCTCCCTGGTGGGGAAGGTCACGAACACCGGGTTGGTGGAGGTGCCCATGGGCATCTCGCTGCAGGAACTCGTCTACGACATCGGCGGCGGCATCCTCGATGATAAGGAGTTCAAGGCCGTTCAGACCGGCGGGCCATCTGGCGGATGCATTCCGCAGGAGCTGATCCACCTGCCCGTGGACTATGAGCAGCTCACGGAAGCCGGCTCCATGATGGGCTCCGGCGGCATGGTAGTGATGGACGAGGATACCTGCATGGTGGACGTTGCCAGGTACTTCCTGACATTCACCAAGGACGAGTCGTGCGGCAAATGCACCCCGTGCCGTGACGGCACCAAGCACATGCTTGACATCCTCACGCGCATCTGTGACGGCGAGGGGCGCGAGGGCGACGTCGAGCTGTTGGAGGACGTAGGGAAACTCACCAAGGAGGCCTCCCTGTGCGGCCTCGGCGGCACTGCGCCCAACCCCGTGCTGACCACCATCCGCTACTTCCGCGCTGAATACGACGCCCATGTAGTGGACAAGAAGTGCCCGGCGGGAGTGTGCAAGGCGCTGATTCAGTACAGCATCAGCGCGGAGAAATGCACGGGCTGTGGGGTGTGCGACCAGCAGTGTCCCGAGCAATGCATAAGCGGCCAGGACAAAGACCCGCGGGTCATCGATCAGGACAAATGCATCCAGTGCGGCGTATGTCGCGACGTGTGTCGGTATGACGCTGTCATTGTGCAGTAGGGGGTATTGACCCATGATGACGCTTACCATCGACGGCAAGCAAGTGCAAGTCGAAGGCGGAGCCACGATACTTGATGCCGCCAAGGAGCTCGACATAGAGATACCGACGCTGTGCTACCACCCGGCCATTGAGCCGTACTCGGCGTGCCGTGTGTGCCTCGTGCAGATCATAGAGGGCGATCGCTCGCGCCTGGCCGCGTCCTGCAGCTACCCGGCTGAGGAGGGCCTGGTGGTACGCACCGACTCGTCCGAGGTGCTCGAAGCCCGGAAGATGGTGGTGGAGCTGCTCCTGGCGCGGGCACCGAAGGCGGAGAAGGTCCGCGAGCTGGCCGCCGAGATGGGGGTCGAGAAGCCCAGGTTCCCCGTGGACGAGAAGGGCGACGACTGCATCTTGTGCGGCCTGTGTGTCCGGGCGTGCGAAGAGGTCGTAGGAAAGAGCGTCGTTAACTTCATCAACCGCGGCGACGAGCGGGAAGTGACGACGGCCTTCGGCGAGCCGTCGGAGGAGTGCATAACCTGCGGCGCGTGCGCGCTGGTGTGCCCAACCGAGTGCATCAAGATCGAGGAAGCCGACCAGATACGCCACAGCGACATGCAGCTCGGGCCGCCAAAGGCGATCTATGTCCCCTTTGCCCAAGCAGTCCCCAACGTGCCGGTCATCGACACCGAGAGCTGCATCCATTCACAGACGGAGCAGTGCAAGATCTGCGAGAAGTTCTGCGAGCCCGAAGCCATCACGTTCGACACCGAGGAGAAAGAGCGGGAGCTGGATGTCGGCGCTATTATCCTCGCCACGGGTTATAAGCCCTTCGATCCGGCACGCGTGCCGCAATACGGCTACGGACGCCTACCGAACGTCATCAGCGGGCTCGAGTTTGAAATCATGAGCAACGCCAGCGGGCCCACCGGCGGCAGCATCGTCCTTCAGGATGGCTCGTCCCCCAAGAGCGTCGGCATCCTCCACTGTGTGGGCAGCCGCGACGAGAACAACAACCCGTACTGCTCGCGCGTCTGCTGCATGTACGCCATGAAGTTCGCGCACCTCGTGCGCGAGAAGCTGCACGACGCGCAGGTGTACGAGCTCTATATCGACGTGCGCGCCTTCGGCAAGGGCTATGAGGAGTTCTACCAGCGCGTGCTGAGTGAGGACGTGATCTTCATTCGGGGCAAGGGGGCCGAAGTGACCGAGGTGGCCGAGAAGCCAGAGGAAGAGGGCAAGCTCGTCATCAAGTGCGAGGACACGCTCCTTGCTGAGCTGCGGCGCCTCCCGGTGGACATGGTGATCCTGGCCGTCGGCCTCGAGCCGCAGGCGGATGCCGAGGACGTGGCGCACACCTTCTCGCTCTCTTGCACAGACGATGGCTTTTTCCTGGAACAGCATCCGAAGCTGGCGCCCGTATCCACCAGTTCGGACGGGCTCATGATCGCCGGCGCGTGTCAGAGCCCGAAGGACATCCCCGACAGTGTGGCCCAGGGCGCGGCCGCGGCGGCCGAGGCTCTCTCGCTTATCGATGCCGGGCGTGTGGAGATCGAGCCCATTACGTCCGTGATCGACGAGGAGCTTTGCGCCGGCTGCAAGACGTGCATCGAGCTGTGTCCGTACACGGCGATCGAATTCGACGAAGAAGAGAAGATTTCCAAGGTCACCGAAGTGCTGTGCAAGGGCTGCGGCACCTGCGTGGCTGCCTGCCCGTCAGGGGCGGCGCAGCAGAGGGGCTTCAGCGACAAGCAGATACTGGCCGAGCTGGAGGGCGCGCTGCTGGTCCAGGTCTCCTGAACATGCCGCGCCCAATGATCACTGCCGAGGAGCGAATGGCACATGGCTGACGATGCTTTTGAGCCGCGCATAGTTGGGTTCCTGTGCCGCTGGTGTAGCTACCAGGGCGCTGATCTGGCAGGCGTCAGCAGAATGAAATACCCACCCAATGTCATCCCCATACGGGTGATGTGCAGCGGTCGGGTCGATCCCAGTTTTGTGCTGAAGGCGTTCGCCGACGGCGCGGACGGCGTGCTGATCTGCGGATGCCACCCGGGCGACTGCCACTACCAGAAAGGCAACTACAACGTCATGCGCCGAATTCCCCTCCTGCACGCGCTGCTGGATCAATTCGGCATCGACAGGGCCCGCGTCCGGCTGGAGTGGGTCTCAGCGTCTGAAGGAGCGCGGTTCGGCGAGGTCGTCTCGGAGATCACGGAGACGGTCCGGAGCCTCGGGCCGCTCAATTGGGCCAGGCAGGTCCACACGGAAGAGGAGGTCCTCGCACCGTGAGCAAGCCGAAAGTAGCGCTCTACTGGGCCGCGAGCTGCGGAGGATGCGAGATCGCCGTGCTCGAGATCGGACAGAAGATACTCGATCTGGCCGAGGCCGTCGATATCGTCTTCTGGCCCGTCGCGCTGGATTTCAAGTACAAGCACGTAGAGGCGATGCCGGACGAGAGCATCGACCTGTGTCTATTCAACGGCGCTATTCGGACGTCCGAGCAAGAGGAGATGGCCTGCCTGATGCGGGCCAAGTCCAAGGTGCTCGTCGCGTTTGGCGCGTGCGCGCAGTTGGGTGGCATCCCGGGCCTTGGCAACTTCCACGACCGCCAGGAGATCTTCGACCGCGCCTACCTGGAGACCCCATCCACGGACAATCCTGATGGGACGATGCCTCAGACGCTCACCGAGACACCCGCCGGCAAGCTCGAGCTCCCGGTCTTCTTCAACACGGTGAAGACGCTCGCCCAGACTGTCGAGGTGGACTACTTCGTCCCCGGGTGCCCGCCGCACGCCGACAGGATATGGGAGGTCCTGGAGGCCGTGCTCACCGGCGCGCTGCCGGCTCCCGGCTCGGTTGTAGGCGCCTTCGATAAGACGTGTTGCGACGAATGCGAGCGGGAGCGCAAGGAGAAAGAGATCGCGCGCATCTATCGCCCCCACCAGATCCACCCGGACCCGGAGCAGTGCCTGCTGGATCAGGGCATCATTTGCATGGGGCCGGCAACGCGGGGCGGCTGCGGCACGCAGTGCGTCAAGGCAAACATGCCCTGCCGCGGCTGCTACGGGCCACCCGCCAACGTCATGGACCAGGGCGCCAAGATGCTGAGCGCCGTTGCCTCGGTGATTGACTCAGAGGATCCGGAGACCATCCAGGAAGTCATTGACCAGATAAAAGACCCCGCCGGCACGTTCTATCGGTTCGGACTTCCACATTCCCTGCTTCGCCGGCGCTATCGACCCGTTGACGAGTCTGGCGACACAACACCGGCATCCGAAGCCATTCGGGCGGCAGCGAAGAGATAGCAGGACCGGCAGTTACCGGTTCCTTTCAGATTGAGGAGGCCTTCGAGGAATGGCCAAGACGCTGACAGTTGACCCCATCACTCGCCTTGAGGGGCACGGCAAGATACAGATCTTTCTCAACGACGAGGGAGGGGTGCGCGACGCGTTCCTGCAAGTGCCGGAGCTGCGCGGATTCGAGAAGTTCTGCGAAGGCCGGCCCCTGGAGGAGCTCCCCCGCATCACGCCGCGCATCTGCGGCGTCTGCCCCGAGGCGCACCACATGGCATCGGCGAAGGCGGCGGACGCCTGCTACGGCGTCGATCCCCCCAGCGCCGCCAAGAAGCTCCGCGAGCTGCTCTACAGCGCCTTTTACGTGGGCGATCACGCGACGCACTTCTACATCCTCGCCGCACCGGACTTCGTCGTCGGTCCGACGGCGGACCCGGCCGAGCGCAACATCCTGGGCCTCATCCAGAAGGTCGGCGTTGAGCTGGGCAAGCAGGTCATTGACGCCCGGCTGAGCTGCTATGAAGTGGTGAGAATACTCGGCGGCAAGGCGATTCACCCGGTGTGCGCCATCCCCGGTGGGATGAGCAAGGGGCTCAACGACGAGGAGCGGGCCCAAGTCCAAGAGATCGCCAATGGCGCGGTGGAGTTCGCCAACCTTTCGATTCAGATATTCAACGACGTCGTGCTGGGGAACAAGGGATACGTTGACATCATCACCAGCGATGCCTTCAGGCACGAGACGCACTATATGGGCCTGGTGGATGAAAACAACCGCGTGAACTTCTACGAGGGGCAGCTCCGTGTAGTTGATCCTGCAGGCGCCGAGGTCGCGAGATTCCCGGTCAGCGAGTATCTGGATCACATCGCCGAGCACGTCGAACCATGGTCGTACATGAAGTTCCCGTTCCTCAAGCAGATCGGGTGGAAGGGCTTCGAAGACGGCAAGGACAGCGGCGTGTACCGCGTGGCGCCGCTGGCTCGCCTGAATGCGGCTGACGGCATGGCCACGCCGCAGGCGCAGGCCGAGTATGACCGCATGTACGAGACCCTTGGTGGGAAGCCGGTGCACGCCACGCTGGCAATGCACTGGGCGCGCCTCATCGAGATGCTCTACGCCGCCGAGCGGCTGGTGGAGCTCGTCGAGGACGAAGAGATCACCAGCACAGAGATCCACACCATCCCGACCGAGACGCCTGGCGAGGGCGTCGGGGTTGTCGAGGCGCCTCGCGGCGTGCTGATCCATCACTACATCCCCGACGAGGAGGGCATGGTCGAGAAGGTCAACCTCATCGTTGGCACGGGACACAATTACGCGCCCATTTGCATGTCCATCAAGCGAGCTGCAGAGAACCTCATCGTCCCCGGCAAAGAGGCAGACGAGGGCATCCTGAACATGATCGAGATGGCCTTCCGCGCGTACGATCCGTGCTTGGCGTGCGCGACCCACTCACTGCCAGGACAACTGCCCCTCGAGGTTGAGATCTGCGACAACGACGGGCGTGTGGTGCGAACGCTGACGAGGGGGCTATGAGGGCATTGGCCGCCGACGCACGGCCACGGGCGGGCTCGTCAACAGATGGGCAAACGGCTCCGTCCGGGCGGCTGCATTCCGACGTTCTGATCCTCGGCCTGGGCAGCCCCATCATGTCAGACGACGCGGTTGGGCTGCATGTCGCTAGAGAACTGCGACGGCTTATCGGGCCGGAAGCGGCAGACGTTGACGAGGCGAGCACCACGGGGCTGCGCCTGCTCGACCTGATTCAGGGATACCGGAAGCTCATCGTCATCGACGCCACCCACACAGGCAAGGCTCCCCCAGGGACCTTGCATCACGTCCCCCTGAAGATGCGTCCGGGCACTCAGCGTTTGATGTGGCAGCACGGCATCGACTTCGCGACGACCCTCCGCCTCGGGAGACGCATCGGCATGCGCGTGCCGTGCGTCGTCGCTGTCTATGGGGTGGAGGTACGGGACCCCTACTGCTTCGGCGACGAGCTGTCTCCTGAGATCAAAGATGCGGTCCCCTCGATTGCCCGCACCATCGCCCGAGAGGCGTTCCCGCACCTTGACGGCCGGGAAAAGGCGTAAGGGAAAAAGGAGACAACAGGACAAATGCGGTGACGAGCCGCAGCCGTATCGTCTTTGGCCTCATCCCTGTGGTTGGAGCCGCGCATGCATCACGAGCTCAGCATCGCCAAGAACATCCTGGACGGAGTGCTGAAAGAGGCGCAGTGCCACGGCGCGAAGCGCATCGTGGGCGTGAACGTCAACTTGGGTGCGCTCAAAGGCATCTCACCCGAGGCGCTGCAGCTTCACTTCCAGTGCATAACAGAGGGGACCCCGGCCGATGGGGCCGCCCTTCACATCCACCACATCGCCGCAGCGGCTCGCTGCGCCGAGTGCGGACACGAGTTCCCCATTGAGCACATGATGGCCACGTGCGCCAAGTGTGATTCTCCTCGCATTGAAGTCACCTCCGGCCTTGAGCTTTTCGTGGATGCCATCGACGTCGAGTGACGCTTGACGGCGGCGTCGCGGACCGGTAGAATGCCGCCGCGTGGCGCACACCACCCTTCTGTCGAACCGACGCCGCATCCTCACCTGCAGCCAAGCATCCCTGAAAGGGCGTTGACCGATGAAAGAGGCGACCGTCGAGCTCCTGCGTGAGTTGACGGAGGCGAACGGTGTCCCCGGTTTCGAGGCCAACGTTGCCAAGATCGTCGAGCGAGAGCTGGCTCCATTCACCAATATCTCCCGCGATCATCTCGGCAGCATCATCTGCGAAAAGGATGGTCGCCGACGCGCCAAAGCCGCTATGGCGACGGCGCGCGGCAAGGGTGGCCCCAAGATCATGCTGGCCGGGCACCTGGACGAGATCGGCTTCATGGTGAACCTCGTTACCAAGGAGGGCTTCGTCAAGTTCAGCCCGCTCGGCGGCTGGTGGGATCAAGTGCTGCTCGGGCAGCGCGTGATCATCGAGGGTCGGAAGGGGTCGGTGATGGGCATCATCGGCTGCAAGCCGCCGCATTTGCTCAAGCCGGAAGAGCGCAACAAGATACAGAGACGCGAGGGCATGTTCATTGACGTGGGCGCCAGGAACCGGAAGGAAGCGACGGACAAGTTCGGCATTCTGCCGGGCGATCCCATCGTGCCCTGGAGCCCATTCGGCCGCATGACGAACAAGCAGCTCCTCATGGGAAAGGCCTGGGACGACCGCGTCGGCGTCGGACTCTTCGTCGAGACCCTCAAGCAGCTCAAGGGCAAGACCCACGCGAACGTTGTCTTCGGCGTCGGCACCGCGCAGGAGGAGGTAGGACTCCGGGGCGCCCAGACCACCGCCCAGACTATCGAGCCGGACCTCGGCATCGTGCTCGAAACGGGCATTGCCGGCGATGTGCCCGGCATCAGCGACGAGGAGTCGCCCGTGAAACTGGGCGGCGGGGTGATGATATTGCTGCTCGAGAGGACGATGATTCCCGACGCCCGGTTCCGCGACTTCGCCATTGACGTGTGCAAGAGGGAGAAGATACCGTACCAGGTGGCCATCATGGAGCGCGGCGGCACCGACGGGGGAAAGATCCACTTGCACGCGCGAGGCGTCCCTTGCCTCATCCTGGGCGTGCCCACACGCCACATTCATTCGCACACCGGCATCATCCACGTCCGGGACTTCGACAACACGGTCAAGCTCCTGCTCGCGCTCATCAAGCGCCTGAACGCCAACACTGTAGACAAGCTGCTTTCGCCGCCATAGCGATGGAGGCTCCGGTCCGGCGTCGCAACGGTACTCAGGAGGTTCGTCTCGTGGCAGCTCCCTGGAACGTTCGGCTCGGCCGGATATCACGGCTTATGCTCGCGGCCCATTTGACAGGGTGCTATTACATGGCCAGCGCCGACACACTCCCCGGCGCCCCGGCTCCTCGCAAGACGCCCGGCACGACGCTGAAGAGCGGCTCAGTCGTCATCACCGACCAGTTCGAGGGCGGGAAAGCGAATCGGCCCGTGGTGTCTGGGGACAAGCACTTCCAGCTCACGGGCTGGGATTTTCGTGTGCGGCTCACCAACACATCCCACACACCAGCGACAGCACGAGTATCGTGCCTCTGGGCCACCGACGGGGCTCAGCAGCGGCAGCTCTATCTGCACTGCCTGCGCAACGGGCAGTGGGAGGACGTCCACGCGAGGGAGTCGGAACGGGCCGACGCGAAGCTGGACAGGCAGACGGATGCCGAACTGTCCCTCGACGCAGGCGAAGAGATCTACCTCGTCGGCCCGTTCTGGATTCCGTACTCGCGGCTATCGGCGTGGCTGCAGGAGAAGGCGAAGCTCGACGTATGCCATGTCAGCAGCATCCACAGGACCCCTGACGGGCGCGACATGTGGGTGGCGACCATCACCGACCCGGCCGTACCCGAGGCGGAGAAACGCCGGCTGCTGCTCCTGGGGACGCCGCAAGTGTCCGAGTGGGGAGAAGTGCCGTGCGCCGGGGCCATCGAGTTCCTGTGTGGCACGGATGCGCGCGCCGCCGAGATCCGCGAACGATGGGTCGTGGACGTGATCCCCTACTCCGACCCGGACGCCGCGGTGAACGCCGACGTCCCGAACCAGCTCTTCGAGGCGCGTGCCGCAGCGGAGGGGAAGCGGGACTGCAATCCCAACATGCGGGCCCTCTGGCGATGGCTTGAGGCACATCCACCCGATATCGCCATCGAGTTTCACGGGGAGAATCGTCTCAAGCCCGACGGCCGGTACAACCGCGTGTACGCCAACGTGGCCGAGACGTTCGAGGCGAAGAGGCGGGCAGCACTCTCAGCTCGCCTGCGGGACGCCCTCATCTCTCTCCCAGACGGGAGCATCGGCACAAACCTGACGCCTGACACGTGGCAGGACACACTCGCGTACGTCCTTGCACAGCGTCTCGGGACCGCCGCTTTCCTGTACGCCGTGCACCAGCGCTACGGCTTCCAGGCCAACTGGAGCCGCGGGGTTGAGGCGCTCATCGCTGCGGTCGAAGCCGCCGAGTTGTAGGGGCGACCCGGCGAGTCGGCCCTACTCGTTATTCCTTCTTGGCAGCAGCCAGTCGCTCCGCCACGTTGTCCCAGTTCACCAGGTGCTCCATGAATGCTGCCGTCCAGTCCGGCCGCTTGTTCTGGTACTTGAGGTAGTAGGCGTGCTCCCAGACGTCCAGCACCAGGATCGGCATCACGCCCCAGGCCGTGAGGTTCTCATGCTTCTCCGCCTGCAGGACGTGCAGCGTGTCTGTCTCCCTGCAGTGGGCCAGGATGCCCCAGCCGGAGCCCTCCACAGCGTTTGTGGCCGCCAGGAACAGCCCCTTGAAGGCGTCGAAACTGCCGAAGGCGTTGTCGATTTCCCGGCTTAGGGTGCGGTCGGGATGGCCGCCGCCACCCGGCTTCATGTTGGTCCAGAAGATGGAGTGCAGGATGTGGCCCGAGCCGTGGAAGGCGAGCTCCTTGCAAACGGGCTTTGCGGCGGTGAAGTCCCCTGACTTCACCATCTCCGCGAGTCTCGCCTCGGCCGCATTCAGTCCAGTGACGTAGCCGTTGTGATGCACGTCGTGGTGGAGCCGCACCGTCTGCTCATCGTAGTGGGGCTCCAAAGCGTTGTAATCATACGGCAGCTCAGGAAGCTCGTGAGGCATCTCGTGTTCCCCCTTGTCAGATTCAAGCCTCAGCCTATCCGGGCGCCAACGATAGCGCTGTCAGTTGCCCGGCCGAGTCCATGACAACCGGCGGTGTTCTCAGGCGTGGTGGCGGCTGCCCAGGAACAGAGGTGGTGCGTCAGTGGGTTTGCCAACGCGTGACCCCACACGGTAGCACCCTATACCTTCTGCGCGCCGTTACGAACAGTTATCAAGGCAACGGGAGAATGCGGGGGGTACAGAATGTGAGGCAGGCGACAATACCGCGTGCCCATTCACCGCCACTGCCCCGCCACCAGCATTCCTCGCACCACCCTCTCCCCTACTTCGCGCTCCTCAACAGTGCGTCCAGGCTCTGGACACCGCGACCGACACGGCGCGCGTCAGCGCCAATCACTTCGCCGTTGTGGGCTGCTTGGGTTGCTGTCGTTGCACTCTGGGATAATCCGGCGGGATCGGTATCGTCACCCGTCCAGTCGCGGCCCACTCGGTTCCCCGCTGCGTGACGGTGATAAACCCGACGCCGCTCATGGTTTTCACATCGTGGCCGAGCGAGTTGTGGAACACCCGCCCCTTGCCGTACCGCACGATCCATATCTGCGGCTCGTAATTCCCGGTGCCCCGCTTGTCCTTGGTCGAGAAGGCGTGCGCCAACAAGTGAATATGCGGCTGCATCCTCAGGCGGTGGTACAGCTCGTCCACCTCGTTTTGGAAGTCGGGCATGCCCTTGGTGATCGGGTGCTTACGATCGACGATCTCCACCGGGAAGCGCCACCTGACGCCGTGGCCGGCGCCTTTGCGCCAGGCGCCGCCGATCAGCCGATCGTACTCGGGCCAGTCGGGGAAGGCGTTGTTGGCCGCGTGGATGATCACCAGCCCGCCGCCTTGTCGCACGTAGTCCAGCAGGGCGCTCTCCGCCGGCTCAGCCCACCGTTCCTTGCGGTTGTAGTTGCTGAGCAGCACATCGTAATGGGCGAGCTTATCGGCGCTGCATCGCTCCGGCCGATACGTCACGTGGACGACGAAGCGCCCCGTGTCCTCGAGCATGTTCCGCAGCACGGGGGTCGTTGCCCGCCAGTCGTGGTTGTTCTCGCCCGTCAGGATCAGCACGCGCAGCTTGCGCGCGTCGGCGCCTCCGGCGGCCCCCGCGCAGGATGCCAGAAAAACAGAGACGAGGACTGCCAACAGCGCCGAGATATGCCACCTTCGTGTCATGCTAGCGATGCTCCCTTCTGCAGCGTTGGGCATCGTTGAGCGCCTTGCCGATCTTCTATCTCCAGATCGACATCCCGGTATTTCCCGCCAACGGGCGAGGCTCCTTTGCCCTCCGTGGGCGCCGACGGAGGATTCCCCCACTCCCACAGCGTATCCCGCCAGTAGGATAATGACCGGCGGCTTGCGAATCCCGGCCATGAAGAGCGACCGGAGGCATGTGAGCCATCTCAAGTGTTGATAATCATAGATGCAAACATGCCTTTGCGAGGCGGATCGCGATGAAAGCTGGAGCTAGTGCTATCCTCTATGTGAGCGCCTTAGCGTGGTTTGCCATACTCATGACAGGCGGGTGTAGGCACGCGCCGACGCCCCCGTCGGCCTATACGCAGGCGCGCCGGGCGCCAACCGGCTCTGGGCAGGATGCGACTGCGGAGCCCACAGCCAAGGTGGCGCTGGAGACCATGCCACGATTGCCCGAGGGAGATGACGTCAAGCCGTCCGTGCCCAGCTATTCGGCGGATCGGGACCTCAGGAACATCGTCAATCTGTATCAATTCCCGAATCTCAGTGACCGAGAGAAAGCGCTGCTCGCAGCCAACTGCTTCTTCGTCCGTCCGGCCGACGAGGAGCAGTTGTTCTATGTGTACCAGCAGAACAGCGAAGCCTCGCCGCAGGTACCTAGCTTCATCACCTCGGACAGTGTGCTTCAGTTGTATCACCTGTTTTTCGACTACGCGCTGCGTAAGATGGAACGGGACAAGTTCATGGGCCTCGTAAAGGCCTTGAGTAAGGCGATGTGGGAGCAATCGAGCAAGCAATACCGGTCGGCGAAGGCAGAGCAAGTGAAGGAGGCAGCGATGCTCAATGTCGCCTTCTTCGCCGTCGCCTGCGAGCTTCTCCGCTCACCCGTGGCCGTGGCGGAGGAGGCAAAGGAACTCGTTGACGATGCCCTGGCGAAGATCCAGGCGCATCAGAAGGTGCTTCTCCCCGACGACTACCCATTCGTCGCGGACTTCTCTCAGTTCCTGCCGCGCGGGCACTATACGCGCACTGAGGAGTTCAAACGATACTTCAAGGCGATGATGTGGTACGGGTTGGTGCCGTGCCGCCTTGCTTCGCAGGATCCACCCTTGCCCCCACGCATCTGGCAGCGCGACCTACGCCGTGCGCTCCTGATGCTCCAGGCATTTCGAACGGCCAACATCGGTGGCCGACGGGCAGAAGAGGTGTGGCGGCAGATATACGAGCCGACGGCCTTCATGGTTGGCTATGCCGACGACCTCACGCCGCAGGAATTGACTGATTTCGCGACGCGCGTCTATGGCCACCTGCCAGGCCTGACTGAGCTGGCGGACGAGGGCAAGCTCGGCGAGCTTCGCGACGTCCTGGAGAAGGAGGCGCCCAGGCCGGGCATCGCTGTGGCTCTCATCCTGACGGCCTCGCAGGGGGGCGAGCCGCAGGGCGTGCAGTTCCGGTTCATGAGCCAGCGACTGATTCCTGACTCCCGGGTGTTCCAGGAACTGGTCGCACCGGAGGTGGGCGGGCGCGGATTCCCGCTTGCCTTGGACTTCCCTGCCGCCCTCGGCTCGGAGCGCGCTTGGGATCTTCTCGTCCAAGCGGGCCAGCCGCAGTTCTCCGACTACACAGCCCAGATGCGCAAGATGCAGACTGAACTGGCGGAGCTACCGGCGGAGAAATGGCAGTCCAACGCCTACTACGGCTGGATCTACGCTCTGGCGCCCCTGTTGGAGCCCAAGGGCGCCGGCTATCCTGCTTTCATGACCACGGAGGCGTGGGTGGACAAGCAGCTCACCACCTTCTTGGCCAGTTGGGCCGAGCTGCGGCACGACACGATCCTGTACGCCAAGCAGAGCGGATACGAGGGCATACGCGAGCCCAGGGAAGGCGAGGCAGTGCCCAAGGGGTACGTGGAACCCGAGCTCAGCTTCTACGCCAGGCTCAAGTGGCTCGTCGGCGAAACGAAAAAGGGGCTAATGCGGCACGGCCTGTTCGACGAGAGGAGCGATCTGGCCCCCAACTTCGACAGCTTCGGCGACGTGCTCGGCTTCCTCGCCGATGTCTCGGCCAAAGAGTTGCAAGAGCAGCGCCTGGCGGACGAGGAGTATGGGAGGATCGCCGCGCTCGGGCGCCGGCTCGAGCAGCTTTCCCTGGCCGTGGTATCAGGCGAGGATGGCATCGGGTGGCCCAGCGAATGGCGCGAGATAGAGAACGATACCGACCGCGACATGGCATGTATCGCCGACGTGCATACGGGCCCCAACAAGATGGTGCTAGAGGAGGCGGTGGGACATGCCTTTCTGATTCACGTGGCTGTCCCGATCGAAGGAGAGATCTATCTCACGCGAGGACCAACCTTTTCGCACTACGAGTTCCGGCACCCGGCGGATGACCGCCTCACGGATGAGCAATGGCAGAAGATGGTCAAGAAGGGCCAGCTACCGAAGCTGGCGCCGTGGATGAAAAGCTTCGTTGTGGCCGATAGCGGCAGCTTCGGGGACGAGTAGGGGCGACCCGGCGGGTCGCCCCTACAGTCGGAAGTCATACGGATGGGTGCTACACCGCGAAGTGCTCCTCGTTGAACTCGATCACCTGCCGCTTCTCCATGGCCTCGTTGGCCAGGAGGCACGTTGCCGCACTGCGCAGGCCTACCTCACCATCGCAGAAGATCTCGCCGCCCTCGCGGATGCAGCGGAAGAAATCGAACAACTCCAGATAGTACGGGTCCTCCTGCTCGCCCTTCTCCCCGAGCGCTTCGCCAGGGCCGCGGGCCTCTCCCTTCTTCTTGGGTGTCGCCGACGCATCGAGCACGATGGCCTGCTTCCCGCCGACTTCCTCCTTGTGTGCCATCTTCTCCCACAGCAGCTTCTCCGCCCGGCGCTCCCGGAACAGTAAGCCCTCATCCTCATGCGTCAGTATCAGCGTGCCCTCGGTGCCCATGATCTGCTCGTAGTAGTCGTCGTAGGCGTTCGTGGTTATGGAGGTGTAGGTGATCCTGACGCCGTTGGGGTACTCGAAGACGCAATTGACGTTGTCGTACACCTCGCGGCCGTCCTTCCAGTAATCGAGCCCGCCAAAGCCCGTGACGGCGAGGGGCGTGCTGTCGAGGAACCAGTTGCACACGTCGAGCTGGTGGCTGCCCAGCTCCCCCATGAGGCCGGCCGAGGATTCCTCGTAGAGCCGCCAGTTGATGAGCCGCTCAAGCTCCGGGTGATCGTTGGGAACGCGGCGGCGCCAGCTTCCGTTTCGATGCCAGAGGGCGCGGATGTGGGTGATCTCGCCGAGCACTCCCTGCTTCATCAGCTTCAGTGCATGGTGATAGGTCGGGTTGTAGCGCCGCTGATGCCCGATCTGCAGCAGCTTGCCCGAGGCACGCTGGGCCCGCAGCATGTCCTTGCACGCCTCGATGGTGCGGCCCATCTGCTTCTCGCAGAAGACGTGCTTCCCCGCTTGCAGAGCGGCGATGGCTAGGGGCGCATGCATGTTTAGAGGCACGGCGATGATGCATGCCTCAAAGTCCTCTTTGTCGAGCATCTCACGGTAGTCCTCGTACCCCTTCGCCCCCTCGCCGGCCACCTCAAGCCCGGCCTCCAGGTTGGACGATTGTATGTCGCAGACCGCCGTGAACTTCACCCCAGGGATGCGCACGGCGTTCGCCATGAGCTTCTTCCTGCCCTGATTGCCGGGCCCGATGATCCCCACCCTGATGAGCCGATCGCTGCCGGCCTTCGCCTCCTGAGCGGCCGCGGTGGAGCCCAGCGCCGCGGAGAAGGCCGCCGCGGCGACGCCTACTCCCTTGATGAACTCACGTCGGCTAAGCTCCTCGTGCTCGGTATACATTTCGATGACACCTCCGGGAGGAACTGACTGGACGTGAGCTCCTCACTTATTATTGCGAACGCTCGGTACGCGAGGATTCCTCCTTGAGAAACTCCCGCGACGGGAGTTTCTCACCTATCCGGACCAGGCGCAATGACTCCCCAGATTCCACCTCGGCGACAAGCACAGCTTGGATGTGTGGATGCGCGGCACAGTATTGCCTCGTCTTTGCCTGGCCCATTACGAAGAACGCTGTGGCCAAGGCGTCGGTCTCGGCTGCCGTCGGTCCCAATGCGCTGGCGCTGAGCATCCCCGTCGCCGGATAGCCCGTTCGCGGATCGATGATGTGGCTGTAGAGCTTCCCGTCCGCCTCGAAGAACTTCTCGTAGTTGCCCGAGGTAGACAGCGCTCGGTCCCGCAGATGGACTACCGCAATGCGCCGCGACGCCTCCAGTGGGTGCCGGATGCCCACTGTCCACGACGCTTGGTCGGGCGGCGCCCCGAGAGCGTAGATGCTGCTCTGTCCGCCGTGGACGAGGGCCCGGGTGATCCCGAGGCCTCGCAGTACCTCCACCGCCCGGTCCACCGCATAGCCCTTAGCGACACCACCCAGGTCGAGACGGACGTCAGCGCGGCGAAAATGGACCGTTCTGTCCCGTCGGCATAGCTCCACGTGGCGCATGCCGACGCTCTGCAGGGCTGCGGCAATCGTGTCCGCCGGCGGCACTCGTCCCTGCCCCCGAAAGAAGCCCCAGCACTTCACCAGAGGGGCGACGGTTATGTCAAAGGCTCCCCGGGACGCATCGGTGATTTCACCGGCCAATTCCAGGAGGCTGAACAGCTTCGGCTCCACTGCCACCCGCTCGGCGGCTGAACGCCTGTTAATGGATGACAACTCGCTGCGCGCGTTGTACAGGCTCATCTGCTGATCGAGGTCTTGCACCTCGTCCAGCGCCTCGTTCGCCGCATTCACCAGCGATTGCTCATCCCGCCCGCAGAGCAGGATCTCGAACTCCGTCCCCATCGCCTCCCGCACCACGCGCATCGTCACGAGATCGCCATCAACGCATGGAGCGGCAAACGCAAGAACGCCGATTAGCCCAGGCATCATCCCCATTGAGCCACCGTTTCCAGGGTTCGGTTAGCTCATTCTATCAGGTTTGGGTCATCAGTCAAGTCGCGCTATTGGTGTCGCCCGGGGCGATCCGTGGGGCACGTAGGGGGGCCAACGGCTTGACAGTGCCACGACGGTAGTGTAGGCTACATATCCCATCCCCCTGGAGGGGATATGATGGACCCGGAGGGGTTCGGCATGCCGATGAGACAGCGCCGCAAGAAGCAGCTTCTGAACCGGGTCGCGCGCATCGAGGGACATACTGGCGGGATTCGGCGAATGCTCGAAGCCGGCCGTGAGTGCGAGGAGATTCTTCTGCAGATCAGCGCGGTACAGGCCGCCTGGAAGAAGCTTGCGGAGATCATCATCGAGGATCACATCGAAGTGTGCCTGGCGCAGGCGGCGGCAGAGGGTGGAGCCGGCGCCGAGGCAGTGCGCCAACTCAAGTCAGCCCTTGCCCGCGCACACTTGATCGGAAGTAGGTGACCTATCGGTGGCCGACGCGTGCAGGTCATCCGACATCAACTGTTGTGGACCCAATGAGGCTGACGGCCGGTATGAGCTCCTGCTCATGGGCAGCGTCGCCGGTCTCGTCGGTTCGGGTTGGGTCCTTTACTGGCTGAAAGTCCAGCCAATAGTGCTGAGCATCGCCTGTGCCGTCGCCGCGGCCGCCATCGGTGTCTATCCGCTGGCGCGCAGCGCGCTGAGCAGCCTTCTCCGCAGGCATATCACCGTTGACTTGCTCGTCACTATCGCGGTCATCGCCGCCGTGGCCTACGGCGAGTACAGAGCGGCCGGCATGGTGGCGTTCATCATGCTGCTTGGCGAGCACCTCGAGCGCCGTGCAAGTCGGCGTTCCCGAGGAGCCATATCCGCGCTGCTGGATCTGGCCCCGGAGATGGCTGTTGTGAGGCGCGAAGGCGGGGAAGTGACGGTACCGGCGGCCGAGGTGGAGGCCGGTGAAGTAGTCGTTGTGCGTCCGGGACAGCGCGTGCCCGTAGATGGTCGCGTTACTGTCGGCGGCGCCGCCGTCAACGAATCGTTCATCACCGGCGAGAGTCTGCCGCGCGATAAGGAGTACGGCGACGAGGTATTCGCCGGCGCAGTGGTGGAAGAGGGCGCACTGGATATCGTTGCGACCCGGGTCGGTGACGACCTCACGGTTGCGCGAATCCGCCGCATCGTCCAGGAGGCAGAAAGCAATCGAGCGCCCGTGCAGCGCGTCGCCGATCGCTTCGCCGCCTGGTTCGTTCCGCTCATCATGGTGCTGGCCGTCGCCGTCTGGCTATCAACCGGGGACCCGGTGCGGGGCATCGGGATCCTGGTGGTGGCCTGCCCCTGTGCCCTGGTGCTGGCAACACCCACGGCCATCGTTGCCGGCATTGCCCGTGCGGCTCGTGAGGGCATACTGATCCGCGGGGGCGCCCATCTGGAGACCGCCGGACGCATCGACGCAGTGGCGCTGGACAAGACGGGTACCGTCACCAGCGGGCGGCCGGTCGTCGTGTCGGTTTTGACCACGAACGGCTTCGCCGAGGCGGACGTTCGGCGACTTGCCGCCATTGCGGAAAAGCGTTCAGAGCACCCGGTGGCGAAGGCCATCGTGGCTGCAGCCGCCGCGGAGCTCGGCGATGTGCCCGACCCGGACGAGTTCAGCTCGAGCCGGGGATCCGGTGTCCGCGCGCGCGTGGGGGCTGATGAGATCACGGTGGGGAGCCGTAGACACATGGCAGAGGCCGGTGTCGCGGTCGGCGAGGCGCTGGCAGGCATCGCCCGGCAGAGCAATGCCAGTGGCGACGCAGCGGCCTTCGTCGGCATCAATGGCGTCCTGGCCGGAGTGCTATTCGTGACCGACGCCGTTCGGGAGCAGTCGCGCGACATGATCGGAGCCCTCGGCGAGATGGGCGTGGAACACGTCGTATTGCTCACGGGGGATGTGCGCCCGGCAGCTCAGCGCGTCGCCGACAGCGTCGGCATACGCGAGGTCCGTGCGGAGATGCTGCCCGAGGACAAGATCGCCGAGATCAAGACGCTCGCCGATCATCCACATAGGGTGGCCATGGTTGGGGATGGCGTGAACGACGCGCCGGCGCTCGCGGCTGCCGACCTGGGCATCGCGATGGGCGCCGGCGGAGCCGACCTCGCCATCGATGCGGCCGATGTGGCTCTCATGGGTGACGATGTGGGCAAGATCCCAACAACGCTGGGCATCGGACGAGAAGCGCTCCGCATCATCAGGCAGAACATCGTGTTCTCACTAATGCTCAACAGCGCTGCCGTGGCTATCGTATCGATGGGCTGGCTAAGCATCGTCGGTGCAGCGATATTGCACCAAGTCAGTTCGCTGGCCGTTATCCTCAATTCGCTGCGACTGCTCTCCGGCGCCGCATCCCGGCGCTGATGTACACGCTCCGCTCTTCGGCGGGGTTGCCGGCAGCCCCCCGGCACCCGATGACAGTTTACCGAGCCCGACGCAGCTTGACGTAGCCATGCCTCTCAAGGCCCTCGTATAGCTCCATGAGACGCACGCTGCTCTTCCCCATCTCCCCGGCCACCAACTCCTCCACCTGCGCTACGCTGCGGCCTCCGTCGGTCCAGAATAGAGCACGCGATACAACATCCCTCCCGATATCGTTCCGGTCGCACAGTCCAGTCCATTCCTCACGGTCCCCGGCAGGTATGCGCGCCATCCGGAATTCCCCGACGACGAGTCTCCGCGGCACCACCGTTGCAGCATGTCGGTAGTAGGCCGTCTGCCCTCTGCGAGGCTTGCGTGCCGGCACGCCGCAGGCGCGGGCGGCGCGCTCGAAGGCGGCGTCCGCGCTTTGCGCAAGCTCTCTCTTCAGGGCCGCCAGGCGCCGATGCAGCCGTGTCGCACGGCGACCGGCGAGAGCAGCTACCGAATCGATGGCCATCCCATAGCACGTGCGGAGATGGGCCAATCGTTGCCATGGCAAAGCCCCATCGCTGCCTTCACTGCCCTGATAGTGAGCCGTGATGGCCTCTTGCGCGCACGCTACCATGGCCTGCTGTCCCTCGCTGAGCACCTCCTCCGCGAGCCAGCGCGCCTCGGGCTCACCGGCGTTGGCAATGAAGTACACGTACGCCGCAACGGCCTGGGCGATCCAGCGCAGCTTCTCCGGATCAAGCTTGTCGGGTGTATCAGTCGAGCTGTGATAGAACTTGTAGGGGCATTCCATGAGCAGAGGGCTGGGCACGCCGATGCTTGGATCCGCAATCATGGCATCGGCGCCGGCGTACCGACGGTCCCGCCAATTGACCAGCAACGGGTCGCTGCTTGACAGGTGGGTCAGTATGCACCGCAGGAGCGTATCGGTGTACGAGCTCTGGGCGTGAGGGTTGTGGCAGAGGTCGAGCGGGGCCCGGCACAGCGCCTCGCGCCCACCCACGCAGTCCAGGGTCACGCCCGCGATGGCGTTCCGGAAGATGTCCCGTCGCTCGAAAACGGCTGCCATGGTGCCCATGCACTCGTAGGTGAACAGCATGCGTATGCCGCGCCGCGGCCGGCGGAGCTTCCCGGCCTCGATAAGCTCGCGCACACATCGGAGCACCTCCAGTGCCACGCCGCAGCCGCTCGCGTCGTCAATGGCGCCCACCTCCGACAGATGGCCATTCATGAGCACCTCGCCCTTCGTGCGGCCCGGGATCGCCCCGGTGACGATGTCCAGGGCGCCATCGTAGAAGCGCGCGTCCACTTGTGCATGGAGCCGAACTCCCTGCTCGCGGCGCAGCAGATTGCGCAGCCATTGGCCCTGACGCGGCGTCAGCACGAAGCCCCAGCACTGCGCGTGCCCCTTCTTCATGCCCCAACCGCCATACTCGTAGTCCGGGCCGAAGGTCTGCCAGGCCCGCCCATCAGGCAACTCGAGGGGCAGCCGACGGCCCTCATACGTGGGCATGTAGTCGGTCACAACGCCTGCCGCCCCGCGCTCAACCGCCTGCACCTTGACTCCGCGCGCAGACTCGGACGTCAATACGATCTTGTCCTGCACATCGGCGTCCTGGTAGTCCTCCGCCCTGCCGCCTCCGTCGAGAGCCAGCGCTTCGGCCGCGACGCCGCCGGGGGGCGTCGGCTTGCTATACATCACCAGCGAACACGGATCGTGGCGGTAGTCGCAGAGCACGACCTCGCCGCGGCCGGTGGCCGGAAGCACGCGCAGCCTGGCACTCCGGCAATTCCACGCCTGAGGCATGACCCAGTCACCGTACCGCGTCTCGCCGTCGGCAGGCACGGGCGTGATCTCGCCGTCCAGCCCATGCTCCCGCATTCTCGCGAGGCAGTACCGGCTGGTCTCGTGATGCCGGTCGAAAGAGCCCCACCGATCCAGATCGTGAATGTGCGCGATCATATCCAACGCAGTTATGCCGGATGCATTGGTGGAGAGCGTCTCGAGCAGATGGCGAAACATGGCTTCCTCCCAGCATGGCGAGCGGGTATCGAGGCGGGAGTGAGTATACGCGAACGGGGGGATTGATGCCAGGGCCACTTGGGAGGGCACGAAGTGCTGCCAGATGAACAGCGTGACGCTCGTCACAAGGCGGAACTGGCGCGGCACGGCATCTGTCAATACTATTGAGTCCAGTTAGGGGGAGCCCGCCTCGGGATCGGGGCTGCGAAAAGCGCCCGGATACGATGGCGGGCATTTTTTGCCGAGTAACGTGCGCGTCTGGTCGGCCGCCGCACGTCCCAGCGCGGACAGGATCGCCTGGCTGGCCTCACCGTGCAGACGCAGCACCTCATTGGGGCGCAGGTCGAGGACCTCCGCGATCTCCCCAAATGTCAACTCCTCCAGGTGGAACAGGCCCACCACGACCTGATGCTGCTCCGGGAGCTGCTCGATGGTCGTCTCCAGGACAACCGCGGCATCCTTGGTGTAGGTTTGCCGCGACCACCAGGCAGCCTCGGTGACAAGAGCTCGTGACGCACGGAGCAGCAACTCACGCTGCAAATCGGCGGTGTGGCCTCGCACCTGGGTGCCGAGCTGCTCCGGGCTGACCCTCTCGTCCGTCCAGCCGCTGTCTACGCTCGCAAGCCACTGATGAGTCGCACACCAGATCTCAATCCTGGCCGCTTCCTCCACTTGGTCGATGTCGAAGCCCACACGCTCCAGGGCACGCAGTAGTGCTTGGACAACCACCTGCCTCAGCGATGCGACGCTGGTGCCGGGCGGCAGAAGTGGCTTCGCCCGCTCGATGGCGTGTCTCCCGAGTTCCGCACAGCGACGGATGCAGGCAACAGACTGAGCGGAGGGCGGCACGGGCCTTGTGCCTCCAAACAGTGCCCTCGTTCACGCAGCAGGCACGCGTTATTAGCGGAAATGGTGGGCTATTGCAGCGCTTTCGTTTACATATCGGTAATATGGGCGCAGCGCCTTAGCTTCTGGTACATCGTCGCGCCTCGGCTTGTCAGCCCGCCTGGCGTCGTCCGGCCCCGATGCACAGGAGCGACCTCATACGCGCGAAAGGACTTCGGAGCACCTGCGGGGAACTTCAGAGGCGTCGTGCGGCGGCTCGCACCTCACGCTGCGGGCGGGAGTGTGCTTGCCGGGTCCCGTGAAGGGAGCACCGTCATGAGCTGGGCGCTAACCGAGAAGCCACAAGCCCGCGTCCGGCCGGTGGGCGCCATCAACGTGCGTGTCGAGTTCACCGGAATCCCGTACTACTTCATCAACCTCGGCGATGGGGAGCAAGGCGCATTCGCCTCCTACCACGAACTGCCCGAGCCCCACATGACCACGACCGAGCTGACCGTCATCGGACGGGCGCACTGTCGCGGCGAGGATTGCTTCGAGATCCAAAGGACCACCGCTGCGCCCGACGGCCGCGTGATCTCCCAGAGCAGCTTCTACCTGGCGCTCCGGGAGCACCAAGTGGCTTGGCTGCTGCGCATTCGCCGGCATCCGGGCGAGCCCACGCGGATTGACGAAGCCACGGCCACCTTCCCTCGGCACCTGGAGGTAGGCCTGGAGTTCGGACACCGCCGCGTGCGGGGCGTTGTAGACGTGTTGATAAACGAAAAGCCGTGGCGCTGCATAGAGGTCGAAAGCGTGGGCAAGGGCGATCCGCACTTGACCCGTCTGTACATCGGGACGGATGGCAGACAGCTCTACAATCGGCGCTTCATTCGCTCCGATGCCCCTATGCCCTACCGGATTCCGCAGGATGTCGAGCAGCTCCCCTATCGGGGGAACAACTATGTCTCCTACTACGAGGACTTCGCCAAGTTTGTTCTTGTGTAGGGGAGACAATGGGCCCAGGTCCCGCACGACTGGGTGCCACATCTCATTCAAAGGTACGGTGATTGCCAGTGTCTCCGGAGAAACTCAGGATAGGTGTTATCGGCGTCGGCGGGCACGGAACCAAGCACTTGGACTGCTTCACGGCGTGCCCGCACGCTGAGCTCGCCGCCGTCTGCGATGTCAATGAGGAGCTTGTTCGGGAGCAGGCGGAGAGGTACAAGGTTGCTTCCGCCCACACCGACTACCGCGAGATGCTCGCCGAGGCCGATGTGGACGCCGTGGCAGTTGTGCTGCCGGATCATCTTCATCGCGATGCCTGCGAGGCCGCCTTTGACGCCGGGAAGCACGTGCTGGTGGAAAAGCCGATGGCAACATCGGTGGCCGACGCGGAGGCCATCGTCGCTGCCTGGAAGCGCGCCGGCACGAAGCTCATGGTGAACTGGAGCAATCGGTGGATGCCAGGCTTTTCCCTAACCAAGGCTGCTCTTGACGCCGGGGAGCTCGGGGAGCCGCTCTACATCTACGCGCGCCTGAACAACACGCTGCGGGTGCCAACGAAGATGCTCTCGTGGTCGGGGAACACCACACTGCCCCACTGGCTCATGTGCCACCGGCTCGACATCGCCCGCTGGTACGTGGGCTGCGAGGTCACAAAGGTACGGGCCGTATCGCGGTCGAAGGTATTGAAGGGTATGGGCATAGACACGCCGGACTTCTACCAGGCGACGTTGGAGTTCGAGAGCGGCGCCGTGGGCAATTTCGAGAACTGCTGGGTGCTGCCCGAGTCCATGCCGTGGACTGTTGACTCGAAGTTTCAATTGGTGTGCACGAATGGGTATGTTAATATCGACCCATTGCTCCCGGTCCACGTTATGGCGACGCCTGAGGGCGCCAGCTACCAGACGCCGCTCTTCGCCAACGTTCTGGGCAAGCCACAGGGATTCGTGTACGACGCGCTATGCCATTTCGTTGAGAGCGTGCTCGACGGAAGGGAGCCCCTGATCACTGGTGATGACGGCTTGGCGCTGACGAAAGCGCTCTGCGCCGTGGTGGAATCGGCGGAGACGGGCGAAACCATCGAGCTGTGAGGCCCACACCCACATGGGGCCGCGCGGGGATGAGCTGCGGCCGAGCGATGGGAGTGTGGGAAGAAGGTGGCGAGATGAGGACAAGATGGGCAGCCTCTGCCCTGACGTGCGTTGTCGTGGCGGCATCAGCCCTATGGTGCACGGGCAGCCGCGCCGGCGCGGCCGGCGACGTGCTCGTGTTGACGTACAGAGGCACTATCAACCCCGCCTCGGCCGACTACCTGCTCCGAGGCATCCGTCTCGCTGAAGAGGCCAAGGCCGAGTGCGTCGTGATACGACTCGACACGCCCGGCGGCCTGGTGACCACCACGCGGCGCATCATCGAGGGGATCATGCAGTCGCAGGTGCCCGTGGTGGCATATGTATGGCCGTCCGGTGGGCATGCTGCCTCCGCCGGCACGTTTATCGTAATGGCGGCCCACGTGGCGGCCATGGCCCCGGCAACGAACATCGGCGCCGCCCATCCCGTGTTCATGGGGCAGGGCGAACAGAGCGAAGAGCAGGCCAAGACCGCTACCGACAAGGCGAGGAACGACCTCATCGCGTACATCAAGGCCATCGCCAAGAAGCGGAAACGGAACGCCGAGTGGGGGGAGCTTGCCGTCCGGGAGAGCGCGGCGGCATCGGCGGAAGATGCGGTGGAGAAGAACGTCGTTGACCTCTTGGCCGACGACGTGGAAGAGCTCCTGGCTGCCATCGACGGCCGACGCGTGGAGATTGTAGGCGGGGAGAAGGTCCTTCGGACCAAGGGTGCGGCCACGCGCGACATCCCAATGACGGCACGGGAGCGGTTCTTCTCGATACTCGCCGATCCGAACGTGGCCTACATACTCATGATGCTGGCCTTCATGGGCCTCATTCTGGAGATACACGCCCCGGGCCTGAGCGGAGGCGGCATCCTGAGCGCCATCTGCATCATACTCGCGCTGTATGCACTGTCCGTGCTGCCGTGGAACTACGCGGGCCTGGCCCTCATTCTGCTTTCCGTGGGCTTCTTCGCCGCCGAGATCAAGGTGCCAAGCCACGGCCTCCTGACCATCGGCGGCGTGATCTCCCTCGCCCTCGGATCGTTTCTGCTGTTTGATCGGCCCGCCGAGGCCCCCGGGGTGCGTGTGGCCACGCCGGTGATTATCGCGACGGTCGGCAGCGTGACGAGCTTCTTTGTCTTCTGTGTGTACTATGTCGTGAGGGGGCACAGGCGGAAGGTGGTCACGGGTCAGGAGGCCATCGTGGGAATGATCGGCGTGGCGCGCTCCGAGATACGCCAGCAGGGACGGGTATTCGCCGATAGTACCCTGTGGACAGCCGAGTCGATCGAGGGTCTCATCCCCGCCGGCGCGAAGGTGGAGGTGGTTGCCATAGATGGCCTGCGGCTTAAGGTGAAGCCATACACTGAGCCTGACGCAGTCAGCGACTAGGCCACAAGGAGGGCAAACAATGGAGGGACAAACAGCAACCTGGGCAGGAATCACGGTTGCAGCCATCGGCCTGTTCATCTTGGCGAACGCCATCAAGATCGTGCAGGAGTATGAACGCGGCGTCATCTTCCGACTCGGGCGGCTGCAGGGCGCCAAAGGGCCGGGGTTGTTCGTAATAATCCCCGTGATCGACCGGATGGTAAAAGTAGACCTGCGGATCGTCACCTTAGACGTGCCGTCGCAGGAGATCATCACCCGGGATAACGTCACGATGCGCGTCAACGCCGTCTGCTACTTCCGCGTGTCCGATCCGTCGGCCGCAATCGTGCAGGCGGAGCACTACGGCCTGGCGACACACCAGAAAGCGCAGACGACGCTGCGGAGCATCCTCGGGCAGCACGACCTGGACGAGCTCCTCGCCGAGCGTGACAAGATAAATGCGCAACTGCAAGAGATAATTGACGAGGAGACCAACGTGTGGGGCGTCAAGGTGACGGCCGTGGAGGTCAAGGATGTGGAGCTGCCCGAGAACATGCAGCGGGCCATCGCACGGCAGGCGGAGGCGGAGCGGGAGCGGCGCGCCAAGGTCATCCATGCCGAGGGCGAGTACCAGGCAGCGCAGCGGCTCGCCGACGCGGCCCAGGTGATCACGCCGTATCCCGCGGCCATTCAGTTACGCTTCCTGGAAACGCTGCGTGAAGTGGCCACCGAACACAACTCGACCACGATCTTCCCCGTCCCCATCGATCTGTTCGAGGCGTTCCTGACGAGGAAAGCCCCCGAGGCGCCACCCGCGCCTGCTGCGGCGCCCGCAGCACAACCTGCCGCTGGTGAGGGGGAGTCGTAGCAGCAAGCCGCGCAACTTTGTGCCACCCGCGGCGCGCACGAGCCACACGGCTCGTGCGCGCCGTTTTGCTGGGCGACGGGCTACTCTTGCAGCAGCTCGCGGATGTAGGCCACCAGTTCGTCAGTGAGAATGGCGGACACGTCCCGCAGGTGCGACAGTTGCAGCGCCTCGTGGAGGGCCTGAAGGTCCCCGGTTCGCGCGCGCGCGAGGATCTTGCTCGTCAGGATTCTCGTCAGCGCCCGCGTTCGCTGCTCGCACCCGCGCTTCACGGCCCGCTCCAGCACATCCACCGCGGCCACGGCCGCCTCCTCACCCAGGCGCATCCCGCAAAGACGACACGCGGGGGCATCGGCCGGCGGTATCGGCTCTTCAGCCAGACATAATTCCGTTGCCCGCAGGAGCGCTTGCTGCCGGCTGTAGGCATCGACCTCGCTCGGCGCCCCAAGCTCACGAATGTCGTTGAGTCGCCTCAGCGCCTCGATTTCGACGGTGATGGCTTCGAGACGCCCCCGCAGTTGCTGCTTCGCCTCATTCAGCCCTCGATGCCAGTCGGCATATAACTGGCTGTATGTCGCCTTGAAATCGGCGAACTGCCGCCGAAGGCCGGGGATGAGGTTGGGGTTCCGGGCAACATTTGTCAGAGCGAGCTGCGTGGCGAGGAGCGCTTTCGTGGCGGCCAGGTCGCGGTAGTGCGGCGGTATGAGAGCCGCATCAATGTACGTCCTCGCCGCAGCCAGCATCTCGGCCCACTCGGCGCACTTCTTCAGACGCTCCACAGTCGCCGCGGCAGCCGATACGTCCTCGGCCGCCACCCCCTTATCTCTCGCGAGACGCACCAGCTCGGCCCCGCTTTGCGCCGCGCTCAACTCGTGCGCGGTGGCCAGGGCCTTCCGATCATCACGCGACAGGCGACCGCCCAGGGCCGGCTGTAAGACATTCCGAACCGTCTGCCTGACGGACTCGACATCAGCTCGAAGCGCACGCAGCCCGGCCGCCAGCCTATCCTCTTGCTTGCGCACCGCCTCCTGCGTCTTCGCATCCCCGAGACCCGGCACAATGCCACGCGCGTACGGTAACACGTCGTCCCACACGATCTCATCGCTGACAACAAGTGCCTCGAAGTGCTCGTCCAATCGGTCAGACCACACCACCGCCAGAGATGTGCTGGCGGTCAGGCAATCTCGCGCTTCCTCACCAGAGGCAAGGGGGACGGCATGGCCGGCACGCAGAAGGATGCGCGTCGGTGGACGCCGACAGTGCACCAGCAAGAGCAAATGCAGCGTGAGCACTACCGGTGGCAGGCCGTACGGTACCGACTGCAGCTCATGATAGAGTTCCCGAAGCTCTACCGAACCCCGCTCCAGGCGATGGCGGATAAAGCGGCAGACGTGACACTTATCCGGCGGCGCCTCTTGCAGGCGTTCGCCCGAAGGCAGCAGCAGACAGGGCGCGATCCGCCCCAGAACTTGCCGCTCCCTGGGGCCCGGGGACTCCCCCGACGCGAAACTGGCGAAGATGCGCTCCGGATCAGACGGACTCAGCACGAAGCCCGGGGGAAATGCAGTAGGCGGCAGCAGCTCGGGAAGAGCGTGATAGGCATGCCGCAGCACTGGGACGGCAATGGCGGCGCAGCGGGCGTCAGGATCAGCTATGGCGAATACATCGGCGGCGCTGATGGCGAGCTCGCCACGCGTGACGACAGTTCCCGCAGCGTACACGTCCCGCTGAACCCGGCAGAGGTGGTCGCCGGCCTCGCGACAGCGGCGCTCAGCCTCGGCCAACTCCGGCGCTCCCGCGTCCACCTGAGCCGCTACCTCCGAGCGCACCGTCTCCCACGCATGGAGTTCTGCTGCCGCGTCGAGCCCCTCTGCGGTCAAATCCCCTGGAAGGCAAACGGCAACGCGAGGATCGCCAATGTCGCCTGGCCTCACCGGTGCATCGTCGGTCAGGAAGATCACGCGGAAGTGCAGCTCCGGCTCGGCAATGGGCGACAAAAGGGATGCGCGGGGTGCGGAGGCGAGCAGCGACTCTCCCATGTGCGCAAGCCCACAGAAGCTGGCCTCATGGCGGCACGGTGCTCCGTCCAACGTGTAGCTGGCGAACACCGGATGCTCGGCTGCTTCGTCTGCCGGCTGGCGGGTCAGACACTGACGCCAGGCTCCGCGGATTTCGTCAGGCGATCCCATCCGCTGTCTCGCCCGCTCGAATAGCTCCTCGATGTTTGGTGCCCCACGGCCCTCAGACGGGCGCCGCGTCATTGCGCTCACCCTCGAACGCCCGGCGGAATGTGCAGCCCGGCGGCGTCTCGGGGCTGCCTGCCCCTCGCCGCGTACGTCCTCTATGGATTTCGTCTGCTGCGACTCGGAACTTTAGTCCGTAGTCACAATCACAAAGCCACCACGGCCGCTGCAGGGGATTTCCGTATCACTGCAGAAAGCCCTCTATAGATCGGCAGCGGGAAGCAGGAGGAAAGCCCAGTGGCACAAATGACGGGAGACAGAGCATTCGTCGAGGCGCTGCGCGCCGAGGGGGTCCGATATGTCTTCGGGCTACCCGGCGGCCACAGCGTCCGCATATTCTACGACAAAATGGCCCAGACAGACGGCATCGATGCCATCCTCACGCGGCACGAGACCGCCGGGGCCTTCGCCGCCCTCGGCTACGCGCAAATATCGGGCAATGCAGCCGTGTGTCATGGAACAGCGGGGCCGGGATGGTCGCAGACCATCGTGGGCGTGCACGAGTCGTTGAGCGGCCGCATTCCCATGGTGTGTATCGCCGCCGCCGCGCCGGTGGCAACGTACGGCAAGGGGGCCCTGCAGGAGTTCAGGCAAATCGAGAACATGGTCGCCTGCACCAAGTGGGCCTACCGGGTGGACAGGGCCGACAAGATTCCGTGGGCGATCCAACAGGCATTCAAGCACGCCTTTGCGCTGCCGCCCGGACCCGCGTTCCTCGATGTGCCCATTGATGTGCCGGCCGCGGAGATCGACGCCGAGCCGTACCACCCCGCGCCGCGGCCGCGCTCGCAGGCCGACGAGGAGGACGTGGATCGGGCCGCCGAGATGCTGATCGAGGCGAAGCGCCCGGTCATCGTCGCCGGACGCGGCGTACATCAGGCGCGGGCATGGGACGAGCTGCGCGAGCTGGCGGAACTGCTCATCATCCCGGTGCTGCACACCAATCACGGCAAGAGCGCCATCTCCGACAGCCACCCGCTCTCCGCCGGCGGCGTAGGCGTCAATCGGACCCTGATCTCAAGCACGATTCTGAACAGCAGTGATTGCTGGTTCTGGCTCGGCTCGCAGATCGAGGAGTTCGCCGTCGGCCACTGGGCGCCCATGCCACCCGAGCGACGGTTCATCCACGCCGATGCCGACAGCGGGAACTTCGCCAAGAACTGGAACCCGGACGTGGCGCTGCTCGGCGACGCGCAGCTCGTTTTGCGGCAGCTCATCGCCGCCACCAGGGACCGCGTCGGCCAGGGCGCACGGCTTGACGAGCAAGCCGTGCCACACGGTGTGCCACGGGTAGCTCGCTACCCGTGCTCCCCGATCGTGGAGGAGATCGCGCGACTGAAGGCTCAGTATGCCGAGCGCGTGCAGGCGCAGATCGCGGCCTCCGAGGGCCCGGTTCATCCCGCGCAACTGCTCGCCGAGGTGCAGCGGCAGAAGGATCAGGATGCCATCATTGTGCTCGGCGAAGGGGCCGGGCGCGTCTGGACCGCGACGGAGCTGAAGATCGACACTCCCGGGCATTGGGTGTCGGCCAGCGACTTCGGCTGCATGGGCTATGCCGTGCCGGCAGCCATCGGGGCGAAGCTGGCCAAACCCGAGTGCCAGGTCATCGCCATCACCGGCGACGCCAGCTTCCAGATGCAGATGCAGGAGCTGCCCGTCGCGGCGCAGCACAACGCCCCGGTCACCTGGATTGTCATGAATAACAACTGCCTGGGCTGGATAAAATGGGGACAGAAGGTGCGATACGACGAGCGATACTACGCGGTGGACTTCGACCCCAACTGGCGCCACGACCTGGCGGCCGAGGCGGCCGGCTGCCACGGCGGGCGGGTTGAATCCCCCGAGCAACTCGAAGGAGCCATCGCCGCGGCGCTTCGGGCGAATGCCGAAGGTCAGCCCGCCGTCGTCGATGTCCTCACGCCGCAGACTGAACAAACAGACGGTTTCGTGCAACATCACGGGGTCGCGAGCGAGTAGAATGCAGTTGCTCGAGCTGAAAGCAATATACCTGTATCGCTCGTCCGCGTCGGCGGCGCTGGACGCCGAGGCCCTACGCGCCTACCTCGCCGAGTTGCTGCCTGCCGTGGCAACTCACCTCCGGGGCAGCTATGAGACCATTGTAGCGCGCGGTCTATGTCCCGCGCCTGACTCGGCCATGCTGGCCGCCGCTGTCATCCAGGGCATCGCCCCACCACCGGACGCCGTCCGACTCGCCGGCGTCGAGCCAGTCGTCTACGATGCCTTCGCCCTCTCGGCCGCCATGGCGGAGGCCCTCCGGCCGGCCGAGGCCGGGCTCGACTGTCTCCACATCGACCTCTCGCACCGCCTCATCGCAACGTGGGACGAGTCCGATAGCCGCTGCCATCTGCGGACCCTCCTCTGCTCACAGCCGTCCATCGTGTCAATCCCCGGCCTCGTCGAAGCCCCGGCCCGGCCGCGCAAGTACGCCATCATGCGCCTGCAGTTCGAGGCGCTGCGAATGCCAGACGCCATCGCCGAGCTGGACGAGAAGTTCGCTGGCAGCTTCCTGACCCATGGCGACGACCGGCTCACGGAGGTCGCCAAGGGCTACATCATGCAGGCCGTCTTCTACCGGCTCACGGGCGAGGCGTTCTGCGAGGATCCGTCATGCCGCCTCCACGATGCCCACTGGCAGGAGGACATGCTCGCCGCGCAGCTAGGCGATCGATACTGCGAGCGACACGCGGCAGTCCTCGAAGCATGTCGGCCGGGCAAGGCATAGGGGCGACCCAACGGGTCGCCCCTACACGCCGGTTGTCCGCCACTACGTGTGGCACGGGTTGCTGGCCAACCCGTGTCTTTCCTGTGGGGCCATGACACACGGGTAGCAAGCTACCCGTGCCACACACACAGCAGCACGCTGTGGCACGGCTTGCTCGCCAAGCCGTGTGGGCCTCAGGATGCACACGGGTAGCAAGCTACCCGTGCCACCCGGCTTGGGGACTCCTCAGCTCCCCGCCATCTTCGTCCGCACCGGCTTGCCCGTGGCGGCCGACTCATTCGCCGCCAGCGTGGCGTCCAGGCTCATGAGCCCGTCGCGGAAGGACGAGGCTATCTTCGATTGGTCGTTCGCCCGAATGGCTTGCACGAAGACCTGGTCGATGTTCGGCGTCTCCTTCGGTTCGGCCTCGAATTCCGGCACTGGCGGACTCGCCGTCACCTGCCGCCCGGTCCAATCGATGCGCTGCTCCTGCAGCAGGAACGATATGTCGCTCTTGCCGGCTCCGCCGCCGGCCATGGGGCTGGTTGAGAGCGTGCACAATGCGCCGCTGGCGAACTCGAACAGGACCGCCTGCGAATCCGGGATGGTGAAGTTCTCCACGTCGCCCATCGTCCGCGTGGCGTACTTGGCGTACGCCTCCACGATCTCGCCGGCGACGTAGCGCATGATGTCCACCTGGTGCGTGGTCTGCTCCACGAGCTGCCCGCCCGACTGATCCATCACCCGCCACCACGCGGTCGGGGGCAGACCGCCCCAGCGATGCGAGGAGATCATGCCAATCGTCTTGTCGGCCAGGTAGGCCTTGAGGCGCTGAATTACGTCGGTGTACCGCAACTGGTAACCGACGCACGACAGCACACCCGCCTTCTCGATGGCCTCCAATATCTCGAAGCCCTTGTCCATGCTGAGGCATACGGGCTTCTCGAGGAGAAGATGCAGCCCTTTCTGTGCCGCAAGCACCTCGGCATCGCTGTGCGCAAAGGGCGGCACGCTCACGTACAGCGCCGTGAGCTCCTCCTTATCGAGCATGGGATGATGATCCGTGTACGCTGTCGCGTTGTACTCGGCGGCTGCTTCCTTCGCCCGCCCCTCATCCACGTCACAGATCGCCGTGATGGCGACTCCCTCGACCGCGCTGACTCGCTGCATGTGGCCGCTGGCGTTCCCGCCGGCGCCGACGAATCCGATCTTGATGTCTGCCATGACGAAGAGCCTCCCAAGACAGTGGTTAGTGGTCAGTGATCAGTGGACTGCAAGCCCTCCCTCTTCCGACCACGGATCACCGGCGACTAGATTCGCCGGGCAGCCCCACTCTTTCCTCCGTCGCTTTCTGCCATGCACGCCGGAGACGGAGATCCGGTAAGCGGCGTGGCTTCCGACAGGCATGCTGCCTTACAGAGCCTGCAACTGGAGCGTCCCCGTGCGCCAGAGGGCCCCCGCCGTGGACCCGAATGGGTATATCTAGAGGGCGCGGCATCGCGGTCGCCGCCGGCAGGGGGTCATTCCCCCGAAGTCGATGGCTGACCAAAACAGTGACAGGCATGGTATAAAGGGCGGCAGGAAGAGCAATTCCGTAAAACAGCAGCCACATAACGGCTGATCGGCGCACGCCGGGGGCGGGGCCCGCAGTTTCGAGCCCGATCGCTCTGATGCGCCGGTAAGTTGAGAGTGCGTCTGCAATGACCAATATACCTTTTAGGGGAGCCACGTCCGAGAGAAGGCGCCGGGTCGTGATCGTCACCGGGCACGGACCTGAGGACGAAAAAAAGGCGCCTCATGCTCAGTGCTTGAGAGAGAAGAATGAGGTGGGCAAGAGGCGTCATCGGGTGGCAGAGGGAAGTACGCGCCGCTGGGGGAACCAAGCCGGGCGGGCGGATGCTCTCCCCTGACGGGGCAGTTAGATAAGTATAGCGATTTTGGGCGCTGTCCGTGTAGCGCTTGAATTGAGGTTCATGCACCATGAGACGGCACATCTCACCCGCCGATTGGGGCCTCGAGTCGTCATTGCCGAAACGGGGCACAGCGCAGTTGAGGCAGATGGGACTCAGCAAGCGGGACATCGAGGATCGGTGTCGTCGGAACACGTACGAGTGGCTGCTTCGCCAGTACAACCAGGAGCTCGGGGCTTTCTACGGCTTCTACGATGCCCGAAGCGGGGAGTTTGCCGACGCGCAGACGGCCAACCTCATCGCGCCCTGGCAGCTCCTGGCGGCGTACGACCGATACGACGACGAGAACCTGCTGCAGATGGCCACGCGGTGCGCGGACTGGCTCCACAGCAACATGATGGAATCGCACCCGATGAGTCTCGTGCTCGGCGGGGTGCGTGACAATCTAAAGCCGGAGCAGATCTGGACGAAGTATACGGCCGACTACGTAGTGCTCAATCTGGGCATCCATCAACGCACAGGCAACGATGAGTACCTGCAGCGGGCCATTCAGAGCGGCAGATTCCTGCTGCAGGCCCAGAATCACGATTTCGCCCCGAAATACGACACCGTGCGGGAAATATGGATGGACCAGGGCTGGCAATCGTTCGGGCGGGTCGTCTGCGCCATGCTGGCTTTGCACGACGTAACGAACAGCGGCCGGTGGCTGAAGTGGGCAACGGAGTGGGGCGACCTCGGCCTCGACCTCCAGGCGGGAGACGGCGCCTTCTACGTGGTGCACGGCAACTACTACAGCAGCGACGTAAGCGCGGACGAGATTCGCGCGCTGCTCGCGCTGGGCGAGGACACCGGGCGGCCCGAATTTCGCGATGCGGCCATCCGGTTTGCCAATTGGCATCTCGAACACCAGAGAGAAGACGGAAGTTGGTGGCTCGCCATCGATCGCTGGGGTACGCGCGTGTCGGACTACGTCGGGCCCGGCGATGCGCCCAACATCGCCATCGCTCTCATCGCCGCCCATCAGGCCACTGGAAACACGGCCTTGCTCGCGGCTGCGATCCGGGCCTTCCGATTCTCACTGGCACTCCAGGCCACGCCGGATTGCGGAGATCCCTACCTGGAGGATGACAACATCCGGTGGGGCTTCTGGTCGTGGGCGCCCTATTACGACTACACTATGTCCAGCGACCAATCGACCCATCATGTTCGGGGCCTCTGGTTCTTTCTGGACTACTTCTACTCGCTGCCCAACGGCGCGCGACAGGAGCTCGCCCAAGCGGCGGCAGCGCCTGCCTGATGCTGCAAGCCCCCCGCACCAACAGCTTTGCTCGACACGGCGCCCTGCGGCACAGGTCCCACTGAGGTCCTATCCCCTCACCCCGCTGAGCGCAATCCCCCGAATGAAGTACCGCTGGGCGACGAGGAACACCACGATGATCGGCAGCGTGACGGTGACGGCGGCGGCCATCTGGTAGGGCAAGTTCGTCGTGTAGAGCGTGCTGAACATCGCCACTCCCACCTCCACCGGGCGCATGGACATGCTATCGGTGACGATCAAGGGCCACAGGAAGGACTGCCAAGTGGAGATGAAGGCGAATATAGCGAGCGTGGCGAGGGCCGGCTTCGAGAGGGGCAGGATGATGCGGGTGAAGATGGTCCACTCCGAGGCGCCATCGAGGCGCGCTGCCTCCTCCAGCTCGCGTGGCAGCGTCAGGAAGAACTGCCGCAGGAGGAAGATCCCCCACACGCTATTCACGAACGGGACGATCAGCGCCCAGTAGGTGTTCATCCAGCCGAAGGACTGGACGACGAGGAAGAGCGGAATGACCAGCACGATCTGGGGGATCAGCATCGTTGCCAGGTAACTCCCGAACACGACGCCCTTCCCGGCGAAGCGGAGCCGCGCGAACCCGTACGCGGCCATGGAGCAGATCAGCAACTGGCCTCCTACTGTCCCCAGCGACATAACCAGGCTGTTGAGGAAGAACCGCCCGAAGGGAAGCTGCGTGAGGGCCTTCGCGTAGTTGTCCCAGTGCGGCTGGCTGGGCCAGAGCTTCGGCGGATAGCTGTAGACCTCGAATTGGTCGGCCAGCGACGTCGAGACCATCCAGAGGAAGGGCAGCATCAGGACAAGGGCGAGAGCGGTTAGGGCGACGTAGGCACAGATGGTGCGCGCGACGGCCCCGGGCGAGGAAAGCCCGCAGCCTGGCAGGCTGCGCCACACGATGCTTGGTCCCCTCACGAGTACTCCACCTCTCTCCCCAGCCAGCGAAACTGCAGAACCATCGCCACCAGCAATATGGCGAACAGCACCCAGGCCATTGCGGATGCATAGCCCATGTGCAGGTACTCCCAGGCGTTCTGGTAGATGTGGTACACCAGCACCTCGGTGGAGTGCACCGGTCGGCCCTGGGTCATCACGTAGACGGGCGTGAACACCTGGAACGAGGCGATGGTCGAGATGACGAGCACGAAGAACGTCGTCGGCCGCAGCAGGGGCAGCGTGATGCGCCAGAAGCACTGCCAGCGCCCGGCGCCGTCGATGCGTGCCGCCTCGTACAGATGCTGCGGTATGCCCTGCAGGCCGGCGATGAAGATGACCATCTGATGGCCGATGCTGAGCCAGACCATCATGAACATCACCGCCAATAGCGCCGTCCGCGGATCGTCCAGCCAGGCCACCCCATCGAGGCCGATGGCGCGCAGCACGAAGTTGAGCAGACCGTACTCGTAGTTGTAGAGCCACTTCCACACCATGGCGCTCGCGACGATGGACGCGACGCTGGGCACGAAGAAAAGCGTGCGAAAGATGGTGATCCCCCGAAGGCGCGTGTTCATCGCCAGAGCGATGCTCAACGATATGGCCATTGCCACCGGCACGTGCAAAGCAAAGATCGCCGTGTTTTTCACTGAATTCCAGAAGAGCGGATCGGCAAAGAGGCGGCGAAAATGGCTCAGGCCAACCCACTGAGCATCCGACTGGGCCACGCTCCACGCGTGGCCGGCCAGATAGAGAGAGAAAAGCAGGGGCCCGACGATGAACACGATCAAGTGCAGGAACGACGGGGCCAGGAAAAACCATGCCTGAGCCGCCTCGCGCCGACCCGAGCGCCACGTAAGCTGCCATGAAGCAAGGGCCCCAATGCCCCCGAGGATGACTGCCGCAGCCAGGAAGCCCATAATGCGCGTCTCTCGGGCGACGGCCTTGGGCTCCGGCGCGCTGAGCTCTGCGTCTATCTGGCGTGCAGCCCGGCGCAGAGCGCTGCGAAGGTCGGTCCCCATGACAAGGGCCTCTTCGAAGGCAGCCTCCGAGATGTCCTCCACCCGCGCAAATCGCTCCACCCGCGCGCCCCACGGCGGTCGGCAGTGTGGGATCTCCCCATAGAACACTTCTTCGAGACCGAACGGGTCCGCACGAAGCGCCTGTTCAGCAAGGGCGACATTCGCCGGGATCGCCAACCGCTGGGCCATGCGTCGCCGATTCGCCTCCACGCTGCTCAGATGGATGGCGAGCTGCGCTGCCAGGTCAGGCCAGCGTGTCTGCGCCGACACGCACCAGCCGGCGCTGTATATAACGTTCACCCGCTCTCCACCGGGCGAATTGGGCAGCGGCGCCACGCCAACCCGCAGGCGCCCCTCCTCCAGGTACTGTTTGAGTTGCGGCAGCCACCAGTGCCCGCCGGGCGCCATGGCCAGCCGCCCATTGGCAAACATCCCGATGTCGCCACCCGATGACTCGAGAATGTCGCCGCGCGGCGCCACATGGTGCTGCCTTTGCAGGTCAATGAGGAATTGCAGGGCCTCCGTGGTGGGCGCCGAGTCCAGGAACCCGCTCGCCCGACGGCCGTCCGGTGCGAGAAAATCGCCGCCGTTCGACCAGACCCACGGCGGCCACACGAAAAAGGACGTCGGCGTGACCGTGCCATACTGGTCCGCCCTGCCGTCGCCGTCGGTGTCTCTGGTGAGTCGGCGCGCGAGGCGCACGAAGTCATCCCACGTCCACGCAGCGGGAGGATAAGGCACGCCCGCGGCGTCGAAAAGGTCCTTGTTGTAGTACATGACCATCGGCGTGAAGTCTTTCGGGAGGGCATAGAGGCGCCCGTCTTCCCTGGCCACATCCAGCACATTGGGATAGTACTGGCCCAGGTCAACGCCGTGCCGGGCAATGTAGGGAGACAGATCGATGAGACTGAGCCGCTGCACGAACGTCGGAATCATTATCGCATCGAGGAGAAAGACGTCCGGAGCCGTGCCGGCGGCCATGCTGATGAGGATCTTCTCGCGGTACCTCGAGGGGATCGGCTCTAGCTGCACGCCGACGCCTGGGTGGCGCCGTCGGAACGCCTCGATGTTGGCCCGCTCAATGGCGATCTCCTCCGGACCCGCCCAGTTGGCCACCTTCAACTCGACGGGATGCGCGCCGGGAGCGCCCAACAGGAGGGCGAGCCCAAGCCATAGCGCACGCCATGCTGATCGTTCCAAGTGCATCGCAGCAGCCATTTGACCGGGTCAAGACGCAAACGGGCATTCCCACGAACGTGAGTCGAGCTTACAAAATGCACCCCGGTTCGTCAAATGTGGGCTATGGTCGATGTGTAGTGTCCATCGGTGGACGGCGACTCGGCTGATAAGGCCTCAGATGAAGCGCAAACCGTGAGAGAGACCACGGGAGCAGAGGCAGTTGGCAGTTGACAGTGGCCAGTGGCCAGTGGTCAGTGCCCGGCAAAGGCATGGGCGGGCACTCGGTTGCGGGAGTGCGCACCGGGCACGGATTGGAGCGCGTGCCACCCGGCAGAGGGGCAGAGGTTCGCGGGCGGAAAGCCCGCGCCACGCGAGGTGGTCGGTGGCGGGACACTATAGGGCGAGGCAGCCCCGCCGGTGGGTGTGGGGAGGCGACAAGAGTTAAGTATGGTATGGGGTTGTTGAAAAACCCAGGCGCCGGCGGCTTGTCGTCTGACCACCGGCCGCCCACCGCGTAGGTCGGCCTTTCCAGGCCGACATCGCGGGCTGGAAGGGACTCCGCCGAAGCCGCCTGCGCGCCGAAGCGCTTCGTCGGCGAAGGCGCGGCTACGTCCCTCGCGCGAAGGCGGAAGCCCGC
>JAUWAU010000020.1 GCA_030601885.1 Armatimonadota bacterium
TACGACAACTGGCCACCCGGCGCGGAGCACGCCACTCCCGCTCCAGCCAACCCACCGCCGAAGGCTCACCGAGGTCCCCAGACCGGGTGCCTTGACAGACGGCAGCCTTTCATGGATAGGGCGGGGATGCCCTTCCCCGCCTGCCTTTGCCTCCGAGCTCGCCATGGAGACAAAGAGCACCGTGCAGGATGCGGCCGAATGGAAGTTCACTGTCACCGGCGGTGTCGAAGGGGACACAGTGACGCTGAGCTGGCCGGAGCTGAGCCTGCTACCCAAGGATCGAGTGGCCATCCTGAAGGATCACGACACGGGCAAGCGAACCTTCATGCGGACCCGCTCCCAATACGAATTCAGCGCTCCGGGTGCGAGCAGCAGCCGCAGCTTCGCGGTAACGGTGAAACGGGCGCAGCAGGCCGGAGCCCTCATCAGCAGCTTCTCGGTGGTGCCGCTGCGCGGTGCCCGTGGAGCGGAGATCGCTTTCAGCCTGTCGGCAGATGCCAGCGTAGACATCAGCGCCCTGAACGTCGCTGGGCGCCTGGTGCAACGGGTGCGGCAGGCGACAGCCGCCGAGGCCGGCACACACACGGTCACCTGGGACGGCCGCTCGCTCAGCGGCACGGCGCTGCCCAACGGCCTCTACCTGTGCGTGCTGAGCGCCAAGGCCCCTGACGGCCGGCAGGCGCGTGCCGTGCGGCCGGTGAGGTTGGCGCGCTGAGGCGTGCTCAGCCGCCCGCCCGCCACGGCAGGCGCGCACCGCAGAGGCGTCTCTTCGGAGGAGATGATGTCATGGCGCGGACTGCAATCGTGACCACGCTTCTGTGTGGGCTGTTGTGGCTGGTGGCCTCTGGCGCTTGCGCGGCCAGCGCGTGGTACATCCAGACGGTGGACAGTGCTGGCGATGTGGGCTACCACACCTCTCTGGCTCTGGACGCCAGCGGCTATCCGCACATAAGCTACTACGACGGGTGGCACACCCTCAAGTACGCCGTCTGGAACGGCAGCAGTTGGGACATTGAGACCGTGGACAGCGGCAGCCACACCTCGCTGGCGCTGGACGCCAGCGGCTATGCGCACATAAGCTACTACGACGCCGGGGACCTCAAATACGCCGCCTGGAACGGCAGCAGTTGGGACATCCAGACGGTGGACAGCCCCGGCAACGTCGGGTATTACACCTCTCTGGCGTTGGACGCCAGCGGCTATCCCCACATAAGCTACGAGGACGGGTCGCCCAACAACGACCTCAAGTACGCCGCCTGGAACGGCAGCAGTTGGGACATCGAGACGGCGGACAGCGCCGGGATTGTCGGCCGCTTCACCTCCCTGGCCCTGGACGCCAGCAGCGGCTATCCGCACATAAGCTACCAAGACTGGACCAACGGCGATCTCAAGTACGCCGCCTGGAACGGCAGCAGTTGGGACATTCAGACGGTGGACAGCGCCGGCAGGGTCGGCGGGTACACCTCCCTGGCGCTGGACGCCAGCGGCTATGCGCACATAAGCTACTCCGACTACACCAACTACGACCTCAAGTACGCGACCACACGGCCGCCAGCGGAGGCGTCGCACGACCTGCTGGCCACGGGCTACTACATGATCTCCTTCCCGCTGACGCCCACGTTGGCCACGCCAGACGATCTGCTCTCCGACGACCTGGGCGATGGCGCTTACTACATGTGGCGCTGGGAAGCGGGCGGCTACCAGAGCGTACCGACCAGCGCCCCGGCATCTCAGACCACCACGCTCAGTGCGCAGCAGGGCTACTGGCTGCTGGCGCAAGCGGCCACGCTGGACATGGACGTGGGCGGCACGCTGCCGCACGGCGATCAGTCCATCCCGCTGCAAGCGGGCTGGAACATGGTGGCTGCCCCCTACGAGGCCACCATGGACAGCCTGCAGGTGGACAACTGGATCGAAGTCAAGACTCTAGCTGATGCTGAAATAGCCGGCTGGGTGCTGGGGACCTTCTACTATTCTCACGATGGCACGGGCGGCTACAGCACGGTCACCATCAATCAGACGCCGCCCGACGCGCTGTCGCTGTGGTACGGCTACTGGGTGCTGGCCGGACTGGACTGTTCCCTGATCGTCCCGTCGCCAACTGGCGGCGCAGGAGGCACGGCGACCGCAGCATCGCAACCGGCTCCTGCGGGGCTTGCGTGGGCGTTGGACATTCAAGCCACCAGCGGAAGCTCTGGCGACACCATCACCATAGCGGCGGCTGACTCAGCGTCAGACGGCTTCGACGGGTTCGGCCTCGACAGGCCCAAGCCGCCGGCGGCGCCGGGGGAGGGGAGGGTGCGGATGGTGCTCAGAGAAGGCTGGCGGGGGACGGAGCCCCCGCCCTACAATAAGGCACCGGGCCGACAGATGCCGTGGGCGTCTGAGCTGGCCATGGAAACAAAGGGCGCCGTGCAAGAGGCCGCCGAATGGCAGTTCACCGTGACCGGCGGCGTCGAAGGGGACACAGTGACGCTGAGCTGGCCGGAGCTGAGCCTGCTACCCAAGGACCGCGTGGCCATACTGACGGATCGCGACACCGGCAAGCGCACCTTCATGCGGTCACGTGCGCAATACGGATTCGCGGCTGCCGATGAGGGCAGCAGCCGCAGCTTTGCGGTGACAGTCAAGCGTGCGCCGGAAGGCGCGCTGCTGATCAGCGGCCTCAGCGCCACTCCGACTCGCGGCGGCGCCTGGGACATCGGCTTCCAGCTCTCGGCCGATGCCGCGGTTACTGCTCGGGTGTACAACGTTGCCGGGCGCCGCATAGCCGACGTTGCACAAGGCAGTGAGCTCACCCGCGGACGCGCTTCTCTGCCCTGGAACGGCCGGAGCGCCGGGGACACTCACGTGCCCGGCGGGATGTACCTCCTGCGCGTGACGGCTCGCACCGAAGACGGCCAGCAGGCGTCGGCGGTGACGGTGCTGTGGATTACCCGGTAATGCGGTGACTCCGATCTGGTGGGCGAGCGGCAGACGGCGACGGCGCGAGCCCCCGCCCTACAGAAGGCTCTCACCGCGGCAGGTCCTTTTCCCTCTTCCCCAGCTTCTCAAGCAGGTACAGCGTGTGCGGCGTGAAGCGGATGGAGCCGGAGATGCCCTTCCCGCCGCTGCTTATCTCCCCGGCGCCGGCGCTGAACGTCGTGGTCGCGATCCGCAGTATCTCCGGATCCCCCGACACCAGCGCCGCGTACACCATCGCCTCCAGCAGCCGGAACTCGATCCGCGGCGGGCTGTTGGGGCACGACGTGTAGCGGAAGCGCTTCTCCTCCTCTTCCCACATGGTGTCGATGACGTACCTGCATCCCCGCACGAGGCTGTCGGGCACGCGTTCGTCGCCCGTGATCCAGTGGTATCGCCGCATGGACGAGAACAGGACCCCGAGCATGAATCCCGCATTCCCCCGATGCCGCGGCAGACAGTGGCAGTGCCCGGGGACCATCTGCCGCTCCCAGCCGCCGGTGTCCGGGTCCTGCCGCTCGAACACCCGCTCCATGATGATCTGCATGGCATTGCGATAGTACGGGTCCAGCGTCGCGCCGTACACCGCCGCCAGCAGCATGACATGCCAGCCGGCCGAGCGGATGCCGCCCTGGAAATCGTAGTCGTTCATGTATGCGCCGTTGTAGTGGTCGGCCACCAGCATCGCCGCCTCCAGCGCCCGCCGGTCGCCCGTGAGGAAGTAGTAATCCAGATACCCCTCGGTCCACGTATGGGAGACGGAGATGCCCCCGCGCGGTATGCCCGAGCCCTCGTACGGCCTCGTGAAGTAATCGCCCGTGTGCCCCATGCAGTGGACGTAGACCGCGCCGACGCGGGAGGGGTCGCTGGAGTACCGGACCATGTCCACGTCCATATTGTGGCGGCAGGCCTGCTCGCCGGGGAAGAACAGCTCGCGCTCGCCGCTGCGGATCCAGTGCAGCAGGAAGGCGTGCTGGGTGTCGTACTCGATGTTGCCCCAGTTCACCCGCCGCTCGCCCCACCAGTCGCCGAAGTTCAGCATCCCGTACTCCTGCCGCGTCTCGCGCTGGGCAAGGTAGCCCCGGGTGGCTTCCAGGACGGAGCGATCGTATGTCGGAAAGCTCTCCGACGTCGTTGAGAGCACCTCGCCGAAGGCCTCACTGTCGCAGTACCAGTCCGGCGTGGCGAAGGCCAGGGGCGGGTCGTTCAGGACTGCCGCGAGCCGCACAGAATCCTCAGCCGCATCACCCCGGTGCGGATGTAGCAGGAGCTCGTGCCGCTTGCTGACGCCCTCCTTCAGCTTGTACTTGCCGCCCTTCAGGTAGTAATAGAGCTTGATCTCATCCAGATCGCTGCAGTCGGCGTATAGATTCTCGCGCAGCGGCGGGCAGATGCCAATGCGGATCTCGCCGGGCGCGACCTCGACCGACTTCGGGTAGTGCTGCCAGAAGTCGCGCGTTGCGACACCCAGACCGAGTCTGTCGTCAGAGAGGTCCACGCACCCCAGGGCACGGCGGCCTTCGCCAGCCGCTCTGCCATTCTCCTGCCACTCGAAGCTGGTGGAGAAGTACTGGCCCAGCCCTACCGACTCGCCATCGGCGAGGCGCGCACTCCGCGGCTCGTCGCCGGCGAGGATGTACTCCCGCGCATCGGGGGCAATAGGGATGTGGAGCACGATGGAGTCCAGGTTGCAGAACGTGGACCCGGACCAATCGTTGCCCCAGGTGTAGAACAGGCGGAAGTATGGCTTGCCCGCGTAGAAGTGCGCCCGTATCTCGTAGGCGAAGAGGGCTTCGCCTTGGTCGTTCTTGTGCTGGCCTTTGAGCAGCACCGTCGCCCGCAGCGGCCCGGCCTCCTCCACCAGCACCTCGTCCGGCGCCGACAGCGTCGTGTACGTCTTCCCGTCCTCGGCCACGAGCTCCACGACCGGCGGAGCATCGGCGCGCGTGATGGGCGTCAGCTTGCCTCCCTCATCGCACAGCGCGATCTCCGTCATCAGCCCCGAGCCGTGCGGGTCGAAGCGGACCTGCACCGCGCCCGTGTTCACAGTGATGGTGCCGTTGCCTCGCGTGATGTCTATGCCCTCGGGCGCCGGTCTGCGCCGCACTTCGCTCCCGTATTCCATCGTATACGCCGCCCGGGCGCCCGGCTCCAGATCCGCCTGGAAGTCCAGCAGCACCCACCGCACCGATCCGTCCGGCCAGCGGCACGTGACGCGCACCTGGCACGGGACCGCATCGCCCGATGCGTCAAGCAGCCGCACGTTGGACCCATCGCCGATGCAGCCCCTCGGGAACGGCAGGCCCGTTGTCACCGGCCAGCCACTGAGCGGAAAGTCGTGGGGATTGTCCGCCGATAGGGGCACCGTGGCGCGAGCCACATTGCCCTTGGGCCATGCCGGAGGAGCAGTGCGAAAGGTCGCGTCAGGCGTGCGGACCGTTTCCCCGTCCGGCGTCCTCGCCGTGATCCTGTAATGGTAGAGCGTATCGAGCTTCAGATCGGGGAGATACACCCGGTGATTCGCCACCGCCGCCGGCTCCTCGACTGCGCTGCCGTACGCCTCCGTCTCGCCGTACTCGACCCGGCACTGCGCCGGCCAGGTGGTGACCCACGTGATGCGGCCGCGGGGTGTGTCCTCCTTCCCGGGCAGAAACTCGGCGGCGCCCTCCGCGGCCTGGACCTCGTACTCCCACGGCGCCACGGGCGGCCGCTCCGTGAGCAGCAGCAGGTCCTCAACCATGTACGTCGCCGGCGACAGGGCTTCGAGCGTGATCTTTTCGCCCCCGCGCAGCGACAGCCGCGTCGGATGCGTGAACAGCCACGTCCGCTTGTTGCCGTGGCGGGCCACGATCACGCCGAGCTCCTTGCCGTCGAGCGCAGCTCGCAGTCGCGGAGTGCCACCCGTGTCGTACAGCGGCACCGCCAGGTAGTATTCGCCGGCCGAAGGCACAGTCGCGGTGATGGCGCCTTCACTGCCCTTGAGGATCACATGCGGCGCGCGATAGCTCGTGTTGACTGGGTCCTCGAACCCTTCGAGGGCGCAGTCCCCGCCGCGCAGCGTCACGGTATCTGCCCGCCGCTGCAGCTCCCACAACAGCCGCAGGCCGTGCATCTCTTCGAATCCACGACTCTCCGTGAGGTCGGACAATGCCATGGACCTCCTTGGCTGACAGCGCGCGGCCGTTGCCACGCACCCAGTCAGCAGGATCATTATCGCCGCTCTCTGCCACTTGTGTCTCATTGCTCTACCATCCTCGCATCGCTGCCCGGGCGGTCCTTTGGGCCGTTGCTAACAAACTAACCACTAACCACTGATCACTGCCTTTCGGGTCTCCATATCCGCTCGGCCGACACACCCATGCCATCGAGCAGCCCCTCGACGTACTCCGTGGTGCCCATGCGGCCGATGTCGTGGGCGTCGGAGCCCACGGTAAAGAGGGCGCCGGCATCGCGCAGACGTCGCAGGTACTCGACGTACGCGTCGATGAATCCCGCCGAGAGCCGGAAGCTGTAGAAGATGGCGCAGGCGTTGACCTCGATGGGCGTGTTGTGCTCGGCGCTCGCCTGGGCCAGCTCCGTGACACGATCGTCGGGCATCTCCGCGATGAGACGCTCCCACCACTCCATCGGCCGCTTCTCTATATCGGCCTTGCCGAACCAGTACGGGTGCACGAGGACGTCGATGAGTGGATCGGCCAGTGTCCGCATGTGGTGCCGGTGCTGGATGTCGAGGACCTCCACGGGGTCCTGGCTGTCGGTGTAGGCTGAGTGGATGCCGCCGATAGCCAGCTCGAAGCCGTGCTCGTCGCGGATCTCCGCACTGTAGGCCCACTCGCCGTCGCATTCCATGAAGTTCAGCTCGACCCCGAAGAAGACCTCGACGTCGGTCTCCGCCGTCTCGATATCATGGCGGATGTGGGGGAACATCGGGAGCTGCTCGGGACGGTTGAGGTGATCCGTGATGGCGATGGAGGTCAGCCCGAGCTCCTCGGCCCGGCGCACGATGTTCTCCACCGTGAGCGTTTCATTCCCGCAACGCTGGTAGAACGTATGGATATGATAGTCGAGCCCAACTCTCATCTCAGGACAGGACTCCTTTGCAGAGGCGGCAATGACCCGTCAGTGACGCCACGAACTCCGTCCTTCTCCTGCCGCGATGCAGGTCCTCCTCGGCCCGGGAGGACCCACACCCCTCCACAACGAAGTCTCCATAGAGGGCGACGCCAACCGCGCCGCCTTTGACTAATGACTAACAACTGACAACTATCCACTGACCAGTGCCTTTCACACGGAGGTCCCCACATGCCAACTGGGACTGTCAAATGGTTCGACCCCGGAAAGGGATATGGCTTCATTGCGGATGAGGACGGCAGTGACGTCTTCGTGCATGCGAACGACGTGGAATCTGCCGGCCCTCAGGCGCTCAACGAGGGCGATAAGGTGCAGTTCGAGGTCGTCGAGGACCTGCGGGGTCCAAAGGCGATCCGGGTCCGCGTGCTCAGCTCGCGCGCCCGCCGCGATCGCTCCGACCTCGGCAAGCCGCCGCCACGGCGGCTGCAGTGAGGGCCTATGGTTGATGGTCAAGGGTTAATGGTTGGTGGGTGGCCATCGGTTTCTTGGCGGCTGGCCACTGTTCACCGGCCACTGACAACTGACAACTGGTACGGCAGGGGGGCTGACAATGCGGAAGTTGGTTTGGGTGGTTTGTGGTGTATCAGTGCTCATACTCATCGCGGCAGCGCCGGTAGCGATCTGGCTGCGCGCGAGGGGCTCCGGCAGGTGGCTCGGCGGGCTGACCGGCGTCTCAGCGACCCGCGCGAGCCAACCGGGCGAGGTGCCGAAACCGACGTGGAAGTCCGACCCAGAAGCCCTCGCGGCCGCCGGGCTGCCCGATCCGAGCAAGGCGACGCTGGGGCTGGCTGCCGTAGATGCCAAGGGGACGCCCGTTGGCGTGCGCAGCATACTGCCATGGATGGTCGGTGAGCCGAACGAGAAGGCCACCTGCGATGTTGGCACCATGTTGGCACAGGAGCTGGACTTGCGCGTCAGCAGCTTGCCACCGCTCTACAACGCCGTGGGCAGGAACTCGATATCCAGCTTCTCCCACGCGGCGGACTACGACGGAGAGGGCCTCGAAGCCGAGCGAAAGGCAAGCCTCCTCGCGGCGCAGCGACTCGGCCAGGACTGCGTGCTGCTGGGGCACGTCACGGGAAAGGCGGACAAGCTAACGGTCGAGGCCGAGCTGTACGATGTGGGAACCGGCGAGCCCGTCGGCGAGCCCTGGACGCTGACCGGGGATCCCGAGGGACTCTGCGCGCGCGACGGCGAGCTGCTTCAGGAGGCCCTACGTCGCGCCGAGGTGGACGTGGAGCCCGAGCAGCAGAAGTGGCTGCAGGCGCCGCTCACGACGAATGAGGAGGCCTTTCGGCTGGGGCTCGACTACATCGCCGGCTCCGAAGATGGTGACGCCCTCCCCACAGCCCGGAAGCTCCTGGAGATCGCCCCCGAGTTCCTGCCATCGTATGGTTACCTCATTGGCGCTGAGCGCGTGTCCGGCTCGTGCATGAACGCGGCGCGAGCCATCCGAGCTGTCGTGGACAAAGGCAACGTGCAACCCCGCCAGCTCCTCACTGCCGTTCTGATCGCGACGGACTCCGGCGAGTGGGAGTGGGGCAATGATATGATAGCGCGCCACAAGGCCGTGCAGCCGAAATCCTTCCTCCGCTCCCGCCGAGCAATAAGCCACTACTTGGCCCAAGGCAAGCATGAGACGGCCGTCGCCTACGCCGAAGAGCTCATCGAGCTCAATCCGCGCTCCGCCCTCGCCTGGTGGGTCCTGGGAAGTGCGGCACACAAGCGTGCCAGCACAGCCCGAGCGGGCAAGTACGTCGTACATATGGACCGCAAGCAGTACGCAGTCTTCGCCAGCGAAATGGAACGCGCGGGCGTCGCCATCCCGCTGGCTGCCGAGATGGATCCCCTGAACCGGGGGCTTCTGGTGGCTCTGCTCGACGCTTACCGGGAGACCGGCGATCGCACACAGACCGAGAAAGTCTTCCAATACGTCCGGCAGCTCTATCCCACGGACCCGACCCCCTACAGCCCTATGCTGTGGCTTTACAGGAAGGGCTACTGGAACAAGCCGGACAAGCTCGAAGCGCTGCGGAAGGAGCTCGACGAGTTCGAGCCGGAGACTGCCGCCGAGCGCTTCGAGCTCGGGCGGATCATGCACAAGAATAAGCGGCCCGCCGGTGTGAGGCGCATGCGCGAGGTGCTCAAGGAAGCCGGCACCACGTACTGGCCGCAGGCGCACGCGACTCTCGCGGGCATACTGGGCCGCGACGACAAGACAGCCGCCGAGGGCGAGAAGCACGCCCGCATTGCCCTCAGGCAGCGCTATTCGGAGTCGGCCCATCGCGCCCTCGTGGCCGCCTTGTCCAACCAAGACAAGCACGCGGAGGCCACAGAGGAGGCCGCGCGCTTCGTCAAGCACTTCCCGAAGGACGACGACGCCCACTGGATGCACGGCCAGGCGCTCCTTGCAGCGAAGGAGTATGTCCAGGCCGCCAAGGCCTTCGAGCGGGCGCACGCCATCGAGAGGCGCCACATCGGCGCCGCCCGGCAATGCGTGCGCTCCTGGCTGGTGATCGGGAAGATCGAGCCGGCGAAGAAGAAGCTCTACGAGATGGAGCAGGACTCCCTGTACACCAAGCGCATCAAGGCCGTCCACTGGGCCAACTACTTCCTCGCCGCCGGCGAGTACGACCACGCCCTCGAGTGGTACGACCGCGCGGCCAAGGAGACGCCGGGCGAGCTGGCCGTGAAGTTGAACCGGGGATACTGTTATTTGTGCATGGGGGATTACCGAACGGCCCGCAAGATATGGCGGAAGTACGGGCCGCCGGAGGGGCAAGACACCGAGTACGACCTCGATATGGCCTTCTGCGATCTCATGGCAGGTGAGAAGGCGTCGGCGGTGCGGCGATATCGCAAGATCAAAGCGCGCGACCCGGAATTCTGCAAGCCGGAGAATCTGCGATACCGCTTCATGCCGCCGCGGTGCATTGAGCTGGTGAAAACGCTCGACAAGCTCAGCGCTGCAGAGGAGGCCAAGGCTTCCGCCCAATGAGCCCAGAGCGGCGGGGCACCGTCGGCCGGCCGGTGCCCTCAGTCGAGGACGAGCTGCGCATATCCAGTTGGATCGGGCCGATACACGACGCAGTACCTGCCGTCCGGTTCCGGACTCAGCGACGGCCAGAGCAGGATTTCGTCCTTCGCCCGGTAGCGGCACAACTTCAGGCCCAGCCGTGAGCCGCTCCCGACTCCCGGCATCTCGAGACTGGCAAACGGGATGGCCACCTCGAGCACCCACTTATCGCCCTCCGTCCGCGACCGCCCGTACCAGCCCGCCGGCGGGTCCCACTCCCGCTCGAACTGCCTCGCGTCGTACGTCCGCCCGCTGGTATGCACGATGAAGTGGTACCAGGGCTTCTCGCCCCACTCGGCCGACAGGTACATCTCCACCGAGCCGTGCCCCCACCGCTCTGGCTCCGTCCCCTCCTGGAACGGCCGAATGCTCCGCGGATTCGGCTCATCCGAGACGACCCTCAGATACAACCGCGCCCCATCGTGCACTACCCGCGCATCCGCCTCCTTATCCGCCGCCTTCCGCCAACTCCCCTGCATCACGAACGGCAGCAGGCGGGGCGCGCGCTGCCAGGCGTCTGCCACAGGGAACTGCCCCGCCGCGACTCCTGCTGCGATGCGCGGCACCGTGACCTTCGCTGGGGGACCGACGTCCGGCGGCTTCGGAGGCTGAAGCTCTGTAATCGGCGAGGACGGGATTGGCTCAGCAACGACACGTTGACGCATGCGAACCTGCAGCCGGACCTCCGCAGTGCCCGTCATTCCCCTGTCGTCCATCGCGACCAGCGTTGCCACATACTCGCCGGGCGCTCTGTAGGACTGCGTGGTCGTCTGCCCCACCCCGGACTGTCCGTCGCCGAAGTCCCATGTGTATGAGACGATCTTGCCGTCCAGATCGCTTGCCTTGCCGTCGAAGGTCACCTCGTTTGACGTGCCCTCGGCGCTCGCCGACGGCGTCGGTCGAGCATTGGTGAAGTCCTCAGGGACGCCGTTCATCACGCCGGCATAGCCGGTGCCGTCGAGCACCGTTCGGATGATACCCGCATCGATGGGATCCCGCGGCCACGCGCCGGCCTGTGCCAGGACCAGCTCTCTGGCTTCTTCCACGGTGTGCATCGCCACGGGCGGGGCGGGAAACGGTTGCTCTGCTCGAAGCCCCTCCTCCCACGGGCCGGAGATAGATTCATACTCCGGCGCTTCACCGAAGTGACCGGCGTCCGCCCATTCGTCGTGCTCGTCATCGGGCCGGTTCGGGCTGATGTTCCCCTCCAGGTAGAGCACCGACTTCTTGGTCATCGTTATGCAGAGCTTGCTCGGGTCTGTGCTCGGGCCCGGGAGGTAGAGATTGCGGACGAGATTGACGTGCGCGGCGAAGTCTATGGTGGTGGCGCCCACGTTGTGCCAGTTGTAGATGATGTTGTTCCGCACGTCGATGATGGGATGGGGGTTGAGGAACGTCCGATCCGGAACTCGGCCCACGTTCCCGCCAATCCGCGGCGAGCGCGCCATGTTGTGGGGGATTAGATTGTGGTGCAGCGTGATCCGGTCCGTCCCCGCGCCATTGAGGAAGCCGTAGCCATGCGGGCCGTAGCCTTCGACGATGCACCACTGGAGCGTCATGTCGCTGCAGCTACCCCAGAAGTTCACGGTCTCGTCCCGAGCCCAAGTCAGCGAGCAGTGATCGATAAGGACGTCCGTACACCCGCTTAGCACCGTTATGCAGTCGGCGGCGGCGCGGCTGATGTAGCCGTTCTCGCGGATGCGCAGGTGACGCAGGATGATGTGGCTCGCGCCGCAGGCGATGGACACCTTCCCGCTGATCGTGATGCCGGGGCTCGGTGCAGAAGCGCCATCGACGGTCAGATAGGAGTACGGGCTGGGCCCAGGGGCTTCGCCGGCTTCTGTCCTGGCCCTCCACTGCTGTCGGAAGGGCTGTCCGATGCCGAGCGTGTCGCGCTTCAGCTCGATCGTGCCCGCGATCTTGAACTTCACGATGCGTGGGCCCGGCGTATCCACAGCAGCCCGGAGGCTCCCCGGGCCATCGGCATTCAGGTTCGTTACCCATATGACCTTGCCATCCACGCCGCCCTTGGCCCGGGCCCCGAACCCCTCTGCCCCTGGCAACGTCGCTCCGCCTTGCTCCTGCGACCATGCCGCAGCTCCAAAGCATGCCGCCATCGAGATGCACAACAGGAATCGCCTCATCTGAAGCAACATAAGAGCACCTTCCTCGGCGCGCCTCACTGGCCACTGGCCACTGACAACTGATAACTGGCCTCCGGCCACCGGTTATTCACCACGGCCTCGTAGACGCCTTCCACCACGGCGAACTCGTGCTCCTGCGTGTAGCAGGCGAGGACCTTCTCGCGGCCTGCCTGGCCCAGCTTCGCTGCAAGCGCCGGGTCGCGGATCAGCTCCTTGATGCTCTCGGCCAGCTCCCCGGCATCATCAAACTCCACCAGCCGGCCGTCAACGCCATCCTCGATGAGCTCTTGCACTCCGCCCGCCCGCGCGCCTATGACGGGCTTGCCGTAGAACCAGGCTTCCAGGTACACCAGCCCGAAGGCATCGGCACGTGAGGGCATGGCCATGAGCGTCGCGGCCGCGAGGGCATCCCGCTTCTCTGCCTCGCTCACAAAGCCGAGATCGAAAAAGCGATCCCCGGGCAGGTCGCCCTGGCCGGCCATGTAATCCCTGAAGCACGGCATGCTGGGGCCGAGCATCACCAGGCATGCGGGGTCTCCGTCCGCCCACAGGCGTTTCATGGCCTCAACAACCGTCGCCGAGCCCTTCGCCACGGCCTTCGTGGCGATGTGCAGCACAATGGGGCCATCAATGCCGTGCTTCTGGCGGAACCGCCCGGCGTCGCCGCCGGAGAGCCCCTCCGGATCGATCCCTAATGGCAGCACAACGGTGCGCTCCGGCGCCGCTCCGTGGGCTATGGCGTAGTCAGCCTCGGCCGGGCTCAGGACGAAGATGGCCGCGCTCCCACGGAGCATCTCGGCCTGATGCGCCCGGCCAAAGAATCGCTTCACCTCGGCGTCGTCGGCGTCGCCGCGGCCGAAGTGTATCAAAGGGGTCAGAAGAAAAGGGATGCCGCATCGCTCGGCCGCCCGGAACGCCGGCCACAACAGGCTGTCCAGCGGGAAGCTGGCCGCGTGGATGATGTCGGGCACGACATCGCGCTCAAGCCTGGGCCGCCACAACCCCGGCACGAGCGGCGATGGCGGATCGAAGTACGCCTTCAACCCACCAGGCAGACACAGTGCCAGCAGACGAGCCGCCTTCCAGTGAAACGGCAGATGCCGCACGGCGAATCGCTGCACGTCCACGCCGTCGATCCTCTCGGAGCCCGGTGCCACGTGCATCTTGCGGCGGTCCCAGAAGTACTCCCCCTCAGCGGCATTCGTCGTCCACACGCGCACGCTGTGGCCGCGCCGGGCGAAACGGACGGACAGATCCCGCATGTAGCGCGGGCCTCCCCCCATGCGTTCCTCGTACGATTGGACGACGTGAAGGATGTTCATGTGGCAGCCATCGACTCCACCGCAGTTGTTAGTTGTCAGTTATTAGTTCTGAGTCAACGGCGGACAGACCAGCTCGCCACATACCCGTGCAAGGCGCGCGCGATGAGAGGGCGTGGACTGACAACTAAGAACTGCCAACCGTCAACTACAAATACCCCAACTCCCGCAGCCGCTGCTCTATTCGGGCGCGATCAGCGTCGGACAGATCCGCGTCGTCCAGCGCCCGCGCGCTCAGGGGCGGCCCCACCATGGGTGGCTCGTTCCGGAGCAGGTCCGGCTGGATAAGGGGCTCCAGGAGCTTCCCCTCCATGTTCTCCGGTATGGGCAGGCCCAATAGATACAGCGCCAGGGGGGCGATGTCCGTCACCGAGGCGCGCACCATCTCCTCGCTCGCCGCGATGCCCCGGCCCGCCGCCAGCAGGAGTCCGTCCCTGCGGTGAAAGCCCCGGTGCGGCAGGTCCCAGTGGCCCGGGGAGGCGCCGTCCACGGTGATCCGCTCCCCCGTGAAGGGATGCGTTGCGGTCACGGCGTCGCAGTGGATGCTCTCGTCAAACGTCACCACCAGATCGGGGATGGACTCGCCGAAGGGCCCGGGGCAGGCTTCAGCGCCGGCTTCGACCTTCTTCACAACGCGACGTCCGCTGCGGGCCTCGGCGGCAGAATTGAGCATCTCTCGCAGCGCCTTCAGCGCTGTCTCCTGCTGCTGGCCGGGCTGCAGCGTTCCGCCCGGGCAGCGGCCAGCCAGGTGCAGCCATATCTCGCCCGTGCAGCCTCCCACGAGCGTGAAAGCGGCCGTCGAGTGCCAGTCCACCGTCCCCAGGAGCGACTCAGTGGCGCCGCGCCGACGCAGCTCCCTCGACAGCGGCCGGAAGCGGCGGCGCACACCCCACGGAATTCGCCGCGTCACGGCTTGTTTCACGCCGAGCAGGCGGCCTCTGATCCCGCCATCGGCCGGGGGCGCCTCGCGCAGCACCTGGAAGCCGGCGGCGACCAGCAATGCCCGCACGTGCCACGCAGCCGGCCGGCGCCCCCCGAGGCCATGGTCCGAGACCACGAGGACCGCCGTGTCGCGGCCCACTCGCCTCATAAGCGCACCGAGGCGCGCGTCGATCCGCTGGTAGACTCGACGCATGCCATCGCCGTGCCTGACGGCTGCAGCCGGATCGTGGTATGGGCTCTCGGTATCCATGAGGTGCCAGAAGTTGTGTCCCGCCTCGTCAGGTTCGTGAAGCACGGCGAAGACGAGGTCCCAGCTTTCCTGCTCGAGCCCGAATTCGATGAGGTCAAAGCCCCGATCCACGCCGGCCAGGAGCTGGCGCAGCGCGCGCCCGTACTTGCCTGTAATAACGGGAGCATCGTCGCCCCACTTCTGCCCCCAGCCATACGGGCCGAACTGCCGGCGCAGTTCCCCGGCGAGCTCCGCCGGCCAGGCGAAGCCCTCGTGGCGGATCGAGGGCGCCAGAATGCCGGCCACGAGCCATCCGTTCACCGGGGTTGCCGGGAACGTCATCGGGACGCGCAGGATGCAGCACCGCCGGCCCGCATCACCCGCGAGCTCCCAGATGGTCGGCATGCGGCGACGCCTCGAGTCGGGGAGCAGCAGCGTATGGGTGGCCGGAACGTACTCGACGAAGTTGAACAAGCCGTGCTGCCCCGGGCCGACGCCCGTGGCCATCGAGGTCCAAGCCGACGGCGTCACGGAGTTGACAGATGACCGCAGCAGCCCAAAGCTCCCGGCGCGGCGCAGCGCAGCAAAGGCGGGCAGCTCGCCGGCCGCAATCCACTGCTGGATCAGATCCGGCGCCATGCCGTCCAGCCCAAGAATGAGCACGCGACGCCTATTCATCGTATAGCCTGCCGACCGCGCCCTGAGGCATCCGTCCACAATAGATTCTCGGATCTTCGCTCGGAGGCCTGCAGCGCCGGAGGCGCAGAAGTGCGCCCCGGGCCGTAACCGCCTGCTCCTCACCGCCATCCCCACACAACAAACGGGGCGCCCGATCGGACGCCCCAGTATGGCGTGTGTACGCAGCAAGTCGTTGCGCCGCTATCGCGCTGCGCGATTCAACTTGTCCATGCAGTTCAGCAGGAGGCTCCGCACCCGAAAGTACGCATCCGACTGACTCATCTCCTCATTGATCACCAAGTCGCTGACGACGTCCGGTGCCGCGGCGGGGCGCCGGATCAGGCGCTGCAGCATCGCCGCGTCCCTGGGCGAGAGGTCGGCTTTGAGCTCGAAATAACCGTAGCGTTCTTCTGTGTAGCGTGCCATCGTAGATCCCACCACTTGCGTGCAATTTTGCCCTCCCGCATCTACAGACGCGCGGCGGCGCGGAATTGTTGCGTTGGATGATGAAAAAGTGACACGGATCACGCCGGGCGATCGCGGGCGACCGGTGACAGTTCTATACCCGACAAGGGGCGCGGCGAAACCGTGGTCGTCGTTGGGAAGGAGCAGGTGCCGGGGGCTGGTTCGGGAAACGAAATTCGGAGCAGCCATCATGTTCCGTTGGGACACCCGGAAACGATGAAGATGTGCATGGGCTGTGACCCACCGGAGCGAGCCGCTCCGGCTACAAAGGGTAGGCGGAGGGCTAAATCTTCGGGACAGACCATACGAAGGACGGTGAGGCTCGTGACGCACTGCGAGCGCGTATTCACGGCTCTTGAGGGCGGCGTGCCGGATCGCGTGCCGCTCTTCGAGAGCGTGTTCGACGAAAAAGTCATGCGGGGGATCTTTCCCCATTGTGATTACTACGAGTTCAATGACCGCATCGAGCTGGACGTGGTGGGGCTCAACCGATCGGCGTGGCGCAAGGACAATGTGGACCTGATCGACGAGGAGCGAGGGCTTTTCCGCGATGCGTGGGGTGTCGTCCGCGCCTTCGGCCCGGAGAACACGCCATACCCGGTCGAGGCGCCCATTAAGGAGCCGGAGGATCTCAAGCGCTACGTGCCGCCTGACCCGGACCATCCGGACGCCCTGGGACACTTGCCGGAGGTGGCAGAGCGCTACAAGGGGCGAAAGCCCATCATATGGATAGGCCGGGACGCCTTCTTCAATCCGTCGTACCTGCGCGGCATGGAGCAGTTCCTCATGGACTTCGTGCTCGATCCCAACCTCGCCCACGAGCTCATCGAGCTCTGCCTCGACTACGACCTTCGGCTCACGGAACGGGCCATCAGGGCGGGGGTGGACATCGTGGTGCTGGGGGATGACTACGCCGACAACAAAGGACCGATGATGTCTCCGGCGCACTTCCGAGAGTTCATCCTTCCCGGGCTGCGGCGCGCCATCGAGTCGGCCAGGAACGCGGGCGCGTACGTCATCAAGCATTCGGACGGCAACCTGTGGCCGATACTGGACATGATCGTGGACGCGGGGCCCCACGCCATCAACCCCATCGAGCCCGCCGCCGGGATGGACATTGGCGAGGTGAAGCGCAAGTACGGGGACCGCGTGTGCATCGTGGGGAACGTTGACTGCGGCGACCTGCTGTCCAACGGCACGCCCGACATGGTGCGCGAAGCCGTGCGCCAGTGCATTGAAGTGGCGGCGCCGGGCGGCGGCTTCATGCTCTCCAGCTCGAACAGCATCCACTCGTCCGTCCGCCCGGAGAACTACCTTGCCATGGCCGAGGCATGCCGTGAGCTTGGGGTGTACGAGTAATCGGCACGATGAAACGGCATGCGGCGCATGCCCCGCCGGGCACCCTCGCTGTGACCGCTGACCGCTGTGTCATGGCCCGACAGCCCCAGCAGAGAGTCTCAGCAGCAGCCAGACGTAGGCCGTGCTGATGACGAGGCTCTGCAGAGTCAGCGGGATGCCGTACTTGAGGAAGCGGCCGAAGGTGATGCGGTGGCCGCTTTTCTCTGAGATGCCCGCGACCACGACGTTGGCGGAGGCGCCGATGATGGTGAAGTTGCCGCCCAGGCAGGCGCCCAGGGCCAGGGCCCACCACAGCGGCTGGACGAGGGCGTGATGGGCAAGCGCCCGATCCGTCAGCGCAGCAGCACCGGGGCCGAGCATCTCCGCCGATACGCTGAATATCACGGGTATCGCCGTTGCAGTGTAGGGGATATTGTCCACGATCCCCGATACGACGGCAGAGAGCCACAGGATGACCATGACGAGCACCGTGCGCTTGCCGAGGGTGATCCGGAACAGCTTGCGGGCGAGTATGGTGATGATCCCCCGCTTCACCAGGGCGCTGACCATGATGAAGAGGCCGATGAAGAAGAAAATCGTCGCCCATTCGACCTCCTCGAGGTGCTTCAGCGGGTGCCTTTTCGAGACCAGTAGCAGGAGCGTCGCGCCGCTGAGGGCGATGGTGGCCGGCTCCAGGCCGAACGCGCCGTGAACCATGAAGCCGAAGAGCGTTAAACCCAGCACGATGAGGGACTTGATGAGCAGCGGGCGGTCGGTGATGGCGCGGGTCTCGTCGAAGGCCATCACGGTCTCGCGCTTTTCGTCCGACACGTGGATGCGCTTGCGCATGAAGATCCAGATGGTGAGGGCGTAGGCGGCGAAGACGACCACGATGGGCGGCGTGAGGCGCACGAGGAACTCCACGAAGGAGAAGCCGGTGGGGCCGGCGATCATGATGTTGGGCGGGTCGCCGACGAGCGTGGCAGTGCCGCCAATGTTGCTGGCCAGGATCTCGCACACGAGGAACGGCACCGGGTCAACATCGAGGCTCTCGGCAATGAGAATCGTCACCGGGGCGATGAGCAGCACGGTGGTGACGTTGTCCAGCAGCGCGGAGAGCACCGCGGTGACGGCCGAGAGCAGGAGGATGATGCGGATGGGCTCGCCGCGGGCGACCTTGGCCGACTTGATGGCCACCCACTGGAACACCCCGGTCTCGCGCATGATGCTGACGATGAGCATCATGCCGATGAGCAGGAAGATGGTGTTCCACTCCACGCCCATGCCCGGCTTGCCCTCATGGCCATGGAAGGCCTCGTGCTGGTCCAGGATGCCGAGCAGCAGCATGAGGACCGCCCCCGCGAGGGCGACCACGGTCTTGTGGATCTTCTCCGAGGCGATTATGGCATAGGCGACGACGAATATAGCGACCGCGGCGATGGTCTGCCAATCCTGCACTGTGCTTACTCTTCCCTGAGGGTGGGTAGGACGACGCGCTCGACCAGATCGCCCCGCGAGACGATGCCGACGAGCTTCCCGTGCTCCACGACGGGCACGCGTCGCACGTGACCCATGCAGATGATCCGCGCCACTTCGGCCACGTGGTCGCCCGGCTCGGCCACCGGGCACTCGCCGCTGGGGACGATGTCGAGCACTCGGGCGTCCTTCATCTCCGCCGGCGGATGCTCGAAGGGCTCGAAGTCCTTCGGCAAGAAGCTCAGGTCCTCGATTCCCTCGAGATACGTCGGAAGCGTGAGCCGCAGGAGGTCTTCGTCGGTGAGCATGGCCAGGAAGTTGCCCTCAGCGTCCACCACGGGCAGGGCCGCATGATTGTGGCGGGCCATCAGCTCCGCTGCCTCCCGCGCCGTGGCGCTCGCCGGCACGGTTACGACGTCGCGCGTCATTACGTCGCGGGCTGTCATTTTGCCACCACGCTCCAAAACGATAGTCGTTTGCTGTCAGTTCCCAGTTCTCAGCGAATGGCGGGAATACCCGTATCCGAGCCCCTCGGCCAAACCCCAACCTTGTGGGATCCTCCCGCTGACGGCTGATGACTGGCGACTGGCAGCCAATCGCTGACCACTGATCACTGACCACTGCCCGCTGCCCAGATTGGGCTTGACCAAGCCATGTGGCCGTTGGCTTGTCTGACTCGCAGGTAATAATAGTCGGTGCCGCCGTCCCCTGATGGCTCGTCGTCGAGGGCGAGCGACGTTTCGTACAGCTCCATGGGCACCAGGCGATGCACCAGCACCGACTCGCTGGTGAATCCGCCGGTGAACTCCGCCGCCGAGCGCTCCATGAGCTGGCCGAGCGTTCGGCTGATGGCCCGCTCGGCCGGCTGGGTGATCCGGAGCTGCAGGCAGGCGTCCGGCGAGCCAGCGATTTCGAAGACGAGGGCGTTGGTGGCCTGCTCGGCGAACGCCTGTTGTCGGGACGTGTAGGAGCGCCAGCGGCAGCGCGTCGGCGTCATCTCGAGCACCTTATTGCGCCGCTCCGGGTCGAACGGTCCCGACTGGAAGCACGGCATCATGGCGAGCAGCTCCGCACCATCCACTTCCAGCGACATCTCCCAATCCATGATGCGCTCCATGGCGAGGTCCGCCCACGGCCCCCAGCCCCATTCGATGCGGCACTTCATGCGCTCCGGCCACTGGGTCGCCGGCGGCGGGTCCGCAAAGCCCCGCGCCATCACGCGGCCGTTCTTTACGACCTCCACGCTATCGATCTCGTCCCACCCCTCGACCCGCGCTTCGATGTGCCGCGTGCCTGACGCTGCCACTTCGCTGCCCATCACCTCGCCATTCAGGGAGAACTCCACCCTGATGCGATCCCCGGTTACGGCGTACGTCCGCCGGTGCCATATGGCAGCGAGAATGGCCTCCCGGGAGAGCTTCTCGGCGTACACGGCGGCGATGCCCTCCCCGTAGGCGCCGGGGCAGCCGAGGTGGTCGTCGGTGGAGGCGATGAAGCCGACACGGAAGCCACGCGCAAGGGCGGCCTGCGCCGTGCCGTCCGTGGTTCGGCCGCCGCAGCTATGCCGGATCATGGGAAACAAGCCGCGGTCGCGCTCCGAGCCCCCGTGCTCGGAGTAGATCTCCACCACGGGCGCCAGCGACGGATCGAAGGTGTCCCAGTTGATACCGCGCCAGCCCAGCGGGTATGCCAGGTGGTGAGGGATCAGGAGGCAGCCATGCGTGCGGGCGTGAGCCTGCAAGTCGGCGAGGGTGTCGGCGCAGTACAGCTCTCCATCATCGCCCGGGTAGTACAGGCAGTAGTCGCCCCACTCGCTGGAGTGGAACTCGTAGCCGAGGATCGTGACGAACTCGCCGGGAGCATTCGCCTCGCTCGTGAGCTGCCGCACGTTGGGCCAGTTCTCGCGGAGCGCTTCAAAGCCGTTGACCCACTTCATGTGCCGCTCGCCCGGCATGGTGGGCATGTCGGGCCACTGACTGTGCCCGGTGAAGGCGAAGAAGTCCAGATGCTCGCGGGCGATCTCGATGGAGCGCTCCAGCGATCCCCTGGCATAGCCGAGGGCGTTGTGGTTGTGGATGTCGCCCCAGTAGAGGGAGTAGTCTGAGTAGTCCATGGTTGCCTGTGGTAGGGGCGACCCGGCGGGTCGCCCCTACCACAGGCCGAGCGATCCTTTAGTCGCCGGGAGCCTCGGCCTCCTTCTGGGCCGAATACAGCACCTCCTGCACCTCGGGATCGTTCAGGTTGTCTTTGGTGATGATCGTGACGCCCGTGTCGATGCGCTTCTCGACGAACTCGCCCTCGAGAGCTTTGACCGCGGCGGTGACGCCATCGTAGCCCATGCGGAAGGGATTCTGCGCCACGAGCGCCTGGATGCTGCCTCGCTCGAGCGCCGCAATCTCGGCGTCGGAGGCATCGAAGGCCACCAGCTTGACCTTCCCCACGAGGTTGCGCTCCTCGAGCACCCGTGCCGCCGCCACGCCGGTAAGAGCGACGACGGAGCCGACCGACAGGTCAATGCCGGCTGAGATGATGACGATCGTCTGGCCGACGGCCACTATCCCCAGCGCCGCCACCTGGCGACCGACATAGCCCAGGTTCGTCCGCGTGAGGAAGAACGGCTCGACCATGGTGAAGACGATAATCAGCCGACGAGGGGCGATGGCAGAGCATCGCCCCTACTTCGATTCACTTTAGCATAGCTGTCCGTCGGCCGCGAGCGCCTCCCGGAGTTTGTCTATGGGCACGGCGGCGGCCTTTACGCCCGCGTCCGCGCCCATGGCCGCCGCGGTGCCGGCCGCCTGGCCGATGGCCATGCAAGTGCCCATGACGCGGGTGGCGGCCATCGCATGATGATCGGCAGAGATGCACCTGCCGGATGCCAGAAGATTGCCGATGTCCTTAGACACGAGACAACCGTAGGGGATGTCGAACCAGTCGCCCTCCGGCGGGTGCAGCTCCGTGGGGAGGTCCGACTCGTAGCTCTCGAATATGACGCACGGCGGGTCGTTGGGACACTTGATGCTGCACAGGTGCGTCTCGTTCCGCACCCGCCCCAGCGGGCAATGGATGTCGATCCAGTAGCTGCAACGAGCCACCGCATCGGGTGATTTGGCCCCGGAGAGCACGTCATCGCCCGTCAGCGTGGACAGGCCGACGATCTGACGCGTCTCCCGTACGCCCACTGTCGTCGGCGTTGCGCTGAGATAGCACTCCTGCATCCCGGGCACGTTCTCGCGGTAGAACCGGACGATGTCGTGAGTGTCTCGGCGTATCTTCAGTTCGGCGGCCGTCAGGTCATCCACGTTCGTGCCGTCGCCGGCGGCGCGGGACACGTTACAGGTTAGCTCATTAGGCTGCACCGTCGAGCCCTTGTTGCCGGCGCCCGGGTTGTACATGTACAGCTTCCCGGCATCGATGGCCTCTCGGATGTGCTTTCGGACTTTCGCGCGCGCTTGCTGTGGGATGTCGTTCACGCCGGCGATGCGGAAGATGCTTCCCATGGCCTGGGGCCTGCCGTCCGCCTGGCGACCTTTGGTCGTGGCGGCGCCGGCCCAGAACGCCAGCTCCGCATCGCCCGTGCCATCCACGAAGGCCTTGCCAAGCACCGCCTGCCGACCCGACTTGCCCTCGAGGATGACAGCTTCCAGCTTGCCATTGGTCGTCGCGACGGAGACGCCCAGGCTATGCAGCATCAGGTGCACTCCCGCCTCCTGCACCATCGCGTCGGCGACGTACTTCATGGCCTCGACGTCGAAGGGTATGCCGCCCTGCCTCACGGCCTCTTCCCACGGCGGCGCTCCGCCCAGCTCCGCCAGGCGACGACACAGCTCCTCCGCGATGCCGCCGATGGCTGCCACGGGCGCGCCGCGCAGCCGATGGCCGAGGATGGGCCCGATGAGGCCGGCGGTGGCAAGGCCGCCCAGGAAGCCGTAGCGCTCGATGAGGATGGTCTTGGCGCCGCGGCGTGCGGCGGCGATGGCCGCAGGCAACCCGCCCGGGCCGCCCCCAAGCACGACGACGTCGAATTCACCGGCGACCGGGACATCACGTGCGAGCTCGCGAATCGTTTTCACTGCGACGTGCCTCCTTTGAGAGCGTCCTCGGATCGGCCTACTTGCGGCCGCGTTGCCGCTTCTTGGGCGGCGCTTTGCCGGTTGGCTCTGTCGCTTTGCTTTCCGGGCCGTAGGCCCAGCGCAGAAGCTCTGCCGCCTGCTTCTCCGTCCCATCGATGCCGACCAAGCCGTACTGGAGCGATGCGGCACTCATGTGGTAGTCGCGCCAGACCCACCACCCCAACCCCAGGAGCCCGAGCCGCTCCGCGGTCGCGGCGACGCCGTCCAGGTGATCGTGCTGTGCTGCCTCACGGGTCTCATTGTCGGCGTCCCCATACAGCCCCGCCAGGTCAATCCCCGTCTCCCAGACCATGATGGGGTAGCCGCATTCGTCCCGCTCCCGCACCTGCCGGATGGTATCGCTGAGCTCCTTCTCGGTACCCTCGGCGTCGTGGCGCTCCTTCGGATAGTAGGTGACGAAGAAGAAGCGCCCGGGGGCCAGCTCCATGTCGCCCTCGGGTTGCCAGGGCGCCCACGTTCTCGTCCGCCACCCGCCGTAGCGCCACCGGTCGATGCGCTGGCCGATGGGAGCGCGGGGATTGCCACGCTCGAGGGCCTGGATGATCTGCCGGGCGATGCGGACGAAGGCCGCATCGTGCCACTCGTTGAAGTCTTGCCACTTCGCCGCGTTGTAGGGCGCGGCCGGCAGGCCAGCGTAGAGGCTGCCGGCGAGCCTTGCGGCCGTCCTCTCCACGTGGGTATCGACGGGGAGTAGTACGTCCTCCGAGGTTGCATTCTTCTCGCCCCAGCGCTCGTTCCAGTGCTGCAGCTCAGGATTGATGCGCTGCAGATGCTCCCTCCAAACCGCCAGATTCTGCGTATCGCCCCAAGACCAATAGTTCATGTTCAGGTGCTGCCAGTCCAGAGGGTCGAGGATGACGTTTTCGAAGGCGTGAGTGATCTGGGCGACGCGCTCGTGGAACGCCAGGCATGCTTCCCAGGTGAATGTGTTGTCGATGGCGAGCCCCGGGTAGTTGTGCAGCAGATAGCCGCTGAAAGGGGGATGCTCCTTGCCGCCGAGGTCCCGTCTGGCCGGGTGGGCCTTGGCGCCGACGCCCTCCGGCGCGCGAGCCCAGGTGAGCCACAGGATAACGTACATCTCTTTTTCGCGGGCGAGCTCGAGTATTCGCACGAGCTTCTTCTCGGTCTCCTCGTCCCAGGTGAAGCTCTCGCGCTCAATGTCCACCGCCGGCATGAAGGCACCCCAGTTCACCTGCAGCACGAGGCCGTTGAGCCCCTGCCCTTTCATCATCTCCAGGTCCGGAGCGACCATGGATTCGTCGAGCTCACTCCAGAAGTAGTGGTGAAAAGCGTGGGGCTGGTAGTACATGGCGGTCCGCAGAAACACGGGGAGGCCGTCGTCAACGAACCGCCCACCGCGCACTTCCAGCAGAGCCGACGCCGGGCCACAGAGCACACAGAGAGCACAGAGCAGGAACATCGGGTGGCACGGGTTGCTGGTCAACCCGTGCTTCAGCGGGCCTCGGTACGAACGGGTTTGTGCCGGCCCATGATCGACCTGCGCCCTCGGCATCCAATCCGTCTCCTCGCTCTCGGTGAGCTCGGCGCCCGCCCTAACGACGACGCAGCCAACTTCCCGCCCGCTCCAGGCAGGTCGCCAGTGGCTCGCACGCGACGCTGCAGCGCTCGATGGAGTTTAGGAAGCGGCGGCCATAGGCCCGAACCAGCAAGCGCCGGTCCAGAACGAAGGCGACGCCCCGGTCGCGCCTGGTACGCACGAGCCGCCCCAGGCCCTGCCGGAAGCCGAGGATGGCTTGGGGGACGTAGTACGTGCTGCGGCTGTCTATGTCCTGGCTGTCGAGATGCTCACACCGCGCCTCGATGACCGGGTCGCTCGGCACCGCAAACGGTAGCTTCACTACGATCAGGCAGCGCAGCGCAGCCCCGGGCACATCGACTCCCTCCCAGAAGCTCTTCACGCCCAGCAGTACCGTGCGGCGGTCGCGCCGCAGCTCCTCCAGGAGTTCCGTGCGCGCTCCGGACACCTCCTGGCACAGCAGATCCAGCTTTAGTTGGCGCATTCGGGGCAGAAGCCGTTCGTACGCTGCCGCCATGGTGCTGTGCGCCGTGAACAGAACGAGCGTGCCTCCGCCCGCCCGCTCGGCAATGTCGGTCACGGCAGAGCACATCGATTCCAGATAGTTATGCTCGTCCGGAAGCGGCATGTCAGTGGGGATGCACAGCAGAAGCTGCCTGCGGTGGTCGAAGGGCGACGCCACCGTCAGCTCCGCCAGCCGGTGCTCCTGCGACTCGAGGCCGAGCCGTTGTCGCAAATAGTGGAACTCCCTGTCTACGGTCAGGGTTGCCGACGTCAGTATCAGGGTTCTCTTCGGGTCGAACACTGCATTCTTCAGATGTTCCCCCACATAGATGGGAGCCCTCTTCATGGCCCAGAAAGCGCCGGTGCTCGCCTCACCCGCCTCCACCCAACACACGTCTTCGGCGTCCGTGCCCTCGAGGATCGCAGCCAGCGCGCCAAGAGCTTCCTCCCACTGGCACCCGTGCGCCTGCACATCTCGCTGTAGGCCCTCTTGATCGATGACGGCGCCGCTCGCCAATTCTCCGATGGACTCAGACATGTCGGCAAGGTAGCCGCAGAGCTCCTTGCCGGCACTCAGCAGGCGGTTGGCCTGCTCTCGCACTGCCTGCCACGTTGGCGACTGCCTCACAGGCTCTGTGAGCCGAAGCGTCCACCGCCGGAGCCGGTCCCCACGCCGGGAGGTACCGCGAGGCGCAAGCGCCACCACACGCTCCGTGAGCGCCGCAAGCTCCTCCTGCACTGCATCCGCCAGCGACCGGCACGACTCGATCAGCGCGGGAAGCTGCTCGACGCCTGCCTCACCGCGCACTTGCTCGATGCGGCGGAGCACGGTGCCGAGCAGGCCGGCGCCCGCCGGGCGCCTCAGGGACGCTCCGCCAGCGGCTGAACTGCCGCCGGGCGACCGAAGACGCCCGCGAAGGCGGCGCAGAAGGCGAAGCACGCCCTGCCGCGACACTTCGAGACCGAACTGATCCGTCGCCACGTGTTCGAGGTTGTGAGCCTCATCCAGAATGAGGCACTGGTATTCGGGGAGCGTCTGCACGGCGGTGTCGGCGAACACGAGTGCGTGATTGGCGATGATGAGGTCAGCGTTCTCCGCACGGCGGCGCATGCGCTCTACCGGGCAGTTCGGGCGCCAGACACACTCGTAGCCGACGCAGGACTCGCCCTGCGAGCGCACGTCGTCGGCCAAGGCTCTGAGGCCATCAATGCTCGAGAGAGCATCCCGGGGGATCGCGCTCAGATCCCCCGTCGGGGATTCAGTCAGCCACCGGAGCAGGTACGCCACGGGGAATTGCTCCTCGAAGAACAGGGAGCCCTCCGCATCCGCCGCCCGGGCCATCACTTTGCGCAGGCAGGCGTAGTTGCCTCTGCCCTTGGCGACGGTGGCGGCGAAAGGCCCTTCGAGAGCGCTTTGAAGCAGAGGCACGTCCTTCGTGGCAAGTTGGTCCTGAAGGCTCTTGGTGTTCGTAGACACAACGACCCTCTCGCCGTTCGCAACCGCCCACTTGATCCCCGGCAGCAGATAGGCCAATGACTTGCCGGTTCCGGACCCAGCCTCCACCGCCAGCAGCTCGTCTTGATTGAAGGCCGTCGAGGCGGCCTGCGCCATCTGGATCTGGCCCGGGCGGTTCTCGTACGCCGGGTGCGCACTGCTGATGACACCGCCCGGAGAAAGATCACGCGCGATGGCGGCGGGGTCGAGCATGCATGCTTCGCGCGGCCGGGTCCGCGAACGTTTTCGCTCGCGCCGCGGCACGAGGGCCGCGTACACCGCAGGACCAACGCGTGCAGTGCGTCGGCCGGCGATGGCGCGCTCCAGCACTGCCCCGCCCGGCCAGCGCGCCGTTGCGAGTCGGCGGTGCAGATCGTGCAGCAGGGAAGCGTCGAGAGCGGCCAGACACCGTGCCAGTGCTCGATGCAGATGCACGAGATTGCCCAGTTCGCCGGCGTTGGGCTTCCCCGCTTCAATCCCAGCATGCTCGCAGAGATCGGCGAGACTATAGCTCGGCGCTGTGGGATATGCCAAGAAGGCGAGCTGCTGCAGATCGACGGCACGCGCATACAGCGACGGGCCCGCCGGCGTCGGCCCGGCGCCCGACGCCGCGTGCAGCTCCGCGGCCCGGAACGTCATGAGTTCGTCGCTGCCAACGAGCTCGCGAAGCTCTGACACAGCGGCCCGGACAGCGGAGTCAGGAGCGCCGAGTCGCCACGTCCGGCGCTCCACCAACTCGCCATCGACAGCGCGCCCGGCGCAGAGAAGCCGGGCGCCCTTCTGCTCGGTGACCTGCGCGTAGACGGCCATGTTGTGCGCCTTCGGCGGCCAGAGGGCGCTTCGCCCAACGGCGATGGGCGGCGCCAGGTGGCCCGGGCCGTGGGTCTGCCCTATATGGTGCCAGCTTTCTGCTCCTGGAACGCGATTCCTGCGTGTTGACCGGAACATCAGCCGGCGCTGCGGATGTGGCGGCGCCCGGGGGGACGATATATGCGAAAGAGCCGAAGGCTTCGCGCGCATGTGCGCGCAGCCTTCGGCTCTGGGCGTGTCAGCGGATCCGGCCTCGTGGTCGCGTCCTACACCGGCGTTTCCACCTCGAGCGCGGAGTCAATCACGCTTATGACTCCCGAGAGTGTGGCGTATTCCCACGCATCCTTACGCAGCTCTTCCATGTCTATGCGCCCGGCCAAGAGATCGTCCTGAAGCGGACGAATATGCTTGGCTTTCACAACCGTGAGGTGCTCGCGCCCCCCGCCCCGCGTCACATAGCTCTCTTTGTTCAGGGTCCCAAAGACCACGAAACGCTCGCCGCGCTTCACGTTCTCCGCCGCCCAATGGCCAAGCTCGCCCCAGACGTCAATGAGAAACAGATCAGAGACTGGCTCGCCCGTTGATCGGTAGAAGGGTCGGTCCACCTCGAAGCTAAACTCCGCCTTGATCTGCCCGGATGCCTTTTGCCTGACAGTAGCATCCTTCGTGGCCACACCACTCACCGCAATGAAATTCAGATCAGCCAAACAACACACCTCCTGCAAGTGCCCCGACACGCCCTCACTCTCTCATAAGCGAAGCGCACCGCCGGCCCATCCAACGCGGTCGTAACAGGTCAACCCGTCACGACCGCATTCCTGCTCCTACGATAGACACAGCCACTTGAGTTCTCTTGCCCCGCGGCTGCGCTGCCTGTTGCTCCACCCCACGATGGGCCCATGGTACGCCGAGGGAGGCTGGGCTGTTTTCATGTTACGTCGCCCGGCAGCCCTGCTCCGCCGCCAGGCGACGTAACGCGCGCTAGTATAGCAAATTCCGTTCGATTGTCAATAGCCTCGTGCGAATGCCGCGGAATCTCTCCGGGTTTGCCTTCAGAACACCCGTGTCTCGATGCCGAAAGGACCATCTGAGCCGCCATCCGTTTCTCCGAGCGGCCACGCGATGGCCTAAGGTCAGAAGAGGGTCCGCTGATGTGCTTCTCGCAGCCAACGTTCTCGCCCCGGTGCTGTCCCCCGGCGCAACTGTGGCATTGCCCACTGACCGACGAGTATTGAGCACCGGCACGCAGGAGCTTTCGATTCGTGGCGCGAACAGCGAAGTATGCAGCGCCGGGAGGGTAGGTGGGAGCCATGGCAAAGCACATCTTCGTCACCGGCGGAGTCGTCTCGAGCCTCGGGAAGGGCATCGCGGCCGCGAGCATCGGGCGCATACTGCGAAGCAGCGGCCTGCGGGTGACGATGCTCAAGATCGATCCGTACATCAACGTTGATGCCGGCCTGATGAACCCCTTCCAGCACGGCGAGGTGTTCGTCACGGACGACGGGGCCGAGACCGATCTGGACTTGGGCCACTACGAACGTTTCATCGATGTGCCTCTCACGCGTCTCTCAAACGTCACCACCGGGCAAGTGTACAAAGCCGTCATTGAGAAGGAGCGCGACGGGAAATACTATTTGGGACAGACGGTTCAGGTTATCCCGCATATTACAGATGAGATAAAGGAACGAATCCTGAAGTGCGCCCGCGTGGCGGAGGCGGACGTGTGCCTCACCGAGATCGGCGGCACGGTCGGAGACATCGAGGGGCAGCCGTTCCTGGAGGCTATCCGGCAGCTCAAGGGGGATCTCGGCGAGGGCAACGTCATCTACGTTCACGTCACGCTCGTGCCCACGCTCACGCGCATCAACGAGATGAAGACGAAGCCGACGCAGCACAGCGTGCGGGAGCTTCGGGGCGTGGGTATCCATCCCGACATCCTCGTGTGTCGGGTGGAGCAGCCCATGAGCAAGGAGATGCGAGACAAGATCGCGCTCTTCTGTGACATCGTCCCCGAAGCTATCATCGAAAGCGTTGACACGGATTGCCTGTACGAGGTGCCGCTCATGTTCGAGCGGCAGGGAGTGCGCCGCCTCGTGGCTGACGCCCTGGACTTGTCGGACAGCGATGGGGGACTGGAGGAATGGGAAGCCATCGTGGAGCGCTCCAAATCCCCGTCGCACGAGGTCAGCATCGCGATGGTGGGCAAGTACATGGACGTACAGGACGCCTACATGTCGGTGACGGAGGCGCTGCAGCACGGGGGCGTGGCCAACGACGCTCGTGTGAATATCAACTACCTGGAGTCTGAGGAGCTGCACGGGGACAATGTCGAGGAACTCCTGGGTGACGCAGACGGCATCCTCGTGCCCGGTGGTTTCGGTGAGCGAGGTATGGAGGGGAAGATCAACGCCATCAACTACGCACGGACTCACGGGGTCCCGTTCCTGGGTCTATGCCTTGGCCTGCAGTGCGCGGTGGTCGAGTTCGCCAGGAACGTGTGTGGCCTCCAAGGGGCGGCCTCGAAGGAGTTCACCGAGGACACGCCCCACCCGGTGGTCATATTCCTCAAGGAGCAGGAGTACGTGACGGAGTTGGGAGGGACACAGCGACTTGGGGAGTATCCGTGCCGGCTCGAGCCGGGCTCGCTTGCCCACAGGCTCTACGGCGAGGACACCGTGATGGAGCGACACCGCCACCGGTACGAGGTCAACAACGCGTATCGCGATAGCCTCGGCCGTCACGGGATGGTGCTCTCAGGCACGTCGCCGAAGGGCGACCTCGTGGAAATCATCGAGCTGCCTGGGCATCCCTACTTCATCGCCAGCCAGTTCCACCCCGAGTTCAAGTCGCGACCGAATCGGCCGCATCCGTTCTTCCAGGGCCTCATCCAGGCGAGTCTCGATCGGAAAGCTGTCGCCAAGAAGCTCTCCGCAGTGGAGGCGACCTAAGGCACCTGGTTCCAAGGCGCATCGCCCCGAACACGTCCACGCGCGGCCACTGCGGAAGGCATTGCTGCGCTGCCCGCCCTCTACTTCTACGCCCCGCGAGCCGCGATGGCGCAACGGTACATGTTCTCGTACCTCTCTGCCGACTGTTCCCAGGAGAAGTCGCAGGCGAAGGCATTCCGAAGCAGTGCCGTCCAGCGTTGCGTGTCCCGGTAGGCGGCCAGCGCACGGTCCACGGCGGCCAAGAGCGCATCAGGCGAGTACTCGAAGAACACGAAGCCGTTGCCATCGGGGCCTCGCTCGCTGATGGTGTCGGCCAGCCCGCCGGTGGCTCGCACGATGGGGATGGTGCCATAGGCGAGACTTATCATTTGCGTCAGCCCGCACGGCTCGTAGCGCGACGGGATCAGAAACAGGTCGGAGCCGGCGTAGATGCGCCTCGCAAGGGTGGCATCGTAGGCAAGCCTGATCCCCGTCTTGTCGGGGAGACGTTCCGCCAGCTTCTCAAAGAGGCTGTGGTAGCGCGGCTCGCCGGTGCCCAGCAGTACCAGTTGTAGGTCGGCGGCAAGAAGCTCATCGATCACCGCCTCGACGATGTCCAGACCCTTTTGCGCTGCCAGTCGCGTCACGATGCCGATCACAGGCACATTTCGTGCCGGCATGCGCATGTCGGCCTGGAGTGCCTGTTTACACTTGGCCTTCCCGCTGAGGTCATCAGGCCCGAAGGTGGCCGCGATCTCGGTATCCGTGCGCGGATTCCACGTGTCGTAGTCAATGCCGTTGAGAATGCCCTCGAGGGCGTCGCCGCGCCACTGCAGCACCTTCTCGAGCCCCTCGCCGAACTCCCGCGTCTGTATCTCGCCCGCGTAGCGCTCGCTCACCGTGTTTATGCGGTCGGCGGCGACGATGCCCGCCTTCATGAAGTTGAGGTATTCGCCCATCTCCAGGTCGTGAAAGGCGGTCGAACCCCGCGCCACGCCGAGCACGTCCGTCGCGCTCTTGGGAAACGTGCCCTGATAGGCCAGATTGTGGATCGTGTATACGGTAGCCGGGCGCAGCCCGGTAACCAGGCGCTTGAGATACACCGGCACGATCCCGGTGTGCCAATCGTGGCAGTGGACCACATCTGGCTCCCAGCCGGTCACGCCTGGCACCGCCGTGACGGCGCGACTGAACAGCGTGAAGCGCTTCAGATCGTCGGGGTGGCCGAACAGGCCCTCTCGGTCGTAGTATTCGTCCCGTTCGATCAGGTACACGGGCACCTCACCGCCGGCGATGCTCGTTTGGAGCACGCCGATACTTGCGGCTTGGGCGCCCAGAGGAATCGTTGCTGTGCCTATACGCTTCAGCGGTGCTTCGGCCCGCTCGGCCACGCCGCGATACTTCGGCATCACCACCCGCACGTCTATGCCCCGCTCTTTGAGAGCCTTCGGAAGCGAGCCGGCAACGTCGGCCAGTCCCCCGGTCTTGGCAAGGGGTGCAACTTCCGCAGCAGCAAGTAGTACTTTCATGTCCGCTCCCTTTCGTTTTCCGCCAGTGCCGCGACTCGCGATATGACCGCCACTCCGCCCGGTGTCACCGTAACGCGCCTGCGGTCCTGCTCGGCGTCGTATCCGAAACACGACCCGGGCGGGATGCACACCCCTCGATCCACGATGCTCCGCCTGAGCTTGGCCCCGTGGCCAACGCACACGCCGGGAAAGAGGATCGAGTCGGTAACCTCAGCATCGCGCTCCACTCGGACGTATGATGACAGAACGGACCGCACAACCCGGGCCCCGCTGATGATGCAGCCTCCGGAGATCAGCGAGTCGATGACGCCCGCGCCGGGATTCGACGCCGAGAGCACCGTCTTTGCCGGAGGACACTGCTCCATATGGGTGCGTAAGGGCCATTGGTCGTCATACAGATTGAACCTCGGCTCCACCGCCACCAGGTCCATGTTCGCCTCGTGGTAGCTATCGATGGAGCCGATATCCCGCCAATACGCGGGGGCGCCGGTGTGCTCGTCTCGGAAGCCGTAGGCGAAGGCCCGGCTGCCCGCGACCAACGCCGGCACGATGTTACGGCCGAAATCGTGCTCCGTATCTTGTCTGGCATCATCAATAACCGCCCTCACCAGCACCTCGGTGGTGAAGACGTACACGCCCATCGAGCACAAAGCCATCTCAGGATCGTCAGGCAGGGCTTTCGGATCGGCAGGCTTTTCCTCGAAGCCGATGATGCGTCGGTCCTGATCCACCTGTGCCACACCGAGGCTCGTGGCCTGGTGCCTGGGCACCGGAACGCAGGCGATGGTCAGATCGGCGTGCCGCTCCACGTGAAACGCCACCAGATCGCGATAGTCCATCTTGTACACGTGATCGCCTGACAGTATTACAACGTATTGCGGCTTCTCCATTTGGAGCACGTAGATGTTCTGAAAGATGGCATCCGCTGTGCCCTGGTAAAACTGCGTGCGCATGCGTTGCTGGGGGGGCACCGTGTGGACGAACTCCCCCAATTCAGCGTTGAAGATGGACCAGCCCAGGCGAATGTGTCGATCCAGGGATAGGGACCGGTACTGGGTGAGCAGGTATATTCTGCGGAGCCCGGAGTTGGCGCAGTTCGAGAGGGTGAAGTCCATGATGCGGTAGATGCCGCCGAAGAACACGGCGGGCTTGGCGCGGTCGCGGGTGAGGGGGTACAACCGCTCGCCCTGGCCGCCGGCCAGTATCATCGCCAGGGCGCTGCGCATGGGATCGACTGGCGTCATGGGAGGGGACTACGTCCCTTCGTCTTCGGCAGCTTCGGGGCGAGTGGTGCTGGCGAGAGCCTTGTCGATCTCGTTCAACAACTCGGTCAGATCCCCCGACTTCACCACGTACGCGTCCGCCGACCAGCTCTGGAAGTCATCCTTGAAGCTGGGGTACGCGGTATTGATGACGACGGGCAGCTTACGATCCACATCCAGGATCTTCTGCATGGCCTCCAGGCCATCCATGTCGGGCATTCCGATGTCCAGCACGACCAGGTCCAAAGGCTCCGCGGCTACCTTCTCCACGGCGTCTTTGCCTCCGGCCACACATATCACATCGTATCCCACTCGCGTGAGTTCCATCTCCAGTAAAACGCGCTGGTGCTTGTCATCTTCCACCACGAGTATCTTTTTTTTCACGACGCTCGCCTCACTTGGCCGGTGCCAATGCTGCAGCGGGATCAGGGACCTTCCCTGATGGGTAGATGCACGGTGAACGTGGCACCAACATCAGGGTTGTTCGCTGCTTGTATGCTTCCTCCGTGTTCTTCGACAATTTGACGCGTGACGAATAAGCCGATGCCCGACCCGACGGCCCGTGTGCTGAAGAACAGCTCGAATATCTCGTCGCCCACGTCACTGCTAAGGCCCACGCCGGTGTCGGAGAAGGCGACTGCCACCGTGGCATCATCGCGCCACGTGCGTATCGTCAACTGCCCGCCCTCAGGCATAGCCTCGGCAGCGTTCTTTGCCAGATTCAGGAATGCCTGTTTGAGCTGCCGGGCATCGGCCAGCGTTGGCGGGAGGTCGGGGGCCAATGCCAGCTCCAGACGCCACGTCTCCCCATCGAAGTCGTCCCGCAGAAGCTGATAGGTGTCTGTCACAATCTCGTTGATATCGGACATCCCAAAGGCGACGGTGCGCGGTCTGGCCACGTAGAGGAGGTTATCCAGAATCTGCTCCAGGCGGTCGAGCTCCTCAACGATGATCTTCGAGCCCTGCTGCGCGTTCTCGCGATCTGTGGGATCGCGCAGTATGCTGCGCGCAAAGCCGCCCACCGTGGTGAGCGGGTTCCTGATTTCGTGTGCCACGCGAGCTGCCATCTTGCCGACAGCGGCTAACTGCTGCGCCCGGACCAGGCTTTCCTGAGCCATGTTCAGTTGCTCCAACGTCGCCTGCAGTTCCGCCGTTCCGAGCTCCAGGTCCCGATACGCCGCCGCATTCGCCAGGGCGATGCCAGCCTGCGCCGAGAACATGCCCAGCAGTTGCAGGTCCTCCTCGGTGATGGGTCGGCCGCTGTAGAGGTTATCGGCAATGATTACGCCCAGAGGCTCGTCCTGGGCTGTCAGTGGCACGGCCACGAACTCATTGCAGCCCAGCAGGTCCACAAACTCCTGGGACACGCGTGGATCGGCCCGTGCATCTGACATCACGATCGGCTGCCTGGTGGCGAGGGCCTCGGTGATGAACTGCTCCCCGTCCTGCAATCGGAACCTCATCTTCGTCACCAGTTCGTGCAGCGGCATGTGGTCCGTATCCAGCGCGTCGTCGGCGTCCAGGAAATCTCGCAGGCTCTTGTGGACCTCTGCCACATCGGACCAGATCCGATGCGCATCCTCTGCGCTCACCGGACCTACTGCCATGCGGCCCTCGAGCTGCTCCGCATTCTCGTCGATGAGCAGCAGGAAGGCGCGATTGAGTCCCAGACCTATCGCCGGACCGGCCGTCAGACACGTCAATATGGCGTGCAGGAGCCGGTCCATGTTGCGTGTCCGCTGCATGGCCTGGCCGATCTCGTACAGCAGTGACAGACCGTAGGTGCGTTCCGCGACTGCCGTCACGTCATCCCATAAGAGGATGATCTGGCCCGCATCGCCGTTCTCCACCCGCCGTATTCTGAAGTTGAGCAGCTTCTTGCGTTCGTCCGGAGACGGCCAGCGCACCCCATCGAACTGCCGCGAGCCGCCATCGCTGGCCACGTGGTGAATGGCCTCCAGGAGTCCCTGCTGTTCCAGCACCTCCCCCGGAAACACCTCGACGACATTCTTCCCCTCCACCTCCTCGGCGCCGACCTGCCATTCCGCCAGACACTTCTCGTCGGCGCGGAGGATCCTCAAGTCGGTATCAAGCACGAGCATCGGTGAGGGCATGGACTGAATGATGCTTTCGTTCAGCGAGGTGAGCCAGGCCAACTGCGCCGTTCGCTCCTGCACCCGCCGCTCAAGCTCGGCTGCCTGTATGCGCCGCTGCCGCTCAAGCTCGACTCGTTCGCTCACGTCGTGGAGAATGGCCAAGCCTATAGGGCCATCGCCTACATCGATCACGCTCGCACTCACATCCACCGGCACCGTGGAGCCATCTTGGCGCGTCAGCGGCACGGCCTGGGCGGATTGTGACCCCGCCGAGGCCATGGTCTCGAACAACTGCCGCGCGAAGCGGCGCTCGCGATCCGGCCACAGACGAGCCAGGCTCATGCCCCGGAGCTCATCGCCGGAGTACCCGGTGAGCGCCTCGGTGCGGAGGTTGGCCGAGATGATCTGCCCGGTCGCGGGATCAACGGTAATAATGGCATCGCTCGCGTAGCGCAGCAACTGCCGGTGCCGCTCTTCGGAGCGTCGCAGCTCCCGCTGAGTAATGTCGGCATATAGCTCGTTGACCTTCAGCCGCAGTGCGTCGATCTCGCCGCGCACGAGGACGCACCCCGGCCATGGATCACCGGAGGCATGCTGTTTCCTCACGACGTCGAGCAGGCACTCCTCGAGCAGTATCCAGGCGCGGTTGAAGTCCGCGGCATCAAGGCCAGCGGCATACGCCCGCTGCGTCAGCGTCTCGAGGCGTTCGAAGGGCTCGGGCGCGCGGCGGTCTTTCATACGCGCCACGATCAGGCGCAGCATGTCAGCCATGCCTGTCGCATACTGTTCGGTGGTCAGCCGTAGGGCCGGGGAATCGTCGGAAAAGACGCTATGCATCCGCTCGGCCCAATCTCGTGCTATGTCGGGTAAGGCGGGCTCGATGGCTTCCGCGACGGCGGCCGCAACCTCCGCATCGCGCCCCATATCCTCGTGCGCACGGACACGTCCGCGGTGCTCCCCCACCGTTTCTCACCTCCCGCTGCCGCATCCTACGGTTCCACAGCCAGAGCCGCTGTGCTGTCATTAACAGTTGCCGGAGCGCCGGATGCCGCATATTGGCGCAGCCGATCGGCCGCAACTTCGGGTGCCACCGGATTGATGTAGAAGCCCGTGCCCCATTCAAAGCCCGCCATCCGCGTCACACGCGGCAGCAGCTCCAGGTGCCAGTGATAGTCCATCGCCAGCGTCCCCCAGTAGTCGGGGCGCCCAAGTCGGGGCACCATATTGGGTGCAGTGTGCAGCACGTAGTTGTACGGCGGGGTATTGAGGGCATCGACAACACGTCGCAGCGTGTCTTGCAGGGTGGCGCCGAATGCCATCAGCAGCGTCTCGTCCATGAGGCAGAAGTCGTGGCAATGTTGCTTGGGGAATATCACGACTTCGTACGGAAAGCGCGCGGCAAATGGGCACAAGACGACGAAGTGTTCCGTCTCCGAGACGACCCGCTCGCCAAGATGCAACTCCTGGCTAATGATGTCGCAGAAAATGCAACGCTCCTTGCTGCCGTAGTGCTCCCGGGCAGCGACCAGCTTGTCTTTCACTATCTTGGGCGTGATGGCCAGCGCAATGAGTTGCGAGTGGGGGTGGTCCAGGGACGCGCCCGCCACTGCGCCGGAATTGCGGAACGCCAGCACGTACCGCATGCGGTCGTCCCCTCGCAGATCGTTGATGCGCTCCTTGTATGCCGTCAGGATCTTGACGATGTGCGACTCACTCGCCTCGCGCAGCTTGAAGTCGTGCTCCGGGTGCTCGATAATCACTTCGTGGGCCCCGACGCCGTTCATCATGTCGTAGAGGCCGACCGCTTGCCGACCCAGCCCTCCCTCGATGGCCAATGCCGGGTACTTGTTGGGCACAACCCGAACCTCCCAGCCCGGTTCGTCCCTCTTAGTCCCCTCCTTGCGCACTGCCCATACCTCTGGTGGTGTCTTATCCTCGTTACCCTCACAGAAGGGGCAAAAGCCTGTTGGCGGCGGGGAGGGATGCCCATCAAAAGTGAATGGTCTGTCGCCGCGCTCCGCGGCGATGATGACCCATCGGTCTATCACTGGATCCTTGCGAAGCTGTGGCATCAAACGTTTTCTCCTGTTGTCCGTACCCATGCAGCCTGCGGCCCCGCACCGCAATGATACTACTTCAGCGGTGTATGGCCAAGTCCCTTCGCCACTGGCCGGCCGGCGTGCCGGGGGCCGCTCGGTTCCCGAATGGCATGCTTTCCCTGTGCTGCAGTGGTCGGTGCTCGGCACAGGCGTCGCCACTGCACCTGGCAACGTGCGCCGAGCCGGGGCGTCCTATTGGCGCGCGCGGACCGGCGGTCCCGCCATCGCCTCGTCCTGCGCCTGCAATGATATATCGGCCAGAAACAGCGAAACTGCATAGGGGCAAGCCCCTCAAACCGGAGTGGAGCAGCAGGAAACTCGCGGCCGTGCCAGGCTCTCCAGCGCGATCGCAGGCCCTCGGGTTGTAGCGCTCTCAGTCATGCGTGGAGCGCGGCAGACGGCTCAACGACGCCTCTGCCGCCGGGGCGGGCGTTCCACATCCCCGGTGTGCAGCGCACCATCCATCGCGCGTCTGATGTTGGCCGTCACCGCGTCGTAGAAGGTTGCATCCATGGCCAGGTCCACCGTACATGCGACGATGGCTCGGCGATTGCGCGGCGCAATGGCAGCGATGGCGCCGTCAGGGGTGTGGATGCGACTGGCGAACCACTGGTAGCGCTTGCTTGTGTTGTTGGCCGAGACGTACATGAAGTTCTCGGCCGCTCGGCTCATGATGTGCGCTGGGGCCACCTCTCGCATCAACGCGTTAGGTGTTTCGCGCGACTGGTGAAACGAGTGCAACATGAGCCGCACGCCGCGCTTGTAATAGGCCCGATAGATCTCGGGGAAGCGGAAGTCATAACAAATGAGCATGCCGAGCTTGATCCCGTTGACGGTCTCAACCGCGAACCGGGTGCCGGGGGTATAGTAACGCAGATCGCCCCGGGTGCAGAATCGCTTGTCATAGCGACGACGGAGCGTTCCGTTGGGATCAGCCAGGTACAGGCTGTTGTGGGGCTTGTCTGAGCCACGCGCCCGATGCGCCGTCCCGAAGCACAGCCACAGCTTCAGCTCCCGCGCCAACTCTCGAAGTCCGTCCGTCTCAGAGCGCAGCCTCGCCCAGTCGAAGCCATTCCACGTGTTGAACTCGGCTCCGGCGTAGCCGCTGAGGCACGCCTCGGAGAAATGCACCAGCTCTGCTCCCAGGTCTCGCGCTTGCCGCATCTGCTCCCGCATCGCACGGGCATTGCGGGCGATGTCCGCGGACACTGCAAACTGCGCCGTAGCAACTCGAAGCCGGCCGTGAGCCATTGGTACTCTCCTGGCATCGCGCGGCGCGCCCCGACGGTCGCCAGTGCTGCCCTCGGGCTCGCCGGGGGGGAGAGCAACGCGCCTGAGGCAGAACGCGTTTTGGTCTCTGCTTGTGTAGGTTCGCCGTCCATTGTACGGCTTCCTCTGATACGATCGAGGGCGCGGAGGTCACGCGTGGATCGCCGCGAACCTGTTCCCTGGTAGGGGGCCTGGCGCAGATGGTGCACAAAGGCTGTGGCCTGGGACGACGACGGCTCGTCCGCGGAAGGGCTGTTGCTTGTGCGCCGGGGCAAAGACCGACGATTGGGGGAGCGGCAATCGCCTTCGGCCTTTCAGCGGATGCCGCTGTAGACATCAGCATCGTCAACGTCGCCGGACGCCTGGTGCAGCGCGTGCGGCAGGGATCAGAAGTGGAGCCCGGCAGCCACACCATCACCTGGACCGGCCGGTCGATGAACGATACGGCGCTCCCCAGTGGCACATACTTGTGCGTGCTACGGGCGAAGGCGCCCGACGGCCAGCAGGCGCGCGCGGTGCGACCTATCAGCCTTGGCCGTTGAGGCGTGTGCGCCGGTAACTGCGCGACATGCGCCAGATGGCTCGCGTCAGGGCGCGGTCGCTCGGGCCCTACTTGTTTCTTCCCTTGCCCTTCCCGCCCCGTTGGGCCCCCTGCCCCTTCGGCGCTTTGTCTTGGGCGGGAGCGGCGGCCACGCTATTGCTTGCCGGCTTGCCCGGTTTCCCGCTACTGCCTCGGAACGCCTGGCCTCCCTTGGGTTTTGCCGGCTGTTTCAGGCCGGGGCTCGACAGACCCACGGCGTTTGCCACTCTGTGCCAGGACCTCGCTCTATTCCGATGCGCCAGCAGATCACCGGGGCCTTTGCCAGACTTGGAGGAGAAGTCCAGCGCGATGAATATGTCTGGCAGTGAGTGCCCGCGGTCCTTGTATCGACGTACGTCATTGTGCGAGGCGCCATGGTACGTGGCCAAGAACCAGATCAGCGCGGACTCCTCGAAGGCTTTGTCGCCTCCCCTACCCGGCGTCAGCCCTTTGCGCATCTTGTTGAACGTCCCCGGGTGTATGCCCAGATCCTTGGCTATCCTGCCCCAGCCGTGCCCTCGGGACCGCAACGCCGCCACGTGGTGATGGTCGCAGCCTGCCCGCCTCGCCAGGTACATCATGAGAACGATGTGGGAGAAGCACAGACGCTGGCGGTGATGGTAGGTGGCAACCACCTTGGTGTCCAACCCGAAGAAGCTGCCGATGGCGCCGATAAGCAGGGCCTCTCCGAGACTGACATCGTCCACCACCACACCGACGCCAACGCGCACGTCACCCCAGGCCGCCGGTGTCGCCACCACCAGAGCCAGCAGCACCGCCAAGCCCAGCCACATCTTCGACGACTGCCTGCCCATGCCCGCGTCACTCCTTTCTCGGCTCACATCTGCCCGCTCTTTATAGTCCTTTTCCGTGTGGTTACTGTTTGTTCACATGCTTATTGTAGGTGTGACGCAGCGCACGTCTCCCGGGCCCCCTGCTGAGCGCCCCACGGTCCGTCGATATGGACGCAGACAGGCTGGCGGGAGGCGAAGGCGGCTGTGTTTTACCAGGTGAAGCCAGGGCGTGGTGGCGCCAGGGAGGCGGCCCGGCATCCCAGCTATGTGGCGGCTATGGAGGGGGCTGAGGCGTTCGGGGAGCGAGTGTATGCCGAAGGCCAACAGCGGGGGGTGGAGCGCCGCGGGTTGCGGCGAGCGTTGGGCGATGGCGCGCCGTGGATTTGGAATCAGGTGGATCTACACTTCCCGGGCGCAGTGCAGGTGGTGGACTGGTATCATGCCATGCAGCGGATCAAGCAGGTAGGGCAGACGCTATACGGGGAGAGCGCATGCGGTATCCCCAGTTGCGCCGACGGCGACACCCGCTGGGCAGCGGCCCGGTGGAGACGGCGTGCAAGTATCTGATCGGCACCCGGTTCAAGCAGCCGGGCATGTGCTGGAGCCGGAGCGGAGCCGAAGCTATCCTGTGCCTCAGGACAGCTTTGCCTGTTAGAGGCATGGCTCTGACGGCCATCTTCAATAACTGCTACCAGCAGCTCATGCACCAACTGCGCCCAGCCGCCTGATCCCAACTCTCGTGAGACATTGCGAGAGATATTGACCCGTTTGACGACCGCCCCCGTGGTGGTATACTATATGTAAAGGGATGCTACGAGCGTCCCAATGCATCGCAGTGGGGGCGATCGGATTCGACGGAGAGAGAGGTGGCAGAGGAAGCGAGCCGAGATTCCACCAATCTCGTTAAACGGTGGACAGCTAATACCTGCCGAGAGTGAACCTCTCGCACTCGCTGCTTAAGCGCAGCGACGTTCTCCCAGCCATCGCTGGTGTGGCTGGATAGAGCGCCAGATCAGCCAGCTACCGCGGCCGTGAGGCTCATAGCGGCATGCGGGAATTGAAGGCCTTTCGGGGCCGATGAGCTAGCGCCGGCGTAGCCGCGCGTCCAGGGCGCCGCCGGGGCGAAATTCAAAATGGGCGCTGCGCTCGGAGAAGCCTCTGTGGACTCCTCTTCGGACGCGGGTTCGATTCCCGCCGCCTCCACCAGCCTTCGCCAAGGCTTCGGCTGGCAAGCCGGAGCCTTGGCGAAGGCTGGTGCCCGCCATAGCCCGACGGAGGAGGGCGACGGCGGGCTGCTTCCGCCTGACGAGACGACCGCATGTCCCCTTCGGTGGCGAGCGTGCATCGCATGCATTGCAGGGGAAGCACGAATGAAGTGTGTGTATCTGCTTCAGAGTCGCCGACGTCCCGATCAGCGTTACGTTGGGATCACGAACGACCTCGCCGAACGTCTGAAGGCCCACAACGCCGGCAAGGTGCGCCATACTTCGAAGTACGCGCCTTGGAATGTGGTAGTGGTGATTCAGTTTCGGGACGATTCGCGGGCGATAGCATTTGAACGCTATCTGAAGTCTGGTTCTGGTCGTGCCTTTGCCAAGAGGCATTTCTGGTAGCGACGTCGGTGAGCCGGTGTGTGCTGGGCTGGCGCATGTCAATGCTGCAGCTTCATCCACCCTTCGCCAAGCCTTGGGCTTGCCAGCCGAAGCCTTGGCGAAGGCTGGTGCCCGCCATGGCCAAGCACCCTCGATGTTGCCGTCTCGATCTTTACATTTCCCATCAAACCTGGTAAGAACAGTAACAGAGGGCAGAGCCCACGGAGCATGGGGGCGCTTTGCGAATCTGTGGCGCTCCCAGACGTGTGGGTACGGTCCTCACCAGCAATCACCGCGACACGTGCAGAGCACCCCGCCGGCCGATGCCGCTCGGCCGCCGGCACTGCGCGGGCCGCTGCGGATATGGGCCTTCTCGCCGCCACCGGCAAGCCCTTGGCCAACGCAGGGCTAGCAGAAGGCCTTTTTTGCCTTTTGCTGCATCGGAGCCTGGCCTATGCAGCTCCACGAGGGACAACTGACTGAACTGGTGCGCCGGATCGTGGAGACGGTGCATCCGTTGCGCATTATCGCGTTCGGCTCAGCGGCGCGGGGCGAGCTGGGGCCCGACAGCGATGTGGACGTGCTCGTCGTGATGCCTGACGGTACGCACCGGCTCCGGACGATGCAGCTCCTGCACACGAAGCTCTTCGGCATCCCGCTCGCAGTCGATGTCCTCGTGGCCACCCCGACGGATCTCGATCGCCATCGTCACAATATCGGATTGATCTACCGCACGATCCTCGAGGAGGGAAAGGAAGTCTATGCCGCGTGATCCGGATCAGCCGCGGCGCAGCGCCTGACGGAATCAGTCCTCGCTTGGGCAGAGAAACGCCCGCGGGCTGGTTTGGTCTAATAGATGCATGCGGCTCCGTTGAGGAGACGGTCTCAACTCGTCTCAGCGTACGGGCCCACATGGAATCGCACTAACGTAACGAGCTCAGAACAATGCGCGGATGCACGCCAGCGAACATCGGTGTACGAGGTGTCTTGCCCCGCCGTTTGGCGGCGTTTCTCGCTTGTCTGGTTGCCCCCGCCGTCTTGGGGGCGGATCCGGACGCGGCCGTGGAAGTCATCGTCGGCGGGGAGGCGTTGGCGCTGAAGCCGCCTGCGGAGATGCGCGACGGCAAGGTGATAGCTGCACTGCGGCCGTGTCTCACCGCAGTTGGCGCTCGCATCGCCAAGACATCGAAGAAGCAGCTCGCAATCGTTACTCCGGACGGCTCCGAGGCGTACATTGACCTTGAGCATCAGACGCTCACAGTGGGCGGGACGACGCGCGCCCTGTCGGCTCCGACGAAACTGCGCAACGGCAAGCACATCGGGCCCATCGCCGACGTGCTCCGGGCGCTGGGGCTTGCGGCCACGTGGGACGCGAGCGCCCGCGCGTTGCGTGTTCACCCATGTGTGACGGACGTGCGAGTGCATGGCGACGAAAATGGCGTGGTGGTGGAGATACTCACCTCCGCGCCTGCCGCGTTCTCGGCACACACCCTTTCGGCTCCCTCGCGCATCTACGTTGATGTGAAGGACGCCGTGCTGCGTGTCCCGCAGGGCCCCACGCCCGTTGGTTTGCTCGGCGTGCAACGGGTCCGCAGCGGCTCTCCCTCGCAGCAGCCACCTGTTGCGCGTGTCGTGCTGGATCTGGACGAGGCCACGCAGTACCAGTGGAGTGTGGCTGAGGATGGGCGCAGCGCCCGGATCGCCATTGGCCGCGTCAGCGAGAGTGCGCCCGTGGTGGGGCCCCAGTGGGCGCAGGTTCGGGCCGTACAGACCTTCCCTTATCCAAGCGGCGGGGCCGACGTCGTGGCCCTGCTATCGTCGCCGACGCGCTATGAGTACGACGTACGGCGGAAGCCTACGCGGATTGTGCTGGACTTGCTGGATGCCGTCCCGGCCATCGACCTGTCGTCTTTCGCCGGGGACGATCGTCTGGTGGAGCGAGTGCGAATGGGCGCCGCGCCGGCCGACGGGCATGCCCAGCTCGTGCTGGACATGCGCCAGCTCATGGCGTTTCAGGTGGTTACCGCCGACGACCCGCCGCGCATCGCCGTCCGCTTTCACCCGGCGCCGCTCCGCGAGCGCCTCATCGTGCTGGATCCCGGGCACGGCGGCAAAGATCCCGGGGCGATAGGCCGGAGGCTGCGGGAAAAAGACGTCAACCTCGACGTCAGCCACCGACTGAATGCTCTGCTGAGGCAGCACAGCGTGCGCACGATCATGACGCGTACAACGGACGTTTACTTCCCCCTCTATGACCGTCCGGCGCTGGCGAACGCCGCGAATGCCGACATCTTCCTCAGCGTCCATCACAACGCCTGGCGGCGCCCGGATGGCGCGCACGGCACCGAGACGTACTACTGGCGGCCAAAGGACAAGTGTCTGGCCACCGTCATTCACGAGCACATGCTTGCCTCCCTCGGTCGCAAGGACAATGACGTGCGCCGGGGCAACTTCGCCGTGCTTCGCGAGAGCCGCATGGCGGCGGCGTTGTGCGAAATCGTGTACATCAACCACTCGGAAGAGGAGGCTCTGGCGGCGAGCGAGAGCTTCCGCCAGCGCGCCGCCCGCGCCATATTTGACGGGCTGCGCCAATACGTCGAAGGCCCCGGAACAGCTCTGGAAGATGAGGGAGCGAAGGTGGGCAGGGGGTAGCGATGCGACGCTGTGTCCGGCGAGAGGTCTGGGCCTTCGCGATGGCTGCGCTGCTGTCCGTCGGGCTTAGTGGCTGCTCAAAGCGGCAGAACGCGGCGGGTCCGCAGCCGGGCCAGCGGCGCGGGCCGACGCCGCGGCGCGTGGCGCCCGGTGCTGAGGAACGGATCCCCATCACGGCTTACTTCGCCGACTCGGCGACGGCGGCGCTCGCGCCCGTGCAGCGCGACGTGCGGAGCGACCCCGAAGCCGCAGCGGACGACGCGCTGCAGGCGCTCATAGAGGGCCCCATGCCCGACGAGGGACTCGAAGGGGTCATGCCCGATGGCACGGAGTTGGAGGAAGTGACGGTGGATGGCCGCACGGCTCGCGTGCGCATGAACGCAGCCTTCTACGACAATTTCCCCCGAGGCGGCGCATTCGGTGGTCTGTGCCTGTACGGCATTGTGAACACGCTGACGAGCATTCCGGGAATCGATGAAGTCATCATCGAAACGCCCGGTCGCCAGAAGCTCCTGGGGGAGCTCGACGTCGCAGAGCCGCTGCGGCGAAACGACGACCTCGTGGCCGCGAAGCCTTAGGACGATGGCAACAGGCCGGCGAAAGCAGGGAGGCAGCCACAGTGCGAATCGACGGCCGAGCGCAGGACGAACTGCGGGCGTGCACCATCCAGCCGGGCGCCCTGCGCCACGCCGAGGGCTCGTGCCAAATCGAGCTGGGGGACACCCGGGTACTGTGCGCGGCGACGGTGGAGGATAGAGTGCCGCGGTGGCTATACGGGAGCGACAGCGGGTGGGTGACTGCCGAATACGCCATGCTGCCGCGGGCCGGCCACGAGCGTACTCCGCGCGAGATCACGCGCGGGCGCCCGGCGGCACGTTCGATGGAGATACAGCGACTCATTGGTCGCTGCCTGCGGGCGGTCGTGGACCTTCGCGCCATTGGCGAGCGGAGCATCATCGTTGACTGCGACGTGCTCCAGGCCGACGGCGGCACACGCACAGCGGCCGTCACCGGCGGTTTTGTGGCGTTGGTCGAGGCGATCGCCGCGCTGCGGGAAGAGCGGGTGATCCGCCAGAATCCCATCCGGGACCTCGTGGCAGCCGTCAGCGTGGGCATCGTGGGCGGCGAGATGCTTCTGGATCTGTGCTACGAGGAAGATCGCCGAGCCGGCGTGGACTTGAACCTCGCCATGTGCGGCCGTGGGGCGTTGGTCGAAATCCAGGGGACGGCGGAGGGCACTCCGTTCACGCGGGAGCAGATGGACGCTCTGGTCTCTCTCGGCCAGCAGGGAATCCAGCAGCTCGTGGCCTACCAGCGCGAAGTGCTCGGCGACAAGCTGAAAGCCTGACAGGTACCGTCCCCGCGATGCGCAAGGCCCCCGATAGAATCCTGCTCGCCACCGGCAATCAGGGAAAGGTGAGAGAGATACGGCGGCTGCTCGCCGGCGTGGACATCGAGCTTCCGTCCCTCGTGGACGTTCCCGCCGCGCCCGAACTGAGCGAACCACACTCGAGCTTCGAGGCCAATGCGGTGTACAAGGCCTGCTCGGCGGCCCGCGCCACCGGGATGTACGCCGTTGCCGATGACTCGGGGCTCGAGATAGACGCCCTCGACGGCTTCCCCGGCGTGGCGTCCAGCCGTTTTGCCGGGCCAGAAGCATCGGACGCGGATCGCATCGCAGCAATTCTCGAGCGGATGCGGGGCGTGCCGGCGGAGAACCGCGCCGCACGATTCGTCTGCGTTGCGGCGCTGTGTGCGCCTGCCGGCGACGTGGCGGTCTGGCGCGGGACGTGCGAGGGCGTGATAGCCGAGGCACCCCGCGGCACGGGCGGCTTCGGGTTCGACCCGATCTTCTTCGTCCCCTCGTATCGACAGACGATGGCGGAAATGCCGCTGGAGCTCAAGAACCGGCTGAGCCACCGGGCGGCTGCCTTCGCACAAGTGCGCCGCGATCTGGCCGCCGCAACGCTGCCGTTCAGGCGCCCGGGACGCGGTTGTGCCGGTTGACTTGAATAGGCGGCTATGGTACACTTTGCGCAGTTCGGGTGCCGTAAACCGCAACAATACCCCAAGCCTTGCGCGGGAGGGATTCTGTATGCGACTCCCCCGGGTGGCGCTGTACGGCGCATTGTGCCTCGTGTGCGCTTTTATCTCCGTGGTCATCGCAGCAGGAAGCGACCGACTGGCGCCCCAGGTATCGATCACGCAGCCCGAAGATTCTGCCACGCTGCAGGGAAGCACCGATCTCAGCGTCAAATACGTGAGCTCCTCCAACCAGCCCATCGTGCGTGTGGACATCTGGATCGACGATGGGCGTATGATCAGCTACAAGCTCAAAGAGCCTGTGCTGAGGGGCAAGACTCAGTTCCGACTGCACACCGGGCAGCTCGCGGACGGTGAGCACCGTCTCCAGGCGCAGGTGTTCGATGCCGCCGGGCGTGCCGGTCAGGCGCGGATCAGCGTTCGCGTTCGGAATGAGTACCCGGCAGCCCCTGTTCCGGAGGTGAGCCCACCGGCGGCCGATCTCATCCCGCCTGCGGTCCGCGTACGCCAGCCTCAGAATGGCGCTCGCGTCAGCGGGCGGATGCAGGTCAGCGTCGAGGCCACAGACGAGACCAAGGTGCTGTGTGTGCTGCTGTTCGTCGATGACGAATTTGCGGCCATGCGCAACTTCGAGCCGTACAACTTCGCCGTCGAGACGATCAAGTTGTCCGAGGGCGTCCACACCGTTAGCGCCTGTGCCTTCGATGCAGCGCAGAATAAGGGTGAATCGGCCACAACATACTTTGTGGTGGACAACGCGCGGGCGACGGTGGCGAGCGCGGAGCCGCTGAAGCTGCAGCCGGGCGACGCGCCTCGCGGACCGGAGTCGGTCAGCATCGAGCCTGACGCGCCCGAGACGGCCGCCGCGCTGCCGACGGGGCCCGTCGAGGGCGCAGCTACGAGTGCGCCGCGGCCCGCACCAGAGCTGGCGATGCAGAGCGGACGCCTGCCGGCCACAGAGCGCATGGCCTCCGCGCCGCAGCTCGCGATGCCAGAGCGCGTCAGGCCCGCCCCGAAACGGTCGTCAGCGGTCACGTCGCGGGCGGAGCTTCGTGTCGAGCAAGCGGCTGCGGCAGCCATCGGTACGCCCAAGCGGACGTCCGTGGCTCTTCGGCCCAAAACCACGCGGCCCGAGATACCGGTGGCCGTGGCGCCGGCAGCGGTGAGCAGGAGCAGTGCCCGGGTGGCCGCGCGAAGCAGGGCGACGGCCCACATGTCGGCGCGCTCCAAGACGGCGTCGGGCCAAGTTGCGAGCGTTCCGGCGCTTCCCGCGGCAAAAGCGCGGCCGCCAGCATCATCGTATTCGTCGGTGCAAGCTGCGCCGGTGCTCGCCGCGGCAAGGCCCTCGGCGCCTGGCCGAACGCTCTTCGCCTCAGGACGCATCGACAGCCAGCCGCCGGCGCGAACCCCGGTGCCCGCGACCGTGCGCACGGACCGAGTGGAGCGCTACGCCATGGTCCCGAGAAACGCGGTCACGGTGGCAGCGCCGAAGCGCGACACGGTGACCACGTCCGCCGGACAGCGGATCAGCTCGCCCGGCACGTCCTTCGTGGACGCCACGCACGTGATACATCTGGGCGGCAAAGCAGTGCAGGTAGTGTTCGACCAGGAGCTGCTCAAGCTCCGCACGCGGCCGACACAACGGGGGGGCATTGCGATGGGCCCCTTCCGCGAGATATTCGAGCACACGGGGGGCGTCGTCCACTGGTACCCGGTGGACAAGCGCGTCACGGCGTACAATGGGAATACAACCGTGGAGCTCAAGATCGGACACGACCAAGCCACGGTAGACAGCGACACGGTGTGGCTAGAGCTGGCGCCGTTCATCAGGAACGGCCGCACCATGGTGCCCTTTGGGTTCATCAGCAAGGTATTGGATGTCACGGTGAAGTACGAGCCGAAGAGCGGTCGGATCCAGATAACGTCGAACAAGTTCTGATCGCCAGACTCGCGAGAGGGGGCATGGGGCGTCCGGATCAGATATTCGTGGCTGAGTTCATAGACAACGGAAGGACGAGGTTGCATCGTCGAACGTCCGAGTGACCTTGCTTCCGGGGTCCCGTATTCGGTGGAGTGAGCAGGGGCTCAGGAGGATAGCTTGGGCGTTTTTTGCAATACTGACAGGGCGGAGTCACGTCATGCAGATGAAAGGCACGCAGCGGATTAACGCGGCGGGACACTTGGAGATCGGCGGGTGTGATACCGTGGAGCTGGCCCGCGAGTTCGGCACGCCGCTGTACGTGCTCGACGAAGCCCAGGTGCGTGGGCTGTGCCGGGAGTATCTGCAGCAGTTTGGCGCACGGTATCACCATGTGATGGTGGCGTATGCGGGCAAGGCGCTCCTGACGAAGGCGATCTGCGCCATCATGGAGTCCGAAGGTCTGCATCTGGATGTCTGCTCGGCCGGAGAACTGTATACGGCCCTGGACGCCGACTTCCCGCCGGAACACATCAAATTCCACGGCAACATGAAGCTGGCAGAAGAGCTGCAGATGTGCATTGACAACCACGTGGGGCTGATCGTCGCCGACAGCCTGCCTGAGCTTGGCGACATAAACGAGCTGGGCGCCGGCAACGGTACCGTCGTGGACATTGCCATTCGGGTCAGTCCGGGCATCAAGGCGCAGACGCACACGTATACGCAAACGGGGCGGTTGGACTCGAAATTCGGCCTCGGGGTCGAATACGGCGCAGCGATGGCAGGGATCGTCGCCGCCAGCGAAATGCCACACCTGGCTCTGCGGGGTATCCACTGTCACATCGGCTCGCCGATCTTTGCCCTCGAATCCTACGAGCGGGCCGTCGAAATAATGGTCGATCTCGTGGCGGATGCCCGGGAGCAGCATGGCATCGAGCTGGCCGATCTGAATCTGGGCGGCGGGCTGGGCATTCGCTACACCCACGAGGACGCACCGCCGTCCATCGAGCACTTCGCTGAGCGCCTCTGCGGAGCCGTGCTGCGCCGCTGCGAGGAGCGGGGCATCGACCCTCCGACATTGACCCTGGAGCCGGGCCGCTCGCTCGTGGGGGAGGCGGGAACCACACTGTACACCATCGGGGTCATCAAGGACATCCCAGGTGTACGGACGTACGTCGCCGTTGACGGGGGCCTGTCCGACAATCCGCGCCCGGCGTTGTACGGTGCGCAGTATGAGGCGATCATCGCCAACAAGGCCAACGAGCCGGCCAGCCGTGCCGTGCGCGTTGCCGGCAGGCATTGCGAGGCCGACACGCTCATCTCTGACACCACGGTACAGGAGCCGGAGTGCGGCGACATCCTCGCCGTGTTCGCCACGGGCGCGTACAACTACTCGATGGCCAGCAATTACAACCGCTTCCCGCGGCCGGCTATGGTTCTGGTGAACGACGGCGAGGCCGAGCTCATCACGGAGCGCGAGACGCTGGCGGACCTGGTCAGGCAGGACCTCGTCCCCGAACGACTGCGGGCACAGCGAGAAGTCGCCGAAGCCGAATGAGCGGCACAGGGATGAAGTGTGAGGCATGCCAGAGGTCGATGTGGCACAGCGAATGGAGCGCCTCCTGCCGACGGACACCGTCACGCTCCTGAGGCACATCGGCGAGGCGGGCGACGCACTGGACTGTCCCACCTACGTCGTCGGCGGCCTGGCGCGGGACCTGCTCCTGGGTCGCCCGAGCTCGGACATCGACGTGATGGTGGAGGGCGACGCCCAGGCGCTGGGCCGGAGGCTTGCCGAGGAGTTGGAAGCTGAGCTCGAGTGTGACGATCGGTTCTTGACGTGCAAACTAATCCTGAAGTCGCGGCGGCCCATAGACGTGGCGACCGCCCGCTCGGAGATCTACGAGCATCCCGGCGCACTGCCAAAGGTGCAGCGGGCCACGGCGACCGATGAGCTGGGGCGAAGAGACTTCTCGATCAACGCACTGGCCATACGTCTGAATGCCCGGCACTTCGGCAAGGTGCTCGATCCCTTCGGCGGCAGCGACGACATCCGCGCGGGCGTGCTCCGGGTTCTGCACGAAAACAGTTTTGCCGATGATCCCACTCGCGTGTTCCGTGCAATCCGCTTCGCGGGCCGCTATCGGTTGAGCTTGGAGGAGCGCACACACCAGTGGGCGTTGGCGGCAATAGCCAGCGGGGCGGTGGATGGCATCAGCGTAGAGAGGCGGCGCCAGGAGATCATCGCCATCCTCTCGGAGCCCAGGCCCGCCGGGTGCCTTGCCCTCCTGGCAGAATACGGCGGGTTGAGATTCATTGACGCCGCGCTGCGGGTGACGCCTGAGGTCGAACGAGTTGTCGAGCGCATCGCGGAGCTCGTCAGCCAGGAGCTGCCCGGGCTGCGTGCGGGTGAGGCAGCGGACGACGAGGAGTCATGGCCCGAATCGTGGATGCTATATGCTGCTGCTCTCATGGAGCAGCTCGGGGACGAACGCGCGGCTCTGGCCTGCCGGCGGCTGAGACTCACGGCGGCGGCAACCAAACAGATCGTGGCTGCCGTCGAGCACTCACGCAGGAGCGCGACTGCGATGGCAGAGCCTGACGAGGTGCCGGCAAGCCGCATTTATCAGGCGTTCGTCGGGATGCCGTTGAGCGCACCCATTCTGGCGCTGGCGCTGGCGCCTTCGCCGCAGGCCCGCAGCAGAATTCGTGGCTACCTGGGCACGCTGCGCCGCGTGACCGCGGACATAACGGGCGACGATCTGCTGGCCGAGGGGTACTCGTCCGGGCCGGCGTTTGCTGAAGCGCTCCGGGCTGGCCTTGGGGCCAAGCTCGACGGCCGCGCCGACACGCGGGAGGAGCAACTGCGGGTCGCGTTGACCGTGCTTCAACAGCATGCCGGGACAGACGCGCTCGGAGGTCCGAACCAGGAAGGGTAGAGGTACGCGCCGTGCTGTGGCTCCAGGATCCACGACAATTGCTGGCCTGGGTCATCGCGGTTACGCTCCACATAACCGTGCACGAATTCGCTCACGCGAAGCGGGCGCAGCTCGCCGGAGACCCAACGCCGGAGATGAATAATCGTGTCACGCTCAATCCGTTGGCGCACTACGACCTCATTGGAACCACGCTGTTGCTGCTGTTTCGGATGGGTTGGGGCAAGCCGGTACCGACGAACCCGCACAATTTCCGCCGCCCACGGTACGACGGCATCATGGTGGCGGCCTGGGGCGGGTTCTCCAACCTCATCGCCGCCGCAGTGTTTGGCGTGGTCTGGCAGGTCTTGCGGTCCCAAGGCCTGGGCGAACCATATTACGTAGTGTTCCACTCATGCGTGTTCTGCGGTCTGATCCTGGCCTTCTTGAACTACATCCCCATCTACCCGCTCGACGGCTCCCACATTCTTCTGGGGCTGCTGCCTACGGACAAGGCCATGCGGCTGGAGATGTGGTACCATCGCTTCGGGATGTTCGCGCTGCTAGCCATTATCGTTCTTCCGCCAGGCAACCCCATCATCTGGCTCGTGCTCCGGTATCCTATTGGGCTGTTCTACAGGCTCTTTGCCGGCCTGCCGTTATTCTTCTGACTATCTCAAGAACGTCGTGGGACTGTCACCATGAGCGACCTTAAGGGCGTGATCCTGTGCGCGGGGGAGGCGCAGCGCTTGCGCCCCATCAGCTACGCGGCGCCCAAGGCACTATTCCCAGTGGCCAACCGGCCGCTCATCGGCTACGCCCTGCAGGCGCTCACTGCAGTGGGCGTCACCGACATCGGCATTGTCATATCCCCCACCCATGGCGCGACCCGCGACGCTATCGGCGACGGGGCTGCGTGGGGCGCCCGGGTCACGTACATCAAGCAGCAGCAGGCGCGCGGCCTCGGCGATGCCGTGGCCCAGGCGGCGGAGTTCGTCGGCGACTCGCCATTCCTTCTTTACCTCGGTGACACATTGATGGACCAGGGCATCGGGCCGGTAGTGGACGCGTTCGAGCGCGACGAGTGTGACGCTCAGATGCTGCTGGCCGAGGTGGCCAAGCCCTGCCGCTTTGGCGTTGCCGAGGTGGACGGCAGGCGAGTCGTGCGGCTCGTCGAGAAACCGAAGCAGCCCCCGAGCAACCTGGCCGTCGTGGGAATATACGCCTTCACGCCGTGCATATTCGAGGCCATTGGCCGAACGGAGCTGTCGGGCAGGGGAGAGTTGGAGATCACTGACGCCATCCAGACGATGATAGATAGCGGCCGCACGGTGTGCTGGCTGCGATTGGACGGCTGGTGGGGCGACGTGGGCAGTCCCGAAAGTGCCTTGGCGACGAACGCCCACCTACTGCAGTCGTTGAACTACGACGTCAAAGGCGACATCGGCGACGACTGCACCGTCGAGGGGCGCGTGAGCGTGGGGCGCGGCTCAGTAGTTCGGCGCGGCACGCTCCGGGGACCCGTCTGCATTGGTGAGAACTGCAGGATCGAAGACTCCACGATTGGTCCGGACGTGTGTTTGGGCGACCGCACCTGTGTGCGGAGATCGAAGATCAGCAACACGATCGTGGAAGCCGAGTGCAGCATTTGCGATGTGGGCGGTGGCATTACTAACAGCGTGTTCGGAGAGCGCGCCAGGGTAACCGGAGTCGGGGATGGGTGCAGTGTAGTGCGGACCCGGCTCTGCGCGGACTCTGAGCTCTGCCTTGCACGCCGAGGCGCTGACACGTAACACGGCGGGAGCCACGGCGATGGTCGGGATTACTGGGCGGTCCATTGACGAGAGCCAACTCGACCTCTTCACCGGCCACCGGGTACACATCGCCATCTTCGAGGGCCCGCTGGATCTGCTGTTGTATCTCGTGCGGAAGCACGAAGTGGACATATACGAGGTGCCGCTGGCGAGCATTACGGAAGAGTACGTGGCATATCTGAGAACGTTTGAGCAGCTCAATGTCGAGTTGGCTGGGGAGTTCTTGGTGGTGGCCGCGACGCTGCTGCTGATCAAGTCACGGATGCTCCTGCCCCTGCAACAGGTCGAGGACGACGAGGACGAGGATGAGGAGCTGGATCCGGAGCAGGAGCTGGCGCAGCGCCTCCTGGAGTATCGCGCGTACAAGGAGGCATCGGAGGTGCTGGAGGAGTCGCGGCGGCTGCGAGAGCGCATTTACCTGCGGCCCGCGGAAGACGACGATGACATGGGAACCGGCTGGGTGCTGCTGGAGGAAGTGTCGTTGTTCGATCTGGTCGGCGTCTTCCGAGAGCTTCTGGACCGGGCCACGGAGCCGGAGCCGCAAACGGTTGTCCGGGAGCAGGTGACGGTGGGCTCCCAGATCCGCCACATGCTCGACGCACTACGCTCGGCGTCTGAGAACGGACTTACCTTCGCTCAGATACTTACGGGGCCGCTCACGAAGCTGGTGGTGATAGTCACGTTCCTGGCGGTTCTCGAATTGATTCGGCGGCAGGGCATCCACGTGCGCCAGGGCGATGACGGCGAGATCCGTGTTTATCTGCGCCGACGAACGGCGAGCCATGCACAGCTCACGGATGCACGATAGTGGAAGATAAGCTCGATGCCATAGTGGAAGCACTGCTGTTTGCGGCAGCAAGGCCCGTGCCGGCAGGGCAGATCGCGGAAGTGCTCGAAGTGGACGAAGGCGCCGTTCCGGAGATCGTCGCTGCCTTGTCGCGAGCGCTCGAGGGCCGAGGGCTGCAGGTGGTGACGCTTGCCGGCGGCTATCAGCTCAGCACCTGCCCCGCCTTCGCGGAGTACCTGCGACGATTGCGGGAGCCGGAACCGGAGAGGCTCACCCGGCCGGCTCTGGAGACAGTGAGCATCGTCGCCTATCGGCAGCCTATTACGCGTCCCGAGGTGGACGCCATTCGGGGCGTGGATAGCAGCAGCGTTCTGACGAGCCTCACCGAGAAGGGGCTGGTCAAGATCGTCGGTCGCAAGGCAGCACCGGGGCGCCCTCTGCTTTTCGAGACAACATCTCATTTCCTGTCCTCCTTTGGGCTGAAGAGCCTCGACGATCTGCCGATGCTGGACGCGCTGCGGACCGCCGCCGTGCGCCAACCGTCGCTCGAGCAAGCTGAGATCGGGGACGCGGATACGGCTCCCGAGCAGCCGGACGAGGCGGGCGATGATGAGCCGAGCGACTCCTCCGGCTCATAGCATCGCCCGGGGTCGCGTGTGGCGGCGGCACGTGGCGATGCTATCCCTCCGCGGGTGTCTTGGCGAAGTACAGGTGACTCTCTGTGCGCCGTGCATGGGCCAGAACCCGAGCTATCTCTATGGCCGCCGGCTGTCTGCTGGTGGCTGCCTCGGTGGGCTCTGCCAAGGACCCCAGCCGCGCCACCGGGCCCGTGGTCCCCAGTCATCAGATACCGCCGCCGACGATTACTGCACAATCCGCCGTGCTCATCGAGGGCGGAACGGGCGATCTGCTGTTCGCCAAGAACGCCGACGCCAAGCGCTATCCGGCCAGTTTGACGAAGGTGCTCACCGCTGTCGTCGTGCTTCGTCACGGCGGTCCGTCGCAGTTGGTGAGGACGGGGGATGCGGTGGCCCGGGTGGGCGGCACGAGGGTGGGGTTGACGCCCGGCGAGTGGGTCACCGCGACCGATCTGCTCACCGCGATGCTGGTACGCTCCGGCAACGACGCAGCAGTGGCTCTGGCCGAGCACACCGGCGGGTCCGTTGCCGACTTTAGCCGCATGATGAACCAGACGGCCGAGGTGCTGGGGGCCACACACTCGCACTTCGCGAATCCCCACGGACTCCACGACTCAAGTCACTACAGCACCGCCTACGACCTGGCGCAGATCATGCGCCACGGCATGCAGTGGCCGGAGATCCGCCGCCTCGTGCGCCAACGCAGCGCCGTGGTCGCCTCTGCCGAGAACCACTCGGGCACCGTATTGGTCAACAAGAACCGGCTGCTCGACGGATATCCGGGTGCAACCGGCATCAAGACAGGATACACGAATGCCGCGGGAAGGTGCCTCGCGGCGTCCGCCCGGCGAGATAATCGAGAGATCATCGCGGTGCTGCTGGACGCGGAGAAACTTTGGGAGGATGCTGAAGCGCTGCTTGATTGGGGCTTCGACAACTTCGAGGCGGTGCGGCTCGCGCGGAAGGGGAAGACCTCGTGGCGCGTGCCCGTCCTCGGCGGGAGGGTCCGTGAGCTTCGGGCAGTGGCAATGGAGGACGTCGTGGTCGTGGCCCCAAAGGGGGAGCGGAATAGCTGCAGCGTCGAGCCGCTGGTGCCCGAGCTGCGCGCCCCGCTCGAACGCGGTCAGGTGGTGGGGCGCCTTCGCGTCAGAATGTTCACGGGCGCTGTCCGCTACGTTGCCCTCGTGAGCGCGGAGCGGGTGGAAAGATCGGTGTGGGCCCGCGTGACGGCGCGCGGGACCGCTCTCTGGGGACTGGCGGCCGTCATCTTCGGATTGGTGGGTGTGGCGTTCTATGCATCGGCTGCACAAAGCGCTCGCCGCCGCCGGCGTCGCCTCGCGGCGCAAGTGCGAAGAGCTAATAGCGGCCGGACGCGTTAGCGTGAACGGGCGGGTCGTTCGCACGCTCGGCACCAAGATCGATCCGCAGCGCGACCGTGTCCATGTGGACGGGCGGCTGGTGGATCTTCGGACGACAAAGGTCTGGGTGATGCTGCATAAGCCGCAGGGCTACCTGTCCACCTGCTCCGATCCTCACGGTCGTCCCACCGTCGGGAGCCTCGTGTCCGGGTATGGCGCGCGGCTCTTCCCGGTGGGCCGGCTCGATATGGACACGGAGGGGCTGCTGCTGCTCACGAACGACGGGGAGCTTGCCTATCAGCTCACACACCCGAAGTTCGGCATCCCCAAGACGTATGTGGCCGAGGTGGAGGGTGATCCGTCAGCCGCAGCGCTGCAGCGACTCCGCCGCGGGGTTGAGCTCGAGGACGGCCGCACGAGCCCCGCAGAAGTGCGCCCACTGGCGCGCGGCGGAGGCCGGACGCACATCGAGCTCGTGCTCACTGAGGGAAAAAAGCGGCAGGTGCGCCGCATGCTCGAGACCGTGGGGCATCCGGTGCGCACCCTTCGGCGCGTGCGCACCGGGCCACTGGCCCTGGGCGATCTGCCCGTGGGCAAGGCTCGAGAGCTGTCCGCAGAGGAGGTAGCCGCCCTTCGCCGGGCAGTGGGGCGCGAGCCGGAGACGGCCGCGCGGACGCGACATGACTGAGCAGGGCAGAAGGCGCCGCGGCGTTCCTCTCTATCTTCTCCTCGGATGCCTTGCGGTCATCGCCACCTGGGTTGCCGTCGCAACGCGGTGGGTCCCCTTCGGAGTGCCCGGGCAGTGGGTCTGGCGTCCACAGCTTCTCGCGCCGCTGCTCCTCACGGGCGAGGCGGCCGCCGCACTGATGGCATCGCTCGTCGTGGCCGCCTCGGTCGCGGCGCTGGCGCTCCTGAAGCCGCAGCTCAGGCGGACGCACGTCGCGGCATCGCTCGTCGCGCTCGCCACGGCGTCATTGTGCCTGTGCCTGGCCCTCGTGAGCATGGAGCCGCCAATCCCCGATGCGTTCCGCGCCCTCCGGGGCGCCGATCCGTGGCACCGTCCGGCCCGAGAACGACTCGCGATCAACATCGGCGCCATCATGTTCAGCGACGTCGCCTTCCCGTATTACAACGAGGCGGCGCAGATATCCGATGTGGGCGAGTTCGTACGCAACTACGAACAGCGCATTCGCGCGCCAGAGACTCCGCAGCGAGTCCAGACCCACCCGGCAGGCGCTGTGCTGGTGCCGTGGCTCCTGCGGAAGGGAGCACATGGCATTGGGGGCAAGGCACTCCTACAGGCCGCCATGGGGCAGGAGCCTTGGAAAAGCACCGTGCACTTTCTGCGGCGCGCCACCGGCCGGTGGCTTTCCGAGGACGAGTGCGCTGCCGCGCTCATGGTGGCTCTCGTTCTCATCGCCTTCGGACCCGGTCTTTGCCTGCCGACGTACTTGCTGGCTCGGCAAGTGGGCAATCGCCAACGGGCGCTGATGTCGGCCGCCATGGTAACCTTCGTGCCCAGCTCCCTGCTGTTCGTTCCCGGCATCGATCAATTGGTCGCCCTTCTGGGCGCATTGGCCCTCTGGCTCTTCTGTCTGGGGATGCGCGGGGGAAGGGTCTGGGCGCTGGCGGGCGCTGGCGTGCTCCTTGCGCTCGATTGCTTCATCAGCATCGGCGCCGGCAGCCTGGCCGTCCTGGCGGCAGTTATCGCACTGGCGCCTGTGGTGGCCTTGTGGAAGCGCAAGCAGGCGCGTCGGCGTGCAGCCAGGCGGGCGGCAGTCGGCATTGGCATCTTGCTCGCCGGGCTGTTGCTCCCGCTGATGGCGCTGTGGCCCGTGTGCGGCTATAACGCCTTCGAGGTTGCGCTCACAGCGGCCGCCCAGCAACGTGCAATCGTCGTCGAGCAGTGGCAGCGGACGTATAGTGCATGGCTGATGCTGAACCTGGTTGACTTCGCCGTGTTCCTGGGGCCGTGCGTGGCCGTATGTGCCGTGAGTTGGCTCGTTGGTCGCCTGCGGCGCTGGGACGCGGGGCACGCCATTCTGCGCAGCGACTTCCTGCTCGTCGCCTTCGCCGTCACTCTGGCACTCGTTGATCTCTCAGGGAGTGCCCGGGCCGAGGTCGGCCGAATCTGGATGCTGCTCATGCCGTGCGCGTGCATACTTGCCGCGCGCCGTGTTGGCAATCACCCGCACACTCACGCGTCGCTATTCGCCTTCGTCGTTGTCGTCCTGCAGGTCCTCCACACGGTTGTCCTGCAGCAGAACCTTGACGTCATGACGCCTCAGTGATGCGGTGGGCCAAAGGGAGTACGCCGACCGTGCGAACCAGTCTATGTCTCCTGTGTCTCGTCGCGCTCGTCACCGGGTGCCGCCGGCCATCGGCGCCGCCCGTTGCCCGGCCTGCTTCGCCGCGGCAGGAAGTGACGCTGCGCGACCAGGCCGGGAGGCTGGTGAAGCTGCCGGCACACGTGCAGCGCATCGTATCGCTGGCGCCCAGCACGACGGAGACGCTGTTTGCGCTCGGCGTCGGCGATCGCGTGGTGGGCGTCACATCGGTGTGCAACTATCCGCCGGAGGCGAAGCAGCGGCCAAAGGTGGGAGATTTCCGCCAGAGCGTGGAGAGGATCCTCTCACTCGATCCGGATCTGGTGGTTGCGGTGGCGGATCTGCAAAGCGACATCGTTCGGCAACTCGACAGGACGGGCGCGCCCCTGCTCGTCATCGATCCGTACACCTTCGATGATCTGTATACGGCCATCCGTCTCGTGGGCAAGGCCACCGGGGCGCAGAAGCAGGCCGAGAGCCTGGTACGAGGAATCCAGGAAGCCCGGAACAGCGTCAGGCAGGCGGCAGCGCGCCTGCCGGAGGCGCAAAAGCCAAAGGTGTTCATCGAGATCGGCGATCAGCCCCTACGAACTGCCGGGCCCAACACCTTCGTGAGCCAGATAGTGGAGGACGCCGGGGGGCGCAATATCGGGGCCGATGTGCGCAGCGACTGGGGCACTTTCAGTCACGAGGCGCTGATCGCCCGGAACCCAGACGTCATCATTACCACCATCTCCGGCGACGTGGACGACATCCTGCACCGAGACGGCTGGCGCACGATCACGGCCGTCAAGACGGGCCGCGTGTACGCGGTCAATCCTGACCTCGTGGTGCGCCCTGGCCCGCGGCTGAAGGAGGGGCTGGAGACAGTGTTCGAGGTGCTGCACCCGGGGGAGAAGCCCTAACTTGCGCAGCGCCCGCAGCTCGTCGGGGGACGGGCTTCGCCGGCGGGGACTGAGCGCGAGTGTGCCGCTCGCCGGTGGGCCGCTTCGGGTTCCTCGCTCCACTTGCCGCAGTGGTCGTTCAAGCACGCGAGCGCTTCGGAATCCCGCAGGATCAGGGTAACATCGCAGTCGTTGACGCAATCCCCACAGTGCAGCTCCGCCGCCTCGAGCTGCGCCTCAGCTATTGCGAAGCCCTTGAATGCGGTCGGAGTATCCGTCCCCTGTCGCCATTCGCCGGCGAGGATGGCGGCGCCGATGGCGCCGATGGCATCGTGGTGCGGCGGGACAACGACGTCCGAGTCGAGCGCTCGCCCGAAGGCGTCGCGCACTCCGACATTGCCGGCGACGCCGCCCTGAAACACGACCACCGGCCGGATCGCCTTTCCTCGGGCTACGTTGTGCAGGTAATTCCGCACGATGGCGTCGCAAAGGCCGGCAATGAGGTCCTCGGCGGCCGCTCCGGCCTGCTGCTTGTGGATCATGTCGGCCTCGGCAAAGACCGTGCACGTGCCCGAGATGCGCACGGGCGAACGCGCCTGGCGAGCCAGCCGCCCGAAATCCTCGATGGGGATGTTGAGGCGAGCTGCCTGCTGATCCAGAAAGGAGCCGGTCCCGGCGGCGCACGCCGTGTTCATGGCGAAATCGGCCAGCATACCATCGTCAATGACGATTATCTTGCTGTCCTGTCCGCCGATCTCGATGATCGTCCGGGCGTCCGGCACGAAGCGAGCAGCTCCGACGTAGTGGGCGGTGATCTCATTCTTGACGACGTCGGCCCCGACAACTGCCGCACCGAGGTGTCGTCCGCTGCCGGTGACGCCAACAGCCTCGACGCGCCCCAAGCCGCTTTCCCGCGCCTCCAGGCGCGCCAATCCGCCCTGAATCGCCTCGATGGGCCGCCCTTGGGTGCGCTCCGTCAGCGCAGCCAGGACTGCGCCATCGGCATCGAGACACGCGAAGTTCACCGTCACCGATCCGACGTCTATTCCCAGATACGCCACCAATGGCCCTCCTCGGCTACGTCTGCACACGGCCACGCCAAACGCATCATATCGCACCACGAGATCGGCGTCCAGCGGCTATCCGACGGCAGGAGGGTCCTGCGAAACTCGGATTTCCCGGATACCTCATTCTCGCTGATTTCTTACCTCAGTCGTTCTGGGGGGAAAGGCACCGGCAGGAGCCTATGCCTGAAGCGCCCCTGAGCTGCGGAGAGGCCGCAATGGCAGAGGCCTGGCTAGAGGGGGCCACAGTCGACTTACCAGTTTGCTGGTTTCTGGAACGTCCCTCTTGCATCGGTGAGCGTGGGCGGAAACAACGAGGCCTGCAAATCCCGCGTCTTTAGGTCGAAGACGCCGGTTGCTACGCCATCCAGTTTTGTCGTCCGGTTCCGAGGCTGTGGTTTGCAGACATAGACCGACCTACCAACATCCCTTGTTACCAACCGAATGGCTTCGACGAGGTCGGAGTCCGTGGATAGAACGAGCGCAACCTCGAAGGTCTTGGCGGAATCGGGTTGGTGAGCATCGTGAAGGAGATGCGTGGCGAGGTTTACGTCAGAGCCCTTTTCCTCGGATCGAACCACCTCGGCCATCTGGGGCTTGATGCCAACAACGTTACAGCCTCTCTTCTGCAGCAACTTAAGGGTCGCGACTGAGCCTGCCAACGGAAGGAACTTGACCCACCTTGTGAAGCGTCCTTCGATCCGTTCCACACACCCGAGCGTATCTAGCGCGCGCCAGTAGAGGCGCTGTCTCTTCTGCTGGTCTGGGTCGTCGGTGCGTTTCTCTACAAGGGCCGTGAAGTACTTGATGCGCTCGATGATGTCGGACGGCCGGAGCCAGCAACTTAGTTCCAATAAGTTCAACCACTTGTAGCACATAGGGCCTGATCGCTTGGCGACGCTATGGTAGAGATTGAACCCGTCAACATATACCCAACACCGCAAGGGTCCACCGCCCCCTTAATAAGCGAAGGCCACCCGAAAGGGTGGCCTTCAGCCCACGTGAAAACGTGGGCGGGCTTATTTCGCCAACAATATACCCTAGACCATGGTCTTGTCAACCCTATTTCTCCACTTTTTTCCGACCCCCCGTCCACGGAGAAAGCATCTACGGAGGCTCTCCGTCGCAGGGAGAGTTTCGCAGAACCCTCCGACGGCAGGGAGGCAGTGGTCGGTGATCGGCGATGAGAAACGGCGCGGGACGGCATGGTCCTGGTGCGATGCTGCCCGTGGAGGCAACAAAGGCTTCGCTCGGGACGTTCGGTATACTGCAGCCGCATGTCGAGAGGTGTTGCTCTTGAGTCGCCATGTGCTCATAGTATGCACGCCGCTTGTGGCGTCGATTCTCGCCGGCATACTGGCGGCTGGAGATGCGCCCACGCTGCAATTGGCATATACCTCGTACCGCGGTGACAATGCCGAGATCTTCCTCGTGAGCGCCGACGGCTCGGGTATGCGCAATCTGACGCGCAACTCCGCCGAGGACCGCAGTCCGGTGTGGTCGCCTGACGGGCGCCACATCGCCTTTGTCACCGACCGCGATGGGCGATGGGAGATCTACGTGACCAGGGCCGACGGCTCGGGGCTCCGCAACGTCAGCCACAGCCCGGGCGACGACGATTTTCCCACGTGGGGGCCCTATGGCAGGCGCCTCGCCTTCGCCAGCGACCGGACGGGGGATTCTGAGATCTACGTCGCCGACATCGCCGGCGGCCCGGCCCTGAACATCACCAAGAGCCCTCGCGCCTACGACAGCCAGCCAGTCTGGTCGCCTCGCGGCACCATGATCGCCTTCCTAAGCGATCGCACGGGCGGCGAGGATACGCAGGACATTTACGCAGTGCGCCCGGATGGTCATGGTGTGGCGAATCTCAGCAAGCACACGGCGTGGGACGGCCGCCCGGTGTGGTCGTCCGACGGGATGAGACTGGCCTTCTCGACTCATCGCGAGGGCAATATCGAGGTGTTCTCGGTCTTGGCCCTCGGCGCGAGCTTCGTCAACGTCAGCCGCAATCCCGCGTGGGACGAGGGGCCCTCGTGGTCGCCGAAGGGTGATCTGGTGGCCTTCGGCAGCAATCGAGACGGCAACCGCGAGGTCTATGTGGCCAACGCGGCGGGCGCTGCCCCGCGCAACCTCACGAACAACCCGGCTGCCGACTTCGCCCCGGTGTGGTCCCCGGATGGCAGCACGATCGCCTTCATAAGCGACAGAGACGGGAATCAGGAAGTCTACGTCATGAACCCCGCCGGAGGGCAGCAGCGCAACGTCTCCCGCAGCCCCGGCCAGGACTGTGAGCCTGCCTGGCGTCCTCGCTGAGTTCTCGCGCTACCCACTTGTAGGCGAGCAAGGACCGGAGGTCCTCAGAGCACCTGTGGCTGGCCACGTTGGGGTTGGGACGGAGAACCCGGTGAGAGGTCCTCCCACCTCGGCCTGGCAGGGCACAGGTCCCCGCGCTACAACGCCACCGCAGCCCACGCGACCACCAGGGCCCCGAATCCGGCTGCTGCCCGGCGCGTTCGCAGGGTTGACTTCGCCTGTGAGCTATGTTAGACTCGCCTCGAGTATTTTGGGAGGGGAAATCGGCGTTGCCAACGGCATTTTGGCAGCACCAAGCATCGGTTAGGTTGGCTCCAGCTTCGGCTTTCGCATTGAGAACTTGTGCAGTGTGGATCACGTAGGGACGCCGCCTTGCGCTCGGGCGGGGCGTTGCCTGAGAATACAGCAGGACGTGCTGAAGCAGAGGTCGTCGCCGCGTTGTCCAGTGGGCGCTACAGGTGAGGCAGCGGCGGGGCAGCGCACGTGGTGATCATCGCCCACAATTGGCCGAGCGCGCAGGTGTATTTGGGGCGTAGGGTCGGCGTTCCTCCTTGCGGGGGCCCTATCCATTTCACATTGCGCAGCCGTCCAGTCCGCGGCGAATTCCAGGCCGTCAGCAGGCGGGGAGCGGCTGTGAACTCGTCGGAGTGCGTAGCAGCCGGCGTCCGCAGGCATACGCCCGGCGATGCGGGCTCGTAGTGTGCTCCTGCATTGCCGGATGCGTCAGGGTGCACTTGCGGTGGGTGGGGGATGCCTTGGCGCGTCGAAAGGGAGGGTCGCCGCCCAATGAAGTCTAGCGATCTCTGCGCGTGTCGTATCGCCCTCATCGCTGTCTTCCCCTTGATTCTTCTGAGTGCCACCGACATCTCAGCGATCGAGATCGGACTCGGGCCCGTTCGTGAGCAGACTGCGCAGTGGCTCATGGAGACACGTGGTCTGTCGGAGCGGCAGGCGTGCAAACTCATGCATCGCACGGAGGCAGAGACCGGTCTCCAGATCCTCGAGCGCTTCTCGCTCCCCGAGGGGACGCTCATGGACTTCGTGGAAGTCAACGGGGCGGCTGCCCCGGGTGAGCCGGTCGTGCAGCACCAGGGGTGCGGGATGTTCATGTCGCCGCACTCGGAATATGGCCGGAAGTTCTGGGCGGAGGTGGAGAAGAGGAAGGGTACCCCGTGGTACGACAACCTGATGCGGAACATCGGCGAGGCATACGATCGCGGCTACTTCACCCCCAAGCTCGGGCCCCAGCAGATTGCCAATCTGCAGCGGACCCGGCGGCCTGGAGAGGCCCGCACGCGAGTGGTCGCTACGCCGTACCGAGCGCTGGTCATCTCCGTGCGGTTCCCGGCCTGGAACGATCGCAACCCCGCCCCTGGCGGCGGAACGGTGCCCAACTGGTACGACGGGCCCCATGGGGGGTGGGCGTCGCATTGGATAGGGCAGGAGGGTGAGACCCCCGGCGGGCCGCTGGATGGCAACGGTGCGCCGGTGGGCCTGGTGAGTCCGTCGTGGGGCGATACGCATGCGCGGGTATGGCCCGACACGTACCCCAACGATCTGGACCTCATCAACTACTGGTACACCGTGCTGTTCGACCCGAGCAACCCCAACAGCATCAAGAACTACTACTTCCAGAACTCGCACGGCCACGTTGCGTTCACCGGGGATCGCACGGACGTGACCGGCTGGCTCGATTCGAATCATCATCTCGACCGCGTGCCGGTGGGCAGGATGCCAGCCACACATGGCCACCTTCGGCAGCCGGGCACGCCGGTGATTCGCCCCATCGGCGGCTCGAACCGGATCGCGTACGCCTCGGCGACCAGCGATAACAGGGTGACCGTGCTTTTCTCCAACTACGGCATCTCCGGCCGCACGAGCAGAGGCAATTACACGGTCGAAAGCCCCGTAGGCGATACGCCTCCCACCATTATTGACTTGAGCAACGCCACCGTCAGAGCCGACCCCCGCGACAGCCGCCGCATTAGCATTATCGGCACGGCCACCCTGTCGGGCGGCGACAGCTTCCAGGTCACCTTCGATAATGGTACCCTGGTTGACACGGAGACAGGAAGCGTTGACGGGACGGTCTCACTCTCGAACACACTCCTCACGACCAGCGACATCGTGTCAACCCGCGCCTGGAACAGGCTCAAGAGCTTCTGCTACTACGTCCACGACCACAACCTACCGGTACATCCTCGCACGAGCACCCGCCCGTATCAGCTCAGGCACATTCGCAACAGCGCTGGCCGAATCGACGACGTCGGCGGCACCGAGGAAAGGAACAGCGATCACGAAGAACGGCCATACCCCTACGACCACGACATGACGGACCACAACGATCCGAACCTCGGGGTTTTCGAGCACCCCAACAGCACGGGCAGGCACAACTCCGGCACGTTCCGCTCCGACGTGGACCGAGTGCTGCAAGACTACGGCATGAGTAAGGCCGGATACGATCGCTTCATCTACCTGTATTCTTCGGACACTGGCGGCAGCACCTTCATCCCACATGCCAGCGGGTCGTCCATCGTGGTTCCCGAGGATGCCGGCCTCACACTGCTCGCGCACGAGCTGGGCCACACCTTCGGGCTGCCAGACCTGTACGACACGGACTTCTACTGGAACGCGAGGAGCTGGCAACCGCCACGCCTCGAGACGCAGGCGATGGGGCCGTACAGCGTCATGGCGCACGGCACGCGCATGGACGCCTGGTGCAAGATCGCCGCCGGGTGGCTTACCCCAGTGGACGTGACGACCGACCTCGTGCCAGCGGAGATCCCCGAGATCGAGGGCACGCTGGAGAATCCGGTGGTATTGCGCATGGACGTGTCCGGCCACTCTCCCTTCGAGTACTTCCTGGTGGAGAACCGGAACCGGAGCGGCGCGGAGTACTTCGGGGACCCGTCGCCGCTGGGGATGTACATCTACCACTGTGACATGCGCTTCGGCCAGGACGTTGAGAAGCATTTCCGGGTCGTCCTGGAGCAAGCCGATGGGCTGTACCAACTGGAGACCACCCCTGTTGGCCAGACGCTGCCGGGCATGGGCGGTGATCCCTGGCCCGGCATCACGGACAACCGCAACTTCACCCAGCTCAGCGCCCCGGATAGCAACAGCCACGGGTTCTACGCGGGGGGGATCCCGCCGACGGTGGAACCGGGCACCAACTTCGACAGCTTCGTGCGCATCGCCGACATCAGCGATGCCGGGGCGCTCATGACTGCCAACCTGTTCGTGGAGCCGCGGGAGGTGGTGGTGACCGGCACCAGCCTCGCCCCGGCGGACGCGGCCCAGGCGGAGGCAGATGTCCCCATGCTGCGCCTCACCTTCGACAATCAGGCTGTGGGCGAGGGCTTCGGCGTCTCAACGGGCGATGTGGTTATCAAGGACATCCGCCTGGACGAGAGCGGCAACAGCAGGAATGACGGCGACGTGCAGCGGCTGACGCTGTACGAGGACACCGACGGCGACCACGCCTTCAACCCGAGCGTCGATGCGGCGCTGGCGAACGGCACCTTCAGCGGTCAGATCGCGACCATTAGCGGCCTGAACTTCCGCGTCAGACTCGGCACCGCCAACGCGCGCGACATGTTCGTGGTGTACAACATCTCGCCGACGGCGCAGATAAACCCGCGCATCAGCGTCGGCGTCGGTCTGGCAACGTTTGACTACATCATCCCCGAGATCCCCGGCGCCGTCCAACAGCGTGAGCGCATCGGCTTCAGCAACGAGCAAGACGATTGGCGCTTTCCCATCATCTCCGGCGAGACGGTTATCCTGGAGGCGCCGGATATTCTGACGGTGTCGCCGGTGAACCGCGCGCCGGCGCAAGTGCCCCGTGGGACCGCCGGCCACGAGATGCTGTCGCTGGATCTGTCGGTAGACCATGACCAGGTGATCATTGACGAAGTTCACATCCAGGAGGGCGGTAGCAGCACAGTGGACGCCGATGTTGAGCAGGCCCACCTGTATGAGGACGCCAATGGCGATGGGCAGGTCGATGCGGGCGACACGCTCCTGCGCAGCGCTCGATTCAACACCGTCGGACCCGACCAGATAGCCATCTTCGAGAACCTCGGCTACACCGCAATGGCTGGGACGCCTAGCTCGCTGCTGCTCGTCTACGACATCTTCACGGACGCAACGATCGGCGAGACGGTCAACGTCACCATTCCGGCCAACACCGAAATCATCCTGGAGCCCATTGGCGGCGGGCCGCCGGATCAAGTGTCGGTACTCAACTTCCCGATGAGCTCCGGCGACTCGCTAATCACGATCGGGCCCAACGACATCCCGGGCGCACCGTCGAGCCTGACGGCTCAGGACACACCCAACGACGAGGGCGGATCGATCGATCTGTCCTGGAACCGCTCGCCCGACGACGGTATCGGCAACGACAATGTCAGCGAGTATCGAGTCTATCGAGCCACCTCCTCCGGCGCCTATGATTACTCGACGCCGCTGCTGACCGTGGCCGCTATCAACACGGACACGTACTCTGCCCAGGACACGACGGCCGCGACCGGGATCACTTACTACTACGTGGTGCGCGCCTGGACGGGCCTCGCCGAGTCGGCGGACTCCAACGAGGCGTCCGCCACGGCCATTGACGACCTGGCGCCGCCCGCTATCACGACGCTCACGGCCCAAGATACCCCTAATGACAATGGGGGCAGTATCGACCTCGACTGGACCGGCTACGCGGCGCCTCCAGACGTGGACCACTACAACATCTATCGCTCCACATTGCCGATCACCACCGTGGCCGGGCTCACGCCAATTGCAGCGGTGAGCAATCCGGCGGCGACCTCGTATACGGATGCTACCACTACGGATGGAGTGGACTATTACTACGCCGTCACCCCGGTGGATACGGGTGGCAACGAGGACACGACTGTGACCGGAACCGGCCCCGTGCAGTCGGTGAACAATCTTATCCCGGGGCCCATAACGACGCTGGTGGCGCAAGATACCCCGAACGATGATGGCGGCAGCATTGACCTTGATTGGTCGGCATATAGTGCACCGCCGGACACCGACCACTACAACGTCTATCGCGCCACATCGAGCTTCACCAACGTGGGCTCGGCCACGCTCGTCGGGACCGTCAACGATCCTGCCACGAAGGCGTATGCCGACGCCACGACCACGGACGGCGTGGACTACTGGTACGCCGTCACCGCGGTAGACACAGCCGGCAACGAGGACCCGAACGTGACGCCGGCTGGGCCGGTGCAGTCGTTGAACGATCTGCCGCCGCCGGCGATAACGGTGCTGGTGGCCCAAGACACGCCCGGCGACACTGGGGGCAGCATTGACCTTGATTGGTCCGCGTACAGCCCACCCGCGGACACGGATCACTACAACATCTACCGCTCTACATCGAGCTTCACCAACGTCGGCTCAGCCACGCTGCTTGGGACCGTCAGCGATCCTGGTACGAAGACGTACACGGACGCCACGACGACGGACGGCGTGGACTACTACTATGCTGTCACGGGCGTGGACGTGGTCGGCAACGAGGACCCGAACGTGACGCCGGCCGGACCGGTGCAGTCCAGAGACAATATACCGCCGCTGCCCATAACGACGCTGGTGGCCCAGGACACGCCGAACGACGATGGGGGCAGCATTGACCTTGACTGGTCGGCATACAGCCCACCTGCGGACGCGGATCACTACAACGTCTATCGCTCCACATCGAGCTTCACAGATGTGGGCGCTGCCACCCTCATCGGCACGGTCGCGAATCCGGCGACGAAGACCTACACGGACGCCACGACTACGGACGGCGTGGACTACTACTATGCGGTGACGGCGGTGGATGTGACCGGTAACGAGGATGCGAGCGTGACGCCGGCCGGCCCGGTGCAGTCAGTGAACAACCTGCCTCCGCCAGCCATCACGAGCCTGACAGCCCAGGACACGCTGAACGACGACGGCGGCAGCATTGACCTTGACTGGTCCGGGTACGTTGCGCCGGCAGATACGGATCACTACAACGTGTATCGCGCCAGCTCAAGCTTCACGAATGTGGGGACTGCGACGCTCATCGGCACGGTTGCGAATCCGGCAACGCAGAGCTACACCGACACCACGACCACGGATGGAGCAGACTACTATTACGCGGTCACGGCAGTAGACGTGGCAGGCAATGAGAATCCAAACGTGACGTCTGTCGGCCCGGTGCAGTCGCTGGACAACATGGCTCCGGCTGCGCCGACGGACGTGGCAGCCGCAGATACACCGAGCGATCAAGGCGGTAGCATCACGGTGACGTGGACGAAATCGGCGGACGATGGTGCTGGTGCCAACGATGTGGTGGGGTATGATGTGCTGCGCTCCACCACGCCAGGCAGTGGGTTTGCCGTGATCGGGTCGGTGGCTGCGGGCGTGGAGTCGTACACGGATGATCCGACCACAGATGGGCAGGACTACTACTACAAGGTGCGAGCCAAAAACACCGTCAACAGCGCTGATTCGGCCGAAGTTGGGCCGGTGCAGTCGCTGGACAACCTAGCTCCGGCTGCTCCGACGAACGTATCGGCCGCAGATACGCCGAACGATCAAGGCGGGAGCATCACGGTGACGTGGACGAAGTCGGCGGACGATGGTGCTGGTGGCAACGATGTGGTGGGGTATGATGTGCTGCGCTCCACCACGCCAGGCAGTGGGTTTGCCGTGATCGGGTCCGTGGCTGCGGGCGTGGAGTCGTACACGGATGATCCGACCACGGATGGGCAGGACTACTACTACGTTGTGCGAGCCAAAAACAGCGTCAACAGCGCTGATTCGGCCGAAGTTGGGCCGGTGCAGTCGGTGGACAACATAGCTCCGGCTGCTCTGACGGACGTATCGGCCGCAGACACGCCGAACGACGACGGCGGCAGCATTGACCTCGATTGGTCGGCCTACAGCGCCCCGCCGGACGCGGATCACTACAACATCTATCGGGCCACGTCGAGCTTCACGGATGTGAGTGCTGCGACGCTAATCCAGACGATCACAGGTGCGGCCACGCAGACCTACAGCGACAATACCACCACGGACGGCGTGGACTACTACTATGCCGTCACGGCAGTGGACGTGGCCGGCAATGAGGACTCGACCGTCTCGCCGACGGGCCCCGTGCAGTCCGTGAACAACCTCTCCCCGCCCGCGGTAACCACTCTCGTCGCCCAGGACGTGGCCGACGATGAGGGGGGCAGCGTCAGCCTCGACTGGTCAGGCTACGCGGCACCGGCCGATGCCGATGAGTACCGCATCTACCGGGCGACGTCGAGCTTCACCGACATCGCCGGCGCTGCGCTGCTCGGCACGGTCGCAGACCCTGCCGTGCAGAGCTACACCGACGCCACTGCGACGGACGGCGTGGATTACTACTACGCGGTCACGGCGGCGGATGTGGCGGGGAATGAGAACTCAAGCGTGACGGCCGTCGGCCCCGTACAGTCCGTCAACAACCTCGCGCCATCGGCTATCACGGCGCTGGTGGCGCAGGACACGCCGAACGATGCGGGCGGCAGCATCGACCTTGATTGGGCGGCGTATGTGCCCTCGGCGGACATCGACCACTACGACGTGTATCGCAGCGATGCGCACATCACCAGCGTCGTGTCGCTGACGCCGCTGGCGACGGTCGCCGCGCCGGCCACCGCCTACACGGATGCCCAGGCCGCTCCCGCGACGTACTACTATTACGCCGTCGTACCGGTGGACGTGGCGGGCAACGAGATCACGGACGTAACCGACGCCGGGCCGGTGCGGGCGCACGACAACCTGGCTCCGCTCCAGGCATGGGACTTCGACCGAGGCCTGCGGCTCCTCACGCTGCCGGCCACGCCCGCCGATCCGGACCTCACCGTGCAGGACATCTTCGGCACGACGAAGGTTGCCGCGTGGGATGCCCCGGCCCAGGAGTACGTGTACTATACGGATGATCCGGCGAATCCGCTCCTGGCCGTCGGGCCGGGGGTTGGCTTGTGGGTGGACTTCGGGTTTGATACGCGCTCTTCGTTCAACGGTCGGGGTGCGAGCACGGAGGCGTCATACGAAATGGGCGTCGCGCCCGGCTGGAACCTCGCCGGCAATCCGTGGCTGGGCGAGATGGTGTGGAGTAGCGTGACCGCCACCCCCGCGGGCAGCACCAGCGGCTACGGCTGGATCTACGACCCATTGCTCGGATACCAGCTCATCAGCGCCACGCCCGCGTTGAACGCCGTCACCAGCATTCCCGAGAGCGGGGCCTTCTGGATCACCGGGAAGGCGAATGCCGACAAACTCGTCATCGCGCCTCCTGGCGCCGGCGGTGCCAGCACGGCGGCTCGGGGCGCTCCGGCGGCGATCCACTGGCAGATCCCGGTGATCGTGACCGCGGCCGGGCAGCGTGACGCGTGCAACGCCATCGGCGAAGCGGACGCAGCTCTGCTCATCGACAATCCGCCCGCCGCGCCCGGCGGCGTTGATGCGTACCTGACCCCGGCCGGTGCGCCCGACACCAGGGCCGCCTACGAGCTGCGGGCGCCCAGTGGCGGCACGCAGGTGTTCGATCTCACCGTGGTAACTGGAATTCCCGACACGGACGTTACCGTCTCGCTTCCCGACCTCAGCGGACTTGCGAGGGACCGGACGGTGGTGCTCCACGACCTCGACGCGAACAAGATCACTCACGTCCGCACGGCAAGCTCCTACAGGTTCAACAGCGGCGCTCAGCCGGGCGCGCGGCGATTCGCTATCGAAGTGCGGCCCGCTGCTGAGGGCGCGCTTGCGATTACAGGACTTTCCGCGCAGCCGTCGCGGGGCGGCGGGGGCGCCGAGATTCGTTTTGAGCTCTCCCAGCCGGCTGCCGTGACCGTGCGCGTCCACAACCTCGCCGGGCGCCTCGTGAGCGAAGTGCAGCGGGCGCAAGCGGCACCGCGTGGCCCGGTCGTCTGTCTGTGGGACGGTCGGAGCGCCATGGGCACAGCCGCACCGAGCGGTCAGTACATACTGGAGGTCTGCGCGGCATCAGAAGACGGCCAGCGCACGCGCAGCGTTTACCCGCTGACCGTGCGGCGATAGCCGTGTCTGAACCACGGGGGGTGGCACTCGGTCGCAGTCGGCCGACCGAGGCCCGCCAGGTCGCGTTGAAGAGGAGAATGCATCGATGCATCGATGTGATATGTTCATACGATTTGCAGCGTTAGGTGCATCTCTTGCGCTCGCCGTTGGCTTGTGCGGGTGTGGCGGCGGCGGCGATGGGTTGGGCAGAACGCATGTCAGCGGCCGGGTCCTGGATGCCGATTCGGGAGGGGCGATCGCGGGCGCTACCGTGTCCGTGGGTGCAAGCAGCGCGACCAGCGATGAGATCGGTGCGTACGCCGTGCCGCGCTGTACGCCGGGGACGCAGTCGGTTCGGTGCACGGCGACCGGTTACGAGGCGTTCCCGGCGGCGGGTGCGCCCCCGTTTGAGATCGTGGTGCAGGAAGGGCCAAACACGCTGCAACCAATCCTTCTCGTGCCGGCCGGGCAGCAGCCGCCGGCGGAGCCGTAAGCAGACGCGCGGACGGCAGCGAACACCGGGGCCGAGGGGCGCACAGCGCTTTCGGCCCCGGTTCTCTTTGGCCCGGCCACGGTGGCGCCCTGCGTCTGCCGACTTCCGGTCTACCACCGCCGTTGCAAGTCCGTAGCAGAGGTTTGAACCCCTATTGACGTGGCGTCGGTATAAGTTCCCTTGAAGCAGCGTGAACCGAAGTAGGACGGAAGAGGGATCACCATGCGACGCTCGCTGATACAGATGGCCTCCTCAATATGGATGCCCGAGCCGACGAACTGCGTTCGCACCGCCGCCTCCAGGCAGTCCTCCCAGCATCTCCTCACGCATCCAGTTATGCGCGTGCGCCCGATGCCCGAACAGATGATAAGCGGGCACATGAACGTGATCCAGTACAGCGCCGACGGAATTCCTTCGAGCATCTGCCGCCCGGCGGATGGGTCGTGAGGGCGGTGTCGAGTAGGGGGTAAGCCCGACCCGCCGCAGTCGCCCTCTTTTGTCTCACCACCCCGCATTTGACTCCTCCTCTCCGCTCTGTTAGAATTGCCCTCCGCCGCGCCTCCGGAAGGGGCGCTGGCGCAGTGTCGAAGGGAGGACTCTAGATGAAAGTCACGGTTATCGGTGCGGGGTTTGTCGGGGCCACCACGGCCCAACGCATCGCTGAAGCAGGCCTGGCCGATGTGGTCGTGCTGGACGTCGCCGATGGCATCGCCAAAGGCAAAGGACTCGACCTGCAGCAGGCCGCCCCCGTCGTCGGCCACAGCCAGCGTATCCTGGGGACGGGCGACTACAGCGATTGCGCGGATTCGGACTTGGTCGTCATGACGGCCGGCGTGCCCCGCAAGCCGGGCATGAGCCGGGACGAGCTCCTCGAAGTCAACGCCAAGATCGTCACCGAATGTATGGAGAAGAGCGCCGAGGTGGCGCCGAACTCCATGGTCATCATGGTCACCAATCCTCTCGATGTGACCACGTACATCGCCGGCAAGGTCACGGGCTTTTCGAAGAACCGCATCATGGGCATGGCCGGCGTGCTCGACAGCACGCGGTTCCGGGCTTTCATCGGCATGGAGCTGGGCGTGTCGGGCGAGGACGTCTCGGCGATGGTGCTGGGCGGCCACGGCGACTCTATGGTGCCGATGCCGCGCTCGGCCACGGTGTCGGGCATTCCGTTGTCTGACCTCATGGACCAGGAGAGCATCGACAAGATCGTGGAGCGCACCCGCGTGGCCGGCGGCGAGATCGTGTCATTGCTCGGCACGGGGAGCGCCTTCTACGCCCCGGCCGCTGGGGTGGAGCAGATGGCCGCGGCCATATTGCGAGACGAGAAGAGGATCCTGCCGGTGTCGGTGCTGCTCGAAGGCGAGTACGGTCTGTCTGACGTATACCTCGGCGTGCCCGTGAAGCTCGGCGCAGGCGGCGCGGAGCAGATCATCGAGGTGACACTCACGGACGAGGAGAGCGAGGCGCTGAAGGCATCGGCCGAGGCCGTGAAGCAGGTGGTCGCGGAGTACGAGGCAATGGTCGGCTAACAGGTGACGCCAATGCGAGACATCGACTGCGGGCAGATAACGGAGACTGTGGCGCGGCTGTGCCAGGAGGCCAACTGGGACCTCGGCGAGGACGTCGTTGGCGCCCTGCGCAAGGCGCACGAGGAGGAGCCGAACGAGCGCGCCAAGGGCATCATCCACGCATTACTCGAAAACGCGGAGATCGCCCGAAATGAGCACATACCGGCGTGTCAGGACACCGGGTATCTCGTTGCCTTCGTGAAGCTCGGACAGGAGGCGCACGTCAGCGGCGGCAGTCTCACCGACGCCATCAACGAGGGCGTTCGGCAGGGATACGCCGACGGATTCCTGCGCAAGTCGGTGCTCAACGACCCGCTCGAGCGCACCAACACGGGCGACAATACGCCGGCCGTCATCCACGTCGAAGTCGTGCCGGGCGACCAACTCGAAATCACCGTTGCCCCGAAGGGCGGCGGCAGCGAGAATATGAGCTCGGTGAAGATGCTCACGCCGGCCGTGGGGCGCGAGGGCGTCATCGAGTACGTCGTCGGTGAGGTGAGTGAGGCCCAGGGCAAGCCGTGCCCGCCAGTCATCGTCGGCGTCGGCATCGGCGGCACGTTCGAGAAGTGCGCCTGGCTGGCGAAGCACGCGCTGTTGCGCGACGTCGGGCAACCGAGCGACGATCCCGACACGGCCGAGTTGGAGCGCGAGCTGCTGGAGCGCATAAACGCCCTCGACATCGGCCCGATGGGCATGGGCGGGCGCACGACGGCGCTGGCGGTTCACGTGGAGCGGCATCCGTGCCACATCGCCTCGCTGCCCGCGGCGGTGAACATCCAGTGCCATTCGGCGCGACACAAATCGGCCGTGCTATGAGGTCAGATACGAGATGCCCGAACCCATTAAACTGACAACGCCGCTGTCGGATGCCGACATAGAGGCGCTCCGCGCGGGCGATGCCGTGCTGCTCTCCGGCATCATCTACACCGGGCGAGATGCAGCCCACAAGCGACTCATCGAGCTACTGGAGGCCGGCGAGGAGCTGCCCATCGACGTGCGCGGGCAGGTCATCTACTACTGCGGGCCGACGCCGGCGCCGCCGGGCAGACCGATTGGCGCGGCGGGCCCCACGACCAGCTATCGCATGGACGCCTATACGCCGCAGCTCACGGCGCTCGGGCTCAAAGGCAGCATCGGGAAGGGCCCGCGGTCCGACGAGGTCAAGCAGGCGTTGATCGAGCACAAGGCGGTCTATCTCGGCGCCATCGGCGGCGCGGGCGCCCTCCTCGCCCGCACCGTCACCAGCGCCGAGGTCGTGGCGTATGAGGATCTCGGCCCGGAGGCGATCCGTCGGCTCGAGGTGGTTGAGTTCCCGGCCCACGTGGCGTACGACTGTCACGGGGGAGACGTGTACGCGCGCGAAGGGCCGAGCTGACCCATGCCGGTCTGAAGACAGTGATCAGTGGCCAGCGGTGGTGCCTTCGGTGGTGTGCTCTTGCTGGCCACTGACCACTGATCACTGACCACTGTGATCATCGTGGAGCGCACGCTGCTCATCATCAAACCGGATGCCGTCGAGCGGGGGCTGATCGGGGAGATCATCTCCCGCTTCGAGCGCGCTGAGTTCGCCATCAGGGCCGTACAGAGCGCGCACCTGACCACCGAACAGGCGCGTGAGTTCTACGCCGAGCACGAGGGCAAGCACTTCTTCGCAGGCCTGATAGAGTTCATGACCTCAGGGATGGTCGTCGTCATCGCCGCGGAGCGCGACGGGGCGATCCAGCGCGCACGGAACCTCGTGGGGGATACGAATTCGGCAAAGGCGGCGCCCGGGTCTATCCGTGGCGACTATGGCCGGGACAACACGGCGAACGCGATCCACGCCTCCGACTCGCCCGAGTCGGCGCAGCGAGAGTTGGCGTTTTTCTTCCCGGACCTCGCGTAGGGCGGACGGGAGCTTCGGCTGCCGCCGTCTCGTCTGCACGCCAGGGGGCCGGCAGGGCTCATTCCTCACTCGGGCGGCGTCTGCTCCTGGGCTTTGCGATGTTCCCTCACGGCCGCCAGGCCTTTGGGGTCGCCGATCTTCTCGAGCGCCTGGGCTGCCGCACGAGGGAGCGGACCGGCCGGTGGCGCCGGAGCCCCCGCTGTCGGAAGGGGAGGAGCCGTCGATCGTGTTCCATAGGCTTGCGTCGCGGAGGGATCGCTGACGATGCCAGTAGCTCCAGGCGACAGTCTGCGCATATTCGTCGTGAATGTGGGACAGGCAGTGCGAACGCCGGAGTAATAGTGAGGCGTGTGGCGGAGTAAACGTGAGGGGCCCGCTTCAGCCAGACCTGCCGGATGCGGTTGGCGGCCCGCTATCGCAGCGCCCGTAGACCGTGACGCGGGGGATCAGCATTGCGTTGTGGAAGGTGCCCAGGGAGACGTGGCCGCCGGGGAGGGGATCCGGGTCGGTGTACTCGATGACGGGCTGCCCGCAGCAGTGCACGGCGATGCGACCGCCAGACTTCTCCACGGTGAGCCCGATCCAGTCATAATGCATGTAATGCGGCATGGCGAACCCCGGAGCATGAGCCACGACATCCCCGTTCCTCTTCAGAACCGTTTGCGGCGAATCCATGCCCGCGACCTTGAAGGTGTAGCCCGCCTCCGGATCACCTTGTTGCCCGCAGATGCGGATGAAGACATCCGAGAGGTCCTCGCGTCTGCTGTGGCCGGGCGGCAGGAGCTGGGGGAGGATGGCGGGGCGGCCCGCGCGGCCGGACCGCGGTGGGACGGCGGCCTGCATGGTCGTTGGGCCAACATGCACGTCCAAGTACAGATCGCCAATGAAGCGGCGCTTGTTTGTGATGCAGGCCATCTGCTCGTCCCAGCCCGCGAACCACGACCACTGCAGCCCGCAGGGCCAACGCGTGTTGATCCCCCAGTTGCCGCTGTCGATGACCCAGTCGGCGGGCGCGTCGGCAAACAGGTACGTCCTGACGTCAGGGCTCTCGATGCTGATGCCGTCGGGCCAGAGCCGCAGTCCGGTCGCTTCGATTCCGAGCCGGTGGTCGTCGGGCAGAGGCCGGTCGTCGGTGTATGCGATCAGCGGCCGGTCGTTCACGGCGCCGATGATGCAGCTCCCGAGGCGCTCGATCGCCAGCACGAACGCCTGGTCCGCGTCAGGGATGGTAGCTTCGCCCGTGGCGACGCTCTGGCCCTCACGATACAGCACCACGTCAACGCGACCGGCGCCCCATGTGTGCGATGCCACGAGGCTGTAGCCGGCGAGGGGGTTGCGGCCGTCGCCGAGGATGGTGCGCACGCTCACCGTCTCGGCCTCGTCGCGATGCACGCCGACTCTGAGGCGCACGTCGCCGGGGAATGGCGCGTGATGCCAGAAGCGCCCAAGAGCGTCCGGCTGCGGGAGCCAGGCGCAGGCAGTGCTCGCCCAGGTGTTCTTGTCGATGATCCCGGTGTAGGTCGGCGTGGGCGGGTCGGCGATGTGCATCTCATCGTCCAGCGACACGGCGCGGAACTTCCTGAATGTGGCGGCCTTCGGCCCGGTCACGCAGAGTCCGACGCCGCCGGCTCGGGCAGGAAGGTCAACGGTGTCAATCACGACATCGTCGCCGATCGCCACCGTGATGCGACGCCCGCGGAGCTCGGCACGCACGCTGCGCCACGGGCCTTTGGCGCCGGAATGCGTCTGCTCGGCGACGACCTTTCTTTCGCCGTCGCTCACTCTGACGAGTTGGACGACGTCCCTGCCGCGTCCCCGCGACAGGAGGACCAGACAATGGTTGTCCTCATCCTGGTACTGCAGCACGAGGCCGGCCTGGGCGCCGCCGGGGCGGACCTCGGCCGAGCATACGGCGCGATCCCAGTCGCGTGAGCCGGAGATGGCTCTCGCCGCGCTCTTGCCCTTGCCCCGACCCCGCAGTGCGTCGTCGTCCGTTGTGTCCCATTGGCCAGATATGGTCTCGAGGTCATCCAGGAGGCTGCGGCCCGGGACCTGCACGATGGCACGCCAGGGCTTTGCCTCAACGTCATCGAAGTGGCCCTTCGATCCTTCCGCGTAGAGGCCCACGGCCCCCTGGCCACGCGCGGCGTCCTCCGCTTCGACGACGACGCGCCCGTCAAGTAATCCCAGGATCCAGCCTCCCGATACGCGCACGCCGAGTCGATACCACTGTTCAGGAGCACACGACACCGCCTGTTGCGCGAGGGTGGTTGGCCGGCCGTTTCTCACGCGCACCAACGCGGCTGTGCCGCCGTCTCCGGGCGCCTCGTCCGGCTCTATCCGCAGGAGCAGGTGGCTCTTGGGATCATTGTAGTGGAAGCATAGCCCGGCGGCTTCGCCGGTCCATTTGGCCGCCGCGCTGAAGGCATAGTTGTCCCAGAACCAGTAGCCCGCCGTGGCCATGGCGCTCTCGGCACTGGCGAACTGGTATGAGAAGGGGTTCGCGCCCGTTCGCGGCTTGCCCGGCGTGCTTTCCACCTTCCAGGTCTCGGCCGCCGCCTCCCAACCGCCGGCATGGCCTTCGGCACGCGTGAAGTCGTCGGTCAAGTAGGGGGGGACGACAAGCTGCAGCTCCGGAGCGCCCACGCCCCGGCACCCGATCATGCCTTTCCAGGGCGGCCCGTCGGCGGCCGTGAGAAGGAGACGGTCACCCGCACGCACGGTGACACTGCCGCTCCGACGCTTGATCAGCAGGTCGGCCTCCGCCAGGTCGCGAGGCAAATCGGCCCGGCGAAGCGTGCGCTCCTTGCCGTCTTGCACCTCGAGGAACGCGACCGCCGCGTTGGCAAACCGCAACGATCGGTACCAGCGGGCATTCCAGTAATCGAACACCACCTGAGCGTCGGCACGGCGGGGGATGGTCCCAGCCAGGTCAAATTCCGCGGCGAGGGGGTCGGGGTGCAGAGTCTCCCAATGCCCTGCCAACGGCTCCTGCTCGCCCGGCGGAGCCAGAGGGGCAATGGCCTCCGGCTGTGTGCCGGCCGTCGGCCCTTGCGTCATCAATGCCCCCGGCCGTGCGGCGGCGAACCGCGGCACGAGCTGCCCGTTGCTGAGGGACTCGATGAGCGGCAGGATGAGCTCCTCGGGCTCAGGCCCGCGAAGCAATAGGGAGAAGCTCAGACGCATGCTGATGTAGACAAGCTGCCCTTTGCCAAGGGGCTTCAGCAGCAGGGCCGGCGCGTCGCCGCGGGTGTAGGAGCCCGATCCGGATGTGGTCGGGTACGGCCTTACCTGCCCGCCCCTGAGCTCGGCGATGACCATGACCTCCGGCTCGTCCTCCGGGACGATGGCGACGCCGCTGCTGAAATAGGGACGGACCACACCCAGGACCGCCAGGCGCCTGGCCATAGGATGGTCCGCGTCGTGGAACACGAGGCTCCGGGCCGAGCGCACGTAGAGGCGCTTGCCGCGGATGCCGATCTGTTGGGATGCCATGTGCCCGCGCTCGACGATGGCGATGCCGCCGTCCCTGACGTAGTCCAGGAGCACCGACGGGCGCGCGAGTGCTGCAGTGCTGCGCAAGTCGGTGACGATGACGATGTCATACTTTCTGAGGACGGATGCGTCGCTCAACTGGGCGTCCAGCAGCCGCTCGCGGGGCATGCCGTGTCGGGCCAACAGGGCCATGTAGCCGGTTGGGCAGGCCCCGCCGACGCCGATGCGCCACGGCTGTGTCTGCGTTGCGGGCTCGACGGGGTCAGCGACGCTGAGGCGGCATGGGGCAAAGGCCACCATGCCGAGGAGAACAACTGCCAGTCTGTGCCGGCCTGCTCGCACCATCGTCACACCACTCACCTCCAGCCATTGCACGCCCAACGCGTCGTCCAGAGACCGTCTCACGGCGCCCCCGCCACGAAGCTCTCCGGGGGCCTTACATTACCTAACGCCTGACCGTCCTTCTGGTTCGACACATCATCGTGGCTTCGGTTTGGGGACCGGGGGCGTGGCTGCGAAGGCGCCGGAGCGGCATGCCTCGCGCCGGACGGGGAGAGCAGTCGAGACCCCAACCGGCCCCGGCGCGCCTGCCGGGCTCGCTCTCCACTTCCACCGGCGGGGCTGGCTGGGTTGGTGGATCACTCCGGCGTCGTCTGCGTCTCGGCTTCGCGGTGTCTCTTGAGGGCCTCGAGGCCTTTGGGGTCGCCGATCTTCTCGAGGGCCTCAGTCACTTGGCGCCGCAGGTACTCGTGCACCTCATCCAGGGCCCCGATCAGGGGCTCCAGCGCCCCGATCAGGGGCTCGACGGCGCGTGCGTCGCCGATCTGGCCCAGGGCCGTGGCTGCACTCCAGCGTATCCCTGCGTCTGCCGACCCCAAGGCCTCGATGAGGGCGTCGACCGCGCGCGCGTCCCCCGTCGTGCCAAGAGCCTTCGCAGCGCCACTCGCGACGTCGCGGTCCTTGTCCCGCAGAGCGTCGATGAGAGGTGCGACGGCACGGGCGTCGGCGACCTTCTCGAGTCCCATCACGGCGCGCCGTCGTTCCGAGCTGCGGTCGCTCCGCAGTGCCTCGAGCAATGGCTCGACGGCCCGGGCGTCCCCGAGTGCGGCAAGCGCTGCGACCGCCTCGTGCCTCACGCGCGCATCCGGGTGCCCCAGGAGTCCGGCCAACGGCTCGGCAGCGCGCGTGTCTTCCATCTGCCCGAGGGCAGAGGCAGCCAGGCGGACGACTTCGCCGTCGTCAGCTCCGAGCGCCTCGACGAGAGCATCGGCGCCCGGCGCGCCTATCTGGGCGAGGGCCTCTGCAGCAGCGGAGCGGACCATCGCCGCCTCGTCACGAAGGGCGCCCACCAGATGCGGGACGACCTCGGGGCCGCCCGACTTTCCCAGCGCCTGAACAGCCGCAAGGCGCACATACGGGTTCGGATCCGCCAGCGCCTCGATGAGCAGCTCGGCCGGCTGGGCATCCTCCACGCGCCCTTCGCGGTCTTGATACTCCTCGACCGCGTGCTGCCGGTGCGCCCTGACGGCCTCGAGGCCCTTTGCGTCGCCGATCTTCTCCAGCGCCTCCGCTGCTCTTTTGCGCACGGTCCTGCTCTCGTCAGTCAATGCGTGGATCAGCGGCTCGACAGCACGGGCGTCGCCGATCTCGCCGAGCGCCGCCACAGCGTGGCCAGTGGTCACGAAGTGGGGGGCGGCGCGCAGCTCCTCGAGCAGCAGGTCTACCACCTCGGCGCCGCCGATCTTGCCGAGCGCCTCGGCGGCTCTGGAGCGCACATGAACATGGCGCCCGTATACAGCCGCGCGAACGAGGGGGACAATGGCACGCGCGTCGCCGATCTCTCCCAGCGCCTCCGCGGCGTCCTGCCCTACCCGGTGGTCACCCAGGAGCTCGATGAGGAGCTGCACTACACGCGGGTGCCGGGTTGACCCAAGCGCTCGCACTACGCTCAGGCGGACAACCGGGTCTTCGTCGTCGAGCGCCTCGACGAGAGCATCGACGGCAGATGCGTCGCTGATCTGCCCAAGGCCCCGGGCAGCCATCATCCGGATGTTCCGGTCCTCATCCTTCAGGTCTTGTGCCAGCAGCGGGATAGCGCGAGGATCTGGTACCTTCCGCAGCCGGTGCATGGCCAGTCTGCGGGCCTGTGGATCGGCGGCGCTCCGCACGCTCTCGAGCAATGGCTCAACGGCACCCGCGTCCCCCAACTCCGCAAGCCCGTCTACGGCGAAGTGCCGCACTCCCTCGCTTTCGTCGTCCAGGGCCTCACGGAGGGCCTGCGCGGCGCGGGGATCTCCCGTCTCTGCAAGGGCCCGGATGGCGGACAAGCGGACGTAGCCGTTCTCGTCTCCGAGGGCTTCGATGAGCGGCTCGACCACGTCGGCTCCACCGAGCTTCCCGAGCGCGCGGGCGGCACGGGCCCGCACTGTGTAAATCGAGTCCCTGAGGGCCGGGATCAGAAGGGGGATCGCACGAGGATCGCCGGTCTCGCCAAGCGCACGCATCGTGAAATAGCGCAGCGACAGATCGCCGTGAGCGAACTGCTCGAGCAGCGCCTCGATCGCACGTGGATCTCTCGTCTCCCCAAGCGCGCGCACAGCGCCACTTCGCAGCGTTAGGTCCTCGGCGTACAGCGCGTCGATCAAATGGGGAACCGCAGGAGCCCCGATTCCACCCAAGGCCCGACTGGCGCCAAACTGCACAGTCACTCTCCAGTCGCTTAAGGCATCGATGAGAGGTTCCACTGCCGGCGCGCCGATGTTCGCGAGCGCCCCGCTGGCGACGTAGGCGAGCGAGCTATATCCTTCCTCTTGGTCGAGCAGCGCGATCAGGGGCTCGACCGCATCTCCGCCCATTTGCCCGAGCGCCTCGGCCGCCGCACGGCGCATGAGGCGCTCCTCGTCCCTGAGGGCGAGCGTCAGAGGCGGAACGGCGCGCGGGTCCCCGATCTTGCCAAGCGCCTGGGCTGCCGCAACCCGGACGTCGACGTTCTCGTGTGCCAGGGCCTCGATCAGCGGGTCTGTCGCCGGAGCGCCTATCTGCGCGAACGCGTCCGCGGCGGCCTCGCCGCCGCCGCGGGGGCCCAGGTGGGACAGCGCCTCGATGAGTGGTGCGATGACGGGAGTGCCGATCCGCGCCAGTGCTGCGACGGCAGACTGACGCACGTTCTCATCCCGGTCTTGGAGGGCCTGGATCAAAGGCGCGATGGCAGCGGGGCTCTCGATCCGGGCAAGCTTCTTGACAGCTATCGCACGGACATCGCGGACCTCGTGCCGGAGGTCCTCAGTCAAGGTCTTGAGCTTGCGTGCCTCCGCTGCGTCCTCGGATGCTTCGGCGGCGGTGACGCCGCCGGCGCCCGTGCGACGATCTTCAACGACTGTCCCTTCGGGCGCCTTAGCCATGAACACTCGTGCATCGATGCGCGTCTGGTAATCCACCCGCGCCAGCGGGCCAGTGATCTTCCTGGTGTCCCCGCGGACACGCCACTGCTCGAGGGCCACCACGCGCATGCTGTCGCTGTCCACCCAGATCGTTGCGCCCCGACCGTCTGGGCCCGGGCGCACATCGATGCGCTTCGCGGGCCTGCCATCAAGCGAGTCGTCCGAGACCGCATAGTCGTATGGCGAGTGCTCGGCACGCAGCTTCTCGAGCCAGACTACACCCGGAAGCTTCATCAGGTCCTGCCGGCTGCTCTCGGGGGCCGGGTCCGACACGACCATCTTGTTCTGCTCGCGGTCGTACACGCAGGTGCTCGCGGCGGTGTAGACGGTGAAGCCACGCTCTGACTCTTGCCGGACGCCATGCTTCTCTGAGACCCACATGCGCTGGCCGTTGACCTGCACGTAGGCGGTGTCAACTTCCGACATCGCGAGGGCGCTGGCGGCCACGACGTCCTGGCGGGTGAGATTGAGCATGACGGCGCAGAGGGCGACGGCCGCCGCGATTCCCCCGGCAGCGATGGCCCAGCGTGGCCACGTCACTCTCGGGACCCACCGGGCGAGAGACCACGTTGTGCGCCGGGCCTGGCGCTCGCCGATGCGCTCCTTCACCACCCCAGCGAGCTGCTGCCAGTACGCTTCGCCCATGTCGGGCGCCTCGACGGCGTGGATTATCTCTGAGAGCCGTGTAAGCCGGCTCTGCCGGGCGTTGCACTCGCCGCAGGCCCGCACGTGTTCATCCAGCCTGTCGGCGTCGTCGCCTGGCAGCTCCCTGTCGGCTAGCCGCGCCATCATGTGAGTCGCCATCTTGCAGTCCACGCTCAACACCTCTCTTCACCCGCTTCGTCGAGCAGGTCCAGGAGTCGCTGGCGGAGGGCCGCTCTCGCGCGATGCAGATGCCGCTTCACCGTCCCGGTCGAGCAGCCCATGATCTGCGCCGTCTCGTCCACGCTGCAGCCATCCAACTCGAACAACACAATGGCTGACCGCTGCCGCTTGGGGAGACGTCGGATCTCCGCCCGCACGCGGGATGACATCGCACTGGCCGCCGCACGCGCCGCGGGATCGTCGCAGAGATATGCGGGGGATATTGTGCGGGGCGCGGCGGCGCTGGCTCGCTCCTGGCGCACCCGGTGTGCGAGACACTCGTTCACCGCGATACGATACAGCCACGGGCCGAAATCCGCATCCGACCGGAGGCTGCGCAGGCGGTCGAACGCTCGGATGAAGGCATCCTGGACGATATCCTCCGCGTCCGCTTGGTCCCAGCCGAACCGATAGGCGATGCGGTACACTCGCTCGACGTGCATGTCCACGAGAGTACCGAATGCCTCGCGGTCACCGTCCCTTGCGCGAGCCACCAACCCGCTTTCCCGGATGGCTTCGCCGCCTTTCCCATGCGCCAGCATCGCCAGAGGCCGCTCGACCTGCACCGTCATCCGCCCAACCTTCGCTCGCCTTGGGTGCGTCCTTCTGTCCCTATGATAACTGACAGCGTGCTTTGGTTGACATGATGAGGCAAGGAAAAAGGAGAAAGGTAGAAGGAGACGACGGAAACGGCGAAGGCGCAAAGGAGCACACGGCTTGACCCCGAAGGGGGTCAGGCGCCGTGCCACACGGGTCCGTCTTATTGAGTGCGGCTACTCGCTGGCCTCGAGCGGGTACACCTTGAAGTTGTACACCTTCATGTGGTTCTTCACGGTGCGGATGCCGAACCAGCCGGATTTCAGCGGCTCCGGGTCGCGGTATTCGAAGAGCACCTCGCCGTTCATGACGTACTGCACCAGGTCCCCGAACACGACGAGCTGGATGGTGTAGAGCTTGTTGGCCTCCATCAGGTGCTTCTTGTCGGTGTACTCCCCAAGCATCGTCTCATCAACGCGCGGATAACGGCGGAAGCGGGTAGTGGTGTTGTTGTTGCCCCCGTACCCCACGTAGTAGAGCTGCAGAGGGTCGTAGTTGCGGAAGATGCCGCCGCGCTCTTCGCTGCCGGCGAAGAGATCATCGGGGTTCTTTGGGTCGCTGGCCATCCAGAAGCAGTTCAGGTCGCTGATACGGTCGTTCGGTCCGTCGGCGTCGATCACTCGCACCTGGTACTCGATCATCACATCGGCCGCGAGCCGCTCGCGAAACCAGGCAGTGAAGCCCTCGGCAGTGTCGATCTCCATGGCGCCGTCCTTGACCTGTGGTGTCTCCCCCTCGACCACCCAGTTGCGAAGCCCGCCGGTGAAGTTGTCGGCATACAGCACCTCGCCGCATTGATAGGGCGTTTTCTTCTCCTGCGCTTCCGCACCGGCTGCGAGCAGCACTGTTCCAATGACCAGTATTGTGAACGCCGCGTCCAGCACGTAACTGCACATTTCGGCGCACCTCCCGGCACGACAGTGGTCAGTCTGCAGTTGCCAGTGGCCGGCAGGGAATTCGGCGGCCTTCACTGGCCACTTTCAGGCCTACGGTTCCTCCGAGCGCCCCTCGATACCTGTTGCGCCCCAGGAGGCCACGGCAGAAAAACAAATTGTAAATTCTTCGTTACGTTATGGTAAAAGGCTCGCGATACGCAGGTGTATGAAGCGCCCTCCATTTGGCCAAGGGCATGCAGCATTCATCGTCGGAGGAACGATCATGGCGCTGCACGGGACGTTGGATGCGCTCGATACGCTGGAATTGCTGCAGGCACTTAATGTCGCTGGGAAGACCGGACTCATTACCGCTGAAGGCTTCGACAACGGTGCCCGAGTGCGCTTGCACCTGAAGAGCGGGCAGGTCGTCTGGGCGGAGGGGATGTGCAGCGAGGGAGACGATGCCGTCCTCGACTTCCTCAGCCTGCGCAAGGGCGTTTACACGTTCCGCAGCACTGACGTGGATGGCATGCGCAACGTGTTCAAACCCACCGAGGCCCTCATGCTGCAGTGGGCCATCCGTCTCGACGAGCGCCACGTCAGTGGCCAGTGAGGTAGCCGTACAGTAATCCCCGCCGGCGCCGAACCCGCCCTCACGCCGTCCCAATCTGCGCCGCACTCCCGTACATCCCTCCGAAGCCGCTCCTGCTGGAGCTGTCCGTAGCCCACGCATGTCCCCTCCCGGAAGCCTGTGTGGAGACCTCCGCCACAGTAGATGCGCGTCCGCGGTGTGCGTTTCGTTGTGGACGGACAAGGAATTGGGCTGAGAAAACGGAACCGTGCGCGCGGCCCCCTAAAGAAAGCCGATCCGACACGCCGAGGAGCCATGAAAGCAAGAGCACAAGACAAACCCGCCCCGGGCCCGGTCGGCGCCAATCGGCGCCGCGAGGGTGGCGCGAAGGGCTACTGAATCTCATCGGTCACTTGAGGGCCTTTCACTGACCACTGACAACTGAGGCGGAGGTGCCAGTATTGCAGCTCGACATCGTGATCGTGGGCAGTACGGTCGTGGACGGTACCGGAGGGCCACGCTATGCGGCGGACGTTGGCATCTCGAATGGCCACATCCGGGCCATTGCGACTCGCGGCGGGCTGAGGGAGTCGGCGCGGACGGTCATCGAAGCGGACGGCTCCGTCGTCGCTCCCGGGTTCATCGACATCCACGCCCACGACGACCGCATCGTGCTGGACAAGCCGGAGTCGAGCCACAAGGTCATGCAAGGAGTCACGACGACCGTGTGTGGCAACTGCGGCAGCGGTCTGGCGCCGCTGTCGGAGGACGTGGGCCCGGCACTGAAGGGCACGGATCTGGAGCGACTGTTCGCGCAGAAGCAGCCGATCTGGCCGCGAGTTGCCGAGTACCTGGATGCCGTGGAGGAATGCCGGCCGGGCATTAACTTCGCCTATCTGGCGCCGCACCGGCTCGTGCGTGCCGCGGTCATGGGCGCAGACGAGGCGATGCCGACGCCGGGGCAGCTCGCCCGGATGCAGGACATCGTGAGGCAGGCAATGGACGACGGCGCCATTGGGCTCTCGAGCGGCCTGTTCTACACGCCCGGCAGCTCGGCAACGCACCACGAGTTCGTGCCGCTGCTCGAGGTGGTGCGCGAGTATGACGGCTACTACGCAACGCACATGCGCGACGAGGGAACGTGTCTGCTCGCCTCGGTGGCCGAGTCGATCGCCACGGCGCGCGATGCACCCGGCGTGCGGCTGCAGATATCGCACTTCAAGGCGGGCCGAGGCCCGGAGACGTGGGGGCTGGTGCACCCGGCGTGCGAGATGATCGACGAGGCACGGCGGGATGGCGTTGAGGTGTGCGGCGATCAGTATCCGTACACGGCGTCGTCCACGAGCGTCGCGGCGTACGTCCGCACGGGTCTCGTTGACCAATACGCGGGCGACATCCAGCTCTGCTGGTCGGAGCCGCATCCGGATGCTGTCGGCAAACGACTGGACGCCGTCGCCAAAGAGATGAGCCTCGGGCCTCGCGAGGCCGCCGAGGCGCTCCTGCCTGCCACCGGAGTGTATTTCGGCATCGGCGAGGACGACATGCGGTTCGTGATGCGGCAGCCGTGGGTGTCCGTGGGCTCCGACGGCGTGCCGGGGGCGCCGCGCCCGCATCCGAGGGCCTTCGGGACGTTCCCGCGGGTGCTCGGGCACTTCGTCCGCGACGAGGGCGTGCTGAGCCTCGAGTCGGCCGTGCGGAAGATGACCAGCCTCCCGGCGGGCATGTGCGGCTTCGATGATCGGGGGAGGCTTCGCGTCGGCGCGGTGGCTGATGTGGTCGTGTTCGACCCGGAGCGCATCGCCGATGTCGCCACCTACGAGGACCCGTGCCAGTACCCCAAGGGGATCTCGCATGTGCTCGTCGGCGGGGAGCTTGTCCTCCGCGACGGCACCCTCACGGGCGCGCGGGCTGGGAAGGTGCTGGGGCGGAGCTAAGCGTCGCAAAAACACCCATACAACAATGAACCCGGCGCCGCAGGAGGAAGGCACGGCGCCGGTGGCCAACTGTGAGTGGCCAATTGCGAGGGTAGGGGCAATCCGCCGGGTCGCCCCTACACCGGGCACGTCCGTCGGAGGTGGGCAAATGCTCAGGCTTTCGCTGACTCTCAGCCTTGTGATCGGAGCGACACTGCTGCCCGACAGCGCACAAGCGGCCGCCGGTGCGAGGCAGGATTCTTCCCAGCCCGGCAGGCTGGGCCACACTGAAGCCCTGGTGTTCGAGGACTTCGAGTCGGTGGAGAAGTGGGAGGGCTTCGAGCTCAGCCGGGAACAGGCGAAGTCCGGCAACACCGCCGCGCGCTGGGCGCACATGGACACGGTGACCGGCGTGAGCTGCTCCGATATCCCCCACGACTGGCGCGGCTACGCGCACTTCACCTTCTGGGTCTACTCGGAGAAGGACGTCGGCTCGCGCTTCATGTGCATCATTCGGTCCGAGAACCCCGCCACCGAGGGCTCCGACTACTGGTCGGTGCCGGTGCGACTCAACTTCACCGGCTGGCACCGCTTTGGGCTGGCCCTCCGGGAGGGCGGTGGCGCCAGGTCGCCGCTGGGGTGGGACCAGGTGCAGAGCATCATGTTCACAGCGACTGGCTGGGACAACACGCCGCATCCGGAGGCTGTCGTGTACATCGACGAGCTAAAGCTGACCAACGAATTCGGAGAGTCCGGCCCCATCATCTCCGACGAGGAGTTCTTCGGCATGCTTCGGGAGGACATGCCGGAGCTGGCGACCACGCGGCAGGCTGCCGCCGCCGGCGACTATGCGCGGGCCAAGGCGGAATACCTCATCTACATGCGCGCCCGCAAAGGGCCGGTGTGGCGCTTCGATTGGCGAGAATGGGACAAGTCGCGCCAGGAGGACTACAACACGGCCGCTGCCGACCGCGTGCTCACGCACGTTTTCACTTGGTACGGGCGCGAAGCCGATCTGGGGCCCGACATTGAGTGGACCAGCAACGGCTTCGACCGCTCCGAGCCGGCCTACACGCCCGAGTGGACCTACAACCTCAACCGCTTCGGCTACTGGCGTACGCTGGCGCAGGTGTACTGGGCCACCGGTGACGAGAAGTACGCCAGCGAGTTTATCGCCCAGATGCTGGACTGGATCGCCGATCAGCCGCCGCCCGTGCTCGGCAACCCAAACACCGGGCCGTGCTGGCGCACCATCGAGCAGGGCATTCGCATGGCGGGCTCCTGGATGGACGCGTACCATAACTTCCTCGGCTCCCCCCTGATGACGCCCGCGGCGCACACCACGTTCGTGAAGTCCTTCGTCGAGCATGCGCAGCAGCTCACGCGCATGGCGGTGGAGCACCCCGAGCACGGTGGCAATTGGGTGACGATGGAGTGCAATGGGCTCGCCCATGTGGGAGTGATGTTCCCCGAGTTCACCGAGGCGAAGCACTGGCGCGACGTCGCCTACGGCAGGCTGCTGATGGAGCTCGATCGGCAAGTCTATCCCGATGGGGCTCAGAAGGAGTTGACCTCGGGCTACCATCAGGTTGCCCTGCGCAACTTCCGCGCCGCGCTCGACCCAGCGCTCCGGAACGACGTCGAAGTGCCGGAGGGATACCAGGCGAAGCTGGAGCGCATGTATCGGTACAACCTGTGCGCCATGATGCCCACGGGCCATCTGCCGCCGCTGAACGACGGCAACATCACGCGAGTTACCGGATACCTGCGCGAGGCGTACGAGAAGTTCGGGGGCGACGAGTACCTCTGGGGCGCCACGCTGGGCGCGGAGGGGAAGGCGGTGCCGTTCACGTCCTACGCCTTTCCCTGGGCGGGGCAATACGTGATGCGCGGCGGCTGGCAGCGCGACGATGCCTACCTCATGTTCGAAGCCGGACCGTACGGCATCGGGCACCAGCACGAGGACAAGCTCGGCATCTTCCTCTATGCGCACGGACGCGTTCTGCTCACCGAACCTGGAAACTACGCGTACGACCGATCCAAGTGGCGCCGGTACGTGCTGTCAACTGACGCACACAACACCATCATGGTGGACGGCATGCCGCAGCACCGGCGCGGGCTCCGCGAGACGTACGAAGCCACGGAGCCGCTGGCCGGCAACTGGGTGACGACGCCAGCCTTCGACTGGGCAACTGGCGCCTACACGGATGGCTATGGCCCGGACCGCGATCGCGCCGTCTCCCACGAGCGCACGGTGATCTTCGTCCGACCCGACTACTTCGTCGTTCTGGATCGCCTGCTCGGCACGGGCAAGCACACCTACTCCAACATCTTCCACCTGGACGCGGAGGAAGCCGTTGTTGATCCGGCATCGCTGGTGGCGCGCACGCAGGAGCAGGAGAAGGCTAACCTCGCGCTCGTGCCGGCGGATCGAGACGGGCTGACGGTGCGGGTGGTCAAAGGGCAGGAGGATCCGGTGCAGGGCTGGATCCCGCGGGAGAATCACCGGGCGGTGCCGACGCCGATATATGAGAAGACGGGCCCATGCCCGCGGACTTTCACGACGCTTCTCGTCCCATACCCCGCGGGCGCGGCGCTCCTGGCGGAGGCCGAGGTGCTCGACGTTGGGAAGCCGCGGCACGAGGCAGTCGCGGTGTCAATGAAGGTGGGGGAGAGCGAGGACGTCCTGCTCTATTCGTACGATAAGCCTGCAACGCTCAAGGCGAATGAGGTCTCCGCCGACGCGCGGCTGGCTTTAGTTCGGAAGCTCGGCGATGGGCAATGGTCTGCGGCCCTGATGGACGGCACGCGACTCTCTATTAGGGGCCTCAGTGCCGAGACAGGTGAGCCGACCACACTCTCGCTTTACCGTGAGGCGACCGGGCTGCTTCGGGTGAGCCATCATGGCGAGACGAAGGTGTCGCTGCGTCTCGCCGGCGATCTCCCCTCCGGCGTCGTCGTCTGCGTCCTCGGCAAACAGGGCTCGCGTGCCGTGCCGGCGCGGGTGGCCCACGGCGCGCTGTCCTTCGAAGCTGAGCCGGGCGGCGAATATGCCATTGGCCCGCGGGAGCTGGCCCTGGCGGGTGGCCAGTAATCGGCGGTGCCTGACGATCAGTTGCAAACGATCAAGGAGCGGCACACTATGAAGCTGCTCGTCACCGGCGCAACTGGGCGAGTCGGCGCCAACCTCGTCAAGACATTGGTCGAGAGGGGCGACGAAGTGAAATGCCTGGTGTTCCCGGGCGATGCCAAGGAGCGCAAGCTCGAGGGGCTGGACGCCGAGATCCGGTACGGCGATCTGACGGACACGGAGGCCGTTGCGGCAGCGGTCAAGGGCGTCGAGCAGATCATCCACGCGGCGGCGGTCATGGGCGAGCCAAAGGCCGGTGCGGCGAACTTCCTGGACGTCAACGTCATGGGCACTCAGCGTCTGCTCGAGGCGGCGGTCGCGAACGACGTCCAACGCTTCGTCTACATCAGCAGCACCGCCATCTACTGTGTGGACAGCGTGGCCGTGCACCCGACACCGGAGGAGGCGCCGCTGGATCCGCTGCGGCTGTATGGGGCATCCAAGAAGATGGCCGAGGCGTTGGTGCAGAACTACAACCGTGAGCACGCGCTGCCGTACGTCATTCTGCGGCCGGGCGACATCCGGGCGTGCGACGAGGTGCTGAACGGGTGGGCCGTTCGGAGCACCGCCGGCATCTACAAGCGCGGCGCGCGGGATCCACTGGTGCACTACTACGTGGCCGATGACCCCGAGCCGTGGCGGGAGATCGAGGCGCTGGCCGAGACGAAGGGCGCGGCGCTGTGTGCTGCAACGGATGCCGACGGCGAGCCGTGGGAGCGCCACTCCTGCGACGTGCGCGACATAGTCGCAGCCGCCCTCGCCGCACTGGAGTCCGATGCCGCCCTCGGAGGCATCTTCAACGTCGCCGCCCCCGAGGCGATGCCACAGCCCGCGCTGACAGAGTACCTCGCCGCGAAAACCGGCGAGGAAGTCGTCTGCGTTGCGACGCCCACCCGCCGTCGGGTGAACTGCAGCGTCGAGAAGATCGCGCGGACATTCTACCAACCGGCGTACGACTGGAAGCGGATGATCGATGACGCCCTCGCCTTCAGGGCAGGCGAGGACATCGGCGTGATACCGACCTAGCCATTTGACCGAGGTGGCGACATGCGCAAGTGTGCGGCAGCGTGCGTGATGTTCCTGGTGATCGGGGCATGGGCGGCCGCCGGCCAGCAGCCCGAGCAACTCCTTGCCAACGGCATTGCCGTTGACCTGTCGGCCCTGGCGCTTGCGAACGAACGCTCCGTGGAGCGACTGCTGGTGCTCCCCGACGGGCTCGTCGTCGGCACCACATCGGGCCTGGCAGCGCGCCTTTTCGCCTACGATCCGGATGCGGAGCGACTCTACGACCTGGACCGCATCCCCGGCCCGATCAGCCTCTCGGCACTTGCCCTGTGCGGCGAGGACCTGTACGCCGGGACGATGCGCTGCACCGACTTCCCCGCGAAGGCGGGCAAGCGGTTCCGGAGCGGGCACCTGTACCGGTATCGGCTGGATCGTCGGACGATGCAGGTGGAGCGCGACGATCTGGGCGTGCTCGTCAAGGGACAGGGGTTGTATGCGCTCGCCGCCGACCCCGAGCGCCGCGTGCTCTACGGTATCACGCGGCCCGACGGCGACTTCATCGCCTATGACATCGACCGGAAGAAGACCCGCCGCTGCGGCTCCGTCGCCAACCTGACGCCCATTACGGAGGAGAAGCGCCTCCCGCGCGAGATCTGGCTCGGTCCGAATGGCAGGGCGTACACGTCCGGTCCAGAGGGCTATTTGTACTACTGCGACCCAGCTACGTGGCAGCTCGTTCGGTGCGCCGCTCGTCTCCCGGCGGTGCTCGGTCGGCACCCGCTTGCGTATCTCGAGGCCGCAACGATGGGCAGCGACGGCAAAGTCTACGGGGGAACATCCGACGGGTACATATTCTCGTACGACCCAGCCGCCGATGAGATAATCAACCACGGTAAGCCGCTGCGCCAGGCCCACATCGCCGGCCTCGTGACGGGGCCGGATGGGACGATCCATGGTATCGGCGGCGAGCCGGCAGGTTACCCGCGCGGCTTCGCCTTCGACCCCGGCACCCATAGCTTTGCGCTCGGCAGCTATCCGAAGATGGCCGATCCCTCGTCGCGCGACAGCATCACGGCAGGCTATGGCGCGCTGGCTATTGACGGTCAAGGGAGGATCTTCCTGGGCGAGACGGGTCGCATAGGGCGTCTCTTGGTTTTCCCTCCGGCGGGCGCCGAGCAGATAGCAGAAGGAGAAGAGGAGAAGGCAGAGGACACATCAGGAGCCGAAGAGCAGGCCGCGCCCGCCCCGGGGCATCCGAGCGAGAAGCGCTTCATTGACTGCGAGCTCGTCCACGCCCCAGATAGCGTGATCGACCCCGGGGAGGGCATCGCATACACGGCCATCGAGCTGGGCAAGGACGGCTGCGTGTATATCGGCACGTGCCACTTCCTCGACACGGCGTGGATAATCCGCTACGTCCCCGAGCGCAATCGCATCGAGCCGGTTGCCGACGCGGCCTCGCTGATCCACTGGTACCACCGCGGCTACTATGCGCAAAGCAAGCTGCATGCCAAGGTGCTCGTGGGGGCCGACGGCAAGGTGTACTTCGGCTCCAACCAGGGCTTCATGGACTCGGAGCATCGCAGCGAGTGGGGCGAGGACGAGATCGGCTATCCAGGTGGTCACCTCCTCGTGTACGATCCGGCAAAGGATATTGCCTACGATCTTGGGATGCCGGGTCGCGGTGCGAGCGCACAGTTCTTCGCCGGGGCCATAGACGACGACCGCGGGAAGCTCTACTACTGGGCCGGACCCGACTTCATCGTCCACGACATTGGCACCCACCGCACGGAGCTCAAGGGACAGCTCACCGGGCAGCCGCGCTACTTCGTCATCGACAAGGAGGGCGTCGTTTGGATTCCGGGCGCGAGCAGCCCCGTCCCCGTCATCGAACGCTACGACCCGCGCAAGGAGTATCTGGAAACGCTGCCGCTGGAGATTCGCGGGCTTGGCGAGTATCGTACGCCCTACCCGTGGGTGATAAACGCGGCCGGCACGAGGATCTATGGTCTGGCGACCGGCAGTCCCCACATCATGGAATTCGACATCGCGGAGGCGCGGGAGAGCGTGCCGATGCGGAACGTCGCGCCGACCATGGGGCCGGAGCACGAGCAGTACGACGTGAAGGACATTCACGCCGCGGTGATGGGCGTGGATGACCGGCTATACTACCCGGTGCTCGCCGAGGACTTAGGGGACGGGAGCAGTGGCGTGCACCTGATGCGCTACGATCCCGCAACGGAGCGCGTCACCGATCTGGGCATCATCCGCCCGAAGAACAAGCCCGGTTACTTCGCCAACATCGACCGCATGCAGGGCGGCTGCGTCGCTCCTGACGGGACGCTGTACCTCATGGAGATGCGCCCGAAGCTCAGCCTGCTGATCTTCCCCCAACTGACGGCTGCCCACTGACCACTGTCCTTCTAGAACGAGTCCGTGCCCCAGACGACCAGTCGCTCGCCGGGGAACAGCGCCTCGACGAGGGCACGCTCCCTCTCGGGCACCGTTGTTAAGTGGTCCTGAACGGCTGCTGTGCCTCGGCCGAATATGAGCTGCGCCATCTCCGCTGAGTCGAGATCGAGCTGGCCACCCGCATCCTCGCTGCCGCCTCTCACCTTCAGGTTCCCTCCGTCGAGCGCGAGCACAGTGCCCCTGACCGTTCCGGCGGAGCGCCCCGACGCGTCGCGGCCAGGGGCGCTCTGCGTCTGCCCGCTCAGCCGCAGGCGTGCACCGGCGGCCCCGCGGGGTGCCTTTGCCGCGCGTTTCGACAGCTCCGGCACCGCGGCCTGGAGGAGTCCTGCGAGGTGGATGATGCGAAACATCAGGCTGGTCCATTCCTTCACCTCGGCGGGCTCGGCCAATCGTGACATGACTGCGCGACCGGCACTGTCGCTGCCGAAGTCGCACGCCAACGTCTCGACCCCGGTCTCTTGCCCGCGTCGCATCAGCTCTGCGACAAGCGCCTCGAAGGCGTCCTCGGCTCCCGTGCGCCAGGCGTACTCGGGCACATCCAGCGTGCTCCTCTTGGTATGGACTTTGAAGATCGCAGATGCCTGCACCGCATCGTCGGCCACAGCCACGAGCACTTCGTCGCGCCGCTTGCTGTCCGTGAGCCGAAGCTCCCAGTATCGGTCACCGCGCACCGTCGTCGCGGTGCGAGTCGCGTTGAAATGGTCATAGAGCTCCCGGTAGGCGGCGAGGTGCCGCGAGGCATCGAACTGGACAACTTCGCCGTTCCATCGTGAGCTGGCCTGCGGTGTGGCGCCCGATATGTTGAAGCGCTCCTCTCGCATGGGGAGGATCGCCCATCCGAGGCGCTCGTAGAAGGGCTGAATGCCCGTGTAGAGCATGGAGAAGTGGCTGCCCAGGCGCTCCATGTGCGCGATGGCATCCTTGAGCACCATCGTCGAGTAGCCTCGTTTGCGGTACTCGGGCGGCGTCCCGACGTCGGCGACGCCGGTGTGCTTGAGGATCGCGCGCCCATAGCGCACGTCCTGGCAGACAATGCGCATGGCGCTCACGATCTTGCCGTCCACTTCGCACAGCCGGTGCAGCTCCGGGCGGTGATTGGGGTCCCTCGCGACGTGCTCTTCGGGCCAGCGACTGCCCTCGTTGCCGAAGGCAGTGGCAGTCGTCACGACTATCTCCTCGAAGTCCTCGGGCGTTGCGCCGCGTATGGTTGGCTCGCCGCTCATGGGTTCGTTTCCCTTCCGTCGCACGTCACGGGGCATACCCGGTCATCTCCCCGGGCAACCGGCCTGGCCCAGAGTTTAGGCTGAGGCGAGCCTGCCGTCAATCGGTGTGTCGCTCTGCGGGTGGAAGAATGGAGGGCACAGAACGAGAAGCGGCTTCCGCTGTGGCGGAAAACCAATGATAGGGCGCCGGCCACACAGCGTCTGCCGGGACCGACGGGATAATGCAGGGCCAAGGGACGACGAGGGGAGTGCCGGCCGGCGGGTATCGCCCGTCGGTGTCCTGGGCGCGTGTGGGCCACTGTCAAGACCCGCGCGACCGGCTACTCCCCTACGAGGGCAAGAAATGGATCTCTCTGGTCTGCGGAGGAGGAGGATTCGGCACCGCGTACTCGCCCAGCGTTGGGCGCATGTGCTCGAGGAAGTCGTTCCAGACGCTCTCGTCCAGCAGCAAGGTCCCGATGCGTATGCGCCCCTCGTCGCGGCCGTGCTCCTCGTACCAGTCGAGCACGGCCTCGATGACGTCGTGGACCTTCTCGTCCGGCAGGAATTCCGCCATCTTCGCCCCGTCTATCGGATGCCGCCCGTGCTTCCCGCCCACACGCACGACCCATCCCGTCGCTTCCGGCTGCCAGGCTTCCGTTGGGCAACTGCGGATACAGTCGCCGCAGTACAGGCACTTCTCCGGGTAGTAGATGGGTTCGCCGGAATCCGGATGGCTCTCGATCGCGCCTTCGAGGCAGGCGTCGGCGCAGAGGCGGCACCCGATGCAAGGCTTCTGATCCCACTTCGGCTTGACGATGCCCTGAAAGCCGAGGTCCATGCCATCGGTCCTGGCGCAGTCGATGGGACACCCGGAGAAGGAGATTTTGAACTTGTGGGGCAGCTTCCGCTTGCCGAAGAAGCGCTCGCACACCGCTGCGGCCATGCCCTGGGTATCCGTGAGGCCATTGGGATTGTACTCACACCCGGAGCAGGCCGTTGGCACGCGCACCCGCGGGCCGCAGGAGGCGATCTCCTGCCCGACCTCCGCCAGTTCCCTTTGAACGTGCCCAAGCTCCTTGAAATCCACGTACGGAATCTCTATCGACTGTCTGATCGACAGGTGGACATAGTCGCCGCCATAGGTCCTGGCCACCTGCAGGAGCTTCTCGAGTTTGTCAAGCGGCACTCGCCCGCCCGGACACTTCAGGCGGACGGTGAATCGGTCCCTCTGGCGCTGTTTGATGATTCCGCCGGTCTTCAGAGTGTCAAAGTCAAGCTCCCCCGTCTCGCCGTCCACGGCGACATCGACGGAGACGCGTTTCTTCTTGTCTTCTATGTAGTGATCAACAGACATACTGCTCTTTCCCTTTCACAGTGTTGGCCAACGGGCCGCAGCCCCCTTTCTCCGCGCCAGGTCTGCATTCGTCCCCGCCGTCGTTGGCGGAAAGGCCTCGCGGGCTGCCGGCTCGCGCCACACTACACGCTCGGCATTCCCTCGTCGCCGAGCATCTCCGCGAAGTAGCTGGTGTACTTGAACCCGCTGTCGGGCGAGATGCCGACAGCCAACCCCTCCCTGTCCGCGCCGAACTCCACTGCCGCGTGGGTGATGGCTCCGGTGGAGGGCCCCACGATAAGGCCCTCTTCACGGAATAGACGTTTGGTCATAGCGTACGCCGGCTCGTCGTCTACACGGATAACCCGGTCAATCACGCTGGCATCCAGAATGCTGGGTGGTTTGGATTCTTCGAGGTTCTTGAGACCGGGCAGCCGGTGCCCCTTTTGCGGCTCGATAGCGATGACTTCGATGCTCGGGTCCTGCTCCTTCAGGTAGCGCCCCACGCCGGTGAGGGTGCCGCACGTCCCAAAGCCGACGAAGAAGAACTGCACTCGTCCCTCCGTCTGCTGCCATATCTCGGGGCCGGTGGTCTCGTAATGCGCCCGCACGTTGTCCTCGTTCTCGTACTGATTGGGCATGACGTATCGCCCCTTGCGTGCTTCGCCGCGCACGAATGAATGCGCCAGCGCGATGGCCCCGTCCTTGGGATGGTCAACGGGGCACAGGTCATCGGGGGTGGCCCACACCTCCGCGCCCAGCATCCGCAGCAGGATCTTCTTCTCCTCGGGGACACCGTCCGGGATCGTCACCGTGAGCTTCCGGCCCATCAAGGCAGCCAACGCGGCGAGGGCGATGCCCGTGTTGCCCGACGTGGGTTCGACGAGCTCTTTGCCGTCCAGCGCGCCTCTTTCCTCGAGCCCGTCGAGCAGGTACAGGGCCGTCCGATCCTTGATGGACCCAAACGGGTTAAACCACTCCAGCTTCAAGTACAACATGAACGTGGCCGACGGTGCCACGCGAGCCATCCGCACCAGAGGCGTCGGATTGGCAGGACTCGCAATAAGTTCCCGAATGTCCTCGTAGCGCCGAAGACCTGGGCCCGCACCTAGCCGTATCTGCCTCTCTGCTATGCTCATCTATTCGGCCACCTCCAGGGGTTGAGGGACGAAACTGTCCCCCTCCAGCCGCCACGCGGCGTGAGTGATTACCCCGTCCCGCACGCCTATGATGAGGTACGTCACATCGGCCACAGCTTGGCCCGTGTCTCGATGTGATGGCTTAGTAGAGCCTTGCGGATGCGAGTGGTAGTAGCCAATAATGCGAGCCGCCCCGGATGCTTCCATCTCGACGGCCTTCAGGTGAGCCTTGTGTCCGAGCACGTACCGGTGTTCCGGGCAGGCCCCCTCGCCGTTTTCCGCCCGAAGCGCCAGGCTGAGCGTTGACACGTCGCCCTCTTCGGCCAGAAGGATGCCGCAGCATTCATTGGGCAGGTTCTCGCGTGCGTGCTGGGCGAGCGACTCCAGCACCCGGCGCCGTATCTTCACTACTCTGCGCCTCCGACGGGCAGCTCCACCTCGCAGTGCGGGCCGTACTCCACCAGATCAGTGATGGTGGGCTGGTCACCGCACAACGGGCAGGCGCTATCGCGGGCCCGTTTCACCGTGGTGAATCTGCCCTCGATAGCCTCGTAGAGAAGCATCTCGTGGGAAAGGACGCTGCCCGTGTCCAGCAGCAGCTTCAGGGCTTCAACGGCCTGAAGCGTGCCGAGGACGCCCACGACAGCGCCCAGGACTCCAGCCTCCTGGCAGCTCGGCACCATCCCGGGGGGAGGCGGTTCGGGAATAAAGCACCGGTAGCAGGGGTTGCCTACGCCGGGAAGGATAGTCATGAGCTGGCCCTCGAACCGCAGCACGGCGGCCGACACGAGGGGAACGTTCTCGAACCGGCAGCAATCCGCCACCAGGAAGCGCGTGGGGAAGTTGTCGCTGCCGTCGAGGACGACGTCGCAGCCTTGGATCAACTCGCGGACGTTCGCCGCATCGAGGCGCTGGTCGAAGACCTCGATCTGGCAGTCGGGATTGAGCTCCGTTACCGTTGCCTGCGCCGAGAGCGCCTTGCTTTTTCCTACGTCACTGGTGCCGTGCAGGATCTGCCGCTGCAGATTGGAGAGCTCCACCACATCGCTATCGATGATGCCAATGCGCCCCACCCCCCCGGCCGCCAGGTAGAACATGACCGGCGAGCCCAACCCGCCTGCGCCGATGACGAGTGCGCTTGCCGAGAGCAGCTTGCGCTGACCCTCGACGCCAACCTCGCTGAGCAGGACGTGTCGGGAGTACCGCTGGATTTGCTCCTCGGTGAGGTCGATCACGGCTATTCCACCACCCCCAGCTCAATGGGCTCCACCGAGACACCGGCCTCGATGAAGAAGTCGATGGCCTGACGCACTTCCTCCTCGTCGCCGGACAGCTCCAGGCCCACCAGGCCTATGTCTCTGGAGATGCTGGCCTGCCGGATGTTGGTGACCACGTCGAACTTCTGGCCGACCTCCCAGATCAGCGGTCTTTCTACGAGCGCCCTGGGAAAGGTGAGCCAGACCTTGCGTGACACCTCGTCGCCGCCCGCAATGGCCGACAGGATCGTGACTGTGTCGCCCTCTTTGACGGGCGTGTCCAGGCCCTGGAGCAGTCGAATATCCTCGCCCTCATTGATGTGGATGTTGAAGTGCCGGCGCACCTTGCCGGTCGCATCGCAGAGGCGGTCCCGCACGGCGAGTGCTTCGAGAAGCTCTGCCACGGTGGAGCCTTCGGCCTCAAGCTCCTGCTGACCATCGAAAAGACTCTTCAGTGCTGCGCCTGTTCGTACCGTGATTGCCATTCTCCCCTTACCTCCCAGCATATACGGCGGGGGTCAGTTCCTCGAGCAAAGCATCGAACTCGTCCATCTTCGCCTCGATCACCGGCCACTCTCGGAGGCGTCCGTCGAGCACCTCCTGTGTCTTGAGTCCGTGGCCGGTGATGCTGATGACGACCGACTCGTCTGGAGGAATCCGGCCCTGCTCGATGAGTTTCTTGGTTACCGCCACGGTCACGCCCCCGGCGGTCTCGGTGAAAAGGCCTTCGGTCTCGGCCAGGAGCTTCATCCCCTGGACGATCTCCTCGTCCGTTGCATCCTCGGCCCAGCCGCCGGTGCGTCGGATGGCCTCAATAGCGTAGTAGCCGTCGGCGGGATTGCCGATGGCGATGGAGCGGGCGATCGTGTCCGGTTTGACGGGAGTGAAGATCTCCTCTCCGGCCTTGAGCGCGGCGGAGATCGGGTTGCATCCCGTCGCTTGGGCGCCGTGTATCCTCGTGCCGGCGTCTTCAACCAATCCCGCCGTCACGAACTCGCGAACCGCCTTGTCCACCTTGGTTACGAGCGAGCCGCCGGCCATGGGAACGACGATGTGCTGCGGCGCCTGCCAGCCGAGCTGCTCCAGTATCTCGAACCCGTACGTCTTGGAGCCCTCGGCATAATAGGGGCGAATGTTGATGTTCACGAAGGCCCAGTCGTGCCGGTCGGCGATCTCGCTGCACAGGCGATTGACGCCGTCGTAGCTGCCTGAGATTGCCACGACGTTGACGCCGTACACAGCCGTGCCAACGACCTTTCCCCGCTCAAGATCGGCCGGCATGAAAACGAAGCATTGCAGTCCCGCCTGGATGGATTGAGCCGCGAGGCTATTGCCGAGGTTGCCCGTGGTGGCGCAGGCTACGGTGTCGAAGCCGAACTCCCGGGCCTTCGACAATGCCACCGAGACGACGCGGTCTTTGAAGGAGAGCGTCGGATAGTTGACTGCGTCATTCTTCACGTACACCTCGCTGTGACCGAGTGCGCGTTCCAGATTCCGCGCGCGAATAAAGGGTGTGAATCCCACCTGCACGCCCACGGTCGGCTCCCCATCGATGGGCAAGAACTCTCGATACCGCCACATGGTGGGCGGGCGTCCCTCAATCGTTTCCCGGCTCACTGATGCCCGGATGGCCTCATAGTCGTAGTCCACCTCGAGCTTGCCGAAGCAGTACTCGCAGATGTGGGACGGCTCGATGGGGTACATCCTACCGCAGTCGGCTTCTCTACACTTCAGACTCGTCACGTACGTCAAGCGGAAAACCCCCTGTACACCCGCCGCGCGGCTGTTGGTCGTCAGGCGCCCTTGCGAACGATGAGGCAGCAGCGGTCGTCCTCGCGCGTCACCTTTTCGATGCGGTGCCCCTCGCTTTTCAGGCTCTGCGGAACGTTGCGCATTTGCTCGCCTGGCTTCAACACAAACTCGATGACTCCCCCCGGCGCCATCTTCGCCAGATGGAGCTTGGCTCGAACGAAGGTCATCGGGCATACCTCGCCCGTGAGGTCTACCTGAGGCACGGAGACCGTCTCAGTACTCGGATTTGTCACGAGGCATCGCCTCCACCGTCATGGCGCGTCTGTCTCGACTCAGATCTCGTAATCGATCTTGAGAGGGCGCGTGTGAATGCCGCACTCGCCGCCGCACTTGCTTGTTCCTATCCAGCGGCCGTCGCGCTCGCCCGGGCTCGCGGTGATCCGCGTGCACGGCGCGCAGCCCAGCGATCTGAATCCCCTGGCGTACAGAGGGTTCACCGGCACCCGATGAACCGCCAGATACTGCCATATCTCGCGCTCGCACCAAATGAGGATGGGGTTGAGCTTGATGAGCCCCTCGTCGCGCTCCTCGATCTCCTGGAAGTCAGTCCTGGTGCGTCCCTCGGTGGAGCGAAGCCCAGTCACCCAGCAGGCCACGTCCATCTCGGCGATGGCGCGCCGGGTGGGCTCGACTTTGAGCAACTCGCAGCATAGATCCGGATCTGTCTCGTACAGCCCCTCAGGAATGGGTTGGTCATTGCTGTAGACTTTGAGCTCGGGGTACCGCGCCACCGTGCGCTGCATGAACGCCCGCGTTTCCCTCGGCTTGAATCGGGTGGTGACGATGAAGCCCTTGATGTCGGGGCTGACACGCTTGGCGAGGTGCCACACCACACACGAGTCCTTGCCCAGACTGTGGGCGACCACCAATCTGTCTCCGTACGCTTCGTACGCCTCGCGTATCAGTCTCAGCGAGCGGTCCACCTTCTCCGCGAAGTTGAGGCGACTGACGAGACTATCAACGTCCTCGTGTTGAACGCAGACGACCATACTTGGCTCCCCTTCGTGGTCAACGCTTGATGGCCGCGCCACCCTCGTCCTCATCTTCTCGACCGAATCGATCGAGTATGCCGGCCAAAAAAAAGGCCTCGACAGAACGTCTATATCGTATACGAGGCGATATACTGGTTCTGCCTCTGCGCATCCCGTTCCACCAGGTCCTGGAACGTGGTCTTGTCATAGACTTCAGAGATTGCGTCGGCGGCCTCTTGCCACATGGGCAGGAAGACGCAATCTCCATACAACGGGCATTTTTCGCTCGACTCAGTTGCGAGGCAATCGACCGGGCCGATCGGCCCCTGTATGAATCGGATGATCTCGCCCACACTCAGGTCACTGGGCACGCGAGCCATGGTGTAGCCGCCCTCGCTGCCCCGCTGGGAGGTGACGAAGCTCCCCTGCTTGAGTTGGCTCAGGATGACCTCGAGGAATCGCTTGGGGATGGCTTGTGCCTCGGCGATGTCCGCGATCTTGACCGGACCATCTTCCCGGCGCTTTGCCAGTTCGAAGATGGCGCGCAGCGCATACTGGCACTTCTGTGATATGAGCATCCGTAGCCCCTTCACGACAAAATCGGTCGGGATAGTATCAGAATCGGCTCGTTCTGTCAAGGTCTTTCTCGCGGGAGCGAGTCTCGTCGTGAGACCAGCGGCCAATATGTGGTGCAGATAACCGTCTGGGCGGCGGTCTGTGCGAGGTGCGGAAGGACGTCCGGTAGCTGTCAGAAGTTTGCGACACGTCGGGGGTCAGTTTTGCCATGGGCGAGGTACGTGGCAATAGCGGGCGGCTATCGCGGGGCTGACGGGAGAGCACGTGGTGGCACAATGGTGAAGCCGGGGCGGGGAAATGAAAATGACGCCACCCAGGACGCTCGTGTGTGGAGCTTTGAGCGCTCCTCACGGGCAGGCGGCGTCGGGATTTTCGCGCATCGGCGAATCCAGAGGTCTAGTTTTGCGAGAACACGTGATGACGCGTTGGTCTCAGCGGCCTCAGTTCGCTCGGCTCGTCTCCGGTCGCCACGTCGGCTCTGTGGGCCGCGGTCATCATTGCGCACAACAGCCAGCCGACAGTTGTTCCAGCCCAAAGTGCCAGAAGGTATGCCCACCACGGACCCAACACCGAAACCACCTCCGCGCCCTCCCTCCACTCTCATTATACCCCGTTCGCCGGTGAGGATACATACATTAGTGGGGCTGTTGAAAAACCCAGGCGCCGGCGGCTTGTCGTCTGGCCACCGGCCGCCCACCGCGTAGGTCGGCCTTTCCAGGCCGACATCGCGGGCTGGAAGGGACTCCGCCGAAGCCGCCTGCGCGCCGAAGCGCTTCGTCGGCGAAGGCGCGGCTACGTCCCTCGCGCGAAGGCGGAAGCCCGC
>JAUWAU010000038.1 GCA_030601885.1 Armatimonadota bacterium
GCCGCGAAGGGTGCGTCGCTCGATGAGCTTCGCGATTTCTGCAACGACAGCGGCATCCCGGCGAGGCGAGGCCGGTACTGGAGCACCTCCACCTGGAATTCGCTTCTGCAGCCGCACGCACTCCTCAAGTACTGCGGCTATGGCGTCTGGAATGTGCACCGCAAGAACGGGACGAAGCGGCCGCCCTCCGAGTGGGTGATCGTGGAGAATGCACACGAGGCCCTCATTACCGAGGAGGAGGCCAAGGCCATCGCTGCCGCCCGCCAAAGCGGGAGGCGGAGGCGGTTTGATGTCGGCTATGCTACGAGCCGCAACTCACGGTATCTGCTCAGTGGCGGCCTCTTCAAGTGCGAGCGCTGTGGCAGCAACATGACGGGACTGCACAGGGATGGTCGAAGGTACTACGTGTGCGGCAGCCAGCCGTATCGGCGAGGCAAGGGATGCGGACCTGGTGTATACGTCCCACAGGCCCTGGTTGAGTCGGAGGTCATCGAGGGCCTGAGCACGCTGTTGGGCAAGTGTGCAGACCCGAAGGGCTTCACGCGTCAAGTCAATGCTGAGCTTCGGCAAATGTGGGAAGAGTCCACGGGATACGACCCTCGTGCGGTCAAGAAGCTCGAGGCCATTGACGGCAAGATCGCCAACATCCGCCGCGCCATCGAGGACGGACTCGAGGACGCAGCATGGGCCAATGGTCGGTTGCAGCAACTGGTTCTGGAGCGGAAGGAGCTCGAACACGCGGCGAAGCGAGTCGGTGAGCCGCCTCAGATCAACGTGGAGACGGCGATCTCCTACAGACGGCAGACTGAGAGGGTCTTGGCCCAAGGAGATCCAGCTGAACGGAAGGATATCATCCGTAAGTGGGTGGACGGAATAAAACTGGCCCCGGAGCGATACGAGATCGAGATCTCCTACCGCATTCCGGAGCCCGTTGTGAACGCTTTGGTAGCGCGGGCCCGCTTCGCAGCAGTTCATAACGTCCTGACGGCGTGGCTGGTTCGACGCTGGGCACTGCCCAGGAATGGCAGGCGACCAGGGGGAGGGGAGTGCTATCCCCCCCCGTGAGAGCGCAACCGTGCAACCTGTATCCGGCATCAAGTGGCTTATCCCCGACGACGATGCCGGAATCTCCGCCGGATAGCGTCATTAGCGTCACAGCATCACGGGCACCCACGCATGCGGCTCCAGAGTGCGGCACAGGGAGTAACGTGGACGATGTACATCTTCCCTCGGTCGCAGGGGCTCGGCACGGGCTAATCGTGCGGCATCGGCTTAAGGTGGGCCGCGTGAGGGACGTCCGTGGCCGCCTCGTGGTCGGCGCGTGGTACTTTCCGTGCAAAACGGGCCCCATCACCTGCCAGTACGATGCTGAGACCTGGGCTGCGGATCTGCTCAGCGCTCGTTGGCACAACGGTGTCATACGCGAGTTCGGCGATGCCGTGATGCACTTCGGGCAGCCGGCGGAGCGCCTGCGGAACTGGCGGCGGTCCATCGACTTCCCCTGCGGGCTCTCCCCGTCCGCGATACGACCGGCCCCCACGCTCGCCCCCAGCACGAGGAACCCCATGTGCTCTGCCGCGATGACTGGACAGTTGAGTTCTCGGCCCTCGAGCTACGAGAGGTGCCCGCCGGGACGCCTTCGACACGACCCATCCCGGTGGCCCTACGACTATCTTCATGGACACTCCCGGCTGCGCCGCCGCATCGCCGCCATCCCGGCCCTGGCTCAGTGACACGACCTTCCTGTTGACACTGCCGGCTCGCCACTCCACCAGCAGCGACGCCGGAAGTGAGTCTTCCGTCACTTCACCGTGGCCAATTCGTCACGGAACGGCTATGCTACAGGAAGATCCGCCTGGCAGATTCGTTGTAGACAGCTTCTGAGACCTTCCTGCAGTGGCTGTACCCAGCGAACGGACTCTTCGCCAACAAGGAGGTTACAATGGGAACGGAACGCAGCCGCAAGAGAGCTTTCCTGATCCGCATCTTGGTCCTGGGCATGATCGTATTCGGACTGGTGGGTTGCCGACGCCAGCCGGGTCAAGTGAGTGAGCCTTTCCGTATCACGATTAACACGTGGGTGGGATTCGCTCCCCTCTACCTCGCCCAGGAGAAGGAGATGTTCGGCCAGCACGGGCTCAAGCAAGTGGAGATCGTCAAGATAGACGATGTCGGTGCCCGAAAAGCGTCGATGAAGGCCGGACGGATTGAGGGGTATGCGTCCAGTGTAGACAACTGGGCGCTGGACTCTGCTCAAGGGGTCACCGGGAAGATCGTTATAGCCTTCGATGAGTCCCATGGCGGGGACGGGATCGTGGCCAAGAAGAGCATCACACAACTGGCAGACCTTCGCGGGAAAACGATTGGCGTGCAACCCGGAATGCCCGGGCAGTTTCTCCTGTTTCACCTGCTGTCCGAGGCCGGCCTGACATCCGAAGATGTAAAGACCGTCGACATGGACTCGGACAAGGCCGGGGCCGCGTTCGTCGGCGGCAAGCTGGACGCTGCAGTCACCTGGGAGCCATGGCTCAGCAAGGCGGCATCCGCCGAAGGGCATGTGCTCGTGTCCACGAAGGATAACCCCGGCTTGATCGTAGACGTCCTAGTCGCGCCCGAGGACGTACTGAAAGACCGCCCCGGGGATGTCATTGCAGTGATGAAGGCATGGTGTGACGCGTTGGACTACTGGAAGACCCACAAGGATGAGTCCGCCGAGATAATGGCCAAGGCCCTGGGCTTGCCGAGCGCTGACTTCAGCGCCATGTGCGAGGGGGTCCGGCACTTTGGACTCGCGGAGAACCGCTCATATTTCGGCACGACCAGCAACCCCGGCCCGATCTATTCGGTTTTCGATTCCGCTGGCCAAATATGGGCGGCCCAGGGAATCATCGAGACGCCCACGAAGGCACTCGACGCCATTCATCCAGGGCTGCTTGAGCAGATACGCTGACACCCGGAGGCCCAGGCATGCTGCGGCTAGCGTGTTCGGATCTGACGGGCTACTGCCCTTTCCACGTTGCGGCCGACCTTGGCCTATGGCGTGATGCCGAGGTAGTATTCCGGCACCGCGTTCCCTCCCGTGACAGAGACCGTATGTTTGCTCAAGGCAAAGTCGATCTGAAGACCACGTCTCTTCACGCCTTCGTCGCCCGACCGGACTCCGGCAAGATAGTGGCGCCCCTATTGGCAGTGGCGCCGCCAGGAATTGAACGATTGGTGCTAGGCCCGCGCTGTCAGGATCTGCAATCACTCGAATCAGCACGCATCGTCTATCTGCCGGGCGACCTGGAACACTTCTACCTATACTACTTCTTCAGGCACTTGGGTGCCCCATGGCCACCAGCAGAACGTCGAATCGAAGTCGACGACCGTCGCACGATGCTTGACCTCTTCCGCCGACGAGAGGCTGACGTTTGCATTACTTATGGGGAAGGCCTTGCAGCGCTTGGCCGAGCTCCCAACACAGTTGTGCACAATCTGCCCTATGAAGCACCCGTCTTCCTCGCCACCCTAGTGGTGTCGAGCGGCGCACTCGAGTGCCAACCAACTGATGTCCGCGCCCTCGTCGAAGGCTACTTCGAGGCCGTGGAGGCGCTCTCGGGGCGACTGGGGACGAGCAAGCAAGAAGATGCGCGACTAGCGGTCTTGCGGCACTACGGGGGGCCCTGGAATAGGATTGAGGAACAGCTTAGCGGCTATGCTATCCTCTCTCGCGATCAGGCTCTGTCTGTGCTGCGCGGCACGACCGACCCGAGCATGGCACAAAGAATAGGGGAATGCGCTCGCATATGGCAGGAACTCGGAGTCATCACGTCGCTGCCTGATCCCTCGACTCTGTTTGAAGACATTCTAAGCAGCACCGAAGGATGAACGCGACCGCTGCGAACCGGATTATGATATGTCTAGTCAAGCAAAGCACCCTCCAGCCCTGACCCCTCGCGAGGGGAGCAGCGCGGCAGGGCCGCCAGTCCAACGGAGGCCTCGTAGGCGACGCCTTGGCTTCCTTGAGCCGAAGGGCCAAATCGCCCGTCGTACGTATCTCGCCATTGCAGCCGCCGCCTTCGGCCTGATCGCCATCGCATGGTGTGTGGCGACCTATGGCGGATTTACCAAGCCCTTCTTCTTGCCCGCCCCGACAGATGTAGCACGAGCCGCAGTGCGTCTGTTTACCGAATTCGGTCTCCTAACGGATATGCGGGACAGCTTCTATCGCGTGGGAATGGGCTTCTTGATCTCGGTTGCCCTAGCCGTGCCATTGGGCATTCTCATGGGCACGTTCAAGCAAGTCGAGGCATTCGTCGAGCCCGTGAATGACTTCATCCGGTACATGCCCGTCCCCGCGTTCATCCCTCTGCTCATCCTTTGGGTAGGCATTGGGAACAGCAGTCAGATCTCTCTCATCTTCATAGGGACTTTCTTCCAGTTGGTCATTCTGGTCTCGGATGCGACCGCGCACTGCCCCAAGGAGTACCTCGAGGTCTCCTATACGGTGGGCGCCAGCAGGCTAGCGGTGCTGCATAGGGTCATTCTGCCCTACACCATGCCAATGGTGTTCGACAACGTCCGTGTGGCGTTCGGATGGGCCTGGTCGTACCTGCTTCTCGCCGAGATCGTCGGTGCCAACACTGGGTTGGGCCACATGATCATGGAATCGCAGCGGTTCTTGCGCACGGACAATGTGATCGCAGGAGTATTGATCATCGGAGTCATCGGGCTCATCATTGACTTCACCTTCAAAGGAGCCTATCGGGTCTTGTTCCGATGGACAGAAAAGTGACCGAGATGGCTCTGGTCAACCAGACGGCTTTAGGGCAGCCCAAGCTCGTGGCAAGCGGGCTTCGCAAGGTATTCTCGCGTGACGGACTGTCGATCATTGCCGTGGAGGAGTTCAGCTTCTCCGTGGCCCCCAACGAATTCGTCGTCATTCTCGGCCCCTCAGGATGCGGCAAGACTACGATCCTCCGGATGATCGCGGGGCTTGAAGTCGCGACCGGAGGGGAGATAATGGTCGATGGTGCTCCCATAGATGGCCCGGGCCCCGACCGGGGCATGGTCTTCCAATCGTATACCTCCTTCCCCTGGATGACGGTGAAGCAGAACGTGATGTTCGGACTTCGGTTCCGGCGTGACCTACCCAGGACCGAATGGGACGCTCAGGGCAACTACTACGTCGAACTGGTCGGCCTCAAGGAATTCGCCAACGCATATCCTAAGCATCTCTCGGGCGGGATGCGTCAGCGGGTTGCAATTGCCCGGACCCTCGCAGCAAATCCGGAAGTCCTTCTCATGGATGAGCCCTTCGGAGCACTGGACTCCCAGACTCGCGGCCTGATGCAGGAGGAGTTGCTCAACATACAGGACCAGCACCACACGGCGGTTGTCTTCGTTACCCACGACGTCGAGGAGGCCATCTTCCTCGCGGACAGGGTAATCGTCAGCACTGCGCGACCCGCCCGAGTGCACCAAGTGGTAGATGTGGCGGGGACCCTGCCGCGGCCGCGGGACCCCACTCTCAAATTCAGCAGGGAGTTCACTGACCTCAAAGCACGTGTCCATGCCTTGATCCACAGCGAAGCCATTGCGGCCCAGTGGGACTCAAGGACATGATCGCGCCGCTTCAAACTAGCCAAATAGACCGTGTGCGCGACGCGCTGGCGACTGTGCGGCGTGACAGCCCGGCACGGTTTCGTTCGGTCTTCACGCTGGGAGAGGGGTGGGAGGCCTGCGCAGACGAGAACCTCGATGGTGCAGCCGACGCGTTAGCCGCAGCCCGCCTGATGAAGAGACATAAGGATGGCCTCCTACGGTCGCGCTTCATGGTGCGCCGATTCCAGGGCCGCTGGCTGATCACGGACTTCCCATGGCGGCGCGGTATTGACTCGGCCTTTCCGCTCTATCCGGAGAGCGAGTACTTCGTGCGGCACATGCAGGTCCCAGATGGCGCCGAAGTTCTCGACCTGTGCACTGGCAGCGGGATCTATGCCATATTCGCGGCCGAACGGGCCAGGCACGTGGTGGCCGTGGACATCAACCCCCGGGCTCTGGCCCTGGCCAAGCTCAACTTGGCTCTCAATGGCGTTGCGGATCGGGTTGAGCTGCGACAAGGTGACCTGTACGGGCCGGTCGCCGGTGAACGATTTGACTACATCTGCGCCAACCCACCCTTCGAGCCCGTGCCCCCCGGCATCGAATACTACCTGCACTCAGATGGCGGTTCGGACGGCCTTGCGGTAGTCCGGCGCCTGCTCGCGGGGATCGCCGAACATCTGTGCAAGCGCGGCGTTCTTGAGATGGTCAGTTTCAGCCTCGGGGCCGCCGGCCGCCTGCTACTGACCGACACAGTGAGGGTGCCCCCGGGCTTTGCCGGCTGCGCCCGTGTTCTTGCCGGGCCGGCTTCGCTCCGCGAGTTTGCGGGGCGCTTCCGCCGGTGGCCGGGTGGCGACGTGGACGCCTGGCTCGCCCAGCACGAGCGCGCAAGACTCGTGGAGCTCTACGTGCTATTTCTGCGTTGCCAGGCTGCAGCAGGAGCGACAGTCTCGATGTCGAATTGGGTAGTAGAGGCGTCACGCGCGGAGGAGCTGTCAAGATGGACGGAGCCAACTCCTGGGTCAACGTCTATAGACAGATGGATCTGCGACGGGTCTGGAAACAGGAGCCCGTGGCTGTCGCACTCGTCGTCCTGCTCGGGCTCGGATGGCTCCTTTCCCTGCTCTCTCCCGCTCCCCCGTGGCTCAGGGAGCTGCTTCTGGTCTTGCTGATCCTCGTTGGCATCTCCGCCGGGCTCTTGCGCAGGACTCAGTTTCAGCCTTTGCTTGCGGGTCTGACCCGACTGGATGAAGACGACGGGCCCGTCCGGGCCCTTGCATTCTGGCTTGACGTCCTCCTGTGCGTGGGTGCCCTGCGGGCCACTCAGTTGGCCGAGGTCTCGGGCACGCTGTGGGGTCGCCCGGAGCTTCTCGTCATACCGGCGACAATCGCTCTGTTGCTGATGATATACGTGGCGACTGTAGCATGGCTTCTCCGCCGACGCGTGGGCGATGCGGGTGACAAACCTTCGGCAGACCGCGCCCAAGCCGCAGACCAAGCCTTTGAGGACCTGGAGCCTTGGCTGACGGTGGTTGACACCGCACTGTGGGCAGCAATTGTCGTGACTGCCGCACCAGACGGTCTGCCCTTCATGGCGCTGTTCCTCTTCTCAGCGCTGCACACTTTCGATGCCTACATCGAATATGCCACGAGCACCAGCGCGGCCGGCCGACGGAACTTGTGGGTGGCACTGCTTCATTGGCGACCGCCCGCCAAACTTCGTACATGGATGCTGCTGGCTGGTGGCGGACTCACGGCTGTGCTGCACCAGCGCGTGTCAAGCTCTACACTGGGCCCGTGGCTTTGGGGCACGGTGCCTTCTCCACCGGTTGAGGGTGGACCCGTGTACGTCCTGATGGCGACGGTTGGACTGTACGTGGTGCTTGCGTGGCGGTACGCGGAGGAGTGGGGAGTCAAGCGTAAGGCCGCAGAGCGAGGAGCGCAGAAGGCGGAGCGGGCCTTACAGGCCCTGAGCGAGCGCAACGACTACTTCCACAGGTTCATGCACAACGTGTCCCACGACGCCCAGATGCTGCTTGAAGCTCTGCGTGCCACTGAGGAGTGCGACATCGCAAGTTCGCAGTTCGGACATCGTTGGCGTGTACTGGGCCCTTCGGTCCGATTGTTCGCGCAGGAAGCGCAACTGGGGTATGCTGTGTCCTTCGCGCGCCAGCTGGATTACCGCGTCAGGGCTGTTGCCGACGCAAGCACTGACAAGCGCGCCCGCACTTGCCCGCCCCGCATGCTCCACGCGAGTGCTGAGACACTCATCCAACCCGCCTTGGTGTCAGGTGGGGACTACGGGTACGTGAGCATCGCCCCGGGGGCTCGTTCGCTTGTCTACGGCAGTTCCTCACACACCGGGCCAACCGGCGAGTGCGGCCTCCCAGAACGAGTCAGGAATGTCGTAGCTGGTATGATCACAGAAGAGCTCTCCCCGGGCTGTCTGCGTTTTGTGCGTACTCCCGGCACGAGCGGAGACGGTCTCCAGCAGCAGGCGATGCGCGACCGCGAGAACAGGGACTTCGCGCATCTCCGTGGTGGATTCGCGAGTTGCATGAACGAGCTGCTCCGGAATGCCCTGGCCCGCCTCCCTGGCCAACGCGGTGCGGGACCAGGCAGCTTCGGGCGCCCGATTGCCATGGGCACAAGACGCATAGCCGACGGTGGCGGCTCCTTTGTCGTCTTCTTCGTAGCGTCATGTGGCAGGACGCCGGAGCGGGACCCTCTAGATGAGAAGGAGCAGTCGGGCCTTCGCGCATGCCAGGTCTTTGCCGGCCTACTAGCCAATTGGCAGTTCTTCGCGACCCTGTTTCCCAACGAGCAGGGCAAGGCGGAGATCGAGGACAGAGCGGAACGGATCGCGACCAAGCTCGCCTTATCTCCGCAATACTCATATCTAGCAGGCTTCCAGATCTTGCTGTCAGAGGAGGGCACGGATGGTCGATCGGGTTGCGGTCGTGTGGCTGGACAATGACCTGGACACACTCGTGAGCGGCGCCTCGGCCCGCATGGCATGGGGAGTCTTGCAAGACCTGTCAGTTCATCTCGCCTTGTGTCACGTCGGAGGGCAGCCGCACTCCGAGACGATAGACGAGCTCTACAGGCGATTCGAGCAGGATCGCAGGCCCCCCAAGAGTCTGGCGATCTCCTATCACCACATCGAGGCTAGGAGCCCAGAGTTCATTGCCGACGCCGTTAGGAGAATCGTGGCGAAGCTGCCACCCCCGGCCGCTGGAATCTGGGACCTCTGCTTCGGTACGCAGGTCGACCAGACCCACGGCATAGGAGACGCGACGTACAGGAACGGCGTGGCGCTCATCAACATAGTGAAGCCCCTTTTCCCGCACAGCTATGCGCTATCCATATTTCAACCTACGGACAGGCCGTCGGAGGAACGTTATCTCTCAGTCCACGAACTGCAGCAAGCCGGGCTACCGCTTGACGTCACTCTTTTCCCCAAGATCGGTGACCGTGGAAGTGACGACGACTACAGAAGCCTGTGGGAGGCTGTCGCCACCCAGGTCAAGGACATCGCGACGCAGTGGGGCATCAGGCTCCGCGACCAGTTGACTGCCTTCGCTGCTTTGCGCGACTTCCCCTTTCCCGCGGGTAGTCACGCCGAGGGCTGCAACGCCCGTGAAGCAGCGGGGCGCAGTGGACGACTCTCTTTCTGTGCGGAATGCCATTCTCTCGTAACTGAGTCTCGGAAGCCGCGCATAGACGTGCGGACGGAGCCTCGAGGCAAGCCGGTTTGCCGCGAGGAGTCACTGTGGCACGCAGTTCTCGACCGCCCCACTTGCGCCTGTAGAATCTGCCAGGACCACGTTCAACGAGCGCGAGACCGCTTCTCGGACATCAGCGACCTCCTCCCGCCATACGAGTGGTGCAACCAAGACGCCCACTGCCCGCTCAAACACCTGAGAGACGAGCCGTTACCATGGCGCCAGTTTGCGACGAACCTCACCCTCGTGTACAACCCGCAGCTGGCTGTGCTCGAGGGGCTCATCTGCCAAGCCTCGGGCTCCCGCACGACGCTTCTCAGGGTGCCGACGCGTCAAGAGGTGTGCCCCAAGTGCCACACCGTCTGGTGGGAGATCGAGCGTCCTTCACCGTCGGACGCGACCACCTGCGGCGTCTCTACAGCGGACGGACGCTCCATCGAATGGCGTATTGACGAACTCAACGTGGCAGGCACCAACTCCTACGGCCTTGCCCATCCTGCGAAGATGAAACGTGTCGGAGAGATCATCCGCAGCAACTTCGTTGACGACGACAAGAAGAACGTGAGCTTGGTGGTTGAGACTGAGAAATCCGGAGAGTACTGCTGGCTCCGGGCCCAGCACGTCCTGGCTGCCAGCTCTGCGCCCTCCATCCGAGATGACCTCTTGGACGAATGGGAAGAAGCGATGCGCGGGGACCCGGCCTCCCCCCAGGCCTACAAAATGGACCAGCTGATTCGCAACGTCTTCGTCCACGGCGGTACCGTCCGGATTTGGATCGGGACCACGCTATGCCGCGAATACGGTCCTGCCAACGGCGGCCCTTCGCGCGATCCTGAGGGCCAGAATACCTTCACTCTGGACATGGGCCTGCCCGTCACTAGCCGCAAGCCCGGCTCTGCGTTCTGGGATAGGTGGCTCGAGCAGAACGATGCCAGGTAGACCCTTCGTACTCATCGCGCACGACACGCAAGCCCGGCGCATCGGGCGAGTAGCGAGGAAGGTGTTGGGTGACGAGGCCAACATCCAGATAGCCCACGACGGCGAGGAAGGACGAGCCGCGCTCGAGAGGGTCCCCGCACATGTGGCCAGCATCGTCATCGTGGATCTGAGCCTTCCCGAGAAGAAGCATCGGACACCGGCTTCGAATGACGTCGGGAGACGCCTGGCCCAGCAAGCTGCGGAAGATGCCGACAGCCGCGCGCTCAAGCGACTCATCATCCAATACACCGTCACGCACACCACGCAGTGTGCCAGTGGCACGGACAACGTTCCTGTACGCCACTTCGCGGCCGGCGAGACGGAGCTGCTTGAGAAGGTTAAGCAGTGGCTTGCCGACGATACAGCCTGTGACGACCTGCCTCGCGGCGAGTGGACTGCTGAGGCCAGCCATTTCTTGAGTGAGGTGCACGCCCATCGCCACGACGTGATAACACCGTTCCTCGCCATCGACATGGACCTACAGACACTTGCGGGTCTGCTCGAGCGGAGCCTGGGAAAGGCCCACATGTCGGCCGAGGACGAGAGGCTGTTCACCGAGGTGACCCAGGCGCTCAAGAGGAACGCCGCCGAGGAGCCGCAGTCGGCGCTCCGCGCCGCCGACGAGTTCGGGGGCATTCGCGATCCGGACAACTGGAGCTTCTTACAACACATAGAGCGTGACGATGATGCCAAGGCAGCATGGCAAGAGGCGAATCATCGCCTCAGCAGCCTTAAGGACGGGTGCGAGCGCATAGCCGGTGCGACCGACTGGGAAGAGGTGGCGGGACAGGCGGGGGACTTCCAGCGCGACCTCATCGGGCTGCGGGATGCCTTGGAGACTGTGGTACAGTACTTCGAAAGGCGCTTTGGCAAGCAGGCAGGCTCTGCCGGATAGGGATGCCCGGATGGCCAAGCAAGAACGATTGTTGATCGTCGAGGATCGTGAAGCCGACCTTATGGCGTACAGCCGCGGATTGGCCTCGGATTATGATATCGTCGCTGCGCGCGATCTTGCGGAGGCCAAGCGGGCTGATGACGAACGCATCGGCGTTGTCCTCTCAGATATCCGCCTGAGCGAGACCGACAAGGAAAACCGCGACGGCCTCCGCTTCCTCGAATGGCATCGCTCCCGCTACCCGAATACCCCTGTCGTAATAATGACCGCATACAACGACATGGACCTGGCGGTGCAGGCCCTCAACCTCGGCGCGGAGTATTTCATCCGAAAGCCGGTAAACCTGCGTGAGCTCCGCACTGTCCTTCGCAGCCTCACCGAGCGCGTCCGGCTTCAGCGCCGATTTGCCATCGTTGAGGAGCGGCTGCGCCACTACGAGCCGTGGGAGATCGTCGGAGAGAGCGTGCCCGTTCGCAATCTGAAGAAGGCGATCAAACGAGCAGCCGTTGACGGGCAGGTCACGGTTATGGTCACCGGGGAGACGGGCACCGGGAAGGAACTCGTCGCCAGGGCGATCTGGTCGCAAGGTCCGCGGAAGGACGAGCCGTTCGTTCCTGAATCCCTAAAGAGGACGGAGGGATCAGGAGGCCTCATCGAGATCCTGCTCTTTGGGCACGAGAAGGGGGCTTTCACGGACGCCATTGAGCGGCGTATCGGCGTGTTCGAGCAGGCGGATGGGGGCGTGCTCTTTCTGGACGAGATCGGCGAACTTGATCTGGCGACCCAGGCAAAACTGCTGCGAGTGCTTGAAACACGCACGTTTAGGCGCACTGGCGGCACCGAGGATATCAGCGTTGACATCCAACTCGTCGTGGCCACCAACCGTTCCCTCGAAGAGGCTGTCTCCGAGGGCTCCTTCCGGAAGGAGCTGTACTTCCGCCTGAACGTTTTCCCCATAAGGACGCCCCGCTTGGCTGATATCGCGACCGACATTCCTGCCCTTGCACACCACTATCTCGGGCTCCTGCGTGCTCAGGGGCGAACGGCTGCCCACACGATAACACAGCCGGCCATGGACCTTCTATGCGCGTATTCCTGGTGGCTTGGCAATGTTCGACAGCTCAACAACTACATAGAGATGGCCGCGATGTCTGCCGAGGATGCGATCGGCCCGGAGCATCTGCCGCTGGAGGTCCAGCAGAACCGTCCTCTTTTCGGCGAGGAGAGCGCCACGCAGATATCCGTTGCGCCGGAGGGCGTAGAGCTTTCCGAGATACTGGCGCGGACGCAACTGGACTACATACAAGCCGCGCTTCGCGCCTGCCACGGCAAGAAGAGCGAGGCATGGAAGCTGCTTGGCCTCAACGACCGCTTTGCCCTCGGCCGACGCATCAAAGTCATCGCTGGCAGCCACCCTTCCCTCCTTGCCGACTACCCCTATCTGCGGGAACAGTATCCAAACCTGGGCTCTGAAAGCCCTGAGGACGAGGATTAGCGCTGACGCCATGACTCCCAAGGCATCCTCCCGAATAGATGCGCTTCTCATCTTTCCGCCGATCTATGCGGAGCGTGCATCCGGGCGCCTCGCCGAGGAGCTCATCAGCGATGCGCAGCACCCTTTCGAGCACCCCCAGGGCGTTCTCAGCATTGCCAGCCACGCGCGCGAGCCTGTGGCAGGCAAGCCGACCTTCGACGTCCGAGTGCTGCCCCTCGATCCCCATGTTTGCTGCTATCGCCGAGAGACAGACGGCTCGCTGCGGTGGTACCTTCCTGAGGGAACCGACCTCGCAGCCAAGGCCTGTCGCGTTGCCGCTGACGTCGTGGGGCAACTCAGGCCGCGGCTGGTCGGCATATCCGTCCCCTATTATCTGGCTGAGCCCATCGCTCTGACTCTCGCCAAGCACCTCCGGGGCCACCTTGGGAAGGGAGTGCCCATCGTTCTCGGAGGGCAGGAGGTGTCTTTCTACGACGATCGCGAACCCCGCGACGGAAAGCCCAGCGGGAATTCACTCCTGCGCGAGCGCCTCGAAATCGACATCATCGTACGCAAAGAAGGAGAGTTCACGTTTCTACGGCTCCTGGAGCGTATCTGCGCTAATGAGCCCATAGACGGGACTCTTGGCATCACCCACCGTCAGGGGCACCGAATCGTGGTCGAGCCCGACCGGCCCCGCGGCAATCTGGCAGACATCCCGGCACTTGACTATTCAGCCTTGTTACTCCCGCCCGACGTAACCGTCCCCGACTTCCTTCGATCAACAAACGCAAGCCTGGTGTTCGTGCGAGGCTGTGCTCACGGTCGATGCGCCTTCTGTACCAGCGCTCCTTGGTTTGGTGCCCTTAGCACCCTGTCTCACTCCGACGAGCACGGGCTGGCGCGTTTCCTCGATACCTGCCGCAAGACACTCCGTTATCTCCTCGAGAGCGGCGTACGAGAGATTCAGCTGCTCGACGAGACTGTTAACTCCTCTCCCGACTACTTCGAGGGTCTTTGCCGAATCCTCGAAGATCTGCGGCAGCAGTTCTCGTTCTCTGTGCTGGCAGAGACCAGAGTGGATAGAGTGAACGAAGCCGATTTGAGGCGCATGAAATCAGCTGGCATCAGCCTCCTTTACATCGGGATCGAGACGGGATCCACCAAGGTCCTCACCTGCATGAACAAGCGACTAGGCACCCCCCTCCTCTCGCATAGGGATCTGGTGAGCGAGGTATCGACGTTCTGCGGTGACGACGTGCTGGCGCGGTTCCCGGCCGAGATCGCCCAAGCAATCTGCGCCTGTTACCTCGTGAAGAAGTGCAGGCTCCGGCTGGGAACATTTTGGATCGTAGGACATCCAGAGAGTTCTCCTGCGGAAGAGGCCAAGTCTCTGGCATTACTGCGTTTTCTCTTCGACAAGGAACTGCTATCGACTGACGATATGGTCGAGGTGGGCATCTTCATGCCCCTGAACGGCACCGCTGCGCGCAACTTCCCACAAGTTCGGCTCGCCGTCTGTGACAAGCGGCTCTGGGGACGCATGAGCGGACATGCGGTCTGCGACCTTGTGGACTCCACGGACGACGGGGAGAAAGTCGTCTTCTCCAGGCAGGAGATCGAGGAAGCCTTCCACGCTATGGTCGAGCTTGTCCGCACCCATCAGAAAAAGGAGCCGGTGACGGTCGAGATTTCCCCGATAGGCCGGAGCCGCTGGCAACCGCTTTGAGAGACGGTGATCAGTGGTAGAGACGGCAGCTCAGCCGCACGCAGGCCGCCCACGTTCTTCCCTCACCGGAGACTCTGCCATGATCTGGATCGTCAATCGGCTTTCACTGGCGGCGTCTGGGTTAGCCCTCCAGGCGCTTCTGCAACATACTTTCGGTCATGTTCTGGCCGGACGCGAGTGGACTGTCGATGATGCCCTTGGCACCATTTGCGGAAACCGGACCTCGAACCACCCGGCGAGTGACTTGGCATACTGCTGCAAGAACCTCAGGAACGCTGCAGTCCACGAGGAGCTCACAGGATCAGAGGGCGTGGCTTTCGCTCGATGCTGACATAGCGATCTGGGCGCTGGTCGCAGTCTGCCGGGCCGCAGGCGTGATTCTGGAGCCAAACGAAGGGCCGATCTGGGAGGCGCGGACATGGCCGGCCGCCTCGCGCGACAATGCCGTGCGGCGATTTCTAACGACAAGAGAGCCGGCTTCATCGCCGCAGTCCGGCGTATCCAGGGGAACCGGCGGAAAGCGGCTCAGGATTTGCAGCAAGCACTGCGAGCTTTCGTGCCGTATGCCGATAGGGCCGGCAACGTGAGCATGACACGGTTTGACGCGTTTGTCGCTGACATCGACTCCCTCCTGGGGGAGGAACGTACACGGGCGGAGCTAACACGGCAGAGATGCTTGCTGACCGGCCTCCATGAATGGGAGGCCTACCGAATCGAGGCTGTCGCTGCCCTCGCGGGCATCGCTGTCCGACTAGCAGGGATCACGGTGCCATAGGATGACCACAGTCTGCATTGTAGGACCATCGTCCGCAAGGTCGTTATCAGATGCGCTTCGCCGGGCACTGTCTGGTATCCCGCAGCTTAAGATTGGCGAGTACGTCACTCTGGACAGCCCCCAGCCGTTGCCAACGGCCACTGCGTACCTCGCGATTCTACCGAAGCGGCTCAATGAGGCGGCGTCGCTCGTTAGAAAGCTTCTTTTTGAATCCGATGTGGCCGAACGCGCCGCTTTCTTGAGCGTCCCCCACCACTCTCACATTCTTCGGACATGTGGCCACCTTCGGCTCTTGGCACCAGGCGGGACGGATCTATACTTGCAGCTACCACTTTCCCGCCATCGATTGCGCGATCTGACGCAGCGCCTGCGTCGCCTCGAGCCCGGCAACGTAACACGCCTCAGAGAAGTCGTGAAGGCCCAGAGCAAGCCTCGCCAAACCACTGTCGCGGCCCTCGACGAATTGGCTTCTGTTCCCTATGGCGATGACGAGCGCCTCGTTGATGAGCATGCCATCCTGAGCGTAGACCCTGGGGCGAAACGATACAGAGCAGCATACAGTTACCAGAGAACGCTCGACCACTACTACCTGGCGACCAACTTCCCTCCGGCAGGGGAGCAGCGGCAGACCATACTGGTCATCGATGATCGCCCTGGGAAGATAGAGCGAGAGCTGCACACATTGGCGATGGCCACCAATACTACCTTCCTTGTTTCACAGGACTGGAGTTCATTCCTGAACAGCCTGACGTCGAGTCCAAGGCCCATTGAACTGACGGGTAGTTGGTCGATCATAGGCCCGAGCGGCAAGGCTTCCGACGTCGTCGGTGTGCCTCGTCGTCAGGATGTCGATGCCGTGCTAGTAGATCTCCTGTTTGAAGGGCGCAAGCGCGGCATCGAAGCAATACGTGTCCTCACTGAGCGTTGGCCCGAAATCCCGTCCTTCCTCCTCACTTGGAGTGAGGAACCGGACGTAATGGCGGAAGCCATGCGCGCATCCGGAGCCTGCGGGTTCGTCTCGAAACGCCGTCTCCTACGCTTACCGTACGAGTTGAACCGTTTCCTTTACCAGGAGATCAGCCCTCTACTCCCCCACCTCGCCGACACGTCAAACGGCGGGAGTGCTCAGCTTCGCCGGCGCCTCATCGGCCTCGTCCGCCTCTGGAGGGCGCAGCCGGCCATCCTCTGGCACGGCGAGAAGACTTTCCACGCTGTCGAGCATGCCATCGAGCACCACTTGAGTGTCTGGCAGCTCGCGAACCACTTGCTCGCATACACCTGGAATGACATTCGCAACACCGGACCTAAGTATACCGCGGAAGACCTTTTTCGATTCCTGGTGTCGCTATGGCTCCACGACATTGGGTGCAAGGGTGACAGTGAGCACCAGAGCGCCCCGGTCGTACGCGCGTGTCACGCGGCGCTCACCGGAAGGTTGATTCGCGCGGACTACGAACTCTACGGCCTCACAGCGGAGGAGAGCGAGGACATCGCCCTCCTCTGCGAGTTCCATCAGAGCGGCACGCCCTTCGACAAGCAGAGCAATGTCAAGCCCGAGATGAAGAAACTCTTCGGCACACAAGTTCTCTGCACCGACAGGCCAGAGCTCGCCCCCTGGGCTGCGCTGCTGCGCCTGTTGGATCAGATAGACATCCAGTGGCGCCGAGTGGGCAGCGAAGCCGTTCTCCGCTCTAAGCTAAAGACGCTCAAGAACGACATTCGCTTCTATGCACAGTGCAAACGCACCCCAGAAGAGCAGGCGTACGCGTGCTGGCTCAGACAGCAGCCGGATCACATGGACAAGCACTCGGCGGTATCGTCCGTCAGGCTACATGTGGCCGCGGCACCACCGGGGAGCCAGGGGCGCCTGGGCAAGCCCATTCAGTGGTTCCTCTGGCCACGGTACACCTACAGAACCTGCAGCGAGCGCGCCCGTCGGCACTATGGTGCGGACGGCATCGCCGACTATGTGCTGAAGGAGTGGGACGAGACGGGGCAATATGTGGAACTCCTCGGTTTGTCTCTACCGTCGGAGCCCCCTCCCAGTCACATTGGATCAAGCTCTGCTTGGGTCTGGGGTTCCCAGACAGCCACCGTGGGGGGGTGTGGGGAATAGGCAGCCGAATCCCACTTCTTCTGGACATGGACCCGGGCGTTGACGACGCGTTAGCGTTGCTGGTCGCGCTGCGTATCCCAGGTGTCGAGATCGTCGGCATAGGCACGTCCTGTGGCAACGTTGGGGCCAAGCAGAGCGCCTTGAACGTTCTCCGGACCCTTGCGGCAGCGGGCGTGTCGGCTGACTTCCCCGTGTGCGTTGGTCTCGAGGAGCCGCTGAGTGACTGGCCGCCAGGGGGAAAGCCAAACGCCGAGTTCGTTCACGGCCCTCAAGGCCTCGGCTCCAACTCGCAGCCTGACCCGGTCGAGAGGGCACTGTCCCGACAGACCGCGGTGGAGTTGATCATTGAAACCTACGGGAAGCCGAGCGACGTGCTACTGGTCGTCACCGGTCCGCTGACGAATGTCGCCAAGGCGCTTGGGCAGGCTCCGGACATCGAGCAGAACATCCCCCGTATCGTCTTCATGGGCGGCGCCTACCGCGTGCCCGGCAACATAGCACCGTACAGCGAGTTCAATGTCTGGATGGATGCGGTCGCCGCGGCCACGATCTTTGCGAGCTCCATTCCCTTGACGGCTATCGGACTTGACGTCGCGTTGGAGTGTCCTTTTACCCCGGAAGACATTGAGGCGGCGCTGTATCCCGACACGTGGTCCATCGGCCGGTATATCAGCGAGATCACAAGCCACTATATGGATTTCTATCGAAGGGCTGAGGGTTTTCGCGGCTGCCACCTTCACGATCCCTTGGCGATGGCCGTCGCGATCTGGCCGGAGCCGGTGTGGACGCAGCCCTGCCATGTGCAGGTGGTCACCGATCGCGAAAGCCCAGTTTTCGGTATGACAGTGATCGACCACCGCGCTCGCCGGGAGCGCAGGGAGCCAGCCAAAGACGTAGCAGTGCAAGTGGATAGCAGTGAGTTCAAACGCCGCTTTCTGAGCGCGTTGGGCCCGTCCGAGCGGGAGCATCCATCGCCTGCAAAGTGATGACCAGATGTGGGGCGTGGCTTGAACATGGATGAGGGACTTGGTCCCAAAGTGAAGGCTTATCGCCAACGGCTAGAGTTGCCCTACGAAGAAACGCAGGGCGGCGATTTCGAAGTGACCTACGAGTCTTCCGGCGAGCCGCTGACGCTTGTCGTCCGGTGGGATGATCGCTGTCTCTGGGTTGTCGCACCCAAGCTCGTGCAGATTCCCAAGCGGAGCAAGCTCCTGGTGTTCCAACGAATACTCGAGATTCAGTGGCGTACATTTGAGCCGAAATTTGAATGGGACAGTTGCGATGGCGAGCTTCGGGCAGCCTGGTATTGGCCCGTCCAGGGCGGCCTGCCAACGTTTGATCAATTCCGCAGTACGCTCCTCAACTCGTGCGAGGCGTCCCTCAAGCATCGCTCGGAACTCCAAAAGCTTGCCCGCGACGTGGGTACGTCGCTAGCGGGCACACCAGGGGAGCGCCTGCTAGCGGCGGCAGATCTTTCTGCGCTCGGACGCGACTTGGTCGAACTAGCGCAGCGGGCGCGTTGCGATCGAGGACGAAGATGCGACCTATTGAGCAACACGGGCACCGGCGCATCAGCTCGGCAACAATCTCCACAGGAATACCGGACTATGTGGCTCCAGGGACGAGCGTAGGAGGTCTTGGCGAGACCCAAAGCACGTGATGTTAGCTGCGTCCCTCCGCTACGACGGCGAGTGGTCGTCAACGTCACGCCCCCAAGGGTGGAGAAGGCCCTCGCGGCGCAGGGCAGCTCCAGCGGCTTGTTGGGAGAACGAATGCCTTGATGCGCACGTGGTTCCACGGCGTGAAGCAGCCACGTTCCTGTTGTTGGCGTCTGAGACCATTTGGCGGTGGCGTCTGTATCGAGGGGCGAGAACACGGTGAGGACATTGCAGGATTTCGGGGACGGTTCCTCGCTCGGGCATGTGCTGCCGGGATTCCGCAACGTATTGTCGGGCGCAGGGAGATACAGTCATCTTGGCCGTACGGAGCACACGCAAGGAGGAAGCTTCCATAAGCGCGAGGAAGTAGACCCTCAATGCGAGCGCCGGTGGTGCACTCTGTGGGCGCTGCAAGAGCAGAGGGGGCTGGGCGTGAGAACGAAGCAGAGCATCCGTGGCCGGACCGAAAACCCAGAGCTGCCCCTGCGGGAGCGTCGTCATCCGGCCCTGTGCCTCGTTGCGCTGGCAGCTCTTTGCGCGGCGCTGCCGGGGTGCGGCAAAGGCAAGGCGCGAGAGGCCGACATCACACTGGAGATGCCACAGCCCAGCGCGCTGCAGGTAGACGTGTTGCTCCTCATGGATCAGTCGGGGAGCCTGAAGGGACCGCGCGGTACTGACCCCGCAGGCATCCGCATCGAGGCGGCCAAGTATGCGGTATCCAGCATAGCCGCGAAGAGTTCGGCAGAAAGCCCGAACCGGGTGGGTGTAGTTGACTTCGCCGACTATGTTACGATGCATTCACCTCCTCTGCAGGCAGTTTCTGCGACCGCAGGAATCGAGGAGGCAACAGGGCGTATCGCGATAAGAAGCTTGGGGAACAGATACACCAATGTCATTGCTGCTCTCCGCAGGGCTGCAGAAGCGTTCTCTGCATCCGGCTCTTTCGAGCCCGGGCGCAATCCGCGCCTGATCCTGTTCACTGATGGGCTGCCGGAAGATGCGCGAGGTTTGCCGCCAGAGAGGTACTTCGCCGAGATAGAGGAGTTCTCCTCGCAGCATCTGAAGGCGAAGGGGGTCGAGCTCTACGTTATCGCAGTGGACGTAGCTGGTCGGTTCTGGCCGAAGTACCGCAAGTATTGGGAGCGGATAGCAGGTCCAGAACGGATCGCTGCGATCGCGAGCGTTGAGGAGCTGCGGTGGCGGTACAACGATGTGATCAACCGGATCTTCAGTATCCCCAGCGCAGTCCGTGATGTTCTTACGACGGGTAGCAAGAGCTTCGAGCTCAAGCCATACCTCGACCGAGTCGAGTTCCACGTCTTCCCCAGCACCCCCAAGCTCGTCTTGCAGCTCCGGCGCCCGGATGGTCGGTTCGTTGATCCGGGCGAAGACGGCGACGCAAAACGGCGGCGCTATCCCGGGTATGAGATAGTGTCGGTGTATGATCCAGAACCTGGGACCTGGTCGTATGAGATAATCGAAGGGAAAGGCCATGTGGAGATATATCGCAACGAGGTCCCGGTCCACATGCAGTTGGTAGCGCCGAGGCCAGTCCATCCGCAGGGCAAGGAGCTGCAGGTCGTGGCGCGGTTCTCGCGCACGAGCGGGCGGCCGCTCAAGTCGGATCCTAGATATCCGCTAAGCTTGACCGGGCGCGTCGTGCCGCCGACGGGGGATGCGATTAACCTACTCTTCACAAAGCCGTCGGCAGGCTACTACCTCGGTCGCCCTAGCTTTTTGCCGAAGCTTCCCGGGGACTACACGATAACGTTGCGAACACAGGCGCCGGAGGCCCTGGATGTGTCCGTATCCTATCGCGTGTCGGTCGGGCCCGATCCCTATCTGGCCCTCCATCGCCCCACTGAGCGGAGGATACCTGTCTACAAGACAACACTGGATGTGGCTGGCGAACTGAAGGTCGCCGAACAGCCTGTTACTCCCGAAGAGCATTTCGCCACCCATCCGGAGCGGCTGTACCTGGTTCAGTTGCTTCGGACGCCGGCCGGGGGCCGCAGCCCGGCGGTGTACTTGGATCGACCGGAAGGGAGCCAGTTCAGGGCTCGCCTCGCGCTGCCCAAGTCTCGCTGTCTGCTATTGCCCATGGCCGTATCGGGAGACTACATGCTCAAGGTCAGCCATATCGGTACCGCTCTTGGCGGCGAGGCTGCCAAGCCCGACGAGTCACTCCTGTTTTTCGAGGTCAGGCGAGGATGGCTTTGGCCCGTGGTAGCGGCGGCGCAGGTATTGATGCTCACTTACCTTGGTCTGGCCTTGGGGTCCCGGATGCTGCTGGCGTTGCGGCTGATGAAGGCGTATCCTATGACGGTGCAGCCGGCAGCCACCTATGGCGAGGAAAGGCAATCGGTGGCCTTACCCGACTTGGTGGGAAGACGATGGAGAACCTGTCGACTGAAGGCCGTTGCCGGGCTTGCGTTTGGGGAACCTGCTGCAGAAGGCAAAGAAGACGAGCCGCTGGGCAGGGGCAGGGCGCGCAAGGCAGCGACGGCGAAGGTTGTGTTTTGGGGCGCGACGGTTGAGGGAGACCGTGTTGGGCTCGGCTACTATCGGGGGGGCATCGCACGGACGAAGTCTCTCTCAGCCGTGAGCGGTGAGCGCATCGGCGAGTTCGAGATCCAGCTATAGTTGGCGGCAATCGCTGAGAAGGGGGTACACGAATGCCGACATTGGTTGTAGGCGTCGGGGGGACTGGACGCGGGGTCCTCGCATGGCTCAAGAAACGGCTGGCCGAGGAGTGGGGTTCGCCGACGAAGGCAGGCTTCCAACTGCTGCTTATTGATGGCCCAGGGGAGGAGGAGCAGCAATATCGGCTCCCAGGAGGATCGCCCCTGGATACGTCGCCCGGGAGCGCCGAATTCTTCGGGCTCACCAAGCGTCCTGCCGAAGCCGTCGTCGCGATCCAAAAGGGGAAGCCTTACAAGTACATCGGCAGTTGGCTGACCAAACCCGAGGCTACCAAGATCACGAATCCAGAGGCAACCGTCCCGGACAAGGGCTACGGGGGGTTTCGTGTGGCAGGCCGAGTTGGATTCTTCCTGGAGGCTGCCGAACTGGCCGCACGGCTCAGAGAGGCAGCAAGCGAGAAGGACTATGTGGTAGTAGTTGGCTCGCTGGCCGGGGGCACAGGAGCTGGGCAGTTGTTGGATGTCGGGCAGCTGCTGCGAGAATACAAGCCCAGGCTCAGTCACTTAGTTGGCGTCGTCGTTCTTCCGAGCTGCTTTCGGAGCGTGCTGACTGATGCCCGTGACCAGGCAGATTCGGTAGCGCGTGGCTTTGCTGGCTTGCGCGAACTGGAGCGGCAGATGGCGGCAAGCGAGCATGCGCCGGTGCGCATCCAATATGCCGACGAGGTGGGCGTGGAAGGCGGCCGTGTCTTCGACGTGTGTCTGCTAGTTGACGGTGCCGCTAGCGCTGCACACGATCTGTCCTCTGATCGCCCGCTGTACGGCGTCTGCCCCGCTCTGGCGGACATCGTGCTGAATACCTTCGTCCCCGGGATCGCCGCGGACCAGATGGCCAACTGGGCCCAAGCCCACGCGACCGTGGACGGACAGCCAGCTTACGCTTCTGCCGGGATCTACAACATCCTGTTTCCGGCCGCCGAGATCATTGATGCGTTCGCTCGGAAGTTTGCAGTGGACCTTTACGACCGTATGCTGTCCGTGCCGGAGGCCCAAGCCGGCAGGTCAGATGCGGTCACCAGTAGGGTGCTCAGCTCCAGTGGGATCGGTGACCTAGCGGTGACACTGGGCAAGGAAGGAGCACTGCCTATCGAGCCGCCCATACCCCATCGCAACGAGGCGGGCTTAGAGCAGTTGCTCAACAAGTGCGTGGCGAAGGTCCCGGATGAACTCAGACCGCCTTGGCCGCCTTTCCTGCGGTTGACCAACACAGATATCGTCCCCATCGACTGGATATTCCGGCGGGTTGACAACGAAGAGGTGCCCCCCAATTGCGAGCGCTGGACGAATCGCTATCTCGGTAGCCCCACCGACGAGTGGGCGCCGCAGCGCCAGACCCTATGGGGGTGGGCAAATCACCAGAGCCGGCGCATCAGCTTCAAATTCGCGCAGGAGTTGGGGAACGAGGTCCAGAACCTCTTCTGGAACGAGACCAACAAAGAATGGCGCCCGCTCAGCCAGGAGCCCTTTGCTATCGTCGTGACCAAGGAGGTCATCGAGCTAGTCCGGGGGCGATTGGCTGGGCTCGCGGAGTATTCCGCGCAGCTGCGGTCTGAAGTGGTCGCCGAGCGCAAGCTCATCGAGCAGCAGCGCGCTGCCGTGGACAATGCCCGCCGACGCCTCCTGAGCAGGCCTCGGCGTAATGGCAACGAGCAAAGGAGGTACGTCAACGAACATCAGCAACTGCTGGAGCTGCTCGCCTGGGAGGTGCTTGTTCAGGCCACGGAACAGATCGCCAAGGACATGCACCGCCTCACCAATCGCCTATGGCAAATGGTGGGAGCCCACGCAGAAGGCTGGGTGGATTACTTCAGCAACGTCTGCCGAGCAGAGATGCAGCAGCAGCTCGACCAATCCAATACGAATCGGCAACTCGTCGCTCAGCAGGTACGTTCCCGGTGCTATGTGCCGGCTCCCTCGTCTCCCGCGGAGATGCAATTGTATGCTCGATTTGTACATGAGGGGAATCTGGTTGATGAGCTGCTAAGCAGGATGAAATGGCGTTTGTTTAGCAAGCATCAGCGTAGCCCGCTGCAGACTTTCAATCCAGCCCTCACTCCCCAGCAGGTGGCAGACTCCTACGAGCTTTATCTGGAGGCCCCCGAGCAGCCCGGTTTTAAGCGGGAAACATATGCCGCGAGGCGTTACGACGTGCAGACGGGTGAGTACCGCAAACTAGTGATTGGCCAACATGTGCCAGAGGAGGTAGCTCACTTCGCCAGGACTTCGATTCAGGAGGGCATTAGCGAACTGACCGTTTGGGACGCTCTTGCCTACGAGTTCCGCTACAACCTGGGCGAAGGGGAGCGGGCTGAGGCGTTTGCCCGAGAAAAGTTTTCTGACCTGAGCGAGAAGTCCGGGTTCATGCTCGCGCTAGCCCCTGCGGCACGGGGAGCGCAGGAGGCGGCCGAGCGCTATCTGATCACGGCCCGAACACTGGAAGCCGAGGGGGCGCCAGCACGAGACATCGGGACTATTGCTTCCGCCATTGCTACAGCCATCAATGACTCACTGCAGGCGGCGGGCGGGGCTATTCAGCCGGTCGATGATCCAGATTTCTCGCACTCTCTTGCGCTCATGGCGTATGGCTTCAAGCTCAACTTGAGCGATTGGGCTGGCTACGGCTCCAGTCGCCAAACTTACTATCGGCGGCGACCGTCCCTGCCCATTCACTGCTGGCTGGAAGAGTCCAATGCAGCGGACAAGACTGAGAGGTATCTGCTGCGGCAGAAAAGGGCATCGCCGGACGAGTTGCCCTTGGATGCCACTGTCGTCCGCTACTTGGGCGACTGGGAGGCTTTCCAGATCTTCGCCTTGGCCTATTTGGTAGGGCTGATAGACGAGGAGGGGGAGACGGATGCCGAACGCGAGTTCCTGATCTCCTGGACCGATTCGACAGGGGAGACAGTTACGACTCAGCTCGGCCGCGCAGCCAACATGAACGGCGTTCTAGCTGCCTACATGGCGCCTGAGAACGCCGAAGCGCGGCGGGCGTTGCGGCAAGCCTGGGGCAGGTTCCTGGGTGGTAAGAAACGCGCGAAACAGTGGCCAGATAACGTGCGCCGGCTTGTGGTCCCGGTTTCGCCTGATTCTGTTGACCTCCCGGAGGAGCATGCAGACCATCCTGAGGGGCTGAACCGGAAGCACCTGCAATGGGCCCTCTGGGCAGCTGCACGTCTGTGGGCAGCCGACAACTTGCCCGCCTCAAAGCCCAAGAAGAGAAGGAAGCGAACGAAGGGATAGCGGGGACATCCCGAGTGGGGGTGCGAGTGCTGCGGGCGTTCCTACGTGCCGCTCTTGGGTCCCGCGGTCACCGGGCGTAGCCTTTAGCGTGCCGATCGCAGGTTTACCTGGCCTAGCCGTGGTCAGATTGCAGAGAGCCGGCCTCCGCGCGATCATCGAAGGGCCGACACCGTGTTATCGGGCGAAGGACTGGTCCCACTATCCGCGAGCTGTGCAGCGAGAGTACCTCTCGGTGTTGGCTGCAACCACTCTCTCGAATCCCGCTCTGCCGCGCTTCCGCGGGCCGCTTCTCCTGTCGGACTTCGCGGCCTCAATCTGTATGCCTATCGGCTTGTTGCCCTTGGTTGCCACCACGTCTACCGCCTTGCGGCCACGGATCGCCACTTCCTTCTTCGACCACGTATCCCCGGCGTCTGCAGCGTTCGCACATCGTGTGCTTCCAGTATTCATGTTCCAGGCTGGCGTTCTTGGGCATGTTGTACGCGGAGGCCGGGCGAATATGGCCGCACCTCGGGGCCTCATCCCTCCTGTTCCTAGTCTCCGTGGGCCTCGATTGGACCCTGTCCGACCTCCTGAACGTACCGTTGGGTTGCTCGCCGCCGGTACTCACTCTGGCTGCGGTCGCATTGACAGTTCTGCTATGCAACGTTCTCACCGAGCGCTTCAAGTGAGCCATTATGGCTCGCGTCTGCCCGAAGTGCCGTGACGTGTGCGGGGAGCGTACGGCCAACTACTGTGCTGGTTCCGGCTCGGCGTGGGCCATCTCGCGCATCTTAGGGGCGACCTGCGCCAGTTGCATCTTCTGCGAAGTGGGTGTCCACTTCGCCAACGTTCATAATGCAAGGCGAGTCCTCGTCTGCCCGCCGCCAATGTCCGTACAGTAGCGTCACCAGCGTCACAAGCGTCACGGGTAAGCTCGGACGGGGAATCAGGGGCACGGAGCTCCGCCAACATGAGGAGAGCGATTCCATGCACCCATCCCACGCGCTGCTCTCTCCCCGAATATGTCTTCTCTGCATCCCGTGGGGTCTCTCTTGCGCTTCTGTGGCTCCGGGGTATGTCGAGGGGGGTGTGACCTGGATGAAGCCAGCGGAAAGCCACGGAGACCGCGGAGCGAGGTCATCTCTTCCACGCTTCCCGGTGGGCGCCGCCCGTGACGCTTGTGACGCTGGTGACGCTTCTTTGCCAGATCGTGTGGCGCACCGGCCTCCCCCCCGGACGACTCGCGTGCCCGTTGGGCAATGAAGCCGATCGCAGCGCCGACCGTTTCGGGGTGAAACCACCGCGAATCGGCGTGGATGCAGTAGGTCGGAGGGACAGCAGGTTCTGGAGCCCGGATGGTGAAGCATTGCAGCCAACGGCTGACCGTCCAGCCGGCGCCAGGGCGCTCAGCTCCGTACAAGGAACCGCGGATCAGGAGCCTGCTCGCGCTGCGGGATGACACCGTGCAGCGTTCCTGGGCAGGCCGGCAGGAGGATCGAGATGCAAGTACTGGTCACCGGAGCCACGGGGCGCATTGGCGCCAACGTCGTCAAGCGCCTGCTGGAAGACGGCCATGCCGTCCGAGCCCAGGTTCGACCGGACTCAGACCGTGCGGCCAAGTTGCACGGTCTGGACGTGGAAGTGTGCGCGGTGGACCTGTGCGATCGCGACGGCGTCTCGGCTCTGGTGCCGGGCATGGACGCCATCGTCCACCTGGGGGTGAAGCTGCGCGGCCCCAGCAACCTCGACCAACTCGATGTCAACATCGCGCCGACGCTTACGCTCCTGGAGGCCGTCCGCACTCTCGAGCCCGGGCTGCAGCGGTTCGTCTACGGGAGCTCCGACGTGCTCTACCCACACACCGGATGGATGCCGGAGCCGATCCAGGCATCCGACATTTTCCACCGGCCGGTGGGCATGTACGCCGTCAGCAAGGTTGCCGGCGAGTGCATGGTCCACTCCTACCATCACCAGTACGGCATCCCAACCGTCTCCCTCAACATCCCGATGACCTTCGCCGGGCGGGAGCTGATGGGCGAGCGCGCACCCGCGTTCAGCCCCTACCTGGACGACCGGCTTGAGGCAGCGGCGCACCAGCCCCCATCGGCTGACCGCGACCGCTGCCTCGCCGAGCTGCGCCGGCACCAGGCGGAAGGCAAGCGTCTGGTCGTGCCCCTCTGCCCCGAGGGCCCGGCCTGGAAGCGGCACCTGGGCGACGTGCGCGACGTGGCCGCTGCGTGTGCCTTGGCACTCTCCGCTCCGCGCGCCGTCGGCCACGCCTTCGTCATCATGTCTGACGCCCTCGACGACGGTGTCGGCGTGCCTCACCTCGCGCAATTCACGGGTATGGACTACGCCGAGGTGGTCTTCCCCCGCGCCGAGTACTACTGGTACGACATGGCCAAAACGCGCGAACTGCTCGGTTACCGCTCAGCCTACGACTCCTGCCGCATCCTGGAGGACGCCTGGCGCGACCAGCAGGGGGAGGACATCGGCGTCATTCCAGTCGGCCCGTAATATCCTACAGCCCATCCGACGCACGCTGCAGTCGAAGCAGCGAGTCTGAGCGCCGACCGTTCCGGAGTACTGCGATCCCGAATCAGCGCGGATGGATTAGGTCGGAGGGACGCCGCAGCTGTCACGGCCGCCCCGCGCCGACGCCGAAGCGCATGGGTGGCGCGCCGCGCTGATGGGCGCCCATGTCCGGCCCATTGCCGGTGAAATCGTCGCTGAAGTTGGGGATCGGCTCGCCCGCGCCGGCCCCGGGACTGCCATCGGTCAGTTGGAAGCTCCCGGTCTTGGTTGCCGGATCGTATCCGCTGCCGGGCCTGTACACGGGCTCGCCTCGGATGCCGTGCGGTTCCTGGCCTTCGGGGATCTTCCCGTTGAAGAGGTCGTAGTCGAAGTCGTTGTCGATGTTCCGCTTGTCCTCGCTGGCGCTGTATCCATCCGGCGATCGGACGTGGAGAATGTTGTTGCGCGAGACTGTGTGCTTGACAATCCGATTGCCACCGAGCCCGCCCGTGGGCAACCATTCGTCCGGGCCGAAGAGCGTATTGTGGAGGATGTACATGTGGCCGGTCATCCAGTGCTCGCCGCCAGCGAAGCCCATCTTGAGGAAATGCAGGCCACCTGCATTGGGGCGAGACTGGCTGAGCTCGGCGACGTTGCGCCAGATGTACAGCGGCCCGATGCTTGTGGCGGCGTTCCCGATCATGATCATGCATTGCCTGATGTAGTTGCCCCACACCCGGTTATTGCGGTTGCCTCCCTCCACCTCGAGGCCGTCGTCCCAGCAGTGGCTGACGATGTTCCCGTAGATGTCCGAATCGGGCCCCGGCGCGCCGCGGAAACTCCCGTTGCTGCCGCCACCTATGATGTCGTTGTACATGTGATCGAGATCCGACCAGCATTCGTTGTACCGGATCACGTGGTTGCCCTTGGTGTTGTACATTGTCACCGCCTGGGGCCCCCCCGTATGCCAGCGATCGGCCTTCTTCTCGGGGTCCAACTCCTTGCGCCATTCGTACCAGCTATTGGTGTCGTGGCGGGGATCGTGGATGCGGCATCGTTGCAGGATGACGCGCTCGATGGCCGGGTTCTCCCGATCGGCCTCCCGGGCGAACAGAGCCGCCTCCATGTTCTTGCCCCACAGGTCCGGCTGCTCCGCGTTCGGCAGCCCCCAGCCGCTGATGTCGCACTGCTCGATGACGATGTCGTGGCCGTTGAGGATCACGATGGCGTGGGACTGGGGCTCCTTCAGCGTGAGCCCGCGCACGATGACGTACGAGGCGTTGATGTCGATGCAGTGGTCGATGACGTTGCGACCGTCGATGGTGGCCATCTTCCCTGGCGCGGGGGCGTAGAGCACGTAGCCATCGGGCGAGCCGGACTCCTCGATGACCAGCTTCTCGTGCGATACCTCCGGCAGGCTGATCGTCTTGCCGATGGGGAACTCCTCGCTCCACGTCCGGGCGGTGATGCGCTGCCGCACGGCGGTCCCCTCCAAGCTCAGCTCGACGTCGTATTCGGTGCCGGGCACGAGGCCCACGATGCTGCCACGGTAGTCGGCCAGGTCTTCGTCCGTCCCGGGGATGGGGTTGTAGCGCATTGCCAGCGCTTCCCGCCATTCGGGTGCGCCCTGCCGGCGGTAGCGGACCGAGACTTGTCTCTCCGCGGACCCGCCCGGGGGCGACCAGTACAGCCCCACGCAATGAAAGGTGGGTATCGCGAGCGGGGCATCGCCAACCTCCAGAGGGTTCTGAGCCATGGCGGACGACATGAACACGCCAAGGGCCATCCAGATTCCTGCCTTCATGGTCGTGGGTCCTTTCCGCAACGGGTTGGGAGATTGCCCCCTCAGAGCTTGGCGTCGTGAACGCTGCCGCCCTGCAGCCGTTCCAGGCCCCCCACTGTAGGGTGGGCACTGCCTGCGTCAGTGGTGGGCCGTGGCCAAGATGGCTTGTCCAGGGCAGTGCTTGGTAATTCCGAGAGCACCGGTCCTGGTCCTCCTTCCCCAGCTCCGAGGGCATTCCGGCCAGATCATGCGTGATGAATATCAGGGCCTGTTCCTGCACTGTATTGGTCCCAGCCAGATCTCGCAGCCGCCGAGCTGGTACTGCTCAGGCGCTGGCAGGTAGCCGTTGTGGCAGGTGGGTATGCCGCTGACGATGGTCCGGGCGAACGGGCTGCGCCGCTTCAGGCCAAGGTCGATGTCGACGAGCGTCTGGAACGGAAGGGTGCAGATCACGAGGTCACTAATGCACAGGTGTCCCCCCGAAGAAGTCCATCCACACGTGCATCTGGGGCTTAGGAGGAGATCCGGCCCGTCGCGCGGGAAGTAGTGCTCCCCCGGGTGCCTCCTCGATGCCCCTCCCCCAGTCTTCGCATAATAGCGTCACTAGCGTCACGGCGTCACGGGCGCAAGCCCTGGCAGCTCGCAACGGCTTGGACGAGCAAGGCCGGCATACGCGGGAGGGCCGCATGTGATCATTACCGGCCCTCTCAGATCGCCGCTTCCTTCCCGGATATGTCTTCTTTGGCTTCCGTGGGGTTTCGCTTGCTCTTCTGTACGTCAGGGGTATATCGAGAGGTACGGCATGGAGGAAGCCAAAGAAATGCCACGGAGAACGCCGCGCGGAATCTTCTCCTGCGCACTTCGGGAGAAACGCAGGCTGGAGGCACAGTGAGCACGCGTCTGGGGGAGGGCGGTATAGCATCCCTCTCTGTCGCAGTGCAGCCGTGCAACCCCATCCGGAATCACGCTGCTGAAGGCCGTCGCAGATGGAGCGTGGTCGCATTCGTCTCCTCTGTCGCCCTACTGCCCTGGTGCACGTCTCGTGTCTGAATCCCAAAACCCAGGTGCTCTGTGAACAGGCAGTGGTCCCAGCCCCGGCAGGCTCGGGCCTTGACACTATTGTGCCGACGTCCAGTTGCGGCCCCACAGCCGCCTGACTGGAGCGTTCCGATGACGCAGGAAGAGGCCGCACAAGCAGTGCTCGAACTGGCCGCCTACCAGTGTGAGATTGATAGCAGTGTCGCATCGCCGCTGCGGTACAGGCGCATGGAGAAGTACCGCGCACTGCAGGCCGCCATGTACGCCCGCCTCGGATGGGAGCTCGACATCCGCAGCGAGGACATCGTCTGGTGCAGCGACGCTACGATCAGACGCCTCGTCGACGAGGCATTCTCCCGCGCGGAGCCCAGCGGGATCATCGGGCAGCCGAAGGCGCACTCGTCTCTGACAAGAGGGAAGCCGGAGGTGTGAGACGAGACAAATGAGGACGAGAACAGGGACAGCCCGCCCCCAACCCGGGTGAGGGGCCGTCCTGCGCGGAGCACCGCACTGTCACCGTGCGGCGTGTTTGGGGTCAGCGGCGAGCTGTGAGCATGCCCTCGTAGGTCCAGACGCGGTCCTTCACGAACTCCCACGACAGCTCTACCAGCCTGGAGCATGGCACGAGCACCGGGCGCCACAGGTCCTCGAATACCGCCAAGTGCTTGTCCGTGGCCTTTGGGAACGTGGCGCCGAATCCCCTGCGTCGCGTGGCTTCCGATACGCCTCGGCCTTGCAGCCTACCGTCAATGTTCACATTCCAGAGCTCCCCGAAGCAATGCGTCATGTTGACGCGCTGCCGTCCCTTCCCGCAGCTGCACGCAATCGGGTCCTTGGCCCAGCCAATTGGCCTCTCAAGTTCATAGCGTAACGCCGCGGTGTAGCCGAATGCCAAGTCCAGTTCGTCGCGCGGGTGTGTCAGCTCGTGCCGAACCGTGTTGATGAGGGGCTCGTCGTCGCCGGTCCTGTTGTGGACGGTTTCGATGGGGCACATCCTCAGGCTGACTAAGTTGCCGTCCGCGCCGGGCACTAGGTCAACACTTGGCTCGCCGGACTCCGTGCTCGGCAGGAGCAGCACCTCCGACACGCTGTCCTGCAGCCCAAGCTCGGCGGCTGCTTCTTCCACCATGCGCACGAGGCGTTTCCACGCTCGATACGCTACTGCGTAACGCCGCTTGCGCGACGCTTCTCCCTCGACCAGGATGACCTCGCTAGGCTGCCGTCTGAAGACGCTCTCGTCAAACGGTTTCAGACTCTCGACCTCCAATGTGACCCGCCACTTGAAGTCGTCGTGCACAGTGATCCTCACTCTCCAACACCTCCTTCCTGCTCTGGTGATGCTGCGCTGGCGCTCCGCTCACTGTCTCCTCCATGGATCGAGTACGCCCGAGCGAGCGAATGCATGTAGATTCTCTCTGGGGCAGCGGGAGGGAGGGCCGACAGCTCGGGCGGGGACTGCAGCATCTTGATTAGGTGGAACCGCTGGTAGTGTCCCGTGTGGTAGTCGTCGAGCTTTGACGGGAAGAGCATGTGGAAGTACTTGTGGCCCCATGCTCCATCGCTGACATCGGGCGCCTGTTCCTGCATCGTTCTCTGAAGCTCGCCGTACTCGTCGTGGCTTCCATTGGCGGGCAGTTGCTCGAGAGCGGCAACGCCAGCCAGGAGTTGATCCCGCTGGCGCCTCGCGAAGTGAATGGCTTCGTCCAAAGAGAGCTCTTGCTGGCTCTGAGGGGATCCGGTGATCCACGCACCGGTAGTCCGGGTCTGGTAGATTGCGAACTTCAGGGCGCTGCCGCCAGCGATGCTCCCAAAGATGGCCGGCAACTCCTCGTCGTCCTTGAACTCCAGCCAGTGCATCAGGCTATCTCTGCCGCGATCGTGCATCTTCTCCAACAGTCGTTCGCCGTCAAGCGCTCGAAGGACCTCGGGCCCGAACTCATCCCTGAAGCGGGCGTAGCAAGATGCCAGCTGCTCTCTTGACGGCAACCTGCCGTCAGTGAGAAGCGTGCTGTAGAACTCCCCGAGTTCGTTTCGGAGTTCCTGGACCAGCACCGTCTGTCGTTGATCCATCACCATCGTCCCTCCTACTCCGTTCTGCCGCTGGGGTGTTTCTCAGCCGGGACCGACTCTATCCTCCCCCAGTTCTGCTCGCAGAGAGAGCATCGACCAGCGGATGCACGCGCATGGACAGAGGATGGTTCTCCCTCATCGTCGTGGATCGCCGTTCCCTTCCCCAATATGTCCTTCTTGCATCCTTTGGCATTTCTCTTGCTCTTCTGTGGCTCCGGGGTATATCGATGGGGGTATGGCACGCAGGAACGCAAAGGAAAGCCACGGAGCGCGCTTCGGGAGAGGGGTTGCCGAGAGGGACGGTGAGCGGCCGGGGGAGGGGGGTACAGTGTCCCCCTCCGTGTCAGTGCAACCGCGCAACCCTCACTGCCGGGCGAGCCGCGTCACATGCCAATTCGATACAACCCTTTCGCCGCTGCCGGCAACTAATACAGTGGCTGGTGCCTGACCACGGCGCCCGGGATCATGTGGCACCCCTCCCTTTCGCCCTGCCCGGGCGCCAACCTGGCGCTATCGCGCAGCGCCATGACGGGGGAGCGGGACGTGAGCATACATCAGTGGGACAAGCTCGAGGCCTTCCTGCGAGTGGGTGACATCGAGAGCTTCGTGCTGGGCTTCGTAGAGCTGTACGACTATGTGACGTTCCCGCAGCTTGCCACAGCGCTGGGCGGAGCGGCCAACGGCGACGCCCAGGTCTGGGCGCCGCACGATAGGAACCTCGTTTTGTGGGCTGGCATGAGCGAGACGTTCGCCGCGGCTGTCAGGAACTTGCTCCAGACAAAGCGACTGCGCTTCGAGTCGATGCCAGCGCTGGCCTACGAGCTCGATGACGCGGTGCTCCAGCTGCCCGTGGCGGAGCAGCAGGTCGATGGTGGGTTCGAGGAGCCGCACTCGCTGCCGGCGGTGCTGAGGCCGGGCGAGCAATCGCGCGAGCACGGCCCTGCAAACGCCAGAGTAATAGTGAGGCGTGTGGCGGAGCAAAAGTGAGGCACCCGCCGCTTACATAGCCAGCCGTGAGGCATGCCGGTCGATTTACTCTCCTCGCACCAGCTCCTGGTTGATGGACGGCTGGTCCGCGAAGCCAAAGACGTCGCTCTCGGATCCATCTCCGGCCGTGCTCAGCGCATGGCGCCATCTGAGCCAGCCACGGCAATCACCCGATCGACTGGAGGCGGCGCCGGGAAGTGCTGACGTGGATTCTCAGGAACCATAGGATGCTGTGCAACCAAGGAGTAGACACGACTTCAGACGAAGTGTGGTACTGTGGTAGTCTCTGCTGGCAGAGATGATGGCCGTATGGGGTCGAAGCGGAGGTTCGCGGACGAGCATGTATCTCTCCGCGCACGGGCCGCGCCCATCGTGTCGGGCGGCCGACCGCTTCGCCCGGGACTTGGTATCGGTCGCCCCGAAGTCGCCGTCATCTCGGCTGGGCCCTTCGGGGGCTCAACCTCAATATGAGTACACAATCGGCAGACGAACTACGGGCGCGCATCGCGGACGAACGTCTCTTCGTTGAGATAGCGATCCACGCAGTGTGTAGGCTTGAGATGGCGGACCGTGCGACTCCGGTCCTGACTGGTGCCGACTCACGCGCGTGGCGCTCGTATCAGGGCGAGCTTGGGACTGCAGACCTCGCCGAGATGCGGATCCGGGACCTGTCGGTTCCCTACCCCTGGCTGTTCGATGTCACGCAAGTACTACCGCAGGGCTCGCCGCAGGATCTGCGCTGTGTGTCGGATGAGTGGGCGCTACGGCTGATCGATCGCGCCGACGACCGGGGATCTCTATCATCCGACGATTCCCTCAAGTGGGCTGCAGCCCGACTGCTCCCCGCAGGCCCGAAGTGGCGACCGGCTCTGCCCGAGTTGGCCGCTGATCAAGTGGCACTCGAACTACCCGGGACAGGTGGCTTGTTTGCCTACCGCATCCTCGGAGACGCCCAGGGAGCGGTCCTACAGGAGAATTTCGTCATCGCATGCGGATCATGGCGCGAGGTCCTGTTTGCCGGCCTCGTCGCTCTTGAGCTGCAAGTCCCGAGTGGGGTGTCACTGTCGATTGTCCTGGACGAGGCTCTCGCGAGTCAGAAGGTGAGAGGGCGACGGTACGGCTTGATAGTCGGGGGTCGCGACCGCCACGCAAGCGTCGAGGCTTCCCTGCAGGATCTGGTGGTGCCGCAAGGGCAGGTGGTGCTCGTTTGAGCCTCCTCGCTCGCTTGCCATCAGGCCGCTTCAGACCGATCACGAAGACGCTGGACCTTGATGACGCACGGACGGTGCTGGCGGCTTCTGCAGGCCGCCAGTCCGTCGATGCAGTGCTGGAGGCCGCTGTGCCCTTGCTCCCCCATGTCGGGCTGGGACGAAGGCGCGACGTCGCCAGGCTGACACTGCGGCACATCCTCGGTGTGGACTCTGGGGAAGTGCCCCCCAACCCGCTGACGGAGTTGCTCGCGGATCCCGGCCTGCCAAATGGTAGTGCAACCAGCCTTCTCGGCCTTCTCTATTGTGTGCACACAGAGCTAGTCCGCGAGGCCGTTCAGGATTTGTATCTGCCCATCCTCGACGATGACCTCCGCGTGGGCGAGACGGTCGCGCCGGCGGACTGGTACGGGTGGCTTGAGCAGCACCTCAACTCCTGCTCAGAGAACAGCCTCAAGCGGACACGCCAGACACAAGTGACCATGCTCGCCAAGTTCGGCTACATCGAGGGGACGCGGGAGCATCGGCCAGTCCGGAGGCGTCCCGAGACCGCAGTCTTCGCGGCCGCGGTTGTCTTGGACTACCAACGCCATGGTTGGCGTACCAGAGGCGCCGAGTACGTACTTGGGCCGACCGGCCCAAGATGCCTATCCATGGTCACGCGAGAGTACGCCTCCCACTGTCTGGCCTGGGCCGACAACATGGGTCTGCTCCGACGGGTCCGAGTAGGCAGTGACACGGACTTCTCACTCCCCAACGGTGACGTGTTGGCGATGATCGCCGAGGTGATCCGGCGTGCAGCTTGATGATGAAAGGCTTAGACAGCTTGCAGAAGACCTCCGAGCATGGCTGGGTACGCTCGGCAACTTCAATCTAGTGCCCGTCGTGACAACGCCGGCTACAGCGACAGCGGTCGGCCGGCGGCTCGCCGAAGTCATCCCGGCTGAGCCATTGGACTTCGATGGCCAGGCGATCGCCCTCATGGAGAACGCCGGCTGGGATCGGTTCCTCGCATGTGAGCGCGGCTCTGCCCTACAGCAGATACGCAACAAGCTCTCTGAGACGGCCGCCCGGGTGCGAGACCTCGTGGCGCCAGACCGACCGGTCGTGGTGTTCAACGTGAACCTGCCTGTGAGCATGGACTTCCCTGAGCTGGCCAACGAGTTGTACCAGGCCAGCACGCAAGGGCTGATCGTCTTGTGTGTCGGTGGATCGGTCAGGGGGGACCGGGTGCTTCTGCACCACACGATGGCCCTTACTGGCAGCGGACTTGTGGAACCTGTGGACCTGACGGGGTGAGTGAGGAGATCAGTCGATGGCCGACATTGTGAGAGAGTACCTCGATCTGCCCGCTTCGGTGCCGACGTGCGTTATCGAGATCGGCACATTCGACGATCCCGCCAGCATGGCCGAGAACCTCCGGGCCTACGTTCTCACAGAAGATGCCCGGCAGGAGTTCGCCGTGCCGGCGGACGACACGGGCGATACCGGTGCGGCCGGGCTTCTGCGGCGGATCAGGGCATCCGTGGACCGGGCAGAGCCCGGCGACGGACACTGGGTGCACGGTAGCTTCGGTAGCGGCAAGAGTCACTTCATGTCCATCCTGGGACTGGCGGCAGGGAACTACCCGGAGCTGTGGGCCGAGTGCCCGAACATCGGCGCGCTGGTTAGTCCTGACTACCGGGCCTGGCTGAACAGCCACTCGATTCTGGTCGTGCCCGTGTTCATGCTGAAGCAGCGCAGTCTGGAGTCTGCGATCTACAACGCGGTCAACGCCCGTCTGGCGCAGCTCGACAAGGAGGCTTGCCCATTTACGGATGTGGAGATGATCATAGCGCGATTCGAGGCCAAGCGGCAGAAGCTTGGCGATGATGCCTTCAAGTTGCTCGCAGAGGTGGGCATTGACAAGGCAATGTACGAATCGCGCCGGGAGCACGAACCAGCACAGGAAGAGCTGGCCGCCAGCATCCTCCGGGCGGACGGTCTCAGCCGCACAGACAACATCGAGGGCCTTTACCCCCCGAGTCTCACCGAGGGGATCAACACGCTGACAGGGCACGCGATCCGGCTCGGATACTCCGCGGTCGCGATCCTTCTCGACGAACTGATCCTCTACCTCGCCGGGAAGCCCAGTCGCACATACTTGGATGAGATCAACGCGCTCGGCGCGCTTGTGGACGACAAGGGGGGACGTGCCTGCCCGCTGTGGGTCATTGTGGCCCGTCAGCGGAACATCGCCGACACAGTGCCCGAGGACAAAAGCGAACAGCACATAGACGATGCCCTCAAGAGGTTAGACGATCGCTTCCCTCGGGAAACAGAGTTGTCGGACCAGGACCTGACTCTGATCGCTCAAGAACGCGTGCTTAGGCCGCGCGATGAATCCTCAGGCGAAACGCTCGCGAAGGCTGCTGATCAGGCGCTGAGCACCCTTGATCCGCAAGTCAAGGACACCCTAACCGCACACTGGTCGGAGGATGACTTCCGCAGGCTCTACCCATTTCACCCCGCGCTCCTGCAGACGCTGGTGGACATCACCAATCAGCTCAGTCGTGAGCGTACAGCGATACGGGTTCTCTATGAGTTGCTGCTTGAGCGCTACCCGGACCTCGAAGTCGGACAGCTTGTCCCCTACCATGGGCTCTTCGATGTGATCTTCAGGCCACGGGGCGTACTCGGCGGCGCACGGCAGAGGGCCCGGGAGCTCGAAGCCGTTCGTCGTACCTACTTCGACGAGATCGCGCCAGCCATCGATAGGGTGTTCGCCAACGACGAGCGCAGGTGCAGTCGGGCGGGGATCATCGCCAAGACGATACTGCTTTGCCGCCTCACGCCCGCGTTCAGGGAGGACATCACGGTCGGTCGGATCGTGAACCTCAACCCGGAGAACTTGCGTGGGAAGCGGTCGCTCGCCACCTACGGAGAGGTCACCGAGATCCTGACGACGCTCTCCAACCAGTGCGAGCTGGTTGTCTTCCGAGGGGACGCGGGCAATCCCGCCGCTGGCCTGGCCAACATCACAATCCAGGAGGGCGTTCGTCTCACAACGGACATACTCCCTCAGATCGCTGTGAGCCAACAGGACTGCTCCCGGACCTTTTTGGCGCTCCTTTCGGAGCTTCTGGGCCAAGAGATCAAGGAGGGCCAGATCCCGCGCTTCAGGCATTCGTGGCGCGGCACAGAACGACCAGCCCGCATTGAGTTTACCAACGTATCTGAGTTGTCTCCATCGGGCTTGCGCCTGGAGAACGAGTTCACGCTCTACATCGATCTACCGTACGATCGGGACCCGTCCCGGGGGATGCTCGACGACGAAGAGCTTGTTCGAAAGGCGGCGGCGGAAGTTGGCCCCCGACCTATCGGCTTCTGGCTGCCCCAATTCATGGGCCGGCAGGACCTTCAGGATCTCGAGCAACTGGCCAAGCTGGAGCTTCTGGAGGGCACTGACGAGAAGTCACGAGCGCTCAAGGGGCAACATCTTGGGCGGTTCAGTCAGGACCAACGCGAGCAGGTACAGAGTCAGATCTACAACTTCGCACAGGCGAAACGAGCCACGCTCGTTCAGAGACTCCAGGACTGCTACCTCAAAGGCGAAGCCAAGTGCGTCTTCCTCGACCCGATGATCAGTCCCAATCTTGACGTCGGCAGCCTCGATGAAGCTCTCGACCGTATCACAGATGCTGCGCTCGATAAGCTCCATCCCCATCATCCAAGGTTCAAAGCCGCCGTACAGAGTCCCGCCCTGGCGGCGCTTCTCGAGGATGTTGTGCTTCCGGTCTGCCGGTCGCGCAAGCCTTTGGAGTTGACCCCGCAGATACAGACGCGGGTCGAGGCTCTGGCTCTGCCGCTTGAGCTCGGCGCGGCCGGGGCCCGCAACTGGACGCTCACTGAGGACGGGCGCTATCTCAGGCGCGTCCTGAAGCTCGCATCCGGGTCGAGCGTCCAGGCAGACGAGGTGGCCGAGGTCCTGCGCAATGAGTTCGGGTTCCAGGAGAACCTCTGCGATTTCTTCCTCCTGCTCCTCATTCGTGGCTACGGATTCCGGGCATACCGTGGAAGCGAGCAAGTGCCTGATGCTGAGCTGAACTTCGGCAAGCTCGCCAAACTGCGACTCACTCGTGGTAGGGCGCTCAAGCCGGTGCAGTGGACCGAGGCAAAAAGGCGCGTGCGTCTCGGCTGGGGAGCGGACAGCTTGAGGACCTCCTTGACTGACGACGATCTCACCGCATTGGGGGCCGCTCTGGGCGCAGACCAGTCCGTGGCTGCCCAGGACGACCTCTGGCGGGCCCTGCAGACCGTGGCCCGGACGGTGGGCAGAACCCGCCGGGAGATCCGGGGCGACATCAACTGGCTGACGGGTCAGTTGGGTGAGGACATGCTTACAGCTCGCACGACGTCGCTGTCATCGGTGGAGGGGCTCAACGAACTGGCTCTCCTGAAGCAGACCGACGCGCACGATGGCCTCGTGAGCATCATCGACTGGTCGCCAGCGGAGCGGACGCCTGACGAAGTGCTCGCCGACCTCGCTGCTTTGCCTTACCTGTCGGCCGGTCTGAAGGGGATCAACAAGCCCGTAGCGGAGACCGTGGCGGACGGTCGCGGCACGCACGAAGATGCTACCAAGCTGGCCGCCGCACTATCCGATGCTGTTGATCAGGTTGGCGCAGAGAAGTCACTTCGCGACCGCATCGAGACCTGGAACAAGGCCGCCACCGACTGGGTGCGAGGGCTTGTCGTGAAGCGCGAGGGGACGGCAGTCCTGACGGCACGCAAGTGCGCGAAGTCCAAGCTCGACGAGACGCTTTCTGCAATCAGAGACGAAGTCGAAGCCAAGCTCAAAGAGGGCGCCGAAGAGGTCGTCTTCGAGGTGACGGTGGAGGGCGACAAGGAATGATTGAGCCGCTTGAGGCGGTAAAGTTCCACCTGGGCCAGATCGATGGCCAGGTGCATGACGACTTTGTGCTGCTCAGATGGGAGATGGGCGACGAGCCGCCCGACTTCGGTGACCAATTCGAGCTGGGCGAGGTCCAGTTCCAGGGCAAATCCTGGCCCGTCGTCGCCTTCGCCAGTGAGCTCCAGGTCCGCCGCTTTCTCTGCTTTGAGCGGAAGCAGCACGTCGCGTTCCTGGTATCTCCCGACTGGCTCGAGCGCATCCCGGTAGATATCCGCGACGGTGGCTTCGAGCGCCGTGTCCGCCCGGTCACGGTTCGCGATGCTCTTGGTGCGGCCACGGGGCAGGGCTGGTGCGCCGCTGTCGAGCGCCAACACCTGCGTGCCCTCTGTGAGCATCACTTCAAGGACCTCTGCGACAAGTGCCCCAAGCTGGGGCAGGACGACCTGTTCCACAAGCCGGAGGTGGATGAGGAGATCGTTCTACGGTTGCTCGTGGACGTAGGGCTCGGCTTCAAGGCAGAGCAGAGCGCCCCCGCCATCGTGCTGGTGCGTGCCTTCCGGGGGAGGAAGCGACCGCACCCCCTGCAAGACCAGCTCTCGCCCCTCGTTGCCTCGCGACTTGAGGCCCTGTACCCCGACGATCACCGGATTCTCTGCTGGTGTCTGGAGGATCCCTCTCGGGTCAGAAAGCTGCTGGTTGACGGGGCGCGCATGGAGGCGGAGTCAGCCGTCACGGGGATGCCGGCTCCCGGGGACCTCGCCGCGCTGCGCGCGATGTGCATCGCCGACGCTTCGAACAAGGACGCCGCCAGCCAGCGTTTCGTCAGCCAGGTACGTGAACTGGCCATCGAGGCCCTGCGGGGGCTGGATCAGAGCGGGAGGGACCTGATCGCTGCGCACAGGGCGGAGATCGAACAGACCGTTCCCCCGGAGAACTACAACATCGTCCTGCCCGGGGCGCTGGAGTACCGGGCTGAGTCGCTGGCGCGGCAGGCTTTACGTGGCTCGCCTCCATCCCAGGCGGAGGTCGGTGAGCTGCGGGATCATCTCTTCGCCGAACGGCATGCGACAGACCTCGAGGCCGTGGGGGCCGCGGTCAGGGTGGCACGCGTTCTTGAGGTGTTCCCGGACACAGCCGAGCCCGTCGAGCTAGTCCTGTGGTACGCGAGCGAAGGCGCACTTGCCGATCTGACGGCGAAGCGGCTCGACGTCTGCTGCCACGGAGACTGTGCGGTGGGTCTGCGCGGCATCGCCCAAGAGCTGCTCGACCGCTACTGGCAGGCCCGCGACCTCCTGAACGAGCAGTTTGCCACGAGTCTCGTGGATCGATACGATGAAGCTGTGTTCAGCACCGAACTCGTTGGCGTGCAGAGGATCATGGAGCGGCAGGTCCGTCCGCGGCTAGACGGCGAGGAGCGCGTGCTCCTCGTCTGCATTGACGGCTGCTCCGTGCCCGATCTATGTGGCCTGATGGATGGCCTGCGTGAGAGAGGCTATGGGCTGGCGACAGATGGCTGGCAAGCCGGGATTGCGCTGCTCCCCTCGACAACCGAGGTCTCGCGGCTGGCCCTCTTCGCCGGCCAGATACCCGAGGACCCGATCAAGATCGGTCAGGCGGACGCCGTGCCTGCGGGCGAGCAGCACCGAAGGGCCCTGGAGAAAGCACTTGGCAAGCACACGGGGCGCCTCTTCCTGAAGAGGGAGTTGCGAGAGGGCTTCGGTGCTCTGCGTCAAGCCATCGAGGATGATTCACTGGATGTGGTAGCCGTGGTGCTGAACAGCATCGACGATCATCTCGGCGGCGCCGATGTTCAGCCGAGGATCTACGACCTGGACGACGTGACGCACCTGGCCGCAGCGGTCGAGCAGGGCTGCCGGGCCCGGCGCGCTGTCATCGTCACGGCCGACCACGGCCACACCTTCCATCGCCGGAACGAACTGCGCCGGAAGGAGCTGGGCGGCATCGCCGAGCGTATGGTAGCGGTGCCCGATGACGGCCCGGCCCCCGAGGGCGTCGTCAGGTTCCGGCACCCGGTGTTAGAGAAGTGCATGGGGCTGAGGTCGGTTGGCCTGCTACACCGCTCCGGGGAGTACGCCTCCGTGCAGCCTCGCGCCGGCTATCACGGCGGGGCCTCGCTGGAGGAGTGCGTCATCCCGTGCGCGGAGATCGTGCCCAGTGGCGCTCCGCTCCCCCGACCTGACTGGTGGGCGGGCGCAGAGGCGGAGGAGCCGGCCGAGGCCGCCGCCGAACCCGAACCCACGGCGGGCAAGCTCGTCCTGGAGATCGATGGCCGGCGTCGCGCCCTGGAGATGCCGCCCGGGCTGTCGGGCCGCGAGGTTCAGGCGCTACAACTGCTCTCTCAGCAGCACGATCGTCGGCTATCGGCCACGCAGCTTGCGAGGCACCTTGGGACACGGACGAGCCGCGTCGAGGGCATGATGGCCGATCTCATCCAGAAACTGAACGCACAGGGGAAGAACTGGATCACAGCGTCAGCAGGCGCGGAGGGAACTGAGTATAAGCTGAAGGGAGGCCTGGCATAGGTGAGCATCGAGATGCTCAAGGCCCTCCTGCAGTTCCTGCGGGGCTTCGTAACGCGCTTCGCCGAGGATATCGAGGCGCAATACAGAGGCGATGAGCGACTGCGCGCGCAGGCCGAGCGCATTCATGATGCGGAGGGCGTGGGCGAGGACTTGAACAGCTCGTACCTGCCCCGGCTGGCCCGGCGCAATGCGGTCAGCTTCGCCCTGAAGGTCTTCTTCATCCGCGTGCTGGAGGACCGGGGCTTGCTACCGCTGCGGCGGGTGCGGAGCACCGATGCCGAGGGGCTGTTCGACGAGCTCTTCCCGAACCTCGGGGCGCGGGAGTACCTCGAGTTCGCGGTCCGCGAGGGTTTCAGGCTCTTGCCCGATCTGTTCGACGACCAGCCCTGCGATCTGACGCTGCCGGGGGAAAACACGTGCCAGGAGTTCCTCGACGGATGGCGCCGGATGGATCCGGACTCGGGGGGGCTGCTCTACGAGTTCACGCCGGCCGTCGGCGGCTTTGAGACGCGCTTCTTGGGGGATGTCTACGAGAACCTCGATGAGGAGACCGCCAAGAAGTATGCGCTTCGGCAGACCCCGGACTTCATCACCCGGTTCATCCTCGAGCACACGCTGCTGAAGTGCATCGAGGAGAAGTCATTCTGGGAAGTGTCGCTGATCGACCCCACGTGCGGCAGCGGCCATTTCCTGCTCGATGCCTTCTGGGTCTTCGTGCGGCACTACGAGGCGGCCGTCGCGCAGGGCGTCCTCAGCGCCGAGGTGCTGGAGCCGAGGGACGAGGCCGCGCCGTTCATGCTGCCCGAGGGCGAGCAGGCCTTCGGTGCGCCGGAGCGGAGTCAGCTCACCGGCGAGACGCGGCTGGCGGTCTACCGGAAGATCGTGGAGGAGCACCTGTACGGGGCCGACATCGTGGAGATGGCCTGTGAGCTGGCGCGGTTTCGGCTGTTGCTGGCGGGGCTCGACTACGTGGGGCGCGACGAGCTGGACCGGCTGTCGGACTCGGGCGGGGCCCGACGTGCCCTCGGCGATGTGCGCCTAAACGTTGTCTGCTGCGACAGCCTCGTCCCTCACGAGTTGCTTCCGGGCCGGGTGAATCTCTACGACATAGAGGGGCTTCCCGAGGACGAACGCATCCGGCAGTTCTTCGGCGAACGCGAACGCCGTCGCGATGCTCGTCGTGTCTTCTACAAGAAGTACGATGTCTGCGTCGGGAACCCGCCCTATGTGATGTGCGATGATGCCCGCAAGCGCGCGTTCTACCGCACGGGGAAGGACGAAGACGGCAACACGCTCATCTCAGGCTTCCGGGGCTATACGGCGGCGAGCGGCAAGTACCAGCTCGGCTCCCCCTTCACGGAGCGCTTCTTCGGTTGCGTGAGCGACGGCGGATGGGTCGGGCTCATCAACAGCAACGCGTTCGCTCGCCGCTCGTTCGGCAAGGCGCTCGTGGAGAAGGTGCTCCCACAGCACGACTTGAGCTTCGTGGCCGACTGCAGCGGAGTCTTCATCCCCGGCCACGGGACGCCAACAGTCATACTGGCTGGTCGGCGCTCATCCCCTAGAGACGAGAGTTTGTGGGTCCTATCGTGCCTGCAGGGAGAGCCCGAGACGCCCGAAGATCCGGTGGATGGTCAGGTGTGGCAAGCGGTCCTGAGAGCGTTCCGAGGCATGGCACACGGACGTGAGTATGAGGACGATTGGGTCGCCCTGGCTAGACGCTCGCGCACTACGTATTGCCAATATCCTTGGAGCTTTGGCGGTGTGGCGATGGAGCTCCTTGAGCGCCTAGACGAGCACTGCTCGGGAACGTTCGGGGATCTGGTCGAGAGCATTGGGTTCCACTGCATCTTCGGGCAACAAGACGCGTTCATATACACTCCGTCCGAAGCGAGGCGTCTGCGCATCCCGGCTGCCTCTACTCGCCCGCTCCTATACGGCGAAGTTGTGCGCGATCACTTCGTCACGGTGGACACAGTCGCCATCTTCCCCTACAACGAGAAGGCTGAGTTGGCGCCCGTCGACCGACTCGGCGCCGCTGCCCGTTGCTTGCGCCGATTCATAGCGCTGCTCGCCGCACGGCCGACTTTCTCTGGCAGGACTTACGCTGAGGAGGACAGGCCGTGGCACGAGTACCACCAGTTGCCCGCTACGAAGTGTGCTGACGATCTCTATCTCGTCTATGCCGACATAGCGACACACAACCACTTCGTGCCCATAAAGGGCCGGTGGCTATGCAACAGGACTTCGCCGATCGTGAAGTTGCCCACTGGGGAGCCATTTGAGCGGTACTTCAGTGCAGCTGGGCTACTCAACTCGTCTGTCGCTTGCTTCCTAATGAAAATGGTGTGTTTCGAGAAGGGAGCTTGCAGCGATACAGGGATCCTTGCTCCCGACCCGGACCGGTTCCGCTTTGAGTTCGCCGGTGAAAAGGTGGCCATGACGCCGATCGCAAGGCTTCAGATGACCCACGACCAACTGCTCCGCAGACTCGCGCGCGAGTGCGCTGAGGCGGGGGAAGCATTCGCGTCGGCCCTTCCCGACCAGGCGCTGTTTGTCTCTTCGTCACCGTTCTCAAGCACGGGGGGGGGCTATGCACACCCGGGCCGGCATAAGTCGGCGTGGGCAGACCCCTGGGAGAGCGCGCGAGAACTCCGAACGGCATTTTCCGGCCTTTCGGACCGGTGCGGAGCACTCCGTGCTCGCATGTGTTTCCTCCAGGAGGAGATCGACTGGCTTTGTTACGGTCTCTACGGGCTAGTGGAAGCCTCGGTACTGGCGCAGGACTATATGACCGAAGCTGAGACCGCGGCCGCAAAGTGCGCTCCGGAAGAACGTCCCTTCGTCCTGTCTCGCAGCGCCGAAGGTGACCCAGGAGTTGGCGCGGACATGCTGCCGGCCCACTATGGCGAAGCTCAAGCGGCGCTCTGGAAAGCGAGAATCAGATGCCTGTGTGAGAACCGGTCGGTCGCGATTGTGGAGACCCCGATGTACAAACGGCGGTGGGCTACGACCCTGGCCAAGCAGCCCCTATCCCTCGGTGACTGGCTTGCCAAGCGCTTCGGAGTAGGCCTCCGCGACTGGCTCCTGGAGATGGTCGAGTACGAGCTGGAGCACTGGACTGGCTTCTCGTGCGTGACAGGGACTGAGGCGGGCGAGCCGTATCGGCCGTGCGAGGATGTGGAGCCGGAGCTCCGGCAACTGGCGATGGCGCAGACGGCGCGGCCCGTGCACATCTCGGAGCTCGCCGACCGGCTGGCGCAGAAGCCCAAGGTCGCCGCCGCTATGGAGCTCTACGCCGACACCGAGCACTTCGACGCGCGGAGCATCCTGAGGGACCTCATGCTGCGAGGGTCGGTGCCGGCATCGGACGAGCTGCTCCACACAGAGTCGGGTCTGCGTAAATTGGAGGCCTGGGGCCTGCCGTGGAAGCTCAGCGACGAGGAGGCCATCAAGCTCCCTAAGCCTCCTGAGTTCAAGAGGGTGGACTTCCAGAGGCCGAGCGACCGCTACTGGAAGATCCGCCGCAAGCTCAACGTGCCGCGGGAGCGCTTCATCCAATACGCCGAGGTGGCGGCCATCGGAGGCCAGGAGGTCCAGGAGGGGGACGAGGGATGGTTCGGCTGGGCCGGCTGGGACCCACGCCAGCGCGCCGATGCGCTCTACTGGCTGCTTGAGGACCTGATGGACAGGAAGGGCATCGCCGAGTTCCAGCAGTGCCCGCTGCGGATTCCCCTGCGCAACATCCTGGCTCAGGGACAGCTCGAGGCGAAGGACGATCCCCAGCCCAGCATCAGCCCGCTGCCCCCCTGTGATGTGTCCCACGAGGACCTGCGGGAGTTGACGACCATTGCCACGTTCCCCGGAAGCTGTGGCCGGAAGCTGGATGCAGAGTGTCCCTGCCCTGAGTACCGGGAGTGGCTCGCCGAGAACCCGCCCATCCGCCGGCGCCGGACGGGCCGGAGAGCCGAACCGAAGGTGGGGGAGCCCGAGCAACCCACCGAGGGAGCGAAAAGGCGGGCGCCAAGCTGGGCGAGGCTGGACGACGCTCAGCGCAGCGAGATCCGCCAGCGCGTTCGGCTCTTCGTCGAGGGCCAGGCCGAGGCGAGGGCGACCGACATCGGCGACGCCTTGCCCGACATCGAGCGCAAGTACATCTCGGCAGCGCTTAAGGACCTCGTAGTCAGCCAAGTGCTGGCGAAGCGCGGGAAAGGCTCCGGCACGACGTACCGGCGGAGCGGCCAGCAGCGACTGCTGGATGAAGCGTAGACGCCTTCACGAGATGCGGTGGTACAGCTATGGAGCATGCGGACGAACTGGCCAAGTTGCAGCGAGTCAAGCACATAATGACGCCGGTGGACGAGCTGGAGTGGCTTGACTCAGCCCAACCATGCAGTTCTGCGCGAACCCGCTTCGAGGAGCCGGGCTACTCCTATGCGCCCTTCGAGCGTGAGGGACGTGTGGGGCTGGTACGTATCGTCGATCTGCCCGATGACGACGGACCCGTGAGTGAGGCCAAGCCCCAGTTCCAGCCGAAGGAGCTCCATGCTGAGGACCAACTGATCCATGCACCGAAGTGGTTCAACGTGCAGGACGCCTATCTGGTACGCCAGAACCAGGAGCTCGCGGGGCTAGTACACTACTCTGACCTCAACCGCCTCGCGTTCTGCGCCTGTTTGTACCACATCCTCATGGCACTGGAGCAGGCGCTGATTGCGCACGTTGAGAGGGTACGCCCTGCCTTCGACCATTGGCACCCTCCGTTGCCCAAGCAGAGGGTAGAACGGGCCAGGAATCTCTGGAAGAAGAAGAAGACCCAAGATGCCGAGCTAACGCCGACCAGGGAGCTCTCGTTGCGCGACCTGCTCCAGGTCGCGGCGCCCGAGCTTGCAGAGAGATTCGAGTTGGCGACAGCACTACCGTACGATTGCACCCACAAGCATCTGAAAGACCTACGCGATAGCGTGGCTCATGTCGGGAAGCCTTTGGTTGCGGACCGCAGTGCACTCCCGTGGCTCAGGGAGTGCACGGACGCGATCCATGCGTTGCGAAGTGCGCTCAAGGACGTGGACGGGGCGCACAAGGGAGAGGGCCCCGAGGCGGGATGAAACTGGACAACGCCGTTGCTCGAGACATCATCACAGCACTGCGCCGCGGCACCGTTCCGGCCACTGGCCTGCACCACTTCGTCGTCGGCCTGGAGCTGGAACAGCAGGTGATCGGCGAGGAGCTGGACTACACGGCCTCGGGCCGAGCGGCCATCAAGTGCGTGAACGGTGACTACGGCGCTGGCAAGAGCTTCCTGTCGCGGCTGGCCATGGCGATGGCCGCAGAGCGAGGCCTAGTCTGCAGCTTCGTGACAGTCTCTGTCGATACTCCACTCGACAAGCTGGATGTGGTATATCGCGATTTGGCCGCCAATCTGCGGATCACGGGGCAGCAGGCGGCGCTGAAGGGCCTCGTCGATCGGTGGGTCTACCGCGTCGAGGAGAAGCTGATCGACATGGAGGGCATCGGCGAGGATGACCCGGCGCTCCGCGATCGCACCCGCGAGGAGATCGAGCAGACGCTGTCCCGGATCCCCGCTCTGCCCTCCGCCTTCGTCGCGGCGCTGTCGGGGTACTACCTCGCCCAATACGACGAGGACTTCCCAACAGCTAACGGGATTCTGGGTTGGCTGGCCGGTGAGACAACCGTGGCGGCAGGAATCAAGCGACAGGCGGGGCTTACCGGACGCGTCGATCCGACCATGAGCCTGAGCTTCGTGCGGGGCATCGCGGAGGTCGCGCGGCTCAGCGGCAGCACCGGGCTGATGGTGGCCTTCGACGAGGTGGAGACGATCCAGCGCCTGACCCGCCCGAGTCGCGAGAAGGCCCTCAACAACCTCCGGCAGATCGTCGATGACTGCGATGCGGGCAGCTTCCCGTACTGCTACTTCCTCTTCACCGGGACGCCGGACTTCTTCGATGGCAGCAAAGGGATCAAGAGCCTGGACCCGCTGTATGATCGCCTGAAGCTCACCGGAGACCGCGAGCACCCGAACCTCCGCCAAACACAGATCGTACTGCGCAAGTTCGACCGAGAGAAACTGCTACTCGTCGCGCAGAAGGTGCGGACGATGTTCCAGGTGGCGCATCCCGATCCGCCGCTCGACCCTGAGCGCACATCAGATGCGGTGATCGAAGCGATGGCCGACCGCGTCACTGGGAAGCTCGGGGGGCGGGTGGATGTTGTCCCCAGGCTCTTCCTGCGAGAACTTATCGACGTCCTCGATCGCGTCCAGGAGTATCCTGACTACGACCCCCGCGAGCACTACAAACTCGATCTCGAATCAGTGACGTCGGCCATGGAGCTCGCGCCGCAAGAGGAGGAGGCCCTGCGCGGAGGCGAGGGCTTCGAGGAGGCGCCGACCATTGAGTAAGCTGGTGGACCCGGCGACCGTGGAGGTCGTACGCGAGGCGCCGGCGCGTGTGACAGAGCGCTTCTCTGAGCGGCTGAGGTCGGGCATCGCTCACCGCCTCGACTGGGACGACCTGCGGCCCGTCCAGAAGATTAGCGCGCAGTGGATCTTGGATGGGCATAACTGCGTCATCCTGGCGCCGACCGCCGGCGGGAAGACCGAGAGCGCGTTCTTCCCGATCCTCGACACGATCCACCTGCAGAAGGGGCCGCCGGTCTCGTGCATCTATGTCTCTCCGCTGCGCGCGCTGCTGAACGACCAGGAGGAGCGCGTTGCCACTCTGGCCAGCTTGGTGGGCCTGCGGAGCTTCAAGTGGCACGGTGACGTCGGCCAGCCCGAGCGGAGGCGCTTCCTCGATGACCCGACCGATGTGCTGCTCACGACGCCTGAGTCGCTCGAAGTCATGCTGCTCTCGCCTCACGTCCAGGCCCCGGCGCTCTTCTCCGACCTGCAGTATCTCATCATTGACGAGGTGCACAACTTCGCCGAAGGCGACCGGGGCGCACACCTGCTGTCAGTGATCGAGCGGTTGCGGAGGTTCACGGAGGCGGACATCCAGCGGATCGGGCTCTCCGCTACCGTGGGCAACCCGCGGGAGATCGCGGCCTGGATGCAGGGATCGAGCGAAAGGCCGTGCTGCGTCATCGATCCGGCAAAGCCACCCATCCCAAGGCGGGTGGCGGTGAGGGTCCTTGCAGACGAAACCGAGGTCGGCCCTCTCACCGCGAACATAGCGGGTGGCAAGAAGGCATTGTTCTTTGTGGACAGTCGCCGGCGTGTGGAGGAGACGAAGATCCAGCTTGATCAGGAGGGGCTCCCGGCGTTCGTCCACCACGGGTCGGTGAGTCGCAGCGGACGGGAGGAGGCCGAGGCTCAGTTCACCGAGGCGGAGGAATGCATCATCGTCTGCACGAGCACAATGGAGCTCGGCATCGATGTGGGCGACCTGGACGTGATTCTCCACCTTGACGCACCTAGCCGGGTGAACGCGTACATCCAGAGGCTTGGTCGCACGGGGAGAAGGCAGGGCACCATCTCGCACATGGAGTTTCTGTGCACGGACGACCAGTCGCTGCTACTCGCCGTCTCGCTCATACGACTGGGTCAGCGGGGGTGGATCGAGCCGGTGCCTTGCTCCCGGCGCGCCACGCATGTTCTGCTGCATCAGATCCTGGCGAAGGTGCGAGAGCACTGGGGTGTATCTCGGAGCCGATTGAAGAGCGACTTGCGCAACCCAGTGTGTTTCGCCGAGATCACCGAGCCTGAGTTCGATTCCATGCTGGAGTATCTGGTCGCGACAGAGGTGCTCCATTTCGCCGATGGCATCTTCAGCTTCGGCGAAGAGGGAGAGCGACGCTGGGCGCCCAGGAACTTCCTCGATCTGTACTCGGTATTCGAGACTCCATCCCTCGCCGTCGTTGTCACCGAAGCGGGAGAGGAGATCGGCACGCTCGAGACCTGGTTCGTCCAGGCGATGGAGATGCAGGAGTTCGTCTTCATTCTCGGCGGAAGGCAGTGGCAGGTGGTCGAGGTGGATCTCGACGGCGACCCGGGCCGGGTCGTGGTGACAAGGGCGCCGGCGGGAATGCCGCCGAAGTGGCTCGGCGCTCCGGGCCTGATGGGCCGGCAGGTCGCGGAGGAACACCGAGCGGCTCTTTTGGACGACGATGACCCGCCATACCTGCTCGGGCACGCCAAGGAGCGACTGGAGCTTGTGCGGGCAGAATGGCGGGACATCCTGAAACGGGAACGCGTGCCTGTCGTGCCTGACGGCAGAGACGTCGTCATCCACACGTTCGCGGGTGGTCGCATCAACAACGTCCTTGGCAGGATCATCGAAGCGACCACCGACTGCCAGACCTGTATCAACAACTTCAGCGTCACAGTGAAGCGGGAACGGCAGGCAGCAGTGAGCGTCGAGGAGGTGCGGGCGCTACTCCAGCGCGTTGCTTCTGGCGCCTTGCTAGCTCCGGACGTCCGCAGGCAGTGTGTTGCGGGCTTGCCGCGGTATCGCCTGTCTAAGTTCCAGCCTTACCTCCCGCCTGCTCTGGAAGCGGACTTCCTGGCGGAGAGGCTGCTCGACTTCGAGGGCTTAGCGGAGATGCTTGTTCCGGCCCGAAGCTAGGACCGAAGTGAGGCTCTGACAGAGTCATGGAGGTAGTTGGCAGATGGTATCGCAGGAGAGACGAGCGGAGTTCGCCGAGCTTTTCGAGGAGTTCACGCAGTCGTACGTGGGTACCGAGGAAGGCCAGGGACATGCTGCCCTGTACGCGGAAGGCCGCGAGCAGGGGCGGTGCAACTATGAGGCTATTGTCGCCGCCGATCAGGGCGAGGACGTCACTGATCGCGTTCTGCTCAAGCTGTTGCCCCACATGGGCACACCTGCCAATCGACAGAAGGGAGCCTGGATCCACGTCGCGCCCACGGTTCGGAAGGATGTAAAGGAGTGGTTTGAGGGTGCGAAATGGGTGAAGCCGGGCGATTGGCCGCGAGTCAGCCAGGCGATCCTGCAGTTCATTCGTCGCTGCACCGATGACCCCAACGAACTGAGAGACGCGTGCGCCGAGTTGGATGCGCTGCCCGACGTCAAGGGACTCCAGGCGGGGATGCTCTCCCCGATCCTCAATGCCCTTCGACCAGACGACTTCCTGATCTACAACAACAAGACGCGAAGTGTGATAAACCACTTCGCAGGCACCCCACATCAAGCCCGCCTCACTGACTACCCCGCCGCAAACGAGACGGGACGAACGCTGATTGAGGCCCTCGCGCAGGAGATGGAGCAGCCAGCGGTGGCTGGCTTGCTCCCCGAGGACCGCTTCGACATGTTCTCTCATTGGTTGTTCGCCGTCGCCAAGTACTTCGCCAAGAAGCCCCAGCAGGAGCCGAGGCACTGGAAGATCGCGCCAGGTGAGGGGGCCTGGAACTGGGAGAGCTGCCGAGAGAACGGCTTCATCGCGATAGGCTGGAGTGAGCTAGGGGACCTCTCGGGACTGAAGCGCGAGGAGTTCAACCAGAGAAGAGACGAGCAGGTCGCGCAGCATGACGACTGGACGAAGACGGGGGCGGATCAAGCCTGGACATTCTCTCGCATCGAGAAGGGCGATCGCATCGTTGCCAACGAGGGAACCGGCAAAGTCCTGGGCATCGGCACAGTGACCGGGCCCTACGAGTTCGTCGAGGGAGAGCGGCACGCTCACCGCGTGCCTGTGCGGTGGGATGCTCTGGAGGAGCGGCGAGTGGACGAGCCCGGTTGGCGGCGGACCCTGGTCAAGCTCGATGCCAAGAAGTTCGACGCGATCTGCAACGCGCCCATCATCGACGAGCCGGATGTCAACCCGGACTGCCCTTTCTCGTTGCAGACATTCCAGCTCCTAGCGGGCTTGCACGAGATTCCCACCATGGAGTTCTACTCGGCTCATCGCGATGAATTCAAAGCGCACGTGGAAGACCGATTCCGGGGACTCCTTCAGTCGGTCTGCGAGACACTACCTGCCCCGATCACGGCCCTGATGGAGACGGAGCACAGGGTGTTCGGTCGCATCCCCAAGAACGACTTCGGTCAGGGCGGGGCGTGGGACTTCTACTGGGGCGCTTTCTACCCGAAGGGCGGCCAGCGCATTCAGGATGCTCAGCTTTTCCTGTGGATGAACCATGAACGGCTCGAGTACGGCTTCTACATCGGTGAGTATGGAACCGAGCAGCGGAAGCGGTTCGTCAGACACTGCAATGAGCACGGTGAGGCGCTGGCCAGCATCCTCGAGCCGGTCCTATCGAGCGAACGGCTGGTATTCGGCAGACGCGAAGGCCGACGCGACCATTCAGGCGATAATGAAGAAGAAGCGGCGACGTTGTCGTGGCGGGCGTGGCTGGCGGACCCTGAGGAGGCTGGCATTCACGTCGCCACGCTCGTCCCAAAGGCGACCGTTATCCAGCGTTCGAAGGACGAGCTCGTCGAGCTCATTGGGGATGGCTTCCAGCGTGTCTTCCCGCTTGTGCTTCTGGCTGTGTCCGACGATCCGGTCCTGGAGATCGAGGCATATCTGGAGCCTGAGCCCCGGCCTATCAACTTGGCCTATCCCCTTGAGGAACTCTCGGAGAGGACGGGCTTTGAGCTGTCCATGCTGGAGCGTTGGGTCCGCGCTGTCGAGCGCAAGAAGCAAGCAGTCATTTATGGCCCTCCAGGCACGGGCAAGACCTACGTCGCGGAAGGCCTCGCGAAGCACTTGATTGGTGGCGGCAACGGGTTTGCAGACGTGGTCCAGTTCCATCCAGCCTATGCGTATGAGGATTTCGTGCAGGGGATTCGGCCGCGTGGTCGAGCCGATGGCGGCTTGGACTACCCGGTTGTGCCTGGGCGCTTTCTCGACTTCTGCCGGAGAGCCACCAAGATCGAGGGTACGTGTGTCCTGATCATCGACGAAATCAACCGCGCGGACCTGGCGCGCGTGTTCGGTGAGCTGATGTACCTGCTGGAGTACCGGAAGGAGGAAGTACCTCTAGCGGCCGGCGGACGCTTCCGCATTCCCGACAATGTGCGGATCATCGGTACCATGAACACAGCAGATCGCTCGATCGCGCTGGTGGATCATGCTCTGCGCAGGCGATTCGCGTTCCTGGCGCTCTACCCCAACTACGACGCCCTGCGCCGGTTCCACCAGGAAAAAGGGTTCCCGGCTGAGGGGCTGATTCAGGTCCTGCAGCGTCTCAACCAGCAGATCGGGGACCGTCACTATGAGGTTGGGATCTCGTTCTTCCTGCGCGATGACTTGGCACAGGAGTTGGAAGACATCTGGAAGATGGAGATCGAGCCCTACCTGGACGAGTACTTCTTCGACCAGCGGGGCAAGGTCGATGCCTTCCGCTGGGACAGCATCAAGGCAGAGGTACTGCCCTGATGGCAGCCGAGAGACGCACGATCGAGCTGACCGAGTATGCCCCGCAGTTCTTCGCCGCGGACGACATCCCGCAGGAGCTTGGGGAAGCGCTGTATCGCAACTACGATCCGCAGGTTGCTGTTGACTTCCCGTCCCCTAAGACCGACGGCCAATGGCGACTGACTGCACGGGGATGGGTGGGCTACATCCCACTGACGCCGGAGCTGGGGATCACGCTTCTACCGAAGGTGGAGCTTGGCAACCTCTTCCGAATGCTCGAGTACGCTTACCGGTTGAGGAGCTTCGTGTTTGTCGAGGGTCTGACGCAGTGTGAATCACTGAATGACTTCTACGAACGCTTGGCCAATGTGCTTGCTCAACGCGTCATAGATCGCGCGCGCAAGGGCCTCTACCGGGCGTACGTGGCAGAGGACGAGAGACTGCCATACGCGCGGGGCCGGCTGGATGTCTGCAAGGCCCTTAGGACTCCGTGGCAGGTCCGGCTGCCATGGCACTACCAGGAGCACACGACTGATATCGAGGACAACCAGATCCTGATCTGGACTCTGCTTTGCATCGCGCGTAGCGGGTTGTGCACGGAGCGCGTTCTGCCCACTGTGCGCCGAGCGTACCGGTCTCTGCAGGGCCTCGTCGCCGTGCTGCCTCAGCATCCCAGCGTCTGCTTTGGCCGAGTCTACCACCGCCTGAACGAGGACTACCAGCCACTCCATGCTCTTTGCCGGTTCTTCTTGGAACACACTGGGCCCCGGCACGAGACAGGCGACTACACGATGCTACCCTTCCTGCTGGACATGGAGCGGCTCTTCGAGCTGTTTGTCGCGCAGTGGCTGAAGGCCCATCTCCCAGAGAAACTGACTCTCATGGCACAGGAACGTGTCTCGATCGGCGCGCAGCACGGAGTGCACTTCGGCATCGACCTTGTGCTCTACGATGCTGTAACCGGGGAGCCGGTCCGCGTCTTGGACACGAAGTACAAGCGGCCGTCTATGCCAGAGACCTCTGACATCGCCCAAGTGGTGACGTACGCTGAGATCAAGGGATGCAGGGAGGCCGTGCTGATCTACCCAACGGCGCCCCGACACGCGTTCGACCAGCAGGTCGGCAACATCCGTGTCCGCTGTCTGACGTTCTCCCTTGATGATGACCTGGAGCAGGCTGGCAGCGCGCTTCTTGATGTCCTTACAGCAACAGACTGCCTCGGGAGCGGGTCTGCCCGCTAGTGCAGTTGACCAGCTGGTTTGTGTGCCCGTCTGCTCGAGTCTGGTTCTGATCCTCTCCAATCGCGCATCCATCGGCCGCGTTGGCCTGCCTCAACATCCGGGTCGGCCCGCAACTTCCTCACCAGGTGAGTGAATACGTCGCATCGCGGCAACTCCGGCTCGGGGAAGGCGACCTCGGACGGCAGGGGAAGAGGCAGGGCCAGCAATCTGCGGCAAGGCTGGCACCTTGGCGATGGGCAACTGCTGCCTCAATCTCGGCTACGGCATGCGCCCTTGCGTACAGGCCAATACGGCCTCTGGTGGTCCCAGGACACGACGCCGTGGCCGTCGGGCGGGACGCGGCGCCAGTGGCCGCGGGAGCCGCGGCCGTCGGTGAGGCAGCGGGCGGCTTCGTACATCCAGACAGTCTCGCCCTCAACTGTGCGGACCTTGACTCGGCGATACCAGTTGCCGGCGGCGCCCTCGCGAGCGTCGAAGAGGGCGAGGTCCTGGGCCGTGACCTCGAACACCACGCCGGCGACCATCGACCCACCCGGCTTGCCCCGCTTGGCGGCGGGGTAGAGCCCGTTGTCCCACAGCCTGCCGTAGATGCGGGCCGGGCGCCCACCCGCATCTCGTGCGAAGTGGGTCCTCACTTCATGAACGTTCATAATGAATCATCGCGCTCGTGGGGTCCACCGCTGGCCAGCACCCAGCGAGCCAGGGCGGGCCAGGCACCCCTCAGCTCCGCCTCTCCGATAGGCCTCCCAATACGTGCACGGCGAGGTCATTGCCGCCATCGGGATTGCCGCCCTCTCTCCGAATGTGTCTTCTCTGGCTTTCGTGGGATTTCTCTTGCCCTCCCATGTCCCGGGGGTACGCCGATAGTACCGGGGGCCACGGAGGGCGTCCCGCGACGGTACGGGCTATCTGGCCAGGGTGTAAGGTAGCTTACATAAGGGTCAAATCCTGTGAAACAAAGCAGGTATCCAAAAACGATCTATTTTCATGGTGAACTTCCCTCCCCATATAACGGAGAAGGAAGAACATAATAATTTGACCAATGGATACAAACCTCTGGGCATTGGCCAGTGGATAAAAGCCTCTGGGCAATGGGTGTGGACCTCCGGCCAAAGGGAAAGCGGATGTGGGCAGTGGACGAAGCCTCCGGATAGCAAGGAGGCCTTCCGGGACGGAGACACGATGTACTGCCGCCTCCCCAATACCCCGTCCTGGATTTCCTCGGTATCTCTCTTGCCCTTCCGTGCCCCGGGGATATATCGGGGGGTATCCGCATGCGGAAAGGCCACGGGAGGCGTTTCCCGCAGCTTGACAGGCATAAGCTCTATGTGGTATAATAGCCATGTCGTTAATGAGAGGAGCCTGCGGCGATGAGCCCGATCCAACTATGCCTCCTAATCTCCCTACTACCGAATCCTCAGATGGGACCGCCGCCGGAGGGCCTCATCCACGTCGATGACGTGGCCCTGTGGCTGCAGCAGCACGGGCAGCAGTACACCCAGGCCGAGCCCGCAACGCTGCCGCCTGCCTGGTTAGAACAACCAGCTCCTCCCCCCAAGCGTCCCAGCACGTCCTATTGGTATGGGCCTCGCTTTCCGCCGATGGGAGGAAGGTCCATTGACGGAACGCCCGTCAAGCGAAAGGCCGTCCCTACCCCGCCGCCTGATATCGGCGTTCACTGGCGCCGGGACACTGATGGCGTCTGGTGGCCCCACAAGCCTACCCCCAGCCGGACGCCGGGCATGGCCTGGCAGAAATTCCTCGATAGCCCGTCGCCGATGGGAAGGTCCTGGCGCGAATACCTGCGGTTCCGCCCTGCCCAGCGCCGGTGGTTGCAGAGCATCCTCGATGGGCTGCATTAGAAGCCCGGCACGTACTCCAGCTCTTTTATCCACTGCTTTACCGCTTTTTCCATCTCACGCATGGCCTCTGGATCACTAGCTGCAATAGCGTCGCCGGTGACTCTCAGGTTAATATTGAGCGTGCGCACCGGTGCCCCCGCTCGGCCCCCGGGAATGGCGCCCACCACCGGCGTGGCCCGGGCGGCAGCGGTCCTTTGCTCAGCCCAGCCCCGTACGGCAACGTTGGCGCGCTCGGCATCCACGGCGAAGCGCGCCATGCCCGCCGTCAGCTTGCCCATCGTGGCCGGCATGGTCACCTGTGCTTCCCGCATTGATTTCCCCAGGCCGTCAAAGTCCGTCACCATATCGCGCATCGCGCCCCTAGGAGCCTGTCCGAGTAATCGAAAAATAGTCCTTGCATAGTCTCAAACAAATGTGCTATAATAGAAGGTATGAGCAAAACCTTTAGGCCGTGGGATGTCAATCAGCCGTTGCTGCTGGCGCCGTCGGTGCAGGAGTTGGTGCCGCCGGGGCACCTGGCGCATTTCATCCGGGACACGGTGCGCGAGGGGCTGGATCTGTCGGCCATCCTGGAGCAGTACAGGGAGGAGCGGGGGTATCCGCCCTATCATCCGGTCATGATGACGGCGCTGCTGCTGTATGCGTACTGCCAGGGGGTGTACTCATCGCGTCGGATCGCGCGGGCGTGCGAGCAGCGGGTGGATTTCATGGCGGTGACGGCGCGGCAGACGCCGGATTTTCGCACCATCAGCGATTTCCGGAAGCGGCACCTGGAGGCGTTGGGGGCGTTGTTTGGGCAGGTGCTGGCGCTGTGCGCTGAGGCGGGTTTGGTGACTTTGGGACACGTGGCGTTGGATGGGACGAAGATGAAAGCGAACGCTTCGAAGCACAAGGCGATGAGCTACGGTCGGATGAAGCAGAGGGAGCCGGAGCTGGCGGCGGAGGTAGCCAAGTGGTTTGCCGAGGCGGAGGCGACGGACGCGGCGGAGGACGATGAGTTGGGTGCGGAGCATCGCGGGGACGAG
>JAUWAU010000032.1 GCA_030601885.1 Armatimonadota bacterium
CCAGCGACTGCTGCTGGTGCGCATGCGCACGGCCCAGAAGAACAACATCCACGGACAACTGCATCGGCTCGGCATTGACCTCAGTGGCCGGGCCTCGGACCTGTTCTCTCCCAAGGGACGCCGGCTGCTGAAGCAGCTCCCTCTGCCCGAGCACGAGCGCACGTTGCTGGAGCACAAGCTGTGCGTTGTCGATGTTCTCACGGCGCTCATTGATGTGCTCCAGGACCAGATTCGCCAGGAGCTTGGCCAGGATCCGCGCGCCAAGATCCTGATCAGCATCCCCGGCATCGGGGAGCTCCTGGCCTACACCCTGTTGGCCGAGATCGGCGAGATCGCCCGCTTTCCCACCCGCCGGGCACTGGCCGCGTATGCCGGCGTGTTACCCCTGGACAACCAGTCCGGCGACAAGGATTTCGGCAAGCGCACCGGCGGGCTGTGCAATCACTGGCTGCGGTGGGCCGCTATCGAGGCCGTCACCGGCGCGGTGCGGGCCAGCGCCACTATGCGCTCGCTGCACGCTCGCGTCAGGAGGCGCAACAAGACAACGCCCGGCAAAGCCCGGGTGGCCGTGGCCCGCCAGCTCATGGAGCTGGTGCACCTGCTGCTGACGCGCGGCGAGACGTACCGGGAGCCAGCGCCTCGGCGTCCCGGCAGCGATGCATCGTGCCGGAGAGGCACACGCCGCCGGACGCGACGAGGCGGCGGGCGGCGACGCCGTGGCACAACGCAGTCGGGCCACACACGAGTCGCAGGCACAGTTCGACATCCGATGAATCGGGCCAGCCAGGCCGCCCTATCGACCCGCTCCGCTGCTGGCTGATGAGGCCAGAGCTGCAGCGCACCCCTCCCCTCCGGGGAGTTGAGCGTGCGCGCCGTCCACCGGGACGCTGCGGAGCCAGGCAGGTTTGTAATTGTGGCCGCCCGAGGAGGATGTCATTGTTCAGCTGTTGAGTGAGGATGGATACGTCCACCCACCTGCGACTGCACCTGGCTGACATGGGAGCCTGAGCCCGCCCGTCAGCGGCGTGCAAATCCATACCGAGTTTGCACACCGCTGACGGGCTCGGGCGGGCTCACGGGACCGCCGCACCCACACGGGAGTCGACGCACAAGTGTACAGCCCACGCCACGACAACTGGCCACCCGGCGCGCAGCACGCCACTCCCGCTCCAGCCAACCCGCCGCCGAAGGCTCACCGAGGTCCCCAGACCGGGTGCCTTGACAGACGGCAGCCTTTCATGGATAGGGCGGGGATGCCCTACTACTCTGCGAAGCAGGGCTTCGCTGCGAAGCACGAGTTCCCCGCCGGTCTTTGTCTCTGAGCACCAGCCGCACCCTCCCCTCCCCCGGCGCCGCCGGCGGCTTGGGCTTATCCAGCGCAAAGCCGTCGAACTCATCGGACGCTGTATCGGCCGCCGCTATGGTGATGGTGTCGCCAGAGCTTGCGCTGGTGGCTTGAATGTCGAACGCCCAGGCAAGCCCCACAGGAGCCGGTTGCGATGCTGCGGTGGCCGTCCCACCGCTGCCGCCCGACGCCTCTGGGACGATCAGCGAACAGTCAATCCCAGCCAGCACCCAGTAGCCGTACCACACCGACAGCGCGTCCGCCGGCGTCTGATCGATGGTGACCGTCTGATAGCTGCCCGTGCCGTCGTGGGAATAGTAGAACGTCGCCAGCACCCAGCCGGCCGTTTGCGCCTCGGCCAGGCTACGCACGTCCCCGGCGTTATTCACCTGCAGGCTATCGAGGGTCGCTTCGTAGGGCGCGGCCACTATGTTCCAGCCCGTCTGCAGCGGGATAGTCTGATCGCCGCTGGGCGCCGTGCCCTCGACGTCTATGGTGCCCGCTTGAGCCAGCAGCCAGAATCCCTGCTCAATGTCGAGCGTGGTGGTTTGAGATGCCGGCGCGCTCGTGGGCACGGTTTGATACCCGCTCGCTTCCCAGCACCACATGTAGTAATTCCCGTCGCCCAGGTCGTCGGCGAGCAAGGCGTCCGGGGTAGGGGAGGGGGGGATGAGCGGGAAGGAAATCATGTAGTAGCCCGTGGTCGCCAGCTCGTGCTCTGCCCACTGAGGAAGTCTCTGTCCCCAGAAAGGGTTCATATTCTCAGCAGCCAGAACGAGCCACGCCGTGGCCCCGATGTGGGGCACGGCGAAATACTCCGAGCCGAATCCGGTGGTCAGGCCGTCTATGGACGCGGCATTGACCGACCCGTCGGCGTTGACGATAGCATTCAGAGCAGCGAGGTAGCGGTTCGCATCGCTGTGTCGCCCAACCGCGCGCAGCGCCAGTACCATCTGGGCGGTGCCCTCGTACCACACGCCGTCGCGGTCATCGTTGAAGTCGAACCCGTCGCCCACCTGCATGTTGGCTTCAGCGTATTGCAGCGCCCGCGCATACGTCTGCGCCGCGTCGGGCATCGCCAGAATGCCCCACGTCTGACAGTCAAGGGGAATGACCGTCTCGTTGATCTGCCCCGTATCCGTTGTGCCCGTCAGGAAGCAGCCCCTGGCATCATCCCACATCGCCTCAACAAACTCTCGGGCATGCGCTGCTCGAGTAGCCCAAACAGTGCTGCCGGTTACATCAGCAAGCCTCTGGAAAGCCACGTAGACATCGAGGTTGTGCTCCGTGGAACACCAAGCTAAACGGTCAGGTGTCGGCTCCGATCCCTCGTAGCCGCCGGCGTACCCGCCGTAGCCAGTGTCCACGCGACAGTTGGCCTCGATCCACTCCCCGAGCCCCACTGCTGTTGCCAAGTAGCGGGGATCAACGAGTCTGTCGTGCGCGAACACCAGAGCGATCATCGGCCAAGCCAGATTGCCTGTGGCCGATCCCACTTGTTGCCTGTCTTCATACCAGTGCTGCGTGGCGGGATCCCACCAACCGGGCATGCGGGCCGTCCACTTCCGACCGTTCGGCTCCCAGCCCGGGGGACAGATCAGATCGCCGCACTGGTAGGCATTGCGCAGACGACCGTCACTGAAATAGCGATCGTGTTCAGACGCGTAGGCCAGGGAATCGGCCAGGAGGCGTGCCCGGTCCGTTTGCCCTGCCGCGAGCAACGCGATTAGAGCCACGCAGTTATCGTACGTGAAGGCCACGTTGCGCATTGCGCGGCCGAAATCGTCGTTTCTCGTCCCCGTGTCATAGCTGCGCAAGAACCGCACTTCGTGGAGGCGGGCCAAGTCGTATTGGATATCGTCCAGATAGAAGGTAGCTCCTTCTGGATTGTGGACCGCGTTAGTGACCCAACCGAAGCCCCCCAGCACATAGCTCAAGTCGATGCCGGAAACATCAAGGCTGTATTGCGTCCAGTCGGGGTTGAGCGCGACGTAGCCGCTGCTGATCTTTGGCGAAGACCCCGGATACGGCGCAATCGGTTGACCGGTCACCGCGTCCCGGCCCACGCCGCAAGCGAAGAACTCTACCTCCTCCCCACCCTCAGCTCCGCGGGCCCAAAACCGCAGGTGCCTGGCGCCACTCAGATCGTACCCAGCGTCGGGATAGTGCCCCCAGTTCTCACTTGGCTGAACCGCGTCGTCGAAGAGCACGCCGTTCTGGAAGTACCAGCCGCCCCAATTGCTGTCCAGGGCCGTGAATGTGTTCTCTATGCAAGTGGCGCCAGATCGAGGCTGCTCGGTGGAGCACACGTCGATCGTCAAGCCGACGGCGTCTCCCAAGCTGGACATGGCCGCCAGGTAGGTGAAGTGGTTCCCCCCGGAACTGCAGTCCGTGTACACATCGAATGCGTCGTGATAGCAATCCATAACGCCCGCCAGATAGTCCACCGACCCTTGCGCCGCGCCTTGGCCGCCGCCGGCATCGGCGTGCCCCACACCAGACGTGGCAGCCGCCAGCACCAGACAACACAGGGGGAATAGGCTCCGCGGACATGCGTCCAGGATGTCATACCTGCCAGCCCGAGCCATCAACTAGCACCTCCTCCGTTCCGTCTTTGTACTCGCCCACTCCACACCCTCAGCTTGCCACCACTGGCCAAGCCATTCCCCGCAACCATCGAACGCTACACTACGGGGACTCCTTGCCAAATCAAACCTGTCGGTACCTCAACTCGATACGCGATGCAATCAGCAATGCCCGAGAAACGGAATCTTTTCAGTCTTTCGCGCCCTTGCCGACAGCCTCCTCTTCGGGCCATCCAAACTTCTCCCTACAGTCTGGCGGCCGTACCGGGGCTACGATGTGCCGGCGCCAACGACCAGCTCAAGACGAGGGTCGCGTATGGGGGGATGAGGTCGGGCGACACCGGACGGAGCTACATCCGGTCAGCAGCCTCCCGATACCCCCGCACCTCGTAGATGCGTGCCTCGGGGCTCCCATTGGTGGCGAGGACTTCAATGCGGAGACCCTGGGCTGATACGCTCGGGAACGTGTGCTTGCGGCGGCGATGGTGATTCCCGCTCTCGCGGGCAACCTCCAACCACCCATCCTCCACCGAGGCATACACGACGTAATCCCGCACGCACTCGGGGACCGCACCCTCCGGCACGATCACATCCAGGTTGGTGTCGAACGTGAGGTAGACCGTGTCGATGTGGCGGGCTTCGCCGAAGTCCAGCACGATGTGTTGTGGGAGGCCTTCATCGGGGTCGGAAATCCAGATGTTCGGCTGCTCCTCCGGGCGCGCGACGCCATTGATGACGTTCGCGGCGCCGAACGGGTCCGACGGCGGCGACAGGCGGAAGCAGTGCGTGCCGCGCCCCATCCTCCACCAGCCGTCGGCGGTGCAGTACCCGACGTTCGTGCCCGGAAGCTGAAGCTCTGAGTGGCGCCAGCTAATGCCAGGGACGGGAGGCAGGCAGACCCAGTACAGCGTCCCCGGCGTGACGGACGCTCCGAGCTCGAAGCGCACCCAGCCGCTCTCCCCCGCCTTCACCACGGCTTCGGCCTCGGCGATATCGACCTCCGAGCCGAAGTCGTGCAGCGTGCTGGCCTCTCGCAAGCTCAACGATATCTCCGCATCGTCCGACCGGGCGGATTCAAGCAGCAGCTCTACGGCATCGAGTCGCTCACCGGTCACGATGAACATCTGCCCGCGCGGGCAGTCGAGAGCGACGCTGCTTTCGCCCTCGGTCACTTCCAGCATCCTCTCGCTGGAGGCAGTCGCGGTCGCCTGGCGGGCAACGTCATCGGGATCCTCGCTGCGAAGGCCGATGATGTAGGCATCGTCCTTGAGGAGCTGTTGCTGCAGCTCGCGGATGTGCGCTCGTCCCACCTCGCGAGGCAGCACGCCGTGCTTCTTGCAGAGCGCCGCCGCCGTGCCCACTGCCTGTCCCTGGATGGCACACGTGCCCATTACGCGAGTGGAGCCGAGCGCGACGTGCGAAACGCTGATGTTGCGACCGGCCATCATGAGATTGTCGATGGTGCGCGAGCACAGGCAGCGGAAGGGGATGCTATAGGGCTCCTGCAGCGGCGGCATGTGTGCGGGCCGCTCGGTCGAGTAGATCCCCTCGGGCGGGTGCAGGTCAATGGGCCAGCCGCCGTACGCCACGCGATCCTCGAACACTGTCGCCGACTCAATGTCGCCCTGCGTCAGCATGTGGTCGCCCACGAAGCGCCGCGATTCGCGCTTGGAGGGAAGAGCCGCTACCCACTGTATGATGTAGCTCTCGGCTCCATGGGCGCCATGGTTCTTGATGTGATCCCAGACGCCCATGAGATGTTTCAGCAGCTCGTCTCGTATCTTCTCGTTGTCGTCGATGGTGTCCAACATGCCGCCGTACTCGATCCACCAGAAGCCACTGGTGATGCGGCCGTGCGACCGGTGCGGGAGGTCGGCGTCGGTCGGGTACTGCCTCGCCCAGCCGGGGCGCTCGAACCGCACGGGGCGGCCCAGGTCTCGGCTGCCAAACATCAGGGAGCTGCCCAGCGTGCAATGATCGGCCACGGCCGGCGCGCGATCCTCCCCAAACTCGTCCCGCGCCTCGCGACCCATGCGAAACTCGGCTCCCGCCTCGGCCGCGATCAGTCCATCTCCGCTGCAGTCGATGAAGACGTCGGCCTTGAGGTGCAGCGTCTTCTCGATGGAGAGCTGCTCGGCCACGAGGGCCTGTATCAAACGCTCGCTTGCCATGATGGGCTTTCGCGCGGTGGCGTTGAGGAAGAGCGTGATGTTCGATTCACGCTCGACCCATTCCCAGAGCACGAGGTCTATGATCGCGCTGATGCTGCCGTTGACCTGGTGCTCCGCACAGTTCCGAAAGCGGTCCTCGATGCGGATCTCCTCGACAATGCCGCTCTCGCGTGCATAGCGGAAGGTGTGACTTGCGCCGGTGATGTTGACCCGCATCTCGCTGCTGGCATTGCCGCCAAGCATGGGGCGATCCTGCACGAGCGCCACCGTGCAGCCGTTCCGGACGGCCGCGATCGCCGCGCAGACGCCCGCCAGACCTCCGCCGATTACCACAGTGTCATACTTACCGTGGACGTGACGCGACGGCTTGAATGTCTTCATGCCCATGCTGCATACCCTCCCATTGGGAACCTCAGGGGCCCACGCGCCGCTCAGTTGCTCAGCGGCGCTTGCCGCGGCGGCTGCGCTGACTGAACACGCAGCCGCAGTAGCTCTGCCTGTAGAAGCCGTACTCGCGGCTCAGCCGGCAGCTCGCCTGGTAGCCGCCCTTCTTCTTGAAATCGGCCTCGAGAAACTCGACGGACCTCTCCCCTACCGCCGCCAGGCCCTCCGGATTGACTACCTCGGCTTTCTTATGTGGGCTCACGCTGAGCGTCGCGGCAAGGTACTCACAACCCAGACGCTCTGCTACCTCGGCGGCCCCTTGCAGCCGAAAGCGATAGCAGATCCGGCAACGCTCTCCCCCTTCGGGATCGTCCTCGTGCCCGCGGACTGCCTCGAGCCAGCGCTCCTCGTCGTACTCTCCCACCTCAAGCGGCAGCCCCACGGATTCGGCATAGCGCCTCACCTCGGCCAGGCGCTTTTCGTACTCCTTGCGCGGCTGAATGTTGGGATTGTAGAAGTAAAGTACCACGTCGTGATTGGCGCTGAGCAGTCGGGACACGTACGCGCCGCACGGCGCGCAGCAAACGTGGAGAAGGAGTTTCGGTTTCTCCGTTGACATGAGCCTTGCGGTCTCCTCGTTCGCCGGGTGCTCCTTAGCCTCCTGCGCAGCGGACCGGGCTCGAATTGACACTCGCTGGTGCGCACCCTATAATCGCGTCAAGGCTGAGAGGCGCTGCGACGGTCGAAGCTGGCCGCGGCCATCGGAGGACATTGTAGCTATGGCGGAGTGCCTGTTCTGCAAGATCGTCAACGGTGAATTGAGCAGCGACATAGTGTACGACGACGAGACTGTCATCGCCTTCAAGGACATCAATCCGCAGGCCCCACACCACATCCTCATAATCCCGAAAAAGCACATCGCCAGCGTCTCCGAGGTGAGCGCGGAGGATGAGCCGCTGCTGGGTCACCTGTGCGGCGTCGCGGCGCGTCTGGCGGAGAAGATCGGCGTTGCGGAAGCAGGCTACCGGCTCGTGGTCAACTCCGGCCCGCACGGGGGCCAGGCGGTGGCGCACCTGCACGTGCACCTGCTCGCGGGGCGACAACTCACATGGCCGCCCGGGTAGTGCTTCGAGCACAACCCGGGCCTCCTCTGCGGTGGCTCAACGGTTCAACTTTGCTTGACATCAGCAGCGGGGCATGGGTATAATTCTTACATAGCCGAGGTGGTGGAATTTGGTAGACACGCTAGCTTGAGGGGCTAGTGAGGGAAACCTCGTGCGGGTTCAAATCCCGCCCTCGGCACCAGAAGCAACAACGTCGGGACGCGTCGGTCAGAGGTGGCGGCACAAAGATTGGCGCCGTGGTTTTACTCAAGCTTTTGTGCTGTGGCCAGCGGTGGTAAAAGCTTGAAGCTTCCAGTGCACGAGGTGGCAGTGCATTGGCTGCGGCTGTGGTTTTGCTCAAGCTTTTGTGCTGTGGCTGGCGGTGGTAAAAGCTTGAAGGGCGCATAGCTCAGTCGGTAGAGCGTCTGCTTCACACGCAGAAAGTCACAGGTTCAAGTCCTGTTGCGCCCACCACGAGTACGCACTGAAGCGGGCGTAGCTCAGTTGGTAGAGCATCAGCTTCCCAAGCTGAGGGTCACGGGTTCGAATCCCGTTGCCCGCTCCAGAATTGAGTTTGGCGAGTCGCCATGCGTGGGTACACGGCGACCGATGAGTTGATCGAGCGGGAATAGCTCAGTCGGTAGAGCGCCTCCTTGCCAAGGAGAAGGTCGCGGGTTCAATTCCCGTTTCCCGCTCCACGTGGAATCTGACAGCCGTCACGTGTGGTGCGCGTCCTGACGAGCCGACTCCGGCGGCGACGCACGAGTGGCGGCTGATTGCGCTGTTTGGGAGAGCGGCGGCGTAGCCAAGTGGATAAGGCGGAGGTCTGCAAAACCTCTATTCACCGGTTCGAATCCGGTCGCCGCCTCCAATTGATCCACGGAATTGGCCGGCACCTTAGAGTGTAGATCAACCGTCCGCCTCTCCGGCTCTAACCTCACATTCTCCACGAAATGCCGCGCTAAGTCGCGACGCTCCCTATTATCCCCCTCACGCACCAGGCGCGCCAGATTCTCGGCGTAGTGTCAGAGGATTGAGCCGTCGATCGCACTGCACCCCAAGTACCAGACCACTGGTGGGAGGAGGATTAGTAGGTTTCGGCTCATCATAATCGAGGGCCGAGCAGGCATTCTGGGAGGGAGCCGAAGCGATGCCGTACCGCAAGTTCAAGCCGGAGTTCGAGCGTCGGGTGGCCCAGCAGTGGGTGAGTGGCGAGAAGCGGATGGCGCGTAGGCGACCAGCGCGAGGCTCGCCGGAGCACTGCGGTCGTGCCGACCGTTGCGCTGCTTCGGCTACACGCCCGGGGCCCCGAATCTTCGGGGTAGTGTCGCGCCAGCCTTTCATCAGGGCGGCTTGATGCTGCCGAGGGCCCTCTAAGTCTGACGGAGCGGCAGGGCGCACCGGGGGCAGAGGGTGCGCGCGACAGCGACTACTCCGGTTCCTTCTGCGCCGCCGGGTGCAGGCCCATCTCGGCACGTGACCGGGCCGCGGCGAGAGCGGAGCGGATTTGCCCGAAGGCTTGTCGGGCCTGCTCCAGCTCCGCCCGCAGCGACTGGCTCTCCGCCGCTGTGTCGGCCAGCTCGCACTTCAGCTCGTCCAGGCGCTCGTTGGCCGCACCGTTCCGGCTCTCGGCCTGCTTGAGGCTCGCGGTGAGCTGCTTGCGTTCGCCTTCGGACAGCTCCACTCGCTCGGTGAGCTGTTTGACCGTCTTGCGCAGCGTGGCAACAAGCTGCTGCTGTTGGGCAAGCTGTGCTTGCTGCGCTTTGTTGGCTTCCGTTAACTGCCGCAGCTCAGCATTGAGTTCCTCGCGTGCCGCGCGGGCGTGCTCGAGTTCCTTGCGCGCCGCAGCGTGCTCTTCTTGCAGCGCATCGAGCCGGAGACTGACGTCACGCAGCTCCGTGTCCGCCGCGACCTCCGTTGTAGCTGGCCCAGGTGGCGAGGCCGTGCCGTGGCCCCGGGGCGCCCAGGCACCCAACGCGGCGGCCCGCGCCTCGATGCGCGCCAGCAGCTCGCGCATCTCATCGGTGAAACCAGCCGCCCAGCGGCAAAGAGCCGCCGCAAGGGCTGCTATTCCCACGAGCGCGACAACGGATATCTCCGCCCAAAAACTGTCGCCCAACATGTGCTCTCGAGAGGACATCGGCACACGGGCGCACAAGGTTGAGCCCGGCGGGCTCCGCGACGTTCCGATGGCCGGGTAGGGCTTACTCAGCGCCCTTGTGCGACCAGAAACCCGGGCCCGGACTTCCCGCCCCGCGCTTTTGAGCCCGCTGCGAGGGCCCCCATGGCGCCCCTCGCCACGACGTCCTGGCTTCGTTCCTCGAAGTAGATGGTGCCGCCGAGCGCTCTCTGACTTTGACGCAGCGGCAGGGCGCACCAGGGGCGAAGGGTGCGTGGGAGAGCAACTAGTGCCTGCTTCCGTAGGTCCGCGTCGGAATTGTCGGGCTGGAAAGTCCCTGACCTCGGTCCTACGGATCGAGTCGGGACGCCGACCGCCGGGCCAGGCGCCCGACCTACGCGGGGATGCGGGCCGCGAGCGGCGCACTGAAGGCCGCAGCCGCGTAGGCAAGCCATTCTTGGCCCGCTGCCTTTAACACGCGAACTTACCGAACGAAGCACTAGTCCGGTTCCTTCTGCGCCGCCGGGTGCAGGCCCATGTCGGCACGTGACCGGGCCAGAGCGAGGGCGGAGCGGATTTGCCCGAAGGCTGCTCGGGCCTGCTCCAGCTCCGCCCGCAGCGACTCGCTCTCCGCCGCTGTGTCGGCCAGCTCGCGCTTCAGCTCGTCCAGCCGCTTCCTGGCCGCAGCCTTGTCGCTCTCGGCCTGCTTGAGGCTCGCGGTGAGCTGCTTGCGTTCGCCTTCGGACAGCTCCACTCGCTCGGTAAGCTGTTTGATCGTCTTGCGCAGCGTGGCAACAAGCTGCTGCTGTTGGGCAAGCTGTGCTTCCTGCGCTTCGTTGGCCCCCGTTAACTGCTCCAGCTCAGCATCGACTTCCTCGCGTGCCACGCGGGCTTGCTCGAGTTCCTTGCGCGCCGCAGCCTGCTCTTCTTGCAGCGCATCGAGCCGCAGGCTGACATCACGCAGCTCCAGTACCTCGGCGGTCACGGCGTGGCGTGCGTCCTCGATTTCATCGCACCGGGCCTTGAGGCTGGTCAGCTCCGCCTGCCCCGTCTCCACGGCCTCGCTTGCCTGCTGTAGCTGCTGTTCTAGTGCAGCAGCCCGCTGCGACGCTTCCCCCCGCTGCTGCTCGCTGAACTCAAGCTCCTGCTGCAGCGTGCTCATCTGGGCGAGACCATCCTCGGCCTCGTTGAGCTTGGCCTGCAGCTCAGTGTTGCGCCAACGGAGCTGGCCCGCCTCCTGATTCGCCTCGCTGAGCTTGTCTTGCAGAGAGCCTTTGACCTCCAACGTGGCCTGCAGCTCGGCCTCCAGCGCAGTGATAGCGTCGAGCAAGTCCACGCTCTGCTCGCGCATTGACGGACTGCTCTCGACCACAGCGGCTTCGACCTGCTGCTGTACAGGCGACTCAATATCCGCCGTGGGCGCCTCAGCCGGGGGGCCAGCGGCACCGGCCGGCGGCTGCGATGCCGCCTTCTTCTTCCTACGCGGTTCACTTGTGGTTTTGCGCTTTCGCTTGCGCTTCGCGCCCGGTTTGGGGGGCGCTGCCTGCGCCCGGCGCCTGGCAGTGCGCTCATTGCCGTCGTCCATAACTGTCCCTCGCTTGCGCTCAATACTCGCCAACACGCCCGGGCGCTGGGGTCGGGCGGCATGTTGCGCCCGGCCATCCCGGCCGCTCTACTGTCCTGCGGCCAGCAACGTGTGGCCCGCCGTGGCTAGCTCCCGGCATCGGCCGGCTGTGCCCCACGACCCTCGGCATAGCCATCCTTGATCGCTCGCACAACGGCGCGCGATCGCTCGGCCACTGCCGCCCCCACATCCCGTACACTCTTGCCGATGTCGTCGAGGACCTCTGGCTTCTTCCGTCGCAGGATCTCCACTGCTGCTGCTCCAATAACCACGCCGACAAACAGACAGGCCACTATTTTGCTCACGTGGCACGCCTCCTTTGCCAATTCCGTCCGGCGTCTGGCCTGCCGGGTTAGCCCGTGCGTTCCGCCCGCAGGCTCTTGCCCCTGCGGCGCGCCTGATTCGCAGCCCACTTGCGCCACTTGCCCGCCGCCGCCGCCCTCTGTTGCACCGATGCCGTGGGACTGTAGCCGAACGTCTTGTCAGCCATCTGTTTGAGCACGCCGAAGGCATGTGCGCGCAGTTGAACTGATCTGTCCTCCAGCAGCGCCACCAGCGGCTGCACGGCTGCATCGCCTCCGCATCTCGCCAGTGCTCTGGCATACGCTGTGCGCACGCTCACGTCCGGGTCGTGGATGACGCTGGACAGCTCGGGCAAGGCTTCGCGGGCGTCCATCAGCCCCAGACGCGTCACCGCCGTGCGCCGGACGACAGGGCTGCCGTCCGAAAGTGCGCGCAGGAGGTTGGCTAGCACCGCCGGCCGGTCGGCGATGGTGCAGATTGCTTGCAGGGCGCGAAGCCGTGCGCGGGCATCAGCATGTCGTGCCAGCGTCTGCTCCAGTGCCGCTAATCGATTCTCCGGCGCCTCGTCGTCCGCAGCCGCTGTGGTAGCGTCCGAGGCTGCGGCGGCTGGGGCGCTGCACGGGATGCCTGGCTGCCGGGCAGGCTCTTGCGGAGAGCCGCTTCGCTGGCGCTCTGGGCGCTGTGGCGCTCTGGCGTCGGCTTCTGACGGCGGCATCGGGTTGCCAACCGTCTGCTGCTGCGCAGCCTTCGGCTCGCCACGCGCCGTTGCCGCCGGCTCTGCTTGCTCTGGCTCTCGCTGCACCTCGCCCGCCGCCGGCTCTGCTTCGACGGCAAGCCGCTTCGCTTCGGCCGTTCTGCCCTCCATGGACACCTCCGGTACGGCTGGCTGCTGTTGGCCAAGCTGTGCTTGCTGCGCTTTGTTGGCTTCCCTTAACTGCCGCAGCTCAGCATTGAGTTCCTCGCGTGCCGCGCGGGTTCGCTCGAGTTCCTTAAGCGCCGCGGCGTGCTCTTCTTGCAGGACATCGAGCCGGAGGCTGGCGTCGCGCAGCTCCAGTGCCTCGGCTGTCAGAGCGTGGCGTGCGTCCTCGATTTCATCGCACCGGGCCTTGAGGCTGCTCACCTCCGCCTGCGCCGCCTCCACGGCCTCGCCCGCCTGCTCGAGCTGCTGTTGTAGTGCAGCAGCCCGCTGCGACGCTTCGGCCCGCTGCTGCTCGCCGAACTCAAGCTCCTGCTGCAGCGTGCTCATCTGGGCGAGACGATCCTCGGCCTCCGTGAGCTTGACCTGCAGTTCAGCGTTCGGCTCGGATGAGACTATGGGCGCCAGAGCGCCAGCAGGCCTTGGGCTATCGTCGAGCGCTACTGGCTGCGGCGCAAACGAATCCCTCACGCATGCAGTCGTGGCGGAGACGCTGTGCTTGACTGCCGCGCCGCTGCTGGCGACCAACTCCACGGCTTCGCCGACAAGCTTTCCGCACGCCTTAGCGATTCCCATCGCACACACACCATCGCAACGCCGGCCCGCGAGCTCAGGGGGCGCAGCGCTGCTGCTGTTACCTGGCCGAGCCGGCTGGCTGGCGCTCTTCGGAGCCGCTCCGCGGGCTCAGCAGATTCCAGATGTCGCCGTACGCCTGCAGTATCTCGTCGGCCACCTCTGCCACGGCGGCCTCCACGGGCCGGGCGGCTCGCGCGAGGGCGCCGATCACGGCGTGGCGCTCATCGGAGCAGCCTGCTACCTCAGGTGATGACAGAGCCGCGTCGGCTGCCTCCGTCCCGGCACGTGCTGCGATGCCCGCCGTTTTGCCCAGCAGTGCCGCGAGCCGGTTGGCTGCACACCACAGCAACTCCGTCGCCGCGCTACTCGGCTTCTGAGGCGGTGAAGAACCATTCACGGCTGACACTTTCGCAGATTGCATCCCAGGGCCGCTACTTCACGAGGGCGTTTACTAACCGGTAGGTGAGATAACCGGCGAGGGCCGCTGCGCCCGTGGTCACCAGGAGGCCCACAACGGCAGCGCCGGCAGTGAGCGTGCTGGCTGCGCCAAGCTTGGTGAGTGCGAGCCCGGTTGGCGCCGCTGTGGTGGCCGCCGTCGGCGCAGCGGTGATTGCTGCGGCCCCTGAGGTGTGGAGCAATAGCGGCCCAGTGCCGTCACCCACGCCTAACCCGGCGGCTTTGCCCAGGCCGAGGCCCAAACCAGTCGGCACTGCCACCGCATTTGACTGTGCCATCATGCTGCCTCCTTGAAGAGTATGTTGGCTTCGCGCAACAGATGCTTCACTCGACTCACTGGTATGGCGAAGCTGATGCCTGCAAAGGCACCCGTAGGGGCGTAAATGGCGGTATTCAGCCCTACAACCTCACCTTCAATGTTGACCAGCGGCCCGCCGCTGCTGCCTTTATTGGTGGCGACATCCGTCTGAATCATGTTCCGATACTGGCGGTCCTCGATGACGACGTCCATGTCCGTGTTACCAATGATGCCGCGTGTCACTGATTGCTCGAAGCCGTAGGGACTGCCGACGGCCAGGACAATGTCGCCCACCTCCGCCTTTGCCGAGTCCCCGAGGGCCACACTGGGAAGCGTTCCGTCGGCATCGATCTTCAGGAGCGCCAAGTCAGCGCGCTCGTCCAAGCGCACGATGCGGGATGGGTACGATGCACGTGCGGGTGCGAACAGCGTTACCGTCGCCGCGTCGCCTGTGCCCACCACATGACTATTGGTCACTATGTAGCCTTCGGGGCTAACGATCAGGCCAGACCCGCTCGTGCCCGAGCCGCCCGCCGCGTTGCCGTTGATGTTGACCACGGACGCTCGGACGTTGGCGATAACGGTGCCCAGGCTCTCTGACGCGCACGCTACGAGCTGCAAGGCCAGGTCCCCGTCGCCCGCCGCGGCAAGCACTGCACTTGACTCAGCACCGCTGTTGGCGAGTCGCGCACTGATTGCTGGCCAGACGAAGCGAGCTATCTGCAATGCCAACAGTCCAACCAGCACCGCAAGAGTATATCGGAGCAGCCGGCCCATAGCTTTAAATTGCGTACGAGAATCCGTCATAGCGCGACCTTCTCGCCCTTGGCCTTCTCCTTCGATTTGCCGCTGGAGTGTGCATCGTCGTCCGTCGGTGCTGCCGCGACAGTCGTTTCGGTGAGCCGGCTGCTGGCAAACCACTGCAGAGCCTGATCGGCGGTGCCTTTGACGCCGGCGTACACTGTTACGCGCAGGTCGCTGAGTGCTTTCATGGCTTCGAGGCTAATGTTGTCAGCGATGACAACGGATGCACCCTCGCTGACGACGAGCTGGGCGGACTGGATGCCAACGCCGCGCGCGTCGTTGACGTTCGGATTGGCGATGGCGCGAAACGTACCGAGGCCAAGAATGAGAAAGAACGGCGCCCGGTCAAAGAGCGGAGCTATCTCCGCCGACGTAGTCCGACCCATCGTCGGAATGGCGACTGTGGGCGCACTGGCGGCCGCGGGGGCCGGGGTGGTCTGGGCGATCAGGAACGCCGATGGCGTGCTGGCTGCAGGGAGCTGTGTCGAAGACGCCGCCAGGGATATGCCTGCCGTCGCCGGCAGCATGGCCGTCCCGCAGCTCGGACACGGCGTCGTGCTGCTGCTATCGTCCTCGCTTCGCGGTATCATAGTGCGGCACAGAGGGCACAACCAGACGGCCATGCCGTCAGTGGACGTCCAGATGCCGTTCGGGGCAGGCTGTGTCGGGCTCGGGACGCTGGCTTGCGCCTGCGCCTCGCTTATGGGCGTCGGGTCAGCTCGCACCAGGCGGCTGCCACACTGCGGACACGTGAGCTGCGAGCACGGTACGCCAGCGGGGTGTGCCACGATTGTGCCGCAGACCGGGCAGACGCAGACTTCGGTACGATTGCTGCCAACACCGCCCTGGGCGCTTGGCGGGACGTCGTCGGGCCGCCCACCGGTCTGGGCGGCGAGTGACTGCGCCCAAGCCGCCGGAGGCTGCGCCGGGCTCGGTGCCGTAGCGTTGGCGCTTATCGCTGCATCCAGGCTCATGAGCCTGCTGCCACACACAGGACAACTAAGCGACGAGCACGGTACGCCAGCAGGATGGGATACGATAGTGCCGCATGCCGGACAGAAGCACAGCTCGACGCCGTTGCTGCTGCCGCCTGCCGTCTGCTGGGCGACCGAGGTGCCCTGCGGTCCCGCCGTCGGTGCGCGCTGGCTCTGACCCATGCCGCCCTGCGATGGGGCCGGTGCAGGTGCAGGAAGCTGTGGCACTGGCTGTGCCACCAGCGTTGGCCCGGCGACCGCATTAACCAGTCTCGTTCCACACACGGGACACAGCAGCGACGCGCACGGTACGCCGGCTGGATGTACGACCGCGGTACCGCATGCCGGGCACAGACAGACGCTGGGGGACTGCGATGATGCGGCCGTCGGCTGCGCCGACGGCCCTGTGCTCTGCGGCGGCCCGGCGATCGTCGTCGCTGGCGCCGTCGGGCTTGCCGCCGGTGCTGTGCTCTGCGGCGGCCCGGCGACCGTCGTCGCTGGCGCCGTCGGGCTTGCCGCAGGCGCTGTGCTCTGTGGCGGCCCGGCGGTCACCAGGCCGGAGTAGCTGCTGACTAGCGCCGTGCCGCATACCGGACAAGTGAGCGAGGCGCAGGAAACGGCGATGGGGTGGATCACGGCCGTGCCACAGCTTGGGCACACGCACAACTGCGGCCGATTGCTGCTGCCGGCGGTAGCTTTGCCCATCGGCGGTATCGTCTCTGGCTGTCCCTCATAGCCGCCCTCTTCCTCCTCATCATCGTCGGTATCCTCGGTGCTACTGGATGGGCCCCCGGTGAGTTCCATTGGGCGCTGCGCAGAGCCGTACCCCTGACTGCTGGCTGTGGTGGTGGGCACAAGCTCGCCGCTCTGGTAGCGCGTGAGCGCCTCCCGGGCCGTTCCCGCAAGGTTTGCATAGACGGTCACGTTCGCCTGCTGCAGCACGCTAAGGGCTTGCGGGCCGATGCGGCCCGTGATGACCGCCACAGCGCCTTGATTGATGGCGAGCTGCGCGGCGGGGATGCCGATCCCGCGGCTGGCTGTCGCATAAGGATTCGCCACCGCCGTGGCCGAGTTGGTGCTCAAGTCCACGATCAGGAAATAGGGCGCGGCGGCAAAGCGCATGGCGAGGCTGCTGTCGAGGCTGTCACCATCGGTGGCGATGACGATTTTGCCGACGGCTGGCGCGTCGGGTCGTAGTGCACCGACGCCGGCTGTGGGTGGGCGTACGGGGTCAGCGTGCACGCTGACGTAAAGCAGCCTCCCGTCGCGATACAGCTCAAGCAGAACCTCGTCGCTCTGGGCGATGGCCGCATAGAAGGATGCCAGGTCGTCAACGCTGCGGCGATTGACGGCGGCTATGATGTCTCCGGGCTGGAGCCCTGCGGCAGCGGCCGCACCACCTGGGTCCACGGAGACAACTACGACGCCGGTCACATTAGCCGGTGCGTTCTGCTCCTGCGCGCGCAGCGGTGAGAGAGGGGCGATAGTCATCCCCCACGCCGGCGCTGCATCCTCCGCCGCCGACGGCTGGGCGACGCCGGCCACGAGTGTGGCGTTGTCAGCGGGCGCAGGACCGCTGGCCAGAATGACGTAGACCTGCCGCTGTCTCCCACCCCTATCAACCAGGAGCCGCACCTCATCGCCCGGCGAGCTTTCCGAAAGCATCTGGCGCAGATGGGCCACGTTCTGGACGGCAGTGCGGCCATACTCCAGAATGATATCGCCCTGCTGTATCCCGGCAGCGTCCGCCGGGGAGCCAACGATGACGCCACTGACCAGTACGCCTCCGGGCTGCTGCAGTCCGAGCTGGCGCGCAACGTCGTCGCTTAGATCCTGCACTTGTGCGCCGAGAAACGCCTCGAGGGCGGCGCCGCTCGTCGCCTTCAGGCCCAGAAAGCTGCGGACTGGCCCCTTGCGTAGTTCTTGTAGCAGAAGCGCCCCGGCCACGCCCAGAGCCACGAGCACCAGGATGGTCAGCAGGACGAGGCCGGCTTTCGTGAGTCGGTCCTGAGCGCTAAGCCTCTGCTCGAACTGGGTGGTGTCAATCTCCATGCGCCCGGCTCCTCTCATGCGGCTCGCGGCTGCGTCTCCGGCTCCTCTGCTGGTCTGAGGCGTATGCTGACAGCGCCCACGTGCTCCAGAGCGTGATCGAGGCTGCGGCGCACTCGCTCGGCAATACGCTCAGCTTCGGCGACGCTGATGTGGGGCGCTACCGCGACCTGGAGGTTCAGGCTGCGCCTCTGCCCCAGGCGGCGGCCGTGGACGCGGAGTACTCGCCTGACACCAGGCACTGACGCCGCCGCGCGTCGCACGACCTCAGTGTCTGCCGGTTCCAAGCCGGTATCCGTGGCGCCGCGCACGGCATCCGCGAGCACGCTGGCGCCCGACTTTGCCACCAGACCAGCCACCACCACGGCGGCCACGGGATCCATAAAGGTAAGGCCCACCTGCGCCGCGGCCACACCGACCAGGGCGGCCACGGACGAGTAGGCGTCGGCCCGATTCTCCCACGCGTTCGCCATGATGGCCGGACTGTTGGCTTCCTCGCCCACGCAGAGCGAGTGGCGGCACATCAACTCGTTCGCGCCTATCGAGATGACGAGAGCCATGAGCGTGATCTTGTCGGGCACCGTTAAGCTGCCGGTAATGAGAGCCAAGATGGACGATATTGCCATAAGGGTGGCCACAAGCAGCAGCAGAAGGCCGATGACGCCAGCGACGATGAACTCCACGCCGCCGTAGCCGTACGGATACTTCCGGTCAGCCGGCCTGCCCTGGACCTTCAGTCCAATGACCAGCAGCGTCGCTACCAGCACATCAGTGGCGGAGTGGACGGCATCGGCCAGCAGGGCTCGGCTGCCGCCGACGATGCCGCAGTACAGCTTGATGACTGCCAGGCCCAGGTTGCCCCAGAAGTTGAGGGGCCCCACCACCCCCACGCACGCTTCACACTCCAGAGACTTCACTGCTGCTCCTCTCCCCGAGCTGGCATGCCATGCAGTTCCACCGGCGACCACTCCGACGCCCCGACCTGCTCGAACCACTCCGCGCGGCGGAAGCCAAACACGAGGGCGAAGGTGCCCCCCGGGAAGCTCTTGAGGGCGGCGTTGTAGATGTTCACGGCTTCGTTGTATGCCACGCGCTTTTCTAACACGGTGCGCTCCACCTCGGTGAGCTGACCCATAAGTAGTTGGAACGGCTCACCGGTTTTGAGATCCGGGTACCGCTCGCTGATGGCGAGCAGCTTGGAGAGCAATTGGCCGAACTCGCCCCCGGCACCCGTCTTGCCGGCGGCTGCGACGTTGCGCACACTGCGCCGCGGGCCGCTCACGGACTCGGCCCGCGCATCGGCGGCGTGCAGGAATATGTCGTCTTCGTGGCCAACCAACTCGTGGACCACGGCGCGGAGTACAGGCACGAGATTGCGGCGCATCTGCACCGAGCTGTCAACTTGCGCCTGAGCCGTGTTGGCCCGCTGCTGCAGCCCCACGAACCTATTGTAGTAATACGTCCCGGATATAATCAGCAGCAGCCCTGCCAATATGCCCAGCAGCTTCCATGGCCAATCTGCTCCGAGCACAGCGGCCAGACGGTCGCTGAGGCTGCGCTGGCGCCACGGTGGGGTCATGGCCGTTGCCCCCAGGCCGGCCGCACGTGACTTGCGTAGTTGTCGCAGGCGTGTAAGCAGCACCCGTTAGCCTCCAATTTCCTCCACTGCCAGAGCTTCTTTGAAGCACGCCAGCGCCTCGGCCTGCATCCCCTTCGTCTCATAGGCAAACCCAAGACTTTGACAGACCTTGGCCGACGTCGGGTTGATCTCCCGCGCCCGTTTGAAAGCCCCGATGGCCTCGTCGCACTGTCCTTTGCGCTCATGCAGTATGCCCATGCGGTAGTGGGCGGCAAAGTGGTTAGGCTGCAGTGCCGTCACCTTCTTCAGGTGGGCAAAAGCCTCGTCATCGGCCTGATTGCGCATGCACAATATGGCCAGGCGCAAGTGGGCGTCAGGCTGGTCCCCGTCAAGCTCCAGCGCCCGCTGATGGCACCGATACGCTTCATCGTCGTCGCCCATCTTCTCGTGCAGTATGCCCATGCGATACGGGACGGTGGGGTCCGGCGGTGCGAACCTGGCCAGGCGGCGCAGCGCGCCGAGAGCGGCGCCATACTTGCCTCGCTTCTCATCCCGCGCCGCGTCTTTCCAGCACAGCGCGATGGCGTCGTCGGTATGCAGTTCCGTGCATCGCTTGTACAGGCCCACGATGCCGCCCGCGACTCTGACAGCGGCCATGAGCGGGGAGCGTACATGGAACCTGAGCGGCATCCCCTTGGGCGCTTCCGCTTCCGCTGCCGCTGCGTCGGCGCCATTCTGAGAACTTGCCATGAGCAGCGTACCGGTCTTGCGTGTCTCTTCCATTTTGCACCTCCGCCTTTACTGAGTGTTTGCGTGGCGACGGTCCGGATGCCCGCAGCGGCTCATCGGCCCGGCTACGCCCCCTCGCCTCCGCGAGATGGCTAGCTCCGGCGCGGCGCCTGTCCCGACGCCGCCGTCTGCTCCACCGGCTCTGTCTTGAGCTGGCCGCTGATGCCAGCGGCCAGTGCCACCACACCGACGAGCACCAGAAGGATGGGAATCACCACGTTGAGCAAGTCCACAAATGCCCACCAGTTCCGCACTATGCCCCATACGCCCAGTGCGATGGCCAAGAGCCCGAAGATGATGTGTTTCATCCTAACCTCTCACCTCAGCCTTGACGCCCGACGCTTACGGCCGGCCGCGCCGATTAAATGACTGTGCTGTGCCCGGCCACCAGCTCGTATGGCCAGGCATCAATGCCTCCGGTCAGGTTCTTCACGTCGGCAAACCCATGGTATACCAGCACCTCACATGCCACCAGGCTGCTCACCCCTCGCTGGCAATACACGACGGTCTCTTTTTGTCTGTCGAGCTCTGCACCGCGCCACCCGAGCTGCTGCAGTGGCATGGACATTGCACCCGGCAGATGTCCACCATCGTATGCAGTCTGCGCTCTTACGTCCAGCAGCGTGAAATCTTCCCCCGCATCCATTTTCTGCCTGAGCTGCGCGGGGCTCATCTGCTCGTACCCCACTGCCGTCGGCGGAGCCCACCGTGGCGGCTGCGCCGTGCTGGCCGGCGCCTGACGCGCTCGCACTATGAGCAGCCCCGGCCAGAGCACCGCAAGGACTACGATCAGCACCGGAGCCAGCCATTTAGCTGTCTCCGTGCGCGCTGAAATCCACTGCCACATACTCAACACGTCCTATCCCGCGTACCACGGCTTCTTCCACGTGTGTCGCAATCTGGTCGGCTTCTGCGACGGTCCGGCTCGGGCTCACCTGGATCGTGAGATCAACGCCCACCTTGTGTCCCACCTCGCGCGCGCGCACTGCGCTGACACTCTCGACGCCGGGCACTGATGCCGTGAGCGCACGCAGCCGCTCATCTGTGCCCTCTGGCAGCGCCCGGTCCATGCACCCGTCGAGAGCCCACTGACAGATGCCCACGCTGCGCCCCAGGACGAGTGCGGCAATACCGATGGCGCCGAGCTCCTCCATCACGTCGAGGCCAAGCATGACGGCGGCGAGGCTGACCACGACCGCGAGCGACGAGAATACATTGAGCCGATTGTTCCATGCGTTGTGCCTCAGCGGCGCACTATCGAGGCGCTCCGCAGTCTCCGAGATGTGGCGGTACATGAGCTCGTTGGCGAGCGCCGACACACCCGCTGCCAGCAGCACGAAGGAGTAGACGGATGCCGTGTATGCCTGCCAGCGGAAGCTGCGCAAGGACACGAGCAGAATGACTATGGCGCCCAAGGCGATGAGAGTCCCCGTCAGAGCCAGCAGCACGAACATTGCTTTGCCGTGGCCGTACGGATGCTCTGCATCCTTTGGCTTTCGACTGACACGGAGCCCGTACAGCGTCGTGGCCCCTACGAGGGCATTTGACGCCGACTGCAGACCATCCACAGCCAGCAAGCTGCAATAGCCTAGCAGGCCGATGGAGAGCTTGAATATCGCCAGCAGCATATTGCCCCAGAAGCTCAGCCAGCACGTCCGCTCTTCCGTAGCGGCGCGGTGTTGGGCGAGTCGGGCGTTGTCTGCTTCGCTGCCGCGCATGGGTCTGCGGCCCTCCGTGCTGCTATTCGGGCTCGAATTCAGCGGCGGACTGAACTGCGCTCTTTGCCGTCCGCTCCTCGCGCCAGTGGCGCAGGAGCTGAGAGAACCACGTCGTCACCATGCCGGCCAGGAAGCAGCTCAGCATGAGGAAAGCCACCCGCACGGGCGTACGCACGCCGAGGATACGGATCTCCATCAGGTGAAGGTTGTCGGCCAGGAAGGCGATGATAAGCAGCGCGATGACACTGGCAGCAATTATCCGGAACGTACCCATCACCGATCACCGTACACTGCGCGGACAATGAGCCCCTTGGCTTGATTGATTGGTATGGCGAAGCCGATGCCACTGAAGACACCTGTGGGAGCGTAAATGGCCGTGTTAATGCCGATGACTTCGCCTTGGATGTTCACCAAGGGACCGCCGCTGTTGCCTCGATTGATAGCCGCGTCGGTCTGCATCATGTCCCGGTACGTCGTCTCCCGGATGCGCAGCGTGCGCTTGGTGTCACTGATTATGCCCATGGTGACGGTCTGCTCCAGGCCGAAGGGGCTGCCGATGGCCAGCACCACGTCACCGACCTCGACCATGTCCGAGTTCCCCAGCACGGCGCTGGGCAGCGGGCCCAGGGGGTGGGTCCGCAGGATGGCAAGGTTGAGCCCCTTCTCTTCGTAGACGACTTGCGCCGAATAGCGCGGCTCGCCGGCACTGAATACTTGCACCTCCAGGCCGCTGGCGCCAGCGACGATGTGCCCGTTCGTCAGGATATAGCCGCGGGGATCGACGATGATGCCGGTGCCGAGTTGGTCACCCTCGATGGGCCGTCCGTCCAGGTACGGGCCCGCATCCGGCAGGGCGTTGCCTTCGGCGTCCTCCCAGGCTTTCTGGCCCCTGATGCTCACCACCGCCGGGCGCACGGCGGCGACAGCGGTGCTGTACGAGTCCTGAGTACAGGTGAGCACCAGGTTCGGATCCACCCTCACGTCCTCGGCCAGCACTGGCTGGTCAGCGCTAGCAAGCTGGCCCGCAGAGGCCTGCGGCGCGTCGCCTCGCGCCCCGAACGTCCAACCAGAGCCGAGACCGAAAGTGCTCCCGGCCCAGGCCAGTACCAGGAGGTTGAGCACGACAAGTATCGCTATCCAGAGCGTCAAGTGTTTTCCGAACATCGCAGCCACTGCCGCCGATACGCCCCCGTTATTGGTGAGCCTCAAAGCGTCGTCAGCTCCTCGGGCTTGCCCATGGGCGGGATCACCTGCGGGGGGCCCTCCAATCCCTCAGTGTCGCTCTCATCGCTGTCAGATGACTGGGCCGTCGGCGACGCTGCAGGGTCCGTCGCAGCCGTCGCATCGTGCTCGGAGTCGTCGGGCAGCACCAGGGTTACGAAGGTCCGCCTGCCATCGCGCAGTACGTCGAGCAACAGAGTCGTCTCCTCGATGCCCGCGAAGAAGCTTGCCATCGTGCTCGTCGGCGTGCCGTTCACCGCCATGATCACGTCGCCAGGCTGCAACCCCGCTTGCGCCGCCGCGCTGCCGGGCAGCACTGAGATGACCACCACGCCGACGGTGCCATCGGGGATGTCGTAGCGCTGCGCCAGCAGCGGCGAAAGTGCCGACAAAACAATACCGAGCGTGACGGCTGCCTCGGCCGACAGCGCCTGCTGCCCCGCTGCGGCGCTGCTTTCGCCAGCGGCAGCCGGCCACGCCTGCAACTGCGCGTATACCGTATGACGGCTGCCGGTCCGCACGAATACCACTTGGACCCGCTGCCCAGGGCGCTTCTCGGCCAGCAGCTCGCTCAGGCCCGCCGCGCCGTCCACATTCCGATGGTCGAATCGGACGATCAGATCGCCGCGGGCAATGCCTGCCCGCGCCGCCGGCCCGTCATCTGTGACGCTGAGCACCAACACGCCGCCGTCTTCTGGCGCCCCGAGCTCTCTGGCCAGGGCAGCATCCACATCCTGCACCTCCGCACCAAACCAGGCAGCCGTCGGCGCCGACGTTCCCCTCGGCTCGGCGTCGGCCGCGAGCAGGCCTGCCTCCGCCGCTGCCTGTCCTGGCTCGTCGGTTCGCGCCCGATTGCGAGCAGCCAGCCGCTCAAACAGCGCTGCCGCTACCACCATGCATGCCATGCCGAGCAGAAAGACCAGCCACACCTTGTAGCTTCTTGGGCACTTCTCCAGGATCGGGGGGCTGTCGGTCGTCTCGCCCATGTTGCTGTCCTGTGCGCGTCAGCTAAGGACGCGCGCCGTGATGCGCGCGGCGATGTGTCAGCCGGTGACGCGCCCTCGTTGAGTGCTTCTCGCCTCGCGGTCCGCCGCGAGGGCATCACGTCTTCGGCTTTGTTGTCTCCTCGAGGCTGGAGATCCGGTTACTGTGCTCGCGGACCTTATAGCAAATGACCACGATCGCAACGATGAGGCAGACAAGGATCATGAGGGTGAGCAAATTGGTTCGCCTCCTCTGCTGCTGATGATCTCGGCATGCCCTTCGTCGGGCCGCACCCGCCGTCGGCGGGATCACCGAAAGGCTGCCCCCCGCTGCTCCGCAGCGAAGTCGCTGCGGAGCCAATTTGCCGGGCCAAACTCTTGGTAACTAACGCCTATATCGGCAAACACGAACTAACGCTTTAGCCCTTTTCATAGCTTCCGATGACTATTCATAGCCGAGAGGCGGGGGCTCCCAGCGGGCTAATGCATATGCTGCGGTGCTTAGGTCTTTCCATGACCGCGAGGTTGCCCAAGCGCCTTCTTCGCAGAGCGCCAGCTACGTTTGGAGGGCGCGCGCAGCTATGGCATGGGTATTTCGGCGAGATCTCGCTCGTGAGCGGGAACCCAACCACGGACGATGCCCCGGGCTGCCTCGACGGCGCCACATGATGTCCCAAAATCGTCCCGTCCTACACAGAGTGTAAAAATAGTGTAACAATCCGACTAATTTGCCCAGATTTCTCTGAGAATGGGTTGACGAAACCCGGGGGACCTGATAGAGACCATAGAAGCTGAGTCGGTTTAGCCGAACGAGCCCGGCCAAGCAGCCGCCGAGCGCAGCACCACAGGCCCCCCTGCGTTGCAGCAACTCGCACTCCCCCAGCGGCTGTGGATTCCCACAGGAGCATGGCTTGCCTATGCAGGCTTTAGATGTGGCGTTATCTCTTTTTCAGTGTAGGAGGGTGAAGTATGTATCGGTCAGTTGGGAAGTGTTGGTTGCTTTTGGGCATCGTAGTGGTTTTCGTCATGGCCGCGGCGTGCCCGGCTCAAGCGGGGTGGTGGACCAAGTATTACCGCTTCGTCAACCAAACGGGATCCGATCAGCACTACGCACGGGCTATTCTTCAGGGCCTGGAGGTCGTTACAGATTTCTACAGCGGTCCGTGGGAGCCGTGGAGGAAGGGAAAGGCGGGTTGCATGCGGCTGGGTGGCGTGTGGAGCACAACAGTTACCTCACCGCAGGCAACTGCGGGCGGCCTGATACCGAACGGCAAGGCTGTCATGATGGGCTGGCATGCGGCTGACGGCAACTGCCGGCTGCGGGATCTGCGGTGGCTCAATGCCGATGGCGTCGCGTCGCCACCGATTCTTCCCACGAATGCATGGGGTGTCCCCGGCGGCGGCGAGCTCATTGAGAACCCGGACGGCACGTACACGTGGATCATTCACAACGACACCGACTCGGACATGCAGCTTGCCAACGTGCAGTTTGGGCCCTTCAGTGGCTATTTTCTTGACTGGATAAACCTCGACCAAGCCGCCGATGAGGGTGTCGCCGGCAAGCGCGTCATCGACATTGACCTTCTGATCCTTGATCTGAGATTGAGGGTCATTGAGGCCCAGGAAAAGGAGCAGCTCCCCGACCCGTCCGCCAACGGTTTGCTGCGCAAGACGGACAAGGCTGTAGATGATAAGCATGCTGGTCTGGCGAGCTTCGAGGCCGGCGACCCGGACCGTGCTCTGTTCTACTGGTCACGGGCCATCCGGCACATGGAAACATTCATCTCTGAGATCCAGAGCACGAGCGGGCGCAAGAAAATGCCCGAGGGCTTGGCACAGGAGTGGATTGCGGACGCGGAAGATATTATTGCTGAGCTTCAGGACCTCGCTCAGTTCAAAGCGCTTTCCGCCACCGGAGCCGTCCCGAACGTGCTGCCGGACGGCCAAAGCGCCTCGTTCCTCATATCCGGCGTTGGCCCCGGCGACGCCCTGGTTTTGAGTGGATGGGTCCTCGGTCCGGACAATGAGCCAGTGCTGCAGTGGACAGAGCAGGTACGTATCACAGACCCCGACGACGCGGTCCCGCCCGTACTCGATGTCACGATCACCCCAGGCCCAGACGCAGAGCCCTATTACAATGGCTGGCATAACGCCAAGCTCGGCGACGATGATGTAGTAGTCACCCTGGATGCCTCCGACGTCGGCTCGGGCGTTGCCGGGATATACGTAGGCGAGGACGGACTCGTGTTCGACTTCATCCCTGTTGACCAACTGCCATATGAGTTGACATTCAGCGACGATGGCGTCTACAAGATCGTGTGCTTCGCTGGCGATAACGCGGGCAACATCTCCGATCAACAGACCTACCTGGTGAAGATCGACACAACGATTCCCAGCATCCAGTCCGCAACGATCTCGCCCACCTTCTTGTGGCCTCCTGAGCACGAGATGATCACCATGACAATAACTGCCGCCATGACGGACGAGAACCCGGCTGGTGAGCTGCCGACGTGGTTCGTCGAGAGCGTCGCGAGCAACCAGGACGAGCTGGGAGGCGGCCAGGGCGATTACTACCCGGACTGGCTCATCGGCGCCAACGGGGAGTCGCTGCAGTTGCGCGCGGAGCGCTGCGGCACCCTGGAGATCCGCGTCTACACCGTCACCATCCGAGCCCGAGACGTCGCCGGCAATGAGTCGGTGAATGCAGTTACGTTCGACGTCCCAGTGACTCACGACCAAGGCAGCTAGATTCGGGTGGAGTGGTAGCGGGCCTTCCGCGGGGCCGACCCACCATCGGGTCGGCCCCGCTTTCTCCCATTTGAAAGACCCAGTCTCAGAAGTAGGTATTGAGCAACCGGGGACGAACTGCGCTCCTGTGAGATAGCGTACGTTCTTGAAAGTGCGCCGAGCCTCTGCAGGTAGCTGTCCGAAATGGCGATGGGGTCACCCCCTCGAGGGACAAGAAATAGGCGCCTTTGGCGATCGGTGGCGCGCACGGGGGCAATCAGCCTCGTGGTGGTAGCAGCATTGATCGTGCTTGCCCCGTGGATGAGCTTCATCGAAGTGCGCTCGTTGGATGGTCTTTATCGCCTCAGTCCGCCACGCCATCCCAATCCCAGCATCGCGGTGGTGGATGTCGGTGATGATCCAAGCGCATACGAGGATCAGCGAGAGCCGGATGATGCGCCTCCCGAGCTTTGTGAGATCCCCAGGCGGGCCTATGCCGAGGCGGTGCGGCGTCTGAGCCGATGGGGAGCCAGGGTGATCGTCTTCGACCTCATGTTCCGCAAGCGCTACGGAGCCGAGGACGACGACCTGGCTGCCGCCTTCCGTGAGGCAGGCAATGTTGTGGTGGCCGCCAGCACCAAGACCAAGCCGGGCGCCGTGGGGCTTCAGGAGCCGGTAGAGCCCCTCAATGAAGCCGTCTGGGGCGTCGGTGCGCCGGTGGCGTATCAGCCCAACGAGACGATCCGTTCGGTCCCGTTGGTGCTGGCGGACTATGACAGCGGGCGGCAATACCTGGCGCTGCCACTGCTCGCCTTTCAGTGTTTCGTGGGCGCACAGCCTGCCGACATGAAGCTCAGCGAGGGCCGGTTGCTGGTAACGGGCGGGCGCGAATTGCCTCTGCTGCCCGGGGAAACGATCCATCTGCTGCCCTTCGGCGCCGGGGGTTCGGCCGGCGGCGACGGGAGCGCCGTCGCCGCGGTTGACGTTGTGCGTGGGAGCAACGTAGAGGAGCTTCCTGCCCTGAAGACCTGGAATACATTACTGATCAACTGGGTGGGGCCGCCCGGTACGATCCAGCCTGGCTTGATGAGCGATCTACTGGCTCTGGACGACGATGCTGAGGGACGCAGGCTGTACAGTGGGAAAGCCGTGATCATCGGCAGGGGTGTGAGCGAGACGCAATGGGATGAGCATTGGACGGCAGTGGGCTCCATGCGTGGTCCGGAGGTGCAGGCGAATGCCCTCGATACTCTCATCTCCGGGGCGTTCATACGTCCCATGGCTCCCTGGGCTTTTCTCGCCCTGCTGGCAACCTTTGCGGCCGTGACCACGTTGATGGTTCAGCGCCTCAAGGGGACCCGTTCTGTCCTGGGCGTGCTGGCCCTCATGCTATTGGCATTGGCGTTGGGACGTGAGCTACTGGTGCGCCGGGGGATTTGGATGTATTTGTTCGTGGGCGAGTCGAGCATTCTGCTCGCCTGGGGCATCACCATAGCCGCACAGAGCGACAAGGTGACCAGCCTGTTGTCGCGCTTCGTGCCCGCCTTTCTCGGGGAGCCGGAGCACCACGGCCTCGGCGAGGTCCGCACCCTGGACGCATCGATCCTGTGGACGGATATCCGCCGCTACACCGGGATTTCGGAGCAATTTGCCGCCGAGGACATCCTCAGGCTGCTGAATTCGTATCACTCGGCCGCGGAAGACATTATCACCGAATACGGCGGCACTATCGTCAAGACGCCGGGAGATGCCATTCTGGCCGCGTTTTGGCGCGATGTTGGCGGCGTCAACCATGCCACCTGCGCCATGCGAGCCGGTCAAGAGATCATCGCCAACTTGCCCGCTCTGGCGCAGGACTGGGCCGCGGCCGGGATCCGCTTTGAGACAGGCGTCGGAATAAATGCCGGACCGGTAGCGATGGGGTTGGTTGGCAAACAACATCTCGAGCCTACGATCATCGGCGATGCCGTGAACGTCGCCCAACGGCTGGAGGCCCTGACGAAGGATATCGGCTATCCCCTGATCTTCAGCGAGAGCGTGCATGAGCGCCTGCAGGACGACATCGATGCCGTCTGCCTCGATGAGGTGACGGTGAAAGGCCGGCAGGTGCCTATCAGAGTATACGGCGTGGTCGGCTCCGAGGGCTCAGGTAAAGTGCCCGAGCAAGACTCCGGCCACGCCACCCCGGAGGGAGCCAATGAAAGATAGACTGACCTCCCGCAGGACCCCCTCCTGTTGGCGCGCATTTTGGATCGGCCTCGCCTGCCTCTTCCTTCTCTGTCTTCACAACTCAGCTCAGGCGCAGCAAGGGGCCTACAGGCTGCAATCGGCCCAGGGGCGTGTTGAGATCCAAGCCGGTGGCGAAGGCCGGTGGGTCGCGGTGAGACGGGGCGTGCGTGTCGCCGCTCCCGCGGATCACATACGCACCGGCCCAAACGGGTCCGTCTACATCGTCCGTGACGGCGGCCAGCGCATTGCCCTGGGGCCCAACACCGAGGTCGTCCTCCGTGAGCCAGACAAGCCCCGCGCCTGGCGCCTTGTTCTGGGCCGACTGTTGGCGTTCCTCAGCGGCCATCAGCGCCTGGAGGTGCGGGCGCCGTCTGCCATTGCTGCTGCCGAAGGCACCGTTTTCCAGCTCGATGCGAGCGAAGATGGCACTACCGTCCTGACGGTGGTGGAGGGGCGCGTGGAGTTCTTCAACGAGATGGGCAGCGTCAACGTGCTGGATTCTCAGCAAAGCACGGCTGTGCCTGGAACGGCTCCTACCCGCCCCGTGATCGTTGACCCATCGGGCTTGATTGCGTGGGAGGCCAACCTGCAAACGCTGATCATCGAATTGGAGTATCCACAGATCAGCACTGACCCCGACGAACTCCAGCAGGAGCTAACCCGCCAGCAACAGGCGCTGCAGGAGCGCCCTGAAGACGCTGAGGCTCGCGTGGCGCTCACAAGGGTCTTGCTCGACCTCGGCCGTACTGAGGAGGCCGAGGCACAGGCCCGGCAGGCGGCGGAGCTGGCTGCCGCCGACGGAGCCGGGCTGCTCGGGTACGCATTGCTGCAGGCGGGTCGTCCAGCCGAGGCGCGCCAGCAGTTCTCGCTGGCCGATGAGGCGCAGCCTGATAACGCGCGCTGGCAGCTCGGCCTGGCACTCACGGCTCTGGGCCAACGCCGGAGCGGGCCCGCCGTGGCGCTGCTTCGGCGCGCGGCAGAACTTGCGCCGACCGATCCAGTGCCTCCGGCTTATCTTGCCGCAGCCCACCTTCGATCCGGAGATCTGGAGGCCGCCGACGCCGCGGCGTCCGAGGCGCTCCGCCTCGGCCCGGACCATCATCTGGCCAACATCTATGTGGCGTACGTGCGCCTGGCGCAGGGCAAGCTGGATGAGGCTGTCTCAGCCGGCGCCCGTGCGGTGCAGGCAGCGCCTCGGTCGGCTCTGGCCCACGAAGCGCTGGCAACGGCGCACTTCTTTGCTGGGAACTTCTCCGGGGCCAGAGATGAGCTGAACGAAGCTCTGGAGCTCAACCCCCTTTCCGGCAGCTCACACTTGACACTGGCGAAGCTCTCGGCCGCTGAAGACGACATCGATGATGCGCTGGAGGAAGCACAGACGGCCGTGGCCCTCAACCCTCAGAGCGCTCCTGCCCGCAGCACGCTCGGGCTGTTGTGCTTGCTGAACAACGACCCACAGCGCGCGGGCCGCGCGTTCAAGACCGCGTTGGCCTTGGAGCCCAGCTTGTCCGAAGCTCGCACCGGCTGGGGCACCGTGTTAGCGAGACGTGGTCGGTTCCAGGAAGCTCTCGGCCAACAGAAGGCGGCTGTCTCTCTGGATACCGGCTCTGCCTCCGCTCACAACAACCTGGGGGGCGTGTACGCGGCATTGGGCCACATGCAGCCGGCAATGGACCAACTGGGGCGCGCCATCGAGCTACAGCCAGAGTGGGGGCTGCCCTATGCCAACCTGGCTCTGGTGCACCTGGAACAGAACCGCTTCCGTGAGGCTCTGGACGCAGCGGAACGGGGTGTAGAGCTGGGCGAGCGGTCCGCGTTTCTGCACACGGTCCTGGCCAGGATCTATCGGAGTCAAGGCCGCAGCGACCGTGCGCTGGCCGAGCTGCGACAGGCGGTGGCGTTGGACGAACACTATCCCCAGGCACATTTCCAACTCGCACAGCTCTATCTCGAACAGGATCGGGCTCGGGACGCGGTGCGCGAGATACTGACCTCGGTCAGCACTGATCCATCGGCCATGTTAGAGACCCGTCGGTATGCGCGGACCGAGAACACGGCCGCGGGCGGGCGTTTCGACCGGTTTCATTACGACGCCCGACACAGCAACACCGCCTCCGAAGGACAGGTCAGCTATTTCGCCAGTGGGCTGATCGAGGACACGGGTGGCTTTCGGGCGCTGAACCAGGACCACGCGCAGAAGTTCGTGGAGGTCATTAGCGGACATCAGTCTCGGCCCACGCAGCAATTGGTGTTCCTCGGCACGTTCTTCGACCTCACGGCCGGTCTTCCCGGACCTGTCACAACTGCCTCAAAGGGCGACCCTGACGACCGGCAGGCTTTCACCGGTTACGAGGGCATCGTCGCCTATCGCCAGCGGCTCTCGCCGAAACTGACGGCAACAGCGAAGTACTCGTTTCGGCGCGACCTGTTGCGCGTGCGCAACGCCGATAGCCTCTCGGGGGCCGACACCAACGCGTTCCGGGAGCTGGTCAACGCTCGATCGCAGCACTCGCCGGAGATTCGTCTCGACGCAAACATCAGCGAGACGTATTCGTTGCGCATGGGGCTGAGCGGTCTGTGGAATCACCGGGACCGTCACGGTACAGTTGGGACCTTCGATCCCGGCGCCGGGCAACTACTTTTCGGCCCCTTCTCGACATCTGACACGCCCCGGACCACCACCGGCTGGTTTGAGGTACAAGGCCGTTTCAGCGATCGGTTTCATCTCCTGGCGGGCGGGTACTGGGGACGGCAGACCGGCTCGTCGGCGGTGCTGTTGCCGAAGGTTGTCGCCCTGTATCGCCCCGATAGCGCCACTTGGCTGTCTTTTGTGGCAAACCCGATCTTCCGCAGCGATGCCGCCGAATTGGCGCCCGTGGAGGCTCTGGCAGATCCGGTGCGCCTGGGATTCCTGAACTTCGTTGAGGGCGGCGCGGCGCGCTCCTATGAGCTGCGCTACCAGCGCCTGGCGAGCCGATCCAGTACGATCACCACGTCGCTGTCGTATCAGCGGGTGCGCGGGCTCTTGATCGATGTAGAAGATCCGGGATTGACGGCTTTGCCGAGTCGCGTGCTGACGGATCGCGGCCACCGGTGGATCGCCGAGGCGGCCTACGAGCAATGGCTGACGGACACGGTCACCGGCCGCGCATTTGTGCGCTGGCAGGACAGCCGAGGCCGCTTCCCCCAAGCGCAGGTGTCCGGCAAGGAGTGGCCGTACACGCCGAATTGGCAGGTCGGGGGGCGTCTGGACTACATTGATGGTACCGGGCTTCGCATCGGATTGGACACCATCTGGGTGGGCCGACGCTTCCACGACCCACAGAACACGGAGCGCGTTGGCGACTATCCGCTGGTCAACCTGCGGCTTCAATATCAGCGGAATCTGCATCAGAACTATTTCATCAACCTCACTAACCTGACCGGACGAGGTTACGAGACCTTTGCAGGCTTTCCCCAGCCTGGTCGAGCCATTTTCACCGGCGTGGAATACCGATACTAATGCGGTGCGACGATGAAGGGCTGATGAAGACAATGCGCCGACCCATTCATGTGCTTGCATGTGCCTGCCTCGCAGTGACGCTGGCCGGCTGCTCCAGCGGCGGCAGTCGTGGGCCTGTGTCGGCCGGCTCCCGCGCCGCGTCCGGCCAGGTAGCGGCCGCTCTTCTCATTCAGCAATGGGGGCAGATTCTATGGGGTTTGGCTGCCAATCAGACCGGGACGCAGACGCCGTCGCTCGGTGATCCGGTTTTCAACCCGGATGGCTCGATAACCCAGAGCTTCACGGGCGCCGACGGAACGGTCGCGGTCCTGACGTTTCTCCCCGATGGCTCGATTCGTCTAGAAATCACCTATCCCGATGGCACGACCCAAACGGTCTCGCAGTCCGTGCCAGTATTCGACGGGATATCGAAGACCACCACCGATTGGCAACTTGACTCCAGCGACGGGCTCTCCACCACTTACACCAGCGTTGTTGACGACCGGGGGACGATCTTTGACGCCAGTGACGACACCACGGAGTTGCAGGGCTCCTCTGTGCTGCCCAGCGGGGAGACGCAACAGTTCACGGTGCTCACCGCGAACGGGGAGACTACCGTGCAAACCCAGCAGAGCGACGGCTCAAGCTTCAGCTTGCAGGTTCCCTTGGTTCCGCCGTTGCTGGCGTTGCCCGATTTTTCCCAACCCGCCACCGGCACATACAGCAGCGGCGACTTCAGCGCCCAGTTCACCTTGTCTTCGACGGCAGATGCTCCTCTTCGCTGGGCCAGCCTGGTGTCAGACATGAGCGGAGGATTGACCGGCCAGTTTTCGCTGGAGCCCGACTTCTCTGGCTCGGGGCAGTTGCTCGAGGCCGGGCAGCCACTGGCACTGCTATCGTGGACGCGCACCGGAGAAACGCAGGTCAGCTTTCTCTCGGCACAAAGCAGCGCCACTTCTGCCGCCGGAGCCGCCTTGGACTACCTCGTCCATCGCTGGCAGACCTTGACAGCGCTGCTTGCCCCGGCCCCGGGGCCGTAGCTTCCTGCAGCACACCTTATGCCCACGCCGGCCATGCAGGCGTGGACGAGCGCCGGGGTACTACGTACGGGGGACTATGCGGCCGGCCAGCCTCGGCCTAAGGGGACTATCGCCGCGCGGGGGCTCGCGGCTCATCGGTGGACGCGTTCTCGGCAACAGAGGCCTCGGCGTGCACCTCTTGCTTCGCTATTAGCCCCGCCACCACCAGCAGCCCCAGACACGCATCGGCGGCGCCCAACAACATCACCTGAAACGGCGCCCCCCCAAGGATTCCATGGCCAAACAGAAAGAGCACGGCTGCCAGCTTGGAGCCGACGATGAGCCAGACGAATACTTCGTGCCACAGCGCCGCCAGGTAGGCGAAACCCAGGATAACCAGAAACACGCCGCTCTGACTGGCGAAAAACGTATCGGCCGGCAGTGGCCAACGGGTCAAGGCCAACACGCGGCCCGGTGCAATCAGCAAGGCTCCGCCCAGAATGATACTGTGCCCGGCGACGATAATGATGCTCAGTGGCTTCAAGAGTGCTGTCGTGGATGATCCGATCACAGGTGTCCGACTCCTCGAAAGTAGCTGGCAAAGCCGACGAACCCATAGGCCGTCGCTGCCAACAGGCACACGGCCCAGCCCAGCTTGCTGCTGCTGGGTGCGCCGCGGAAATGCTGCACGTACATGCGCCAGAAGGCCACGGCCGTCATGGCTGTTCCCACGGCAACAACGGCAAACTGCAGTATCGCCAGCACCGAGGCCTGCATGGCGGGCGCACTCAGAGCAGGCCCGATCCCGACGATGGTATTTCGCAGCGTCGCTGACGCCCCGAGATGATAGCAGAGCAGCACCGCCCATGCAAGTGGCGCAAACGTCAGGCATAGGCGCGTCCAGGGGTAGGCCTGCAAGCTCTGCGGTCCCTCGGCAATGCGTGTGAGCACCGCCAGCGTTAGCAAGCCCAGTCCAAGTGCACCCAGAGCGCCGCTGGAGAACTCCCACTCAGTTCGGAGCGCAATATCGGGCGCGCCGCTCCATCGAGACAGTGCCAGTATCAGTGCAGCGCCAGCGAACGTGACACTGAAGGCGGCGGTCAACGGACTTATCCGGGTGCCTGCCCACAGGCCCCTCACAGGCGCCTGCAGAAAGATGCGCACCGACCGATGAGGACACGTTCGCAGGCACTCCATGCACAGCTTGCAGTGATGGCTGTTGTCCACAAACAGGGCGTGGTGGAACATTGGGCAGCCGGAGCCTGTTTCCGTGCCCTTGTAGCACTCATGCCCGGTGCACTGGCTGGCACACACGTCCCTGTTTGCGCGGAGGCGGATAGCTGAGCACAGGGACATAGTTCCGGTCATGCCCCCGAGCGGACACAGATAGCGGCACCAGGAGTGTCGCTGAAAGATGACGCCAACGAGGGCGGCCAATCCCATGAGGGTAATCAGCAGCATCCCGGTCGCAAACGGCCGGCTGTGCATGTGCGCCGTATGTTCTACCCAGACAATGCCCACGAAGCCAGCGAGCACCACAGCAGGCCCGCCGATTTTCATCCACGGAGGCGGAGGCACGTTGAGACACTTGAGCCTTTGGGCGAGCACGCCCACCAGCGAGATGGGGCACACGGCGCACCAGAATCTGCCGACTGGCAGCAATGACAGGAGCAGTATCGGCCACCAGAGCGTCCAGACAGCGGCGTTAGCCAGCGCCGCAACGCGCCAGTCGGGCGTCAACAGGCAGGCGATAGTTATCAGGCCGAAGATGGCAAGCGCCGCACCCTGTAATATCCGCACCACCAGGCCGCTGTGGAGGGCGTTCTCGAGCCAATCCACGTTGAACAGGTCGTACTGCCCCTGCTGCGCGGCCGCCGGCGCACCCAGAAAGATGTGCTCGGCCACGATGACCTGCCCATCGGCCAGGCGCGCCGCCCGCTCCACGCTCTCTCGCAACTCCGCAACGTTGGCGTAGGTGTAGTCGCACGACAGCAGCACACGCATGGCGTCGGTGCCCAGAGTCTTGGGCTCCTCGCGTGTAGTCGCCGCGTGCGCAGCAAGAAAGTTCTCGGCCAATGCGCGAACGTCACGCTTGCGCTGCCGGAGCGGAGGGACCTCCACGACGGTTTCTCGGACCCGTTCGGCCAACGCCGGGTCCCACTCCCCCGACGCCGACGAATCGTCTGGCGCTTCCCCGTTCGTGGCGATGACGCGCACGTTGACCCGTGCGTCAGGATCCGTCGCCGCGTCGGACCCGTCCAGGAACAGAGTCAGATCAGCCTGAGCCTGCAGTGGCAGATCTCCGATCCGCTCCAGCAACAGCGTTCCGCCATCTGCCACGTGCACATATCCCAGTCGTGGCGCGAACCGTTCCACCGCGGCCGGGTCTGACGAGCCAAATAGGAGCTCACGAGCCTGATCCGGTTCCAGGGCGCGACAGTCCACGGCAATGAAAGGGCCCTCGTGGCGAGCAGACGCCTGGTGAATGCAGCGCCCGAGCATCGCCTTGCCAACGCCATCTTCGCCCACGATCAGCAGCAGATCATCGCGCTGGCCGAGCTCCTCCACGCGTCGGCGTAGTTCCTTCGCATGGCGAGACACACCCTCCAGGATGGCCTCCTCGCCACCGTGTCGGAGGAACTGCCCCAGGGCCTGGTGACGGCGGTGCACATCCCAGATGCTGAGATTGGCCTGGCGCAGGCGGTCGGCCAGCGTCGCAGCGAAGTGGCGCCCGAGAGCCGGAACACTTGCGAGCACTCGCTCGACGTCCTCACGGGGCAAGACGCTGACGACGCATTTCTCCAGAGCCACCACATCGGCCGACGTGGGCTCGCCGGTGAGCACCGACATCTCTCCGAAGTAACTGCCGGGCCCGAAGCGGGCGAGGGGAATGATCATGCCTTCGTCGTCGCGAATGACCGCCTCGGCCGCACCGGTGCGGACAATGTACAGCGCCTTGCCGGGTCGCCCCTGGCGGAGGATCGTCTGCCCGGCAGCGTAGGTGCGGCTCACCACGAGCGACGCCACCGCAGCGATCAATTCGGGCGATAGCGTCTGTACTGCCACCGGACTTGCTGACACGTCAGATGCCACGCTCCGTCCTCCTCGCGGCGCGTTGATGCCCCCGTGCTGGTGGTACGATATCGGTCAGTTGTGCATGCCGCGCGATGGCGTACTATAGCTGGTTGCCGGTTGTCATGCCGTGGTCAAGCGCTCACGCTCATACGCTTCGACACCGGCGTTGGCGTGTCCTCTGCAACGCGGGCGCACCCGGGGCCGAGCGCTCGAACGGCATACCGTGCTGCCTGCCGGGTCTTCAGCGCGGTAGTCTGATGAAGATCCCCGGCAGGTTCCCACTAATCAGGGCTGGAACCCGTCATGGTGCGGACCAGGCGGGCGCTCCGTTCGGCGAATATCGGCGCCGCCAGGGCGTGAGAAGGTCGCCGTGAGCCTGAGCGGAGATGTGCTTGACGTCGCCTGCGAGGCGGGGCTTTGGTGTGTGTACCGACGGGCAGAGCGATCGACGTTGGCAATTGTGAAGCCCGAAAGATCGTCGCGATGCTGAGGTGATGCGGATGCCTGGTGAACTCACACGCAGAGAGGTGATCCTCGGGGCGGCAGCGATGGGCGCTACAGCCCTCCTCCGGGCCGAGGCTCAGGAGCAAGCTGCGCAGGCGCGTCATGGTTGGCCTCTGGCACTGAATACCAGCACGATCCGGCCGGCCAGCCTCGAAGAGAAGCTCCGGGTTGCGGCGGAGGCAGGCTACGATGCCGTCGAACTGTGGATCAACGAGCTGGAGAACTACACGAAGAGCGGCAAGGAGCTATCCGACCTGCGAAAGCGCATCGCCGACCTCGGTCTGTTCGTTCCCAATATCATCGGCCTGTGGAATTGCATGCCCGCCGCCGACGAAGAGCGTCCCGCCGCCCTCGAGACAGCGCGCCAGCGGCTGGACATTGCGGCCCAGGTCGGCGCCAGGTGCATCGCGGCTATCCCAACGCCGGACCGCCCCGACATGGACCTGCTGTGGGCTGGGCAAAGGTACCGGGAGCTGCTGGCGCTTGGGCGCGAATTCGGCGTACGGGTCGCCATTGAGTTCGTCGGTTTCTTCGAGGGCATCAGCCGCCTCGGCCAAGCAGTTGCGATAGGCATTGAGACGAATGAGCGCGATGCCTGTATGGTCGCAGACACGTTCCACCTCTTTCGCGGCGGCTCCGGCTTCAACGGCATCCGCCATCTGAATGGCGACTTCACAGCCGTCTTCCACTGGAACGACGCTCCGGCCGCTCCCCCGCGGGATCAGCAGAGGGATGCGGACCGGGTCTATCCCGGCGACGGCGTGCTGCCGCTGACGCAGTTGCTCCGCGACCTGAAGGCCATCGGCTACCGCGGGCCGCTGTCGCTGGAGCTCTTCAATCGAGACTACTGGCAGCAGGAGCCGCTCGCCGTTGCGCGGACAGGGATCGCGAAGATGCGGAGAGTGATCGCAGAGAGCGAGATGTAGGGCCAGAGAGGCAAGGAGAAAGGATGAAGGAGAAAGGAGAAGAAAGCAAAGGCGCCGGCCCACGGGTGACCGGCTACAGCAAAGGCGCCGGCCCACGGGTGACCGGCTACAGTAACGGCCAACAAGAATACAGCGACTCACGGCAAGTCGGGAGACGGAAGTCCCAGATAATCCGGCAGTGTGCGTGAGACGGGCTGGACGTGCAGGTGCCCGCGGGAAAACCGACCTCTTTGGGAAGGCGCCGGGCCAGAGAGGCAAGGAGAAATGATGAAGGAGAAAGGAGAAGAAAGCAAAGGCGCCGGCCCACGGGTGACCGGCTACAGTGACGGCCAACAAGGATACAGCGACTCACGGCAAGTCGGTAGACGGAAGTCCCAGATAATCCGGCAGTGTGCGTGAGACGGGCTGGACGTGCAGGTGGCCGTCGGTGTTCTTGAAGACGGAGTCCGGCTCCGGGACCTGGTCGTAGCCGTAGCGATACACCCGATAGATCCCCGAATCAACAACCTGTGTCCCGCGCCCCCACGCGAACGGGCTGATGTACTCCCACACGATTTCGCCCGAGGGAGTCACCTCGAAAAGCCGGCCCTTGTGGCAATCGAGAGACAATGTATTGCCGTTCGGCAGGCGCTGCACTGAGCCCCAGGAGCTGCTGAAGAACTTCGACGTCGTCTTGAAGATGTACGGTTCGTGGCTGTACTGCCACACGATCTCGCCCGACACCGGGTTCATCTCCACCAGCCGCGTGTAGAATCGCGTCCTCGGAGGGTAGCCACCCCGTCCCCCATTATCGTAGATCAGGATGTTCCCGTTGTGCAGCATCACCGGGTGGTGCGGCCCCACAAGCTGCCCCCTGCCCGAGCCCCACGTCCACACCACTTTGGCGCTCTTCTTGTCGATGATGAATATGACGTTGGTATTGCGCTGGCACGAGAGGATGTTGCCTTTGGCGAAACGACGGTCGCTCTTCTCCAGTTCGTTGCCGGGGAGAACGGACAGAGTATTCGTGTGGAAGATGTCCTTGCCGCGCTCCCGCATCAGCTCCTTCGCCTCGTCGGAGTAGCCGAACTCATCGAAATGCTCGCTCGTATACCACTCCCAGACGGTCTCGCCGTCGCGATCGACCTCAATGAAGAAGTTGTCGGCAATGGGCTTGTCCGAGATGGCCGGGACGTTTGCCTGCTTCTCCAGTAGGATGAGCGTGTTGCCGTTCCGCAGGCGGGCCATGTCGTGGTGGATCATCCAATCACGGGGAGCCTTGTAGCGCCAGACGACGCGGCCGTCCCAGTCCAGCTCCAGGACCTGCGTGTCGAGTTCGTACGCCGAGAGGCTCGTCGGTGCGCGGTCGGGAGATGAGGCGTCGTGGAACTGGGGCGTGTGCATGGTCATCGTCATCCAGTTCCCCGTGCGAAGGCGGCGCAGGAACCAGGCCTCAGCATGTTTCTCGGGATCGGCTTTCCATGCGTGGACGACGCGGCCGCGCATGTCGATGAGAAACATGAGCGAGGAACGATATGGCACCACAACAGTATAGCCGTTGTAGCACTTCTCGGGCTTGAACACGGTCACGCCGGTCGGCCAATCCAGGACCGAGCGATTGGGAATCGCTGGGATGCTGGCGCCGCCCGCGAGCGCTATGGCGAGGATGGCATGTACCATGATGCAGCTCCCCTTACTGGTCGAAGACGATGCATATCTTTCCCGTCTGCGCCTCGTCGGCGAGCCGGTAGGCCTCCGCTGCTTCGGACAGGGGCAGTCTGTGTGTGACGATCTGGTCCGGGTGTATATCCCAACGCACGAGTCTCTCGACCAGGTCTTCCATGTGCTTCAGCGAGGTCACCCAGGAGCCGTACATGGTGATCTGTTCGTGGATAAGCAACTGCGAGACGTCGAACTCGAAGGTCCCGCCCTCGCCGACCATGACGCACCGGCCCCACTGGCGCGTGGCTTGCAGCGCCAGAAGACGCGCGGGAGCTGCGGCCGAGCAGTCGATGCTGACCTCGCAGCCGCGACCGTCGGTTCGCTCCATGATCTTGTCGAGCGCCGAGTCATCCGCCTCGATGACCTCGTCGAGCAGCCCGAGCTCCTTCGCGAGCTGCAGGCGCCCCTGGGCGACCTCGGTGCCGAGGATCATCTGCGCGCCCATCGCACGGCCAATCATTGCCGCGGCCAGCCCAACCGGGCCCAGGCCCGTCACCAGTAGGCGATCCTCGCCGCTGAGATGCACACGCGAGAGGGCCTCATACACCGTGCCGAACCCGCACGCCGCGAGCGCGCCATCAACATACGTCAGCGGCTCGGGGAGCAGAACGCAGGTGCTCTCCTCGGCGAGAAGGCAGTCGGCATGCCCGCCGTCGCGCTGCCAGCCGTAGGCGGCCCGGAGCGGGCTGCGGCAGCTTATCATGTATCCGTGCCGGCAGTCCTCGCACACGCCGCAGCCGGCGATGTGGTACAGCACCACCCGGTCGCCCTCCGTGAAGCGCTTGCAGCCAGGGCCGACCTTCACGATCTGCCCGCACGGCTCGTGGCCGGCAATGACTCCCTGATAGGCCTCTGCGCCTTTGCCGAGATGCTCGCGGTAGATCGCCCGGATGTCGCTGCCGCAGATCGAGGACGCCTTCATGTTCACCAGGACTTGCCCATGCCCCGGCTCCGGGACGGGAAACTCCCGGAACTCGACGGTGCTGTTGCCGGGCAGGATGACGCCCTGCATTGTGGACATGGATGTCACGCTCCTGTGTCGGTTGAGTCTTCGCGATGAAGATAGGCGCGAGGGCGAAAGGCCTGCCACCACGAGCAGCCCAAGGCCCGCCGGAGCAAGCTGCTCCGGCTACAACTCGTGCTACGTAGCGAAGGGTCGCTACTTCGCAGAGTAGTACGGGTGGGCCGACGGGCCGAATCTTCGAAGCAGTCCTCACATACTCGCCAGCGTGTCGTCGCAGGCCTCCTTGAGTTGGTGGAACTGCTCCTGCTCGCGCTCCTTGAGGTCCGTCGTCTCGTGAGGATCGCTGTTAAGATCGAACAGGAACTCGCCCTCCTCCGTGCGCACGTACTTCAGATCGCCAGACCGAATGGCTGCATGGCGGCGGCCGCTCCAGAAGAGATCCCGCTCCCGCGTCGTGCCGCTGAGGATCTCCCGCGACAGGTCGATTCCGTCCGTTCTGTACTGGGACGTGTCGCAGCTCGTCCACGCACCGAGTGTGTTGACCATGTCGAGCGTAGAGAACACCTGCCGCGAGACGGTCCCGGCCTCGAGACGGCCGGGCCAGCGCATCACGTACGGCTCCCGTACGCCCCCCTCAAAGAGCGTCCCCTTCTGCCCCCGGAACGGAGCGTTGCAGCCGCCGTACGGGATCGAGCCGCCGTTGTCGCTGGTGAAGATGAGGATCGTATCATCCTCCAGCCCCCGATTCTTGAGAGCGCTCAGGACGCGGCCGACCCCGTCGTCCAGGCAGGCGACCATGGCCGCGTAGGTGCGGCGGGTCGGGTCCTCGATGTGCGTGAACTTGTCCATGTAGTCCTGTGGCGCCTGGAGGATGTTCAGGAGCTCCTTCTCCCGGTCATCCCACCCTTTGCCGTAGTGCGGCGCGTTGTAGGAGATAGTCAGGAAGAAGGGGCGGTCCCTGTTGTCCTCGATGAAGCGCACGGCATCGTCCGTGATGACATTCGTGGCGTAGCCCTCGTGCTCGGCCAGCTCCTCGCCCAGGTACCAATCCGGCCGGTTGCCATAGTTGTGCGTCCAGTAGTCGATGCAGCCGGCCAGGTGCCCACAGAAGTAGTCGAATCCATGGCGTGTTGGGAAGAACTTCTTATCGCCGTGGCCGAGGTGCCACTTGCCCACCAGCCCCGTGCGGTAGCCGTTGTCGCGAAACATGTGCGTGAGCACGACCTCTCCCGGACGGACGCCGCGATCATCGTCACGGTCGCTCGTGAGCATCAGCGGGCTAAGCAGCTTATCCTGCGAGCGCTCGGGGCAGTTGCCTGTCAGGAGGCCGAAGCGCGACGGGGTGCATACGGGCGCGGCCACGTAGAACTGCTCGAATTTCACTCCCTGCTCGCCGATGGAGTCGATGTAAGGCGTGGGGATCTCGCTCCCGTAACAGCTCACATCCCCTATCCCCTGGTCATCGGTGAAGATGATGACGACGTTCGGGCGACGAGGCTGATCCATGTTCGCGCTCCCTCCTGGCGGGTGTGCTACTCGAGCACGTCGATTAGATCGGCGACGTATACCCTTCGGATGCCGTCCGGGCACGCATTGAAGGCAATGCGGTGGAAGCCGTAATCCCATGCGGGATGCGGATCGACGCGAAGCTCGTTCTTCGGGCCGCTGTAGTTTGGCTCGGTGCGGATCCGGATGAGGTTCCTGTCCGCGCCGGCCTGGAGATCGATCAGCCGTATGGGCGTGGTGCCGTCGCCGAATGCCACGGGCTCTTTCAGGTACGAGTCCGTCACGATGTGTCTGCCGTCAGGATGCAGCGCCGGGTGCCCCGATCCGAGGACTTCGTCGCTCATGGTGCCGTAGCCGGTGCCGTCGTACTTCGCTTTGACAAAGCGCAGTGTCTTGCCGTCGGCCTTGAGATTCATCATCATGGTCTCGCCGTCGGGGCACCAGTTCGGATGGTGGCCGCCTTTGGACCACTCCGAGTCGGGGATGGCCACATGGATCTCTGACCCGTCAGCATTCATCGTGATCACGTGGCGCTTCATCTTCTTGCGATCTCCCTCGTCGGGGAGCCATCGCAGCACGAGCATGATCCGCGTGCCCTGCGGGTTGTACTTGATGTGGAAGCCGTAGAAGGCTCCGCCAGGATGCTCGTCGAGGTCGATGCGCGGCTGAGCTGTCTCGACGATTTGCTTGAAGGAGACGAGGAGCTTGGAGGCCCCGGTTGACGTGTCCGTGAGGTATATCCCGTCATCGGATGCCGCGCCCTTGTTGACGGGCACGTGCTCAGGCGGGGCGATGACGCCATAGCCAGCCTGGGTCCTGCCGGTCCGCAGCAGACACGGGCTGGCCGCCCACTTCCCGTCGGGCGAGGCCATGTAGACGGTGCCATCGAGGTCCTTTCTGACCCCGGAGATGGGATCGAGCCTGACGCCAAAGGGACGCCAGGCCCTCGTATCCATGTCGTTGAAGAAGAGCTGCGTATCGTCCGCGCCCCATTGCACCTGTGCCCCGAGCTGTGTGTCCCAGCCGCGCGTCTCCGCCACGACGCGGCTCTCACCGGCCTGCAGGTCAACCAGGAGAATCTCGGCTGCCTCGCCGGGCTCGGGCATGCGGTCATCGGAGGGGAATTGTGTCAAGCCCAGGTAGCGCCCCGATGGGCTGATCGGGGAGGTGTCGAAGAAGCGGTGGATCGTCGGCCCGCAGTCCGCCGTGACGCACCAGACGGGGACGACGGGGTCAAAGTCGGTGTACCGAGGAAAGCGGTCGGACGGATCGGGGGCCATGAGTTGGCTCCTTTCGAGATTGGCACCGTGCGCGATACGGTGTGCGGTCGGCCACACGAGGCCCACTGCCGCGGTGATCGTGGAGAGAAAGTCTCTTCGTACAATCGCCGGGCCGCACCTGCTTCCGCGGCGGCGTGTTCGGGTCATGTGGATGTCCTCCCTGCGGTTCATACGGTGACGAGCTCCCCTTCTCAGTATCCGGCAGCGTGCGTTTTCGGCGGGAAGGGCGCCAATGCCTTTCTGGGCACGTTCGCCATTCCGGGGCGCTCAAGCGAGAGGTGAAACGGCGCCGGAAGTGAAACTGTGCGCCGAGCGCCAATTAGCCGGCGGGGACCGCCGCCAAAGGGGAGTGTGGCTCATGCATCGAGAGGGACCGTGGAACCGCACCGTATCAGGCTCGAGGCGAACCATCGCTCCGGCGCGTCGCACCTGGGGCCTTGCGGCTGCTGCGCTTGTGGTAGTCGGCGGTGCGATGTCGATTGCAGCCGCGGAGGTGGTGTATCCCGGGGCTACCTGGGAGTCGAAGAAGCCGGAGGAAGTGAGGATGGACGGGGCCAAGCTGGAGCAGCTCGCGGCGAAGCTCGGTGGGAACGGCTTCGTCGTCCGAGATGGCTATGCGGTCAAAGCCTGGGGATCGCCCGAGGCGCCGGTCGGGTGGCTGTCCTCGTCGAAACCGGTGCTCACTACGCTCCTGTTCTTCGCCATGGACGAGCAGAAGCTGGCCGGGGTGGATACGCGAGTCAAGTACCTGGGCTGGGACCTTAAGCCGAAGGACGAGTGGATTACGTACAGGCACCTGGCTAACATGGTGAGCGGCTACGCCCGGCCCGAGCCGCCGGGCGAGGCATTCTCCTACAACGACTACGCGATTCAGCTCTACTTCAAGACAATGGAGAGGGTGTTCGGCCAGCCGCTCACCGACGTGCTGCGCTCGCGTCTCGCGCCGCTGCAGTTCGAGGACGAGGTCAGTTTCCCCAGGTTCGTCCATGCATCCGCGAGAGATTTCGCGCGCATCGGGTGGCTCTGGCTCAACAAGGGGAAGTGGGGCGAGCAGCAGCTTCTGCAGGGGAAGCACTTCAACAGGTGCATGAAGCCCGGCGTGCCGAAGGACTTGCCCGAGACGGACCATTCCGCCAAGACGGACGACTATCTCAGCATCGGCACCTATGGCGGCGGCTCCGACCACTTCACGCGGTGCGGCCCGGGTATTTACGGCTTCAACTGGTGGTTCAACGCCACAGGCAGACGGCACCCGGAGACGCGTACCTGGCCTGATGCGCCGAAGGATACCATCATGAGCATAGGCGCCGGCGGGAACAACTGTGTCATCATCCAAAGCCTGAAGCTTGTGCTCGCCTGCGGAAAAGGCGACTGGGGGAAGCTCGAGGCGGGCAGCGCCGACTCGAAGTTCAACCAGGCGCTGAAGCTGCTCGTTGAGGCGTGTACCGACGCGCGCCGCCGGGAGTCCAAGTAAGGAGACGCAGCCATGACCGACACTCGTTGGTGGACCGACGAGTCGGAGCTGAAGCAAAAGCTCGGTGCGGCGCGCGAGCCGAAGAGAACGCCCGGCCCATTGCTCGACAGCGCGCTCGGCGAGTGGCAGCGCACGCAGCGACGCGATCTGTCCCTGCTGAACAAGCGCGGCAGCGCAGCCATCGCCGCCCGGGCGCGGGCCAGGGGATTCGTCGAGCGGCAGTTGACCTGGCCCACTGAATCGGCCGCCCTGCACCCGCAGCCATTGGCTCGACGCGAGCACGACGACTATCTTGAAGAACAACTCCTCCTCACGACGAGCGCTCCGCTACGCGTTCCGGCGACTGTGCTGATCCCGAAAGGCGTCCCCCGGCCTTGCCCGGGCATTGTGGCTCTTCACGACATGGGCGGCTTCCGCGTCTTCGGGCGTGAGAAGCTGCTCGCCTTCGAGGGGGAGCCGGAGTATCTGACGGAATTCCGCCAGCGGCACTACAAGGGAGTAAGCATCATGGCCGAGCTCGTCCGGCGAGGATACGTGGTGGTGGCCATTGATGCGCTGTGTTTCGGAAGGCGCACGGTAGAGGCCGCGCAGGACCCGCTCGGCTTCCAGCAGCGCCGGCTGGAGATGGATGCCGAGGCCAGCCAGGAGTTCACCGCACGCGTCTCGCGCGAGGAGGAGCCCTGGCTGGTCCGCCACGTCATGACGGTCGGTCGGACGTGGCCCGGCCTCGTCCTGGCGGATGATCGGCGCACCGTGGACTACCTCTGCACGCGCCCGGATGTCGATCCCTCGCGGATCGGATGCATCGGTCTGTCCTTTGGCGCGTATCGGACGAACTACCTGGCCCCAATGGACGAGCGCATCAAGGCGGCCGTGTCGGTGTGCTGGACGAGCACGATGGACGGATTGGTCGGCTACAACGTCGGCGGCGCCATGGGTTGGTTCTCGCTGATCCCGGGAATGTTCCAGCGCATGGACTTGCCCGATCTCCAGGCCCTTAGCGCGCCGCGCGCTTTCATGGCCATCAGCGGCTGGGACGACCACCTCGTGCAGCCCTTCGGCATCGCGAAGGCCCACCTGCACCTGCGCCGGTGCTTCGAGAATGCCGGCTGTCCGGAGCAGCTCGGGAGCCTGGTGTACGATTGCCCGCACGAGTTCAATCGGGAGATGCAGAAAGACGCGTTCGAGTGGCTGGATGAGCATCTCCAGCCTGGGACGTAGCCGTCAAACAGTCGCGTTGGACCGGTTCAACACGGTCACCTTCACGCCGGTCACGACCACGGCTCTGCGCCTCGAGGTCCAACTCCGAGCTCAATTCCGAGGCGGCATTCTCGAATGGCGAGTGATGGAAGGCCAGACGACTCCCAGCGATGACCAATGAGACACAGGAGCCGTGGTCCCACGACCGTAGGGCCAAGGTCCGATTCACGAGCGCCGCGGCGATCCGCCTCAACGAAAGGAGACGACAGGGACATGAGCGAGGTGGTCAATACCGGAGGAACGCACGACCGCCTGTGCCACGGGGTGAACATCGTCACGGCGAGCCACGAGGGCAAACGCGCCGGCCTCGCCGTGGCCTGGGCCTGCCAGGTGGGCGGCCAGCGTATACTCGTCACCGTTGGCCCCCAAAGTCACACGCGAGAATTGATCGAGGCTTCCGGCGCCTTTGGGCTCACGGTTCTTCGATCGGGCCAGCAGGACATCGGACGCACGTTCGGACTGCACCACTCGGGCGACGTGGACAAGTTCGAGGGGCTCGAAGTCTTCACCGCCGAGACTGGCTCTCCCCTACTCCGCCGATGCCCGGCCTGGTTCGATTGCCGGGTCACGCATACGTTTGAGCTCGGCCGTACGAAGCTCTTCGTGGGCGAGATCGTAGCTTCCGGTGCGGACGTGACTGAGTTCGTGCCGCTCATTTACCGGGGCGACGAATACTAGTGCTTCGTTCGGTAAGTTCGCGCGTCAAAGGCAGCGGGCCAAGAATGGCCCGCCTACGCGGCTGCGGCCTTCAGTGCGCCGCTCGCGGCCCGCATCCCCGCGTAGGTCGGGCTTTCCAGCCCGACAATTCCCACGCGGACCTACGGAAGCAGGCACTAGAGCCATTAACGGCGTGCTCGCCCGGCTTCGGGCGGACGAGTCGCGCGCCGCTGGGCCCGCCGAGGTGATTTTCGTCGTCCGCAGGCAGGGAATCAGCCCCCCAGTGATGGAAATACGCGGCTTGGGCTGCAACCACCTTACGGGGATACCCCCTGGTGGCCGGGCTCTCGTGCCGCAAGAGGCGATAGTGCGAGGACTGTGCTCGCCGGACCCGAAAGCGGCTCTGCCGAGAACACGTGCTCACCGGAAACACGCGTCAAAAACGTGGGAGGAAACAACCATGAGTGCAAACGGAATCATCTTCACCGTCTTCACCAAGCCCTGGAGAATGCCGCTTCCAGAGCTCGGGAAGTACGTGAGCGAACTGGGCTTCGATGGCATCGAGTTCCCGCTGCGGCCGGGATACCAGGTCGAGCCGGAAGACGTTGCCAAGGGCCTTCCCGCGGCGGCGAAACAGCTTGCCGACTTCGGGGTGAAGATCTACAGCGTCGCCGGGCCGAGCGACGAGGCGACGATCGCGGCCTGCGCCGAGGCCGGCGTGCCCATAATCCGCGTCATGGTCTCCGTCGGAGACGAAGGCTACCTGGCCGCGGTGGAGAAGGCGCAGAGAGAGTACGACGCGCTGATCCCGCTGCTCGATAAGCACGGCGTGAAGCTCGGGGTCCAGAATCATTGCCATCGCTTCGTCGCCAACGCAATCGGGCTGCGGCATCTGATGGAGAAGTACGATCCGAAGCACATCGCTGCCGTCTGGGACGCCGCACACTGCGCGCTCGACGGTGAGCTCCCCGAGCTGGCCGTTGACATTCTCTGGTCCCATCTGTGCATGGTGAACCTCAAGAACGGCATCTGGCAGCGCACGAACGGCCCCGAGGCCGAGGTGGCCGAGTGGAAGACATACTGGACCAGCGGCCGTCAGGGACTGGCGTCGTGGCCGAAGGTCGCAGGCGAGCTGAAGAAGCGAGACTTCGACGGCATCGTGTGCCTCACGGCCGAGTACAGTGACCACGATTCGGTGGACCGGCTGACGGCCGAAGATATAGCCTTTGCGAAGTCGCTGTTTAGCTAGGGAGGACACCAGAATGGCGAAGACTCGCAAGAAGACCAGACCAGCGAAGAAGTCGCGGAGAGGCAGCAAAGTGCGCGTCGCCATGATCGGCGCCGGGGGCATGGCCAACCGAGTGCACTATCCCTCGCTCGCCTCCTACAAGGATGTGCAGATCGCGGCAATCTGCGACCTGAACACCGAGCGCCTGAACACGACGGCGGACAAGTACAGCGTGGAGAAGCGCTACACCGATTATCGGAAGATGGTCGAAGACATCGCTCCCGACGCCGTGTACGTCATCGGGCCGCCGGACGACATGTACAAGATATGGGTCTGGTGCCTGCAGCAGGGACTGAATCTCTACATCGAGAAGCCCATGGGCATCACCATCCATCAGGCACGAATGTTGGCGTACCTGGCGGAGCAGAACGGCTGCATCACGCAGGTCAGCTTCCAGCGGCGCACCTGTCCGATGGTGGTGAAACTGCGCGAGGAGTGCCTCAAGCGCGGGCCCATCGTTCACGCGGTGTGCCGATTCTACAAGTGCGGAATCCGCCCGTACACGGGCTCCCTCAGTCACATGATGGGCGACGGCGTACATGCCATCGACACCGTTCGCTGGATGTGCGGCGGTGAGGTGGTGGACATTCAGAGCATTGTCAAGTCCGTCGAGGTCCCGGATATTAACTTCTTCACGGTCCTGCTCCAGTTCGACAATGGGGCGACGGGCGTTGTCATGAACAGTTGGTCCAGCGGTCGGCGGATCTTCGACGTGGAGATGCACGCGCCGGCCATCTGCGCCGAGGCCGAGCACGAGGGCAAGGGGTACCTCTACGCCGATGGCGACACGGAAGGCGTCGAGTATGACACCCAGGAGGAAGCGGGCAGCGACGAGTTCCACATCTACGGCGGCTTCGAGGGCAAGAACCGCGAGTTCATCGATTGTCTCAAGGCCGGAAAACAGCCCGGCTCGAACTTCTCCGATGCGGTGAAGACGACCGAGGTGGCCGACAAGATCCTGGCCCAGACGTTGCTGCGGGCGTAGCCGGGGTCGGCAAATTGGGCCTACACCGGGGCACGGGAGGCGATGATGGCGCGACGTGTACGCTCGCGAGACTGGCGATGGCTCGTCGGGTTGGCTGTTTTCCTGGCGGTCGGCGTGCCAATGATTGCCGCGCCAGCAACGGCAGGTCCTGACAAGGATGTGAGCAGTATGGAAGGCGCCACGGTCCTCTTTCTGAACCTGCGCAGTCAGCTACTGGAACGGGACGATAACGGGCACAACCAATGGCGGGTCGTGACTGCGCGCGAGAGCTTTCCCGCCGCAGAGACGGCTATCTTGCTGTGCGACGTGTGGGATGACCACTGGTGTCGCGGTGCGTCGGAGCGCGTTGATGCTATGGCGCCGCGGATGAACGCCGTCGTCAAGGCGGCTCGGGCGAAGGGCGTACAGATCATTCATTCCCCCTCCGGTACCATGGATTTCTACGCCGACACTCCGGCGAGGCAGCGAGTGCTGGACGCTCCGCGCGTCGAGCCGCCGAAACCGAGGGAGCATGACGACCCGCCTCTGCCCATCGACGATTCCGATCGCGGCTCGGATACTGGTGAGAAGGAATCCCGCAAAGCCTGGACCAGACAACACCCAGCCATCGAGATCGAGGACGAGGATGCCATATCTGACGACGGCGTGGAGATCTATAGCTTCATGCAGCACCGCGGCATCAAGAACCTCATCATAATGGGTGTCCATACGAACATGTGCATTCTGAACCGGTCTTTCGGCATCAAGCAAATGGTCAAATGGGGGGTCAACGTGATGCTGGTGCGGGACCTGACCGATGCCATGTACAACCCGGCCATGCCGCCGTATGTGAGCCACGATGAGGGCACCCGGCTGGTGATCGAATACATCGAGAAGTTCTGGTGTCCGTCGATATCAAGCGAGGACATCATTGGCGCTTCTTGATGGGCGTTTCGGAGCCGCCACTGATATGGTCAGCCACGACCTTCTGCAGAGAGCCCCGGCCGCAATGAGCGGACAACCGCGACAACCAAGATAGAGGAAGTATCCGATGACTCGCGAGAGGCTGCAAGTCCTGGCCGCATTGACCGCATGCGTGTGCATCGCGCCAAGCGCGGCCGCGGGCGCAGAGCACCCGACGCCGCTGCGGACGGTGCGCGTGGCAACAGTCCCAGTACTGCGAGAAGCCCTGGACGACGCCCGACCTGGTGACCTCATCCTGGTTGCCGACGCGGTGTATCGCACGTCTGAGCCGTTGGCCCTGCGACGGAGCGGGAGCTCGGAGCATCCCATTGTGATCCGCGCTGCGCACCGGGGAAAGGCCATCATCACCGGCCGGGCGGGGTTCCTGCTGCAGGAAGCGGACCACGCTGTCGTCGAGGGCTTCGTATTCGAGGGCGCGATAGGCACGGCCGTGAAACTGTACGGGTGCAGCCATGCGCGAGTGACCCGGAACCACATTCGGCTCCGCGAACCGGTCAATGGCCCCAAGTTGGATTGGGTCATCTCGAAGTACGATGGAGAACGGAACCGGATCGATCACAATCTATTCGAAGAAAAGCGGGCCCACGGGCGTTTTGCATACATCCACCACCACCGCCGTCATGACAGGATCGACCATAACCAGTTCCGTGACCACAGCCCGGAGGGCGACAACGGCAAGGAATCGATCGTCATACGCGGTTACTTCACCACGGTCGAGTACAACCTGTTCGAGAATTGCTCTGGTGAAGGCGAGATCATCTCGGTCAAGTCCATCTATCCGGAGCGGCCCTCCGGGGACGAGCCGCTTGTCGTGAACACGTTCAGGTACAACACGTTCCTCGACTCGACCGGCACTCTGTGTCTGCGCCAGGCCAATGGATGCCTGGTCGAGGGGAACTGCTTCATCGCGCGCGGCGGGCCGGGGTTCACCGGCGGCGTGAAGGTGTACGGGGACGATCACGTTATCGTCAACAACTACTTCGAGGCCCTGACCGGGCACGGGCACTTCGCGCCGTTCGTCCTCATGCACGGCGATGCGGACATCGACTACGATATCGCCCCCGAGCGGTACTACGAGGGGATGCCGTCCGAGGTCACCATGTTCCCGCGGCCGAATCGCGTGCGGATCGAGCACAACACCTGGGTGAATTGCAGCGCGGTCGAGCTCGGGTGGGAGACGGACACCGATCGGCCTCTGGCGACGCGCGACTGCGTCTTCGCCAACAACGTCATTGCGGGCGACCGTGGACGTCTCGTGAAGGTGATGCCTGGGCAGATCGACCTGCGGCTGTCCGGGAACATCGTGCATGTGGACGAGGAGGCGGAAACCGGCGTGTCCGGGTTCCCGGCGTCGGAATTCAGAGTCGCGGAGCCGGGCGCATACCCGGCGATGGGCCGCCAGCGTCTGCCATTCATCCCGCCGATCACTGTTCCGTCTATCACGCCTGCCGGCGGCACGTTCACCGGCTCTGTCACGGTTACGCTGGCACTCGAGGCCGAGAGGGCAGAGGTCCGCTATACGCTCGACGACACGTGGCCCACTCTATCCTCGAAGCGCTACCGGGGCCCGTTCATGGTGAATGAGAGCATCACGGTTCGAGCGCGGGCGTTCTTCGGCGACGGCGAGGCGGGCTTCGAGAACAAGGCAAGCCTCACCATCATGAGGCCGCGCCCGGCGGATGAGCCGACCGCCGTGGTCAACGGCCTGGAATACGAGTACTACGAAGACAGGGAGAAGCAGTGGTGGAGCCTGCCCGACTTCGATGCCTTGAAGCCCGTCAGGTCCGGCGCCGTGAGCGACTTCGGCATCGAGGTAGCTCAGGGGAGTGAGCACTTCGCCATCCGCTTTATCGGCTTCATCAGCATCCCGCGCGACGGCGTGTACACGTTCAGCAAACGCTCGAACGGCGGCTGCCAACTGTATATTGGCGCGATGCTCGTGCTGGACAACGACGGACTGTACCCGCACTCCGGGGGCTGGGGAAGAAGGGGCTCCGTTGCGCTCAGGGCCGGTAAACATCGGATGACGCTGCTGTCCTTCGAGCGCGACTACCCCAGGCGGCTGGAGCTGCACTACGCCGGGCCCGGCATCGAGAGACAGAGGGTGCCGGCGTCGGCGCTGTACCGCACCGCCCGAGCAGACGAATAGAGAGCCGAGGCGTCGCCACCGGACATTCATCGCTTAATGGAGGCTATACCATGGATAAGCGACCATGCGGCAAGTCGGGCATAGATGTCTCGGTCCTGGGCATTGGGTGCTGGGCGTACGGCGGCGAAGAGGAGGACTACTGGGGTGCGCAGGCCCAGAGCGACGTCGATGTGGTCGTGCGGGGCGCACTGGACCAGGGCATCAACTACTTCGACACGGCCGAGGCGTACAACGACGGGCGCAGTGAGGAGTCGCTGGGCAAGGCGCTAAGGGGCCGCCGAGGCGAGGCCGTCATCGGCACGAAGGTCAGCCCTGGCAACACGGAGCCGTCTGTGTTGCGGGAGCACTGCGACGCCAGCCTCCAGCGGCTCGGGACCGACTACATCGATATCTACTTCCTGCACTGGGCCATCACGAAACACTCGGTGCCGGACGCCTTCGCGACGCTCGCGGAGCTGCAGTCCGAGGGCAAGATCCGCTCCATCGCCGTGAGCAACTTCGGCCCGAAGCAGTTAACCGAAGCTCTCGAAACGGGAGCCAGGATAGACGTCAACCAGCTTTGCTACAACCTGGCATCGCGCGCCATCGAGGTGGGGATTCTCCCACTGTGCCGCCAGCACGACATCGCCGTTTTCGCCTACATGCCGCTCCTGCAGGGAATCCTCTCCGGCAAGTACGAGACGCTGGACGACATCCCGCCGGAGCGCACGCGCACACTGCACTTCAGCGGCGAGAGGCCTGAGTCGCGGCACGGGGAGCCGGGGGCGGAAGAGGAGATGTGCAGAGTGCTTGCGGGCATGCGGGAGATCTCTCGCGAAGAAGACATCGCCATGGATCAACTGGCCCTGGCGTGGACCATGGCCAAGCCCGGGGTCGCCTCTGTCCTGGTCGGGGTCCGGAATATGCAGCAACTCGAGGCGAACGCGCCCGCCGCCGACATCTCGCTTTCCCCTGAGACAGTAACGAAACTGGACGAGTTGACCGAGCCTTTGCTGCAGAAGCTGGGGGCTAACGCTGATTATTTTCAGGGCGCCGCCAACAGCCGTGTTCGCTAGCAGCGGAGTCACGCGATGAAGATCCCTTTCTCTCCTTCAGTCTACGAGCACGCTGCCGCGCTCATCGGCGAGAGGCCGTGGGATGTTTCCCGCGACCTGGAGCTGCTGGTCAAGGCTCACCGGACGGCCTATGAGATCTATCGCCATGCGCCCGTCGTCGTCGGCATCGACATCTACAACCTCGAGGCCGAAGCTTATGGATGCACGGTTCGGAAGCCGGCGGGAAACGGCATTCCGGCCATCGTCGAACCAATGATAGACTCGTTGGCGCCCTCTCCCCCACTCCCCGCGCTCGATGCCGGACGCTCCGGCCGCATTCCGCTCATTATCGAGGCCGGGCGACGATTGAAGAGCCTCCTCCCAGAGGCCACCATCTCCGTACCTGTAAGCGGACCTTTTTCCATCGCCACCAGCCTTCGCGGCGGGGATCTTCTGCTGGACGTGGCGACGCAGCCTGTGCAGGCGCGAGCGCTGCTGTCGAGTCTCGTCGAGGGACAGGTGAAGTTCTGTCAAGCGGTGCACCATGCCGGCCTGGGCATTGCTCTCTTTGAGTCGGCCGCCGCACCGCCACTGCTTTCACCGGAGCAGTTTCGTGATGTGGCCCTGCCGCCGCTCAAGCAGCTCATTGCCGGGGTCCGTGAGGTCACAGGCCAGACCCTGCCGTGCGTCATCGGGGGCGACACGGAGCCGATCCTGGACTACATCCTGGACACGGGCACCTGGTTCGTCATCTGCCCGGCCGAGACGGACAAGTACGCCTTCATGCGCCAGCTCGGAGACCGCGAGGACGTCACCGTGCGGATCAACCTCGATCCCGAACTGGTGAGTCGCGGCACGCGCGAGGACCTCCTCGCCGGCGTGGACGAGATCATCGAGTTGGCCGCCGGTCGCCCAAACGTCCTCCTGGGCACCGGCGCCGTTCCGTACGAGACGCCTCCGGAGAACATCCTATTGATTCGCGACTACGCAGCGTGACCGCGGCGCTCGGGCCCGCCAAACTCGGTGTCTCTGTCTCAGATGGAAAGTCCTCGCGGCGCCGCGTCCTTCGGCTCAAGCGTGATGTCGCATGCGTCCTCATCCGGATCGAAGGGTATTGCCTCCCCCTGCAGTTTGCTGTCTTTCAGCTCGAGCCTGATGCGGAAGCGGCCGGTTTGCCCCTCGATCTCGAACTGAAGCCAGTTCGCCTTGATCTCCGGATTCTCAAGTTCCGCCTCCCCGCCCTCGACGAAGTCGCCCGAGGCCGTGCCTTCGAGCTGCCCTCGGTCGTTCACCTTGAGCTCGAGCTCGAGCGAGCGCTGGGATATGCCCTCTCCGGGCTTATCCGCGGCCTTCCCACGCCAGGTGCCGACAAATCCCCGCGCGCCAGTGCCCCTCTCGATGCGCACAATGTGCTGCCTCGCGAGACGGACTTTGCCCAAGTGCTTGTTCTTCAGCGCCAGCTCCTCGATCTCCACACGGCCAACGATCGGCATCCGGGCGGCAATCAGCTTGTCCTGGTTCTTCTCCTCGCTGAATTCGACCATGAGGACGTCCTGGAACGGTATGGTCAGCATACCGTACGGCGTCCGCACCTTCAGATTGCGCACGTCTATTGTGCCCGAGATCAGCGAGCCATCTCTCAGCGTCACGCGGAAGGTGTCGTTGGCCGCCCCGTCCGCGTTCGCGGCGCCGGCCACGGTGATCAGAACGACAAGCGTTGTCCCGAGCTTCCACATATCCATTCCTTCTGCCCCCTCCTGAAAAAGACGCTGGGCTTTTCCCCACATCGCGCGGCTGCCGATGAGGGAAGTCGCTGTAAGACAGCGATCCGCCGCATCGCCGCCTTAATCTCACCCCGGTGAGTCTGGCCAGTCTCCCACCCCAGGACCTCGCGGGGTGGACGAACCGGGCAGTCGCCGCTCAAGCGTGAGTTCGCACTCGCCTCCGCCCGGCTCGATCCCCTCCCCCTGTAGCTTCTCGTCTTTCAACGCCAGCATAATCCGGAACCGGACGCCCGTGCGGTGCCGGACCTCGAAGCCGAGCGTGCCGGCTTTGATCCGGACATTCTCCAGCTTCGTCTCACGCCCGCCCACGAACTCGCCCGAGGCCACGCCTTCGAGTTGGCCGGTGGCGCCCATCCTCAGATCGAGAACGATGGAGTCCTTCGACACCCCTTGCCCCGGCTTATCCGAGGCCACGCCGACCCACGAGCCGACCAGGCGATGCGGCCCGCCGCTTCTCTCGAGACGCACCACGGCCTTTCTGGTCAATGAGACATCGCCGAAGACCTGGCTCTTCACGACGAGCTCCTCGAGCGCCACACGCCCGATCAGCGGCATCCGTGCGGTTAGCAGCTTGTCTTCCTCCCCGTCTCTCCCGAACTCGATCATCATGATGTCCGCGAACGGGACCGTGAGGGTGCCGTACGGCGTTTCAATGTCCAGATTCTCCAGCTTCACCACGCCCGTAATACGAGAACCATCCTCCAGCGTCACGCTGAAGGCATCGTCGTCGGACGCCTCGCACCAGGTGCCGACTCCTGCCAGCGCGACAACGACTATGACCATCAGGAGCTTCCGCATGCGCATTCCTCTTCCCCCTTGGTGAAGCTGAACTGCTTTGTCCCGTTCCGACGCCCTTGGCGCTGCTACCGATAGTCTTATCTGGGCGCCAGCGCTATGATCGTATTCGACGCGCAATTCATAGTGCCTGCCTGTACTCGGCGTCGCTCACCTCGGTCGGAAGTCCCGGCCGTCGGCCATCCCGAAGTCCCGCCAACCCCAGTCGATATGTATCCTCGGCATCTTGAACTCAAAGTACCAGCGGATCATGATTGGCTGATGAACCGGCTCCAGGTAGCCATAGAACACTGCCGCGCGCCCAGGCACTTCATCGACAATCCCAGCGGGCGTCAGCTCGGAGAACTTCGAGAGGTCCTCTTCGCGCTCCAGGTAGTCCAGCAGATCGGCCTCGTAGCGCTCGGCGGCATTCGGCCGCAGCGACGCCAGATCGATGGGCTCGTGCGCGTTCCACCGCGGCAGTGCCTCGTCCGGAGCCTCGGGGCCGCCGGCGACCGTAACCCACACCGGCGTGCTCCAGGCGTACTCGCCATCCGACTGTCGGAGCCGAACGTAGTACCACGTGTCAGCCAGAGGCGAGGTGTCCCTGAAGCTCAGATGCACGTCCGGCGAGTCCGGGCGCCACGTCTTCACGCACCGGTCGCCGCGGATGAGATCCACTCGCTGGACCGGCGCCGAACCGTAAGCGCGGACTCGGACAGTCGGCGAGCCCTTGGACGATATGACCGATCCGGAGGGCTGCCCATTGACCGAGACGCTCAGGATGATCCGCGCGCCCGTGGTGGCGTACGTGCGTCGCTCGTGGATCGCCTGCCAAATGGCCTCCCGGGTCAGCTTCGCGGCGCGAACGGCCACAATGGGCCCGGTGCCGAAGCCCGTGTCGCGGATGTTGAGGTGCTTTCCGGAGCGGCCGCGGAAGGAGTGCGCGGCTCTCGGGCCGCCCAGCAGGGGCAGATGGACGTCGCTCGAGGCGACGACGCCGGGCCGATAGCCGTAACTCAGGCAGCGCTGCAGCACCCACTCGAAGCACCCGTGCCCGCTGGCCACCTCGATCACCCGCTCGTGCTCCGTCCTCGTCCTGTCCCAGTTCGGCGGCCCGCCGCCGACGTGTGGCTGCAACAGCACGTCATCACGCTGGCCGTAGGTGGCCAATAGCTCGTTCATGGGCGTATAGGGGTGCAGATAGGTGTCCGACCAATCTCGGAAAATGACGTTCCGGTCCCCGCTGCCGTCTTTCGGATGGACCTCGAAGGCCAGGAAGGGCACGTAGGAGCCGGGCGCGTCGTGCTCCCGAAACGCCGCCTGATGCGCCTCCCATACCTCCGGATGCTCCTTCTGGTCGGGGATCGACGCCGGGCCCGGCGCGGCGAAGTCCAGCCGGGCGGCCCGACGTGCCTGCCAGTGCCTGGCGGAGGGGTTGAGCTTGAAGGTGTTGTCGCACATGAGCGCCATGTTGATATCGCCCCATGTGTGACAGTGCAAGTCGCCCCAATAGATGCGGCTCTGCGGAGACGCCTCGCAGAGGACCGGGTTGCTTTCCGCCCGCAGCCCGGTTTCGGGATGGCGCACATCGATCCGATACAGTCCAGGCTTCGCCGCCGTCACCCCTTTGACAATCAGCACGCCCTTGTCTTTGGGCTCGAAGGCCGCCGCCGCCGGCACACCGCCAACCCCTTCGGAACACCGCAGCTCAACGGTGCCTTCGAACTGCTCGATGACGTTTCGGTGAATGTCGTGAGCCACAACGTGTAGGTCGAAAGGCTCACCCGGCGCGACGACAGACGGCCCCAGGACTCGCAGCATATGCAGATGGGGATCGGCCGTGATCGTGATGTCTACCGACCCACTCGCCAACCCGACGAACTGTAGCTTCCCCTGGCGATCCACCGCCGCCACGAACCGCGCCAATGTTGTGGAGTCGTATACCTCGGTTCCCGGTCCGCCCTCCCGCCGGTCGCCAACGCGGATGAGGAGCGAATCCCCCCGCCGCAGCGTCGCGGATTCCACCAGCACCACCACGAGAGCCGGCTTGTGGGACTGCCTCGCCGAATTCACCATGAGCTCCAACTCGGCGTCCGTGTCGGCTTCAAGGGTGACATAATCGCGGCCCCGCGGATTGGTGCTTTGCGGCCGATGGCCCACCAGGTGCCCGCGACGCTGGATCAGAAAGCCACCGCCCGTCGGGATGTCCTTCGCGATGGTGAAGCGAAACTCCCACGTGCCGATCTTCCCGGCCGACAGCTCGAATTGGCGGCCCGTCGTACGCGAGCCGTCCGTGCCCACGAACGTCACGGTGAACTCGTCCCGCGCCTTGCCCGGCGGTGGTTCACTCGACTGGCGCGTCAGGACGTCTTCCAAGGTGATCGCCACGTTGTTTCCCCCTCTCTCGAGCAGCCGTGCGGCGGGCTGCGCCGCAGCGGCGCATGCATTGGCCGCGGGCGGCGGCGCAGATGCAGCACAGCCACGGGGCAGTTGTCCGCCAGCCACCAGTAGAAGCAAGATACAGGGGGCAAGCCATCCTCGCAAAGCGTCCCGACTCATTGCTGCCTCCGGTTACTCACCAGCCGGGTGCCCACCGCAGCCTGGCAGGCTGCGCCACATGCGTTCATTCACAGAAGCAGCTCGTAGCCGGCAGTCACCCTCCTGAACGCCTCGACGTACTGATCGATGAAACCGTCCGCCGGCTCGACGTATGAGCGCGTGATAAACACTTTCTCCAGCAGGCTCTCGGCGACAGGGAAGTCGCCCTCTTTGTAGCCCTCGAACGGCGGGAGGCCCATAAACTCCCCGCCGAGCGGCCCCCGGCCGTGTCCCCAGAGGTCGAAACCTTGCGTAAAGATGGCCCGCATGTGCTCGAGCTGCGGGTGGCGGGGACGAAGTTGAGGCCCCTTTAAGGGCGCACCCTCGGCCCGCATGGCTTCGCCGAACTTCTCCCCTGGCAGACCTCCCAGTTCGTCCGGATGGTACAGAATCTGGTGACCATTGTGAAAGCCCGCCGGTGTCGCCTTCTCATAATGGTGCGCGGGTTCCACGCCGCGGATCTCTCGCAGGGCCTCGGCCATCCTCGCCCAATTCTCGCGCATCTTCTCGTTGCGGTAGTCCAGGCTCTTGAGCGAGACCTTCGCCAGCCCGGCGGCGAACGGGTGCGGTCTGAACTTCCAGCCCAGCACCTCGACGTCTAACATCCGATACTCAGGAAGCGTCAACTCGTCGGTGATCCCGCGTCGGTGGAGTTGGCCGAAGATGAGGGCGCGCTCGTAGAGCTTCCTGCTGTTGGTGAGCACCATCCCTCCCTCGCCGCAAGCCACTGGCTTCCCACCGGGGTTAGGACCGCCCTGGAAGCTGAAGCAGGCTACGTCGCCGACGTTGCCGATCTTCTTGCCGTCCCACTGAGCACCGTGCGCGTGGCAGGCGTCCTCGATGACGACGATGTCATGGCGCCGGCCGAGATCCATGAAGGCGTCCATGTCGCACACGTTGCCGTGCATATGGATGACGTTGATGGCCCGGGTGCGCTGCGTGATCTTGCGTTCGACATCCTTCGGGTCGATCAGCAGCGTCTTGGGATCGATGTCCGCGAAGACGGGCCGCGCACCCATGTGCAGCCCGCCCACGTAGCCGCCCAGATAGCCCACCGTCGGCGTGATGAACTCATCCCCCGGCCCCACTTCGGCCGCGTAGAAGGCACATGCCAGGGCCGTGTGGCCGTGGTCGGTGGCGAAACAGTACTCGGCCCCGATCATCTCTCGAAACTCGTCCTCGAACTCCTTCACCACGCCCCGTGCCGGGTCAGAGTACTTACCTCCCTCCAGCAGCCCGATGACCATCGCCCTCTCCTCTTCTATTGGCCTCCGCCACTGGTCGCGAGTGCCCACTGTGATCGCCGGCTCGCCGCCGTGAACTGCCAGCTTTTCCGACATCTTCGGGCCTCCCTGATAATGTCGCCATTATGGGATCGCACTGAAACGAGGGTGCAATGGGCGCAGCATCACTCGGCGGGCAGGTTCAGCGGGTATTCCCCCAGCTCCTTGCCTGCCTCGATGTAGGCGCGCACGTTCTCTTCTTTCGCCGTCTCCTGGAAGCTCCCGGTCGTGCTGAGGACATAGCCCCTGCCGGGGGCCATGATTCTGAGCACCCGCAGGACCTCTCGACGCACATCCTCAGTGCTGCCGCGTTCGAAGGCTTCTCTGGGATCCACGCCTCCCCACAGGCACACGCGCCCGCCCAGGATGCGCTTGCATTCCGCGAGATTCATCGGGTTGGTGCCGTTGTCGTCAAGCGCCGAGAAGATGTCGATGCCGATCTCAGCGTAGTCCTCCAGAAACGGCATCCCCCCGGTCTCAATGAAGTGGTGCATGCGCACCCCGGCCTGGTGACACATCGCCGTCTGGCGGGCGAGAATTGGCATGAAAAGCTCCCGGACCTGTGCCGGCGACCAGAAGTCGATGGTCTCGTAGCAGCCGCTGCGGTAGACCACATCCACCCCCGCGTCCAGGATCACCTCGAGCAGGCGATCGCCCCACCGAGAGACGCAGTCGAGCGTCGCCTCCACCAGCTCACGATCGTCGTGCAGCAGGAACATCATGTTCTTCGACCCGAGCAGACTCATAGTCTCAATCGAGCCGCCATGAAAACTGCTCTGGAGCCACGTGCCATGCTCGTCGGCCTTCTTACGGGCGGCCTTCGCCTGCTCGAGGAATGCGGTGATGTCGTCGTCCCGCGGCTCGCACAGAACGTACTCGAGAGCGGGCAAGTCGTCGCGCTTCTTAATGAGATACTCGACGCCCCGGGACCAGATGTGGTCCGAGAACAATGGTATGTCCTTGGGGCTCCAGTCCGAAGTTCGCCGTGCGGAGACGTGCAGCGTGCCGGCAGGCGTTTCGAACTCCGTATGGCGCATCGGATATGGGTCCGCCTCCTCGGTCCACGAGCGCACGCTCACCTCGGGATGCCGAGGGAATCGCGGGGCGACTCTGACTGGCTCGTCCATCCCTAACCCCAGCAGCACTGCGAGTCGCTCGTCCTGATTCGCCCACAGGTACTCCATCGGCTTTACACTGCGCACGGTCACCGGCACTCGATCGGGCTCCTTGAAATCGAGGACCGTGAAGAGGCGTTCGCGTGGTGACACACCGTTCGAGTTCATGTGCGACCTCCAAGCGAGGGGCGCAGTCATGCGCCAGCAGGAGTTGGGGCTGGCGCCTGTTCAGTCACCGCCCAGGAAGTACGGATGCCTGCTGACGGGCCTTCCGCGCCATTTCGGCGGCTACATGGTTCAGGTACTCCTCGAGGTTTGTGTATCCGTCGCCATCGCGATCGAGGCCGCCGTCGCGTGCGTCGGTGTGCTTCAGCCCGTGGGACTTCTCCCACTCGTCCGGCATACCGTCGTTGTCCACGTCGGCCGGAGGAGCGCCCTCAGCCGGCGGCGGGATCGGCGTATCGTGCGTCCGATCTGGAGCGCCGCAGCTTCCAGTGCCCGTGTAGAACTCGCGCACCAGACGGCGATCCGTCGCGTCCCGGGGAAGCGCCCCGACCGTCGGTAGTACGAGATCGACGACCTCCTCCGCCGGTACCGTCGTGACCGCCGGTGCAGTGAATGGCCGATCTGCGCGACAGAGCGCCTTGTCCTGCTTGGTGATCTTGAGCTGCTCTTCGCTCAGGTACGCCGTGCCGACGGAAGCCATCTCCCATTGGTCCAGGCCCTCGTGTCCACGCCAGATGTTGCCTTCGAGGTACCCGCGTGTGCCTTCCTGATCGTTGGCAAACCACACGGGCGTCTCGTCCGATTGCAGTGGACCGGGCACATAGACGTTGCCGACGACGTTGGCCTGCGCGCCGATTCTGATGAGCGTCCATCGCCGGCAGTTGTATAGGAGATTGTTGCGGAAGTCGAACACAGGAAAGCGCTCGCCGTCCTGGTAGCGGTCCGGCCGGTTGTTTCCGACGAGCTGCGGATTGCGGGTGGTGTTGCCGGTGATGAAGTTGTGGTGCAGCGAGACCTGATGCGCGCCGCGCCCGATGAGCAAGCCCTTACTGTGGGAGCCCTTGTCGTGGCCGCCGCGCTCGAGGCACTCGGCGTTGATGCAGTTCTGGACCGTGATCTCTCGGGCGCGCCGGTAGAAATCGACGTTCTCGTCGGTGCCCCAACTGAAGGAGCAGTGGTCGATCACTATGCGTCGAGCGCCCTGCACAGCGCTGATTGCGTCGTTGTCGCTGTTGCGGAACCGGACGTGCCGGACGATGACGTCGTGAGCGCCTCTAACCCGGAACACCCGATCGGCCACCGTGATGCCGCCGCCCGGGGCGCTCTGCCCGGCGATGGTGACGAAGGAGAGAGCCTCGGCGGCCTCAGCGTCCTCCGAGTCGCCCAGAATCAACTGGCTCTTGAGATAGATGATCCCGGAGACGCGAAAAAGGATCGTTCTGGGCCCCGGCGTCTCCAGCGCCTCGCGAAGCGACCCCGGCCCACTGTCGTTGAGGTTGGTAACGAATATGACCTTGCCACCTCGGCCGCCGGGCGTCGTCGAGCCCCAGCCCTCGGCGCCGGGAAATGCCGGGAGATCCGCCGTGAGGACGGACCCGATGAGGAGCGTGATGTTCACCAGCACAACAGGCAGCACAATGCTCACCTCGAGGCCCCGCGCCAGTCAGGAAGGCCGACGTTCGAATGCGCAGAAACTTGCCATCGACTCGGAAGTCCGAAGGACGGTCGTCCGTCCCAAATGCTATACTTTCGCCGAGCAGCGCCCGGCTCCTTCGGTCGGCAATTCGGGGCTCATTTGACAATGAGGAGGCAGGTGCATGGCTCATCCCCTTTGCTTCGAGGACGCGCTGGCGCAGCGGATTAACGAAGCCACACCGTCGATGCTCTTTGAGGGAAGCACCCCGGAGGAGTTCTGGCAATGGCACGGGCGATTCAAGGAGAAACTGGTGTCGCTCCTGGGCGTCATTCCGGAGCGCGCCGGCCTTGACATCGTATGGGGCCCCGAGACCGACTGCGGAAGCTACGTCCGGCATCCGCTGCAGTATCAAAGCGAGGCCGGAGTCCGAGTGCCGGCGCACCTGCTGGTGCCGAAGTCCGCCACACCGGGGACGCCGGCGCCCGGGATGCTGTGTCTGCACGGCCACGGGCAGTTCGGCAAGGATAGCATCGTCGGGATCGTGGACACCGAGGAACGGCGATCGGAAGTGGAACGGCTGCAGTACGACTACGGCCGGAGGTTCGCGGAGCGCGGGTATGTGGTGCTCGCGCCAGACCTGCGCGGGTTCGGCGAGCGGCGGCCGGACTACCCCGGCCCACGCACCGACTATTGCGCCCGGAACTACTTCGCTGCCGCCCTGCTTGGCTGCACGGTCATGGGGCTGCAGATGTGCGACCTGCACGCCGCCTTGGACCTGCTGCAGAGCCTGGATTTCGTGGACGGCGGTCGCCTCGGCTGCGCCGGGCTCTCCTACGGAGGTCGCACGACTATGATGATCAGCGCCCTGGACGACCGCATCGGGATCGCCATCCCGTCCGGCTGCATGAACTTGTACCAGGAACGCTTCGCGCGCGTCAGGGAGAGGATGTGCGGGTCCCAGTTCATCCCGCATCTCCTGCTGTACGGGGACACGCCGGAGATCTTCTCCCTCATCGCCCCGCGACCGATGGTCATCGAGATCGGCCTCAGCGATGGGCTGATCCCCCACGATTGGATGGAGCGTGGACTGGCGCGCATCCGCAAGGCGTACGAGGCCGCGGGCGCAGCAGATCGGCTGTGGATAGACAAGTTCGCGGCAGCGCATCAGTTCCACTTCGACGTCGCGATCACCGTCGTGGACCGCTGGCGCAATGGGGAGTTCGACTGAGGCCGGCTGCCATACCCCAGCAAAAGGACAGTGCGATGAGGACGCCTTGGTGGCTTTGGGCCGTGGCTGTGAGCCTTCTCGTCTGCTGCTCCATGCACTGCTTGTGCGAAGCACAATCTGATGCCCAGCTCCCGCGAGGCGTGAAGGCCGTCTGGGATTTGCGCAAGGCGTATCGGGAGACAACGCGGACCCGGGAGCGGGTATGCGTCAATGGGCTATGGCGCTGGCAGCCGGCGGACGCCAAGACCGATCAGGCGCCCGCGGGGGGCTGGGGTTACTTGAAGGTGCCGGGGCCGTGGCCCGATTACCGGGTCCGCCAGTGGATGGCCAAGGAGTCACAGAGGGTCTATCGACACCCGAGCTGGGAGGACACGGACATCGCCGGCATCGACATGGCCTGGTACCAGCGGGCGCTCACCGTGCCGAGGAAGTGGGCCGGACGGCGCATTACTCTGTCCGCGGAGTACGTGAGCTCCTACGCGGGGGTGTACGTGGACGGCGAGCAGGTCGGTGAGATCTACTTCCCCGGGGGGGAGCTCGATATCACCGCCGCGTGCCGGCCGGGCGCGAAGCAGACTCTGTCGCTGTTCACGGCCGCGATGCCGCTGCACAAGAGGATAGAGGACTACGTTACCGAGCCACCCGACAAGCGCCACTCCGGTGTGGGTTCCTTCCGGGGCATGTGCGGCGACGTGTTCCTCAGCAGCACGCCGCGCGATGCGCGCATTGAGGACGTGAAGGTGAACACGTCGGTGCGCAAGTGGGAGATTGAGGTGGACGCGGCACTTGCCGGTCTCACGGAGGGCCAGAGCTACAGTCTTCGCGGCCGATTGCTGGATGGCGCCCGGCAAGTGAAGGCCATCGAGAGCAAACCCTTCACCGCGGGCGATCTCGCCAAGGGCCGAATCGCCTTCGGCAGTCCGTGGCAGCCGGACAAGCTGTGGGACATCCACACGCCGGAGAACCAGTATGAGCTGGCGCTTTCGCTGGTTGACGGGAGCGGCGTCGTCGTTGACGACTCCCATCCGGTGCGCTTCGGCTTCCGCGAGTTCTGGCTCGACGGGCGCGACTTCCGTCTGAATGGCACGCGCATCTTTTCCGCCGCCATCACACCTGACAATGCGCATGTCAGTCCGGCGCTGGCCAACTACGAGGCCGCGCGTGAGAGCTTCCGCCGCCTGAAGAAGATCGGCATCAACACTCTATACACGCACAACCACAAGTGCCGTCCCGGCTCCACTCTGGCCTTCGCCGAGATCCTGCAGGCCGCCGACGACGTGGGCATGCTGGTCTCATTCTCCCTGCCGAACTTCACAGACTACGAGTGGAAGTGGCATATCGACGACCACCCGGAGGAGACGAACGGCTACCCGCGGGACGCCGAGTTCTATGTCCGCCAGGCTCAGAACCACCCATCGGTGGTGATGTATTCCACCAGCCACAACGTGCTGGCCTACTCCCAAGACCAGAATCCCGACCTCATCGACGGCGTATACTCGCCCTGGCCCGATCCCGAGGGCGAGCCAGGAGACCGAGCCGACAAGAATGCGAGGAGCGCCACTCGAGTCGAGGCCGTCGTCCACGGGTTCGACACGACCCGGCCCATCTACCACCACTCCTGCGGCAATTGCAACCAGATGTACACGCTGAACTGCTACCTGGACTTCGTGCCCATCCAGGAGCGCTCCGATTGGTTCGGCCACTGGTCGCAGGAGGGCGTCAAGCCGCTGTTCCTCGTCGAGTACGGCGTACCCATCATTGAGAACTGGCTGAACTACCGAGAGGGCTATGTCATCTTCGGCAGTAAGATGCTCCACGAGCTGCTCACTCCCGAATGGGGCTCGCAGTATCGGGGCGACATTGCCTACCAGCTTGAGGAGGAGGAGAAGGCGAACCTCCGCTTTGAGGCCGAGCGGTGGCGAGATCAGCAGATGTGGCATAAGTCGGAGTTCCCTTTCTTCCACGGCGACCTCCAGAACGCGAACGTTCGCGATGTACAGGCGATGTTCATGGCCGCCAACTGGCCGCATTTCCGGACATGGGGCGTCACTGCCGTCAGCTCCTGGCAGCACACCTACCTGTGGAAGCTCCGACCGGGCGCCGATACGAGCATCCGGGAGTGCAAGGTGGATTGGGAGCGCCTGCAGAGGCCCGGCTACAGTCCCGACTTCATCGACCCCTACGTGAGGCGGGATCTCGTCTACCGGGAATCGGACTGGATTCCGAACAAGTCCGGTGAGGCGTTCCTCCGCTTCAACAAGCCAGTGCTGGCGTACATCGCCGGCAAGCCCGCGCGCTTCACGAGCAACGATCACAACTTCCACCCGGGCGAGACGGTCGAGAAGCAAATCATCGTGATCAACAACTCGCGCCGGTCCGTGACGTGCGACTGCTCGTGGGAACTTGCGCTGCCCAAGACGGCGCAGGGCGCCCAGAAGGTAGCCCTCGAAACGGGCGAGCAGGCGCGCCTGCCGATCCGGGTTGCCCTGCCCGAGACACTCGAGCCGGGCCGGTATGCGTTGCGCATGACCGCCAAGTTCAGTGATGGCGGCGATACGCAGCAGGACTCGTTCACCATTGACGTCATGCAGAGCGCGCGGAAGCCCAGGGTCGAGAGGAAGGTGGCGCTTCTCGACCCCAAAGGCGAGACCGGGAAGCTCCTGACCGAGCTGGGCGTGGCGTTCGATGAGGTCACGGTTGATGCGGACCTCGCGGGCTACGACATGTTCATCATCGGCAAGAAGGCATTGACTGCGTTCGGCGCCGGGCCGGACATCGGGCGAGTTCGTGATGGCCTCAAGATGGTGGTGTTCGAGCAGACCAAGGAGACTCTCGAGAGGCGCCTCGGGTTCCGCGTGCAGGAGTACTGTCTGCGGCGAGTCTTCCCGCGCGTCACGAATCATCCGGTGCTGCAGGGCATCGGCACGCAGAACCTGCACGACTGGCGTGGCGAGGGTACGACAGTTGCGCCGCGGCTCGAGCAACCATTCATCAATCCGAGGGTCTCTGCCCATGGGACGTGGGCCGGCTTGCGGATGAAGCGCGCCTGGCGCTGCGGGTGCTACGGCAGCGTCGCCTCGCTCCTGATGGAGAAACCGGCGTGCGGGGACTTCCTGCCCTTGTGTGACGGCGGGTTCGGCCTCGAGTACAGCCCGCTCATGGAGTACCGCGACGGCGAAGGGATGATTCTCTTCTGCCAGATGGACGTAACCGGACGGACGGAGGACGATCCGGCCTCCACGCGACTGGTCAGCAACATCCTGGAGCACGTGTCCTCGTGGAAAGCGACTCCACGCCGAAGAGCGCTCTACGTGGGCGATCCTGCCGGCAGGGCTCACCTGGAAAGCACCGGGCTGTCTCTGGCAGGCTACAGCGGCGGGGCTCTGGCGGCAGACCAGGTCCTGATCGTCGGGCCCGGCGGCGGACACGAGCTGGCCGCGCACTCGCCCGCTGTCCGCACATGGCTGGCAGCGGGAGGCAACCTGCTTGCCATTGGACTTGACGAAGACCAAGCCAACGCATTCTTGCCGTTCCAAGTCACGATGGAGACGGCCGAGCACATCTCGGCGTACTTCGAGCCTGCTCGCCCCGGCAGTCTGCTGGCCGGAGTCGGGCCCGCTGATGTACACATTCGGGATCCGCGCGAGCTGCCGCTGGTGTCGCGTGGGGCAACACCAGTCGGCGACGGAGTCCTGGCTACGGCAGAGAGTGCCAACGTCGTCTTCTGCCAGTTGGCGCCGTGGCAGTTTGACTACCTGGCCGACAATGGGATGGCGTGGCACCTGGACCACAAGGCCCACAACGTAAAGCCGACCTTCCGGCACACCAGCTTCCTCGTGACGCGGCTGTTGGCCAACATGGGCGCCGCGGCCTCCACGCCGATGCTGGCGCGTTTCGGGAAGCCTGCCGTGGACGGAGAATCACTGCAGGATCTGATGGATGGCGTGTGGCTGGAGAGCGGCGACGAGGAGCACGTGCTCTCCACTCGGTGGAAGGGCCTGCCCTTGACCCGGGCCTCCGGTGACGAGCCACCCGAGGGATGGGCGACGCGGGACTTCGACGACAGCAAGTGGCGCCTGATCCGCATCCCCGGCATGTGGGACGAGCAGTACGAGGACATTCTCGCGACGCGCGCCTGGTTCTTCTTCCATCGGCTGAAGTTCGACGCGCCGGCGGACATGGTCGGGCGTGATGTCACGCTGGTGCTGGGCCCGGTGCACGACGGCGACTGGACCTACCTGAACGGGACGCTCATCGGCAGCATGGCATCGCCGGACGTGCCCATGGGGAAAACGCGGACCACGGTGCGGAGGTATGAGATCCCGGCCGGGCTGCTGCGGCCCGGCGAGAACGTTCTGGCCTTCAAGGCCGAGACCTGGGGGACAAGGGGCGGGATGAAGCCAGCGGGGGATCCCCGTCAGAAGAAGCGCCTGGAGAACGTCGGTGCGTATCTTCCGCTCGACAGCGTGCGCTATGCCCACGGCCTATACCTGGATGTGCCGAGACCCTATGATGATCCGTACCGGTATCTGCGGTGGTGAGCGCGACGATTGCCTCCGGCGGCGACGCGATCACCGAAGACCGCCGCGCGAAGAAGGAGCCACACAACAGCCATGCACAAGCTTCGCTTCAGACAGATCCATCTGGATTTCCACACGTCCGAGCACATCCCCGGCGTCGGCTCGAAGTTCAACGCCGATGAGTTCGTGGACACGCTGAAGCGCGCCCACGTCAATTCCATCACGTGCTTCTCCCGCTGCCACCACGGCATGATCTACCACGACACGCGCTTCGCCGAGGCACGGCACCCGCACCTGGAATGCAACCTGCTCAACGAGCAGATCGACGCCTGCCACGCCGCCGACATCCGCGTACCCATCTACATCACCGTCGGCTGGGACGAGCTCGTGGCCCGCCGGCACCCGGAGTGGCTGGAGCGCATGCCCGACGGTAGCGTGTCCGGCGCGCCGCCGCTGAGGCCTGGCTGGAAGCGGCTCTGCTTCAACACGCCGTACATCGAGTACGTCATCGAGCAGACCCAGGAAGTGCTGGACATGTTCGAGGTGGACGGCCTGTTCTTCGACATCATCCACCAGGGACCGTGCGTGTGCCAGTATTGCCTGGCGAAGATGTGGGAGCAGGGGCTCGATCCGGAGAAGCAGGCGGACCGGCTCGCCCTTGCGGCGCAGACCGTGGACGAGTTCAAGCGGCGCATGACCGCCGAGATCAGAAAGAAGGACCGGGACTGCACCATCTTCTACAACGCCGGCCACATCTATCCCCACTGGCGGCCAATCCTCGACACGTACACGCACCTGGAGATCGAGTCGCTGCCCAGCGGCGCGTGGGGCTACGCCCACTTCCCCACCACGGTTCGCTACGCGCGGAACCTCGGCATGGATTGCCTCGGGATGACGGGGAAGTTCCAGACCGTGTGGGGCGACTTCAGCTCCTTCAAGAACCAGGCGGCGCTGGAGTACGAGTGCTTCACGATGCTGGCCAACGCGGCCAAGTGCTCCGTGGGCGACCAACTGCATCCGACCGGCGAGATCTGCCCGGTGACCTACGATCTCATCGGCCGCGTGTACGCCAGCGTCGAGGAGAAGGAGCGGTGGTGCGAGGACGCTGAGGCCGTGGCGGACATCGGCGTGTTCACGCCGGAGGCGGTCGGCAAACAGGACGGCCGAGTGGACTCGTCCATGAAGGGTGTCTACCACGTGCTCGTGGAGTCGCAGCAGCAGTTCGATGTGATCGACGCCGAGAGCGACTGGTCACGGTACGCCGTCGTCATCCTGCCGGACAAGATCACGTGTGACGATGCGCTTGCCGCGAAGGCCTCCCAATACGCGAAGGCCGGCGGGGCTCTCATTCTGTCGCATAAGTCGGGCCTCCGGCCGGACGAATCCGCCTTCGCTCTCCCCGAGGTCGGCGCTAGCTATGTGGGCGATGCCGAGTACTGCCCGGACTTCGTGCGGGTGCGGGAGGCAATTGGCGAGGGCATCGCCGACACGGAGTACGTCATGTACGAGCGCGGCGCCGCCGTCCGCCCTGGCGAGGGCACCGAGATACTGGCCGACGTCTGGAACCCGTACTTCAACCGCACCTATCGGCACTTCTGCTCACACCGGCATACGCCGGTGGCGGAGAAGGGCGAGTTCCCCGCCGTCATCCAGAGCGACCGAGTCATCTACTTCTCGCACCCCATCTTCCGCCTCTACGCCACGAAGGGAGTCAGGTTCTGCAAGCAGATATTCCTCAACTGCCTGGCGCGACTGCTGCCGGAGCCGCTGATCCGCACCGACGCCCCGACTACGTGCCACATCACGGTCAATCGCCAGCCGCAGCACAACCGGCACGTCGTCCACCTCCTGCACTACATCCCCGAGCGCCGCGCCACGGAGTTGGACACCATCGAGGAGGCCATCCCGCTGTTCAACGTGGCCCTGGAGGTCTGGCTCGCCGCGGAGCCGACGAAAGCGTATCTGGCGCCTACGCAGGACGAGCTGCACGTGGACTATGCCGATGGCTACGCAAGCGTCACCGTGCCGGAGGTGCGAGGGCATCAGATGGTGGTGTTCGAGGCGTAGCCCGGTCCGGTGCTGCGTGCTGACGACGTGAGTTACCGAGTCGAGCTTCTCCGCAGTGCAGAGCGAGAGCTGCGGACGCTGCAGCGGGATCTACCCCGAAGATTTCGCCCGTCGGCCCACCCGTTGTAGCCGGAGCAGCTTGCTCCGGCGGCCCCCCGCTCCCCGCCGGGCCCATCTTCATCGTTTCCGGGTGTCGCACTGCGCCATGAAGACTGCAAAGAAGAGTCGCTCCCGCGCTGCGGCAATTGCAGGACGAGCCGACCCGGCCGCTCGCCGAGATACTATGCCCGCGACCCCCTACCTCCTCCGACTCTCCCACCCATCCTCGAAGAGACGAATGAAGGCGTCCGGATGGTACGGATGCTTCGCCATCTCGGCCTCGTCCAGGTCCACGCCGAGGCCGGGGGCGTCCGGCACTTCGACGTACCCGTCCTTTGGGACCGGCACGCCGGGCACGCAATCTCGCGCCCACGGCTCGAGGAAGTCGTCGAAGCACTCCTGAATGAGGAAGTTGGGAGCCGCGGCGTGCAGGTGGGCGCAGATGGCCGTGGCCAACGGGCTCTGCGCCTGATGGAGCGCAACCACCGCCCCGTAGGCGTACGCCAATGCACATGCCTGCCGCGTCGTGCCGATGCCGAGCGCCAGCGGCTCCGCCTGGACGATGTCCACCACGCGATGCTCGAGCAGCTCCGCGAACTGACCGATCTGGTCGTACATCTCCCCCACGGCCACCGGCACGTCGATGGCCTTCGCGACCGCGACCGTGGCCGGGATGTCGGTCGAGCGCACCGGCGTCTCGAACCACATGGGCCGGTACTCGGCGATCTGCTTCCCGATGCTGATGGCCGTGCTGACGCTGAACCGGTCGTGGCCCTCGACGAGGATGTCAACGTCGTCCCCGACGCCCTCGCGCACCGCTGCCACGAGGCTCACAGAGAGTTTTTCCTCCTCGCGACTTAGAGTCCGGTGCGCTGAGCCGAAGGGATCGAACTTAAGCGCCGTGTAACCCATCTCAACGACCTCGGCAGCCTTCTCCCGGAAGAAGCCCAGGTCGCGCGGGCCCTTGTACCACGCGTTGGCGTACACACGCAGCCGATCGTGCATCTTCCCGCCGAAGAGCTGCCACAGCGGCACGCCCAGGCTCTTGGCGAGAATGTCCCAGCACGCCGTCTCGATGGCGCCGGCGGCGTGGCTCGCGCGAAAGAACAGCCCCTTGTACATGCGCTCGTAGATGCGCGTCGGGTGCCGCGGGTCCATGCCCATGTAGAAGCGCGAGAGCTCGTGCACCTGGGCTTCCGTCGGCTTGGCGTCGTGCCCGCCGGTGGCCTCGCCGACTCCGGTGATGCCCTCGTCCGTGCATACCTTCACGAACACCCAGTTCTTCCACGGATTGCCTACGATGAATGTCTTGACGTCGGTGATTTTCACGGGCCATGTCCTTCGCGGGTGAAGTGTAGCCCGGGCTGCCAGCCTGCGGCGGCGTGCATGTTCCCCGATGTCCCTGTCACCACCTCTGCGGGCCCGGCGGCGCTGTGATCGCCAGCTTCGACGGCCCGGAGGAAGGAAGTTCGGCACATTCTCACGAAGCCCAGCTCAAGAATTGCATGTGGAGGGGGCACATGAAGCTGCATGGTCGGCTGAGCGCATGTCATTTCACCCCCGGCATCCATCTGGATGCCATCCTCGCGACAGTCTTGATGGCAAGCCTCGTCGCACCCCACGCTCTCGCCCAAAGGGGGACCAAGAGAATGGCAACTGGCGTAACCATCCACAAGCCCCACAAATGCTACAACGGCTACACGCTCTTCTGCACGAGCTACGAGGACCCGTCGCTCACCGAGGAGGGGACGGGCAAGATCTACCTCATCGACATGGAGGGCAGCCCCGTCCACCGGTGGCACGTGAAGACGGCGCTCCAGTCCTTCTGCCGGCTGCTGCCCAACGGGAACCTGCTCCACCCGACTCGCGACCGGTCGCGTATCGAGCAGGCGGGCCTGCGGGAGCTTGACCCGGACAGCAACGTCGTCTGGCACTACCACTGCCGCATCGACCACGACTACGAGGTGCTGGAGAACGGTAACCTGATGCTGCACACCATCGCGGACTTCCCCTGGCCCGAGCTGGGGCCGGAGCTGAAGCGCCACCCGCACATGCTCGAGATCACGCGCGACAAGAAGCTCGTCTGGGAGTGGCGGGGCGAGGAGCACCTGCCCGAGCTCAAGGCGCTGCTCTCGCGTGAGGCGTGGGACTTTGTCTGGAAGCGCACCCAGGGGCAGTTCTCCTTCGACTGGGCCCATAACAACACGTGTCAAATCATTCCGCCCAACGCGACATACGAGAAGGAGAAAGCCGCCGGCGGCCCGGTGCGCTTCAAGCCCGGAAACATCGTCTTCTCGTATCGCAGCCTGGACGTCATCGGGGTCATCGACCGCGAGACGGGAAAGATCGTCTGGGCCTGGGGCCCGGGCGTGCTCGATGGGCAGCACAAGCCGCACATGCTGGAGAACGGCAACATCCTCATCTTCGACAACGGCACGCTGCGGGGCTACTCCCGCGTTATCGAGCTGAATCCGCTCACCGAGCAGATCGAGTGGGAGTACACAGGCGAGCCGAAGGAGAAATTCCTGAGCAAATACATCTCGGGCGCCCAGCGTCTGCCCAACGGCAACACGCTCATCTGTGAGGGCGGCAAGGCTCACCTGTTCGAGGTGACGCCGGACAAAGAGATCGTCTGGGACTTCGTCAACCCCTGGCGCGAGAAGGGCAGCCTCGGGTCGGTGTACCGCTGCCTGCGCTACTCGCCCGAGTACGTGAAGCCGCTGCTGGGGCGGATCGGGAGAAGGCAGTGAGCGGTCGTCGGTGCTCGGATGGAGGCTTGGGAGCACAGCACGCTTGGCATTGTCACCTCCCCCGCCTATCGCCAATGGACGAGGAACACCATCGAGGTCGGCGGGCCGTCGATAACCTGCGCTTGCCCGGAACCCGAGTATATCAGGCTGTACGGGTAGCGCTCACGGAGCGTGGCAATGTCGACTCCATGTCCGAACTTCTTCACTGTTGCGCCCGGGTCGCCAAGATAAACAGTGAACGCAAACCCGGGGACAAGCTCGACCTCACGGACCTTGGGGAGGACATCGCGAGCGCCGCTGTGTCGGATTGCCGCCACCACCCAGGTCCTCTGCTCGGCGGGTAACTCCTCCAAGGAGCAGCGCGTGCGCGACAGGATCTCCTCCCCAGAGAAGGGCCCCAGGTCGGCGATCTTCCCCTCCGGGTACCCTGAGTACCGTGTGGTGAGATTCCGCCGCCGGTCGGGCGGCTCGTTCTGGAACGCTTGCGCCGGCACTACCTCGCACGACGAGAGGACCGGATGGAGCATTTCCAGGATCTCTTCCCTCGCCTGGTCTGCACTGACAGGGCCCGGTGGGTTCAGGGTTCGCTGTTGCACCTCCAGCAACGTGGCCTCTCCGGCCAGTCCACGGGCCCTCACGCCGGTGCACTTGGTCAGGATGCCGATCAGATCGCTCCGGGTGTAGTCGCCGGCACTTATGAATACCTCGTTCCGGCTTGACTTCAGGTCGACCACGAGCGGCTGTCCGGTCAGTTCTGTGATGAGACGGCACCACTCCTCAAGCATCCGCGTGGCTGTCTGGGGCAGTGAGAGGCTGGGATTTGCAGGTGCCCTGGCGATCGGTACGTCCTTTGCGCGCAGTTGTCGCGCGTGCTGCCGAGTCGCAGGAGCGTCTACACCGGGCGGTGGCGGGACATCCGTCTCGGCCGCATCGGTCTCGTCCGTCTGAGGCGGTCGGATGGGGCCAGCAGGCACGGGTATCCGCTTCGAGAGAGGCCAGCTCGGATCTTCCAGGTATTTGCTCTCGATGGCCTGGTGCTGGAGGTGGGCGAACTTCCGCTGGGCGGCTGGGATGTCGATACGGGCGCCGTGGCCCAACGGCGCCCCGTTCTCGCCGCGCAGGATCACGCGAGGCGTGTACGACAGGCACACATACGCCCGCCGGCGATCCCTGAAGCAGGCGCGCGCAAACTCGTCGTCGCGCAGGATCCAGTCCAGGACGCGCGGTTCGGCCTCAATGGGCACGTCGCTCAGCGGGAGGCTGCCGCCGCTCAGCAACTCCGCCCGCTGCTTGTCCGAGAGGTGCTTCAGCAGCTCCCAGACGATGAGCACGTCGGGGCCGCGCTTCCACGGAGCATCCTCAGACGAGGACAAGAGGAGTACGCCACGCCGGGTCTCGTCCACCTGCTCGTTCGCTGCGGCGGCCACCTGCTCAAGCGCCTCGCGCACCGTACCGGCCGCCACCCGCAGCGTCACTACCGGCTCCGGGTCCGGTATGAATGCTGCGAATCGAGCACCCGACTGAGCGGCAATCTCAGCGAAAACGGCCGTAAGGGATCTCACCTTTGCGTCAATGGATATGGGCTCGGCGACTGCGGTCGGCCGGCCGTCCTTCTGAGCCATAAGAGGATCGACAAGGAGGCAGAGCAGGAAGGCAACAGCTCCGAGGCACAGAGGGCGCAAGCTCACCACGAACTTCACCATCCCGAATCCCTCCCAGATCACACGAGTCTCAAATCATACATACAGACACAACCACGACACCTATAGCAGATGCCGGCAGCCATGTCAACCGTTGGGGGAGCTTTGGGGCAGCATCCAGATTTGTGTCCCTCGCGCAGCCGCGGCGCAGCCCCGGCCTTTGCTGATAGAGGTAGGAAGGCCCAGTTGAGTTCCTGAGCCCTCCCCCCTCCGAACCGTGCGTGCGGATCTCCCGCACACGGCTCTCCGGTTGGTGGTTCACCGCTTAGCGGGTTGACGGGCCGTCGCGTAGGCTGCCGATAGGGAGAACAGCCCATGCTCGGCAAAGAAAGCATTCGGCCAGCGCTGATGGTCCCGGTGGCGCCCGCGCCCCCGACCGCCTTTGCGCTTGCGCAGGATGCTGCGCAGCCGCATCCGCACGTAGCCGTCCAGGCGACCGAAGGTAGTATGGTGGCTGTACTGAAAGTAGGCAAACCACCCCACAAGCGTCCGGTTCGCGTCCGAGATGATCGCATCCAGGCTGCGGCCTTCCGTGCGTCTGGTCTTGCCTCGGATGGCCTCCTTGAGCCTCCCAATGCTCTTCGGGCTCGGCCAGCGATAGCCGCGCTCGAAGTGATACCCCAGGAAGTCAAAGCCGCCGCGCTCTCGTGCATCCACGATGCTGGTCTTGTCCGGGTGCAGCGTCAACCCCGCCGATGCCACCCAGCGCTGCACCGTCCGCAGCGCCCGCCTCGCCTCCTGCGCCGTGCGGCACAGGATCACGAAGTCGTCGGCATACCGCACCATCTCGAACCCCTCCCGGGCCATCATATGGTCCAGTGGGTCCAAGTAGATATTGGCCAGCAGTGGACTGATGACGCTGCCTTGCGGCGTGCCCTCCTCGGGACGCCATCGCGTCGCCGTCTCCAGCACCTCCTGCTGCAGCAGTGCCTGCACCAGTGCCAGCACCTTGCCGTCGGCCACCTTCTTCCCTATCCGCTCCAGCAGTGGCTCGTGCGGGATCGAGTCGAAGTAGCCCTGCAGGTCCGCGTCCACCACGTACACGTATCCTGCCTCCAGGAGTCTGTGCACCCGGCGCAACCCGTCCTTGCAGCCTCGCCCGGGGCGGAAGCCGTAGCTATGCTCGGCAAACTCCCCCTCGAAGATCGGCTCCAGCACGCTTCGCAGCGCAGCCTGCACCACCCGGTCCCGAACCGTCGGGATGCCCAGCGGCCGCTTCTCCCGACGCCCCGGCTTGGGTATCCACACCCGCCGCAGCGCCGATGGACGGTACGTCCCGTCCCGCAGCCGCTGCTGCAACCGTTCCAGGTTCGGCTCCAGGCGGCGCTCGAACATCTCGATCGTCTGGTGATCGACCCCAGCGGCCCCCCGGTTCGCCTTCACTCGCGCGAAAGCGGCCCGCAGGTTGCCGAGGCCGTACACCTTGTCTATCAGGCTGTGCCATTTGCCTCCTTTGACCCCTTGCTCCAGGGCCGTCAACATGCGCTCCGTCCATACCGACGACTGGACCCACGCCCAGCGGGCACGGACCTCTCCGGCGTGTCTAGCCTCTGCGGGCAATTGTGCCGGCTCTGTCGACATGGACTCCCGCATCCACCTTCCTGCGCCCCTTGGCTCCACGCCCGTTACAGGCGCTTCCCAGCTACTATGGGCGCTCTGACTCCCGTGCGGCTCTCCCGGCTCCGCACGGGTATCCCGGCTTCACGTACGTGGCCGTCCCGACCATTCCGCCTCCAACCACCCAGTGCGCCCCGCCGTCGCTTTTGCACGCTACCCCTCAGCGCGACGGGCGTCCCAGTCTCCCGGGAACAGGCTTCGCCAGTGGCTAGCAGGCTCGCCGCTACACCAAGGCCGAATCGAGTTCGTCGCCTACGGACTGGTCGGTCACCTCCTGTTGCTTCCCACCTTGCCTTGCGGCAACGCAGTTACAGTCGGTTACAAGGCCGGAGAGCGTATGCCTTGGGGAGGACTTCCACCTCCCTGACCTCGTACGCTTGCCGGCGCACTAGC
>JAUWAU010000064.1 GCA_030601885.1 Armatimonadota bacterium
ACAGCAATCTTCATCGTTTCCGGGTGGCCCAACAGGGCCATGAAGAGCTGCCTCCAAGATTTGGTTGCGTGCCTTTCTGTCGGCGAATACCTGTGGCTCGCCACTGTCCCGACTCGGAGAGGTCGGGGCCACAGCCCCGTCGCAGCGCTCCCACGGGCGGTGTGCCAGCCCACACATCTTCATCGTGGGGTTTCGGGCTCTCTGCCCGAAACTCACCGGGTGTGGCAGCGCCACATGCCCAACTGCCGAGTTTTCTCCGCCCAGGCACAGAGCCCTGCTCTGGCCCTTTTTGCTGCAATGTGCCAGCGGGCGTTCTGGCCGGGCCAGCGCACCCGCGCCAGGCAGGAGAAAAATGTGAGAGCTCCAACGCCGAGGGGCACTGATCGAGCTGCTCTATCGTTTTCTACTTTGCTCCTGCTGCTTTCACCTTGGAGCTCCGGCGCAGGAGGGAGCCGCAAGACCGTGGAATGGGCGCGCAGGTGCTGGTCCCGTGATGGAAGTGCGAACAGGTACCCAGGCTAAGCTACTGCTCGAGACGATGCGCCCGGCGCAGTGGATCAAGAATCTGCTCCTCTTCGCCGGCGTAGTGTTCGCGCAGAAGCTCGACCAACCGGCGCTCGTCGTCACTGCCGTCGCCGGCTTTTGCGTCTTCTGCGCCCTCTCGAGCGCCGTCTACATCGTCAACGACCTGGCAGACAACGAGCAGGACAGACGGCACCCGCTCAAGCGCCATCGGCCCTTGGCCTCCGGCGCGCTCAGGCAGGGGAATGCTGTGGCGGCAGCCATCGTCCTCGGCATCATCGGCCTCGCCGCCGCCTTCTTGCTGAGCGAGGTCTTCGGCCTCGTGGCTTTGACCTACGTCTTGATATCGGTGGCCTACTCGGCGTCGCTCAAGCGCGTGGTGATACTCGATGCCTTCTGTGTGGCCTCCGGGTTTGTGCTGCGAGCGCTTGGCGGGGCAGTCGTCATCAATGTAGAGATCTCGGAATGGCTCCTCGTGTGTACGATCCTTCTCGCTCTCTTCCTGGCGCTGAGCAAGCGACGGCACGAGCTGGTGCTGCTCGGCCCGGAGGCATCGGCGCACCGGGATATCCTGGCCCAGTACACGCCGCGCCTCTTGGACCAGATGATAGCCGTGGTCACCTCCTCCACCGTGATGGCCTACTGCCTGTACACCATGTGGCCGGACACAGTGGCGAAGTTCGGGACGAGGCGGCTGATATACACCATACCCTTCGTGCTTTTCGGCATCTTTCGCTATCTCTACCTGGTGCATCACCGGGGGGAGGGAGGGCGACCCGAGCGCCTGCTGCTCACGGACACGCCGCTCGTGATCGACGTCGTCTGTTGGATAGTGACAGTGCTGATAATCCTGTATGCGTGAGCGCCGGTGCCTGGGATTCTGGCGTTGGCGTTATCGAGGGAATGAGACAGTGAAACGGGGCCGCGGGCAGGCGGTGCGCAGTCCAGAGGTAGCACCTGCGCGCGTGCGCCGGGGGGAGGTACGCGGTCAGAGAGCCCCCGCACCGTCGCTGCGAAACACATAGCCCACGCCTGGGACGGTGACGATGAGCTTGTTGCTTCGTCCGCCGCCGCCGATCTTGCGTCGCAGGCGGGCCATGTGCACGGCGAGCGCGCGATCCTCGCTGGCCGGCGGGTGCCTCCATACCCGAGACAGGAGGAACTCCTTGGAGACCACATACCCGGGGCGCCGGACAAGCGCCTCGAGCAAAGCGAACTCCTTGGGGGCTAGCTCCACGTGCTGGCCTTCCACCATGGCGACGTGACTATCGCAGTCTAGCTGTAAGGCGCCTGCGGTGATCACGTTCTCTGGCACGGCAGGCTGACCCCCCGCGCGACGGAGCACTCGCTTCAGCATCGCGCCGAATACCAACGGCAGCAGCGGCTTCTGCATGACAGTATCGGCGCCCACCTCGAGCGCGATCACTCGCTCCATCTCGTCTCCGTCGGAGCTGATGATGATCAGCGGCGCGAGCGTGAGGTCACGAATGCGGCGGCAGAACTCCACCCCCGCCATATCAGGCAGGTCCAGGTCAGCCACGATGATCGCCGGCTCAGTCTCAAGGCACCGCGACATGCCCTCGGCAGCCGTCCCGGCCACCACAGCCTCCATACCCACCGCTGATACGTACTCTGCTACCTGATGCTGGTCGTTTTCGCGCCCAACAATCACGAGCACTTTGGGCCGCATTCGGATTTACCCTCCCGTTGCAGGGCCACACTGCTGGGGGCCGACCCGAAAAGCTGGCAATTCCAACCCGGGAGCCGCTATTCGACCCCCTCGGAAGACAAAGCGCGCTGCGATTCGTACTGCGGACAGGGGAGCGGGTTCAACGGTGGAGCCGCGTCACCGGGGCGGTGAATCCGGCTGCTGCCTCGTCAGCGAACGTCTGTGCTCCTCGGCAAATACTGGGTCAAAAGTTCCTGGCGATGTACTCCCGCTGCATACCACGCTACGAAAACTACCTGACTGCCCTGTCAACTCGCTTCCTTAAATACAATCAATCCGCCACATAGCTGAAAACAACATGTAAACTTTTCGCTGCCGCACGACGGCTCCGGCATGATCGGGGCCAGATCCGCCAGCTCTCAGGGGGAATCCGCTTCCGTATGCCACGCCACGAAGCGGCCGACGCCCTCCTCGAGGGGCACCTTCGGCTCGTATCCGAGCAGCCGCTGCGCCTTAGTGATGTCGGCATATGTCGTCGGCGGATCGCCGGGGCGTGCTTCGCCTTGCTCTATCCGGGCCGTGATCCCGGTGGCCCTCTCCACGGCCGCAATCATCTCCCGCACCGTGACTGGCCGGGAGTCACCCAGATTGATGATCTCGAAGTCAAACGGCCGATCGATGGCCGCCAGGACGCCGTCGATGATGTCGGAGACGTAGGTGCAATCGCGGCTCTGCGATCCGTATATGGTGATCGTTTCGCCAGCCAGTATCTTGTGGGTGAACAGATGGATGGCCAGATCCGGCCGCTGCCGCGGGCCGTGGACCGTGAAGAAGCGCAGGCATGTGGTCGGTAGGCCGTACAGATGGTGGTACGTGTAGCAGTATAGCTCAGCGGCGCGCTTGGAGGCGGCATAGGGCGATATCTGGCAAACCAGCTCGGCGTCCTCCGAGAACGGCACGTTCGGGTTGCCGCCGTACACGGAGGAGGATGCGCCGAACACCAGTTGCTCGACCTTCGATTTTCGAATGGCCTCCAGCAACGTAACAGTGCCGGTGACATTCACCTCGTGATACGCGAGCGCGTCGCGCAGCGATGGCTGGATGCCGGCTTTCGCCGCCAGATGCACGACGCGCCGGATGCTGCCGTCGGCGAGCAGCTCCTTCATGAGAGCAGCATCGCGAATGTCGCCCTCGACGAGACGAAAGCGCTCGTTCGCGCTCGCCTGCTCGAGGTTGCGCCGCTTCGCAGCCGGGTCGTAGAAGTGGTCGAAGTTGTCCAGGCACGTGACGCTCTCGCCGCGCTCCAGGAGTGCGTCCACCAGATGAGATCCGATGAAGCCGGCACCGCCTGTGACGAGTATGGACATTACTCACACCTACTATCGGGAGACGAAGTGGCTGTCCGCGAGTATGAGGCTCGCGCGATTATATCTGCACGCGGACGAAGGCGCAAGGTGAGCGACTGGGCTATGATTCGTCGCCGTGGGGGAGAGGGCTGCCGCTCGTCAGCTTCGCCAGCTCGGCGAACGAGCGCTTCAGCCGGGGATACAGCGACCGGTAGAACTGGTGAAATGCCCCATAGCGGGCCGACAACGCGGGGTCCGGGCGGAGCTCCCGGTGCGCCCTGACGACCCTCGCCGCCGCGGGCCAGTTCTCGTAGATCCCGACGGCCACACCGGCGGCGAGTGCCGCCCCGATGCAGGTCGCTTCCTCCGGATTGCGCACCACGGTCAGGCGCTTGCCGTAGACATCGGCGAGTATTCGCTGCCACAAGTCGCTCTCGGCGCCGCCACCGATGAGCCGCACCGCGCGCACGGGCACGCCGCACTCCGCCATGGCCTCGATGATGCTCTTGAGAGTGTAGGCGACCCCCTCGAGCACTGCGCGCGCCAGGTCGGCACGAGTGTGGCGAAGGGTGAGGCCGAAGTACAGCCCCCTGGCGTTGGGATCCCAGATGGTCGCCCGCTCGCCCATGAGGTGTGGCAGGAACACCAGGCCGTTGCAGCCCGGCGGCGCCTGGGCCGCCAGCGTGTTCAGCAGCTCGAAACGGTCTGCCCCTGTCTCAGCGGCTTGTCGCGTCTCCAGTTGCCCAATGTGGTCGGCGAACCATTCGTAGGAGCTCCCGGCGCACTGGACCGTGCCGAGCACGTTGTACTTCCGTGGCGCCAGGTCGCAGAGGTTGAAGAGCCGCATCTCTGGGTCGATGACGGGCTCTCGCGAGACGGCCGAGACCCACGAGGTGCCACCGATGTAGTTGTACGCCTGCCCCCGGCGTACAACGCCGGCTCCCAGCGTCGCGCAGGCGCCGTCGCCGCCGCCGACTATGACCGGCAGGCCACTGGGCAGCCCGGTAGCGGCGGCAGCCTCGCCGGTGACGCTGCCGCGCACGCTGGCGGAGGGCTGCACGTCGGGCAGCTTGGTGCGAGGGACACCGGCAGCCGCGAGGAGATCGTCGGACCAGCGGAATCCCGCCAAATCGAATGCACCGGTGAGCGATGCGTCGGAGTAGTCGGTGACGCCCAGTTCACCCGTGAGCTTGAAGCCGACGAAATCCTTTGCCTGCACGAACAACGCCGTCTCGTCGTACACCGACGGCTCAGTGCGCTGCACCCACGCCATCTTGCTCAGCGTGTAGCGCGGATCGAGTCGATTACCGGTGATTCGGTACACGGCCGCAGGCTTCATCTTCCTGGCGATCCGCCGACACTCGGACTCCGAGCGTAGGTCGGAGTGGATGAGGGAGGGCCGCAGCGGCGTGCCGTCGGCGGCTACGGGAAGGCACCCCATCATCTGCCCGCTGAGGCCTACGGCGGCGATCCGGCGTCGGTCCTGGGGGCGATGACCCAAGACCAATTGCGCTGCCTCCACGACCGCCTGCCACCAATCCTGCGCCCGCTGCTCCGCCCGGCCGGGACGCGGGTAGAAGGTGCGGTACGATCGCGTGATGCTCAGGAGCAGCTCGCCGTCCGATCGAACCAGCACCGCCTTGGCGCCCGTTGTGCCGATGTCAAACACGAGAAGGCACGGCAACGCCGCCATGTCGAGCCTCCGCTGCGTGTGCTGGCGGCAACTTCGCCCTCCGCTGGCGCCCTCCTTGCAGGCGCGTGCGCGCGAACAGCCTGCTCGGGTTTCGGCGGAAACGTGCGTTCCTGCGTCGGCCAGGCAACTGCCCGCGGGCCGTGCCTCGAAGATTTGGTCGTGTGCCTTTCTGTAGGCGAGCACCTGTGGCTCGCTGCCGTTCCTCTGTCGATGCCTGACAGATGGGCCAGCACAGCAATCTTCATCGTTTCCGGGTGTCGCCCTGCCGCCAGGGAGGAGGGTACACTCATGGCTCGTACGGGTGCGAGGCTGCCGGCTGGTCGGTGCATTGCAGATTACGTCAGTCTGGGAGTTGTGACCGATACCTTTCCGCGCAAGACGGTCGATGCTGTGTTGCAGGAGACCGGGAAGGCGGACAAGTGGCAGCGGGATTTGCCCGCCCACGTGATGGTGTACTATGTGATCGCCTTGGCGCTGTACCATTCCCCCTCAGCGTCGGAAAGCGTTTCATGACACTCTGTTGGCTGAGCTGGCGCAACATCGCGTGGTATCAAGTCGCGGGCGGCGCAATCCGTGGGCGGTGAAGGAAGAGCGTCGGCAAACAGCCAATACGCGTCAGGTGCACAGCAAGACCCTCACGAATCGACGCCGCAAAGCGCATCACAATACTTACATGAACAGTATTAAGGCTAGATCAACCACCACTTCCCCGGCCGGATCGCCTCGATGTTGAAGGAGCGTTGATCCTCGGGCAAGGAGGCCAGGAGCTCCTGGGCCTTCTTGCCGATGGCTTCCGCCGCGAGCTCGACGTTCCGCTCGCCGACCTCCGGCGAGGCGTGCTTGCGTGGGTCCTGGCCGCCAATCCCGTGCGGAGGCTTCATGTCCAGGTTCATCTCCCCATCCGGCAACTCGGACATGTCCACCAGGTCCGGATAGAAGAACATCATGTTCGACGTCTCCCACTTGGCGGCGTGATCCGTGCCGGACTCGGGCCCCCGGCTCAGTGTGATCTCCCAGAGTCCAATCCCGGCCACGGTGCCATCGGCCACAACGGGCTCGAGGGCCTTGTCGATCATCTCGATCTGCTGCTTGACGTTGTGCCCCGAGACGCCGATGATGACGCGAAGGCCGGTACGCTTCAGGCGCTGGAACAGTTGAGTGACCACGGGCCCGATGTGCTCCTGGTCAAAGCCCGCATGGAAGTACACCGGCGGATAGACCACGCCGCCGAACTGCTCGGCGCACTTGACGAGAATCCCGTGAGCTTTGAGGGCATCATTGCCCAGCGGCAGGTGTACGCCGTGCCATTCGATGAGCCCGAACGGCACGTACACAACGGGGAACTTGCGCGCGGCCGCCTCCAACCGGCCCGGCCGCATGAATTGCATCTGGACCTCAGAGGATAGCTGGCTGTTCATGTCGCTTCCTTTCACAGGCGCGCGATCCGCCATCGTGATGGCGGCGCCGCCCAGCAGCATTGAGCCGACGAACCTTCGCCTGTCCATGGTGCACGCTCCTGTTCGCATGTGGTCGTCTCGGGCGCGAGAGACATGAGAGCCCGGCCGGCGGCCTTGGCAGCGGGGGGGCTCGGCCGCCCTCGACCACGCCCTCCGCGCCCGCCGGGCCCGGGGAAACAGGGGTTAGTCAGCCGACTCCTCGGGAACCTTGTAGCTATACAGGTGCGATCCGCTGCCGAAGTAGATGCGCCCCTTGTGGAAGTCGCCCCCGGGGCCGATCGGCACGGGGGACTGGTCCAGCATCGTGATCTCGAACGTGGCCGGGTCGATGCGGGCGATGCCCTTCACGAACAGCATGTAGATTCGCTTGCTCGGGCTGAGCACAAACACCCGCGGCCCTTGCTGGGAGTTGGTCGATCCGAACTTCGCCTCCGCGTCATCCTCGTGGACGACCTTCCTCTGCGCGGGGTCGAAGACGAAGAAGCGCTTCCGGTCGGCGACGCCGTAGACCAGCCCGTCCGGCCCGAGGCACATGTCCGTGTAGCTTTGCACCCCCGGGAACACCACCTCGTGCCACTCGAGCCGCTTCGTCGCCATGTCCATGATGTAGAGCTGCGCCTCGGTGGCCTTCTTCTCGCCTCCGGTGCCCGGGCTGGTGGTTGAGCCGCCGAGGAGCTTGCCCCCCGGCAGCGCCACGAGGCTCATGGTGGAGTGCTCCGGGAGGATGTCGGTGTGCTCGACCAACGTCTCGCTGCGCGTCTCCCGATCCCAGAACAGCAGCCCTCCGCCGGTGTAGCCGTAGCCCGGCGTCCCGGCGAGGACGAGCGTTTTGCCGTCGGGGTGCGCCAGCAGGTCGTGCGGGCGGTTGATCGCCGGCCTGCACTGGGTGTGGAAGAGGGGGTTGCAGCCCTCCTTCTCCTTCTCTGTCGGCACCCACTCTCGCGACGGGTCCCACTCGAGCAGGAAGCCGCCGCCGTAGCCGCCGACGAAGAAGCGGTCGCCCTGCCGGACAACGGTGTTCCACTGGCCGTACGCCGTGCGGTTGATCCACTCATCGGCCTCCGGGTTGTAGCTGAAGAAGCGCATGGGGAAGGCCGTCCCGCCGCAGATGGCGCCGCCCGGCGCCGCGGCGAGGCCCATGATATGGGCGCCCTCGCTCGTGTAGTCGAAGTGCAGCTCCGTGACCTGCTCCGTCTTCGGATCTTCGACGACGAGAACGCGGTTCACCAAGTCGCACGTCTTGAGCCGCTTGCCGTCGGGGAACTCGCGGTGGAACAGGCCCTGACTGCTGGTGATGATGGGCTTCCTCTCGATGCGCTCGTGCTTGCCGATCTTCTTCCCCTCGCCCCGGTAGAACTCGTACCAACTGTCTTCCGCGCCGGGAGCCGGCCGGCCGTACACCTTGCCGTTCATGTCACGGTAGACATCGCCCCTTCCCTTCGCGCGTTCGTCCTCCGGGATCATGGGCTTCGCCTTGCCGGTGCGCGGATCGAAGGCGATGATGTGGCTGGCGGTGTTGCCCACGCCGAAGTAGATCCAGCCGGTGTCGTCGGCGGCGACGGAGCGCTGGTACTGTCGCCAGTTCTCCTGGTGGACGTAGCCGTAGTCCTTGCACTCGCGCGTCGCGGGGTCGAAGGACACGACGCCGCTGTTGGGGTACGTCGCCGCCCAGATGACGCCGTCGTCGTCCTCGGTCATGCCCATGGCGCAGCGCGGCGCGGTCTTCTGGCTGAACGTGAACGCCCGCTTCGCCGGGTCGAACTCCACGAAGTAGCTGTTGAAGTGGGTGTAGAACTTGTTGCGGCTCGAGAGGATCGAGGCGAACGGGCTGTCGCCCGGCCGGAAGGGCATGGGGTACTGCTCGGCCCTCCCGGTCTCGGCGTCGATCATCAGGAGCGCATAGCCGCCGCGGTGGTCCATGAGCCAGAGCAACACGACGTTGCGGCCCTCGCCGTCCACCGTAGCGACGGTGCCTCGATGGTTGCTGATGGGCGTGGCCACGCCGTGATGAAGGAAGCCGTTGCCGAGGTCTTCGGTCGCGGCGAGGGCGGTCTGGACGGCAAGAGCGAAGAGCGGCACACCAACGAGAGTAATCAGCGTTGAAGGCGCGTATGCCATCGTTCTCCTCCGTGCGAGACCCTGAAGGGCCAAATGGCGCGGACACCGAGCTTGGCGATCTGGTCGGCTGCCTGCTGCGGCGTTGCCGTTTATGTTGGGGATGGCGATGCGGGCGCCGGCTTCGCCGAGGGCCTGAGCCATCGCGCGCCCGAGCCCTTGCGCTACGCCGGTGACGATCGCGACGCGACCGTCCAGCTTGGACTCGTCTATGACGCCCATCGTCGAGCACCTCACCGTGGCATGTCGCGCTGTCTCTCGCCTGCCAGTTCGCCAGAGTGTTGGGCGTTTCCTGGCCTGCGCATGCTGCGGCTCTGACGCGAACCCGCAATGCCCCGGCCGGCTCCCCTCCTCCAACATCCCTCCGAAGACGAGCCGGGCCGGCCAATGGTGAGCCAGTTGTGTTGCAAACAATTTGCAATGAATTTACATGTGCAAGAAGGGGCCGTTGACTATGGACCCGAATAACCGAGTCAGATAGAGTCAGTCCTGTGCACGACGACATTGGATTTGGGACGAGTAGTACTGCGGCGCGAGTGACCTGATTGTGTGTTAGACGGATGCGGAGACGACGGGGCTGAGTGGGATGCGCGGGCGAGACCGTTGCCACCTGGACGTGAAGATATCTCTCCTCTCGCGGGGTACACCCCCTGCCGGGCGCTGTGACGTGTCAGGCTGTCAGCTCACTACGCAGGACCCCTACTTCGGCTCCCACGACGTGTTGGCGCCCTGCAAGGGGGCCTACGGACACTGGCGGGTGGGCTTGGCGCGCATCTGCCATGCACTCACTAGCGACCTTCGGACGCCGAATAGCGAAAGCATACGCTGGCCGCGCACGAGCAACGCGCGGTCCCTTCCGCGGGGGCGGAACTGCGGCACCGCAAACCGACACGGCCGGGCGAATGGTTGCTTTCTCCGGGATTCGACCGGCTATCAGACGCTGTTACCAGGGAGGTGAGGCCAATGGCGCGAGCACCACCGGGATTCCTGGCCTGATCCGACGCAACGGGACCGCCGCCGCGGCTCCGATTGTGCAGCGCGGTGTGGGGGTCTCATCTCGTAGCACTCGGAAAGAGGAGGCTGCAATGAAAGGCATAGGGACGCCGAGAAAAGCCGTCTTGGTGCTCTGCGTAGTTGTGCTCACGGCACCGGCTGCGTGTCCCGGGGCGACCCCTATTGAGAATGACCCGGATTACTTCTTGATCGGGACGTTACGCGAGAACTTCACGGCGCTTTCGGGATCCACCTCGGGTGTCACGGTGGATATGGGATCCGGGCCCGTGTCGACGGGCGACATCGACCTCCAGCTTGACCCAATGGGCGACAGCTACATCGAATACAACTTCGACGTCACGGCGGCGCATGTACACCTGGATCTGCTGGCAACATTCCCCTTGCAGGAGCAGATTGGCGCGCCGCCGGTGCCGCTTAGCATCGAAGAAGATGCGCCCATAATCCAGGCGCGCAAGGTCGCCTTCGTTCCCGGGGACGTTGCCTGGTACGCTCATTGGGATGGATTCCTTACGCCTCCAGGCGGAACGCCGCTAGCAACAAGCGGCGCATTAGATGCCACGTCGTCGCAACCTACTGCCGATCCATGGGCGACCTTCTTTATCGAGAGCCATGGTTACGCTCATGGCACCGTTGAGACCGGGCCCTTCGCAGGCATCTCCTTCGAATACGATCCTAACAACTGGAAGCAACAGAACACCAATATAGGCCAGATCAACGTCACGCCTGAGCCCTGCACCGCGCTGTTGCTGGGAGCCTCGGGAGCAGGCTTGATTGGCTTGATGAGGCGCCGACGGCAGACTGCATCGTGAATCCTGTGAATGTACGATTCACGCAGTGAAGCGCCGCCCAGCCTATTGGGCGGCGCTCAGTTCTGTGAGCCGCGGCCGAAAGTTGCGAGCCGCATCACAGGTCGCACGCTCCGTTGCCGTACGGCCTACTGCCGACGTGGGGTCCCTTATCCTGAGCTGCCCCTCTCATATGCCGCCGCTCCGATGTCCCACCGAGCGCCTCGGCTCAACCCGAAGAAGTCGTCGTTGAAAGAATCGATGGGGGCTCCGGCCCCAACGGCCGGCGAGGTGGCCTGCAGCTTGAAGCCCGACGGCAGGTAGGGCGGCTGAGGATTCACGAACTGCGGATCGGCGCTGATGGAGTGGGGCTCGAAATCGGTCAGAGTGGCCGCCGTATAGCGCTTGCGGCCATATCGGGCCACGATCGCGTCAGGGCCCGGACTGAAGTACAGATTGTGATCGTGCTCCGCGAGGCACCCCTCGCCCGCGCTGAAGTCGATTCCGGAGCTGCTGTAGACGATGTTGTTCTTCACCCTCGCGCCGGTGGCGTACTCGCTGATCACCAGCCCGATGCCGTCGCTGTTGGCGTCGGCCCGGACGCTGCAGATGGTGTTGCTGTAGATGCCGATGTTGGTGAACTGGTCGCCCGAGTCGTCGCCTGAGACTATGATCCCGTGGTCCCAGGAGTAGCGGGGGTTGCCGCCGGTGTTGACGATGATGTTGTTCCGGACCACGCTGCCGTCCCGCACTGGATAGGCGTTCCAATACGTGCCCAGACTGATGCCGCTGCGGCCGAGGTTGTAGATGAAGTTCCCCTCCACCACGCAGCCGCTGCCGCACACGATGCCGTCTCTGCCGGCGCCGGGCTCGGTCATGTAGACCGTATTGCCCCGGATGACGACATTGGTGCTGCCGTCCTTCACGTCGATGGCATCGCCCTCGCCGCCATATATCGCCACGTCGTAAATGGTGTTGCCCTCTATGGTGACATTGCTGTGAGCCGGCTTGGGCTGATCGTGCGACCCGCCGACGTAGATGCCCTCGCCGTAGACGTGGTGGATGACGTTGTTCCGAATGGTGAGATCCGTGCAGCCGCCGTTCCTCGGTGTGCCGTCGTCGTTCCACGCGTAGTTGACGATGATGCCGGGCCCGTGCTTCACGTTGGCATGGTGGGTGATCTCGCAGTGCTCGATGACGACGTGGTCCCCGCCCCAATAGGCGATCCCCTGTCCGCCTCGGCCGCCCGACCCGGCGATGACCTTGAAGCCTCGGATCGTCACGTAGTTGCGCTTCGTGTCTCGCGTGGCGGTGTTGATGGGGTAGTCGCTGGTGAGGTGGAACTTGCTGCGTCCTTTGTAGTCGCGCCACGAGGGCGCCGTGTCGCTGGCGTTGTACTTCGACATGCCGTCCAGCGTGATGCGGTGGGTGGAGGTGTCGGTTCTGAGGATCTCGATGCGATCGGTCGTCGTTTCGTTGGTGTGAGAGTCGGCCTCGCGGGCGGAGAAGTACACGGTGACGCCGGCCGTGGCGAGGGCCTCGTTGATCGCCTGCCACGCCGACCTGTCCAGACGAGTCCACGGCGTCTCCGCCGCGCCTGTCGCTTCCCCGGGCCAATCCGGATCAACGTAGTACACGACCGCCGCGGGTGATTGCGATCGTGTCGCGAGCTGGCCCACTGAGAGTAGAACAAGGACGACGGCGAGGAATGAGAACCATCTGAGAGCGCTCATGGTACACCGCCGGTCATGCCGGGTTCTGGGTTGTTTGTCCCACCCCCCGGCGGAGATCAGTGCGCGACGGGGGCCTATGGTTCGACGCTCATTTCAGGCGGCATCGCCTACCCCGAAGATTTCGCCCGTCGGCCCACCCGTTGTAGCCGGAGCAGCTTGCTCCGGCGGCCCCCAGCTCCCCCCCGGGCCCATCTTCATCGTTTCCGCGTGTGGCAGGGCCACATGGCGAACTGCCTACCAGATGCTGTAGCCGCCGTCTATGATCAGAGTGGCGCCGGTCATGAAGCTCGAGGCGTCCGAGGCCAAGAAGACGACGGCGGGCCCGAGCTCCTCCGGCTCCCCCGGGCGGCCCATAGGGGTGCGGCCGATCCAGTTGTCCCAGTATTGCGACTGCTCGAAGTAGGGCCGGGCCATGGGGGTGTTCATGTAGCCCGGCGCGATGGCATTCACCCGTATGCCCCGGGCGGCCCACTCGGCGGCGAGGGATTTGGTGAGGTGCACGACGGCCGCCTTGGAGGCGTTGTAGGATGTCTGAGCTTGAGGATGGTTGATGATGAAGGCCGACATGGACGCGATGTTGATGATGCTTCCCCGGCCCTCGGCAAGCATGTGCCCCGCGGCAGCCTGAGAGCACAAGAAGACCCCGCCCACATTGACGCGGATCACGTCCTGCCAGTCCTCCCAGCTCATCTCCTCGGCCGGCGCCCAGCGGACGATGCCGGCGTTGTTCACCAGGATGTCGAGGCCGCCCAGTTCGTTGCGCACCTGCGCGACCATTTCCGACACCTGTGAGCGATCAGCCACGTCGCAGGTCATGGCGAGCGTCCGCACGCCCAGCGCGGCGATTTCGTCGGCGGCTTGCTGGGCTCTGTCGCCGTTGATGTCGGGAATAGCGATGCTGGCTCCGGCTTCCGCCAGCGCCTGAGCCATCGCGCGCCCGAGCCCTTGCGCTGCGCCGGTGACCACGGCGACGCGACCGTCCAGCTTGAACTTGTCTATGACGCCCATCGTCGAGCACCTCACCCTGGCATGTAGCTGTGTGTCTCATCGGCCAATTCGCCACAGTGCCGTGCGCTTCCTGGCCTGCGCGTGCTGATGTCAATGGCAGGGCCCAGGGGCTGGTTCGGATAGCGCAGCAGGACGGTCTCCTTATTCCTCTGCGATGCAGGCCGTGCAGATCGGTTCCCAGCTTTCCTGGCCGATCTGCCCGGGCGACGCCTCACGGAAACACACAATACCCCGGCCGGGGGACGAGGGCGCCGGCGACGCCGAAGACGGCGCCGATGAAGTAGTCGCCGAGGATGAGGCCGAGGAAGAAGGGGAGCAGTGTGCGGTACATCTTGAAGCCGCCGTAGCGGATGACGCTCGTCTTGATGAGCCAGGCGAAGAGCATCGGCGACCAGATCCAGTGCACGCTGCGCTTGGTGAAGGCCAGGGCGAAGCCGATGGGATGCAGCGGCCACCAGACGAAGCGGATGCGCATGTAGGTGAGGATTGACATCACGACCGCACCGACGCCAACGAATCCGAGCGAGAGCCAGTCCGTCGGCTTGGGGTTCTGCAGCAGGCCGGCCAGGCGGACATACGGCGTGTGCGGGACGTCCCGGAAGCGCCAGTTGTTCATCGTGACCCCGCCCTGGCGGTAGATCACCTTGAGCGTGGCGATTTCTCCCATGACCATGGTGATGACGATGGCGATCAGGATGCCGATGGCGATGTCGCGGCCGCGGATCTTGGCCACATCCCCGATCTTCAGGGCCTCGAGCTGGCACGGCATGATCGTCGGCGCACCGCGAAACTCCCGGGAGAACCAGCGGAAGCTCTCCAGGATGGTCATGTTCTTCGCACCAAACGTGGATGTGCCGGCGAGGGAATACATGAAGTCCTGGACCATCATGGGGCCGGAGATGCAGCCGAGCCCGGCCTCGGCACGGATGCGCGTCAGAGCGCTTATATTGGCGAAGAGCAGCAGGAAGAACGGCAGCCCCGCAAGCAGCGAGAGGCCGGCCCTGTTGGCCCAGAAGCAGAGCACTGCGATGGCGATGATGAGGCCGATGCAGGCGGCCCGGTAGCTCATCGGCTCCTCCGGCTGCCGCGCTCTGCCGCCCGGGCCGAAAGCGCCGCGGAGCACGCCGAGGAAGTGCTCGCGTCCAATCCAGACGCCCAGGCCGATGAGCACGAGCCAGGCGCCCAGCCCCTGCTGCTCCTCGAAGGGAAAGCCGGCAAAGCCCTCTGCCTGCCCCCGGCCCGTCCAGCCACCCGCGCCGCCGAGGATGCGTTCCGCCTTGGCCAGCAGGTAGAAGACCCAACCGGAGAGGGACACTTCCGTGGTGAGAAGGTATGAGAAGCCGATCATGCACGGATAGAAGGCGAGCCGGAAGGTGCCGATGGCGCTCCAGGGAGCGCCCATGCTGCGGAAATAGGATTGCAGGGGGTAGCTCTTGACCGGCACGTTCGGCATCTGGGGGTAGTACACGTGCAGGCCGGCCAGGGCCTGCGGGATGATGGCAACAACGAAGCCGACCCACATGAGCGGGTTGCGGAAGAAGGAGTTGAAGGCTCGTCCGGGCTCCTCGCGCGACATCTCCAGCGGCAGATACACCAGCGGGAAGGTGAGCCGCTCGGATTCGATCCACTGCTTGCGGATAATGGTGTTGATGCACAGCATCGCGAAGTAGAGGCTCAGGGTGAGTATCGACCAGAACACCAGCGGCTGCACCCAGGGGCCCCAGGGCACGGTGGCGGTGGGGCTCGACTCCCAGAAGTGAGTGACCTCGGTTTCGCCCGTGGGCCCGTACCACTCCGGAAGGTGCTGGAGAAAGAGGCTGTCCCATTTGTTCTCGTCGCTGGCGAAGTACCGGACTGAGATCATGCTGGGGAGCATGAAGTGCACCATGCCGATGGAGGCGACGGGCGAGGCGACCATGAGCATGCAATACAGGCAGGCGACCTCGCGGGATGCGAGGGCGAATCGGCGCTTGAGGGCCTTGAGCAGCGGGTTCAGAAGCCCGGCCACGATGGCCAGAGCGAACACGGACGTGATGGATGGCGCGAGGCTGTTGAAGCTGGTGCTGTTGACCACGAGGACGGAGTATTCGGTCCAGACGACGATGATGGCCGTCAGGCCCACGAACAGGCCGAAGACGCGCCACGTGAGGCCGGGGAGGTAGCGGGTAGGCTTTCGCATCTCCGCGTCCGGCGCCTCAGGCGGTGCTGTGACGAGTTTCTCTTCAGGTGCTGCCTCGGGCAATGCTTTGTATCCTTCGAAACAACGTGCTGGGTTCGAGGCGAACGGACGAAAAGTTCCAAGTGCACGGCGCACATTCCTGCTATGGCGGCGTGTGATGTGTCACGGAGCGAGCATTGCAGAGGGTGCAGAGGATGGGAGGAGGATGGCACACGGTTGCAGGTTCGCTCCACTGCATGGCGAGCCACAGGTGCTCGCCTAAGGTGGGGGTCGCGGCGGCACGTCGCTACTTCTCGCACGCCTTGAACTCAGAGGCGGCAAACTCGGCGTACCGCTCGGCGACCTTGGCCTCGTGGGCATCGCCGCGGTGCACGTAGAGGGCGTACCGCAGCGCCAGCGTCTTCTTCGCCTCGAGCACGAACTCTCGCTCGCGGGAGAAGCACGCGCCCATCCAGCCGTCCGAGCGCACGTGCCAGTCGGGAGGCTGATTTGTGTTACTCGGATGGCTCATCAGCGTCACGCCGTTGATCTCCCCGGGGGCAGCCTGTCCGGAGTAGTCGCACCACTCGGCGGGCTTCCAGAAGATGGCCTTCTCGCCGACGGCGCCGCCGGAGCTCTCAATACGCCCGCCGCCGTCGTTGACCGTCATGGTCTTCGCCACCCGCACGGCCGCAAGGCCGAATGGCGTCGGGCCGAAGGTCACCGGGCCGTCGGCGGGCGAGAGGGCCAGGTGGATGTCAATGAGGCGTTCCCCGTCGCCGAGCTCCGTGAGGCGATACGTGCGCTCCTCGCTGAGCAGCTCTTCGCCGTCGGGCGCGACCCACAGGATGTGGACGCGGATGGCGGCGGAGTCCGGACCGTCCTCAATGGCGAGGATGTTGCGATGCATCTGCTTGCCCGGCGTATCCCGATCGCTCCAGAAGTCAGCGCCGTTGATATCATGGTGCGCCACCCAGAGCGAGTAGTGGTGCCGGTGGCCCTTCGGGTCGTGCGGATGTCCCATGCGGGTGACGTGCCGCCCCGATGGGCCGATGACGGGAAACAGATACGGCCGGAACATGCCGTGCCCGGCGTTGTACCGCAGCACTTGCTTGCCATCGACGCGGAAGGAGACGGCGTCGTCCTGGATCGGAATGGCCTGAACGCGGGGAAAGTCGTTGGCGGCATCCACGTCAGTCGCTCCCTTCGGCACGAGTGCGGCCGAGAGTAGGATCAGCAGAGCTGTCAGGATGGCCTTCGATGAACGCACTGTCGCCGCCTCCTCGCTGGACGGTTCGGACAACTCAGAGTCAGTTCCTGCCAATCCAGGTCGACCAACACTGTCAAGTTGCCTCCGAGGCCTGTTTGATGTCGGCGTCGAATGGTGAGGGAGCCCCACTGATGGCGCTTTGGAGGGAAGACGACGACAATGAGCGATAGCGTGGCCGGTAGCCCCAACCTCATCCTCGTCACCACGGACCAGCAGCGGTATGAGACACTCGGCGTGACGGGCAATGAGCAGATACGGACGCCTACTCTCGACTCGCTGGCGCGGAGAGGCACGTTCTTCAGGAATGCCTTCGTGCAGAATCCGGTGTGTATTCCGAGCCGGGCGTGTATGCAGACGGGGCGGTATACGCACCAGCACGGCGTGCGGTACATGGAGTCGGTGATCGATACGACGCCGGGGCTGCCCGGCTGGGAGCACACCTTCATGGAGCGGCTGCAGGCGGCCGGGTACGAGACCGGCGCCGTGGGCAAGATCCACATGATGCCCGAGAAGGGTTTCCATCACCTGCGCGTCTGCGGCGGCAAGGGCGCCAGGTGGATCCACTCGGAGGGGCAGGAGATCGGGCCCGGCCCGCTGGGGCCGACGTATGCCGGGTGGCTCGAAGAGCGGCACCCGGGCGCGTACGAGATGATCTACGAGCAGCGGCGGCGGCCGGAGTACCGAGGGCAGATGACATCCATCGTCAACGTGCTGCCGGTGGAGGAGTACGTGGACCGCTGGATCGCGGAGGAGGCCATCGAGTTCATCCGCCACGAGCGCGAGCGGCCCTTCTTTCTGTGGATCGGCTTCTGCGGGCCGCACGGGCCGATGGATCCGCCGCGACCGTACGACGAGCTATACCCCTTCGACGAAGTGCCGTGGCCGAGGACCCTCGACGCGCCGGAAGTGCCCGACAACTCCTTCCGGCAGCGCGTGCACGCCGATCCGGCGCTCATGCGGCGGGTGATCTCGTACTACTGGGCGCTGGTCACTTTCATTGACGATATGATGAAGCGCATTGGCGACGCGCTCGACGAGGAGGGCCTGTGGGACAACACGCTGCTTGCCCTCACCTCTGATCATGGAGACATGCTGGGGGATAAGGCGCGGATGGGCAAGGGCAACTTCTACGACATCGTCACACACGTGCCGACGTTCGTGATGCCGCCGGGCGGGACGCCGGCGACCTCACAAGTGAATGAGCTCGTCGAAGTGATGGACATCGCGCCGACGATGCTGGACTACGCCGGGGTCGAGATCCCGTCGGTGATGCAGGCAACGAGCTTGCGACCGCTCATCGAGGGAAGAGGGGGTGGGCACGAGGCAGTGCTGTGCGAGTACACCACGAACGATCAGTCCTTCAGCGGCAAGTGCGTGCGCACGGAGCGCTACAAGTACTGCTTCTGGACGGGCGGCCGGGCCGACGAGTTCTACGACCTCGAGGCCGACCCCGACGAGTTGAACAACCTCATCGACGACCCCGCGTACGCTCGCCACGTGCGCCGGCACCAGGAGATGATGCTGGAGAAGCTGACGAATAGTGAGAAGGTGTTCTGACGCTGTGTGGGACAGGCTGCCAGGTTGTTGGACGGGTGGCAAGCCCTCGCGCTCACACAAGGGGATCACAGCCTGGCAGGCTGTGCCACACAAAGGCGCCCTCATCTTCGAAGACGTTTCCTTCGAACACGTTGTGGCTGGAGCCATAACAGCTCATCATGTTGCAGCATCCTTGCACGCCGTTGTCCATGGCGATATGACGGCGGAGGATATTGTGGCGGAATTGGATGCGATGGGCGTTCTCGAGCCTGAGGGCGTATTTCTCCGGCCGCAGCGCGGTGGCGAGGGGCTCCTGGCTTCGCTAGACGATGGGCGAGCCGGGGCGGCCGTTGTGCACTGGCAGCACAGCCAACCGCCAGAATAATCCAAGCCGCCAGCGGCTGTACGCGCCGCATTATTGCTCACCTCTGGGGCATTCATCCCGCCGTGGTCGGGGTGTTCATCTCCGCGGCGAAATGAGCGGTGGCAGTCACTGACGCACCCGGCGCCACGGCGCTTGACTGCTGCATTGTCTTGGGCTTATACTTACGTTACACGCAACAACAACTGGCTATCCTACGCGAACGTACGAGCGGCCGTTCTGCAAGACCCAGGGGAAGCAGTTTGGGCGGCGAGCGGTCTGCGGAAGTGTGGTGCGCGCGATCCTTGGTGCTACCGCGACCGCAGACACGCTGGGCCATAGTGCCTGCAGGTGGGAGGCGATGGATACGCGTCTGCGCAGACGGCGGTCGGGGCGGCGAAGCGGGGCGCGCATGGGCGACGAAGAGCTGGTCGCCTGGGCCAAGCGCGGCAGTTGGCGGGCGATGGAGCGGCTCCTGCAGCGATATCGGGGCCTCGTCGAGGGGAAGGCCCGGGCGTACTTCGTCATGGGTGCGGAGCGGGATGATGTGGTTCAGGAGGGGATGATCGGGCTCCACAAGGCTATTCGTGATTTCTCGGCTCGCGGATTGGCGACGTTCAGTACGTTCGCCGACGTGTGCGTGACGCGCCAGCTCATCACAGCGGTGAAGACGGCCCGGAGGCACAAGCATACGGCGCTGAACGCCTCGATATCGCTGGATCAGCCCCCGGAAGACGATGCTCATGACCGGGCCCTGCGGGCTGCCGTCAGCAGAACGTTGACGACTGATCCACAGGCCATCGTACTGGGCAAGCAGGGCCGGGCGGAGATGATCGGCCGCATTCGGCAGTGCCTCAGCCCGCTCGAGGCAGGTGCACTTTCCGGATACATTCGGGGACGGTCATATTACGAGATCGCTCGCGACCTATCCCGGGGAGTCAAGCAGATTGACAATGCGCTGCAGCGGGCGAAGCGCAAGCTCGCGGGCGAACTGCGGGGGCATACGAGAATGCGCTCGGCGCCGGGGTAGGCGACGGAGCCCCGCGGCAGAAGCGGGCGTGGCTGGTGGCCAGGGATAGCCGGCGTAGCTCAGTGGTAGAGCGGCTGATTTGTAATCAGCTAGTCATCCGTTCGACTCGGATCGCCGGCTCCAGCGTTCCCCTCAGTTCCCCACGGCAAACGGAAGCAGCGGTGGCCGGTGGTGCTTGTGGGTCAGCCTTAGCGGTTGCGTCGTGCTGCCGGCGGCACCGCGAGCCAGTGCCGCAGGCGGCGAAGTGACGGGTCGGCCACAATTTGGGGGTGGACAGAACCACTGAATTTGGCTATACTCGTCGCTGTGTCGGCGCCATCGGTAGGCGCCGCACAATTGTCTCTGGCGGCGGAGGGATGCCCGAGCTGGCCAAAGGGAGCAGACTGTAAATCTGCCGGCGTAATGCCTACGGGGGTTCGAATCCTCCTCCCTCCACCATCACTAACGATGTCCTGAGCGTCGCCCGAAACGGCGACAGTATGTGCGCTGAGCCCACGTAGCTCAGTCGGCAGAGCGTGTCCTTGGTAAGGACAAGGTCACCGGTTCGACTCCGGTCGTGGGCTCCAGAGACTGCGCAAGAAGCATCGAGGCACGAACGAAGGCCAACGCAGCAGTCGATAATACAGAGCTCGCCTGAGCGCGAGAGGAAGCGATGACACATGGCCAGGGAGCAGTTCGTCAGGGACTTGCCGCATCTGAACGTGGGCACTATCGGGCACGTGGATCACGGCAAGACGGTGCTGACATCGTGCATCACGAAGCTGCTGGCGCTGCCGGACGTGCCGGGGGATGCGACGTA
>JAUWAU010000030.1 GCA_030601885.1 Armatimonadota bacterium
CGCGTCGGAATTGTCGGGCTGGAAGGGACTCCGCCGAAGCTTCGTCCCTCTCGCGAAGGCGGAAGCCCGACCTACGCGGGGATGCGGGCGCGAGCGGCGCATTGAAGGCCGCAGCCGCGTAGGCGGGCCATTCTTGGCCCGCTGCCTTTGACACGCGAACTTACCGAACGAAGCACTGGTGCATCGGTTCGGCACTTGACGGCTTAGTCCTGCGCTGCTATGAGATGCCATTGCAGCCACCAGCCAACGGGAGTGACACCCAAATGGAGCCTATCAAAACCGCCGTCGTCACCGGCCAACATCCCTTCGACGCCCGCGGCTTCGCCCGCCTCTTCCGCGGCCTCGAGGGCATTGACGCCTACATCCAGCACATGGAAGAATACGCCGCCGACGCGGCAAAGCTCTGGGACTGGTACGACGTGGTCGTCTTCTACAACATGCACCGCGGAATGCCGTCCGGCAACGGCGCCGGGCACGACAAGAGGACCCAGACGGCCATGGAGAGGCTGGGCGAGACCGAGCAGGGCATCCTCGTCCTGCACCACGCCCTCCTGGCCTTCCCCGACTGGCCGCCCTGGGCCGAGCTGGTTGGCATCGAGGACCGCAGCTTCGGCTTCGACCACGCCCAGTCGCTGCACATCGAGATCGCGAATCCGGACCATCCCATCACACGCGGCCTGATCGCCTGGAACATGGTGGATGAGACCTACAGCATGAACGACGCCGGCCCGGACTCGGACATTCTCCTGACGACCGACCACCCGAAGAGCATGCGCACCCTCGCCTGGACGCGGCAGTACAAGAACGCGCCCGTCTTCTGCCTGCAGCTCGGCCACGACGACGAGGCCTGGCGTGACGAGAGCTTCCGAACCGTCCTTGCCCGCGGCATCCACTGGCTGGTGGGAATAACCCCAGGGAATTGATGCTGCCGTCGGACGCCGCCGGCCGAGTTCACCTCGTCGGTGTGTTCCACAAGGTACGCCGCAGCTTCACCCCCGGCGGCAATCCGGACGGCTCGGAATTCGTTTACTCCTCGGGCCGCTTGAGTATCGACCGGCCAGTGTACACCGTACCAGATGATACACCGGGAGCATTGAGGGCTGCGGAGGGGAGTTCACCGATGCCTCATTGAATGGGAGATGGAGTGCAGGAAGCGGATCATTTCGCTCCGAGACAGACCAGTGCACCATCTCTGGTCGTGAGGTACAGATGCTGATACGCAGCCACCATCCCGTCCCATGCCGGCGCCGCGGCTTCGTAGTCGGCGAGCTGTCTGCCGTCGTCGATGCGGCAGGCGGTAATGGCGCCATCCTCGGTGGCGACGAACACCACATCTCCGGCCAGCACCATGGCGCAGATTGGCTCGGCGACTGCTTCTTCGACCAACCACTTCGCGCCGTGCTGCAGACGCTGGCTCCGCGTGGTGTCGGCGCCCGTCTCCGGGGCTTTCGAGATCAGGCGATAGTTGAACCACTCGTCACTGAACTCCTCACCGTCATCGAGCGCGAAATCTCGCCGGAATAGGCCGCGACGGTCGGCAGTGCAGCCGATGAGGACGTTGCCCCGGAAGACCATCAAAGAACGTTTCCTGATACGGTCCGCACCGCGACCCATTCGCGGCCCATAGCTCCACAGTCCGCGCGGAGCCATGACGCCCCCTTCGCCCGTATCGAAGCGACCGAAGCCACTCTTGGGCACGATGGTGGGCTCGCCAGTGGCCCGATCGAACTGCCAGCGCGACATGGACACCAGGTCGCCTTCGCGGACCATGAGGTCATAGTCGTCGAACTCCAGCCCCGAGGCGCCGTAGTAGCGGTGCTCGGGCAATCGGTCGGCGCGGCTGATCCACTTGATCTCGCCGGTTGGCGGATCGAGGGCGAAGATGCGTATTCCGCCATCGGCGAGATACTGGCGCCCGGCAGCGCAGTAGACGGTGCCATCGACAACGAGCACGCTTCCGGCAATCGGCCAGGGCGACTCGATCTGACCGTACGCGACGATCTGCTGGTCATTCGGCGCAGCGCGAAGGCGCCACAGCAGGGCGCCATCCTTGGCGCTGAGGCAGTACACCCACCCGGTGCGCGTACCGAAGAGACAGAGACCGTCGTGAATCGTTGGCGGCGTGTCGATGCGTCCGTTGGCTGTGAAGCGCCAGCGCGTGTCGCCGGTGTCAGCGTCCAGCGCGAGGAGCTGGTGCTGATCCGGAAGGGCAACGAAGGCGGTCCCATTGGCGACGACCGGCCCGGTCACGGGCCCTCGCGTGAATAGGTTCTGCTCCCATTCGCTCGCCAAGTGGTTCTCGGGCCATCCGCTGATCTTCTTCTCCCATAGGACCTCGAGGTCGGTGGGGAGGCTCATCGGCGTGCTGGCGCTGCGCCATTCGTCACGCCTATAGCTGGGCCAGTCATTTGCTGCTTCGTCCTGCGACTCGTTCACTCGGCCGTACGCCGGGCCTTTTTCGAGAAGGAAGTCCGAGGGCTCATCCGTTGGCTTTGTTGGTTGACCCGGCAATGCGGGCGCCAGCGCGGCGAAGCCTTTGAGCATCGGCCAGCAGACGCAGTGCTTCGGGGTCACGTAGAGAAGCCCGTTGGCCGGCATGAATCCCGTCGATCGGTCGCAGGCGCCTTTCACGATGCGATGCGCGTCGAGCTCGCCGGTCCGGAGATCGGTGAAGTGCAGCTCGCCAGAGAGGTAGTAGCGAGTGGTCGCGACGGGGGGATAGCAGTGCCCGCCGGCGGTCCTGTATTCCTTCGCGATCTCTCCCGTGAGGGGATTCAGCCCTCGGCACGTCGCCCCATGGCGAACCCATAGCAGGCCCTGGGCGAATAGGGACCGCGCCTGGCTGTAATGGCCGCTGGGCAGGAACTCGTGCTCCCACAGGTACTTGCCGTCCTCGGCAGATACGACTTGCACGCTGCTTCCCTCGTTGAAATCGGCGAAGGTTGAGATCTCGAAGGCCAGCAGCCCGTCGTGATAGACGGACTTGGTGGCGCGTGTGATCCAGCCGTACTCCTCGGGCTGCCCCCTGAAGCGCGGAGTCATCTGGCGCCAGACCTCGCTGCCTGTCCTTTGATCGACCCGACGAATCGAGCACTGTTCGCCGCGCCGTGGGTTGCCATCGACGTAGAATACGGCGCCGTCGCCGACCGCGATGCACCCCGGAATTGAGGCGGATCTGCGCCAGAGGAGCTTCCCGGACTCGGCATCCAGCGCTCGAATCGAGGTGGTGTCGATGGTCACCAGAATGCCTCGGTCGTAGTAGATTTCAGTGGGCGTCCCAGCCTCATCATAGGTGCGCGCCGTCTCTCCCGTGGCGGCGTCGAGCGCCAGCAGCTTCCCCTGATCGACGACGAACAACCGGTCGCCAACGGCCACGGGCCGGCCGCCGCCGCTTCCGATGGTCGGAGAGACGGAGCGTTTCCAGAGCAGGAGACCGTTGTGTGCGTCTCTGGCGATGATGCCGGCGTAGAAGTTGCGCCCGTTTGTTGATAGCTGAAAGGCGACGGCGCGCACGGGGCCGGCAAGCCAGCGAACTCTTCGGGGGAAGCCCACGAGGGTGTCCTGCGATACTGCGTTCCCGGAAGCGTCGTAGCGCGAATGCGTCCACTCGTCCGTCTTCTCGGGCACCGGCTTCTCGATGCGCGCCCAGACACCGTTCTTCTCGATGATCTCGAACTGGCCAACGCCGATCCCACGCAGGGCCTGGCGCAATTGCTCCGCGGTAATAGGCGCACTCCGCGACGCTGCCTCCGCGCTCTGTCCCACCAGCGCAACCCCGCGCGGACACAGCACGCGCATGACCTCGGTAGGGGGTGGCACATACTTGCCGAGGTCATCCACGACGATCAGATTGACCAGATTCTCCCCGTACGGGAGGGCCTTCAACGAGCACTGCTGGACGCTCGCGAGACCATAGAGCCCCTGCGCCTGGATCGCGCTGCGAGCGCGCTCGACGAGTCCTGGATCCGGTTCCAGTCCGTGGACCAGAAGATTTCCCGTCCGGGCGAGCTCGGCAGTCAGTTCCCCGGTGCCACAACCGATGTGCACGCAGAGCCCGGCATTCACGCGAGCCGCTGCCCGGATGTCCTTCGCGAGCTGAGCCGCACCATCGTCCGCGTGCGCGACCTGTGCGGCCAACATGAAAGTGCACAGAAACAAGATCCGACCAATGGACAAGCTGCGAAGCTGCCGCAAGATCAACAGTGACACTCCTTCTCGGAGTCCGCGAGCGCGGCGACGTATTGCCATCGCTCGCCGATATTCCGTGCCGGCTGGTAGTGCTGACATTTCGCGAATGGGCTGGCAATGCCTGCTTCTATGATGATCCTTGGGAAGCCGATTGGGGCAGCGACGTGGCGACAGAAGTTGAAGAACGCCTTCAGGCCTCAGGAGCGCCCATTGACCGTGCCGTGACCGAGCCGCCTGCGCCTCACACAGGCCGCCCGAGGGCTCCTTGGTGCCGGCGACGGGATTGGAACCCGCACGGGACTAAGCCCTTGGGATTTTCAGCTAAATGCTTCAGTGTCTATCTTTTTCGTCGTATCCCGCGCAGAACATGTGACCCATAGGCCTTACCGCTCGATTCTCATGCACCTGACGTTCCCTCAGGCACATGCCCTCTCGGGTGTAGGTTGCCCGTAGGCTGCTTGGACTCACCTCCTTTCCCCCGTGGGATTCTGTAACGCGACTGCTCTATGAGCCAGCTATACTTCAGTGTCGGAGCGAATTCGGCGCAGCCAATGTTCGAAATAGTAGGCCTTCTTTTGCTCCATGAATTCGGGGTCCACCCGTCTTCTTTTTCCGGTCACGCGATGTATCTCGAACACTTTGCCAGTACGGTCGCGCCTGTAATAATACCGCGACGGCCACAGGTGCCAGGCATACAACAAGACAGGGACCGTGAGAATGAACCGCATGGCGATGTGGCCGTCTGATACGAGCGACGTTTTGCCTGTCAGCCGATTTGTTTTTGCACGTATATCGGCGAAGCCTCCATAGGAATATGGCGACGGCCAAATCAGCAATGCGAACAGAACGATGAGACCAATAACGTTAAGTACAAGCGACCATGTTCGCGCCTCATGCGGGAGGAGGTCTATTAAGCCCTCTTCTGCGTCCTCTGGGCAGAACGGGGGCACATCGTATTCCTCCCATGAGTGCCGCTCTGCCTCCTTGGGTGCATACAAGCGCGCAAACTCGTCAATTCTCTTGAGAGAGTCCCTTTCGCACTCGCACGTGGCGGCCGTGTCTTGGTTGACTATCCCGCACTCAGGACACTCCCACGGCATTCAACTCACCCGCCTCGGTGTCTTGCTCATTGTGGATTCGCGGGCGGGAATCCCTCTACGGCGGCCTTCCCTCCCCGCGGACAGTCGTGTATTCCCATTTGGGACCCCCGGGGCAAATAGGCGGCACAGATTGCCCGTGCTCTCGGCCGCCTAAGGTTTTCCGTACACGAGAAACATGGCCATGGCCAGCACGAAGAGTATGTACAGGGCACCAAGGCAGCCCAGGGTTAGAAGAACCAGAGCCCAAACCGGGAGGTCAAGCAAACGCCTCCATCCGCGCCGCGTAGGATGCGGCGTCAGTGTTGTCTGCCGGTCACGACCGACGACATAACCGCACTCACACGGGACGCCATCTCTGTTGACCGTGCCGCAAGCGGGACATTGCCACGGCATTCAACTCACCTGCCTCAGCTTCTTCGGCTCGTTGTGGACTCCCGACGCCACGCAGTTTCCTCATTCGTCCCGCGCGTCGGCCAGGATACGCATGAGCGCCTCGCGGTCGCTGGCCGATAGCCTACTCAGCGCCTGGCTCAGTGCGGGGGTCAACTTCGGGCTTCAGGACTTGCCTCTGGGCGTGCCTGTATCTTGTCCCGCAGTGCTTGCGGCTCAACGTGCGTGTACACCTGCGTCGTAGCTATACTGGCGTCACCCAGAAGCTGCTGCACCTCGCCGATTGTGAACCCGTCTCGCAACATCCGCGTTGCATACGTGTGCCGCAGGAGGTGCGGCGTCAATCGCTTCTCGATACCTGCCCGTCGTGCTAGCTTCGCCACCTGCATCTCTACGGCCTGCTTGCTGAGCCGGATCGGATGTCTTGCCACCGCAAGTCTGATCTAGCCGACAAATCCCTTGACTCCTCCGGTCATTGGGGGGTATATATGCAATGTCCCGCCTCGGCGGGACGTCTAGCTTCGACTATTCTGTGCTATTCTGGTTGGCCTGCAGGACCGCGGTCCTGCAGGCTTTCGTTTTTCTTGGCCGCCGCCCTGTCCCTCTCCAGGCCAGAGTTAATCCGAACTTGTGGCTACGGATGGGGACGCCACGCAGCCCAGTGGTCGTCGGAGGAGCTGTTCGTGAGGTTGCGCAGCCCCGATCCGTCCGCATTCACCACGTATATCTCCGAGTTGCCGTCTCGCTCCGACGCGAAGGCGATCTGGCTCCCGTTCGGCGACCACACCGGGAACCAGTCATAGGAAGGATGGCGAGTTAGTCTGCGCCGGCCTGTGTCGTCCCTCAACTCCCCCTCCGCGCTCATCACGTAGATGTCGAAGTTGCCCTCGCGCCGGCGGTCGTAGGCGATCTGGGTGCTGTCCGGGGACCATCTGGGCTTGCCATGCCGGTCCACGCCCGACGTGAGAAGTTGCAGCTCCCCCGTATCCACGCTCACCGAGGCGATGTTCGTGTAGACGCCGTCCAAGTCGCCTGCCCGCAGTGCGATCTTGCTCCCATCCGGCGACCACGCCAACTGGCTGAGCGATACTGTCTGGACTTTTTCGCCCACGGTGCCGGGGTTGTTCGTGAGCTGCCGCTTGCCCGAGCCATCGGCGTTGACCAGGTAGACTTGGGCGGGGCGGCCGCGCGGCGAGGACACGAAGGCGATCTTGCCGCCCTCCGGAGACCACGCGGGCGCCACCTCGTAGGCGGGGTTGTTCGTGAGGTTGCGCAGGCCGGACCCGTCCACATTCACCACATAGATCTCCCAGTTGCCATCACGGTTCGACCTGAAGGCGATCTGGGTGCCATCCGGCGACCACGCGGGCAACTTGTCAACCGAGGCACTGTTGGAGACGTTGCGCACCTCCGATCCGTCCGCGTTCATCACGTAGATATCCCAGGCCCCGTCACGGTACGACCAGAAGGCGATCTTGCTCCCGTCGGGCGACCAGGCGGGCACCAAGTCCCCGGTGGGGTTATTCGTGAGGTTGCGCACCCCGGATCCACCCGCGTTCATGACGTAGATCTCATCGTTGCCGTCGCGGTTCGAGTAGAACGCGATTCGGCCCTCGCCCTGCTGCCCCACGACCGGGTGTAAGCATAAGGCAAGACACACGAATGCAACTATCCAAGTACACCGTCTCATAGCTTGTTCCCACCTTGTGGTGAGGTTCCGCGTTCGGCAGACTGTGCGGCCCTGTTCGCCGTTGACTTCGGCTTCGGTGAATGTCTTTCCTGCTGCCGGGAACAGGGGCCAAGTGGCGAAGAAGATGGGCTTTCTCCTTCACGATGGCCGAAAGTTCGCTCCGGGCAGCAAGGACAAAACTGTCCCTCGCAGCATTAGACGCACCCTGAGCTCCAGACCGAGGGGCTGTTGAAAAACCCAGGCCACACGCCCGTTCGCGTAGCGCGGGCTTCCGCCTTCGCGCGAGGGACGTAGCCGCGCCTTCGCCGACGAAGCGCTTCGGCGCGCAGGCGGCTTCCGCCTTCGCGGAGGACATAGCTTCGGCGGAGTCCCTTCCAGCCCGCGATGTCGGCCTGGAAAGGCCGACCTACGCGGTGGGCGGCCGGTGGCCAGACGACGAGCCGCCGGCGCCTGGGTTTTTCAACAGCCCCACCGACACCAGGATCAGTGGTCAGGCGACGCCGGGCGGGAGGAATCATCACTGTGCGGAGCGCATTGTGCACCGAACGGGCACAAGCCCACTGCAGAGCGCAGTTGAGCAACGCGGGGATGAGGGCTGTGGTGCAGTGAGTGTTGTGGGTTGCCTTCAGTGTGCCCGCGACGGCGTGACACGCGGCGGAGGGGAGCATCTGCTCTTCCGACGCCGACACCGGAGGAGAACCATGAGCATGTGCCGATCGTCTCTTGTCGCTCTCCTGATCGTGGGAGCATTTGGCGGCGGATGTGTGGCAGCGGACATCGACCCGGGCGAGCAACCCCCCGTAGAGGCCGAGACGCCGCTGCGCGCCCACAAACTCACGCAGAGCGTGAACCTGCTGCCCAATAGCAGTTTTGAGCGATCCGTCGGGGCGGAGGCGCCGGAATACTGGAGCCGGTTCGGTGACTACCTTCCCGCCTGCCCCGACTGGAAGGTCGTGGAACGGGATGCCTTTGACGGCACGAAGTGCCTTGTCGGTGCACCGGGCCAGACGCTGTCGATCCCTGCGGAGACACAAGGGCTACCTGCGGATGAGTACGTCTTCTCCATCCACCTGAAAGGCTCCCAGCCGGCCGCACGCTGTGAACTGAGGCTGCGAGCGCGGCCGGATGTCGATGACGGCCGTTCGCCCTGGCAGTCGTGGGACAAGACGGTGCAGCTCACGACGTCGTGGAAGCGCTATGCATTGCCGGTCAAGATCGACCGTCGGCTTGAATACAACAGATGGGGCATCATGGGAGGGCTGTTTGCGTGCGAGGTGAAGCCGCTCGATCCGGGCGTTCTGGTTGACGCCGCGCAGTTGGAGCAAGCGGCCTCTGCCACCGAGTACGTTCCGTCCACAGTTGAGACACGTGGCCAGTTGCCGGAGTGGCCGTCGCGAGACGGCCTGCAGACGCTCTGCGAACGCCTGCAGCGAACGCCGCCCGAGGCGCTCAGCCGATCGGAGCAAGGCGCCGTCGAGGTGTACGTCAGTCGTCCGGCGGGCGCCAATGGGGGGACGTATCCGGCGTGTGGCGGGATTCTGTTTCCCCGTGGAGCCCTGTTCGACAAGGACCGTGTCCGTCTCCTCGGGCCGCGTGGGGAGCCCGTGGTGCTGCAGACCGAAGCGCTCGCCCGTTACGGACTCGATGCCAGCATCCGGTCGCTGTACGTTGCTTTCCCCGCGGATCTGTCAGTGGGTGAGGAGGCGCCGTACACTCTCGAATACAACACGGCATCGCATCCCGCCAGGGGGCCTCTGCGGGTGCGCGAGGGAGATGACAACGTCGAGGTTGTGACCGGCCCGCTGAGGTTCACGATGAGCCGCCGGGAGTTCGGGCTCTTTGACGGAGTCTGGCTTGACGCTGACCACGATGGCCAGTTCGCCGCATCGGAACGGTTGATTGGCCCTGGGGGGGCCGGAGGCTTGGCCGTGGTCGATGATGCAGGCGCCCTGTGGCAGGCGGCGCTCCACAAGCCGCTGATCGTGGTGGAACGGTCCGGACCCGTCGAAGCCATCGTCCGCGCGCAGGGTTGGCACGCCTCGCGCCAGGGGCGCGGTCATCTCGCCTATACGGTGAGGATTCATGCGTATGCAGGCAAGCCCTACGTCAAAGTGGAGCACACGTTCGCCAACCTCGATTTGGCGCGGACCACGCAGCTTCGCTCCCTGTACCTGCGTGTTCCGCTCAAAGAGGTCCGCTCTCATCGCACGCCAGAGACAGGACGACGGGCGCTGCGCGAGCCGGCACGTTTTCTGCAAGTGCGTGACGGACTCGATATGGCGTGGCACCTTGCAGAGGGGACTGAGACAGTCGCGCGCGGTGAGCGCATGAGCGGGGTGTTTGTGCTGGGAGGTGAGAGTGGCGCGTTGGGAGTGTACGTGCCATACTTCGCGGAAACGCACCCGAAGGGAGTTCAGGTCGATGCGTCGGGAGTCACACTTGGACTGTGGCCAGGGCAGGGCACGAAGATGCTGTCCCTGACACGCGGCGTGGCCAAGAATCACGAGATCTATTTCACATTCGGCCGCGACGCCGATTCTGCCGATACGGCGGAACTGCGAGCGATGGCAGATGGCGTGCGACCGTTTGCCCAACCGAACTGGCTCGTGTTGGCCGGCTCAGACGGCGGTGCCGTCTCGGCAAGGCCAAGCCGGTATCCCGTCTACGAGGCTCTGGTGGGTCGCCACTTTGCGGTCAGCGCGGCAGCCGTGCGGGTCCGGACTCCGGAGGGTATTTTCAGCCACGGTGACGCGTTGAGTGCATCTGGCTTCTGGCGCAACAACGAGACCGCGAGGCCCCGGGCATACTTCCTGCAGTATCTTCGCACCGGCGACCGGGACGCCTTCGAGATCGGCAAACTCGCGGTGCAGCATCTCATGGACGTGGACAGCGATCACGTCTCCGGCGGGCAGTACACGCACAACATCCACCACGCCATGGGGCGACCCGGCTCGAGCCACAACTACCCCAACATGTCAGCCATCTATTACCTCGTCACGGGGAACCGGGACGCCCTCCAGTCGGCACGGCGAAACGGCGACGCGTTGATCGCGTGGTCGCGGCGGACACTGTCGGGACGCAGCCTGGGCTGGACGATGTGGGGGCTGGCGGATCTCTGGGATCTCACGCGGGAGCAGCGTTTCCGGTATTGGGCGCTGGAGCACGCCCGGCGCCTCGAAGAAAGCGTCGAGACAACCGATGGTAAGCGGGTGTCGTTGTCCAGGGGCGGGTTCCTCTATGGGGGCACTTGCCTGAACGGACTTCTGAGGCTGCACGAAGGAACCGGCGATGAAGCTGTCAAGGAGCTGTTCTTGGACGAGCTGAATGCCATCATGAAGGACGCCGTGGCGGCAAACAACGTGCGCTTCACCGGGCGCAACTGCATGATGTTCGCGCCACTGGCCTACGCGTACGATCTGACCAAGGACAGGAAGTACCTCGACTGGGGCATGGCGGGGCTCTATGGCCAGCTTCCGTTTGAGCCCGCTCCCGTCTTCGACTTCGTCCTTGCGGCCGGACTGCTTGCGAGAGCCGACGCCGCCGGCATACCCGAGCCGATTCGGCAACTCCCGCACACGTGGGGATTCAAGCGCGACCACACCATGTATGCCCTCGACGAGGACGACCGAGCCTTCACCATGACTGTTTTCAAGGGCGGCGGAAAAGAGGGAAGCTGGATAAAGGTATACGCCCCTGACGGCAAGCTGACTGCGTCAAAGGTCTATCCCGGCGCCGAACAGCAGCTTGACTCGGTCCGGATCCCGAAAGACGGTCAGCGCGGAGCATACAAGGTCGAGCTGAGCCAGGCCTATCCGACCACCGTGAACCTCGCTCTCTCATTGCCGAAGGCTGTGCTGCAGGTGGATCGTTCCATGTTCCGTCTCGCGAGTGCTCCCGAGACGCACTATTTCTTCGTGCCGGAGAAGACAGAGCGATTCAGGATTGGGATCGTGCAACAGTACGGTCGGGGCGAGAATGCCGTCGCGGTCTACGACCCCACGGGGAAGCTGGTGAGGCGCCACACGTGGCCCGACATGCCGGAACGCGAATGGCAGTACATCGACGTCGCGCCGGCGGAGGAACAGCGGGGCAAGCTCTGGAGCATCACCATCGCAGTCTCGGGCCAGTTTGAGCTGGAGTTGGACGGCGTGCCGCCGTACGTATCACTTCGGCCCGATTCTCATTTCGTTCCATGATTCGCGAGCTAAAGTGGACTGCCGCCAATCGCGCCACGGGCATCGTGAGCGTCGGATACGACGCGGGCAGTGTGTTCCGCACGCTCTCACGAAGAAGGACGTTGCCTTTATGATCTCGGAGCGCGGACTGATTTGGACGCTCTTTGCTATAGCGGCGTTTTTTCACATTCAGGGCATTAGTGACGCTGCTGAGCTCCCCGACCGCGAGCCCCCGCTGCTTGAAATCGCCGTTCAGAAGGTCCTCCACGCCAGGGACTTCGGCGCTATCCCGGATGACGGCGAGGACGACCTGCCCGCAATCCTCAACGCTCTCGAAGCGGCGCTGAAGACGGGCGTCCCGACCGAACTCCGATTTGAGAGAGGCCGTTACGACCTGTTCGGGGCACCAGAGAAGAGCCAGCCGTTGATCAAGATCACTAGAGCCAGGGATTTCGTGTTCAACGGTAATGGCGCCGATTTCATCGCCCACGACACCCGACAGAAGTTCATTAGCGTCTTCAACGATAACGAACGCGTTATCCTGAAGAAGTTCACCCTCGACTACCGGCCCCGCCCGGTGTCCCAGGGCCACGTGATCGCCCTCGACAAGAAGAACGTGACGATGAGGGTCGAGTTCGATGCTGACTTCCCCGATCTCGACAATGGCTTCTTCGAGAGGGGCACCAAATGGGCCATCATCAAGGATCGGGACAATCCGCGTCGGACGAAAACGGACATGCCCAGCATCTGGGAAGTGGTCGCGTGGGAGAGTGTCGGGCCGCACACGTACGATATCAAGATGGCCGACTGGCGGCGGGACCACTTCGACCGGGTCGAGGTCGGCGATCCCTACGTCGCCGTCAACCGCTCGGGCGGAGGCTTCTTCACTTTCCGTTCGAGGCAGGTCACGTGGATGGACGTGCGCATTTACACGTCCGGCGGCCTCGGATGGCTGGATATGCGCAACTCTCTCATCAATTACATCCGCTGCAGGATCATCCCACCCGATGGCTACTGGCACGCTACCGGCGCGGATGGCATCTACTGCCTTCGTGCGCGTGCAGGTCCGTGGATCGAAGGGTGCGAGTTCGACGCCCTCGGCGATGACGCCCTCAGCATCAAGACGTTCGGTGCCAACTGCCTGCGAAAGATCGACGACCGGACTCTCGTCTTGAAGGGACGGCCAGGGCACGACGAGGGGCGAGATGCGCCGGGGCCTCCATTCCCCATGATGGCAGGCGACCTGCTGCGCGCCTTCGATCCCGCCGTCGGCGAATACCTCGGAGAAGCGAGAGTCGTTTCCTTCAAGCGTCTCCCGGACGCCAAGGGCGGCAGCGGGCCGTTCGAGGTGACCGTCGATCGTCCTCTGCCGCGTCTGACACAGGGGACCGACTGGCAGTCACACATCGTCTACAACGACGACACGCGCGGCGCGGGCTTCGTTGTGAGGGATAACATCTTCCGCAACATCCGCCGCTGGGGCTTCAATTGTCAAGCGCGGGACGGACTGGTCGAGGGCAATCAGTTCATCGCCTGCCAGGACCAGGCGATCATCCTGCACAACGCCGACGTGGGCCATCACGCCAGCGACGGCTTTGCCGCCAGGAACGTCGTCATCCGCAACAACGTCTTCGACGACTGTTGCCACGTCTTCCATCGCGGCCGCGATATGAACCAGGGCATGGTCTCGTCTCTCATTCGAGGGACCACGGACAGGAGGAATCGCTTCTTCTCCAGCCTTGGGCGATGGCAGGGGATCGAGAACATCACCATTGAGGGGAACACCTTCCGGAACTGGCTGAGAGCGCCGGCGCTGTTTATCGGCAACGCCAGGAACTTCGTCGTAAGAGACAACGAGTTCGTCTCGGGAGGCGGCGCGACCCCGGCCATTCGGATCCGCAACTCCAGCGGGGTGACTGTCGAAGGCAACCGGCTCCGGGGCCCGTGGCACGCGCTGGACGAGGCCATCCTGGTGGACACAGAGAGCGTTCGCGATACGACGTTGGAGCGGAACGAGGTCATGCCGACGAGATGACGCTCACCTGGTCCAAGCTCTATTCCGGGAATTCCGGGGAGACCATACTGAATTACTCGTTTGAAGATTTCGTCGTGTGCCTTTCTGTAGGCGAGTACCTGTGGCTCGCCACAGCCGCGTCTCAGCGCTCCCACGGGCTGTGCGTCAGCTCAGACACCTTCATCGTTTCCGTGTGGCCCACCGCGCCATGACCGACTGCTTCGAGACCTGCTTTGAGGCTCCCAGTCGAGCGCGAGAGCCCCGGGGCTCAACCCCGTGAGAACGGATTCGTGTAAGGAGCCGGTGAAAGTAGGGCCGGAACCACGGTTGGAGGGAGAAGACGCTCAGCCATGATGATTCTCATAGTTGCCTGGTTGGTGCTGCTCTGCGCGATATGGGCCTCTGCTGCGCAGCCTGCTGGGGCCGGCGCCGCGGACGAGCCGGTCCTGGTGCCGCTTCATGACGGGCCGGAAAGCACGGCGCTGAGCATCTACGGCACGTCGCCGGAGAGCCCGGACGGCCAGCGAATCTGCTACGTGCGCTACCGGGAGCTCTCCGGTCGCGATTGGCAGTCGAGAGCCGACGCCGAATTGTGGGTCTGCGACCGCGAGCTGACCAATCATCGCAAGCTCTTCGAGGTGAACGTGCACAACCACAATGGCGCCAACGCCATGTGGATCGACAACGCCCGGGTTGCCTTCGAGTCGGCCTCCGGTATTCACGTGCTCAATGTGGACACCGGCGAGGTAGTGCGTGGGCCGATTGCCGGGCATATCGGCCATGACGCCCACGACCACAACATCCTGTTTGCCGCTGCCGGCGGCGCCGGCACGAACTCGGCGGTCAGCGAAAGCGGAATCTACGAACTGGACTGCGACACGGGGAAGATCCGGCGGATCATTAGCTCGGCGAAGATCGCGGCATTCCTGACGGAGAAGCTCGGAGAAGAGCACACCCCGAGAATCGGCTTGGCGCACCTGCAGTTCAGCCCCGACGGAAGGCGTATCAGCTTTCGCCTCGGGAGGAGGCGTGTGGCTACCGTCCGGAGCGATGGCACGGGGCTGACGATCTTTCCCGGGGAGAAGCCGATGCACTTCCTGTGGTACGACAGCAACACGCTCATGGGCGCCGACTTCCGCGTGAGAAACGGCAATCCGAACAACCACGAGTACCGCCGCTGGACACCTGACGGGCGTTTCATGGAGACTCTGGCCGGACCGATCACCCACGGCGCGGCTTCACCGGACCGGCAATGGTACGCCGGCGAATCCACGAGCTACGATGGGAAGCCGATACGCCTGGTGCTCTATCGTCGGGGGCAGATCGAACCCATAGCTACGCTGATGGAGCACAGTTTTGATTATGTAACCTGGCAACTGCGCGCCCACGTCAATCCGTCGTTTTCTCGTGATGGCAAGCGGGTGTACTTCCTCCAGGCAGTGAGCAACGAGAAGTTCCGGGCGGTGTACGTGGACATCTCCGGGTATATCGTCGAAGCGTCAGGGAACGCCGGTGACGACGAGCGAGAGGGCGGGAATTGAGTATGGTGTCGGGCGAATTCAAGCTCAATCTTCTGCGACGGCTCACCACGAGCCTGAGGCAGCACATGAATGTCCGGTGGCGTCCGACCGCTGACCTACCGACCTACGTGACGAAAGGCTCGTTGAGCAAGTACAGGCAGCCATGCCGCCAGGAGGGCACGATGACCGCCCCGGGGGGAAACCTCCACTTCCCCCTTGACACATACCCATCATGAATGTCCCCGGGATTACCACAGCTGCCAGCACTGTCCAGCGCCCCCACCAGTCCTCATCACGCGCCCCCCAGGAACCTGCTCACAGCGCGCTCCTCCCATGCCCGATAGCCTTGAGGATCCTCACGAAAGCGTCGCCAGGCCTCGTTCACAAGCCCGATGGGTGAGAACTCCTCGTCCGAGCCGCCCACCTCCCGAGAAGTGCACTTCCGAGGTGATGCCTCAGTCAGCATGTCCTCAATCGTCCCGTGAACTGCGGGCCCGAACTCCGGCTCGTAGAACCCGAAGTAATCTTCGACAACACCCATTGCCTCAGCAATGGCATCCCAGGCGCCAGTCAATACCTCGCCGTCAGCGCTGTAACCCATCCGACACGCCCGATCGGCCAGCAGTCGAGCTCGCAGCCACGTAACCGGATGGTGCCTCTGGAGAAGTTGGTCGAGCGGCACGCGGTACTCGTCACTCCCTCGCATTCGCAGGTACATAGAGAACGCTTCCACGAACGCGCGCCCCCCGATCACATAGCCCACAGCATCGCAGAACAACTCCTGCGTCCACTCGTACCACACCTCTACTATCGTCCTTCGCCCCTCCTCCGCGAAGCGCTCGTGCTCATCGCCCCTTCGCACTCTTGGCGCGAGCATGTTCCGGATCTCCTCTTGTAGATCGCCGACGAGATCGTCCATCTCGTCTCGATGACACGCGTAGAGGAGGTGCCCGAACTCGTGGAAGAATAGTGGGAGGTACAGTAACTCACGCTGCGCTGACGGAGGCATGAAGTAAACCGTCGGCAGATCCGGGGCTGGCCAAGCCGCGAACTCCCCATCAGTGAGGCCAAGAGGGAGCCCGCGAGTCTCGGGGTGCCCCGCGTGCAGCCAGAGGAGCAGCTTCAAGCAAAGACGGTCCGACGGTCGGGCGCGCAGGAGCGGGCTGAGCAGCCGCTGATTCAGCAGGGCCAGTTCCCGCGTCGCCACCTGACTGCTGCTCAGGATGTCGGGAAGGATCTCGTCCCGACGCAGTTCCAGGTCCTCAAGATTCTGCCGTGCCTGAAGTCCACACGCGCCAACTGCTTCGACCGCCCACTGGTAGTACGCCCGAAGCTCGGTTAGCAGAGAGCTGCTGATGCCCTCAAGGTCCTCCTGAAGCCGATCCACTTGCCGGAGAAGGTCCAGGTTATTGTCGCGCAGCACATCCCACAACTAGATCTCTCCCAGCACTTCCGCCGAGTCGCTGTGGAGATGGTCCTCCACCAGCGCTCGGAGCTCTTTCAGGCACTCGACAAGCAGCTTCTCATCCTCTGGCTTGTCTGAGCGCAGCAACTGTTCCATCTCAGAAGGGCTCTGGCGGAACAGCACGGATCGAAAGCGACCGGAGTCGCGCCTCGCGGCGACGAAGCTCCTCGCCAGCTCACGCAACCGCGGATCGGCGCCCAAGACCGGACCCAACTCGTCTTCGCCAGACTGCCTAAGCGCTGTATCAAGCCTGTCTAGGAACGCTTCGAGAGTCTTTCGCCCATCGGCTGCTGCCTGGGACCGGCCTGGGTCGTCGACTCCGCCAAGCCGCAGCTTAGTGTGAATCGAGAGAGCATTGATGGCGGCCAGTAGCGTCTGGTTGGTGCCGAAGCTCTGCACCGCCAGCCAGTCAGGACTCATGCGAACCTCTCCTTCCCAGAAGGCCCAGTGGGCCCTCCGTCATGATGAGCCGAAACCCACTAATTCTCCTCCCACGTGTGCTCTGGTACTTGGGGTGCAGTGCAACTGGTAGTAGTACCGTCGCGGACACCGTTCCAGTTGTAGGACCACTGCATCAGGACTCGCCTTCCTCCTTACCCCTCTGCACGGCGTGCTCCGCCTCGCATATCAGTTGCTTCGCAGCCGCTTCAGCCGTCTCCCCAGCGTTCTCCACTCCTCCTCGCTCAGACTCATCGCATGTGCTTCTCGCATGAACCCAAGGGCTGCCGGACTCGCCCGCAGCGTCTCCGTGAGGTTGCTCGGCACCTTCCCGCTGAGCGCCAGCAGCTCATCAGGCGGCACACCCAATGCCTCGCAGATCCTCACTATCGTGTCGCCGGCAGGCGGCGATATGCGGTCGTTCTCTGCCTTGCTGATGTACGAGAAGTCAACTCCTACCCTCTCGGCCAGTCCGCGCTGACTCAGACCCTTCGCGCGTCGCAGTTCCCGCAGGTACTCTCCGAACGTTCTGGCCATCTCTTGTTACCTAAAGCCTATTGTACCAAACATTGAGTTGAATGTCAACTCAACGCACTAATTGTCTCTGTCAGCCCAGCCCGACGGCCGCCTCGATCCTGCAGTTGGCGCCGTTAGTCATGCCCGCATTGTCCACCGTCACGCTCCAGGTCGGGCGTGAGTTTGTGGACAAACGGGTGGTCCTCGCTCGAGTGGCTGATGAAGACTTTGGGTTTGGTGCGTTGGTTGGAGAACATTGCCGTGCCTCCCTTGTAGCACTTTCGCCGGCTGATGTGCGTGGTCCTGCCGGGGAGAGGCAACGAGAAAGGAAAAAGGCCGAAGGCAAAGGCGGCGGCCGACAGGTGACCGCCTACAGCGAAAGGCAGTGCTCAGTGGCCAGTGGTCGGCGAGGCAAAGCCCAACGAGCGGCCCGGGAGGCGAGGAGCGGGGTAGCCGGTGTGAGATTCTTCGGCCTTCGGCCTCAGAATGACAAGGTCCGGCCGAATCGTCGGGATAGGACGCGTGAGGTGCGCGTACGACCTACGGCACCGGCAGCAGCCGATACGGCACGCGGGTGATCGCCCCCACCACGATCCAGATCAACGCCGCAATGTATTCGCCTACGATGAGCCCCATGAACACCGGGCGGAGGCGCTGATACCAGTGGGCTCCACCGCAGTACGTTATCATTGTCTTGACCAGCCAGCCCAGGAACAGGGACGACCAGATGTGGAAGTTGGAGTAACTGGCGCCCACCGCGAAGCCGATGGGATGGAGAAAGAAGCCCACGTAGCGCCAGCGGGCGACGAGCAGTAGATGCGTGAAGATCGCCCCACCGATGGCGTTGCAGATCTCCGTCCAGTCGATGAACAGCGGCACTCTGGTCCAGTTTGCGATCTGGTTGTAGGGGTTGTACGAGAACCCGCGCTGGCCGTGCAACGTGCTCACAGAGCCCTCGACGTGGCCCAGCCAGATGGTGGCGGGGATGGCCACTGCCAGGCACAGCAGGATGCTCACTGCCATCACCGGGACGAGGCTGCGTCGCCGAAGCCCCGTCGCGTCGCCGAGGTGGAATCCCTGGAGGATGTGGGGCATGAGGATCTCGCCCCAGTCGCGCATGAGTGAACGCTCGGGGAGGCGGAGGATGGCCAGGTTGCCGGGGTCCACCCTCTGTGTGCCGAGAAACAGAATGAGCATCTCGGAGAGGTAGTAGGGCGTCTGGACCAGGTACATCCCGCCGTTGATGACCATCCAGGTGAGACAGAAGGTCGTCGGAATCCAGAGCAGCATCACGGTGGCGGCAACCCACTGGGACACGCCGGCGTGCACGAGCATCCAGGTCGCGCCCAGAAAAGCAAGGCCGGCGCCGACCAGCGCGGTCCGATAGGGGAGCGGCTCGTCCTCGTCGTCGGGTGGGGCCGGCGGTGGAGTGTGGCTTCGCGGAGGCACGTGGGCGGTCCTGCGGGGCTGAAGGCAGGGAAAAGGGAGAAAGGGAAAGGCCAAAGGCAGGGGCGGCACGGATGGGCATCGTCGCCCCACACTGGCACCGAGCCGCGAGGGAGGAGGTGAGAGCTGAACCGGCAAATGGTAGGGCCGGCGAGGCGAAGGGCGTTCCTGGGAGGTGCCGGGGGCGCTGACGAAGTACGATTTGCCGGATCTGCTGAGGGCGATTGGGCCGCGGAGGGTTGAGGTGGCGGGCAGCTCGGGGCAGTGAGGGCGAATCTTCGGAGTAGACCATGCGGACGCGTCTCGTTGTGGCGGTTCCGGTCTGCGGCATGGTGTTCGGAGCGCTCGCCGTGGTGGCCGGTGGGGCGGATGTGGCGGCCCCACTGCCGCTGCCTGCGGGTGCGCCGATGTACTACTGCGCCGGCAACGATGTGCCCTTCCAGCCAGTGGTGCCGCCGAAAGAGAAGCGCTATAGCCGGGCACAGGTAGCCCAGCGGGCAGCCCGGCGCGCCGCCGCCGCGAAGCGGGAGGGGCTTACGTCGCTGGAGGTATACGTGAAGTGGTGGCTGTGCGAGCCGGAGCGGGGGCGTTGGGATTTCTCGTATTATGACGTCTGGGAGCGCGCCGTGGAGGATGCCGGCATGCGCTGGGTGCCGCTGCTCATCGCCGGGCCCGCCTACGGGACGCCACCGTGGTTCATAGCCTCGCCCGAATCGGTCCCCGCCCGCTGCCTGGAGCACGACAAGAACACGAAGATCCAGTCGATCTGGAACCGGAGCCTGCGCGTGCACGTGGCAGAATTCGTGGGTCGGTTTGCGGCGCATTTCGATGCCCGCCTCATTGAGAGCGTGAAGCTGGGGATGTCAGGCGACTACGGGGAGTCGCTCTACCCGGCCGGGGGCAATCACTGGACCTACCTCGACGAGCGATATCACGTCCACTGGGGCTACTGGTGTGGGGATCCGTTCGCGCGCGCCGATTTCCGGCGGACGCTGCGGGAGGCGTATGGGGACATCGGGCCGCTCAACGCTGCTTGGGGGACGACCTATCCCAACTTCGAGGCGGTCGAGCCATTTCTTCCGTCGGCGGCTCCGAATCGCCGGGCTCGGCTGGACCTGCAGCGGTGGTATTGCGCGAGCATGACTGAGTGGGTGGATTTCTGGCTGCGCACGACGCGGCAAGTCCTGCCGCGTACTCGCATCCAGGTCTCCACGGGTGGCGAGGGCGCTTCTATCCTCGGGGCGGACTTCAGCGCTCAGGCCGAGGTGGCTGCGCGTTACGGTGCCGGGCTCCGCATCACGAACGAGGCCACGAACTACGCGGCCAACTTCATGCTGACGCGACAGGTGGCGTCCGCCTGCCGGCACTATGGGGCCTACTTCGGCATCGAGCCCGCCGGGGCCGTCAAGGCCGAGGGGATCGTGGGGCGCATCTACAATGCGACGGCCTCCGGCGCGGACGAGCTGTTCACTTACGATCCCGAGCCGTCTGGCGAGCGGGCGCGGCGGTACGCTGCATGCCGCTCTTTTCTGGTGAAGCGGGAGCCGATGGTGGACGTGGGCCTCTTCCTCAACCGCACGTCGTGGGACCTTGGGGTGCTGGGGAGCTTCTCTCAGTCTGGGCGGCGACTTCGGGCCGTCACCGACTTCGATGTGGTGGATGAGCGGCTGATTGCAGACGGGGCGCTGGAGCGGCTGCGGGCGCTCTTCTGGGTCGCCGGCGCGGTAGTCGAACCGGAGACAGCGCGGGCGCTGGAGGCGTGGGTGCGGGATGGTGGGATCCTCGCCCTCTGCGGAATAGACGAGATCGAGACGGTCGAGGGCGACACGTCGCCGCAACGGATGTTGCTTCCGGAGAGCGTGCTGAACCGGGAGGACATAGCGCAACCGCATTTCTTCGACATCGGCAGCGCTGCCGGTGACCGAGTGCTGCGCGGGAAGTGGCATGGTGCGGAATCCGGCCTGAGCCTGCCGCCGCCGGATACGACCTTCCGCTGGTCAACGGCGGGATCAGAGATGGAGCTGCCGCTGCCGCCGGGAGACGTGTTCACCGTGGCAGTGTGCCTGGTGGGAGCCGGCCCGCAGCCGAATCAGCAGGTTTTGCAGGTGGACGGACGCCAGGTGTGTCGCGTTCCGGGCCGGGGTCGGCGGGTGCTGGGATTCCAGTACTCGCCGCCGCCCGGGGAAGGAGAGCGCTCCCTGCGCCTGGCATTTGGCGGGCCGGCGTGGCGGGCGGATCCTCCTGACACACGGATGCTCGGGGTGGCCGTGGTTTGGGTGGCTGTGTGCGAGGGGAAGCTGCCCCAGAGCGCGCTGCATGAGGCACTGCCGTTCGGGTTCGTGTCCGGTTTGTCTCTCGAGCGTATCGCCGGAGAGTTCACGCGCCGCCTGGGGAGAGGTGCGGTGGTGTACTTGCCTCCTGGGGATGTGACGCTGGAGGCGTTCGCTGGGGCGCTGGTGTACCAGCCCGGGCGCTTCGTGCCAGGGGCCGGCGCACCGTATCGGGCGCCAGGCGGCGACACCGCCGGGGTCTACGTGACGCGGCTGCGCGGGGGGAGCGCGCTCCTGCTCAACTTTCGTGACCGGGAGGCCCGCGTGACGTACGGCGGCCGAAGCGTCGTCCTCGCGCCGCGAAGTATCACGGAAGTGGCGCGGAGCTGGTCGGGGTGAAGCACGAGGGGGGCGCCGAGCGACAGAGATCGGCGGGGCACTGCTGCTTCTCGTGCTTCGCAGCGGGCCGCTTCGCAGAGTAGTACGCAGCGAAGCCCTACCCCGAAGATTCTGGCCGGGGGCCGTATTGTAGCGCGGGGTCTCGCGCCGTCGCTAAAGCGGCTATGGTGCGTCGGCGACCGTGCCCCGCCGGCTGCGGTGGCGTTGTAGCGCGGGCTCTCCGTCGCCCGCCTGGCCGAGGTGGCATGCCTTTGGCCCTCGCACGCATCTTCATCGTTTCTGAGTGTGGCCACGCCACATGATGGCTGCTTTGAAGATTTGGTCGTGTGCCTTTCTGTAGGCGAGCAAGGACCGGAGGTCCTGAGAGCACCTGTGGCTCGCCACAGCCCCGTCTCAGCGCTCCCACGGGCTGTGCGCCAGCCCAGACATCTTCATCGTTTCCTGGTGTCCCAACGGAACATCATCACTGCTCCGAGGATTTCCCCCGTCCGCCCACCGGTTGTAGCCGGAGCAGCTTGCTCCGGCGGCCCCCAGCCCCCCCGCCGGGCCGATCTTCATGGTTTCCGGGTGGCGCATCTCGCCATGACGACTGCTTCGCAGAGTAGTACGCAGCCCCCGTCCTACAACTGAGGCAAGGAGCGAGGAAAAAGGGCGGAGGCAAAGGCGGCGGGGCACGGAGACCCCGCCCTACAGTAACGGCAAAGGCTTACCAGATCGGCCAGCGGCCGCCGGGGCGGGATTGCTCGACCATCGGATCCTCGCCCCCTCGTGCCTCCACCTTCTCCCGGACCCAGGATTCGAGTTGGTTGCGAAGGTCGGCGCCCACACCGGTTTGCTCTCCGACGACGTTGGCGGTCTCGGCCGGGTCGTTGCGTAGATCGTACAGCTCCTCGGCGGGGAAGGCCTCCTGGCGATCGCAGCCGGGCACGAGTTGTATGAACTTGTGCGTTCGCGTGCGGATCGCCCTCCGCATGTCCGGGTTGATGGAGTGCATCATCACCCGATCGTACGTCTCCTCCGCATCGCCCTGCGCCACCGCCGTGAGGTCGTGGCCCTCCATGTTCCATTCGTCGCTGATGCCGAGCAACGACAGGATAGTGGGCGCCAGGTCCACCGGCTGGGCGAAGCCTTCGACGCGGCGTCCCGCAGGCAGGTGGCCGGGGCAGCTCATGATGAGCGGGACGTGTACCGTCGGCTCGTAGATGGCGGCGTGGCGGAAGTAGATACGATGCTCGCCCAGCGACTCGCCGTGGTCAGCCGTCAACAGCACGAGCGTGTCATCTCGCAGCCCGAGTTCGTCCAGGCGGGCGAGCAGCTCGCCGAGGGCGGCGTCGCAGTCGGTGATGGTGCCCTCGTACTGGGCGATGGTATAGGCGAGGCCCTGCGGCTCGGTCTCGGGCACGGGATCGACGGAGAAGTTCGTGCGGTTCGGAGCGCCCTCGGGGACGTACATCTCGTCGTACGGCGGCTGCGGCAGATAGGGCCGGTGCGGGTCCCAGCAGTGCACGAACATGAAGAACTTCTGCCCCTTGAGCTCATCCAGCAGAGGCATTGCCAGGTCCTTGACGTGCGCCATGGAGTTCGTCCGCAGGCCCTCCTTTGCCGGCGGCTTCGCATCGTACGGAACGTGCCTGTCTGCGCCGCGGGCGAACCACGTCGTTTGCACTGCTTTGCCGGATTTGGGCAGGTTGCTCACCACGGCCGTCGTGTAGCCGGCCGATCGCAGCATCTCCGGCAGGACGGGGATCTCGTCCGGCATGTAGTAGTCCCCGCTCTGACGCACCACGCCGTGGGTGATGGGGTAGCGGCCGGTGTACATGCTCGTGTAGTTCGGATGTGTGTAACTGGCCACGGCGAAGTCGTTCTCGAAGCACACGCTCGACGCCGCGAGCGCGTCGATGCTCGGGCTCGTCGGCTTGCTGTAACCGTAGCAGCCGAGGTAATCCGCCCGCAGCGTGTCGATGGCGATGAAGAGGATGTTCATTGCAGGTGCGCCTCCGTGGTGAGTTCGCATTGGTGAGGCGTGGTTTCGTTGCGGCACGGCGCTTGCCCTCCGCCCGGTCATCGACCCGGGTCCATTAAGGATGTGAGCTCTCACTCCGTTTAGGACAACGGCGGGGGTATGATCGTGGTGATGGGAGCAGTGGGGGGAGCATTGAGGGACAAGGAGGAGTCGGGAATGACCAACTTGCACAAAGTGGCGGCGTTGGGCCAGTCCATCTGGCTCGACTACATTCGCCGTTCTCTCATCACCTCGGGGGAGCTTCAGGAGTTGGTTGACAAGGGGGTCTATGGCGTTACCTCCAATCCGTCTATCTTTGAGAAAGCCATCTCCGGGGGCTCGGAGTACGACCGGGACCTCAACCGACTGGCCGACGAGGGGAGGTCAGCGGCTGAGATCTACGAGGCGCTGGTGCTGTACGACATCAGGGCCGCCGCCGACGTGCTTCGGCCGGTGTACGATGAGACCGGCGGCGATGACGGGTATGTGAGCCTGGAAGCCAACCCGAAGCTGGCCCACGATACCCAGGGCACCATCGCCGAGGTGCGGCATCTCTTCGCCGCGCTGGAGCGCCCAAACGTGATGATCAAGGTGCCCGCCACGCCCGAGGGCATCCCGGCCATCGAGACGCTCACCAGCGAGGGCGTCAACGTGAACGTGACTCTCATGTTCTCGCTGGCACAATACGATGTAGTGGCCGAGGCATACCTCGCCGGGCTGGAGAAGCGTATGGCCACCGGCGGTGATCTGAGCCGGATTGCATCCGTGGCCTCCTTCTTCGTCAGCCGCGTGGATACGGCTGTTGATCAGGGGCTGGCGAAGCTTGGACGCGCCGAACTCGAGGGCAAGATCGGCATTGCCAACGCCAAAATGGCTTATGCCCGCTTCCGCGAGACCTTCAGCGGGGAGCGCTGGGAGCGGCTGAAGGCGGAGGGCGCGCGCGTCCAGCGGCCCCTGTGGGGAAGCACCAGCACGAAAAGCCCAAACTACCCGGACACGCTCTACGTGGACAACCTCATCGGACCGGACACTGTCAACACAGTGCCTCCGGAGACGCTGGAGGCCTTCCTCGATCACGGCCGTGTGGCGCCGACATTGCTATCCGGCCTGGACGAAGCCCGAGAGCACCTGGCCCGCCTGTCGGACCTGGGTCTGGATCTGGATGGCATCACCGATCAGTTGCTCGTCGCCGGTGTCGGTGCATTTGCCAAGGCATTCGCCGGCCTCATGGCGAGCATCGCGCAGAAGCGCGAGCGCGTGCTGGCCGGAGCCCCAGCATGAGACAACCCGCGCCTGTCGAAGGGATAAGAGGGCGGCAGTGCGAACTGAGCCACCTATCCTATCTGTCGATACCGTGTGGAGCGTACGGGCACAAAGGAGAGGGGCACACATGGACCTGGGACTCGTCGGCCTGGGGAAGATGGGCTTGAACATGGCGACGCGCTTGCTCCGTGGCGGTCATCGCGTTGTGGCCTACGATCTGGACGAGGCAGCCATCGAGGCGGCTGAAGCCGACGGCGCCGATGGGGCGCGCAGCTTGGGCGAGCTCATAGCGAAACTGCCGGCGCCCCGCGCGGTCTGGGTGATGGTGCCTGCCGGCGAGCCGACCGAGAGCACCATTCGGGATTTGGCCGAGCGCCTGTCTCCCGGCGATACTATTCTAGATGGCGGCAACAGCAACTACAAGGACTCCATGCGCCGCGCCGCGATGCTCAAAGAAAAACGGCTCAGCTTGCTGGACGTAGGCACAAGCGGTGGCGTGTGGGGGCTGGCCGAGGGCTATAGCATGATGATCGGTGGGGAAGAGGCTGCCGTAGAACGGCTCCGGCCCATCTTTGAGACGCTGGCGCCCGCTCCGGACAAAGGCTGGGGGCATGTGGGGCCGAGCGGAGCCGGGCATTTCGTCAAGATGGTGCACAACGGCATCGAGTACGGCCTGATGCAGGCCTATGCTGAAGGCTTCGATCTGATGCAGCACAAGACGGAATTCGGGCTGGACTTGCATCGGATCGCGGAGATCTGGCGCCACGGCAGCGTGGTGCGCTCCTGGCTGCTGGATCTGGCAGCCAACGCCCTCGCCGAGAATCCGACGCTGGAAGGGATCGCTGCGCATGTCGAGGATTCTGGCGAGGGACGCTGGACGGTGGCCGAGGCCATCGATTTGGCGTGCCCGATTCCGGTAATCACCTTGTCCCTGCAGCGGCGCTTCCGCTCGCGCCAGGAATCGCCGTTCGCCGACAAGCTGTTGGCCGCGCTTCGACAGCAGTTCGGGGGACACGAGGTAAAGAGCGAGAAGTGATAACACCCGGGTGCCGGGCTCAATGGAGCGGCGATCGCCGTCCGGGAGAGTAGGGGAGCAACTATGCCGCGTGATATCCCCGTCGGAAACGGCTCGTTACTGGTCAACTTCGATGAGACGTACCAACTGCGCGACATCTACTGGCCGCACGTGGGCCAGGAGAACCACACTGCCGGTCACCCATTCCGCTTCGGCGTGTGGGTGGAAGGGCAGTTTCGCTGGGTGGATGATGCCCGCTGGGAGCGCATCCTGGACTACGCGGAAGATACTCTCGTCACCGAGGTCACGTTGCAGCATCCGGACCTGGGCTTGAGGTTGGTGTGCCACGATGCCGTGGACTTCCATGAGGACCTCTATCTGCGGCAGGTCATCGTCCACAACGAGGTCGATCGCGAGCGCGAGGTGCGCCTCTTCTTTGCGCATGACTTCCACGTTGGCGGGCGCGAGGTGGGCGACTCGGCCTACTACGAGCCGGAACGTCGAGCCGTCTTCCACTACAAAGGCAAGCGTTGGTTCATGATTAACGCCGCCACCGGCGGGCCGGACGAGTGGAAGATCGGTGTGGACCAATGGGCGGTGGGCCTCAAAGAAGTAGGGGGCCGGGAGGGCACGTGGCGCGACGCGGAGGACGGCTCACTCTCGGGCAACGCCGTTGCGCAGGGCAGCGTGGACTCAACCGTCGCCGTGCACGTCTCTGTGCCGGCGCGGGGCGAGGTCGCAGCGTGGTACTGGATCGCCGTCGGGGAGGAGTTCGACGACGTGACGCGCATCAACCGCGCGGTGCGGCAGAAAGGTCCGGACACGTTCCTGGAGCGCACCCGGCATTACTGGGCGCTATGGGCCAGCAAAGAGGACGAAGACTTCTGTGACATGCCCGAGCACCTGTGCCAAGTCTACCGCCGCAGCCTGCTCATTCTGCGGACCCAGATCGACAACAACGGAGCCATCCTCGCCGCGAACGACTACGATATGGCCCGTTACGCCCACGATACGTACTCGTACATGTGGCCCCGGGACGGGGCGCTGGTCGCTGCGGCGCTGATCGATGCCGGGTACTCCGAGGTGACCCGGCGCTTCTTCGATTTCTGCCACGAGGTCATCACCAGGGAAGGGTATCTCCTGCACAAGTACAACCCCGATGGGTCGCTGGCGTCGTCCTGGCACGGCTGGTATCACGAGGGCCGCAAAGAGCCCCCCGTACAGGAGGACGAAACGGCGCTGGTGCTGTGGGCGCTGTGGCGGCACTTCGAGCGCTTCAGGGACGTCGAGTTCATCAAACTGCAGTTTCGGGGCCTGGTCGTTCGTGCTGCCAACTGGCTTGTCAGCTACCGGGAGCCTGACAATGGCCTGCCGCTGCCTTCCTGGGACCTTTGGGAAGAGCGGCGAGGGGTGCTGGCGTGGACGGTCGGGGCCACGTGGGGCGGACTGCAGGCGGCGGCCAACTTCGCGGACGCATTCGGGGAGCACGAACTGGCGGACACGTACCGCCGCGCGGCCCACGAGATACGGGACGGGGTCGAGGAGCATCTGTGGGCGCCGGATCTCGGGCGCTTTGTGCGGATGATCAACAAGCGGGATGACGGTGGCTGGGAGCGGGACACGACTATTGACGCGTCGCTGTTCGGCCTATGGTACTTCGGCATGTTCGCCCCGGACGATCCCAAGACGGTTGCGACCATGGAAGCCGTGAGAGACCGGCTCTGGGTGAAGACAGACGTGGGCGGCATGGCCCGCTACGAAAATGACTACTATCACCAGGCAAGCGACGACATCGAGAACGTGCCGGGCAATCCCTGGTTCATCTGCACGCTCTGGATGGCGCAGTGGTACATCGCTTCCGCGAAGACCGCCGCGGACCTGGAGTCGGCACTTGAGATCTTGAACTGGGCCGCCGACCACGCCTTACCCAGCGGCGTCATGGCCGAGCAGGTGCATCCCTACACCAACGCACCCCTGTCCGTGAGCCCACTCACATGGAGCCATGCGACGCTGGTGACCACAGTCCACGAATACCTCGCGCGGCAGGCGATATTGAGCCAGCACTGAGATGCGGGGCCAGGAGAGGGCCGGGGTGGGGCCTGACACAGCGAAACGAGGCTATCAGCAATGAAAAGCCCCGACGACTGCATCCTCGTCATCTTCGGCGCTTCGGGCGATCTGACGAAGCGAAAGCTCGTTCCCGCGCTCTTCGATCTCTGTTGCCAGAGCCTCCTGCCGGACAGGTTCGCCATCCTGGGCGTCAGCCGCACCGAACTGTCCGACGACGCCTTTCGGCGGCATATGGTCGAAAGCGTGGAGCAGTATTCTGAGAACAAGCCCGTTGACTCGGCGAAGCTGCAGGAGTTCGCGAAGCAGCTCCACTACGAGGCCCTCGATACGAGCAGCGCGGAGCAGTACGAACAGTTGAACGCGCGACTCTCGGCACTCGCCGCGAAGTATGGCACCCTCGGGAACTTCCTGTATTACCTCGCGACGCCGCCCAGCTTGTACGAAGTCATTGCGGCCAACCTCGGCCACAGCGGCCTGAGTCGGCAGGGAAATGGCTCGGGGTGGACGCGCATTATCGTTGAGAAGCCCTTCGGATACGATCTGCAATCGGCCAGGGAGTTGAATGGGAGCCTGCTCCAGGCGTTTCGCGAAGACCAGATCTATCGCATCGATCACTACTTGGGGAAAGAAACGGTGCAAAATGTGTTGGTCTTCAGATTCGCGAACGGAATCTTCGAGCCGCTCTGGAATCGAAACTACATTCACCACGTCGAAGTGACGTCGGCCGAACACATCGGTGTCGAGGGGCGCGGCGGGTATTACGATCGAGCCGGGGTCATCCGCGACATGGTGCAGAACCACCTGCTGCAGGTCGTTGGCCTGATCGCCATGGAGCCACCATCGTCCTTCGATGCGAACGCAATCCGCAACGAGGCACTCAAAGTCTTCCAGGCGCTGCGGCCATTCACGGCGCAGGAATGCGAAGAGAGCGTCGTCCGGGGGCAGTACATGGCATCAACGATCCGGGGAGAGAAGGTGCGTGGCTACCGGGAAGAAGAGGATGTAGCGTCGGACTCCCGGACCGAGACCTACGCAGCCCTGAAGTTCCACATCGACAACTGGCGCTGGGGCGGAGTGCCGTTCTTCGTCAGGGCCGGCAAGCGACTCCCCACGCGGGTGACCGAGGTCGTCATACATTTCAAGCCCACCCCGCATCGCCTGTTCGGCCCCGGCGCAGACATGTATCATGGCGACAACGAGCTGGTCATTCGCATCCAGCCGGATGAGGGCATTCTGCTGCGATTTGGCCTGAAGCTGCCGGGGACGGGGTTTGAGGTGAAGGATGTGGGCATGGATTTTCATTACTCGGAGCTTTCCGATACCTACGTCCCGAGCGCCTACGAACGCTTGCTTCTGGATTGCATGCTGGGTGACGCGACGCTGTACGCCCGGGGCGATGTCGTCGAGGCGTGCTGGGCCTTCGTGGACCCCATCCTCAATGCCTACGAGGGCAATCCCAACTTGAAGCTCTACGGGTACCCCGCCGGCACGTGGGGGCCGAAAGAGGCAGATGCGCTCCCGCGGGAGTATGGCGAGCAGTGGCGCTATCCGTGCAAGAACCTGGCGACGGATGGCGAGTATTGCGAGTTGTAGTGCAGTAGTGATGTCGGTGCCGCCTCCGTGCGCGTGGCGCGGCCCTCTGGGTTCGGGTGCTCGCCGGAGGTGGGGCCGCTGTGGTTTTGCTCCAGCTTTTCGCCCAGGAGATGGGCTGAAAAAGCTTGACGCGCTCGGGCGCGTTCGTCTCGAGCTCGCGAGCCGCAACGCAACCCGTACGGAGCAAGCGACCCACGCTGCCTCCGCGGCGTGGGTCGCTGATTGCTCACCGACAGTTTTCCCAGATCGCCTACCGCTGCACCTGCAGCACGGTCACCGCCGAGGCTTGCTCCCCGGCTCGGGTGCGGGCGGTGAGGCGGAGGAGGTAGGTGCCAGTTGGGACGGCGGTGTCCGTGAGGCTGCGAGCGTTCCAGGTGAGAGAGGCGCGCCCTCGGCCGAGCGTGGCACCGTTTGCGATGTCAGCCACACGGCGGCCGGCGACGTTGTAGACGTGGGCGTCAACCGCGGCGTCGGCCGAAAGGTTGAAGCCGATGTCCCAGGTGCCGGCGCGGGTGGGCAATGCCGTGAGGCCGCTGATGAGCAGCGCGCCTTCCTGTGCCCGCTTGACCGTCACCGTGAAGCCGCGGCTGGCGCCCTCGCCCGGAGCGCTGAATTCGTACTGCGCTCGCGTGCGCATGAAGGTGCGCTTGCCCGTGTCGCGGTCTATCAGGATCGGGACTCGATCCTTGGGCAAGCGGCTCAGCTCGGGCCAGCTCAGCGTCACCTGCTCCCCCCCCACTCCACCGCTGACGGTGAGCTCCCACTCAGTGTCCTCTTGAGCCGTGCCTTTCGTTTCTGTGGCCAGCTCAGACGCCCACGGCATCTGTCGGCCCGGTGCCTTATTGTAGGGCGGGGGCTCGCGCCGTCGCCATAGCGGCTTTGGCGCGTCGGCGACCGTCCCCCGCCAGCCTTCGGCTCTGAGCACCACCCGCACCCTCCCCTCCCCCGGCGCCGCCGGAGGCTTCGGCCTATCCAGGGCAAACCCATCGAAGTCGTCCGAAGCAGCATCGGCCGCCGCGATGGTGATCCTGTCCGCGGAGTCGCCGCTGCTGACCTGAATGTCGAAGGCCCAAGCCGGCTGCACGACGGTGCGTTCTGCTGTGCGGCGCGCCGTCCCGCCCGCGCCGCCAGATGGCGGCGGGACGATCAGGGAACAGTCCAGTCCAGCCAGCACCCAGTAGCCGTACCACAGCGACAGCGCGTCTGGCGGCGTCTGATTGATGGTGAGCGTGCTGTAGCTGCCCGTGCCATCGTGAGAGTAGTAGAACGTAGCCAGCACCCAGTTGGCTAATTCCGCCTCCTCCAGGCTGCGCACGCCGGCGGCGTTGTCCACCAGCAGGCTGTCCATGGCGGCTTCGTAGGGCGCTGCCACCATGTTCCAGCCCGCTTGCAGCGGGATGGACTGATTGCCGTGCGGCAGCACGCCCCCGACGTCCATGTCGAGGGTGGCCGCATGCGCCAGCAGCCAGTAGCCCTGCTGCGCACTGAGCGTCGTGGCTTGAGATTCCGGCAGGCTGGTCGGCACGGTCTGATACCCGCCCGCTTCCCAGCGCCACATGTAGTAATTGCCGTCGCCCAAGTCGTCGGAGAGCAGGTCGTGTGGCGTGGCCAACGTGGGCGTCAGCGGCAAGGAGATCATGTAGTAGCCCGTGGCCAGCAGCTCGTGCGACGCCTCTGCTGGCGGCCGCGTGGTGGCGTACTTGAGGTCCCGGTTGGTCCAGTCATGGTAGCTTATGTGCGCATAGCCGCTGCTGGCGTCCAGCGCCAGGGAGGTGAACAAGCCGACGTCGCCGGCGCTGTCCACGGTCGCGATGTCCCAACTGCTGCCGTCCCAGGCGGCGTACTTGAGGTCGTCGTTCGTATCGTCGTAGTAGCTTATGTGCGGATAGCCGCTGCCGTCCAGAGCCAGCGAGGTGTACTGGCCGACGTCAGCGGCGCCGTCCAGCGTCTGGATGTCCCAACTGCTGCGGCCGGTCTGCCGGGCGTACTTCAGGTTATAGTAGGCCTCCCCCTCGTAGTAGCTTATGTGCGCAACGCCGCTGGCCTCCAGCGCGACCGAGGTGTACCGCCCCACGTGGCCGGCGCTATCCACCGTCTGGATGTCCCACCTGGTGCCATTCCAGACCGCGTACTTGAGGTCGTCGTTGCCGTAGTAGGTTATGCGCGGATAGCCGGTGCTGGCGTCCAGCGCCAGAGAGCTGAACTCGCCCACCCTGTCGGCGCTGTCCACCGTCTCAATGCGCCAACTGCTCCCGTTCCAGGCGGCGTACCTGAGGTCGTAGTAGCTGTCGTTGAAGCTTATGTGCGGATAGCCGCTCGCGTCCAGGGCGAGCGAGCTGGACCCGCGCCGCCAGCCCACGCTGCCCACCGTCTGTATGTCCCAACTGCTGCCGTTCCAGGCGGCATACTTGAGGTCGTAGTTGATGTCGTCGAAATAGCTTATGTGGGGATAACCGCTGGCGTCCAGCGCCAGCGAGGTGTAGTAGCCCACGTAGCCGTCGCTGTCCACCGTCTGAATGTCCCAACCGCTGCCGTTCCAGGCGGCGTACTTGAGGTCCTCGTTGGGCCAAGCATCGAAGTAGCTTATGTGCGGATAGCCGCTGACGTCCAGGGCCAGGGAGGTGTACTCGCCGACATCGCCGGCGCTGTCCAGCGTCTGGATGTACCAGGGGCCCGCTGCGCATACTCCGGCAGCGGCCAACCAGGCTACGCCACAGAACACTGGTGTCATGAGCAGATTACGACGCATCGCGCTTTCCCCTCCCGGGAAGTCGTTCCCAGTAGCCGACCCCAGCTAGCTGTGCGCCGATCAGCCAAGGGCCAACCTATATGTCACTTCGCACCTGCGGCGCAAAATCCTCCTCTCGCGATGTAAGTATGTTGCTGGCAATGCGGGAGCGCCCGATGTGCTGCCCCCCGCGTTCCTGGGCGCTGGTGTCACTGCAGTGGGTTGCGTCGGGCTCGGGCTGTGGGACAGAAGCAAAGGCGGCGGGGGACTCGTGCTTCGCAGCGAAGCCCTGCTTCGCAGAGTAGTACGGAGCCCCCGCCCTACAATTAGCGGCAAAGGCTGGCCGGGGGCGGACCGCGGACGTGAAGGCAAAGGCGGCGGGCGACTCGTGCTTCGCAGCGAAGCCCTGCTTCGCAGACTAGTACGGAGCACCCGCCCTACAATTGACGGCAAAGGCTCGCGGGGGACGGAGGTCGCCCGAGGCGGGCAAGCCCGTGGGACCCGGTGCGGGAATTCAGCCGATGACCGCCTCGAGCCCCGCCTGCCGAGCCATGTCCACCAAGGCAGCCAGACGCTTGGGGCTTTGGGTTGCCCCTTCTATCTGGTAATGGAGGTCAAGCCACTCGTACTTTGCTGAGGAGGATGGATTGTAGGGCAGCAGCGCCAGGGACGATAGCCCAACGGTATGCATGAAGGCGAAGATGCTCTGGAGATTCTCTTCCGTGTCCGTAATGCCGGGGATGAGCGGGACGCGGACCTGGACACGGTGCTCAGCCAAGCGCGCAGCGTTGGCCAAGATCTGCCGGTTCGAGGCACCCGTCCAACGGCGGTGGACTTGCTCGTCCATGAGCTTGATGTCGTAGAGCACGAGGTCTGTATGGGGCAGGAGCTGCTCCAGCGACTCCCACGGGCACGCTCCGTTGGTTTCGATGGCAGTGTGGATGCCCTCCGACCGGCAGCCCGCCAGGACGGCCTCGGCAAAGGCCACCTGGCTGGTCACCTCGCCCCCGGTTAGCGTGAGCCCGCCGTCCGAATGATCGAAGAATGGCTTCAGGCGGGCGGCTTTGCCTACTACTGATGCCGCGGACATGCGGCGGCCCTTTATCGCAACCGCGCCTGAGGGGCAGTGCTCGACGCACTGCCCGCACGCGACGCACGCTGCCCGATCGATGACGTGCCCCGCCCCGTCCACCTGATGTACGTCCCTCGGGCAAGCCTCGCTGCACGCGCCGCACAGCGCACATCGGTCGGGCACGAAGATCAATTCCGGCTCGGCACGACGCGATTCGGGGCTGTGACACCACATGCAGGCGAGCGGACAGCCCTTCAGGTACACGGCCATCCGAATGCCGGGACCGTCGTGGACGGCGAAGGTGTCGATGTCGAAGATCAGGCCCTCGTGGTCGCTGAGGCCGTCAAGCTGCGTCACGAACGGCCCTCCTGGCGCCGGATGTGGTGCTCCTGCTGCTCGCGGCTGAGCATGGTGAAGTAGGCGCACCAGCCGCCCATCCGCACGCGCAGGGACTTATACTTCTCGGGCTCTCGCTGAGCGGCGCGAAGCTCCTCCGCGTCGGCGACGGTGAGCGTCATCATGGCGCCACCGGCGTCGGCGAAACTGCGGATCAACGCGGCCATGCGGGCGGTGCCCGCGTCCCCATCCACCAGTCGCCGAGCGATGCGCAGGTCGAGCGGGCCTCCGACGGCCAGCCTGTCGTGGTGCATCTTGGAGTAGGAGAGAATGGCGCTCGGGATGCCATCCATATCTCGCCCGAGGGCCGGGGAGAAGTTCGAGGACACCGGCTCGCCCGATAAGCGGCCGTCGGACGAGGGTCCGAGGCCCTCGCCGATGCCCATGTACCAAGAGAAGGTCGCCACTCCGCACGGGAGCTTCACCGCCGCCCGCTGGGCTTCTGCGTGCCGCGCCACCGTGCTGGTGAAGGCCTCGATGACCTCCCGTCCCACCGCATCGGCCCGTTCGTCGTCGTTGCCGTACTTCGGGGCGGCGAGCAGCTTCGCGCGCAAGGCGGCGCAGCCTTCGAAGTTGGCATCTAACGCGTCGCACAGCTCTCCCATCGTCGCGTGTTCCTGCTCGAAGATCACCGTCTTGATGGCCGTGAGCGAATCGATGGCATGGGCGGCGCCCTCGACGAGCATGCCAAAGGTGCGGAACTTCGCGCCGCCGGCCGTCATGTCGCGCCGCGCCGCGATAGCTCCGTCAATGAGAGCGCTCAGCAGCGGCACGGGCGCGATGGTGCTGCGAACGTTAATGGACTCAACCACGTTGCCGACGACCCGGACCACCATTGCGTCGAGCTGCGCCAAGAACGCCTGCCACACGTCGCGGTAGCTGGTGAAGGTGCGCGGGTCGCCGGTATCCGGGCCCTGCCGCGAGCCGTCCAGGCGCGACCGGCCGCGGTTGAGCGCCCACTCGAGGCACAGCATCACGCTGAGTCGCTGGAAGCGGAAGTCGGTGCGCCCCGGGATGATGACCTCCCAGCAGCCGTCGTTGGTGTAGTCGTGCGCATCGGCGCTGGGGATGCCGAGTCCCTCCAGGGCCGGCACGAGCGCCTCGTCGTTGAAGATGGCCGGCATGCCGCCGCCGTCCTTGAGCACGTCGCACACGTAGTCGATGAGTTCGTCGGGAGAGCGGCGATGCACGCGCACGGTGAGCAGAGGGTTGGTCATTTCGTTGCGCCGATAGCTCTCGAGCAGCAGGAAAGTCAGCGGATTGGTGCCGTCGGCGCCCTCGGGCGTGAGTCCGCCAACGACTATGTTTTGAAGCCAGTGATTGGTGGCGTCGAGACGATCCCGCTGCCTGCCGACTTGCGAAGACGTGTAGTGCCGCGTGCGTCGGCTCAGATCGACCGGCTCTGGCTCCCGGGCATCGGGGCGCTGGTCGTCCGTGGTCTTGGCACGCTCGTTGAACTTCAAGCAGAAGCAGTCCACCAGCTCCGCTGCCCGGTCAAGCTCCAACCGCCCGGCCTCGAGGTCGGCCTTCAGATAGGGCCAGACGTACTGATCCAGGCGACCCATGGCGTTCCCGTTCATGGTGGAGTGGAAGATCATATGCAGCAGCCACACGGACTGCAGGGCCTGCCAGAAGCTCTGCGCCGGCCCGGCCGGGGCCTGGCGGAGATTGGCCGCCATCTGACGCAGCTCCGCGGCGCGACGCGCATCCGGACGCGGTCGTGTGGCACGGGTTGCTTGCCAACCCGTGCGTCCTTCGGCGCTGAGACACGGGTAGCGAGCTACCCGTGCCACATGGGTTGCTTCCGCTTCGCACTGAGCGGCAAGCCGCTCGGCGTAGTCCATGACGGCATCAACGGCGATGACGACGGAGTCCAGAAAGGCATTCTCGTCAGCCGTCTCGGCATGCGCTCGCTGCGCCTCCGCGTCGGCGCGGATGCCGCGCAACCCCTTGGCGAGGAGGGTCGGATAGTCCGGCACGATATGGCCGAAAACGGAGCGGATGCTCACGCCCCGCCGAGCCGCTTCCTCACGCTCGGCTTCCGTGGTGTAATCAGGGAAGCCTCGCTCCGCGTGCAGGCGCGGCTCCTCGAGCGTCATGGAGCCGGCGAAGAGCTGCCCGTCCCAAAGCTCAGTGGGCATCTTCGAGAGCTTCAGGGCGATCGCCCGGGCCTTGCGCACGGGGAGCGGCTCGGACATGTGGCGATCGTCGATTCGCTTCGGGCAGTCCCACATCGCCGGCGGGGCCTCCATCGCCTCGCGGACGCGGCGCCGCAGGCCGGCCGCGCGTGGTGTATCGGTACGGTCACGTATCTCGGTTGGAGTTATCATGGGAATCGGCTCATTATACCACGCCGCGGTGGCGATGTGCCTGCGCTCTTATTCTCGTTCTTCGGGCGGGATGCGCACGAGTGCGCCGTCCTTCTCCAGCCGCTCCTGCAGCGCGGCCACGTCCAGGTCGGCGGGCTGGCAGTCGGCCGCGACGCACATGGCCGCGGCCGTGCCGGAGGCCTGGGAGATGGCCATGTTGGGGGCCATGCTGCGGGCGGATTGGAAGGCCGGCTGGGAGGCGGAGATGCAGCGGCCGGCAAGGAGCAGGTTGTCCAGATCGGCCGGGACGAGGCTGCGATACGGGATCTCGAAGCCCAGGTGCTCGAGGAAGTAGCGCTTGCCGTAGTAATTGGGCACGGGGTTCGAACTCACCGCAATGGAATCCGGCTGGCGCCGACCGGTCAGCGCATCTTCTTCACTGATAGTGTAGAGGCCGGTAATCCGCCGCGTCTCGCGGACGCCGATGGTGGTGGCCGTCTCGACGAGCGTGACGTCGGGGAAGTCCTTGCGCAGACTCTCCACGTGCTCCATGACCGCGCGGCGTGCCTCGATCTCGGCGGCGGTGAGGTCCGCTGCATTCGAGCCGTCCACCTCGTTGATCCTGGGCCCCCAGCGGGTGGTGAGGCCGTTGACCCAGAGACGCCGCTCACCCTCGGGGGGCGCGGGAACACCCATCACCCGATACATGAGCGTCACGGCCATCATGCGCTCGCCGCTCTTTTTGACCTTCTCGAAGCGCGCGCCGGCGCGCGCGGCCACATCGCCGTCGCCGGTGGCGTCAACGTACATCTGCGCCCGGACGGCCTGCCGCCCTGACTTGTTCTCCACGATGACGGCGCTCACGTTTCGGTCGTCGGCGAGGGTGTCGCTGAATGCCGTGTGGAGCATGAGCTCGACGCCAGCATGAGCGAGCATCTCGAGGGCCACGGATTTGAGCACCTCAGGGTCGAAGCTCACTGCATACGGGCAGTGCCCGGGCTTGAGCTCGCCGAAGTGCCCGTGCGACGTGCGCGCGCACGCACCCCCGGCCGCAGCCAGGCGGTCTACGAGCTCTTGCGCCAGGCCGCGCACCGTCTGGACGTGGTTTGGCTCGTGCTCGTTGCGGAAGCCGTTGAAGCTGGTCATGAGCCCGGCGGTCGCCATGCCGCCGAGAAAGCCGTAGCGCTCGATGAGCAGCGTTTTCGCTCCCCGCCGACCGGCCGCCAGGGCCGCCATGATGCCGCCGGGGCCGCCGCCGCCGACGGCGACGTCGGGCTCGGCGACGATGGGGAGGTCTTTTGCGGGTTCGAGGATGGTCTTCATTGGGTTGGGCTCCGTGAAAGGCAGTCGTTAGTCGCCAGTTACCAGTTCCTCGTCAACAGCATGGCAGCGGGTCCGGGTGAGGTGCGAGGAGGACGCCGTCGTCGGAGAGTTGCTGGCGGAGTCGTTCGACGTCCACCTCCGCGGGCCTGATGCCATTCTTGGCCGCCATTGCGGCGGCAGTGCCGGCCGCCTGGCCGCACAGGAGACAGCACGTCGTGTTTCGCGTGCTGTTGTGGGCCACGAGTTCCACCGTCATCATGCGTCCGGCGATGAGCACATTGTCGAGCTTCCGGGGTATCAAGGCACGGTACGGAATGCCGTAGGCGCCGGCCTCGCGGACGAGGTACTTCGAGTTGTCAATGAATCCGAAGCACCCGATCTGATAGGCGAATTGCCGGCCCTCGGTGCAATCGTCCTGGGTGAGCTCATACTCACAGCGGATCGCTCTCGCGCGACGCTGACCGACCGCGGGCGCCGGTCCGGCAACATAGCATTCCTCGCACCCGGCCACGTGCCCGCGGAACAGGTCGGCCACGTCGAACATCTGCCCGCGCAGCGTCGTCTCCGCCGCTGTCAGGGCCTCCACGTCCAGGCCGTCGTTGGGGCCGTAGTTAATGCAGTTGCAGTAGGTCAACTCGCGGGGGCGAAGCGACGATGAGAGGAAGCCGCGGGGCACGCTCTGGCCGGCAGCCTCTGCGAGCTTCTTCATGTGAATTCCAAGCCGCACCACATCCGGGCTGCGCGTGCCCGGTTTGACGGCGTGGGCGAGCTGCCGGATGAGCTCCCGGCGATCCAGGTCGGCTTCCATGGCGGCCAGGTCCACGTTGCACAGGCGAAAGGTGAACCCGGCCGAATATGCCCCGCGCTCGCCGGGCTTGAAGTGCTCGAACGCCGCGCCCGCATAGGCGGCCACGTCCCCGTCGCCGGTGCAATCCACGTACTGCCCGGCGCGCAGCAGGCTGCGTCCGGCCTTGTTCCATACCACGACGCCTTCGACGTGCCGGTCGGCGGAACGGACCTCGTCTACTACGGTGTGCAGCAGGAGCCTGACGCCGGCCTCGAGGCACATCTGGGCGGCGGCGAGCTTGAATGCCTCAGGCTCGACGGGCGTCAGCATGCTCACGAAGTCGCCGCCTCGTTCCATGCGCACATGGCCCATTCCACCGCCGAGCTGCTCCACGCGATCGACGAGCTCCTGGGCGATGCCTGCCACCAAGCGCATCCGTTCGGCGTCCGGGTGGGCGTCGAAAATGTTGAAGAAACTGTGTAGTCCGGTGGCGCCGGTGATCCCCATGCCACCCAGCCATCCCGCCTTTTCGACGAGGACCGTATTAGCGCCGCTGCGAGCCGCCGCGATGGCGGCCGCAATCCCCGCCATTCCCCCACCAGCCACGAGCACATCACCGGGCTCATATTGCGTCTCGTCAACTGCGGGCAACTGCATGGTGAGTGAACCTCCTGGTCCAATGACGAGCCTTTGTCATTCTGTCGGCAAGGCGCCGGGAGCTCCCACGCACCAGCCCGGCGAGGTACCATTCTTCGCATTCGGCGACATGCCTGCCGAATAGCTCAGCCGCCCGCACCGTTCGCCGGCGCGCGTCCGCGTTGGCCGCCGCCCGCGTGGCCACGCTCAGGCCGTCGGTGGGCCCATGCCTGCTGGTGTTGCACTCGGCCAAAAATGTTATGCGCGACGCTTGACGCTGGCGCTCCGGTATAGTGATACTCCATACGGGGCAACCACAGGATGAGGAGCGCGCCATGTCCACTGAACGTCTGACCGCGAAACGGAAGGCTGAGATCCTAAACTCCGTCAAGGAGAGGTACCGCGCCGTTGCGAGCGATCCCACGGGGCACTTCTGCTACCCCGTGGGGCGCGAGAGCGCTGTCGGGCTGGGCTACGAGCCTGAATGGCTCAATGCAGTGCCTGCCGAGGTCGTTGATCGGTTCGTCGGGGTCGGCAACCCCTTCAGCGTCCGGAGGCCCGTAAAGGGACAAAGTGTGCTGGACGTCGGATGCGGCTCTGGGCTGGACGCCTTCGTGGCGGCGGCCTTGGTGGGGGCCGATGGGCGCTCGGTGGGGGTGGACATGGCACCGGAAATGCTCGAATGGCCCAAGAGGGCCGTTGCAGCAGGGACTCTCGGGAACATCGAGTTCCGAGAGGGCTCCGTGGAAGAGCTCCCGTTCGAGGACGAGTCATTCGATCTGGTGATCTCCAACGGCGTGCTGAATCTCGTCCCGGACAAGGACGCCGCGTTTCAGGAGATGCACCGCGTGCTTCGGCCTGGCGGGAGCTTCGCCGCGGCCGACCTCCTGGTCGTGGCAAGCATCCCGGCGGACGTCCTGACGGACGTCGATGCTTGGTCCACCTGAATTGCGGGCGCCCTGCCAGGTAGGTCCTACCTGGCCAAGCTGCGCGAGAGCGGATTCCGTTCGGCGACAATTGTTGGGAGGACCGGGTACACGACGTCGAGATACACGGAAGCCCACTATCTGGCGGCCACGAGGTGATGGGGCACAGGGACGAGGCTGAGACGACGACGCGCCCCTGCGCCATGCGAGCGCTGCAGCGTGCCTGCTTGACATGATGTGCCTTGCTACCGTGAGGGGGCAGCACTGTCGGCGCGTCTCAACCGTGAGGCCGCTACGTCATCTACTGCGGACGCCCCATGAGCTGCAGACGATCCTGCAGACGTTTCTGCCGGGCGACAAAGGCTTCCAACAGGCCGTCAGCGGTCTCTTCGATGGTGCGCTTGTTGTTGGTGTAGGGATCCTGTCGAGTGGCCTCATTCACTTGATCGATCCACTCGGCCGGGATCGCCTGGCTGCCCGCGAGCGCCCCGGCCAGCCCCCCGGCGACCGCGGCCAGGCAGTCGGTGTCGCGGCCGAAGTTGACGGCGGCGCCGATGGCCTCTTTGGGATCTCCCTCGCTGATGGCAAAGACGGCCAGGCCCTTTGAGACGACCTCGTTGGCCTGCGACAGGCCATAGTTGAAGTACCGCCCACCCTCGTAGAACTCGTAGAACTCATCGCGCATGGCCATCGGGTCCGTGTGCTTTTCCGCCAGCTCCAGCGCCCGGCTCACTTCGCCGTCGATGGTGTCGTAGAGGGCGTACAGGCTCCCGCCCTCGGCCCGATAATGAACGAAGCGCTTTCCCGTCTCCAAGACCGACGATACGGTCGCATTCGGCTTGCACGCCTCCGCCACGGCCGCGTTATATAGAGCCGCCCAGCGCAGGCCGAAGGCGGTCTCGCGAGCGTAGACCTTGCCGACCTCGAAGGAGTCGTCGGCAGCTCCCTGTGAGTCGCCGGCGTTGATGAGTCCCAACGGGTGCGATGCGCGGGCCAGGGACACTACGTTGGGATATGGCCACAGCTTCCCCAGCTCCGACGGCGGCACACCGGCACGCGCTAAGTCAAGCAATGATCGATCGAAGCGCTCCTGCTTGTACACCATCTTGTCCGGCTCCAGATCCCGCACCCACACCGCGACAAGATCATGCGCCAGGATGCGATCCTGTTTCTCGATGATGGCGGTGGCGATGAGCTTCTGCCGCTCGATGCCGTCCTCGGTAGTGCCCGGTGGGCGCTGCCAGTCCGTATGAGCGGTGTAGTGCCGATAGTGCAGCAGTTGGTCGAGGAAGCCATGCGTCTGGCTGATGCGCTCCCGCGACCAGCCCTCCACCGGGGCGCCCATCGCCGAGCCCACCCACGAGCCGGCGATACAGCCGCGGAACTTGTCCCTGAGGGTCGGCATGGTGGCGGATCCTTTCGTGTCGGAAAGGCAGTTGTTAGTAGTCACTTCGGAGTCGCCAGCGAAGGCCGGCGGGGCGCAGAGGCCCCCGCCCCACAATGTAAGGCTTGGCGGGAGAGGCGGGCTTCAGTTGCTACTCCCAATCGAAGCCGGGGCCCGTGGGAAGCGAGATGTGTCCGTCGGTCAGCTCGGGCAGAGACGTGGGGTCGAGCACGTCCGCTTCGAGATAGAGTGCATTCGGCAGACACGCCATGACGTTGAGTTGAACGGTGCCATCGGCCTGAGAGGAGGCGTAGCGACGGTCGAAGGCGTCGGCCATGGTGCCGATCTGCAGGAGTGTCGTGGGCCCGCCCGCGCGGCGCATGTTCGGCTGCACGATATCCACCGCGCCACACCTCAAGTGCCGGGCGAAGTCAGTCACGCCGTGGAGGTTCTCGCCGAGGGCAAGCGGGATGTCGAGGGCCTCGGCTATTGCCACATTCCCGTCGATGTCGTGGGTCGGAATTGGCTCCTCCCACCAATAGCAGCCGAGGTCCTGCAACGCCCGGCCGCGGCGGATGGCCTCGGCCACGGTGAGGTTCTGTCCGCCATCAACCATCAGCTTGGTGTCATCGCCGATGGCCTTGCGGGCGAGCTTCACCCGTTCGACGTCCTCCTCCATCGTTGGAAAGCCCCCTCTGATCTTCACTGCCCGGAAACCGTGCTCCACGGCCTCGGCACACACTCGCTGCAGCTTCTCATCGCCGTAGTTCGGCCATCCGACCATGGCGTAGGCGGGGATGCGATCGCGGACCGCGCCCCACAACTGCCAACATGGGACGCCGTGGGCCTTGCCGATGCAGTCCCAGAGCGCTACATCGATCATCGAGATGCCATACAGCGCCAAGCCGGTGGGACCGCAGTAATCGGTCTCGCGTAGCATCGCCTCATGGGTGCCCCGGATGAAGGCTGTGTCCGTACCGAGGACGACAGGCTTGAGCTCATGCTCGATGACGGCGGCGAGCGAGTTCGGTCGACCCGTGGCACGACCAAAGCCGATCTCGGCTGCACCGGACACGCCATCATCAGTGCGAACGACAACTCGCACGGAGCCAACGCCCGGTATAGCGTGGAACAGCGCCAGGATCGGCGGCGCATCAGGTTCGGCCGGGTGGACGGTGATCTCGAGTTCGGTGACTTTCATCGGTCGGTACCTCGCCAACCCCCACGTGTTGATTGTGTGCCGCCCCTCCGGTCTGGAACGCAATGGAAGGCCCCGCCGGCGTTCGCAGGGAAATGACTCGAGACCAACGGAGCGCGCACACCATCGAACTATTTCGCTATGGGCAGTTGAATTACCTTTTTACCTTTTTTGGTGTGGGAGCCTTGCACATGAACGACGGTGCCGGGCCCGCACTCGCAACAAGGAGGGTCTTGTCATCATGCACCTCATCTGTGTGGCGTTGATAGGTGCCCTGCTGGTCATTGCGGGTTCATCCGGCGCCAGTTGGGCCGAGGGTGAGCTCGTCGGGGCATGGGAGGCGGAGGACATTGCGGCTGCGGTTGGAGCCAAGGCCGAGACGCGCTTCGCGGCCGGGGCCTCGCAGGGCAGGTACGTCCTGCTCGACGGCCACGCCATGACTCGGGACGACCCTATCAGTGCCAGCGTGTCACTGTCCGTGGAGGCAGAGCGGGGCCACTACCTGCTCCGCGTGCGGGCGCTGTCCCACAGCAACGGAACTGACAGCTACTGGGTGATAGCGGATGAGGGGGCCCGGCAGCAAGTCGCCCCGCCGGCCACCAGCGAGTGGACGTGGCTGGAGACGGCCATTCGATTCAACTTCGACGGTGAGCACAGCATCGTCATCGGGGCGCGCGAGCCGACGCGTCTGGATCGCATCGAGCTGCTGCGAGCCACGCCGCGGCCGACGCTGCATCAGGTGTATTTGCTCGATCCCGAGCCCGACGGCCGTCGGCCGGTGTTCATCAACCCGCCTACCTTCCGCTGGCCCGACCTCGGTGAAGGCCTATACAGCATCGAGTTGAGCACGTCGGAGGATCTCTCCGATCCCGTGCGCTTCGAGAACATCCAGGAGACGTTCTATCGGCCGTTGGAGGCGCTGGAGCCGGGCCGGTGGTACTGGCGTGTGCGTGGGGCGAACCCAAAGGCGCGAATCGAGGGCATGTCCTTTGAGCTTCCTGCTGATGTCGCACGTTGGCCTATCCCGCCGTGGGAGGAATCGCTGGCGAACGTGCCGCGGAAGCATCCGCGGCTGTGGATGCGGCCCGAGGACGTTCCACGGCTTCGGGAGATCGCCAACGGGCCGATGACAAACGACCTCGCCTCCTGGATCAGAGCCGCCGAAAGAGCCGTGGGAGCGGACCTGCCCGAGGGGCTCGTCACAGGAGAGAGCCCGGACCCGAGGCGCCAACGCACGCTCAAGCGCTGGGCGTCCATTGACTATTCTCGAGCTCTTGTCAGCCCTCTGGGCAATCTGGCCTTCGTGTATCTGCTCACTGAGAGGCAGGACTTCGCCGACGAGGCGCGGCGTCGCGCTGTGCTGGCCGCCGAGCTCGACCCAGAGGGCGACACCTCGCACTCCGTCTCGGACTTCGCCAGCTCCGCCATTGTCCTCAACTTGGCGCTCACCTACGATTATCTCCACGACGTGCTTACTGAGGACGAGAAGGCCGCCATCTGCACCGCCATCGAGGCCCGGTGTCGCATTGGGATGAAACGCTACATGCCCGCCCGGGAGCAGCGGCTGTTCGACGCGCACGGATGGCAGCATGTGATTCAGGACCTGACGGCCGGGGCGCTGGCGCTCTACGACGAGCTGCCGGATGCCGAGCGGTGGTTCGCGTGGAGCTTCAAGATGCACGTGGCGCTGTATCCCTGGTACGGGGAGGGAGACGGCGGATCGCAGGAGGGGGCGTCCTACTACGAGGGGACCAACATGCTCCAGAGCCTGCGGGCCGTTGGGCTGTTCGAGGCGGCGACGGGCGTCGATATCTCGCGCGGCCCCTGGTACCAGAACAACCCGTACTTCCTCATCTACGGGCATCCGCCCGGGTTTCCCCGGTCGCAGTTCGCGGATCATGGCGGCAGCGAATCGGTGCCGGGTGGGCGGCACAAGCTCGGGGCGCTGCTGCAGGCGGCGCGGACGGGGAATCCGTACGCGGTCGCCTACGCTGAGGCCATCGAGGGCGGATTTCCCGGAGGGCTGGCCAACCATCAGCGGCTGCTGTGGCATCCGCTGGAGCTTCCGAGGGCGAAGCCGCTCGGAGAGCTGCCGAAGGGGCGCGTGTTCCGCGACATCGGGGTGGCGTATCTGCACTCGGCCATTGATCGCCCCGACGACAACATCATGTTCGAGCTCCGGTCGAGCCCGTACGGCTCGTACAACCATGCCCACGCCGATCAGAACAGCTTGAACATCACCGCCTACGGCGAGCCGCTGATCCTCGACACCGGTTACTACACGGCCTACGGGGACGAGCACCACTACGGCTGGACGATCCACACGATGGCCCACAACACGATACTGGTGGATGGGAAGGGGCAGGCGGCGAGGAACGCGGATGCGTATGGGGAGATCGCCGAGTTCGTCGTGGGCGACGGCTTTGCGTATCTTCTCGGCTCGTGTCCGAACGCCTACCACGAGGTGCAGCTCGATCAGTTTGATCGACACGTGCTGTGGCTGGAGCCTGACACCTACGTGATCTACGACGTGCTGCGCGCGCCGGAGGCGCACCGCTTCGACTGGCTGCTGCATGCAGCCAACGAGATGGACGTCAACGAGCCGGGGCGCACGGTGCACATCCGGGGCATCAAGGCGGAGGCCCGCGTGAGCTTCCTGCTGCCGGAGCGACTGGACTTCTCGCAGACGGATCAGTTCAGCGTGGCGCCGGAGGCCTGGAGCCCGCGCCGCAAGGGGAAGAAGTATCCGAATCAGTGGCACCTGACGGCGTCAACGACGGAGCCGCAGAAGCAGGCTCGGTTCCTGGCGATTGTGCAGGTGTGCCGCGCCGGCAGCGCGGATGCTCTGCCGACGGCCGATGTCACGACCGAGGGCGATAAGATCGTCGTGAGTCTGTCAGACGGCCGGCGGGGGGCGTTGGTGGTGCGGTGAGTCAGAAGCAGGGGAAAGGGTTAAGGGTGAAGGGCCAAGCCCAAGGCCGTCAACGTGATTTGAGGGAGGCGAAGGTGATGTCGTCGAGCGCAAAATGTGCAATTATCGCTGCGGTTGTCCTGATGTCAGGAGTGGGCGCTCATGCCCAGTGGCTTCCCGACTATGCGGCGAATGGGTCGGCGGAGGAGGACGTGAACCGGGACGGGATGCCGGATGGGTGGGCGGCCAACTCGTACCGGTCGCCGGCGGAGACGGCGTGGGACAAGGAGGTGGCGCATACAGGCGCTGCGTCGATGCGCGTCGCGGATTCGAAGCATCCCACCGAGGACGCCTGGAACGCGAACGCCGGGCGCTGGCTGTCACGCGACCGCAAGGCAGTGACGGCGGGGCAGGAGTACACGCTGCGGGCGTTTGTGAAGGCGAAGGGTGTGACCGGGCGGGCGACGATTGCCATCGCTTGGTTCAAGGGCAACTCGTGGGTGGCGGAAAACCACTCTGATCCTGTGACCGGCGATACCGACTGGCGCGAGGTCACGCTCTCAGCGACGGCTCCGGAGGGCGCGGATACCTCGGCCATCTATCTGTGCCTCAGCGCGAGCAAAGGTACGGTGTGGTTCGATGATGTGTGCATGGTTGAGGGAGAAGAGCTCCCGCGCGAGTACCGGCCGCTTGATATGCGCGAGGCAGCGAACACCGGCTTCCGCGACGAGGTCGCGGGCGATGGGCGCGGCGGCTGGACCGATCAGGGCGACAATGACGCGCGGAACATCCCGCTGGGGAAGCAGTCCTGGCGCGGCGTGCCCTTCGAGATCATCGATCCGAAAACGAACGACGCCAAGTCGTGCATCGTCCTGCGCGGCACCGGCCGCGAGGACTTCCCCGAGGCCGCGAGCCTCAAGGTAGGGGAGAGCTGCGACGTCGTCTACTTCCTCCACAACTGCGCCTGGGCAAGTCGCGCCCAAGGGCCCGTCGCGCGTTACACCGTGATCTACGCCGACGGCTCGCGCGAGCAGATTGAGCTGCGCAGCGGGCGCGAGATGGTTGACTGGTGGAATCCGGAAGACACGAAGGAGAGCGCCGTCGGCTGGCGCGGCTCTAATGCCCAGAGTCGATCGGTCGGGCTGAGCATCTTTCCGTGGCGCAATCCCAGGCCGCAGAGCGCCATCGAGAGCATTCGCTTCTCGAAAGGGGGTGGAGACGCCGTGCCCATTCTCGTCGCTGCAACCATTGCCAATGGTCCGCCAGTACTCGCAGAAGCTCCGCTGCCGCTGGAGTTCACCGACACGAGCGAGTGGTATCCGTTCGAGTTCGCGCTGGACGATCCGACGCTGGAGGAGATCGACCTCAGCTTCCTGCACGACCCGCCCGCCGGCAAGCACGGCTTCGTCACCGTGGGCCCGGATGGCCACCTGCAGTTCGAGGACAGCACGCCGGCACGGTTCTTTGGCGTGGATATAGGCGGGGCGAACGCCTGCCCGACGAAGCAGGTTGCCGAGACGACGGCCGCACGGCTGGCGCGGGTGGGCATCAACATGGTGCGGCTGCACGCCGTCGATGCGGGGTACGCGCGGCTCATCGACTACGAGCGCGGCGACAGCCGACACCTGAACGCGGAGGCGCTCGATCGGTACGACTACTTCGTGGCGGAGCTGAAGAAGCACGGAATCTACTGCTACTTCGACCTGCTCGACTACCGGAAGTTCATGGATGCGGACGGGGTCAAGGAGGCTTCCAAGTTCGAGCGCCCGTGGACGAATTCGATCAAGGGCGCGAGCTGCTACGACGCGCGGATGATCGAGCTGCAGAGGGAGTACGCCACGCAGCTCCTCACGCACCGGAACCCGTACACGGGCAATCGGTACGTGGACGAGCCGGCGATGGCGCTGCTCGAGATAACGAACGAGAACTCCGTCTTCTACATGTCCAACACGCAGTTGACGCTGCCTGCATACTTCGACGATCTGCGCAAGCGCTGGAATGCGTGGCTGGTGGAGCGGCACGGAGGGCGCACCGGCCTTGCCAAGGCATGGACGAATGCCGCCGGAGAGTGCGCCCTGCTGGCTGACGAGGACCCGGCGAAGGGCACGGTGCTGTTTCCGCTGCGGCACCTGTATGCGGACCTCTCGGAGGCCCCCTACGTGGGCGAGAAGAGTCCGGCGCGGCTGAATGCGATGACGCGCTTTCTGTACCAGGTGACGGTGGCCTACTACACGGAGATGCGGACGCATCTGCGCACCATCGGCGTGCGCATCCCGATCACGGGGACGAACCAGGACTTCAGCGACGCGAGCAACTTCGCCAACTACGAGTGCGACTTCATGTCGCGGAACAACTACTGGTGCCATCCCAATGTGCGGGCGAAGCCGTTCTTCACGTTCCGCAATGAGTCGCTCTTGGGCTCCGATGTACTGTCCGTGGCCAACCCGATCGCCAACATCGCCTCGAGCACGGCGGCGGGGAAGCCGATGGTGGTGCCCGAGTTCAACTTCCCCTGGCCGAACGAGTACCGCGCCGAGGCGCTGCCGCTGATGGCGTGCTACGCGAGGCTGCAGGGCTGGGACGGGCTGATCGTGCACTCGTACTCGCCGGGGGAGGGGACGCTGAGCCACTTCCGGTTTCAGTCCGATCCGGTGCGCTGGGGGCAGATCCCGCTGGCGGCGCTGATCTTCCTGCGAGGGGATATCGCGACGGCGCGCACCACGGTGCACGTGGGGCACTCGACCGCCGACATCTTCGCCGCGCGACCGAGGCGCACGTCGGACGAGTACTGCCCGTATCGGTACCTGCCGTACATCTCGAAGGTGCGGAACGCGTACTTCGAGCGGGAGTATACCGGGGACGCGGAGGCGGTGATCTCGTCGGGTCATTCGGCGGCCGGGTCGTACGCGAAGGCGAAGCGGGCGATCGTGTTCGCCGATAGTCCGTTCGCCGACGAGGGGGCCTCGGAGCACACACGTGCGACCTCGGCGCTGGCGACGGTGCCGGCGCTGGGCGCTGCGGAGGTCCGCGAGCCGCTGCAGCTCGTCTTCAAGGACTTCATGTGGCCCGAGCGCACGGCGACGGTCGAAGCGGATACGCTTCTCGATATCGCCTCGCTGCCGGAAGAGACGAAGCCCTTCGGGACGACGGCCGATGGCAAGCAGGGCCTCGGGTTCATCGGCCGCCGCTTCTGCATTGCGCCCCACGTGAGCGCGCTGCAGGAGCTCGATCCGACGTGGCCGCACCGGCTGTATCTGGCTGCAGCAGCGCACTGGAAGCTGCCGGGCGGCGGCGATCCCGCTGAGGCAGGGAGGGCGTTCCGCAGCGATACGGGGCAGCTTGTCCTGAATCGAGAGGCCGGCGTGTTCACGGCGAACGCGCTGCGACTGCGCGGCGCCGTCGGTTTTCTGGGCGAGGCCGGGCCGATCACGCTTGGCAGCGTGACGGTGACGTGCCGCACGCCCTTTGCTGCCATCACGCTCATATCGCTCGATGCCCAGCCCATCGAGTCGTCGGCACGTCTGCTCCTGACGGCCGTGGCCCGGGCGGAGAACACCGGCCAGGCCTTTGATCGGAATCGCACCCGCACTCCCGAGACGGGCCGTGCGCCGGTCATCGCTGAGCCGGTGGACTGCGACGTTGAGCTGCGAGGTCAAACGGAGCTGCGGGCGTGGAGCCTGACGCCGAGGGGAGAGAAGAAGGTGGAGGTTCTGCTGCAGCGAGATGGTGCGGTGTTTCGGCTGAATACGCGTGGGGCCCGGAGTCCGTGGGTGTTGGTGGAAAAGGCGGTGGGTGGTGGTTAGTGAACGGCTTGGACGGCAAAGGCGGCGGGGGACGGTCGCCGACGCGCGAAAGCCGCTATGGCGACGGCGCGAGCCCCCGCCCTACAATAGAGGCAAGGACAAAGTGCAGTCGATTACGGTCATGAAAGGCCTGGCATGGCTCATTGTGTTGTCGGCCGTGACGGCGATCTTCCGGGGCACTTCGGCCGGGGAGGAGGGAGCGGCGTTGGTCTCGATGGCTGGTTCGTCTGTTGTCGCCCATCCGCTCGTGCCGACGGCACGGGCGAGCAGCGAGTACTCGCTGAGCGTGGGGACGACTCCGATTCCGGTCCAGGAGTTCAAGGACATCCACTACGCGCACTTCTCGTTTGCTGGGCGGGCGGAGCTGAGGGTGAGCGTGGGGGAGCGGATCGCGAAGTGGTCGGTCAGTCCGAGGCGCTACGAAGTGCCCGGAAGAATTGAGGGCGAGGAGCTTCTGCTCTCGATCTCCCAGCCGAGGAAGCTTGTCGTGCGGGTCAACGATCGGGATCGGCTGTTTGTTTTCGCGGACCCCCTGGAGGCGGATCCGCCGAGGCCGGGCGATCCCGGCGTTGTGAGTGTCCTGGACTTCGGGGTTGACAACGCCGGCCAGACGATGGAGACGGTCCGGATCCAGGCAGCGATAGCAGCCCTTCCGGAGAATGGCACTCTGTATTTCCCGGCGGGCATCTACCTCACGGGCACCCTCACCCTCAAGAGCAACATGACGCTGTACCTGGCCGGCGGGTGTCTGATACAGGGCTCCGGGAACGTGGAGGACTACACCGCGCACGAGAACGACCGAAGGAAAAGCCCGGGGAGACTGCTGCTGATTGACCGGGCCGAGAACGTGACGATCAAGGGGCGGGGCGCCGTGGACGCCAACGGCGGCGTCCTGCGCAGGGAGCACGATCGCCGAGGCCGGGCGCTGCTCATTCGAAACAGTCGCGACGTCCTGGTGCAGGGGGTTATCCTGAGGGACTCGCCGTCGTGGAACACGCACGTTCTCGGCTGCGAGAGGGTGACGCTGCGGAACGTGAAGCTGCTCAGTGACCTGGAGCTGTCGAACACCGACGGCTTCGACCTGGACGCCTCGTCGCACGTGGTGGTCGAGGACTGCTTCGCGTACTGCAGTGACGACGCTGCGGTGATCAAATGCGCCGGCTACGACGAGATCTATCGGGACGTGGAGGACGTCGTCGTGCGGGGCAACGTGTTCCTCACCAAGAAATCGGCGCTCAAAGTGGGAACTGAGAGCCGGACGGCTGAGATGAAGGATATCACCTTCGAGGGCAACGACGTGCTGATGTGCGACCGGGGCATGTCGCTGTACTGCAACGATGGGGCCACGTACTCCGACATCCGCTTCATCAACAACCGATTCGAGGAGTGCTATCCGGACAGGGACCAGTGCCTGCTGGATTTCGACATCAGGGATCGCGAGGGCAAGGGGCACATACGCGACGTGCTGGTGCGGGACTGCGTGGCCGACATTCATTGGCCGAACAAGTCAACGTTTCGCGGCCACGACGCCGAGCATATCGTCTCGGACGTCCGCTTCGAGAATTTCATGATCGCCGGAAGGCTGTGTCGCAGCGCGGAGGAGGCGGATCTTCTCATCGTGCAGCATGCCCGGGGGATCACCTTCTCCGTGAGCGAGGGGCGGGAAGGGCAATGAAGACGAGTGCCTCACGACGAGCATTCATCGACTGCCATGCGCATGGGAGGTGAGGTGCATGCGCCTGGTCCATCGGCGAACTGGATTTGCCGCGATTGTCATTCTCCTCGCCCTCTCCAGCGGGCTGCATAGTGCCGAGCCGCCGCGCTGGGACTTCTCGGCGCTCCTGAGGCGGACGTGCCGCTTCGAGCGGCTGTATGAGGCGCCGGGGCATCGGGTGGGGATGGCGTCGAGTCACGACCGGACACTGGCGAATGGGGATTCGGGTGGCTTCATCCGCGAGGAAGACGGGCGCTACTTGATGGCCGACATCGAGGGCCCGGGCGCGGTGGTGCGTATTTGGTCGGCGAATCCGCATGGGAAGATATGGATCTACCTCGACGACGCTGCTGAGCCCCTGATCCATACCGAGTTTCGTCGGCTGTTTTTGGGCGACTTCCCGCCGTTTGTCGATCCCTTTGTGCACACGCTGAGCAAGGACGACGTGCGCTGCTACCACTGGTCATACATCCCGATCCCGTTCGCCAAGTCGTGCCGCATCTACCGCGACCAGCGCTCATTCTTCCAGGCGACGTACGTGCAGTTCCCCGTCGGCACCGCGGTCGAGCCCCTCTCCCTGCCGCTGTCGCCGCGTCATCGGGAGACGCTTGGGCGGCTGGCGCTGCAGTTCGGCGACATAGGCGAAACGCCGCCCAGCGTGCGTGGTGAGAGGCGGGTGCTGCAGGCCAGGATCCCGGCGGGCCAGGAGCGGCGCCTTGTCGTGCTCCGCGGACCGGCGGTGATTCGCGGCCTGCGGCTCCAGTGGCCGGAGATGGATCGGCAGATCGGACGCATGGCGCTGTTGACCATGCGCTGGGACGGCGAGATGAGCCCGAGCGTCCGCGTCCCGCTCAGCGACTCCTTCGGGAGCGGCTTCAAGAGCCTCGTCCTGGGCACGGACGAGGGCGGCATGGGATACTGCTACTTCCCGATGCCCTTTGAGAAGTCGGCGGTGCTCAGCATCGTGAACGAGAGCCCGGAGCCCCTGCGCGTGCACGGTGAGTTCGTCATCGAGCACGGGGTCCAGCTTCCGTCGCCGCTACGGACGTTTCACGCGAGCTGGCGGCGCGATCCGGAGACGCACCCGGCGTCAACCCGTGCCCACGAGCGCATCACTAACCCCGTGTGCGACCCGGCGCGAAATCACCTGGTAGCCGGGCAGAGGGGGCGCGGCCATTACGTCGGGACGCTGCACCATCGCTACGGTGGCTCGGAGGGGGATGAGTACGTGCTCGTGGATGGCGAGCCACCGCCAGGGTCGAGCCCCGGCACGGGCAACGAGGATTACTTCGACATGGCGTGGGGCCCGAAGACCATGGATGGCCCTCTCGCCGGGGGGATATCGGTGCTCGGCGTGGCCGAGTGCTTCCGCGCCCACTTGACGGATGCCATTGCGTTCGATGAGTCGCTGCGATTCAATTTCGAGGTCTTCTGCGGCAATACGGCTCGATACGACTACGACTCCACCGCCTTCTGGTACCAGGAGGAGCCGCACGCGCCCCTCCCGGAGCTGCTCCCGGCGGCCGCGCGGAGATTCCGCACCCTGGGTCGGCCGCCCGATCCGGAGTACGTGTATGAGCCGGATCCGAAGGCCGAGGGCTGGTGGCTCGGCACGCCGCATCTGCCAGTCGAAGGGGAGGCCCTCGAAGTGCTGAGCGCGAGCGGCCTGCGGCCGGTGCCGATGAACATGCTCGACGAAGGGCCGGACTGGAGCGGCGGCAGTCAGCTCTGCCAGAAGGCGGCCGATGCCGGGGCATCGTTCACCGTGAAGCTGCCTCCTGTGGACAGCGACGGCTGGCACTCGCTGAGGATTCGCTGGACAACCGGACCCGAGTACGGCCGGGTGCGGCTGCGGTCGAACCGGCCGCACGAGTTGGGCGCGGTCGAGTGCTGCGCCCCGGAGCGCGGCGTCGTCGTTCGCGAAGTAGGCGCCGTGCAGCGCAGGAGGGGGGATGACGGCCAACTCACTGTCGAGGTCGTCGGCAAAGACCCGTCGGCCTCTTCCGCCTGGGCGGGCATCGACTGGCTGGCGCAGCCGCCGACGGTGCAGCCGGTGGAAGAGGTGGAGGTGGCCGGTCCGTTTGAAGTCAGGAGCGGCCACGTCGTGGCCGTTGAGAATCCCGTCTGGCGGAGCTGCCGCAAGCTTCCCGCGCCAACCCCAGGGCAGATCGCCGAGGCGCAGCGGCGTCGGCGGGCGCTGCCGCCAGCGGAAGCCCTGGCGCCCGCGTCGCCCGGAACCGGAGAGCGAAAGGGATATGCACTGCGCGCCACTGTCCACGCTCCGGCCGGAGGCCTCTATCGCTTGGACTGGCGCAGCAACGTCCCTCCGCCGGACGCGATCACAGTGCACGGGGAACGGTGCGCGCTGGACCCTCGGCGCTTCTGCTTTCCCTCTCTTCGGGGCGAGAGGCCGCGGCGATTCTACGTTCCCCTGTCGGCCGGCAGCAATGAGCTGGTTTGGCAGGGCGTCTACGGGCCCCGTGACTGGGTCGCGCCGGTGCTCATGGGTACAGCGCCGCCGCCGGAGGGTGTGTTCGAGGGCGAGGATCTCATGGTGAAGCGCTACGAGGGCGGCGCGCCTCGACTGCAGCGCCTGCGCCTCGGCCCGGGCGGCTGGAGCGGACGCGGCCATCTGTGGTTCACGCCGCCGGGGGTCGGGAGCTTCTTCGAGGCCGTCGTGCTCGTGCGCAAGCCCGGCCGCAAAGTCGTCTCCGCCTACCTCACACACGCGTACAACTACGGCATCTTCCAGTTGAGCGTGGACGGGGAGCCGTTGGGCGAGCCGTACGATGGCTACCACGGGCTGGAGCCGGGCGACCGCACCGTGCTGCGCAGCAACGAGGTGGTGTTCGGGGAGCTCAACTTGTCGGCTGGAGATCACGTGGTGCGCTTCGAGGTGGTCGGCAAGAACGAGCAGTCGCGGGGATATATGATCGGCGTCGATGTGCTGATGGTGAAGCCGCTCGCAGCGGGGCGATAGGTCGGGAGAGCGCTGGCAAGTCGGTGATGAAGACGGGTGCGGGAGCCGGCAGAGCGGCCCTCCTACAGACCGGCCTCGGGGTCCGTCGGCAAGCTTGAGTCGCCCTCCGCAGCGCCTCATTTCCCTCGACGCGGAGGGCCAGGCGGGGTCCAGCGCGAAGTAGTATCCAGCTTAGCACACCGCTCGGGAGCAGGTGATGATCATGGCTCAACTTCGCAGCCTGATGGTCGGCGTTGGCCTCATCTGCGGGGGGTCGTGCCTCTTTGCGGCCGACATCGCGGTCGTGGAAGGCGAATACACCGCCGCGGAGCGCCCCTCGGAGGCCTCAGGCGTCCCGCGATGGGCCGAGAATGTGCTCACGGCCATGCGAGGCGTTGGCCTGGAAGCCGACCACATCAAAGATTCGGACATCGAGGAGAAGGGGCTCGACGCATATAAGCTGGTGATCTTCACCCACAACGGCACGATGACGGACGAGGAGCAGGACGTCATCGTTGAGTGGATAGGCTCGGGCGGAAAGGCGCTCTGCATCGGCAACGCCGGGCCGAAGGTGATGGCAGAGCTGGGTTTCAAGCACACCGAGGGCTTCAAGACGCAATACCCGGGGCAGTTCGATTTCGTGGACTTCGCGGAAGGTGTGCTGCCCGGGGCGCCGGATCGGATGCGCCAGAATAGCTGGAACATCAGTGTGTGGGAGCTGACGGGCGAGGGCGAGACCGTTGCGTGGTGGATGGATTCGGAGCAGAAGCGCACCAAGTGGCCCGCGGTGCTGTTGTCCGATAAGGCTCTGGTGATGGGGCACATCCTGACCGGCGACGATATGATCAATGCTCCAACATTTCTCTTCTCGGCGGTCAGCCACTTCCTACCGGAGGCCGGCAGGGCCGCCGCCGAGCGGGTGATTGAGGCGGCCGGCAACGCGGGGGATCCGTTCCCGCGCCTCTCCGCGCTGGCGAAGCAGGCCAAGTGGGCACGGCAGCCCTCGGCGGCGCAGGCGGAGGTGGTCAAAGCGCTGGACGGCGCTGGGACGCTGCTGATACAGGCGCGCCTGCTGGTTGCCTCCGGCGACTACGCGGAGGCGATCGCCATGGCGCGCCGGGCGGAGCAGCAGCACATCGAAGCGCTCCCCGCCCTGGCGGCCTCGCGTGAGGGCGAGATCCGCGCCATCTGGATCCATCCGTCCCGTGTCTGGGACAAGTGGGATGAGGCGTGCCGCGCCTGCGCTGAGGCCGGGCTGAACGCGCTCATCCCCATCGTTGCCGGAGGCTATTACGCATACTATGACAGCGATGTGCTCCCGCGGATCCGGGGCTTCGAAGATCGCCCGGACCAGCTCGCGGAGTGCCTCAAGGCCGCCCGCAAGTACGGCCTCCAGGTCCACCCGTGGCGGGTGAACTGGAACGCGAGTAACATGCGCGAAGAGGAGTTCGAGCAGCTCAAAGAGGCGGGCCGCCTGCAGCGCGATTACAACGGCGAGATCCAGCGCTGGCTGTGTCCCTCCAACGAGGAGAATCAGAAGCTGGAGCTGGCCGCTATGGTGGAGATGGCCGAGAAGTATCCCGTGGACGGCATTCACTTCGACTACATTCGCTATCCCAACGAGTCCTGCTGCTACTGCGACACGTGCCGGACGGAGTTCGAGAACTGGCTGCACCGCAAAGTGGACGGGTGGCCGCTGTCGGCCTACAGTGGCGAACTCAAGGACAAGTACCGCAAGTTCCGCTGCAGCCAGATCACAAGACTGGTCGCCGCCGTGCACCGGGAGGCGCGGAAGGTTCGGCCGGACATCATCATCTCCGCCGCCGTCTTCCGGGGCTGGCCCCGGCCGTATACCACGGTTGGCCAGAACTGGGAGCTCTGGGTGAAGAAAGGCTACCTTGATTTCGTATCCCCGATGAACTACACCAATGACCTCGAGCTCTTCGTCAAACGGGTGGCCACCGACTCGGCCGCCGTCGCGAACCGCATTCCGCTGTCGATGGGGATCGGCGCGTCGTCCTCAGCGTCTCAGATGCAATGGGCGGCGGAACTCGTCGAGCAGGCACTTGCCAGCGCGGGGCTCGGCGGTGACGGATTCACCATCTTCTGTTATCGCGACGGGCTGAGCGACGCGATATTCCCCGGGATGCGCCAGGGCCTCACCCGCCACAGTACCTACCCGGGCGTGGGCGGCCCGAAGGTGACCATCTCCGCGCCGCCGGGCATAAACAGGCCGGGCATGCCTCGTGCGTATCGCCGGGGAGCAGAGCTGCGGCCACAGATCCACGTTTCGCTGGCTCTCCCCAGTGGGAGGATGGCTGAGCGCGTTCGCGGCCGCGTACAGCTCGAGACCGCGCACGGCGAGGTCCTTCGCGAACTGGAGACGTTCAACACGGCAGAAGAGCTGACGCTGGACACGCTCCTGGAAGGGTTGCACCCGCGCCGCTACCGCTTGGCCGTGCTCGGCCGCGCGCGCCGGGCCGCCGGGGACTGGATCCGGTTCAGCAAGCGCGGGCCGGTGATGGCAGTGCTCAGTGGGGCCGAGCTGGGGCGCATGGCCGCCTCGCAGAAGCCGCCGAGATTCATCGGCTCCGGCGTGAAGGTGGGGGTGTTCCAAGATGGTTATGGCGCGCCGGGGATCCTGCCGGTAGTGAGAGCGAGTGCCGGGTACACGGCCGAGTATCTCACGTCGCTGCGGCCGGCGTGGCTGGCTGCGTGTGACGTGGTGATACTGCCCCAGCCCCGCAGTACGGCGCCTCTGTCGCAGTCAGACTACGATGCCATCAAGGCTTACGTGAAAAACGGCGGCAAGGTGCTGCTGACTCATGACGCCGTGGGTTATCGGAGCTTCCCCGTGCTCTTTCCCAGCGTATGCCAAGGCGGCCGCAGGCACGTTGCCGAGACGCAGTTTACCATGGTGCTGCCCGATGAGACCCGGGAGCGCGGCGCCCACACCTACTACGATCACATCATTCTGCGGCCGGGACGGGCGTCGCGCGTGCTCGCCCGCGCCCCGGCCGGCAATGGCGATGCCCCGGTGGCGGTCGCCGGCCCGGTAGGAGCCGGACGCGTCGCCGCCACGGGGCTTGCGATAGGTTTGGCGTCCGACAACACTGACACCACGCCGACCCCGGAGGAGGCGCGGCTGCTGCGCCTCATGTTGAGCTCACTGGCGCAGAAGTAAGCGCTAACGTACCCTTCATGTGCCGCACGGGATGGAGTCAGCCGGAAGGCTGCGAGGTGATGAGGCGGTGGCCGGCAAGCCGCACTGGCTTCGGCTCAGAGGGATGAGGAGTTGAGTCTGGTCGGCGCGAGAACACTGCCGCCCGGCGGCGGCAGCCACAAAGCGGTCGCGCGCCATCGCATTGAGAAGGCTTCTCTAGACGCGGGACAGAGCCTCAGCACGTGTGGACACAACGTCCGGTTGGACAGCGCCCAACGCTGCTTCCGGGAATCTGGGTGGCAGCGGATACATGGGCCTGCCACACATTGGGCACGCGATGCTGCTACGTTCGGTTGTGTCGGTGGGGGGCCTGCGCACGCGCTGGGTGCACCAGGCGCAAGCGAAGAGTTCGCCTTCTGCGTCCTCGGGTCCAGGCATTCGGTCCTCCGGGCGAGCGGTGTGGTGCCCACGCAGCATGCGCGCCTACTCATGGTACATCGGACGTTTGGGAACTTGGCTTGAGGAATGAGGCCCCGGCGCGCGCGTCCTAAGAGTTTATACCATACTTGTCTGCTGCTTCCGCATTGAATACCCGGCGAAATGCGTGTTTGAGAGTCCGCGGGCGCTCGTCCGCCTGGGGCCATGCGTCAGAAGATCGTAGAGCGGATGCCAGGGGACATCGTGGGGTCGTACGTCTGTGGCGCCTGCCGCGGAGCCGCCGACGGATATCACTCGGTGACGATCCGCGCGAGGGCATCAACTATCGGGGAGTCCCAGTGCCGGCCGGCCTCGGCGTGCATGATATCCAGCGCGGTCTCCGGGCTTATGGCCTCGCGATACGGCCTCCTCGACGTCATGGCGTCGAAGCAGCACGCCACGCCGACCATTCGGGCCATCAGGGGTATTTGCTCGCCGGCCAGTTCCGCTGGATAGCCGTGCCCATCGAGCCGCTCGTGGTGGTGGCGGATGCCGGCTGCTATGGGGCTGAGCAGAGCGATCCCGTGGACGATGCGGGCCCCAAGCTCCGGATGACGTTTGAAGGCGGTGAATTCGTCGGCGGAGAGACGCGTCCGCTTGTCGAACAGGTGGCTCGGCACTCCGACATTGCCCAGATCGTGAAGCAAGCCGGCCATTCGCAGGTACTGGCGCACGTCGCCGCCCAGCCTGAGCTGATCCGCCATCTGCGCGAGCAGGTCGGCAACGCGTGCCGAGTGGCCCGCTGTCCAGGGGCAGCGATAGTCCACGGCCCTGGCAAGTGTTGCGGCGTAGTCCCAGACGGGGCTGTCCTCAGCAACCGGATCGAATGCACGCGCCTCGCTCACCAGAGCGGCTTCGAGGGAGTGCACCGCGCACCAGCCGCTCAGTTTCTCGAGCGTGCGCCAAAAGCGAGCCTCGGCCCCGGCGGCATCCACCGGGGGCTGCGAGAGCGGCGACAGTCGCAACCCCAGGGCTGCCAGCTCCACGTTCGGGGCCGCCGACGCCGCATAGATGAGGTCATCCGTTGGCTCCTCGGCGACAATCAAGCCCGTCACGCGTTGACCATCGGCCGGAGCGTGCTCGTGAAGCCAGCCAATATGTCGCAGCGTCTCGCCAACCACATTAACGCCGGCCCCGGGCTCAGCCACAGTAACGATCACCAGGCGTCCGCTCTCTTGATCCCGGCATACTAAGGCTTCGCCAATGTCCGGAGGCAGGTCGGTGCTCGCCTGGATGTCCTCCGGGCCTATCAGCGACAAGTGGCGGTCGAACTCCACCACGCTCCAATGGTCGCGCACGAACTCAAGAAGTCCGGCCCGAGCAGGAATCTGCGCTGCCGGCACGAGGATGGGTGCCGGCTCGGGCGCGCCAAGAGCAGCCGCATAGACGCTCGCATCCGTGGCAACTACCTCGCGCTGCGCCGCCTCGGCCGGAGACACACGAGCGCGCGCCAGGATAGGAGCGGCGTCAGCCGCCTTGGCCCATACGTCCAAGTTGCTGAGTTTGAGGCCCAACGTGCCCGCCGGTATCTGAGCCGAGGGATCTTGAGCCTGGGCGTAGACGCGCAGCTCGTCACGCTGCTCATCAGTCAATGCCACCGGGGCAGCAGCAGCGCGCGCGCTTCCGACCAGTTCTGCGCCTTCGGCGCTCACGGTCACAAACAGCGCTCCGTCGCCGACGGCGATGTCGGGCAGGCCCTCCTCGGGAGGCGTCATTGGCCACAGGCCCTGGTCCAGAAAGTAGAGGACGCGGGCCTCGAACGCTTCGCGCGCCGCCGCCTTGCTGCCGATCTTGGCAGTGGCGGTGACCGCCAGTATGTGCGCCTGGCGCGGCTCTTCGTTTGTCATCCTACCTGCCGCCACTCATCACACTGGGCTACTGCCGGGCGGGCTGTACGTAGCAAAGGCTCTCTCTGGGGTCCAAAACGGACGTTTCGGCGATCGAAGGTGTGGAAGCGAACTGCGAGGATGAGCGCCACCGTTGGCCGTATCGTTCGCTATCTGTAACGTATGTTAGCATACAAAGCGCCGCCGTCTGTGAGACACATTACCGCCCTTTCGGTGCCTGACGGCTATCCTTTTTGCGAGTCCTTCCCCTTAGCTCTCCTTGTGAGAGCCGCCGTCATCGTCAAGTTGGCCGGCCACACCAACACCGACGATGGCGGCTTTTTTTCGCCTCATCGGCGTGGTAACATCGGCCGCGCCCTTACCCTTGCATCTCGGGCTCTTCGTCGTGCTCTGCCGCGAATAACAGGCGCTTCACCACGTCCAGAAGATCGGCCGGCGCGAAGGGTTTCGTGAGATAGAAGTCCGCGCCGAGCTTCCAGCCCTCGGCGATGTGCTGGTCCTGAGACAGTACCGTCAGCATGATCACCGGCAGCTTCGCCGTCGTCTCGTCCCCGCGTATCGCCTGCAAGACATCCCAGCCATTTAGCTCCGGCATCACGACGTCCAGCACAACGAGGTCGGGCTTTGCGTGCCAGATGCGCTCCATACCCTCCCGGCCGCTGCGCGCTTGCTCCACCGAGTACCCCGCGCTCTCCAGTGCCTTGCTGATGCTGCGGAGCACGTCGATATCGTCATCTATGACGAGAATGCGCTTCGATGTCATGTTGTCGCAAAACCTGCGATGCCTTCCTCCGGCGTGCGATGAAACTGCAATATGGCGTCCAATCCCACGGTCTGTGCCGCTTTGAGGACGCTTCCGCTGGCGCCGGCCACTCGCAAATCCCCGCCTCGCGTTCGCAAGCGCGCCAGCGCCACCAGCATCTGGCCGAACCCGCGACTGACGACGAACGTCGTATCCGTCAGATCGATCAACACGTACCGGGCACCAGATTCCACCAACTCGTCCAGAGCAGCGCGAAGCTGATCGACCCCTTGATCGCCTACGTCAACGTCTCCGATCACTCTCACTACCGCAACCTCGGTGGGCTCAGCGACGCGGCGTACGTTGATGTTCACTGCTGATTCCCTTCAGAGCACCAGCGCATGCCCCGCTGCTGCATGTCGTCGTGTTGCTGGTCGATGAGCGCCTCTGACGACCACAGCGAACACGCCCATCGCCACATAGGCAATGGTGCCGAGCATGCTGAACAGTATCGACTTCGCGCTCACGTGGCCCCAATCCTGCCTGAGGCGAGCCCGGTTAGCTCTGCTGTGCGATGCCCGCCCGCCGCCGGTCTGCCGCGGCGCGTAGAGGTGGCAAGACATCGTCCGGGACCGGAACACTGCCCATCCGCACGTACTTCGGCCCCAGCGGGCCGTGCGAGTCAGTACCCCCGGTGACGAGCAGATCAAGCTCCTGCGCCAGCGCCAGATAATGCTGAGTGTCGCGGGGCCAATGATCGACGTGATACGCCTCCAGTCCCTCCAGCCCGGCCCCGATGAGCCCCCGGATGAGAGCGTCGTCTCGTGTCAGAGCCGGATGTGCCGCGACAGGAACCCCACACGCATCGAGTACGGTGCGGATAGCCTCCTCGGGTGACAGCTTGTATCGCCGTACGAAGGCGGGCCGCCCGCGCTTCAGGAACCGGCCGAAGGCCTCCTGCGACGTCTTGCATATGCCCATGGTGCACAGTGCGGCGGCGATGTGGGGCCGCGCGATGGGCGCCCCGGCGGCGTGCTCTTGCACCAGGGACATAGCCAGATCCACGCCAACGCTTCGCAGCTTGTCCAGAATGCGCTCCGCGCGGTCGAAGCGCTTCTCACGGGTGTCCATCAGCATCGACTGCAATGTCGGTGACGTGTGGTCGATATAGTACCCGAGGATGTGTACATCCTTGGGTCCCACCTCCGTGTTGATCTCGAGTGCCGGCACGACCGTCAGCCCGGTGCCCTCTGCCGCCGCCAGCGCTGCATCCGTCCCCGCGGTCGTGTCGTGATCGGCGAGGGCGATAGCCGTCAGGCCCAATGCGATGGCTTGCGCAACGATCTCCTGAGGCGCCTGCGTGCCGTCCGACGCCGTGGAGTGGATATGCAGGTCTACGCTCATGAATACTGTCCGTGCGCTGCGAACGCACGCAGTGTATAGCAATTGGATAGCGCACCCATATTACCATGATGCCAACGCTTTGTTAACAAGGTGGAACGCATTCGTGCCCATGCGGCACTCGGCGGACGCACCCCATTGCTGCGCTGCGCAATTCTCAGAGCCTGGCGCTGGGTCGCCTCGCTGGGGGGGAGCGAGATGGCTACGCTTGCCTGGTTGACATCATGCGGAGGTGTAAACATAATAGCGCGAGACGACATCTTTGTGAGGAGGCATACGGCATGCGAAGTCACACACCGCTACCCGTCGTGTCTATCGGACTTGTCTGTGTGCTCGCCGTCATGGCTGTGAGCGTGATCGTGGGAGCAAAGACGGCGCTCGGGCAGGACCAACCCAAGGCTCCCGCCGTCACCGAGGGCGAAAGGGAACGCGCGCCGCGAGCCGAGAGGCGGGATCGGCCCGAGGCGGAGCGGCGAGAGCGCGGGGACGAAGCCAGGCGCCTGCAGGAGACGCGTGAGCGCCGTGCTGTGGCCGAAATGATGATGGCGCGCCAGATGCCGGCCATCGCCGTGGCCGACGGCAAGGTCTTCGTGGTATTCGGGGGCGTGCTATATAAGTTCGACGCCGAAACGCTCGCCCTCGAGGGCCAGCAGCGCATCCCGCGCCCGCCCGCGCCGCCGTTTGCGGCTCGACCCGGCCGCGAAGGAAGGCCGCAGCGACCACCAGCCCAGGGCCCGGCTCAAGAAGAGAACTAAGGGTGTGCCATAGACCTGCATAGAGCCGGACGCGGTCAGCGCCGCGCCAGGAGCTCCAACATCGCACGGACGGCTCGTAGCGGAAGCGCCAGGAGGGAAGTGGGCCCCCGAGCCGCACCGGGCGGACCATCGCCCGCCCGCCGCGCGAGCTGAGCGAAGAAGCGCAGTCTATCGTCGATGCGGTCGAGAAACATGCTGCGGACGATGAGCTGGGCATCCTGCGAGATCCGTACTGGGTCACCAAGCGGGGCGCGTGGGTGTACGAGGTGGCGGAGCACGCGCGGCGGGCGACCGTCAGCGCCCAGACCGGATAACGTGCTCTGCGGGATGGGCGCCTCAAGAAGATCCGCGGCGGCCCGGAGCGGCCAACCGACGGCGCGCCGAATCCCCCAGTGCCCCGCCGCTTCCGCGACGGCATCCCAGTCGAGCTTATCGCGGCGGGCGTGCGCATAGTACGCCACGTCGCAAAGCGACAGCAGCGACAGGTGGCCGTGGTGGATGCTCATGTGGGCGCAGAGGAAGATGAGCTCGTGCTCGGGCGCGAGCGCCAGGCGCGGCACTTGACCCACCTGTGCCGGCGCCGCGCGCTCCCAGACATCGGCCAGCCGCAGCCGCGCCACCTTCCTGTTCCCGAAGCGACCGGTGAGAAGGTCGTCGTGCAGGTCCACGACTACCTGCCACTCCGCATCCGCGCCCAGCGGGCTCTTCACGTACACGCGATCAGGCGCCGACGGCGTGGCCGCCACAGCAGGATGCAGCGCGTAGCCGCAGTGAGCCATCTGAGCCATTGCTTCTTCCACGGCGCCGCCGCGCACGAGCAGATCGATGTCGCTCATAGGCCGTGTCCCGGCGTGCGGATAGACGCTCTCAGCCAGCAGTGCGCCCTTCAAGCAGATGCATGCGATATCGGCAGCGTCGAAGCTTGCGAGGATCCGCTCAGCCTCGCTCAGCAGCACGGTGTTCTTGGCGAGCGTGGCAGTAAACGCCACGCGCCACTGGCTTTCGACGGACTCCGGGAGAAGGCCGGCAATGCCGGCTGTCGTCAGGTTCCGATGCGCCAAGGGAGCCACCCCGAGCGTGTGAGCGAGGCTGGCGAGCATCTCCCAATCGCCCACGCCAGAGGCAAGCCCGGCGATCCGTGCGGGGACCGACGCCGCCAGAGGTATGCGGAGCGCAGCGAGGAGGAAGCTCTCTTCCGGCGAAAGGCAGAAGCGCTCGTGCGGAGAAAGTGTGTCGGTAGGTGACGATGGCATCCTCTGATATGATACTGTAGTCCGTCATCGTGTCAACTGCCGGTCGGTCCGATGTGCGTTGGATCCAACGGGCAGGATTCTGTTCCCACGATCGTCCCGGCACGATAGGAGCAGTGCAATGACAAACAGCGAGATCGCTGAACTCACCGAAAAACACGTCATGAACACGTACACGCGCGCTCCGGTCGCCTTCGTTCGAGGGAAGGGCTGTCGCCTGTGGGATGCGGACGGGAGGGAGTACCTGGACTTCGTGGCAGGCATCGCCGTGAACGCTCTCGGATATGCGCACCCGAGCATCGTAAAGGCCGTCGCCGATCAGGTCGCGGCCATTACGCACACGTCTAATCTGTATCTCATCGAGCCGCAGGCGCGGCTGGCGCAGCGGCTGTGCGAATTGTCCTTTGGCGACCGGGCGTTCTTCTGCAATAGCGGCGCGGAGGCCGTGGAGGGCGCCATAAAGCTGGCCCGCAAGTACGGGCACACGAAGCGCGGCGAGCAGTGCGACAAGATCATCACGGCCCACGAATCGTTCCACGGGCGCACGCTCACCACCATCACCGCAACGGGCCAGCCCAAGTACCAGAAGCACTTCCAGCCGCTGGCGCCGGGGTTTGAGTACGTGCCGTTCAACGATCTGGGGCCCCTCGAGAAGGCAGTTGACGACAACACGTGCGCCGTGCTGCTGGAGCCGATCCAGGTTGAGGGCGGCGCCGTGCGCGTTGGGGACGACGAGTACCTGCAGGGCGTCCGAGAGCTGTGCACGGCGCGGGGCGCTCTCCTTATGTATGACGAAGTCCAGACCGGCGCCGGGCGGACGGGCAAGTGGTTCGGCTACGAGCACTCCGGCGCCGTGCCCGACGTCATGACGCTCGCGAAGGGCCTCGGTGGCGGCGTGCCCATCGGGGCACTCGTGGCAAGTGAAGACGCGGCGGTATTTGAGCCCGGCGAGCACGCCTCGACCTTCGGCGGCAACCACCTCGCCTGCACGGCGGCGCTTGCGACCCTTGACACCATCGCCGACGAGGGCCTCCTCGAGAACGCGCGAGAGCGGGGTCAACAACTCCTCGATGGGATCCGCGATCTCCACAGCAAACACGCCGCCATCGCCGAGGGTCGCGGCAAGGGACTCCTGCTTGCGATGGAGCTCAAGACGGAGCGGGCCCGACGGCTGGCGGAGCTGTGTTTCGAGAAGGGCCTCGTGCTGAACGCTCTCAGCGACACGGCACTGCGCATCGTGCCGCCGCTGATAGTCTCGGCCGAGGAGTGTGAGGAGGCGCTGGGGATAATCGACGCCGGCCTGCAGGACCTCGCCGCAGAGGGAGAATAGGGACAGTGGGGCTGTGGAAAAACCCAGACCACACGCGCGTTCGCGTAGCGCGGGCTTCCGCCTTCGCGCGAGGGACGTAGCCGCGCCTTCGCCGACGAAGCGCTTCGGCGCGCAGGCGGCTTCGGCGGAGTCCCTTCCAGCCCGCGATGTCGGCCTGGAAAGGCCGACCTACGCGGCGGAGGGGTAGCTCCCACCGTTGAGGGGAACTCACACGAGCCATCCGGCTATTGTCTCGGCTTCAGCACTATGTCATCAACGGTGACCGTCTCTCCGGGCTTCGCCGTGAACTCGGTGCGGCCTGTCCTGTCTTGTTGGACCACGAAGGCCCGGTAGTCGAAGTCTCCGATGAGGTTGTTCACAACCCACCGCCCCTGGTCATCGGTGGCGGTTTGCCAGCTTCCGGCAGGCCAGGCCTGCAGGCGCTTTCTTAGGTGGCTTGGCATCTCGAATTCCGGGTAAGATCTGGGGCTGAGTTGGACGTGCACTTCGCTGCGGACTGGCTGGTCTTGCTGGTCAACCACTCGCCCCGTGGCACTGGCTGTCGGCTCGAGCATGAGGCCGGGCTGGAACTCCCAGTCCGGGTTCAGCACCTGGCCGGCAACGAGCAGCTTGGTGGGGTGGATTGCGATGAGCCGGACCATGCCTCGGGCGGCCAATCCGGTGAGCTCGAAGTGCCCCTCTTCATCGGTAGTGGCGGGCTCCGAGGCGCCCGTGCCGAACACCAAGGCCCCCGACACGGGGCGTTGCGCTTTGTCGATCACCCAGCCGCGCACGGTGCGGCCCTCGAGGTTCACACGGATGGGTGGCAGCTCCCGCTCCTCCTCAGGCATCAGAGTGTGGCGCTTCAGGGACCACCATTCGTCGTCCAGCAGCGCGCTGCGGATCTTGTCGTGCGATGTGACCAGCAGGGGGAAGTTGCTGGGCAGCGGCCCGAGGCGCAGGCTGCCCTGTTCGTCACTCTGCGCCCTTGCCATGCAGAAAAGGCTGTGTTCGCGCTCGGCGTACACTGCCGCGCCGACGTTCGCCACCGGCTGGCCTTCACCATCAACTGCCTGGGTCACGAGGTAGCCAACCGGCTCCAGTTCTAACTCAACCGGTCTCTGCCATTCCTCGACGAAGGCCGCTTGCGCAAGTCCCCGCTCCGCATCACGCGCGACGACCAGCCACGGCGGCCGCAGAGACGGCATCTTGTCAAGCCGCAGATCGAATTCGCCCTCCGCGTCGGTCTTGGCGGTGATGAAGGCAGGCAATCGTCCCCCTGCCCCGTAGCCGGTAGGCACAGTCACCTCGACCCCGGCGGCTGGCCCACCATCAGGTGTAAGGACCCGGCCGTGAAGGTTCGGACACGGGCCAAGGGCAAAGTCCACGCCCGTCAGCCTGTCGCCCTCGGCGACCTCGACGACGCGCTCCCGCGGCTCGGCCATGTCGCTTGGCAGGTCCGGATTGGAGCTATGAAGGCAGCGGACGCGCGTCTTGCCGGGGATGACTCGAATGGTGTACCCGCCGTTCTCGTCGGTGATGATCTGAGGCGCGGCGCCATAGGTCGAGGGCGGGTAGTCCATGGCCCAGGCCTTGATGTTCACCTCGGGGACGGGCTTTCCAGTCGTAGCCTCGGTGACCTTGCCACTAATAAGCGCTCCGGGCGTGACAGCGAGGTCCGCGCGGGTGTACTCCTCCCCAGCCTTGACGCTGATGCCCGTCAGGGGCGCGGCTAGCAGGTCCTCGGCGCGGAACAGAGCGACCGTGTAGGTATCGGGCGTCAAGTGATCCACACGATACGTACCGTCGGCCTGGGAAAGAGCTAGCCCGCCTTCGTGCCCCGGGTCTTGGCCGTGGCAATAGACTCTCACACCGCTGACCGGTTCCCCGTTCAAGGTCACTCGGCCGGAGATGCTGGCACCCAGATCGAGCGCGAACTTGATACCGGTCGCGCCGGCGGGAACCAGATCTTCAGTGGTCCCGCGCTCGCGCCCTTGGGCCACCGCAGTAAGGCTTACGTTGACATCGGGCGGAAAGCCACGAAGGTCGAAGTGTCCTTGTGCGTCGGTGGTGGCTGGAGGGAAGTCATCGTCAAAGGGTAAGAAAACCATCCAGTGTGCTGCTTCGCCCTCGCCACGGCGGAGCAGCCACACAGAGACCTGGGCGCCTGCCAGGGGGCGGCCTTCCGGATCGGCCACCGTGCCCGTGCAACTCAGGGGATTGGCGCCAAGCCTCAGCGTGACGTCGTGGTCCCGCTCGCCGGTGACGGAAACCCATGCCATGGCGTGCCCCGGCTTCAGCGCGACGACCTCGATCGGGTGCTCAGGGACCCGAACCTTCAGATCAAGAGAGAACCGCCCCGCTTCGTCGCATACCGGCCGGTCAGTGACGATCGGATCCTGGCTGGTGGCCACGTCGTGCTGCACCAGCACCTTTGCGTCCGCCACCGGTTCGCCACGAGGATCGAGGACCTGCCCGGTGATGGTGACCGCCGCCACAGCATGGGCGGCGTTGGCGTGGAGTAGTACTGCGAGCAGAGAGGTCAGAAGAAAAGCTGCCGGGGTCCGGATCATTCAACCCACCTCCGCATCCTGTACCCTTAGGGGCGCCCCGGGGATCACGGCGCAGCTCGACGAGGAGTCACCCCTGGAGCCTGGCACCCATCACCGGAGAAGAAGCCCCAACGGCTCGCCAGGGCACCGGCGGGCGGCTGAGACTGGATTCGCACATGGGGCGCTGCCATCCCCCGGTCGCCCGGCGCACGTATCTCCTCTGCACGTCCCGTGCAAGTAGTTCTCCAGGAGACAGTGACCTTCCTTCGTCTGTTCTGGCCTGCCGGCAAGCCGGCAACAGATGTTGGCACAGGGTAACAGCAGGATTTACACGGGGTTAAGACAGAGGTAACGCTCGAGGGGCATACTGAACGTGTAAGACGGGTGGCCAGCGCGGGGTGCGTGCCCAAAACGTGTCCGAGCGAAGTGACCCCGTCGCCGGGCGGGTGCTAAGCATCCGCGAAGGAGCTGCCGTAGAGACCGTGCCAGTCCTCGAGGCAGCAACTCTCCGCGCTGGCCCGTATTCTCCCCCCCTCATCTCCAATGCCCGGGTATTGTCCGGCGATCGTGGCGGCTTCACCGAGCCATGCCGTTGCGGGGCGCCAGCCGTCGAGCATGCCGTGGGCTCCTCAGACGACTCCACCATGAATGCATGAGAGGACGGCTGCGCGGCGTGTGTTGGCGGTCCACCGGCTCAGCAGTGCATGTGTGTCGGGGTTGCGCCATGCGGGTGTCGCGTGCTAAACTGGCCATCCGGTACAGATGGGCCGTGCGCCAGGCTGCGAGAAAGGGACGCGCCATTTCCACATGTCGCTGGAAGAGAAGCTCGCACGGGTTCGACTTCTCATGATGGACGTAGATGGGGTGCTGACCGACCGAGGCCTCTTCTACGGTCCCGACGGCTTGGCGCTGAAGCGTTTCGACGTCCGCGATGGGCTGGGCATCGTGCGCCTGCAGCAGGGCGGAACGCAAGTGGCGCTCGTCACCGGCGACGACACTCCCATCACAACGGCGCGGGCGGCGCGGCTCGGCATACGCACCGTCAAGCAGGGCGTTGAGGATAAGGCGGCGGCGGTTGCCCAGCTCCTCGAGGAGTTCGGGGTGTCGCCGGACGAGGCTGCCTTTGTGGGAGACGATGAGACAGACTTGCCGGCGTTCGAGCAGGTCGGGCTGAAGATCGCCGTGGCGGATGCGGTGGATTCCCTCAAGGCGGCCGCCGATGTGCTCACCAAACACCCGGGCGGTCACGGCGCCGTCCGGGAGGTATGTGACGCCATTCTAGCCGCACGAGGCCCTGGATAGGCATGGCTGCTCCGCCCCAGGCGTAGTCGCGAGGAGGCAGAAAATCCTGCTCACCATTGCGGCGCAGCATGGCACATTATCCTATTTCGGGTGACGGATTCTGCTAAACCTTGTTGGCTCTTGTGGCATAATGATACGAGGTGACGCCTGCGAGCGACGCAGTGGCCTGCAATCCGTGTTGATCCCGGCACGGCCGCTGAGTGGCGCCCGCAGGCAGTTCGCCGCCGTATTGGTGGAGGCCTAAGGGTTGGGGGAGACGATGGCTGCAGCGTTTGATGTAGCCCGCTTCGTACGCAGCAATAGTGCCAGCATCCTGTCGAGTTGGTCGAGGCGTCTCGGGTCGGGTCGCGTGCGCCTGCTCGCCGATCTTGCCATGGGCGCCTCGGAGGCATGGCTCGAGCGGCTTCTCGGCCTGCTCGAGCACCCGGCCGGGGCGGTCAATGCCCATCGCTCCTTCGTCGGCAGGGCCCAGAAGGCGGGAATGACCGCTGCAGAAGTAGGCGAAGCGTACGGAGCCCTTCAGGAGGCCGTTCTGGCGGCGGCGGTGGAGAGCTGCCGGGGGGCGCCGGAGCAACTGGAGCAAGCAGTCCTCACGCTCACGCGTCTGCTGGACGAGGCCGCCCGGTGGATGTACGAGGACTGTGTTGCAGAAGAGCCCGATGACGCCGGAGCAGCACTCCCGCGGGCTGACTATCGCCGCCTCATCGAGAGTGCCAACGACATCATCCTCTCCATTGATGCCGAGGGACGCTTCACCTTCGTCAACCCTGTCCTGACCCGATTGACCGGGTTCACGCCGTCCGATCTCACCGCGCAGCACCTCTCAGTCCTCGTTACCGAAAGCGCCGTCGATCGTCTCACTCCGCTGCTGCGTGAGCGGCGTGCGCGCCTGGTCGAACTGGCGCTGCGGATCAAGGGTGCAGCGGAGCCCCTGCCGGTGGAGGCGAGCGCCATCGCGCTGTACGACGACGGGCAGCTCAGCGGTCATCTGATCGTGGCCCGCGACATTCGCCGTCGGCGGCAGGCCGAGCAATTGCTTCAGCGTCGGAGCGAGCATCTGGCCGCCATCAATTCGATCGCGCAGGCCGTGAGCCGGTCGCTGGACACCAAGGAGACAGCCAAGGCGGCGGTGGGGGAGGCGGCGCGGATTCTGGAGGCGGACTACGCGTATGTGTACCTGCGCGAGCCCGTCAGCGGACGCTTCGAACTGAGTCACCAACGCCAGCTCTCCGGGGGGATCGTGCAGGCTGTTGCGCGGCTTGAGTCGGACCATCCGCTCATCGTGGCGGCCGGATCGGCCGAGGGGGTTGTGTTTGTCCGGGGCGACGGCGGCGAACTCGCCGACGCTGTCGCGCCCATTGTGGGCGAGCCGATCGGAGCCACAGCCATCGTTCCCCTCCGAGGTAGGCGCGCGCTTCAGGGCGTGCTGCTGGTGGGCCGTCGGAGCGCTCGTGACTTCTCCACCTCCGAGATACGACTGCTTAGTGTCATTGGCGGCCAGATCGGCGGCGCACTCGACAACACGGCGCTCTACGATGTGGCAAAGCGCGCGGCAATGACCGACAGCCTCACCGGGCTGTACGATCACGGTGAGCTGTGGCGACGCCTCGAGGCGGAGGCCGAGCGGGCGAAGCGGTATAACCGGGATTTGTCGTTCGTGATAGCCGACCTCGACAACCTCAAGCGCGTCAATGACACGCACGGACACATGGCAGGGGACGCGGTGCTGAAGGGCGTGGCAGAGATCCTGACGGCCACAGTGCGCGCCGCGGATGTTGCGGCGCGGTACGGGGGCGACGAATTCGCGCTGATACTGCCCGAAACCGCCCTGGAAAGGGCTCGAATGGCCGCAGAGCGCATCCGGGCCAGCGTTGCCTCTCGCCCCTTCGCAGTGCAGGGCGCCGCCGAGGTAGCCCGGGTGACCATGACCCTCGGCGTCACCGCGAGCCGCGGGAACAAGTCGGCCGCGGAACTTGTTCGGGACGCCGATAGGGCCCTGTACCGTGCCAAGTCCCAGGGCGGGAACGCCGTGGGGCTCTCCGATAGAGACTCCGGGTACTCCCCGGGCTCGCCGTCGTGATCGTGTGTCGGCTTACAGGTCTCGCCTGGCGGTGGCAGAGCGTAAGCCAGCTTAATGCAAATAAAGCGCCGATTAGGTATTGACGGCTTACCCACGATGTGGTAACTTAAAGATTCGTGCGCACATTCACTTCTTGGGTTCTTCTGGCACGCCTCCGTAGCGGCGGGAATAAGTCCGTCGCTTCACACAGCCCCAAAGGAACTGGACGTCCAAATAGCCTATTTGGCAATACGGTACTCTGATGCCCAAGTGACAGCAGCTTAGGTTGACAGCGGCGTGATATTGCCGCTCTCGGCGGTGCACCCCGGAGGCCGAAACCTGGTGAGTATGTCTCCATTCAGGGCCGCAGGGGCCTTCGAGAGCGGCGCAAGCCCGCGCCCGTCCGTGGGTGGCGCGGGCGTCTGACTCAGCCACGAACACTGGAGGTCACATATCAATGGCAGAGACGGCGACCGGGCTGGACATCTCTGTTGGAGCCACTGACGTCCACGAGGCGCTCAGCATTCCCAACCTCATCGACATCCAGTTGGACTCGTACGGCTGGTTTTGCCGGGAAGGGCTCCAGCAGCTCTTCGACAACTTCTCGCCGATCGAGGACTACACGGGGACGCTCTCGCTGGAGTTTCTCGGCTACAGCATCGACGAGCCCCTCGACTCCCTGGAGGAGTGCCGGGAGCGCGACCTCACGTACCAGGCCCCGGTGCGCTCGAAAGTGCGCCTCGTCCACAAGGAGACGGGTGAGGTCAAGGAGTCGGAGGTCTACATGGGCGAGTTGCCCTTGATGACGGACAAGGGCACGTTCCTGATAAATGGGGCGGAGCGCGTCGTCATCAGCCAACTGGCCCGCTCACCGGGGGTGTATTTCAAGGATGCCATCGACTTCAGCGGCAAGATCCTGCACTCGGCGCAGGTCATTCCAAGCGAGGGGGCGTGGGTCGAGTTTGACACTGATGCCGCCGGCGTCATCTCCGTCAAGATAGGGCAGACGCGGAAGTTCCCCGTCACGACGCTGCTGCGGGCGCTGGACTATTTCGACAAGGGCTCGCGCTCGGATGTCGCGCGGGTGGGCACGAATGAGGAGATCCTCACTGAATTCGGGTTGCCGGTACGTCTGCGCCATCCGGAAGCTGAGGATCTGGTGGGGCTATACGCGCTCGCACCCATAACGGAGCGATCGAGTCGCGAGCTAATCGTTGACACCTTCGAGATCATCGATGGCGGGGCGGCAGAGCGCATAGCGACCCTCAACCGAGCGTCACTGCGCCTGCTCGACGTGGCGCCGCAGATAACGGCCACGCTGAACGGTGACGCCGCGGACTCGGTAGAGACGGGTCTTCTGGACATATACCATAAGATGCGGCCCGGGGATCCGCCGACCATCGAGGCGGCCGAGTCGCTGGTGCATGCGCTCTTCTTCGACGTCAAGCGGTACAATCTTGCGCGTGTGGGTCGGCACAAGCTCAACAAGAAGCTGGGTCTGGACGTCGCGCTCGACGTCCACACCCTTACGAAGTTGGACGTTCTGGCCATCGTCAAGTACATCATCACGTTGGTCGGGGGCGATGGGCAGGTCGATGACATCGACCATCTGCAGAACAAGCGCATCCGTGCGGTGGGGGAATTGCTGCAGGCGCAGTTACGTGTGGGGTTCCTGCGGATGGAGCGAGTGGCCCGGGAACGCATGACGAGCCTGGACCCCGAGAGGCTCACCGCGCAAACCATCATCAGTATTAAGCCCATTACAGCAGCCATAAAGAGCTTCTTCGGCAGCGGGCAGCTTTCGCAGTTCATGGACCAGATCAACCCACTCGCCGAACTGGCCCACAAGCGCCGTCTGTCGGCGTTGGGCCCCGGCGGGCTGAGCAAGCAGAGCGCGAAGCTCGAAGTGCGCGACGTGCACCATTCCCACTACGGGCGTATCTGTCCCATCGAGACGCCAGAGGGCCCGAATGTCGGCCTCATTGGATATCTGGCGCTACACGCCAGGGTAGACGAATACGGCTTCATAGAGACACCGTATCGCAAAGTGGTGAATGGTCGGGTTACCGATGAGATCGTGTACTTGACCGCCGACGACGAGGAGCCCTGCAGTATTGCTCCGGCCAGCGAACCGATAGATGAACGTGGGCACTTGGTGAATGACTCCATGACCGTTCGTTACCAGAGCGGCTTCCCCACAGTGGCCCGCGAGGAAGTGGACTACTGCGACGTGTCGGCCCGGCAGATCTTCTCGGTCGCCACCGCGATGATACCGTTTCTGGAAAACGACGACCCGGTGCGCGGCTTGGCGGGGTCCAATATGCAGCGTCAGGCCGTGCCGCTGCTGGTGACGGAGCCGCCGTTGATCCGCAGCGGCATGGAGCGGCGTGCGGCGCTGGACTCGGGTGCGGTGGTGCTGGCCGAGGGGGACGGCGTGGTCACCGAGTGCACTGCGGATGCCATCACAATACGCCACGAGGATGGCACGGAGGAGTACCACCGGCTGGCGAACTTCCGGCGCACCAACATGGGCACGTGTATACGGCAAAAGCGCGTGGTGCGCAAAGGCGATCGGGTGACGGCGGAGCAGACCATCGCCGACGGCCCGGCCTGTTCCGGTGGCGAGCTTGCACTTGGCCGCAACCTGCTCGTCGCTTTCGTACCGTGGGAGGGCTACAACTACGAGGACGCGATTCTTATCAGCGAGCGGCTGGTCAAGGAGGATATCCTGACCTCGATTCACGTCGAGAAGTACGAAACCGAGGCGCGGGACACGAAGCTGGGTCCGGAAGAGATCACGCGCGACATTCCCAACGTTGGCGAGGAGGCGCTCAAGGATCTGGACGAGAGCGGCATCGTACGCATTGGCGCGGAGGTGCGGGCCGAGGATATCCTTGTGGGCAAGGTGGCGCCCAAGGGCCAGTCGGAGCTCACGGCGGAAGAGAAGCTGGTCATCGCCATCTTCGGAAAAAAGGCCGAAGAGATGCGGGACGTGTCGCTGCTGGTGCCGCACGGCGACAAGGGGATCGTGATAGCCACCAAGGTGTTCTCGCGCTATAAGTACAAGTGCGAGACGTGCCGGGCGGACTTCAACTACGGCAAGCCGGCCGAGCGCCTGGAGTGCGACCGATGTGCCAGCAAGATTCGGCGGCAGCCCGGCGACGAGCTCCTGCCCGGCGTCAATCAACTCGTCCGCGTATACGTAGCGGAGAAGCGCAAGATCATGGTGGGCGACAAGCTTACCGGTCGCCACGGCAACAAGGGCGTCATCGCACGCATACTCTCGGAAGATGATATGCCGTACCTGCCGGACGGTACACCGGTGGATGTGTGCCTGAACCCGCTGACGGTGCCGTCACGCATGAATATCGGCCAGATTATTGAGACGCATCTCGGCATAGTGGCCCAGGAATTGGGCCGCACGTTTGATTGCCCCGTCTTCCAAGGCCCCGATGACGAGGACATAATCACCGGCCTGCGGGACGTTGCTGCCAGGTGGCGCAAGCGGGAGTTCGTCAAGTACGCCAACTGCGAGCTGAACCGGAACGGCAATCTGGTATCCGTGGATGAAGATTCCGATGATCCGGTGGCGGAGGCCGAAGCGCAGCTCGCTAAGCACACGATGGAGGAGCTGGAATCGTACCAGCGATCACTGGCTATCGATCCGGAGCAGTGGGAAAAGGCAACGACACCAAAGCGGGCGGCAGCACTCGTTATACAGCAGGCCAAGGCCAACGCGTACCAAAAGGCGCAGATGGAGCCGGAAACGGGCCGCGTGGTCTTGTCCGACGGCCGCACGGGCGAGCCCTTCGATCAGCCCGTCACAGTGGGCTGCATGTACATTCTCAAGCTACTGCACCTGGTGGAGGACAAGATCCACGCTCGCTCCACGGGCCCGTACTCTCTGGTGACGCAGCAGCCGCTCGGCGGGAAGGCCCAGTTCGGCGGCCAGCGGTTCGGGGAGATGGAAGTGTGGGCCCTGGAGGCGTACGGCGCTGCCTACACGCTCCAGGAGATCCTCACGATCAAGTCCGACGACGTTGTCGGCCGGGTGAAGACGTATGAGGCCATCGTCAAGGGCGAAAACATCATGGAGCCCGGCATTCCGGAATCGTTCAAGATCCTCATTAAGGAATTACAGAGCCTCGGACTTGAGGTTGGTGTGGCGTCCAGAGATGGCGTGCGGATGCAGCTCAGCGACCCGGACGAGGACGGTGGCGAGTAGCAGGCGGGTGTAGTCGTCCCGCGGGAGCGGGGGGGCGGCGGGGGGTGTGGGCTGGCTCCGAAGTAGGCGTGGAAGTGTTCGTGCTCTGCAGTATACGGGGCGCGCTTTCATCACAGGAGGGCGATGATTTTGGGGGATGCCGGAAGTTTCGATGTCGTCACCATTGGGCTTGCATCGCCAAGGGAGATTCGGGCGTGGTCTCGCGGTGAAGTAAAGAAACCCGAGACCATCAATTACCGCACCTTCAAGCCGGAGCGGGATGGGCTGTTTTGCGAGCGCATCTTCGGTCCCTCGCGCGATTGGGAGTGCCACTGCGGCAAGTACAAGAAGGTGAAGTTCAAGGGCATCATCTGCGACCGCTGTGGTGTTGAGGTGACGCGGTCGAAGGTGCGGCGCCGTCGGATGGGTCATATTGAGCTGGCCGCCACGGTGGTCCACATCTGGTACCTCAAAGGCGTGCCCAGCCCCATCAGTCTACTCCTGGATATGTCCACCCGGCTTCTGGAGAAAGTAGTGTACTTCGCCTCCTACATCGTCATACAGGTGGATAGAGAGAAGCTGATGCGGCGGTGGGACGATGTCAAACTGGCCGCCGATGAAGAGATAGAGGCCATCCGGGATGAAACGCAGCAGATCATCGCGGAGCTGCGGCAGAAGTTCGAGGAGGACAAGAAGCTGCAGAAGGCGGTCGAAGAGGGCGCCGAGCCGGTGGGAGTGGCCGAAGACGACGATGAGGACTCCGATGAGCTGCCCAAGACGGCACTGTCGCTCCTGGAAGAGGAAGACGAGCGTCCCATATTCATGACGGAGCAGGACCTTCGGGAGCGCATTCAGGCGGAACAGGATGCGGCGGCAGAGCGTGAGCGCGAGGTGGAGAGTGCCCTGAAGCTGCTGCAGGATCTGGAGCCCAAGCAGCTCATCACCGAGTTGGACTACCGGAACCTGCTGACGCTGGTGGACATCTGCGACGCGAGGCTGGAGGGCAGCTTTCGCGATCTGTTCGCCGCCGGGCTCGGCGGCGCCGCCATCAAGGAGTTGCTCAGCCAGATCGATCTGGACGAGATGGCGCACGAGCTGCGCAAAGAGATCGATGAGCGCACCGGAGCGCGCCGGGTACGAGCCATAAAGCGTCTGGGCGTAGTGGAGGCGTTCCGAAAGTCGAAAAACCGGCCGGAGTGGATGTCCCTGGACGTCGTCGCCGTGCTCCCGCCCGAGCTTCGGCCCATGGTCCAGCTCGACGGAGGTCGCTTTGCCACCTCCGACCTCAACGACCTGTACCGACGCATCATCAACCGCAACAACCGGCTGAAGCGCATTGTGGAGATCAAGGCGCCGGAGTCCATTATCAATCACGAGCGCCGACTCCTGCAGGAGGCCGTTGACGCGCTCATCGATAATGGGCGCCGAGCCCGGCCCGTGACCGGCTCCAACAGACGGCCGTTGAAGTCGTTGAGCGACATGCTCAAGGGCAAGGAGGGCCGGTTCCGCAAGAACCTCCTGGGCAAGCGTGTGGACTACTCGGGTCGCTCGGTCATCGTCGTGGGCCCCGAGTTGCAGTTGCACCAGTGCGGTCTGCCTCGAGAGATGGCTCTGGAGCTGTTTAAGCCCTTCGTGATGAAACGGCTCGTTGAAAAGGGCTTTACTACGAACATCAAGACCGCCAAGCGTATGGTTGACCGCCTGCGCCCCGAGGTGTGGGATGCGCTCGAAGAGGTGATCCAGGAGCACCCGATCCTTCTGAATCGCGCACCAACGCTGCACCGCCTGGGGATACAGGCCTTCGAACCGGTTCTGATCGATGGCAAGGCCATTCAGTTGCATCCGTTGGTGTGTCAGGCGTTCAACGCGGACTTCGATGGAGATCAGATGGCCGTTCACGTCCCGCTGTCGGCGCACGCACAGGCCGAGGCGCGGCTGCTCATGCTGGCGACGCGCAACATATTCAAGCCGGCCGACGGGCGACCTATCTGTGCGCCGTTGTACGACATCGTGCTCGGCTGCTACTACCTCACGCAGCTGCAGCCCAAGGCCCATGGGCATGACACCATCTACCCCAACGCGGACGCGGCCATCCAGGCGTACTACTTCAAGGAGCTTGACCTGCACGCGCTGATAAAGGTGCGTGTGCCCGAGATCGCCATCGAGGCAGAGCTGCGCCGCGAGCCGGTGGAGTTGGACTCCGACCTCGTGCGGCGGCTGCGCACTGCCGTTGCCGTAGGCTACGAGGCTGGTGTTGCGCGGCGCGAACTGCATGCTGAGGTGACCGCTGCAAAGAAATTGGCCCCGGACGAGATGCCGGATCCGGAGGCTCACCGGGTCCCCGAATGGGGCGGCAGCCTGGAGAAGCTCGTGCGCCTCGAAGTCGGGATCGCGGTCGGCTGGGGGCGATGTGCCGCGCGTACGAAGATACGGGTCAGCACGCGAAGGCAACTCATCGAGACAACTGTTGGGCGCACTATCTTCAACGAGAGCCTCCCCCTGGACTTGCGGTTCATTAATCGTGAGGTGGCACGGGACGAGCTTGCTGAGATCACCGATCAGTGCCACCGCGCGTATGGCCCCGAGCGGACGACACATCTGCTCGACCGGATCAAGCAGCTCGGGTTCGGTTTCGCCACCAAGTCCGGGATCAGCATCTGCCTGGACGACACGCGCATAGACAGCGACCGGGACCGGATACTTGAGGAGACCGAAGCCGAAGTTGCCAAGGTCAACAAGGCGCACGAGGAGGGCAGCATCACGCCCGGGGAGCGCCAGCAGCGCGTATTGCAGTTGTACAACAGTGCCCGCGAGAACGTCGCCGACACCATTCTGGCGCGCATCGACCGCTTCAATCCCATCTTTATGATGGTGAACTCCGGCGCCCGGGCGAACCGCAGCCATATCTGTCAGATATCCGGCATGCGCGGTCTGATGTCTGATCCCTTTGGGCGCCTGATCGAGGACTTGCCGGTGAAGTCGAACTTCCACGAGGGGCTGAACGTGTTGGAGTACTTCGTCTCCACGCACGGTGCCCGCAAAGGCCTGGCGGATGTAGCCCTGCGCACGGCCGACGCCGGGTACCTCACCCGCCGCCTCGTGGATGTGGCGCAGGATGTTATTCTCACCGACATCGACTGCGGCACCACGGAGGGCATCACGGTTACGCCTGTGTTTGAAGAGGAGCTGTACTGCAGTGAGTGTGGCGAGGAAGATCTGCGGCGCGAGGGTAAGTGCGAATTCTGTGGCGTGGAGTTGCCCGCGCCGGTGCAGAGTAAAGTGCTCGAGCCCCTCGCCGAGCGCGTCACAGGTCGTGTGGTGGCCGAGGATGTGGTGGATCCGGGCACTGGGGAGGTGCTCGTGCAGGCGGGCGATGAGATCACCCGAGAAGCGGCCCAGGCGCTGAATGATGCGGGCATCGTCCGGGCGAAGATCCGCTCGGCGCTCACGTGCGAACTGGACCACGGCATCTGTCGCCAGTGTTACGGGCGAGACCTGGCCACGAGCCGGTTGATTGACGTCGGCACGGCCATCGGCATCATTGCGGCCCAGTCCATCGGCGAGCCCGGGACGCAGCTCACCATGCGCACCTTCCACACCGGCGGCGTCGGGCAGCAGTACATCACCGGAGTGGCCGAGGTCAAGAAGAAGAAGCAAGAAGCGCTTCGGGGGCTGCACGAGGACATTGATCGCGGCATCGTCAGCATTGAATCCGGAGGAGCTGAGCGGGAGCGCACCAGGGCGATCCAGGCGATGCTGAAGGTGCTCGAGGACCCGGTTCACGGCCTGCTTCGCGTGGTGGAACTCTTTGAGGCCCGAAAGCCCAAGGGAGAGGCCATCGCGGCGCAAGTTGACGGTGCCGTGGCCGCCGTTGACCGGACGGGCCTCAACAGAGTCATCATTCACAGCGAACTGCCGCTGAGCGAGCCGAAACTGGCGCGCGGGCAGCGCGCGGCCGAGACCATCGTTCACCCCCGCACCAAGAAGGTGCTGTGCGAGGCGACAGGCAAGCTCAGCGAGAAGCTTGCCCGGCGCATGCAGAAAGCGGGCCTGAAGTCCATCAATGTGCGCAGCGAGCACCTGGTGCCGTACCGCGGCAAACTCCACGTGAAGCTCGGGCAACGCATGCGGCCGGGCGACCGGCTCACAGACGGTCCGCTCGATCCGCAGCGTGTATTGGCTATGAAGGGGGTCGAAGGCATCCAGGAGTATCTGGTCCGAGAGATACAGCGCGTGTACAAGTCCCAAGGCGTGGACATCAATGACAAGCACATCGAAGTCATAATTCGCCAGATGCTGAAGAAGCGCAAGATCGTTGATCATGGCGATACTGACTTCCTCGCGGGGCAGGTTGTGGATCGCGTCGTCTTCGAACAAGAGAATTCCCGGGTTCACGAACTCGGTGGGAAGGAGGCGACAGCGGATTGGGTCCTGCTGGGGATCACGGAGGCCTCGCTGGCCACGGAGAGCTTCCTGTCGGCGGCCTCCTTCCAGCGCACGACTCGAGTGCTGGCCGAGGCGGCCACGGCGGGGAAGCGCGACAAGCTGGTGGGTCTCAAGGAGAATGTCATCATAGGCCGTTTGATCCCGGCGGGCAGCGGCATGCCGGAACATCGCGACACACTGCTGCGGGTGCCGGAGGTGGAGGGGCCGGAGGACGGGGATGGCGAAAGGGGGCTGAGCGAGGAGGAGGCGGAGGTCGAATTAGCCGCCGCGGAGGCGGAGTTCGGAGTGGGAGTGTGACGCACCCCGGACAGCGGTCCGAAAGCTGGGATTCGGCCTTGACAGGCATGACATTGTTTCGTATACTCCCACGTCTCGAGCGTTGCGACTGTCAATGAGACCGTGATAGCCGTGTCAGACGCGCAGCCCATGGCATCGTGGGGCTGCGTCAACAAGAGTAGTCTTCCACAAGAGGGGGCGGTGGCGGCATTGTAAGGTGGCCGTCTAGGCCTCACCCAGAACCAGGGTCACATGCCGCGCCTGGTCCGGCCCCTCGTGCTTGAATGTGGAGGGGCCTTACATTTTGGGGGAGCCAGAATGCCGACGATCAGCCAACTCGTACGTAAGGGCCGCAAGAAGATGCGGCGCAAGCGCCGTGCGCCCGCGCTTAAAGTGTCGTACAACGCGCTGAAGCAGCAGAGGAAGCTGATGAACGGAGCGCCGCAGCGCCGGGGCGTGTGCACCCGGGTGTGGGCGTTGACTCCGAAGAAGCCGAACTCCGCGCTGCGGAAAGTGGCGCGAGTGCGACTGTTCAACCGCGAGGAGGTCACGGCCTACATTCCGGGGATCGGCCATAATCTGGCGGAGCACTCCGTTGTGCTGGTGCGCGGCGGTCGCATCAAGGACCTCAACACGGTGAAGTACCACATCGTGCGCGGTGTACTGGACGCGGCCGGCGTGGAGGACCGGCGCCAGAGCCGCTCCAAGTATGGCGCGAAGCGCCCGAAGTAGCTCCTGGGGATCGTCGTGGCGCAAGGCCCAATCGAGGTGCGGATGCATGCCGAGAAAAGGTGCCGTTCCGAAACGCGAACTCCCTCCGGATGTTGTGCTGGGCAGCCGCCTGGTCCAGCGCTTCATCAACAAGCTCATCCGCGGCGGCAAGAAGAGCATCGCCGAGCGGATCTTCTACGCCGCCCTCACGCGCATCCAGGAGACGAGCGGCCGGAATCCGCTCGACGTGTTCGCGCAGGCGGTCAAGAACTGCATGCCTCTGCTCGAGGTGCGCCCGCGGCGCGTTGGCGGGGCCACGTATCAGGTGCCCCTTGAGGTGCGGGCCGATAGGCAGGTCGCGCTGGGCATCCGATGGCTGGTGAATGCCGCCCGAGAGCGCGAGGAGCGGACGATGATCGAACGGCTCGCAAACGAGCTCATGGACGCGGCCCGGATGCAGGGCCCGGCGGTAAAGCGCAAAGAGGACATGCATCGCATGGCCGAGGCGAACAAGGCATTTGCGCACTATCGGTGGTGAGCCGTTATCGACTGTGCTGGCACCTCAGCGGGCCGTCGGAGTTGGGCCTTGGGATTGCCAGTGCGTGTCGCCGGCGGAGGCGCGAGTTCGTTGTGGAGGACAGTTTGGTGGACTTGAAGGGCCCGCTGAAAAAAATCAGGAACATAGGTATTGCCGCTCACATTGATGCCGGCAAGACGACCACCACGGAGCGGATGCTGTTCTATACGGGTCGCATTCACCGCATGGGCGAAGTGGACGACGGGGATGCGACGATGGACTGGATGGAGCAGGAGGCGGAGCGCGGCATCACCATCACGTCGGCGGCGACGACGTGCTCTTGGCGCGATCATCGAATCAACATCATCGACACGCCCGGGCACGTGGACTTCACCGTGGAGGTGGAGCGGTCGCTGCGCGTGCTCGATGGCTGCGTGACAATCCTGTGCGGCGTTGGCGGGGTACAGCCCCAGTCGGAAACGGTGTGGCGCCAGGCGGATCGCTACGGGGTGCCGCGGATCATCTTCGTGAATAAGCTGGATCGGGCCGGGGCCGACTTTCACTCTGTGCTGCATGAAGTCCGTGCTGGGTTGGGTGCTCCGGCCGTTGCCGTACAGTTGCCCATCGGAGCCGAGGCGAACTTCTTCGGCCTCGTTGACCTGGTCACCATGACAGCGTTCGTGTATGTGGATGACCTCGGGACGCGAAGCGAGCAAGTGGAAATCCCCGAGGATATGCAGATGTGGGCCGAGGCCTTCCGTGAACACCTCGTTGTCCAGTTGGCTGAAATAGACGAGCAGATCGAGACGCTGTATCTCGACGATGAGGAGCCATCTGTAGACCAACTGCGCAGCGCGTTGCGTCGAGCCACCATCGAGTGCAAGATCGTCCCGGTCTTGTGCGGCGCTGCGCTCAAGAACAAAGGTGTGCAGCCGCTCCTGGATGCCATTGTGCACTACCTGCCGTCCCCACTGGATGTCCTGCCGGTCCGAGGCGAGCACCCGGAGACGAAGGCGCTCGAGGTCCGAGAGGCCGACCCGGAGGCCCCCTTTGCGGCACTGGCGTTCAAGATCGTCAGCGACCCGCACGTCGGCAAGCTGTGCTATGTGCGCGTGTATTCCGGCACCGTGCGCAAGGGGCGGACCGTACTGAACATGACGACGGGTCGGCGCGAACGCATCAGTCGGCTGCTGCTCATGCATGCCAATCGCCGGGAGGACACACCAGAGGCTGTGGCGGGCGATATCGTGGCCGCTGTCGGCCTCAACCAAACACGCACCGGCGATACGCTGTGCGATCCGAAGCACCCCGTTCTTCTTGAGTCGATTGTGTTCCCGGAGCCCATCGTGTTCGTGGCCATCGAGGCCAAGACGAAAGCCGACGATGATCGCCTGAGCGGGGCACTGGAGCGGTTGGCAATCGAGGATCCTACTTTTGAGGTGAAGATAGCCGAGGAGACGGGGCAGACGATCGTTTCGGGCATGGGCGAGCTGCATCTGGAGATCATCCAAAGCCGACTGCTGCGTGAGTTCAAAGTGGATGTGACCCTCGGTGTCCCGCAGGTATCGTACCGAGAGACGATCACCGAAGCGGCGCGAGGCGAGGGCAGATTCATCCGGCAAACAGGCGGGCGCGGCCAGTACGGCCACGTCGTGCTCGAAGTCGAGCCGCTCAAGGACTCCGAAGAACACCTCGAGTTTGAATCCGCTCTCAAAGGCGGCGTCATCCCGAGAGAGTACATAGCGGCCATCGAGAGTGGCGTCAATGAAGCCATGGCCGCCGGGGTGCTAGCCGGGTATCCAGTCGTGGACGTGCAGGTCCGGGTCGTCGATGGATCCTATCATGAAGTGGACTCATCGGAGCCGGCGTTCAAGATTGCCGGCTCGATGGCCTTTCGGAATGCGGCGGAGCAGGCCGCACCCGTCCTGCTGGAGCCCATCATGTTGCTGGAGGTAATCGGACCGGAAGAGTATCTGGGGGAGATCACCAACGATCTGAATAGCCGCCGTGCGCGAGTGGAAAGCACTGACCCGGGTTCCGGGAACGTGCGGATCATACGGGCACGTGCGCCCCTGGTGGAGCTGTTCGGATACGCAACACAACTGCGTTCGCTGACGCAGGGCCGCGCTACGTATACGATGGAGCCACTGCGCTACGAGCCGGCCTCAGAAGCCGTCCAGGCGGCGGTCGTTGCCAAGGCGACAGGCCGGTACGCCGCTGCCAGGTAAGCTGTGGCGAGCCCAGGGGAGAAGACAGCCTTCATGGCGGGAGGTCGCTAATCATGGCCAGGGAGCAGTTCGTCAGGGACTTGCCGCATCTGAACGTGGGCACTATCGGGCACGTGGATCACGGCAAGACGGTGCTGACATCGTGCATCACGAAGCTGCTGGCGCTGCCGGACGTGCCGGGGGATGCGACGTA
>JAUWAU010000010.1 GCA_030601885.1 Armatimonadota bacterium
GCCCCCGCCACAGACGCCTGCGTCGGTGACCTAAGCACCCATCGCAACACCAGAGCCTCACTCCAGCACCGCGATCGCAACTACGACAACAATAACCAATACAAACAGCACTCCCGGCTGTTAGGCAGACAGGCTCCTAGTTGTCAGTCAACGGCAAAGGCGAAGCGGCCGAACGGCAAAGGCGGCGAGCCACAGGTACTCGCCTACAGCAACAGCAAAGGCAGGTCGCGGGCCAACGGGGTCCTGTGAAGTTTCTCCCGCCCGGCCGCCCTACTCGCCCCGAACCCTCACATAATGCTCCGCCCTCTTCCGCGACGCCAGCTCCCGCGCCCGAATCTGCCAAATGCCGGGTGCGTCGTTGGCGGCTATGTCCAGACGGAGTTCAAGTTCTCCGTTTGCTGCTCCGTAATAGCCGCTGAATTCCGCCTCCCGCCCGTCCGGATCGCGGATGTCCACCCGGATCGGCACCACCGCGTCCACGGGCAGTCCCTCCCCGTCCAGGACGCTGATGATGTAGGTCACAGCGCGACCCGCGACCGCCTCTTCGGGCCCTTCGATGTGAACTCCCGCTATCTCTTGCTCGGTCATCATGAAGACCCGGCCGTCGCACGGCCCCAGGCGCAGATCGAGGCGGAGCTTCCGCCCCGCGCGCCTCACCGGCACTTGGCAACCGTCCACGAGGTCGTAGACGAATCCGCCGTCCCTGCCGACTGTCAACGTGGTCGCTGACGGCAGACCGTTCTCCATCACCAGGCCGTGATGCCCGACGTACTCCCCAAACTCCCGGTGGTCGTTGACGGCGAACACGTAGTCGGTGGTGCCGTAGCGCCGCAGGCGCGTGATGACTTGCGGATTGGCTGAATCCAGATAGCCGGAGTAACGCCCGTTCAGATCGTCGCGGAGCTGGGCGGCTCTGGCCAGCAGCGCGGCCTTGTCCTCGTCCGCTCTGCCCGTGCGCTCGTACAGCTCGATGACCATGTCGGGCTTGATGGCGGGCGCGAGCCGTTCGTCCCCCACTATCAGGCCGCCGCCGTCCTGAAAGGCCTCGATCCTATCGGCCATCGTCTCGCTTATCACGTCGCAATCGGCCATGACGAGCACTCGAAACCGGTCCAGGCTCTGCTGCATCACGGTCTCGTCGTAGATGATCTCCGGCTGCAATTGCGCGTACTGCAGTATGTGGTACACGTCGCCCAGCCAGCTCCGTCCCCAACCATACGTGCCCCGCCTGGCAAACATCTGGGCGGCGAAGCTCTCCAGGAGCGCCACGTCGCTGCTTGCGGCCGGCACTTGCAGCAGCGTCGGCCCGAGTGGCTCAAGGACCTCTTTCACCAGGCGAGCCAACTCGTGCTTGGTCTGCGGATGCGTGTGGCGATAATTGCCGGGCGTGGCGACGGGGACGAGCGACTGCCAGCCATGGTACATGATGCCGGTGATCGGGCGGGCGATCTTCGTCCAGAAGGCCTCCCGCAGGTGCATCGGAGCGATGGTGATAAACGGCGCGTCGGGCTGCTCCTGTTCCCAGGCTGCGCGATGGGTCGGGGCCTCGTCGTCCTCCTCCGGCTGCGGCGCCCCTGGCCTCCTTGAGTCGGGGCGCCCCGACCCGCCAAGGGCCGGCGGCGCCGTCTGGTTGCGGTACCAGATTATCTGGGTCATCTTCATGACCCGCTGGGAGTGGTCGGCGCCGGCGGCCATGGCCAGCAGTTCGTCCGTCGCGAGGCCGATCCTGACTGGGTCCGGATACGTGTAGGTCCACTGGGAGATCACGTCAACCTGGCCGCCACTGCCATACACGCTCGCCACCCGTACCGCGGGGTCGTGGAAGGTCCACAGATCTTCCCACCCCGTGGATTTCAGTCCCTGGTGCAGCGCGCTATTGAGCCCGTTCCATCCGTCGCCGCGCTTCCAATACCACCGGTAGTACTGGTAGATGGGATGATCGTCGGGTATGACGCGGGACTCCGGGAACTCCGGCAGCTCCTCGTACCGGACGCCCGACTTGATCCTGACCTCGTCTGCGATGTCGATGCCGGCGTATCTCCGGAACGCCTCGCGATCGTGCTCGTGGAAGCACGGCTGGGCGTGGCCGCGCACCTCCGTGTGAAGCAGCGCGGCGTCGAGGGCCGGGAAATCGCCGTAGGTGCGGGCAACGGAGGCGCCCACGTTGTAGCAGAACTTGCTGATCTCTGGAAACAGGCCGCAGATGTCCGGGCGCTCCTCATATGGTTGGCCATCGCGGTTGACGCGCAGTAACTCCGGCTTGCTCCTGAGCCAGGACCCGGGCGAAAGGCTCGCCACGATGGAGATGCCGTTCGCCAGCGCCTCGTTGAGCATCCGCTTCGTGGCATCGACCGCTTCCGGATCCGCCGCTTCCGTCGGTGAGGCCGCCTCAAGGATCTTCCCGTAGTCGGCGCGAGTCCCGATGACGTGGGTGAAGCCCAGGCGCTTCAGGCGATCCATTTCTCTCAGCACGTTCTCAGGGCTGTACACGCCCCACATGACTACCGGCATGCGGCGAGGCAGAGGCCTGGGAACGATAACTACCGGAAAGCTCTCTTCGCTGTCGTAGGGCTTTTCGCCGGGTATCTCCAGGCGCGCCGTGAGCTGGTACTCACCCGGGCGCAGGCTGGTGTTAAGCGGATACGTCACGCTGTGCTGTTGTGCGGAGGCCACCTCCGGCAGGCGGAATTCGCGCTCTCCCATCCCGCTCAGCGACACCCGCGCCACGCCGCCGGAGAGGCTGGAACGCTGCAGATTCGTGACGCTGAGCCGGATGAACTGATCGGCTTCCATCCTGACGAAGGCCGTGCGGTCCGAAACGAGGGCAAACCCGGCGCGCCTAAACTCGAGCGCAGCGTTGCTGAGGCGCACCTGGTCGATGAAGCCCGGGAAGCCGTGGTAGTAGCTGCCGAGCCGGTCGCCGATGGACAGCGGCTTGTCGCCGGGGCTGATGGCGCCGCGCTCGGGGTACGAGGCACCACCCCACGGGAGGCCATCGCGGAAGAAGCGCCCACTCCCGGCGCCATCATACGTGAACGCCACGTGGCGCCAGACGCCCGGTTCGTACGTTGCCGCCTGAGACGAATAGCTCTCTGAATCCGCGCCGAACCCGAGCACAGCCCTGAGCCGGCGCAGCCCCGTCTTGTCGGGTCGCGTCAGGATCATCTGGTAGTCCGTGTCGGATACGTACTTCTTGTCGAGGAGAAAGGAGTCAGGATAGTCCTCCAGTTCGGGTTTCGGCTTCATCCACATTTCGAGGGTGAAGGCGCCCTTTGGCGAGAGCGCATCCGCGTCGGCGGCCCTGGCGGCATGGCGCTTGTCCTCCACCGGCCAGCCAAGATATGACTCCAGGCAGGAGCCGAAGAGCCCGTCCGTGCTGATTGTGGCGCCGTCGAGGTTGAAGTCATGGCCATGTCCAGAGCCGTCCCGGTCCTCCGCGCCCGGCATGAACTGCCACAGGGCGATGACGTGCTCGCCCGTGGCGTCCTCACCCGCGTATTGCCCGTCCCACGGCTCGCAGAGGCGTGGCCCTGCCTCTTGGGCGTTCGCCAACCCGCACATCGCAACCGCGGCGATCAGGAATATGAATGCCTGCTGCATGGAGATCACCTCGTGCCCCGCCGTGGCCGGGGCCAGTCACGCAGCTTCTGTTCGCCCACCATTTCCTGGCACCTGCTACGGATGGCGCCACGCGTGATGATCATTGGGTAGGTGTCGGTAGCAGCCATGTCGAAATAGGATATGAGCCACAGGACTTGTGTTGCAGTATCCACCATTGGCTACCCTTTCACTCCGGCGGCGGAAGCACATGAGCCATACGTCGGCCGTCGAACTGCCAGACAGCAGCGCCAGTGGACAGCCAGCCACTAGGTGGTGTACCTCGGCAATGGGGGGCAGACCACGGTCGATCTACAGGGGCATCCGCCGGACAAGTTCGTCGGCCGATGGCTGAATCCGCGCAGTGGCGAATGGAAGCGCGCAGCCTATGCGGCCGACAACGGAGGCGTCGTTCTCGCCGCACCCTCGGAGGAGGACTGGGTGCTGCGGCTCCGGCGCCAGTGAGGCCGGGGCCGACTACTCGAGAAGCCTCATGAGATTCCGGCTCAGTATCTTCTCCTGCGTCGCCGCGCTGAGCTGCAGCTCCTCGGAGAAGAGCTTCAGATCAGCGTTCAGCTTGCCGAGCAAAGCCTCCGGCTCCATCGACTTGCCGCAGTCGCTGCCGTAGATGAGGAAGTCGTCGCCGAGGTAGTCAAGAGCCTTGCGCAGCGCATCGGCGCGCCAAGCCGGGGGCGTTCCGGGCGTGATGTCGATGTACATCTGCTGCTGCGTTGACTCGCCACGCCGCACGGCGGCGCGGAACCTGCCCGCGGTGGCGATGCACTCGTCCGTCCAGGGCCAGCTCATGTGGGCGAGGGCGAACTTGACCCGCGGAAAATGAAGCAGCGCCTCGAAATGCACCGGACGGCAGAACCGGGAGGAGTCCATGAAGCCGAACAGGATGCCGGAGTGAAAGATCATCGGCACGCCGAGCTCCTGCACCTTCGCGTACACCGAGAAGATCTGCTCATCGTAGGGGTACCAGTGGTGCGGGATCATCTTGATGCCCTTGAGCCCGCACTCGGCGATGGCCCGCTCGGTCTCTTCGGCCGCGATATCCAGCCGCGGCTCGATCCACGCGAAGCCCAGGATGCGGTCGGGATCGGCCTTGACGAGCCGGGCCATGAAATCGGTGGACTCCCGCTGCCCCTCGTCGCTTTCGCCCCGGTACGGCGCGAACAGGCAGATCCGATCGATCCCGGCCTTGTCCATCGCCCGCAGAATGCCCTCGCCGTTCTCGGTCCCTCGTGAGTGTACGTGACAGTCGCAGATCACAGTCGTTCCTCCATAAACCAGCACAAGTGTGGCACCGGGCTGCCAGCCCGTCATGCGCCAGGCAAGCTGCCTGGCCCACACACGAACTAGAATTCCGTGCCGCTGGTGAACGTGAACTTCTCCACCTTCATCGCCGGCAGCACCATCCCCCCGACGCGCTCGGCCGGCGACATCGCCACGACGTTGCTCAGCATCGTCAGCACGCTCTCGTTGAAGCGCATGTTCTTCAGGCCGTACTTGACCTCGCCGTTCTCGATCCAAAAGGTCCCATCACGCGTCATGCCGGTGACGATCAGCTTCATCGGATCGACGGTGCGCAGGTACCATAGCCGGGTGATGAGGATGCCGGCAGCGGTATCCTTTATCATGTCGTCGAGGGTCGCCTCGCCATCGGAGAACACCAGAGCCGTCGGATACGCGCCGGTCGTGTTGCTCCCGCCGAAGCCGTGGCCCGTTGGCTCGACGTCGTGCTTCTTCGCCGTCAGCCGGTCGTAGACGAGGTTGGCGACCACGCCCTTGTCGATGAGCGTCACTTGCCTGCGCGGGAGTCCCTCCCCATCGAAGGGTCGTCCCTGGAGCAGCGGGTGATATGGGTCGGAGGTGATGGTGATGTTCTCACCCATCACCTTCTCCCCCACCTTGCCGGTAAGGCAACTGCGACCCTCGTCCACGGCGAGGGCGTTGAACTCGCTCGACAGGAAGCTCACCACATTGGCGACCGCCTGCGGCTCGAGGATGACAGTGTACTGCTTGGGCTCGACATCGCGGGGCGCTGAGCCGGCGAGGGCCTTCGCGATGGCGCGCTGGCCTAACACAGCCGGGTCCACGTCTGCCGCCTTGTGGGACGACGCCCCAGCCCACCCCGTGCTGTCGTCGGCACTCGCCGTGACGCTGAAGCTCACCGAGGAGCCCTGGTGGAAGGCAAATAGGCCCTCCGAGTTGGCCTGGGCGCTGGCGGATGCGCTGTTGGCGAAGGACCCGGCCGCCGTGAGGCCCGTCTCGCGGCAGGCTGCGACGACGCCGGCGACGCCCGCGGCACGCTCGACCGGCCCTATGGCATCGGTGCTCGCCGCCGGGTCGTAGGACTCAACCTCGCGATACTCCTGCGGCCCGATGAGAGGCAGCAAGTCGGAGTCCTGCTCGCTCAGCTTCGCCGCCTCGACGGCCGCATCGAGCATGCGGCGAAGCGCCGCGTCGCCGAACTCACTCGCCGATGCACTGCCGAGCCGCTGCCCGATGCGCACGCGCACGGATACGCCGTCGCTGCTCCCAGCAACGTTTTGGTGGATAGTGCTCTGCGCAAAGCGCGTCAGGGCGCTGGCGCCGCTGCCGATGAACGCCTCCGTGTCGTCGGCCGGCGAAAGCTCCAGGATCCTGTCGAGTATCTGCCGTGCCTGGTCTTTACTCAGCATAGCCCACACCCACTTTCACGCTCCGGAATCGCGTCGGCGCTGCGCCGTGCGACATTTGTGCTCCCTGGCTCGGCTCGCCCTTGCCGCAGTTCGGCACGCCCCAGAGCACGAAGTGATCCTCGTCGCATATGGCATCGCACGAGTTCCAGAACTCCGTGGTGAGGCCCTCATACGTGGGGTTCTTCACCATGCGCGCCCGCTTGCCGTTCTTGATCTCCCACCCGATCTCGGTGCCGAACTGGAAGTTCACCCGCTGCTGGTCGATGCTCCAACTGCGGTTGCAGTCCATGAGGATGCCGTCCCTGGTGTCCTCGATCAGCGCATCGAGCGTCCACTCGCCCGGCATGAGGCTGATGTTGGTCATGCGGATGATGGGCAGACGCCGCCAGCCCATGGCGCGCATGGCGCCGCGGCTGCGCTCCTCGCCGATGACCGGCGCCGTCTCGCGCGAGGTGAGATACCCGACGAAGAGGCCGTCGCGCACGAGATGCCACTGCTGCGCCTTGACGCCCTCGTCGTCGTAGCCGATGGTCGCGAGGCCCCGCGGCACGGTGGTGTCGGCGACGAAGTTCACGATGTCGGAGCCGTACTTCAGCTTCCCGAGCTTGTCGGTGGTGATGAAGCTCGTGCCGGCGTAGTTGGCCTCGGTGCCGAGCACGCGGTCCAGCTCCGACGGATGGCCGAGCGATTCGTGGATCTGCAGGGCGAGCTGGTCGCCGCCGAGGATGAGGTCCCTCGTGCCCGGCGGGCACTGCGGCACCGTGAGGAGCGCGTCGGCCTCCTCGGCAATCCTCTGGGCGTTCTCGAGGAGCGGGATCTCACGCACCATCTCGTAGCCGCGGCCCATTACCTGGCCTCGGTGGGAGCTGGGGAACGAGCGCCGCTGCTGATCGCCCTCGCCAACGGCCGTCGCCATGTAACCGACGCCGCTCACGAGCAGGTTCTGCTGGATGATGCTGCCCTCGGTGCTGGCAAAGAGCTGCCGCTCCCACTCGAAGCCCATCCAGCCCACGGCCACCGCAATGCTCTTCACCTTCCGGAGCTCGGCGTTGATCCCCAGCAGCAGATCCACTTTCTCGCTCAGCGGCACCGCGAAGGGGTCCTCCTCGTACGGCGTCTCCCACACGTCTTCGTGGGCGTCCTCGGATGCCAGGCGCACCGCCTCGCGTTGGACGGTGGCGCTCGCCTTCGCGATCTCCACAGCCGCCGCCGCGACCCGCGCCACCTCCGGCCTCTCAAGACGGCTGCTGCAGGCGAACCCCCAGGAGCCGTCGGCGATCACCCGGACGCCGAAGCCCAGGTCCTCATCGCTGTGAATGTGCGACACCTTCTCGTTCTTCGTTCCCACATCTTGCGACCGCGTCTCGATAATGCGTACATCCGCGTAGCTGGCCCCACGCGCCTTCGCCACGTCGAGCGCCAGCAGCGCCAGCTCCTTCTGTGCCGGATCCGGGCCACGCTGTTTCGGACTATCAGACAAGCCATCACCTCCCGACGCGCGCGCTTGCGGCGCACGCGGTGGTTTGCGCCGAATGGGCTCTTACTTCCACGCCACATCAAGCGCCTCCTCTGCCGACTGACGGTCGTCATCTCATTGGCCAAGAGCGTCCTTGACACACTGATGAGCGACTGATATACTGAAAAGCGGATTTACGGATATACCGCCAGGCGGTGATGGAAATGCCATACGTGGGAAAAGTGAAGATGTGGAAACGGGGGCAGATGACTCTCCCGGCGAAGCTTCGCAGGAAGCTGGGCATGGACGGCGACGCGATCCTGAGCGTCTATGAGATGGGCCGCGGCATTCTGCTGGTACCCGATGAACCCGTCATTGACCGACTGGGCGGCGAGGTAAAGGACATAATGGAGCGTGAGGGCGTCACGCTGGAAGACCTGCTGGCCAGCTTGGCCGAGGACCGACGTGGCGATGCCGAACCAGGCCCCATCGCTGCTCGCCGCGCCATCGAGGCCGACATGGACACAGGGGGAGACGCGGGCACGACCGGCGACGATGAATGAAGCCAACTGCGTTCATTGACTCCAATGTGTGGATAGCAGGCGTTGCTTCATTGTCCGGTGGCTCGGCCCGAGTGCTGGACCTCTGCCATGCGGGGCTCGTTGAGCCCTTGGTGTCGCAGGAAGTCCTCGTCGAAGTAGACCGCAACCTCCGCAAGAAGCTGCCGCAACTGCTCCGTGCGTTCAAGGAGTTGTTTGCTACGCTTCGCCCTCGTATTTGCCCCCCTCCCTCAGACGAGGTGCTTCAGATGGCATCCGAGGTGGTCCATCCCAAGGATGCCGGCATCCTGGCGGCGGCGCTGGAGGCTCGCGCTGATTACCTCGTCACACTCGACGTCCGCCACTTTCTCCCAGCGGCACCGCACGTAGCTGGCTCCATCCGAATCGTCACGCCGGGCGAATTACTGAACGAGTTACTGCCGGATCGATAACCTCGCGGTGGCTGACAACGTCGTTCGCTGATCGGGCGCCCGGGCTGTGCCGGATCTGTGGCCTCACAAAATGTTATCTATCTCCCACATCGCAAAGCGCACGAAGGGAACACGCTACATGTGCGGAATCTCTCGCCACCGTCGTGGACCACCAGTCCACGACACCACCAGCACGGAGGTGTGGAAGATGGCAAGCGAACAGCTACTGGGATTACTCAACGACGCTATTGCACGGGAGATGCAGGTCAGCATTCAGTACATGTGGCAGCACGTAGTGACGGTGGGTGTTCATGGGGAGGCCCTTCGAGACAAGTTCGAGGAGATAGCCGTCTCGGAAATGAAGCACGCCGAGAGCATCGCCGAGCGGCTGGACTACCTGGGCGGTGTCCCGACGACCAAGCCGAGCCCGATCAAGGTCGGCGACTCACTCAAAGAGATGCTGGAGCTGGACGTCAAGGCGGAAGAAGAAGCCATCGAGATATACAAGAAGATCATCCACGTGGCCAAGGATGAGGGCGACGTAACGACGCTCTACATGTTCATGGAGATCCTGGCCGACGAAGAGGAGCACCACGACTTCTTCACAACGGCGCTCGAGGATTGGCATCCGTAGCGCCGTCGGCCAACATCACCGAGACGCCCAAGTTGGCCACTGGCGCTAAAGTATCGCGAGATACCGATCCAGCTCGTAGCCGTGCACCTGGGCGCGATACTCGCGCCACTCGATTTTCTTGTTCTCGATGAACTTCTCGAAGATGTGGTCGCCCAGGGCCTTGCGCAGGACCTCGCTGTCCTCGGCGGCTTCGATGGCGTGACCCAGGTCTTCAGGAAGCCGTTCGATGCCCCGCGCCGTGCGCTCCTCCTCACTCATCTCGTAGACGTTCTGTTCCACCGGCTCAGGACACTCATACCCATTTTCGATGCCCTCCAGCCCGGCCGTCAGCATTGCTGAGAAGGCCAGGTACGGGTTGCACGCCGGGTCAGGCGCGCGGAATTCGAGCCGCGTCGCCTTTTCCTTCCCTGGCTTGTACACGGGCACCCGGACGAGATCGGATCGGTTCCTCCGTGCCCACGAGAGGTATACGGGCGCTTCGTAGCCCGGCACGAGGCGCTTGTACGAGTTGACCCACTGCGCGCACGCCAGGCAGATCTCGCGACCATGCTTGAGCAGACCGGCGATGAACTGCCTTCCGATCTTGGACAGATCGTACGGGTTCTCAGGATCGAAGAAGGCATTCTTGTCCCCTTCGAACAGCGACATGTGAGTGTGCATGCCACTTCCATTGACGCCGAAGATGGGCTTGGGCATGAACGTCGCGTAGAGCCCGTGCCGGAGCGCGATCTCCTTCACGACCAGGCGGTACGTCATGACATTGTCGGCCATGGTGAGCGCGTCGGTGTAGCGCATATCGATCTCGTGCTGGCTTGGGGCGACCTCGTGATGGCTGTACTCGACGCCGATGCCCATCTCCTCGAGCGTCAGCACTGTCTCGCGGCGCAGATCGGTGGCCACATCCAGAGGCGTCAAATCGAAGTATCCGCCCTGATCGAGCGTCTCCGGCGGCCCTTCGGCGGATCGGAAGTAGAAATACTCCAGCTCCGGACCGACGTAGTAGGTGTAGCCCATATCCTCAGCCCGCTTGAGCGTCTGCTTCAGCATCCAGCGCGGGTCGCCCTGATGCGGCGAGCCATCCGGCTCCAGAATAGAGCAGAACATCCTCGCCACCGCCTGGTGTTCCTTCGGCCGCCAGGGAAGCAGGGCAAATGTTGATGGATCGGGCTTGGCGACCACGTCGCTTTCGTCTATCCTGGCGAATCCCTCGATGGATGACCCGTCAAAGCCCATGCCCTCCATGAGCGCTACCTCGAGCCCTTCCACCGTGATGGCGAAGCTCTTGAGAAAGCCCAGAATATCAGTGAACCACAGGCGAACGAACTTGACATCGTGGTCCTTGGCCGCCTTCAGCACATCGTCTGCGTCCTTGATCTCCATTCTCGTCACCCTCCCGGGCAGTTGGTCTGACGTGTTGCTGTCTGTCGCCCCGCATGCCCTACGTGCCGTTGACGCCTGGTTCAAGCGGCGTACTTGGCGCCGTAGGGCCTGTGAGAAAGCGGCGTGAGCTTGGAGAAAGATTCGTCGAGTATGGTATCCATCTCGAGCCCAAAGTCGCCGCAGAACTCCTGGAGAGCCGGCCGGACTTGCTGGAGGTCCTCGTCGTCCGCATCCCGAACGTCAACATGACTGCCGGCAACATGTGATCGGTCCCAGTTGCCCCGCAGATAGACGGCGTCGCCGTGCACGACGATCTTGCCGCCGTTCATCGTATTGCCGATCCCGTCCTGCGCGTTGCCGTGGACCACCACCGTCGGGCCCTCCATGAAGGCCCCCAGATCGTTACCGGGGATTCCATGAATCTCGATCCGCGCGTCGCTCAGGATGCCGTCTGCGATATAGTGCTGGCCGTTCACATTGGCCAACTCGATGGCGGTCTCGCCGCTTGCCACGGCTTCCTTGATCCGCCCGTTCAGCTCCCGGTAGTCCATTCCCTGAGCATCGATCAACATCCTCGCTGACTTCCTCTCGGATGCAAAAGAAGTCACGCCCCCACCCCCGCCGGTTTTACCCCAAGCACGTCGAGAGTGCTCTGCTCGAGGTTGGGTCCGCGCAGCCGCTCCCTGCTGCCTCGGAGGCTCTCGACTGCGTTGAGGCCGAGAGCGCCCAGTATTTCCTCGAACTCAGCGCTCCAGGCATTCACGAGATTGGCTATCCTCCGCGCCCCAACGACCGGATCAATCCGGCGCGTCAGTTCGGGGTCCTGCGTGCAGATGCCCCACGAGGACTTGCCCGTATAGCACTTCTGGCAGAGGGTGCAGCCCGAGTTCTGCAAGCGCTGCTTCGCCTGCGTCGATGTATGTCCAATGACCATCACGCCGTGTGGCGGGCCGATGAAGCCCGGCGAAGAACGCCTCTGCGGCAAGTGTGAATCGCAGCTCACCATGCTCGAAGACATGCCGCACACATGCGTCTTGTGCGAGCTGGGCAAGGGTTTCCAGTGCGCTCGGCACGCTTCGTAGCGCACGCATGACGGCTGCGTCCGGCCCATACAACACTCAGGTGGCGGGCATTCGGACCGCCACCTGAGCTCGCCACCGAAGATCAAGGCCCCAAACGGGCCACCCCACGTGGCTCAGTCCCCTAAGGCCGGCTCTCTCTGCGGCCGGATCCGCTCGTACATCCCGCTGAGCGCGCCCGGCGAGCCCGAGCCGATGATCCGCTCCGCCTCCTCCCGGTAGGCGTCCATGACATACGGGATGCCGGAGACCTTCGCGGCCTCCTCGGTGAGCGCCATGACGTCGTCGCGGCTGATGGTGGAGACGCGGAAGTTGCGGCTGCCGGCCATGAGCTGCTGGAGACCAACTCGGAGCTTGTCCGCAAAGCTGTAAAAGGCGATCGCGCCGAGCGGGATCTCTTTGATTCTGTTGCCGTATTCCGCCCTAAGCGTTTCGTAACACACGAATATCTCCTCAACGGTGTCCCCGTATCTGCCCACGGTCTGGGGCAGGTTCCCGTCGTCGCCGTTGAGCCAGCGACCGATGTTCTTGCCCACCATGCCTGGGATCATCAGTGCGCGCCCCATGCACACTGCCTTCGTATACGGCGCGCCCATGGCGAGGACCTTGAAGATGTGGTCCTCGCTGGAGAAGCCGCCGGCGATGGCGATGTCGGGCACATACGCCCCCTGGGCGGCCAGCCTGTCACACAAATCCTGCGTCATCGCCTGGAGGTAGAAGGTCGGCACGCCCCACTCGTTCATCATCCGCCAGGGGCTCATGCCCGTTCCCCCGGGTGCGCCATCGATGGTCACCAGGTCGATGTTGGCATCCGACGACCATTTCAGGGCCATGGCCAGTTCACGCATGGGATAGGCGCCGGTCTTCAGGGTGACGCCCTTGGCCCCCAGGTCCCGCAGGCGCTGGACTTCGGCCATGAATCCCTCCTGGTCCACGAAGCCCAGGCGAGAGTGGCGCTCGAACTCCTTCAGGGCGCCGTCGCCGAAGGCCGCCTGACTCGCCTCCAGGGACGGGGCTGGCGTGACGATATAGCCGCGCTTCTGGAGCTCCAGAGCCCTCTCCAGCGAGTCCACCTTGATCTCTCCGCCGATGCACTTGGCGCCCTGACCCCATTTTAGCTCGATGGACTCCACGCCAAGCTTCTCAATGACGTACTCGGCCACGCCGAAGCGGGTGTCCTCCACGTTCATCTGCACGTGGATGTCGCCGCAGTCGCCTTGCCAGGCGCGGTATTGCTCCACCCGCCGCCGCATGTCCGGCGACTCCACCACCTTGCCGTTCTTGTCCAGTTCCAGCTTGGGATCGATGCCGCACACGTTCTCCCCGCAGATGAGCGACACGCCGGAGATGGCCGCCCCGACGGCGAAGTGCTCCCAGTTCGCCCGGGCGATCTCCGTGGAACCCAGCGCGCCGGTGAACACCGGGACCTTCATCTTCACCTTGTGCTCGTAGCCGTACTCGGTCTCCGTATTCACCGTGGGAAAGGCGGTGGTGTCGGGAGTGCCCTCCATCCCCTCGGGAAGCCCGTCGGCCCCCAGAGCATATCCCTGGATGTTCAGGTGCGAGTAGTCTACGGGATAGTTCTTGTCTGCCCCCGCGGTGCCCTGGCCGAACGGCCCGGGGTAGAGCAGCTCGCGGCCCCGAAACGATGCCTGAAAGACCTCGCAGTTCCCTCTGCAGCCGTCTATGCACCGGGTGCAGATGCCCGAGCCGGGCACCACGCTCCTCGATCGGTTCGACGTTCGTGTAGCCTCGTTCGCATTAGGACGCTGAAGATTCATGCCGTCTCCCCTTTCGCTCGCACGCACCCTCCACTGCCCGGCAAGCGGCAAGCGGTTGCCGCCTGCCGTATATAGCGGCCATTATAGCGATGGACGCGCATTTGTCAAGGGGTTTTTCTGGAGGATTCACGGAACGACCGGCAAGACAGCAGCTTCTCACCCCCGCGAGGCCGCGGGAGCCAGGTTGCTCCGTCATCGGCGAGGCGCCGCTGCGAGCGAGCGGGATGTAATCAGGTCCTGCTTACGGCGGGAACCACCAGCGTGAGCCGGTCGGATATGCGGGGAGCGGCGCTAGGGTCGCCAGCCGCGAAGCTGCATGGTCTCGGCCACGCGGCCGACGCCGAGCATGTACGCCGCCGAGCGCATGCCCACGTTTTGCTCCTGCGAGGTGCGAAGCACCGCGGCAAACGCCTCTTTCATCACGGCCTCCAGGCGCTCATTCACCTCGCGCCGGGACCACCGGGTGCGGCCCAGGTTCTGCGCCCACTCGAAGTACGAGACAGTAACGCCGCCGGCGTTGGCGAGAATGTCGGGGATCACGAATACGCCATTGTCGGCCAGAATGGGGTCCGCTTCCGTCATCGTAGGGCCGTTCGCCGCCTCGGCCAGGATCTTGGCTCGGAGCCTCGGAGCGTTCTCGGCCGTGATGACGTTTTCGAGCGCCGCCGGCACCAGAATGTCGCACTCGAGCTCCACGAGCTCCTCGTTGGTGATCTCCTTGCTTCCGAGAAAGCCCACGACGCTGCCCGTCTCGGCCTTGTGGCAAAGCACGGCGACCGGATCCAAGCCGTCGGCGCCGTAGATCCCGCCCCTGGAGTCGCTCACGGCGATGACGCGGCATCCGCGCTCGCCCAGGAGCCTGGCCGCTATCGATCCCGCGTTGCCATAGCCTTGCACGACAACAGTTGCTCCCTCGAGAGGCAATTCCAGGTGACGAGCAGCTTCGACGATGGTGTGCACGCAGCCCATCGCCGTGGCTTCGTCACGGCCCTCGGACCCACCGAGTTCAATAGGCTTTCCGGTCACGACGGCCGGCTCCACATGGCCCACGACAGTGCTGTACGCATCCATGAACCACGCCATCGTCTGCGCATCCGTGTACACGTCCGGCCCGGGCACGTCCACGTACGGCCCGATGATGGGGGCGATCTCGCGCGCGTACTGCTTCGTAAGCCGCTCCAACTCCGCGGGCGACATCTCGCGCGGGTTGCAGGTGATGCCCCCTTTGGCCCCGCCGAAGGGGATGTCCACCACTGCGCACTTCCAGGTCATCCAGCACGCGAGCGTTGTGACCTCGTCGAGCGTGACGTCCGGGTGGTACCGGATGCCGCCCTTCCCCGGGCCGCGAGCAGTGTTATACTGAACCCGATGCGCCCGGAACACGCGTTGCTCGCGCGAGTCGAGCACGACGGGCACAGCGACGGTGAACTGCCGCTGGGGCGTGCAGAGCAGTTCGCACAGCGCCTCGGGCAGGTCGAGGGCCTCAGCAGCCGCCCTGACGCGTTGGAGTGCAAGGCCGAGCTGAGTCGGTTGCGTGGCTGTAGAGAGAGCGGATTCATTCATAACTGCGATCCCCTATTCGCGCAATCAGACCGGGCAAACGGCACCCGGCTTCCGGACGCCGCGTGCAACTATACTCGGGCGGCGAGCTTTGTCAAGACCTTCGAGCGCAGCGCGGGGGCTTTGCCGCACATCGCGACGCGTGCCTCGTTGAAAGGGCCAATGGTGCCTGATGCGTGGTTGTTCAGCGCCAACGAAGGGCGGCCGCTGTGGTGTGGGGAACTCTCTCCCGCATGTTCACTCATAGCCTGAGGAGTCCATCGCATGACGGATTGTCAGATCTTCGTTCCGCCACACATCCCGTTAGCCGATGCCGAGCGTCTCGGTGTCGGGTATGAAGTCGCCGCCCGGAAGTACGATGAGTTGGCCGGCGACCTCGGCGACCGCGTGTGCAGCATTCACGCAGCGTTCAGCAGTGAAACTGGCGGGCGCCTCAACCCGGCGTCACCCGAACCCGAAGTGCGTGCCGAGGCGCTCGCAGCGTGGCATGACGGCCTCGACATCGCCGTCGCGGCGGGAGCATCGCTCGTCGTCGTGCACGCGGCGCCACAGCACTGGGAGGGCGTTCGCGACACGGGCCGCCACGAGCTGCTCGTGGAGGCGCTGCAGGAGCTGGGGAAATCCGCCGCCGAGCGCGACCTGCGGGTCGCCGTCGAGAACAACCGGCGCTACTGGGGCGAGACGCCCGACGACGCCGATCCGCGCCATGTTGATCTGGACGCGCTGGACCTGTACTTCGCCACCTTCCCCGAGGATTGGATCCAGCTTGCAGAGGACGTCGGACACCCAAACGTGGGCCTGTGCCTCGACACCAGCCACGCGACGACGGTGGCGCAGGAGAAGCCCATGGGACCGCAGCGAGAGCGGCGGCTGTGGGACTACCTGGCGGAGCCCGACGCCATCATCCACGTGCACTGGTCGGACAACTATCTGAGCACGCCTGAGGGCCGCCTCGATTCACACTGCGCCGTCGGCGAGGGCGATCTACCGAAGGCCTTCCACGCCCGCATCGCCGATCTGTCTGCTACGAAGACCCTCGAACAGGCGACGATGGAGCGAGTGCAGGCGAGCATGCGGTACCTGCGCGAGGAACTCGGCGGCAGCGGTTGAGCCCTTCAGGGCAGAGCACGTGGGTTCCGCGGCGCCATCGCAGGATTGCGGTCTGCCGGGGCATCCCCGTCACCGGGCGCGCCGTTGCGGCCCGGGCGCCGGAGCAGCGACACGGCCCACCTCATAGGCGCCGACATCGGGTGCCTTGCCGCCAACACCGTTGGTCACGCCCGGCACCAGGCAGCCCGCATCGATCAGCGGCGAGCCGCGGAGAGGGACGAAGTCTTCATTGGCCGGGTCCGCCAGAAGCGGATCGGCGCCGAAGAGCGAATGTGCATCCTGCCCGGAGGCGCGACGCCAGTCCGCGAACGCAGTCAGGGACTCGCCGTCCCAGACCCAGCTCTCGCCCCCGGCGTACAGGTTATGGTCAAGCTCGTTCGGCGCCGTGGTGATTTGCACCAAGCAGCTCCGGCCGGAGATGACGTTGTTGAGCATCCGATTGCCCGTGCGGTCGCCGTGGAGGTAGATGCCGGTGCCGGTGACGTCGAGAATGGTGTTGTTGGCGATGAGGTTGCCGCTCGCGTTGTTCGAGATGCCGACGGCGTGCCCGCCGTAGATGACGTTGCGGTAGATCCGATGCCCGCCCTCGCCCCAGGCGTAGATGCCGACCTGGCCCTTGCCTAGCGTGCGCTCCACCTTGGGCCCGCGGATGACGTTGCCGTATGCGCTGATGTTGGCCGGGCGGGGATACAGGTGCAGCGCGCCGCCGCTGATCTTCTCGAAGATGTTGTAGCGAATGATGGTGTTCCGCTTGCCGTCGTAGATGCCGTGGTGCCACTTGGAGCTGCCGATGTTGTAGAAGTAGTTGTGCTCGACGATGGCGTCTTCGGCGCCGAGGATCCCCTGACCCAGATACCTGAAGGTGCAGTTCCGCACCACGTTGTGGCGGCACTCGGCATAATGCGTCTTCCAGCCGCAGAGGCCATACTCGATGACGAAGCCGTCCCAGACCTGATATGAGGCATCGCCGGTCAGGTTGACGATGTTGCCGTGGCTGGCGCGCATGACGTGGCGCTCGGGCGAATCGCCCTCCCACAGCCACACCCGCAGCGCGTCGTCCTCCCAGTCCCAGCGCCCGGGCGCCCACTTCTCGTCCAGGTATCTGACGCGGTCCGCGGTGGCATGGAAGAGATGGTCCTCGTCTTCGAGCAGGCATAGAGGACGCTTTTCCATCGCCACTTTGTAGATGCTGCCCTCGTGCTTCTCCCAGCCATCCACCCGCTGCCAGTTGATGAGGGTAGCTTTCCCGACGTGCTCGGCCTTCCACGTGATGGGCGCATCCGCGGTCCCCGACTTGCGCGTCACGAACCCACCCGGCCCGAGATGGTAGACGCCGTCGCGGACGATGACGGTGTCCCCCGGCCCCACTTCGCGCTCGGCGCGGGCGAGCGTCCGAAAAGGCGCCTTCGCACTCCCCGCCTGCTCGTCGTTCCCATCCGGCGCGACGTAGTAGGTTGCGCCCTGGAAAAGGCCGAGGACAACACCAGACTGAGCAGCCACCAGTATGGCAAGCGTTCGGAGCATGATAAGGACACGCCTCCGGCGAGTTTCGCCCGCAAGGTTTGGAGTTAGCGAACCGGCGCGTCGCGCACGCGTGTCATCACGGCGGGCAGGCCTTTGTGGTCGCTCCGGCACCACGTGCCGGCGCTAGGTTCGACAGGGGGTGCCGGGATCCATGCAAGGTAGCGTGACATTCCGGCAGCGCACGCTGCGACGGTGAGAGCGATGGCAGGTGAAAGCCATCTTCAGCGAAAGCTCATCGGTCCTGCGTTCACTGTGTGTGCCCTCCTTGATCCCGCGACGACCCTTTCCCCGGCGTCACGCCATTCGGTCTCAGCGCTCATCGATGTGCCCGGTATTCTCTGACTTCTATGGCGCGCTCTTAGTTTCCTGCTGTTCGCCGGTCTCTTTCGCGGCAATTGGCTATGTCTCGTTGAGGCACCGGGAAGCGATGAGGATGGGTACGAGGGCCAAAGGCATGCCACCTCGGCCAGGCGGGCGACGGAGAGCCCGCGGTACAATGCCACCGCAGCCCACCCCAGAGAAATCTTCGAAGCACTCGGACCGACCACGGCACGCCACCATGCTCTCCGAGAACATCGTCGCGTATCTCGCAAGTCTCAACCCCGCCAAGTGTTCGCAGCGGGCCGGCATACGGTCGGACAGTGGATGCGCGCCCTCAGTGTGCTCGAATTGACAGTGGCGTGCGGAGAGGGTACATTGAACGCCGCGTTGTGCCTGGCGCCGGAGGGCCGATACGTTACTGGTCCACCGGTAGGAATAAGTGATCACGCCCCTCCGGATGCCACATCCCCCAACACTGGCGGGAGACGTGCGACCGGCGGATGCAGCCTCAGAAGAGAGGATTTGTACTCAGCATGAGACGCGTTTTGGCACTCATCATTGTCCTGCTTCTTTCTTCCCTCCTCGCCGCACCCGTTTTGGGCGCCGATTGGCCCATGTGGCGCTGCGATGCCAGCCGCAGTGCGACCACGACAGAGGAGCTGGCCGCCACCCTACACCTGCAATGGGTTCGGGAACGGCCGGCGCTCGAGGTTGCCTGGCCCGATGAGGCGAGGATGCGCTTCGACGCGTGTTACGAGCCCGTGGTAATGGGGAAGACGATGTACGTCGGCTCCCCGCGCGCCGATAGCCTCACCGCCCTCGACACCGAAACGGGCTCGGTGAAATGGATCTATTATGCGGATGGTCCGGTGCGCTTCGCCCCTGTAGCCTGGAATGGCAAGGTCTACTTCGGCTCCGACGACGGCTACCTCTATTGCCTTGACGCGGCCAGGGGCACGCTGTGGTGGAAGTTCCGCGGAGGGCCGTCAGAGCGGAAGGTGCTCGGCAACACGCGCCTGATCTCCACCTGGCCGGCTCGGGGCGCTCCCGTGATCGCCGACGGCACGATCTACTGGGCGGCGGGCATCTGGCCGTTCATGGGCATCTTCATCCACGCGCTCGACGCCGAAACGGGCCGAGTCGTCTGGACGAACGACGGCAGCGGGGCAACGTATATGCTGCAACCGCACAGAAGTCCCGCCTTTGCCGGCGTCGCGCCGCAGGGGTACATGGTGGTCGCCGGCGACAAATTGCTGATCCCGGGTGGCCGTTCCGTGCCCGCGTGCTTCGACCGGCGCACCGGCAAGTTCCTCTACTATCGCCTGTCGGATCACGGAAAGGACGGCAGCTTTCACGTCTCGGCCTACAGCAACTACTTCTTCAACGATGAGCTGATGTTCGGCCTCGACACCGGAGAGCGCATGGTGGACCTGGATTCGGACCCGGTAGCGACAGACAGCATCGCCTACGCGGTTGATGACGGCGACGTGCAAGCGCACGATATCCGAAGTCCGAAGCTCAGCATAGTGAAAGACGACGAAGGAAAGGAGAAGCGATACTGGTCGGTGCCGGAGTTGTGGTCGCTTGACGGCGAGGTGCAGAAAGTGTGGCTGAAGGCCGGATCGCGGTTGTATGCCAGCACCGAGCATAGCGTCCTGGCCATTGAGGTGCCCCGTGCGGGCGGCGAACCCAAGGTCTCGTGGGAAGCCGAGATCGAGGGAACACCCGGGGCGATGCTTGCCGCCGACGGCAAGCTGTTCGTCGTCACCCTCGAGGGGCGCATCCACTGCTTCGGTGCCAAGGCACTGGAACCGAAAAGCTACGAGATGCGGGCCCTGAAGTCCGCACCGGCGGCAGAGCAGTGGGCCAAGACGGCCCGCGACATTCTCGAGCAGACGGGCGTCACGGAGGGGTACTGCCTCCTGTGGGGCGTTGGGAAGGGACGCCTGGCCACCGAGCTGGCACGGCAGTCCGACCTGCATATCGTGGCCGTTGATCCGAACCCGCAAAGGGTCCATGCCATCCGTCAGCGCCTGGCCGCGGTGGGACTGTACGGCTCCCGGGTCGCCGTCCATACAGGAGACCCGCTTTCCTTTCAATTCCCGCCGTACATGGCCGACTTAATCGTCTCAGAAGACCTGAGCGCCGCCGGACTGGACTCGGGGAAGGCGTTTGCTGAGAAGCTCTTCCACCCGCTGCGTCCGTATGGCGGTATGGCGTGTCTGGCCATCCCTCAGTCCAAACGAAACGGCTTCGCCGGGGCGGTGACGGAGGCGAAGCTCCCCAACGGCGAGCTCGTGCAGACCAGAGACTTCGTACTGCTGAAGCGCGTTGGCGCTCTGCCGGGCTCGGCGAACTGGACGCAGCAGTATGCAGATGTTGCGAACACGTGCGTATCCAAGGACCAGCTCGTCCGCGCGCCGCTGGGCCTGCTCTGGTTCGGCGGATCGTCTAACGTGACGATACTGCCGCGTCACGGACATGGTCCGCCGGAGCAGATAGTCGATGGCCGGCTGTTTATTGAGGGTCCCAACACCATGCGGGCGATGGACGTGTACACCGGGCGCATGCTCTGGGAAGTGGAGCTCCCCGAGATCGGCCTGTACTACGACAACACGTCACATCAGCCGGGCGCGAATTCCCTCGGCACCAATTTCGCCTGCGCCTCCGACGGCGTTTATGTGGCCTATCGCGACAAATGCCTCCGGCTGGATCCGGCAACGGGCAAGACCATAGCTGAATTCACCCTTCCCGCACCGCCGGGCGGCGATGCGACGCCAACCTGGGGATATATCGGAATCTACGAGGATCTCCTCATCGCCGGCGCATCGCCGGTGATCTTCGAGGGCACGCAGAGGCCGGGCGAAAAGGAGAACTGGGACGCCACGTCCAGCAAACAGCTCGTGATCATGCACCGCAACAGCGGCAGGGCGCTCTGGAGCTTCGACTCGACCTACTGCTTCCGGCACAACGCCATCATTGCCGGCGCGGGGAAGGTGTTCTGCATCGATAGGCTGCCGGACAAAGTTATCGAGCTGATGGAGCGCCGGGGCGAAACGCCAACGACGGAGCCTAAGCTGACAGCTCTTGACGCGCGCACGGGGAGGGTCGTCTGGAGCACGACCGAGGATGTCTTCGGCACGTGGCTCGCGTACTCGGAGGAGCACGACATCCTGCTTCAGGCTGGGAGACCCTCGCGGGACATGCTCCCGAATGAGCCGGACGACAGGATGATCGCCTACCGGGGCAGAGACGGGAAGGTCGTGTGGGACAAGCGCAACAGCTATCGCGGACCCTGCATGCTGCACGGTGACGCCATCCTGACCGAGGGCACGGCCTTCAGCCTGCTCACGGGCGAGGCGCGAACGCGCCCGAATCCGCTGACGGGCGTGGAGATGCCGTGGCGCTTCACGCGCAACTACGGCTGCAATTCGCCCATCGCGAGCGAGCATCTCATTACGTTCCGCTCCGCCGCGGCTGGATTCTTCGACCTATCCGGAGCAGGCGGGACAGCCAACCTGGGCGGCTTCAAGTCGGGCTGCACGCCGAACCTCATAGCCGCCAACGGCGTCCTGAATGCACCCGACTACACCAGGACGTGCACCTGCAGCTATCAGAACCAGACGTCGCTGGCGTTTGTGCATGAGCCCGGCGTCGAGCTGTGGACGTTCAACGACTTCGAGTTGGGCGAGGAGCCGGTGAAACGCGTCGGCATCAACCTCGGCGCGCCGGGGGACCGCATGGCCGACGACGGCACGCTGTGGCTCGATTACCCGAGCGTCGGCGGTCCGTCGCCCGACGTCCCCGTCCAACTTACTCCCGAGCAGCCGGAGTGGTTCCGGTGGCACTCGTCACGGGTGAAGGGCGATGGCCTGAAGTGGGTCGCCGCCTCGGGGGCGAAGGGCCTGACGGGCGTTACGATTACGCTCGCCAAGGAGGCGGCCCAGGAGCGGTCCTACACGGTTCGCCTGCACTTCGTCGAGCCCGACGGAGCGACGCCCGGAAAGCGCGTCTTTGACGTGGCGCTGCAGGGGCAGAATGTGCTGCGGGGCTTCGACGTCGCAAAGGAAGCAGGCGGGGCGAAGCGTCCTGTCGTCAAGGAGTTCAACGGCGTCAACATCAAGGACGCTCTGACGGTGGCCCTCAAGCCCGCTGCCTCTGCCAGAGGCGCAATGCCCGTGCTGTGCGGCATCGAGGTGGTGGCTGAAGCATAGGGGCACGCGCGTGACTTGATACTGCTCTCGCTGTTTCATCCTTCCGGCGTGGCGCTGCTACTGGGCCACGCCGGAGTCGTGTCTCTGGATCCTCTCGTTCGAGAGAGGCGCAAGCGACGGCGGCGAGATGGAGGACAGACACTCCGGGTCTCTACGGCCCAGCCCCGTACCATTCGACCACTGCCTCGCGCACGTCTTCGAACATCCGCACGTTGTCGGCGAGGAGCTGTCGGACGAACTCCGTACAGCGATTCTCGTGATCGTCCGGCGGCGGTGCGCGCCGCACGAACGTGTCGCTGTGCGGATCCAGCTCGAACGCGAGCCGATGCTCCTCGTCGCCGGTCGCATACACGGTCGCCACGCGGCGGCGGAAACCGGGCAGCACGTGCACGAAGGCCAGGAGATCTACCTGCGTTAGATGCTGGGCAGCGACGTCCAACGGCGCTTCGGTGAGAATCCCCGTGAGCTGCTCCAACGTGTCGGCGTGCAGGCACGAGGCCAGCCGGGCGCCTTTGCGCTTCAGCGCCACGAAGTCGGCCACTGTCGATCCCCAGATGTAACCGTACCAGTGGCCGGAGCCAATCTCGTGGGCCAGAAAGCACGTGCCGGAGAGATCGGCCTGCCCGAGTGCATCGTGCACGATTCGGTCGCTCGATGTGGAGATGATGCGCTCGCCCGGCGGCAGAAGGCACAGCAGGTTCGCCAGCACGGTGGATTTTCCCGCCCCACCCGGCATGGCAGCCGTGAAGAAGCTGGCGCCGCACGCCACGCGGGCCATGAAGTAGCCGGCCAGCTCCACGCTCAGCGTCCCAGCCTCGATGAGGTCAACCACGCTCAACGTCCGCCCGCCGCGTTGGTTCAGGGATTCGATTTCGTGCAGGTTCTGCTGCTCGAGGTCGGTCATCAGTCACGCTAATTCCCAGCAGTGTGGCCCAGGCAGCCTGGGATCCGCCGGGCCGGGAGCCCGGGCTACGTATACATCGAGTCACGCTTGTCGAAACCCCCACAGCCCTTGCAGCGTCTTCGCCATCCCGTCGCAGAAGATCGCGAGCCGCTCCTCGGCCGGCAGCTTGATGATGGCGCAGCTCCTGATCTGCAGCCACCGGCCCACCATCATTGCCGGCAGCGCCGCGTGTTCCTCCTCCGTGAGAGGATCGCCCGGCTCGTACGCAGCGAGGAACGTTTTGACCCAGTCCGGCTCGAAGTGCATCGGCTGCACGTACGTGCGGATGTCCGCGGCGTCCAGCCGCCGGGGCGTGCGCGCCGCCAGGAACATCAGGGCGTTGGCGACGTCTTTGAGCCGGGGATGCTCGCAGGCGTAGTCCCAGTCGAACAGCCCCACCATCTTCGGGCCGCGGAAGAGCATGTTGCCCTGATGGAAGTCGCCATGCGCGATGGTCTGCGGCAGGCGCCAGAAACGCTGCGGCGGCAGCTCGCGGAGGAAGCGATGGATGCTGTGGGCGACGGCGTTCAGATCGGCCACATACTGTCCCGACTCGTCCAGGTTACGCACAAGGTCGAAGCCGGCGAAGGCGATCATGAAGCTGTCTTCTCGATCCCACTGCTTCCGGGTGTCACCCACGAGTGCGCGCCCGTGCTTATGCACGCCAGCCAGCACCCGCGCAGCATCAGCGATCTGCGCCTCGTCGCCCGGTGTGAACTGGTCGCCATGCACGAGCGGGGAGACCTGGATGCAGGCGCCCTCGATCCACACCCAGGGCTTCCCCTCAGCGGAGAGCAGCGGCGGGTGCACGGGAAGCCCGGCCTCCGCCAAGCGCGACAGCAAGTCGCGCTCGAACTCCATGGCGGCCTCATCGGCGTACTTCGGATTGCGCACGCGCACGAACCAGCCACGATCGCCCGACGTGGCATGGAACGAGCGGTTGCCCGTCCCGGCACCGGCGGAGAGCGACAGCTTATCGGGGAGATCCCGATACCGTTCCGGCAGCCGCCTCGCCAATTCAACGGGGTGCACTCTGGGTTGCACGAGGTTTATCATGCTCATCCCGGCCCGGCAGATTCGCTGCGCGGCGCACTCCACCTGCAAGATGCACGTCGGCTGAAGGCAAAGACCACCAAGGAACACCGCATCGCGCACAGGAACATGCAGAGGAGACAGCGCGGAGGCGCTGGAGCGCGTACTTGCATTGGGCCCAGACAAACCGGGCCCCGGCTCCATGAGTAGATGGGCAGAACCATGTCACAAGATCCGGTGTTCCCACCAGGCTTGGCAGCAGCTCTCGCAACACGCGCATCCCCCTGGCGCAACTTCATCGTCGGCGTTGCCGGCGTGGTCATGTTGCTCCTCGGGGCCTGGGCTGTCATCGTTCTGGCCACGGCCGCGCGCGAAACGGGCGGCATCCGCCCTCACCACACAGGGCTCATACTGTCAGCGGGCTGCGGCACCGTCGCCGGCGCCCTGCTGCTTGTGGCAGCCGTGGCAAACGCTGTTGAAGGGAAGCGCATCGCGCGGGTTGTGGAGGGAGAACTGCATCCGGGCGAGGTCATCCAATTCGCCGCCATGGCGATGCTCCCGAGGACGGCTCCGGCCTCGAGCCCCGACGTCCTGATCTCCTGGCGCGTCGGCGGCCCACGCACCGCCATATTGCTATCAACGGACCAGCGTCTTCTCCTGATCGGCACGCGGGGCGCCACGCATCCGACTCTCGCCTGGCCGCGGGAGCGGGTGACGGACGTGACCACGCGCATCCAGAAGCACCGTGCCGTGCTGTCCGCCGAGGTGCGCGGCGAGGGTCGGCTTGAGCTGTGGCTGCGGGGCGCCCATGCGCTCGCGGATGCGCAGGAGGCGCTCAGTTCATCCGGCATGTCCGCCGACGCACGACGCGCATAGCGTCGGCCGAGGATGAGATGTTCTGCATTGGACCCGGTGGCGGCCTGGACCGGTTCGTTGACGCGCGCCACGCACGGGCGTAGAATCGCTCCACTATGGCAAGGCCAGCGAAGGCCGGAAAGAAAGCCAAGGAGTACGTGGTGGACGAGCAGGGACGACGCCGGGCCGTCATTCTGCCCATCGAGGAGTACGAGGCCTTGCTTGAAGCGCTTGAGGACCTGGAGGATCTGCGCGCGGCCGATGAGGCGCGGGCTGAGGGCGGTGAGCCAGTTCCCCTCGAGGTCGTGGAGGCCCGCCTTCGCGCTGAGGACAAGTTACGCTGATGCGAGTCATCTCCGCCTCCGCAGCCGTGCATATTGACGGCTCGCCCTCAGAGCACGCGCGCATTACATCACCTTGCGGGCAGCCTCACAACATCGGCTCCGCCCGCCTCGCAAGCTGAAGCGCCAGCCCCCACGGATCCCGCAGCATCGCCAGCACATCTCCCGTCTCGCCGCGCGTGACCTCCCCCACGGCCGTGGCGCCGGCGGCAAGCAGCCTCTCGCGCGTCGCCTCTACGTCGTCCGCGCAGAACGCGACGTGCAGCACCATCGGGTCCATCGAGGCGTAGTCCGGAACGGCGTCCGGCGGATTGGTGTAGAGCTCCAGGACCGTGTTGCCCGTCGAATCCGCAACATAGCGCGCGTTGCCCGGCGGCGAGCCCTCTCGGATGACCATCATGCCCAGGTTCTCGCAATACCACCGCGCCATCGCAACGGGCTCACTGACGTTGAGTGCGATGTGCTCGATTCTCATTCCGTTCTCCCTTCCGTTCTCTCTCACCGCACAGGGGTGATGTGCCCCGACGGGGCGGCGCGGCGGGCGGCGCTATGGACTTTTCACGGTGTCGTCGAGAGGGACGCCCAGGTCTTCATAGTGCTTGGCGCGGCCTCGCTCGTCGCCCTCGTTGATTTCCCGTGCGAGCCTTCCGACCGTGAGCGCGTACTCCCTCGGAACAACGATCACGCCGTCGCCGTCGGCCACGACGACGTCGCCCGGATACACCAGCACGCCGCCGCAGTTGATGGGGAAGTTGACGGATTCGGTAAGCATCCGGCCAGGACGCACGCCGCGGGTGCTGTATCCATTGCGGCAATAGACCGGCGGCCTCTTCACTTTGACGATCTCGTCGGTGTCGCGCGCTCCTCCGTTGCTGACGACGCCGACGATCCCGGCCTTCACCCAGCCGAGGCTGTTATTCGAGCCGATGTTGCCCCCCTCGAACACGCCGCCCGTATCCATCACCACGACGTCCCCGAGCTTGGCGGCTTTCTTCCACGCATTATCGCTGGCCCGACGGTACTGCTCTGACTTGAATCGTTTGAAGCCGTCGAGGTCCGGAAACGAGTTCTGGCCGACTCGCACGTCCGACGGGACGTAGCGAATGGTGACGGCGAACCCAACGAAGCGATGGGTGAAGTTCTCCGCGTCGCGCCAAAGCGGCCGGATGTCGTTGTGCATCAAGCCGATATCCTGCAATCCGATCAGATCCATCCCATCGCAGACGTCCGTCAGGCGGAGATCCCCGTACAGCTCCAGGATTTCACGCCGCGCCTTCTCGCTATCGTCGTAGCTCTTGTTCTCGAGCAGTCGCACCCCCTCGGGTGTGGTGAGTCTCGGCGAGGCACTACCGGCCTTGGGCAGGTCGGCCATGGCGTCCTCGACCTCCTTCTTCAGCAGTGTTCCGTCGTTTGCGATCTTCAATTCGACCTTCCCTCCGTCAGGCCTTTGCAGCTCGACCTCGTACACGACCTCGCCGTCTTCGGTCTCGCGGTCGATCTCGCTGACGTATGCAGCGCCCAACTCCCGCTTGATCGTGTCCCGGACGCTTTGCGGCACGTCCGACAGCAATCTCTCGCCAGCAAAGGCGGGGCAGCCGCACAGGCTCAGTCCGACGGTCACGGCGGCGGCGAGGGTCCATCCAGGGACCCCGTGGGTTGGCGCAGTGTAGGACATGGGATCGGCGCTCCTCTCGTAGATGGTCCTGGTGCAGCTATATGAAAACATACGGAGTTGGCTCCACACTGGCGCGAACGGGGCCCAGGCGCCTGCCAACGACGTGCAGGCTGGAAGCCTGCGCTCCCGGCGCATGTGCAGGCTGGAAGCCTGCGGTCCCGGCAAGCCCGGGCTTGCCGGGAGCGCAGGCATCCCTGCCTGCATTCTTGTCGTCTGCCCGCAGGGAGGACTAGTGCTTCGTTCGGTAAGTTCGCGTGTCAAAGGCAGCCGGCCAAGAATGGCGCGCCTACGCGGCTGCGGCCTTCAGCGCGCGGCTCGCGGATGCATCAGGGACGTCGGACAGGGAGACGGCCTGCTCGTCGTCTTCGGTTGCAGAAGATGGTCCGCCAGCCGCCGTCTCCCGCTCCCGTGCCGCCTTGCCGAGCCGATTGCCGGTCATGACGACATCCCGGTTCGAGTCGCCGACCAACTGCAGGAACGTGCCCGTTCCCTCGGCCGCGGTGCACGACTGAATCAGCGCGCCATCGACATTCTCGAACCGGATGACCGGCGCATCCGGCGTGGGACGCCGGTTCGCGAACCGGTGGATCTCAATGTCGCGGACGTTCTCGACGATGAGGGCCGGCCCTCTCTTCGGGTTGACCACTACGTTGCTCAAGGCCACGCCCGTGGCAGTCCAGCACCGGATGCCAGTGCCGGCAGACTCGACGACGACGTTACTCAGGCTGAGGCCCTCGATTGGCATCTCCGGGAGGCCCTCGATCACGGCCGCCCTGCTACAGTCGGTCACGATCACGTCGCTGCAGTGGATGTTGCGGAACCGCGGCGTGCTCTCGTCCACGGGGAGCACTTCGTTTCGATCGCCGCCGTAGAACATGGTGATGGAGAAGGCGGCGTCCGTGATCCCGCGCATCACGAGGTTCGAGGCGCGGATGTTCTCGACCACCCCGCCGCGGCCACGCTGGCTCTTGATGCGAATCCCCCGCTGCGTGCCGTCGAAGACGCAGTTGCTGATGGTGACGTTGCGGACGTCGCCCGACGTCTCGCTGCCAATGACCACGCCGCCGTGTCCGTGGGCGAAGGTGCAGTTGGTGATGACGATGTTCTCGCACGGAATGCCGACGCGCCGGCCGTCCTCGTTGTAGCCGGACTTGAGGGTGATGCAGTCGTCGCCGCAGTCCAGGTAGCAGTTGGAGATCCGGACGTTCTTGCACGAGTCGGGGTTGATCCCGTCGGTGTTCGGCGACGAGTAGGGCTGGATGATAGAGACGTGCTCGATGGACACGTTCTCGCAGTACACGGGATGGATCGTCCAGGCGGGAGAATCGACGATGGTGATGCCGCTGATCAGCACGTTCCTGCAGCGGTACAGGTTGATGGTGCGCGGTCGGGGCCATTTGAGCGGCGCATCGGGCGGGTTGTCCGGCTCTCGTCCCCTGATGCCCGCTCTCCGGCGGGCGTCCCTGGTCTCGCGATGGGCCTTCCACCACACCTCTCCCTGGCCGTCGAGCGTGCCGCGTCCCGTGATGGAGACGTTCTCCAGATCGTGGCCCGTGATGAGCGAGGCATAGACCTTCCGCTCGATGCCCTCCCACCGGCCGTCGATGGGCGGATAGTCGTCGATGTTCGTGCTGGCAAGCAGCGTGGCGCCGGCCATCACTTCGAGGTGGACATCGCTCCTGAGGAAGATGGGGGCGGTGAGATACTTCCCGGTGGGCACGATGACCTTGCCACCACCGGCCTTGGCGCACTCGTCGATGGCCTTCTGGATGGCCGTGGTGCAAAGCGTCTCTCCATCGCCCACCGCGCCGTAGTCGAGGACGTTGAAGTAGGGCGAGGCGTGGGGCTTCTGGGCAAGGCAGGGGCTCGAGATAGAGACGTACAGGATGACGAGGATGGGAAGAAGCAAGGCTCTGGCTCTCCGCATGGTAGCTCTCTCGTTAACGCAGGATATGGGTTCTCTGTCCCGCGCCGGAACAGTTCGTATGAGTGAGGAAGTGCTCCTACTCCTCGATGACGAACCATCGAGCGCTTGGAGAAGGGTACGCCGCAATCCTTCCGCCTCATCTCCGCAGTGCTGCCTGCACCTTGTCCGGGTTGTGGAAGATGCGAGCGTAGTCGCCGGCCGGGTGGATTATGCCCTGCTCGTCGCGGAAGCGGATGTACCGCTCGGCGCCCTCGGAGCAGTCGTAGTAGCCCTCGGGCGTCCAGGTCACCCAGGCTTGGACCTCTCCGTCCCGGACGAGGGCCCATATGGTCGCGAGCAGCTTTCCGGTCGCTGGGTCCCAGAGCTCGATGGTGCCGTCCTCGCTCGCGGACGCCAGAGTGCCACCGTCGGGGCTAAAGGCGACCGCCGCGCGCCTCCGGAATCCAGTTGCAGATCCTCAGACCCAGCCCCAGCAACCGACCTCCCCTACGTTCTGTCCGCCTGGCGCGGATCGGTGCCGTTGAGGTACTCCTCGATGTTGGTGTAGCCGTCCGAGTCGGCGTCGCTGCCGTTGTCCGAAGCGTCAGCGGGATTGAGCCCGTGCTTCTTCTCCCACGCATCCGGCATGCCGTCCTCATCGCCATCCGCCGGGGCCGGGCCGCCTCTGTACTCCGGCCAGCCGCCCACCTCCGTCTGCGAGTCGATGATCTTGCCCCCGCCCGTCTTGATCTCCTCGACGATCCGCGCGTCCACGACATCCCGTACGGGCAGCACCGCACCGACGTTCTCGAGTACCCGCTGGTAGGCCACCGCCACTGGATCCGTCTTCACGGCGCCCGCCGGGAAGGCCTCCGGGGCTCTGATGACCAGCGCCTCGTCCTCCGTGAAGTCACGCGGCAGTCGCATCATCAGCCAGTTGTCTCGATTGCTCTCCGGAAAGCCATGGATGTAGTTGTCGGCCAGGAACATGCGCGTGGCCGCGCCGCCCACCTTGAAGGCCGTCCCGTACTCGTCGTCCTGCGTCGAGGGACCAGACTTGAGGTAGTTGCCCACGTAGTTCATCTGCAGGTACTCACCGTGGTTGTATCCGGCCGTCTCTCCCCAGTCGTAGATGACGTTATTGCGGAAATCCAGGATGAACCCGTACTCGTCGCTGTCGCCAGTGGGTCGCGGGTTGCGACTGTTGTGGTGCGCATACACGTTGTGATGGTAGGTGACTCCGCCATCTTCGCCACTGATCAGCGACCCGTAGCCGTGCGCACCCTTGTGATGATGGGATCTGTTGAGGCTCTCGGTGATCATGCACCATTGTACGGTCACCTTGTCGGGATCACGGGTCACCGAAAGCGTCTCGTCGTTGCTCCAACTGGTAGAGCAGTGGTCGATGATGACGTTCTCGCAGCCGGTGACCGCGATGGCGTCCATTTCCTCCGGCACCGCATCGCCGGGACGCACGCGGAGGTACCGCACAATGACATCGTGGGTTTCGCTGACCTGGAATGGGTGGTTCTTCAGGCAGATCCCGTCGCCCGGAGCCGTCTGGCCGGCGATCGTGATATAGGGCGTCTCGATCCTGATGCGCGACTTCAGCTCAATGATGCCGCCGACGCGGAAGACGACGATGCGCGGGCTCTCGGCCTCACAGGCCTCTCGCAGACTGCCGGGGCCGGAGTCGTTGAGGTTCGTCACCAGAAACACCTTGCCGCCGCGCCCCCCCACGGTGTAGGCACCGAAGCCCTCGGCCCCGGGAAAGGCGCGTACCTTCTCCTGCGCCCCACACCCGTTTCCGACCAGCACGGTCAATGCCACCACCATTTGTCCGACAACCAACCAGGTGAAGCGCGTGTTCATCATTCTCGCCTCCTGTAGTAGTCGGCCATGAGGGACGGCACCGCCGAAACAGGACGATATCCTCGATGCCCGCCGGCCTATGCCCTGTCCGCCGCCCGCGGATCAGTGCCGTTCAGATACTCCTCGATGTTCGTGTAGCCGTCCGAGTCGCCGTCCTTGCTGTTGTCCGATGCGTCGGTGGGGTCGAGCCCATGCTTCTTCTCCCAGGCGTGGGGCATCCCATCCATGTCCGCATCCTTCGGCGGAGATGCCGACCTCAACTCCGGCCAGTTGAGGACGACCTCCGCTGAGTCGGTACCATTGCCGGCTTCGACTTGCCTTGTGATGCGGATGTCCACAGCATCGCGCCTCGGCAGAATTGCCCCGCACGATGCCAATACCTTCCCATAGGCAGCCTTGGCACTGTGAGTGGTTACCGCTGCTACCCAGAACGGTTCCTTCGCCTTTCTCGGCTGCCCGTTTATCATCTGCCAGTTGTCCGCGTTCTTGGCTCCGCCGTCTACCAGGTAGTTGCCTTCGACATAGATGGTGTTGCTGGGGTCCGCGTCAAACACCTTGGTTCTGCTGATGTGATTCCCGATGTAGTTCATACGCATCGGATCTTTCCTGCAATAGCCGGCCCCCCCTCGATGGATGACGTTGTTCCGAAAGTCGAGCAGCAGGCTGCCTTCCCCGTCCGTACCCGGCCGAGGCGAACGGCTTCTGTGATACGCATAGAGGTTGTGATGAAACGTCACATTTCCGTTAGTCCGAATGAGTGAGCCATAGCCATACTCGCCCTTCTCGTGCGTGCTATTGCTCAGGCTTTCGGCGATGATGCACCACTGTACCGTTACGTTGGCAATATCGGGCCCGGAGACGGATAGCACCTCGTCGTTTGCCCAACTTGCGGAACAATGGTCGAAGATGATGTCGTGGATGGGCTCCTCGATGTTCCATCCGCTCACCGACAGCGCGTCCGTATTCCAGTTCTCGCCCTGCTCTGCAAGCTGGCGCCCTATCTGATCGCCGGGACGGAAGCGCATATGCCGTATGATCACGTGGCTGGCCTGGACGTAGACGGCGTGGTTCTTAACACAGATGCCATCCCCCGGTGCACTCTGACCGGCGATCGTGAGGTAGGGCTCCTTGATCTTGATACTGGACTTGAGTTCTATCGTCCCCGAAACGCGGAAGACGACAATCCGGGGGCCCCGGGCCAGACATGCGGCGCGCAGACTCCCGGGAATGGGCTCGTCATTCGCCGGATCGTAGTCGTCCAGGTTCGTCACGAAAAGAACTCGACCCCCTCGTCCCCCCTTTGAATACATGCCAAAGCCTTCCGCGCCGGGGAAGGCGCGGATCTCCTGCGCCGCCGCAGCGCAATCGCAGACGGTCAGACAAGCGGCCACGCCGAGTACGAACTGGTATCTTCTTATCACCTTCTATGCCTCGCTTTCAGATCAATGGTGCGTTCCAAGTTGTGATCAGTATGCTTATCCCAACGCTCGTGTTCTACCGTATATCAACGACTCTTCGCTGCTGCGCAGAGTCATATATCGCCTTCACGACTTTCAAGTCCCACAGGCCGACGGCCGCGGGCACTGGAGCCCCTTTGCCCTGCTTTATGGCATTCACAAATGCCAGGTGTTGCTCAAATGGATTATCCAGGCTGTGGCGAGCTTTGCGTTCAAAGGGCGGGTCAAACCGTTGCACCTCACCGGGGCTGTCGTAATTCAGCAGGTCGCTGCTATGAGTGTCAGAAAGCTGCATCTCCAATGCTGCGCTGCCGCCGATATCGAGATACCCGCCGGTGCCGTAGATGGACAGCGACCAGCCGGGTGCGCAATACGATGAAGAGACAGTTCCGAGAATGCCGTTGCTCAATTCGAACGCGGCCGTCGTCAGATCATCTCCCCCGATGTTCTCACTCATCATGTTCTTGCTATAACCCATGACCGAGATGATCGCGGAGTCCATTAACCACTGCATTGCATTTAAGAGATGGACTCCCAGTTGGATCAAAGCGCCGCCGCCGGTCTTCGCCAGAGAACTCCGCCAGTCATCACGGGTGGCTCTCAATCCCCTCGTCGTGGCCGCACGGCAATGCACAGCGGAGACCCTTCCCAGCTTCCCGTCGTGGACTATGCTCTTCACGTCGTGTATCAGCGGGTTGTCGAGCTGTCCCATGTACATGCCCGCCTGCATCTGCGTCTCACGAGCAGCTTCGACGATTCCTTCGGCCTCCTGCACGGTCGCTGCGATTGGCTTTTGGATGATTACGTGTTTCCCATCGCGAAGAGCAGCGATGGCCTGTTCGGCGTGAAGGTGATTGGGCGTGCTGATGTCCACGATGTCGATATCAGGCGTCAAGCACTCGGTGAAGTCCGTACTCCAGCGCTCGACGTGTAGTTGAGCGGCTGCATCTCTTGCTCTCTCTTCCACGGCATCGACGACCAGGCGAAGTTGGGCGCCGGGGATCTGCGTGTATATGTGCCTGTAGTTCCTGGCCGTTCCACCGCAGCCAATGAGGGCGATATTCAGGACTCTGTTTCTCCGGGTCACATTGGCCTCCAACGCTCAGTACGGAATCTGCCGCACTGGATGCCGTTTCGAGCGGCGTTCGGGTGTGTCGGCTCGGTGTCACTGCGGGGCGGCACTTCTGCCGATGGCAACTGGTCAGGAGCCCCTGCCCGGGCTCCGCTCACGCTCAATCGTACCCGAAGGTGATGCCCACGTCACGATCCCCGCTGCTGTCGTCCACATACCGCACCTCATTCTCCCCGGGCTCCAAGGCCGGCAGCGAGGCAGGCGCTACCTGGACATCGCTGGTGATCCGCAGTCGGCTCAGTTGCGCTCCGCCGGACAGACGGACGTCCAGCAGGTATGAGTAAACGGGCCGTCCATAGCCGTTGCGGAAGTAGCCTCCGATCGGAACGTTGCCTTTGACCGGCCCTGCCGAGTCGGCACTCCAGACCGCCTGCCAATTGTCCCCTGTTTCCGACAAATGGACTTCCAGGCTGCCCGTTCCCGAGATCCTCGCGTTCACGGAGACCGCGCCATCCAAGATGGGATAGGGGCTGGCAAAGCGGTAGATCAGGCTCCCTTTGCCTCGCGCCCCCGACGGGGCGAGCATCCAGCGCCCGCCAGCGTGCTTCGACCGGAGGCCGCCGACTGACTCCGCTCCCTTTCGAAACAGGTCGTCCTCGAAGATGGGCTCGAAGGTGAACCGGCCGTTTCCATAGCGCTCCGGCTCATCCAGGTAGAGGCTGCTGAAGTACAGGCCCCAGTTGTCCCAGGAGCGCATCAGCGACTCCCCGGGCCGCAGGACATACGCCATCGTATGCCGCGCCTCAGAGATCTCCTTGTACCAGGGCATGACCCGGTTGTCTTCCGTCGTCGTGTAGATCTCCACGACTCTATCGATGCTGCAGCCAAACGTCCCGCCGTACTTCCGGATGATGTCAGGGCGTTGCTCCAGCGTACTGACGCTGGATATCGTCTCGCCATCGTCGTCCAGGTAATAGATCTCTCCGTCCGGGTCCAGCATGTGCCATGCACCGTCGAAGTGCACTTCCGGCACGACATGACCGGACAGTCCCCACACCCGGGATGGGATGCCGACTTGCTCGGCCAGTACGGCCAGGTTGACGGCTGCATCGTTGCAGTACCCGTAGCCGTAGGCGTTAAGGAACCGCACGGGGTCGTGTAACTCAATGCCGTCGTGCGCCGGCTCGTCGTGGCATCGGTTGTCCCTCAGGAACTCCCAGATGGCAATTGCCTTCTCACGGTCTGACATCCCGGGCCGAAGTATCTCAGCCAGTATCGTCGCCGTGCTAAACCAGTCGCGGCGTCCATTCACCACGATCCTCGGATTCACGACGAGCTCACGTCCCCGATTGGTCAGCGTCACCGTGCGGTTGCGTACGGACTCCTTCATGCGGATCCGATACGTCTCCGGGGAACTCGACACCCTCCGTCTGTGACGCTTCTTCGCAGCGGGTGCAGCTCCGCGCCGACTCAGACTGTTGATCGCCAGCGCCAGGTCCACGAGAGCTTGCTTCGCCGGGTTAAGCGCACGCTCCAAGTCCGTCGCCGTAGCGCTCCCATCATCGGGAACGTCGGACAGCTCCTCAGGCCGTTCAACTCCCGCGTGTTTGGAAGCGGCCTCCACTTTCCGCCGCAGCTTCACAAGCTCCGTGTGGAGGCGCTGTGCGTCTCGTCTTAGCGCCTTTCGGCTGACCTGGTCCGGCTCTTCCGGCATTGCACTGGCTCCCGAAGCTTGCGCTGCCCCGATCATCCGCGGTCGTCCGTCTTGGGATCTGTCCCGTTGAGATACTCCTCGATGTTCGTGTAGCCGTCCGAGTCGGCGTCTTCGCCGTTGTCCGATGCGTCGGCAGGATTGAGCCCATGCTTTTTCTCCCAGGCGTCCGGCATGCCGTCCTCATCGCTGTCCGCAGGCGCCGGGGCGCTCTCATATTCCGGCCAGCCACCGACGTCGGCCTGGGAGTTGATGATCTTACCACCACCCGTTTTGATCTCTTCGATGATCCGCGCGTCCACCGCGTCCCGCACCGGCAGCGTCGCCCCGCAGTCGGCCATAACCCTCCGAAACCCCGTCTCTACATCGTCCGTCGCAACCGGCGGAGCCGAGAGGGGCTCGTCGAGCCGGGTGACTCCCCTGGCCGTGTTCACCATCAGCCAGTTGTCGTCGTCCGCCTCAGGATATCCCACGAGGCGGTTACCGGCCGCGTAGAAATGCCCGTTCTCGCTGCCGGGGGTGAGCCCGATCTTCCGTTGATCGTCTCTGGTCGAGGGCCCGGGCTTGAGGTAATTCGCAATGAAGTTGACGCTCGTGTATTGCGGCGTGGAGTTGTGGCCGGCGATCTTCCCCCAATCGTACACGACGTTGTTGCGGAAATCAGTGCGCGACCCCGGCGGGAGTCCGTCACGATCGCCGGCGAAGTGGGGATTGCGGGCAATATGATGGGCGTACACACTGTGGTGCATAGTGATGGCCGCCTCTTTGTCGTGACCGATGTGACCGCCGACGATCGAGCCGTACCCGTGCGCGCCCTTGTAGTGGAACGAATCGTTCATGCTCTCGGTGATCATCGTCCACTGGACGGTGATGTTGTTGAGATCGACGCCGGTAAGTGACAGCGTCTCGTCATTGCCCCAGCTTGTCGAACAGTGGTCGATGATGACGTTCTGGCTCCCGTACACGGCAAGCGCGTCCGTGGACCAGTCTTTTCCCCGCTTCCTCAGCTCGCGACCGACTTCGTCGCCAGGACGGAAGCGCATGTGCCGTACGATGACGTCGTGTGTGTTGGCGATTTGGGTCCCGTAGTTCTTCAGGCAGATGCCTCCGCCAGGGGCGCTCTGGCCCGCCAGGGTGAGATATGGCTCGGTGATGCTCAGCGACGTCTTGAGCTCGATGATGCCCGATACCCGAAAGACCACGATGCGCGGGCCCTCGGCCTCACAGGCCTCTCGGAGACTGCCAGGGCCGGAGTCGTTGAGGTTCGTCACCAGGAACACCTTGCCGCCTCGCCCGCCTTTGGCATAGGCGCCGTAGCCCTCGGCGCCGGGGAAGGCACGAACGCGCTCTGGCGCTCCGTACGTGCTCGCCACCAGAAGCGCGAGAGCCACAATGAGTTGACCTGCACACAGCCATGCGAAGAGCTTCTTCATCACTCACAGTCCCCTCCTGCGATCGTTCCCGCTATGCCGTGTCCGGCACCCGCGGATTGGTCCCGTTCAGGAATTCCTCGATGTTCGTGTAGCCATCCGAGTCGGCGTCTTTGCTGTTGTCCGAGGCGTCAGCAGGATTGAGCCCGTGTTTCTTCTCCCACGCGTCGGGCATGCCGTCTTTGTCGTTGTCCGCCGGCGCCGGTGCGCTCTTGTACTCCGGCCAGCCGCCGACGTCGCCCTGGGAGTTGATGATCTGGCCCCCGCCCGTCTTGACGTGGCCAATGATCCGCGCATCCACCGCGTCCCGCACCGGCAGAGTCGCGCCGGCGTCGGCGAGTATCCTCTTGTAGGCTGCATGCGGCGACTCGGTCTTCACGAGCGCGGGCGGGAATGGCTTCGCGACCCGGAACTTGGCCTCGGACTCCGCCGCAAACTCCTCCGGGGCCCGTATCATCAGCCAGTTCGCTCGGTTCTTCTCCGGCGCGCCCTCGAGGTAGTTGTCGCCCATGAAGATGCTCACCCACGGGCTGCCTATGCTGAATGCATACCCGGGATCCTTTGTCGATGGCCCGGCCTTGAGGTAGTTGCCCACGTAGTTCATCCTCAGCCGGTCGCCACTGTTGTACCCGGCTCGGCTCCCCCAGTCGTAGATCAGGTTGTTGCGGAAGTCCAGGAGCATGCCAATCTCTGCCTCATAGCTCCCTGGACGTGGATTGCGGCTCCTGTGATGAGCATAGAGGTTGTGGTGGAAGGTCATGGCGCCCTCATGGATTCGCAGCAGCGACCCGTACCCGTGTGCGCCCTTGTGGTGAACGGACTCGTTCAGGCTCTCGGTGATCATGCACCACTGCACCGTCACATTGGTCGTGCCCTTGCTCGTCACCGAGAGCGTCTCGTCGCTCCCCCAACTGGCCGAACAGTGATCGACGATGACGTTCCGGGAGCTGCCAACCGAGAAGGCATCCATCTCCTTTTTCGCCACATCCCCGGGCCGAGCGCGGATGTACCGCACGATCACATCGTGGGTGTTCCTCACCTGAAACGGGTAGTTCTTCAGGCAGATCCCATCGCCCGGGGCGGTCTGGCCGGCGATCGTGATGTACGGGTTCTCAATCCGCAGGCTGGACTCGAGCTCAATAAGCCCCCCGACGCGGAACACGACAATCCGCGGCCCTTCCGCCTCGCATGCCTCGCGGAAGCTGCCCGGGCCCGCGTCGTTGAGGTTGGTCACCAGGAAGACCTTCCCGCCGCGCCCTCCGACCGCATACTTGCCAACACCCTCAGCGCCGGGAAACGCCGGCAGTCCGGCCAAGGCGGCAGAGGCTGCAGCCATGCAGAAGAAGGCGAGCACCACGAGGCCGATTCCTCGTCTCACCATGAACCATCCTTTCACACTGTCGAGAAAGCTCGCGATCCCGCACTCGGCCATGCGGATCACCGACGGGACGCGCCCCCGCCCCGCACTATTGCGCCCCTCACCCCCCAGTCTCCTTCGACATGTCCCCTTCGAGAATCTCGCCAACGCCGAGGCCGCGGTGGCGTTATAGCGCGGGGGCTGCGTACTACTCTGCGAAGCACGAGTCCCTCGCCTGGCCAAGGTGGCACGCCGTTCGCCCCAACCTGCCGAACGCCTCCGTCCCGTCGCCACCGCCCGTCCGCCCAGACGACCAAACGAGCACTGTGTCCCCACGGAGTGTCCGGAGCGCCCCCGCTTGCGGTGTGTGCAAAGGACCTCGCCAACGGGGGGCGAATATTGGTATACTTCTCACGAAGAAGCCAGCACGTCGGCCAAGAGCCAACGCGACGTCCTGCTCCTACGAAGCTGGGCGAGACAATGGGCGTCGGAGGGACGACTGCGATGGACCAACCGGACCGCATCAACTTCCGTTATGTAAAGGACGACGGCTATCGGATTGTCCCAGCCTCAGGCGCGCATGGCGGCATCACCCCTGACAGACAGGTCATCGCCCACCTCTTCGTCGAGCTATCGGCCCTGCCGGAAACGGTAACGCAGGAGGCAACAAGCGACGGCAAGCTTGCCCAACCGAAAGCGCCCACTCCAGGTGACGAAGGGGCGCGTTGGTTCGAACGGCGCCTGACTGTCGGCATACTCATGGCTCCCGATAAGGCCAGGAGCATTGGCCAGTGGCTCATAGCTCAAGCGGCCCGAGTGGAGCAAGCGAAGCAGGCCGATGAGGGGCACGAATGATGTACACACCCGCCTCGGATATCACCCCTGGTGGTCACGCACCCCAGGCACAGCCCTGGACAGTGTCCGTGGACACTGTGCCCACAGTGGTGCCCGCAGATTCCTGCACGACAGCGCATTACCCCTTCGCCTTCCGGCGGCCGCTCGGCGGCTCGGAGGCCTGCATCACACCGCACTACGGGCCCTTCGCATCGTCCGACACTGAGATAGCATCGGTATCGGAGACATACACGCGCACTTCCGACGACCGCGCCACACCTGAGGACGCTGCCGAAGCAGCGCTGTTGGAGATGCAATACAACGAAGCGTGGGCCGCGCTCCCGCCTCACTACCGCGAATGGCTCGACGAAACCGCCGGCACCATAGAGGTCGATTGCGAGTTCGACGCCGCCGATCTGCCATATGCGGAGTAGCCGCCACATGCCTAAGGTCCAGCTCGGCCGAAAGACGCTCCTGGTAGGGCAGTGCCTCTTCCTCGATACGAGCTTTCTGGTTTCCTACCGTGTGCCCCAAGAATCCGACCACGCCCGCGCGAAGGCCATGATGGCGCAGTTCCTACGGCTTCAGCAGAAAGGCCAGGTCGAATTGTGGCTCAGTCCCATTGTCTTCGGCGAGACCTGGTGGGCCATGGCGCAACTCCTTCATGGCAGAAGCCGGTGGGAGGCCCTCAATCCAGACGACAGGAAAGCGGTCTTCCGCCAGCACCAATCCGCCCTCGAAGCAATGACACAAGAGTTCACCGACTCCGGGCTTTTCCAAATCGCCGCGGTCGAGTCGGACGACATTGCACAAACACTCGCGCTCGTCGTCCAACCCCATCCGTCACTGCTGCCATGGGACGCCTACCACACGGCAGTGGCCGAGAGGATAGGCGCCGACACCATCGTCTCAAAGGATCGCGACTTCCGCGATCTCGATCCTGCGCTCGGCATCCGCGTTGTATCCTTCGGGAAGACTTGATCCCACCCGGAATCGCGGGGACACCACACTCCACTCCCAGACCACCGCCGTTGCCCGGCGAAGGACAGCCTGGGCGGGTGCCGGAACCGGTGGCAGGAGCGCGACCCACGCGGCCGCCCGTCACCCTTGGGGGGAGCACCCATGGCCATCGCCCACCTCAACTACTTCAACAAAGCGCTGAAGAAGGAAATCGGCTTCTACGTCCTGCTGCCGGATCGGCAGGACAAAGGCGGCCCGTACCCGACCTTCTATCTGCTGCACGGGCTCTCGGACGACTACACCGCCTGGCTGCGATGGACCAGCCTCGAGCTGTACGTCCGCGAACTGCCGCTGCTCGTCGTGCTGCCGGATGGGGATCGGTGCTTCTACTGCGACCTTGAGGATGGCCCGGCGTACGAGACGGCGCTCGTGCAGGACCTGGTGGACTTCGTGGACGGCTACTTCCCCACGATCGCGGAGGGGCGCGCTCGGGTCATCGGGGGATTATCCATGGGCGGATGTGGGGCCATGAAGATCGGGCTCAAGTACCCGGAGCGCTTCTGCAGCGTCACGGCCCACAGCGGCGTGCATGCCCTCTTCCACAACAAGACGCCGGACGACATCGACCCGCCGCTCCGCAAAGGCCTTCCGACCCACGAGCTCTTGCGGAAGAACGATCCCTTCTGGCTCGCCGAGCAGATCGACCCGGACGACGCACCGGCCATCCGGATCGACTGCGGCCTCGACGATCGTCTACTGCAGCACAACCGCCGGCTCCACGATCACCTCACGAAGCTGGGCCTTGCGCATGAGTACCACGAGTTCCCCGGAGGCCACAACTGGCCCTACTGGGACGAGCACGTCCAGCAGGCCATCGCCTTCCACTGCCGCGTCTTGGGAATCAACACGTAACTGTGGCGCAGGCCGCCGGCCTGCAAACGTGTGGGGCAGGCTGCCAGCCTGCAACGCCAGGCAAGCTGCCTGGCCCACACACGCGGGCCTGAGAGGGCTACCCAGGCCGCTCTGGCCCAACATGCACGACGCGGTTGAGCGGCGGATAGGAATCGGCGGAGACGAGCTGACGCCGGGGCGCCCCGCCGGATGGCAGGAAAGTGCGATACACGCACGCTCTGAAGCCCGGCTGTCCCTCGGTGACAACCCGGCGCCGCCCGGGGGCCAGGGCGGGGTCGAGCTGCAGCACCTGGCACGGCGCCCTCACCGCGTCCACATTCGCCGTTACCTGCACCCGCCAGGGCAGCAGCTGGCGGGCGAGCATCTCGAACATGAGGCTCTCGCCGGCCACCTTGCCGCGGATCCGTATCGGCCAGGGCAAGGTATTGCGGAACTGTAGGTCAATGCCGCCCGATGCCACCGCAGCATCGCGTCCCGGGGCCACGTAGCTCGGGGCCCAGGAGTGCCGGGATCGCTCCAGAATCTCCGTGCCGGCGAGCAGTGCCGCGTTGTACAGGGCAGTGGACACCTGGCAGACACCTCCGCCCCAGGCCAGCACCAACTCCCCATCGTAGCTCACGGGGGCTCGCCTGTAGCCCGTCTCCGCCTGCCACAGCCCGACGATCTTGTTGAAGGAGAACACCCTCCCCGGCCGCACCACGGTGCCATCGATGGCCTCGGTGGCGAGGCGCGCGTTGTGTATCTGCGCCGAGCTGCGGCCGCGCAGACTCGTGGCAAAGCGCGCCACGACGACCTCCCGCTGCGGCATCGCCAGCAGGCACGCCGCGCCGGCGATGAGGAGCGTCGCGAGGACCACGACCGTAGCCACTTCGAGCTTGCTTCGCCGCATGGTCTACTGGCTATCCTCCGGTGATAGTGTGGCACGGGTAGCTCGTGCCACCCGGCACACCTCTCACTCTTCGATCACGATCCGGTTCTCGGGACCGTCGCCTCGTATCTCCGGCCGGTACATGCCGTACGCGCGCGTCGGCATAACGTGAAACTTGCCCGGTATCTGCGCGCGCAGGATGTACTCGATGGTGCGTCGCCCTTGGGGGAGCCTGCGCGCGAAGAACGAGACCATCTGATCGCGCACATCCACGTCGTCCCACCAGAACCCCCACTCCCACTGCGGCATATCGCCCCGCTCGATCACCTCGCAGCCGGCGGGGATTGGGTCCTCGATCATCATGTAGTCGTAGTCGCGCGCCGAGCGCATCGACACACGCGCCCGAATCAAATCCCCCGAGCGGAAGCGCTGCCTGGGCGATTTCGAGGGCAGCAGCCGCAACTGCCCGCTCACGTCATCGCGTCCCAGAGAGAGCTTGTAGTAATTGCGCTCGATGACGATGCCGGAGCCGCCCACGCGCATCGGCAGATCCTCGGCGCCGACGTACTGGCCGAAGCGAACGGTGTAATACAGGCTCCCCGGGCCCTGCTTTTCGAGGCGCAGGATGTTATCGCCGGTCCGGAGCTCCTTGCCCGCCGACAGCTCGATCTGCGGCGAGAAGATGGAGCTCTTGTCGAAGTGAATCGGCTCTCCCAACGGCCGATCGTTCAGCATGATGGACACGTCGTAGTCGGGCTCCAGTTCGCGCGAGTGCTTGAGGAAATCTGCGAGCGCGTACAGGATCATAGCCGTATCGCGGGTGGAATACCAATGATTGCCCCGCCGGTTCAGCACGAGCCAGCGCACGATCTTCAAGACCTGCGCGTCGCGCGGCGTGACCTCGCCCGGCGGATGCCGGCGCCCGCCGCGGCCTCGGCGCGCCGTTGACTGAAGGTAGACAGCGGCCTTCAGTGCCAGGGCCGTAACCTCTGTCCCGGTCACCGCACCGCCCCAGCGGCGGGGTGAGCCCCAATAGCAGAACGACGCGTCCTCGGTCCGTCGGCGCCACAGGGCGATCATGGCCCTCTCAGCGTTTGCCCTGTCACCCACATACAGACACGAGAGCACAACGTAGGCGAGTGACTGCGGATCGTGCTGCCGCAGGTCGCGCAGCAGATCGGCAAGCAGCTTCTTCTGAGCGTGCTGCGGACCGGCGGCGGCGAGCACGTAACACAGATAGGCACGGGTGGTGCGTGACAGCCCGCGTTGCTGGGCCAATCGCTTCAGGGCGCGGAGGCCCTGGCGCACAACGCGCTCATTGACGGAAAAGCCGGCGGCCTTCGCCTGCAGCAGACCGAAGACGACGTATCCCGTCATCCAGGGGTCGCTGTCGTCGTAACGGCACCAGCCCCAGCCGCCGTCGTCGTGTTGGTGCCCGTAGAGCTTGAGCAGGCCCGCCCGCACCATATCCGGCAGACGCTTCTCCAACGACGGCTGCTCCAGCCGGAGTTCCCGCAGCGCTCGCGCCACGACGACATCGGGCAGGAAGCTGCTCATCGTCTGCTCGGTGCAGCCGTATGGATAGCTGGTAAGGTATTCGAGCGAGCCGAGCATGCAAGATGCGATGGACGGCGTCAGCATGATGCGCACGGTGCTCGCCCCGCCCACCGCATCGTCGCGCACGCGCAGCTTCTCCGCAACGGACGAGCTCAACGTGCCATTGCGCCATTCCACCCGCTCACGTCCGTGAGGAATGACGGGAATCGTGAGCTGCATGGCATCCTGCAGCCCGGTCGCGGCCGTGGCGGTCACCGTGAGGGGCAGGGGGCCAAGCGCGGATGCGAGCAGAGGCCAGTCGCGCCGGTGCACCTTCTGGGGCTGCACGGAGACGGGAGGCGCCGTCGGCGCCCCCCGAAGGCCCTGGCCCTGCAAGTGCAGGGTCACCTGCTGCGCCCGCGGCGTGTCGTTGTGGGTGATGGCGGAGATCGTGACCTCGTCCCGCTGGATCAGGAATCGCGGCGCCTGGAGGCGTACCAGGAAATCCTTGGTGCACCGTACCTTGGCCACCACACTACCAACGGCGGTATCGAGCGTGTGCCCCCGTGCCGTGGCGCGCCAGGTGGTGAGCGTGTCAGGGACCTCGAACTTGACTTCGGCGAGCCCCTGCTCATTCGTGATGATCGCAGGCTCCCAGAAAGCCGTATCGGGAAAGAGTTTGCGCACCGCCTCTGCCGCTCCCGCCTTGTCGGCGTCTCCCAGATAGATCCGCGGGAACGAGTACGAGGTGCCCACGGCATTGCCCCGCTTGGCGTAGAAGAAGGGCAGGATGTCCGGCCCCCGCTCCTCGCGGATGGCGTAGATGGACTCATCCACCACCCCCAGCGACACCTCAGCCGACACGGCGCGCCCGTCGGGCCGCGTTGTCTTGATGCGGTACGTCGCCGTCTCCCGAGGGCGGTAGACCGACTTGTCGGGCGTGACATCCACAACGAGCGAGCGCGAGCGCGACGAGACGCGGAGCGGCTTGCTGGCGCTGGCGAACTTCTTGTTTTTCACGTAACAGACGGACAGATACACGTTCGGGATATACTCCGTGCGTATTGGGACAGAAACGGTGGTGGAGTTGCCCCGCAGCGGGACAATGTGCCACTCGTGCAGCTTCTCGCCCTCGATGGTCACCAGAGCCATCGCCCCACTCGCCTTCGTGTTGATGAGCGCCGTGACTGTCTCGCCCACCTCGAAGGTTCGCTTGTCGGTGATGATCTCGAGGTCGGGGTACTTGTAGGCGAGGCTGGCATAAGTACGCCCGGTGACCCAAAGGTCCGTCGAGGCCGCTATCCTGTTTCCGCGTGGGTCCTTTGCCTTCGCCGAGATCCGGTATCTCCCCTCCGCTTTCGGCGAGAATGTCACGCTGGCGCGGCCGCGGTCGTCGGTCGTTACCCGCTGAGCCAGCTCTTCCTCGTACCGGACCTCGTTGTCGATCCATTCCTCGGAGCCCGCCGATACAGCGATTTCGACGCCGGCGCGCGGGCGATCGTCGTAGTCGATCGCGCGCAGGCCGAGGGTCACCGCTTCCCCCGGCATGCAGGTGTAGCGATCAGGCTGCACAACAAGCACGAACTCACCGCGCGTGACCAGGAACGTACCCGACTCCGTGACCTCTCGTCGGCTCGGATCGGTGACCGTGACTTCTACGCGGAACCGGTGGTCTGAGTCGAGCGCCTCCTCGTCGTCCATCTTCGTCTCGACCGTAAGGCGCGCTATCCCCCGCTCATCCGTCCTCGCAGTGCCCGAGGCGACGAGTTCCCCGTACTGATCATACTCGTACGTCTGCAGCTCTTCGTCTTCGGACGGCGCGAACCAGTATGGGGCTCGGTACACGTAGTATTCAACCTCTGCATCGGCCACCGGCATGCCGAAGTAATACCGTGATTCCACGGTCACGGCCGCGGCATCGCCGCGCACGTAGCGTGGCTCTTCCGGGCGCACCGTCACCGAATACTCGGGCTTCCGATAGGCGGCCACGGTGAAGCTGGAGCTGTAATGGCGTCCGTCAACCGTGGTGGTGAGCCGATACTCACCGGTGCTGGCGGTCGGTGGGAGGCGAAAGGCGTCGGCGAATGACCCGCGCTCAGAGCTTTGCAGCTCGGTCTTGTGCATGAGCGTGTCGAGATCGTCACGCACTTCCACGGCAACCTTCTGCGGTTGAGGCACCTCGTAGCTATCGCCACCGATCTGGCGAAAAACGCCCTTGAACCGCACCATCTGCCCGGGGCGATACACCGGCCGATCGGTGTAGACGTACACCCGGTGTGGGCGGGCATCCGACGGCCAATGGTACGTCTCGATCGCCGCCAGCGAGTCGCCGCGCCGGGCCATGATGACCACATGCCCGTCACCTCTTCGTGGCCGCATTGTGAGCCGGGCCAGACCATCCCCGTTCGTCTTGGCCGAGGCGATCACACGCCGGCCACCATGGACGTTGACCGTCACGTCGGAGACGGGCTGGCCCGAGAGCACTTCGACCGCGTAGGCAAGCAGCTGATCACCGACCTTCTTGGTGATCAGCCCAAGATCCGTGACCATGAGCCAATCGCGCTCGCGCAACCCATCTCCCTGAACGGTCACAACGTACAGCCCCGGCCCAGGCAGCGGCACCGCAATGCGCTGACGGAAGATGCCCTCGGCCTCGCGCGCGGTGATCGGCACGCGGACCTCGCCGATGTCGGTGAAATGAGGACTGGCACTGAGGCCGGCGAGGTACCGGGACTCGGCCTCAGCGACTAGCCCGTAGAGGTAGCCCCCGCCGTCCAGCATCAGCTTCGCATAGTCCACGCGCCAGCGACGAACGACGATCTCGTCGTCCTGGAGAAAGCCGTGGCAGTCAACCTCCGCCTGCTCGTCGGGCGCAAAGACGTGCTGGTGCACGTACACATTCAGCCAGGACGGTTGAGGCGCCAGCTCCAGCGCAAGCTCCCGCGTCCGCCCTTCCTCCACAGTCACCCGCATCGGGGGCAGCTCGTGCGCCTCACCTCTGGCCTGCACCTCGTACTCGCCGGCAGGAATGCGCGACACGCCGAACTCGCCATCTTCATCTGTCGTCAGCCGAATGGGCCGCGGGCGCTTGCCGTCTATCTTGAAGTCGCCGCGCAGCACGACGCGCGCTCCCGCAATGGGCACGCCCGTCTCCTCGGCGAGCACGACCCCGTGTATGGAGCCGCGCGGCGTCTCGCGCAGCGTCAGCACGACCTCGCCGCCAGCCGCCAGCACGAGTGCCAGCAGCAACGGCACGTGCCAGTGTGTCAGACCGCCCCCGGTTCGCATGTCCAATACCCCCATCAACTCGCAATCCGCGATTCCCGCATGCTGCGCCAGGCATCCACAAGGAGCCACACTGCCGCAAGCAGTAGAATGGCTCCCACTGCATAGAGCTTGTAGATCCGCTCGGCCACCACCAGCGGCGCCATGAGGTGGGAAAACTGGATCGCCACGAGCGACACCGTCACGCTCACAATACCCAAGCCCGGCAGGATCAAAGCGCCCGAGTCGCGCGCCTGGGGCGAGAGCATCGCCCCCTGCCACAGATACAGGACCGTCAGGATCGCTTGGGCGGCCACCAGACCTGCCAGGAGGCCGAGCACTGCCTTGAAGCCCCACATGAACAGCACGAGGAGCGGAACTGCCGCGCAGAAGAACGCCACGCACAGAGTGCGGATCAGCACACTGCGGGTGGCTGCGCCTGCTCGAGCGTGCTGCAGCAGCCGCGCGGCACGTTCCTGAGTGCGGAGATTAAAGGCGGCAAACAGCAGCGGCAGCAGCACACCCAGCACGAATCCGACGAACACGTAGTGTATGCCGAGCTCCAATCTGGGCGCCTCCGGATTCCGCTCCAGGAAGAGCCGAAGCAGCAGCACCAGCAGGCCGACCGTGAGACACGGGGCGAGCCCAACGGAGACGCCGGCACCCGGCTCCTCTGATGGGTCGCTTCCCTTTTTCTCGCCGACCGAGGGGGCGAGCGCCACGAGGCCGACGGCCCACGCGGATACCAGCGCCAGCCCGATGCCGTAGCCGGCCAAGAGCCTGAAGCACACGACCACGGCGAGGACGATGAGCACGGCGCACATGCAGGCGACCTGCACCGAGCCGGCCACGAGCGTTCTTGGACTGTCGGACGCAGAGGGCCGCACCGCTGCCAGCAGCCAGACGATGGCGAGGACGGCGCCGAGGCCGCACATGACGACCCAGAAGGTCGTCTGCGGCGGGAAGACTTTCAAAGATAGCGCGTACGCGAGCCCCGCCAGAAGTGCGGCCGTCAACAGAAGCGCTATCGCCATGGCCAATCCACGCCGCCGCCCGGCCACCACGTCGGCGAAGCGCATCGCGACGACGGCAGCGGCGATGCCGATGCTCGCCATCAGCAAAGGCAGTGCCCACCAGATGCGCTCTTCGGTGAGCGCGAAGTGGTGCACGCCGATATACACGGCAGCCGCCAGAGTAACGGCGGTGAGGACGAAGGCCTCCAGAGGCCGCCATCGTTCCGCGTTGAGCACATCGCCGCCGATGCGCAGCACGAGGCCCGCGACGCAGCAGCCGAGGCCAAAGCCAATGAGGGCGTCGTTGGGATACCCGCGAAACAGGAGCAGCGTCAGGTTCGCGCCGAGCAGTGCCCACGAGCCCAGCCCAAGGTAAGCACTCGCGGCGACGATCCAGGCCCGTTCGGACTGCTGCCGGAGTGCGGCGCCTATGGCAGGTGCGACGGCTCCGGCCGCGACGCCGAACGCTCCTCCGATGAGCAGGCCGATGCCCAAGCGCATGCCGGCGGCGAACGGTGGGCGGCCGGGAATGGTGCAGAGGAATGAGACGAGAACCAGGACGGCGGCAGCCACAAGGAACCACAAAGCAGGCAGGCGATCCGCTTCAGCCCCCTTCCCCGCCGGCTCCTCGGGCGGCTGCACAGAGCGCCAAGCTCCCGCCACTACAGCCAAGCCGTACAGACTCCCGAGAACGCCCACCACAATGCCCGACCAGTACGTGACGACCTCCATCGCCAGCCCTCCCTTGCGGTCTGAGCCGTGGTGATCGCAGGCTGGCAGCCTGCGCTACACGGTTGGCACCTTGCGCTACACGGTTGGCGCCTTGCGTTACACGGCTGGCAGCCTGCGCTACACGACGGACATGGTTTGCCGATTGTCACTATGGAACGATGTGCAGCGTCAGTTCGTGGCGCTGTAGCTCCGAAGCGAAGGGCAGAGCGACCACGATCCGCCCGCTGCTGAGGCTGCCCACGCCGTCCTTTGCATACGGGTTGAAACAGTGCTTCGGCCACAGTACGCGGGCGCCGTCCGGGATGCTCAGGCGCCAGCCGGCGTGCTCAATCCACCCGCCCACGTCCCGCGCCTTCCACTCAATCGTCTCCTCGCCCAACTTAACCGTCGTGCCGGATGCATTTTTCATCTCGGCGCCGATGTGCGGCAGGAGCGTGATGTGGCCCTCGACTGGCTTTCCGCTCCGCGCCGAAGCCTCGCATACGATCATCAGGCGGTCGTCGCTCTCGGGTCGCAGAGTCACTCGACACGACTCGGCGCCGTACGCGAGCTCAACGCCGGGGCTTTCTCGCCCTGGCAGCAGTCTGGCGGTGCTGGGAAGGTGAATAAGGTCGCCTTGCGGGGCGAACTCGGGAGAGGTATCGGCGGGATCGTGAGCCAGCAGCGACGTGTCCCCAACGGTGAAGTTGCTCCAGAAGGGCTGCAGCTTGGTGTTGCCGCCCCCGAGGATGAGCCCGGTGTCGTCGTGGAAGACGCTGACGAAGTTCTGCCGATCCTGCTGCCAGCGGCTCTGCGGCTGCTCGCACGCAATGGCCGACACGCAGATGAACCATGGCCGCCGGCGGCGCACGAGCGCCTCGCCATCGCCCATGACGTAGGTGTACTCATCCCGCGTCGCGGCCATCGGCACGATGTCGCCCTCTTCGCCGTGCAGAAGCAGGCTGGCCGCGAGGTCCTTCGAGATGCCACGGCCCGCGCTCCGATGTAGGGCGAACTGGTGAGCCAGATACCCGCGCCCCTCCGGGGTGAAGCTGAAGCCCACGTTGCCGAGCGCGACGCCGCCGTGGTAGTAGTTGCGCTCATCAACCGTCTCCACGGCGCTGCCGTCGGGATACGTGAAGTTGGCGTGGAAGATCGCCGCGCGCCGCAGCGCCTCGAGCACCGTCGCATCGCGCGACATAGCGTAGTACGCCCCCAGGGAGTCGCTGTACACGAAGTTGTAGCGTACCACGGGCCCGAAGTGCTCCGACCAGTAGCCGTCGGGCGACTGCGCCGCCACCACCCTCGCCATGAACTCCGTTGCCTGCCGGCGCCACTGCTCCCGCCCGAACACCATCCCGGCACAGTATAGCCCCATCGCATGATGGCAGGGGATGTTGTGGACCCGGCCGAGGGCCGTGTTGGCGATGCCCGTGTACCCGAGCACGAGCCCCTCCTCCCAGCGCCGCCGCCGCTCCGGAGGCATGGCATCCCGAATGAGCTGGAACGCCCGTATCCAGCGGCTATACGTCCACGGCATGTGGCTCTGGCCCCAGGTGGAGTTGTCCTTCTTGCGGAATGTCCACTTGCCCTGCTCGTCCTGGGCGTCGATCAGCGCATCGCCGCCGGCCATGATGGCCTCGATCAGTTCGGCGCTGTGATAATACGGATTCTCCTTGGCCTGCGTGGCCCACGCGGCCGCAAGGGGGAAGATACGGTTCTGGTCGGCGCAAATCCACGGCTGAGAGCCGAAGCGGCCGGTAGCTTTGTCCTGGCTGGCGAGGATGTCCGGCACCGAGGCCGCGAGCGCCTCGACGAGCTGCGCTCTGGGCTGCCAGCTCTCCGGCATTGTGAAGCACTCCCTCGTGGACGCAAGTAGGAGCAGGACGCATGTTATGCCGCACGCTCGCCTCGACGCCATGTCGCAGCCTCCTCTGTCCTCGACTGGAGACTTCGGTGTCGATCGGCGATGACCTGCATAGCCAGCCGACGGGGAGCACGGCTTGGCCCCTGACCCTCCGGTCGGGGTCCCGCTTCAGACAGGGACGAGCAAGCCGTGCCACACGGTGCTGGCGGCAGGAGGTCGCCGCCCCGAGGGCGAAGCTCGTTGAGCGAAGGAGCTCTGAGACAGGACTGACGTGCGCAGCTTTGATAGAGGAGGGCCCATCATGAGCAGACGGCGGAAGACAAGACGCGAATTCCTGCGGGACAGCGGACAGATCGCGGCGGGAGCCATCCTCGCCGGGGCAGCGGGCGAAGGCCTCGCACAAGGGGCAACCGAGGGCGCCGCTGCGAAGCCAGACATCCTCAACTACAATCCGGCGATGAAGTACCGGCGCCTGGGCAAGACGGGGCTGATGCTGTCTGAGGTCAGTCTTGGGGGCCATTGGAAGAACCGCGACGGCGGCCGCTACTGGGGCAACTTCGGCGACGAGATAGTGCCCGAGGATGTGGCCCAGAACCGTACCGAGATCATCAGCAAGTGCATCGAGGTTGGCATCAATTACCTCGATATCACCACGCCGGCGGAGTGCCTTACCTACGGCGTCGCACTCAAGGGGCGGCGCGAGAAGATGTACGTGGGCGCCGACAACCACTTGCTGTGCCCGCGGAACGCAAAGAACCGGAGCGTTGAGGCGCTCACGCACAACGCCGAGGAGTGCATCCGACAGCTCGGGTTCGACTACCTCGACATCTGGCGCATCCAGGCCGACATGAAAGGCAACCACACCGACGACGAGCTGAAGCGCATGGTGGAGGCCTTCACCAAGCTGCACGATCAGGGCAAGGTGCGCTTTCTGGGCATCTCGTCCCACAAGCGAGAGTTCCTCGAGCACGTCATGGCGACGTTCCCCGAGTTCGCCATGGTCATATTCCCATATACGGCCGGGTCCAAGACGGAGGAGACGGACGCCGGCCCCGGTGGCGCCGACAAGGCCAAGAGCATCTTCGAGACGGTGAAGAAGTGCGACGTGGGCGTGGTCACCATCAAGCCGTTTGCCGGCGGCTCGCTGTTCCGCATCGAGGCGCAATTCCCGGTGGTTGAGGTTGGGAGTGAGGAGGAGCACGAGCTGGCGCGGCTGACGATCAGCTACATTCTGGAGAACGAGAGCATCACGGCCACCGTGCCGGGCATGACCACCACCCACGAGATCGAGAACAACGTCCGGGCATCGGCGGAGCGCACCGCGGCGCTCACGGAGCCGGCGAGGGAGCGGCTGGCGGAGGCGACGCATCGCATGTGGGCGGAGCTGCCACGAGAGTACGAGTGGCTGCGGGAGTGGGAGTACGTCTAGGAAACTAGGGACAGTCACCTATTTCGTTAGATACGCCCGGCCACCTTTTATTGACGGCCAGGGCGCCATGGTTGATCTTGCCCCGCCACATGACGTTGTTCGGAAATAGGTGACTGTCCCTAGTTTCCGAGGCTGGCCCGACGGGAGATGCCCCGGACGAGGAGGCGCTGCTGGAGCGCGCCGACCGGTACTGGCGGGAGAAGGTAGCGGAGCATAGGCCGGCGGAGGTCGATCCGAGCAAGGTGCAGGCGGTCGGGAACGTGCTGCAGCGCGCCCGGACCCATCTGCTGCAGCTATGACTTCCGCGCAATGGGGCCGAGCTGAGATCGAGGTGGGCGGAGGCGGAGAAGCAGTCTAGATGGGCTGATCGGGCTGAATCAGGCCGAAGGCGTGCATGGCGAAGGTAACCGCCAAGGTGCGCGCTTCCTGATACGTCCCGCGTCCCCAACTGCCGTCCCGGTTCTGCCGCTCGGCGAGAGCCCGTAGAGCAGCCTGGAACTGGAGGCGCGCCGATGGCTCCGGGAAGTGTGCGATGGTATATAGCGTGTGGTAGAGATCGCACCCACGCCACTCGCCATTGGACTTTTGCAGCGTTCCGAGCCAATTGAGGGTCGCCGTCACTGGCCCCGAACGGCTGATGACGGGATGGTGCGATAGGGCGAGGAGAACGGTCTCCCGACAGTCAGCGCAGTCATCATGGTCCGGGCTGCTCAGGACGCGAGTAGCCAGGAGCAGGTGGTGCTGGACGCGGTCGAGCTTCTCAAACCCCAGTCGCAGGCACACTCGGAGTAGCGTAAGGGCTGCGATCCGGACTATACACTTGCGGTTCCGCACGCGGAGCCCGCCGGGGAGACGCAGTTCCTTCTCGGGAAGCCCGTCATCGATGGGTGGAAAGGTGAACAGGTGATCGGCAAACAGGCGCGCCAGATCTTGCTGCGACAGCATCCAGTCAACTGCCTCCCTGACACGACAGCCCTCCGCATCCACCCGTAGGTCAACCAAGCCATCGAGGGCGACGGCAGTTTTCCAGATAGAGCCGCCCCAACTCCCATCCTTGCGCTGTTTGCGCCAAATGCCTTTCTCCAGCCGCTCCCCGAGTGCTACATCGCCCTTCGCGATGGCCCCGAACATGTCGCGCCTCGCCACAATGCCGGCCACCGTCCGGCGATCCTTGAAGTAGAGCCATGGGTTCACCAAAGGGGGAACATTAGTTCGGATACCCAACTCCAGCTCCGCTTCATCCGGATAGGGCAACAAGTACATTGCGCTCTGTTGGCTTGGCGCCCCCATCAGCATACTCCACCCATCATTCTGTACCGCTTCACACCGTGCTCGCTACCGTCAGAGGTTGTCTTTGCGATAACCGTCACCTGTTGCTGGACGCCATCTACCGTCCGCCAGCCCAGTATCGGACAGTGCTGCGTACTTAAGAATACACCTCTACGCCATATTTGGCAAGGGTCCAGGATACCGAACGCACGTTCGTCGGGGCCCCATTACGGCTTCTCCGCGCCCGTGCGGGCGGATTTGGGGTATTTTGGGGAATTCGGCGACCGGCGTGGCCAGGGAACGATGAGCATGCCAGAGATCGTGAAACCGTTCACAATGCCCCAGGTGCGATGCGCCCGGCGTCCCGCATGACTTCCGGCTTCACCGCCCTGAACCGGACGGACCTGCCCCGAGGCAGAGGCGGCCACCTGCTGCAACGCCTACTCATCGCGCGCGGCCCTGCCGGAGTACTCGGCAACAAACCGGGCCTGGAAATCGGCATATGCGCCCCGCAGGATTGCCTCGCGAGCCGTGCGCATGAGGCTGAGGTAGAAATGTAGGTTGTGACGCGTCACCAGGCAGGCAGCGAGGATCTCCCTGCCTCGATACAGATGCCGCACGTACGCCCGGGTGTACCCGCGGCACGTCGGACATGCGCATGAGTCGTCAATGGGGCGAAAATCCCCCGCATAAGCCGCGGCCTTGAGGTTGAGCCGCCCATATCGGGTGAAGGCACACCCGTTCCGCCCGAGCCTCGTCGGGAGTACGCAATCGAAGATGTCCACGCCCAGCGCAATGGCCCGCAATATGTCGTCCGGCATGCCCACACCCATGCAGTACCGAGGTCGCTCCGCAGGGAGCAGCTCCGTGGTCAGTGCGAGCATCTCGAACGTGATCTCGCGCGGTTCGCCAACGCTCAGGCCACCTATGCAGTGCCCGTCGAAGCCCTGGGCGACAACGGCCGCCGCGCTGTCTGCCCGAAGACGGTGGTCGAAGCCGCCCTGAATGATGCCGAAGAGAAGCTGGTCCGGCCGTCGCTTCGCCCGGCGGCCGCGCGTGGCCCAGGCGTTGGAGCGCTCCGTAGCGCAACTCGTGGCTTCCAGGTCGCTGGGGTATGGAACAGGCTGATCCAGGGTAACGGCGATGTCCGAGCCAAGTGCCTCCTGGATTGCCACCGCAGCCTCGGGCGTCAGTCGCCGCGTGCTCCCATCGATGTGCGAGACGAACGTAATGCCATCATCATCCACTTCCCGCAGCGCCTGGAGCGAGAATACCTGATAGCCCCCGCTGTCAGTCAGAATCGGGCGGCGCCAGTTCATGAAGCGATGTAGGCCCCCGGCGCGTTGGATCAGCTCCTCGCCCGGCCGCAAGTGCACGTGATACATATTGACCAGGATGAGCTCGGCGTCCAGGGCGAGCAGATCCTCAGACGACATTGCCTTCACGGTAGCCTGCGTCCCGACGGGCATGAAAGCAGGCGTGCGCACCTCCCCGTGCGTGGTCCGCAGCATGCCAGCCCGGGCCTTCGTCCGCGGGCATTCGGCGACTACTTCGAAGACATTCAAAGTTGCAGCACCCACCAAGCTCGGCAAGGAGTAAGGGGAAAAGGAACAGACGGCACAGGCCGCAGTTCGAGCCGCGGACGTCCCCTCCTTTTTCTTTTTCGCTTCTGCTTGCCGTTACATCCGACTCTCGCGCAGCGCCCTCAGGAGCGCCGCGAAGTCATCGGGGACATCTGCTGTGAACGTCAGCGGCTTGCCCGTGCGAGGGTGTTGGAAGTCGAGTCGCCGCGCGTGGAGCGCTTGCCCGTCGAGGGCCGACACCGCAACCGCCACCGCCTCAGGCGCACTACGCCGCAGCCGGCGCTGTCGGCCGTAGGTCGGATCTCCGACCACGGGATGCCCGATGTGGGCAAAATGAACCCGGATCTGATGCGTCCGGCCCGTCAGAAGACGCACCTGGACCAGGGAGATTTGATCGAAGCGCTCGAGCACCACGTACCGCGTCGCGGCGGGCCTGCCTGTCGCCGTGAGCACTGCCATGCGCTTTCGATCCACGGGATGACGACCGACCGCCGCATCAATGCGCCCGCTCTCGGGAAGGTCACTGCCCCAGGCCAGCGCCCAGTACCGGCGCTCGACGCGCCTGTGCTGAATGTGCGCCGCCAGCTTCCGGTATGCGAAGTCCGTCTTGGCGACCACGAGCAGGCCCGACGTATGCTTGTCGAGACGGTGCACGATGCCGGGCCTGGTCGCGCCTCCGGCGCGCGACAGCCGTTCACAGTGCCACAGCAGGGCGTTCACCAGCGTCCCATGCCAATTGCCGGGCGCGGGATGCACCACCAGACCGCTGGGCTTGTCAATGACGATGATATCCTCGTCCTCATAGACGATGCGCAGTGGGATCGGCTCAGGAGTGACGTCGAGCGGCTCCGGCTGTGGCACGACCACGCGGACCACATCGCCAGGCGCTACCGCGGTGCTTGGCTTGGCACGCTCGCCGTTGACCAGAACGCTCTCCTCTCGTATCAGCCTCTGGGCAGCCGCCCGGGATATGTCATCGGCGTGGGTGGCCACAAACACATCCAGCCGCATCGCGCCGTCCTCTTCGGCCACCTCGTACTGACGCGCCTCAGCTCTCCCGCTGCTGCTCATAGTCGCTCAAGTGCCCGCTCAGGCTATCGATGTGTCTTCTTGGGCTTCCGTGGCGCCTCGGCCTCTTCCGCATCCGAGGGCGTCGGCGCCAGCGCCTCCTGTGCCGCATGCAATCGGACCCACTCATCCACCAGCAGGTACGCCGCCACAATAATGGCAATGACAACGCTCGCCACCTGCGCCTCAGTCAGCGGCGCCAGAGGGTGAAACACCGCCGCGCTCGCCCCGACGCGCCAGAAGTCCACGACGTATCTCTCCAGCGAGTAAATGGCGACGTACGCAGCGAAGAGCTGCCCTCGTGCGCGAGTGTGGGGCTTCAGCAAGAGGATGATGCCGAACACCAAGAGACTCATGAGGCTATCGTAGATCTGGGTGGGATGGCTTGGCGGAGTCAGCACGGCGGGGTTGCCGGGCACTGCAGAGAAGCGGACCGCCCACGGCAGCGCGGTCGGATAGCCCCCGCAGCACCCGTTCAGAAAACAGCCGATGCGGGCGAAGGCATAGCCCAGCGGGATCGCCGGCGCGCCGGCGTCCGCCAGCGTACCGAGGGGGATCCTGCGCCGGATGGCAAACAGCGTTGCCGCCGCCAGAGCGCCTAATACGCCGCCATGAAACGACAGCCCACCTCGCCACAACAACACGATGTCCCGGGGAGTATCGGCGAAGTCCGACCAATTGAGCAGCACGAAGAGAGCGCGTGCGAATATGATACTGCTGAGCAGTATCCACAGGGCGAAATCGAGCACCACATCGGTGCCCAAGCCCCTCTGCTTCCCCTCCCGCCGCATCCACAGTATGCCCGCCAGAAAGCCGAGCGTGAGCATCACGCCGTATGAGTGGATGCGGACGGGCCCAATGCTGAAGAGGATAGAGCGCATGACTACCCGCCCGGCGCCAAGCGCGTCCGTCGCCGCCGCCGCCGGCCGGCTTCGCCAGCGCGCCCCGACTGATCCGCGCCCGCGGCTCTATGAGGTCGCGGAAGCACCGCGCTTATGGCTCTTCGCCGTGATAAGCGAGTACGCGATGAGGCCGGCGCCGCACGTTATGGCAGCGTCGGCCGTGTTGAATACCGGCCAGAAGTGAAAGTCGATGAAGTCGGTGACGTGCCCGAATCGAAGGCGATCGTGTAGGTTGCCGGCAGCGCCCCCGAGCTGCAGCGCGAGTCCTACGCTCAGGATGCGGCTCTGCAGGGCCGCTCGTGGTCCGTAGCAGACGAGGACAATAGTCACGACGGCCGCGACCACGATCAACGGGACCGTCCACGCGGGAAAAAGGCCAAAGGCGGCGCCCGTGTTATGCTGATGTGTGAGGCTGAGAAAGCGACCCACCACTGGGCGTGAGGCCCCCAGGGGCAATCCCTGGCGCACCGCCCATTTGGTGACTTGGTCCAGGGCGAAAACGAGCACGGCCACGGCGTAGAAAGCAATTTGGGGCGTTCTGCCGGCCCTTGCGGCGCTCCTGGGCTCCGTGAGCCGGGACGCCCCCCCGGAAGGGTCAGGGGCGCCCGCTCGCCCGCCGCCGTCGCTCATCGCTCTTCCAGCCGCCCCTGGCATTGGATGCACAGCACGGCATACAGGAGCGCTTTCAGACGCCGCTCGGTGATGGGGCCACCGCACACGTCGCACACGCCATACGTGCGACTCTCGATCTTTCCGAGCGAATGTTCGATTTGCTCCAGAATGTCGTGCAGGTTGCGCTCCAGCGCCATATCTGTGCCACGCTCCAGCGTCTCTGTGGCCGCATCGCCCGGATTATCGTCGAAGTCCTGCTCGTGAATTGCCGAGTCCAGCTTGCCGCGGCGCGCGGTCCGGGCCGCCATCGCCTCAAGCTCACCATACAGCCGCTCGCGCTCCTGCAGCAGAAGCTGCCGAAACATTTTCAGATTCAGTCTCGGTTTCCGGCTCCGAGTTCTCGCGGCCCCGGTCTTGGTCCGTGTGCCAGTTGTCTTGCGCCGTCTCGCCGCTTGCGCACGTGCCGGCTTGGCTGTCTTTGCCCTGGTCACCATAGGTCCTCCTACGTCTTCCCAACGAGGGCACGCCCCGCGCGGAAATTGCTGTGTCCATGTGTTCGATTCACACAGTATCTGCTGCGCTGCCTTCTGCCACCCTCAACCCCTGCCCGACTCCACCGTAACTTGCCCGTTGGCAAACGCCATAGCATGCCTTGGTAGGTGGCGCCATGACGCGCTCAGAGCCTGCGCGCCCGGCGTCAACTCTATCTATTTACCACATGATGCCGGGAGCTTAAGGCACGTTTGGCGCTGCAATCCCGGGCGCCCGCCCTCTGATATCCTCGGCCCCACACCCTCCGTCCCCGGACCCCTCTGACAATGACGCGCTATCATAGCCTCGGGCATATCAAAAGTCAAGAAACGCACTATCGGCCCGTCCTGGCCGCTCAGCGCGCGCGCAGACTGCAGTTGGGCGTCTCAGTGGCAGCGCGCTGGCGAAGTTCGGCAATGGCGGCTGCGTACCCCCTCGGGTGTGCGAAGATGCCCGAGCCCGAGACGATCACGTCCGCGCCGGCCGCCGTCACCCGTCCCACAGTATCGGCATTCACCCCACCGTCCACCTGCACCAGCACGTCCGCGCCCGCGTCGGCCGCGGCGCACTTGAGCCGCTCGATCTTCGGCAGCACTGCGGCGATGAATCTCTGGCCCGCGAACCCGGGGTCAACCGACATCACCAGCACCATGTCCACTTCCCCCAGGAGATACTCGACAGCCGACGTCGGTGTCGCTGGATTCAGGGACACAGCAGGTCGTTTGCCCAGTTCTCGGATGTGCCGCAGCACTCGGTGCGGCGCCGAGGTTGCCTCGATGTGCACTGTGATGAAGTCCGCCCCAGCTTCAGCGAACTCGCCGACGTACTGCTCGGGCTTTTCGACCATAAGGTGGGCATCGAACGTCAGATCGGCATCCTGCCGCACCGCTTTCAGTACCAGCGGGCCGTGGGTCAGGTTTGCCACGAAGTGCCCATCCATCACGTCGAAATGAAGCCAGTCCGCGCCGGCGGCGGCAAGCTGCTGCACGTCCCGCCGCAGCGATGCGAAGTCCGCGCACAGCATTGAGGGGGCGATCAACATAGCTTGGATCCTCCGACGCCGCATCCTTGGGTGGGACCATCTCTAGCGCGGCTCGTACTCGGGGCACTCCGTGGCATTCGGCCGGTCCGGCCGCAGGCAGGCGTCCCCATAGTCATACCGGCAGGTGTCGCAAAGGAACCGACCTGCGTGCAGACGGTTGATCTTCTGCCGTATTCTCGTCCGCAGCCAGTTGAGCATGTTCGCCAACAACTTCCGCCACGCCCCTCAGATCGTGAGAGTTCGCCGCGCGGCGCGCCCTTCCTTGCAGCGCCCAGCCGTAGTCGGGTGTTCCCAAACACCTCGCGTGGTAAACGTGGGACGGCTTACGCCGGCCCGGGCCGGTTCCTCGGCCGGAGCGCCGCGACGACGAGGTGGCGGACGTGACGGCGTGAACGACACACCAAACGGGGGGCGTGAGGGGGCTTGGCAATCGGCAGAAGTGCTCAGTGGGGCCGTGGGCGAGTTACGGCTTTTCCGCCCCGCGGAGCGTGCTTGGGCCAACGCTCCTGGCATCGCTGAGCGCCCGCAGGGCCGCCTCGAGCAGTTCTTCCTGCGAGCTGCCATGCTGCGGGTACTCCGCGATGCCGGCACATGCCGTGGCAGACGCGGGCGTCCTGGTGAGCCCCCCGAGATCCAGCGCCGGGATCTCCTCGAGGAGGCGTTTGGCCACCACATGCCCGCCGCGCGCGCCGGTGTGGGGCAGAATGATGGCGAAGCCGGCATCGCCATACCGTGCGACGACATCCACCTTTCGAACATTCTTGCGGGCCAGCTTCCCCACCTCGGCCAGCAGCCCATCGCTGGCCGTAAAGCCGTGCGCCTCGTTGAAGTGGTGGAACTCGTCGATCACCAGAAGTACAAGACCGACTGGGTGGGCGTACCGAGCGCCTCTGAGCACCTCCTGCTCCAGGCGCTCGCGGAAGGCGCGCGTGCTCAACAGGCCGGTGACGTCGTCGAAGCGACTGCTGCCCTCCGCCCCCTCAGCAAGCATCGCTCTCGCTCCGGCCGACTTGAGGCGCAGGTGCGCTTCCCGCAGTTCCTCAGACGTCAACATCTGCCGCAAGCGTCTCAGGGACGTGCGGACGAGGTGGGAGACGTAGTTGCACGAGATCCCCAGCTTGCGCGCGATCTCCGTCTGGTTGAAGTCCTTGTAGAAGAGATAGTAGATGACACGGCGTTCCAGGCCCTTGAGCTTGCGCACCGCCTGATCGATGACGATGCGGTCCTCCACCGCCATTTGCTCGGGCGCCTGCTTCTCCGCAACTGCCTTGCGACGGTCCAGGGCGATGGCGGTCTCGGAGTCGGTGCTGTCGGCATCCCCATCGAGCGAGGCGGGGCGAAAGACGCTGCGGGTGCGCATCACCTCAAGGACGGTCTCTTCGCTGAGACCCGTCTCCCGAGCGATGGCAGCAACGCCGGGCGCCTGATCCATATCCTGGGTGAGTCGATCGATGGCGCGAGCCACCTTCTGGCTGAGCTCGTGCAGCCAGCCTGGCTCCCTGATGAGCGACTTCCGGTCGCGAAGGTAGTGGCGGATCTCGCCCGATATGGTGTGGGTGGCGTAGGTGGTGAATTTGACGTCGCGCGTGACGTCGAAGGAATCGACGGCTTTGATGAGCCCCAAATACCCCTCTTGCACCAGGTCCTCAAGCGGTTCGCCGGAGGCGAGAAAGCCGCGAGCCACCTTCTCAACGAGATCTGTGTGACGCTCGATGAGCTGCTCGCGTATCGCACGGTCGGCCGTGCGACCCAGCTTTCGAAAGAGCGCCCGTGTGTCGGCGTCGGCTCGCGCTTTTGCCCGCGATTTTGTCCGCGATCCTGTCTGTGCTGCTGCTGCTTGCACCATGCCCGCCTCCGCGACTGCGATTATTGCGCGCTCACTGATGCCCTATCACCCGCGGCAGCTAGAGATTGCCTGCTTCTCCGACAAGGTTGTAAATAGGTGTGATAACCGACACTGCCACAAAGCCCACGAGCAGGCCAAGGCCAACGATGAGCAGGGGCTCGATGACAGACGTGAGTCCCTTGATAACCTGATCAACCTCTTCGTCATAAAAGTCAGATACTTTAATGAGCATCTCATCGAGTCGCCCGGTCTCTTCCCCAACGGAGATCATCTGGGTGACCATGTCGGGAAAAACGCCGCTCATCATAAGAGGGCTGGAGAGCTTGTCTCCGTGCATGATGCTCTGCTTCGCATCCTGGACGGCCTTCTCGATGACGGCATTGCCCGTAGTGGCGGAGACGATGTCCAACGCCACGGGGGTCGCCACGCCACTGCTGACGAGGGTGCTGAAGGTGCGGGCGAACCGGGAGATAGACATCTTGCGGGTCAGGTCGCCGGAGACGGGCAGCCGCAGCTTGAGCGCGTCCACGTGATACCGGCCCGTCTCCGTCTTGGTGTACGCGCGATACCCAATAACAGCACCCACAACGACGACGACCGGCACGTACCAGTAATGTATCGCGTAGTAGCTCGAATCCAGCAACAGCTTGGTGCTGAGCGGCAGCGCAACGCCGATGTCGTCGAAAATCTGCTTGAACTTGGGCAGGATGAAGAACACCAGCATCAGCGTCATGAGCATGGCAAAGACCAGAACGATGACAGGATAGACCATGGCCGCCTTGATCTTACCCATCATTTCCATCTCTTTTTCCAGGTAACTGGCGAGTCGGTTCAGGATCACATCCAGGATGCCGCCGGCTTCCGCCGCCTTGATCATGTTCACGTACAGGGGCGAGAAGACGCGAGGGTACTTTGAGAGCGCTTCCGTCAGGCTCTGCCCGGCGGCGATGTCGTTTCTCGCCTGATCGATGATTTTCTTGAGGCGCTCGTCGCGGGTCTGGCCTCTGAGCACATCGAGGCACTTCATAAGGTTCATGCCCGCGTTGATCATAGTGGCGAATTGCCGCGAGAAAATGACCAGCTCTCTGAGCTTGACTTTGCGAAGCGACGCGAGCCGTTCCCCGAAGCCGCGCTCGCGGGTCGCCTGCAGGTCAACCACGTGGTAGCCGTCATCGCGAAGCCTTGCCTCCGCCGCGTCTCGGCTATCGGCGGGGATGCGCCCCTTGGTCTCTCGGCCGGCGCTATCCACCGCAACATAAGCGAAGGTAGCCATACGTCATCTGCTCCTTGTGTGGGCAAACACGTCCTGTGTGCTCCTGGTCCCCTGTGCCGATGTCGCCGCCGCCTCGCGGGCGGACTCTATCAGGAATACTTGCCCAGCAGCAGGCGCTGGAAGTTATCCGGGTCCAGGCAGCGGGTGATAGCTTCCTCGTGCGTCACCTCGCCGCGATGCACCAAATCTGCCAGTGCGCTGTCCATCGTTTGCATTCCCAGTTCGCCGCTTGTCTCGATCACGCTGGACATCTGGTGTGTCTTGGCCTCGCGGATGAGGTTGCGTATCGCTGAAGTGGCGACCATCAGCTCGATCGCCGGGATGCGGCCGGCGCGGCCCATGCGCGGCACGAGTTGCTGCGCCACTACTGCCTCCAACGTGTTGGCGAGCTGCACCCGCACCTGCTCCTGCTGGTGCGGTGGGAAGACGTCAATGATGCGGTCAATCGTCTGCGTCGCGCTGCGCGTGTGAAGTGTGCCGAACACCAAATGTCCCGTCTCCGCTATCGTCAGCGCAGCGTCAATGGTCTCCAGGTCGCGCATCTCGCCGACGAGCACGACGTCGGGATCCTCGCGCAGCGCGCTGCGAAGCGCGTCGGCGAAGGCGTAGGTGTCGGCGCCCAACTCACGCTGATTCACCATGGCCATCTTGTGCTGGTGCAGATACTCGATGGGGTCTTCGATGGTGAGGATGTGGACCGCGCGGTTGCAGTTTATGTAATCGATCATCGCCGCCTGGGTGGTGGACTTGCCCGCGCCCGTATACCCAGTGATCAGTATCAGCCCGCTGTTGCGGTTGGTGATGTCGGACAGAACAGTGGGCAAGTTCAGCTCCTCGAGTGTGGGGATCCGGCTGGGTATCGCCCGTAGCGCCGCCGATACAGTGTCTCGCTGCCAAAAGACGTTGACCCGGAAGCGCCCGACGTACTTGACGCCATAGGAGAAGTCGAGCTCGTGGGTTTTCTCGAACCTCTGCAGTTGCGAGTCGTTCAACACGTCGTATATGAGCCGCTGGGCCTCCATCGGGGGCAGCGGCTGATAGTTCGTGGGAACGAGACGGCCGTCTATCCGAAGCATGGGCGGCAGACCGACGGTCAAATGCAAGTCGGATGCGCCCTGCTCCATGGTGACCGTGCACAGAGTGTCCAGGTCGATGTCCTCAGTACTCGCTCGCTGGGGCATCGCCTCGGCAACGGTTGCTGGTGATGCGTCTGCCATCTCAGGGGACGGCTCCTTCCGGCGACTACTCGACTTGCGTGTGTCGATAGGCTTCCTCAATGGTGGTGATGCCCTGGAGCACCTTGGCGGCGGCATCCTGGGCGAGCGTAATCATGCCCAACTTCTGCACCGCGTGCTCGTGGATCTCGTGTGCCGGCGCCTGCCGCAACACCATGTTGCGGACAGGGTCGGAAACCGGCAGTAGTTCGTAGATACCGACGCGCCCGCGATACCCGTCGAAACAGTAGTCGCACCCACGTGCCTTGTAGAAGGACACCGCCTCGGCGTCCTCGACCTGCAGCCCGACCAGATCCAGTGCTTCCTTCGGCGGCTTATAGGATTCGCGGCATCGCTGGCAGAGCCGACGTACGAGCCGCTGGGCCAACACTCCGATGACGGACGATGCGACGAGGAAGGGTTCCACCTCCATCTCCACGAGGCGCGCAATGGCGCCGGCTGCGTCATTGGTGTGCAGCGTGCTGAGCACCAAGTGACCCGTCAGCGCCGCCTCCGTCGCGATCTTTGCAGTTTCGGAATCTCGGATCTCGCCGACCATGATCACGTCCGGATCCTGCCGCAGCATCTCACGCAAGATGGTGGCGAACGTCATGCCGGCCCGTTGGTGCACATTCGCCTGCGTGAGTCCCTCTACTTCGTATTCCACAGGATCTTCCACTGTGAGAATGTTTTTTTCGGGCGTGTTGATCTTCTGCAACGCCGAGTACAGCGTGGTGGATTTGCCGCTGCCGGTCGGGCCCGTGACGAGAATGATGCCGTGGGGCCTCGTGATGAGGCCCTCGAAGGCTTCCTGCACATCGTGGGAGAAGCCGAGCTTGCCGAGGCCCAGTGCGATGCTCGTCTTATCCAATATGCGGAGCACGATCTTTTCGCCGAACTGCGCCGGCAGCGTTGAGACGCGGAAGTCGTAATCGCGCCCGCCCACCGTGAGGCCGATCCGTCCGCCCTGCGGAGAGCGCTTCTCGTCGATTTTCATCGACGACATGATCTTGATTCTGGACGTGAGATACGGCACCGCCCATCTCGGCACGCTCATCTCATCTCGAAGCAGCCCGTCCACCCGGTATCTGATCCGCACCTGAGTGGGCTCGGGTTGGACGTGGATGTCACTGGCTTCTTGCCTGATGGCACGGCTGATAATCATATTCACCAGCTTGACGACCGGCGATTCGCCGGCGATGAACTCCGTCTCGTCAAGCGATATGTCCTCGTCCTCATCCCGGTCAGTATGCTCAGCGACCGCCACGTGATCTTCAGGCATCTCGCTGAGCACGCTCTGGAGGGCCTCGGAGATACGCCCCTGAGTGCTCGCGAGCCGGCCTATAGCTTCCATAATGTCGTCCTCGGTAGCTATGACCGGCTCCAGCTCGTACTCGTAACTCGTGGCCAGGCGGATCTGGTCGATGGCGACGATGTTATTGGGGTCCGCCATCGCGATGGTGAGCTTGCCGGCGTTGCGCGCTATGGCAACGCACTTGTGCTTGCGCATCAAGCTCTCGGGAAGAATGCGTGCAGCGGCCTCGTCCGCATCCACATCGGCCAGATCCACGAAGGGAACGCCGAATTGCATGCCCAGGCAGATGGCGTTCTCCTTCTCGCTGATGTAGCCCATATTGACCAGGATCTGACCAATGAATTCGTTGGTCTCTTCGCTGATTCGTAGTGCCTCTTCGAGCTGCTCCTGCGTAAGCGATGTGTTGTCAACCAGTATCTGGCCGATGAGTTGGGACTTAAGCATTGGCAATCACTATCTTGGGTCCGGCCGATCCCTTTATGCCGGGGGCACAACCACAGTGGCGGGTGCGCCCGCAGCCGGAGAGCCCGCTGGCAATAGCTCGATGGTTGCCATGATGACCACTTCGCTCTTCTGGCGCGACTTGGTCCGCTGCGAGAAGAGCTCTCCGATGAACGGAAAATCCTTGAGGAATGGAATGCCCGACTTCGTAATGCTCTCCTGTTCCTGCAGCAAGCCCCCTATGATGATGGTGTCCCCATCTTTCGCCCACATGATTGTCGTGGCTTCGCGAGTGTCAATGCGCGGGAAGCCAGATGGTGTGAACTCGGCGAAGTTGCTCACGTGCGGCCTTATGTACATCTCAATGGTGCCGTCCGACTTCACCACCGGCGCGAAGTCTACGCCGAGGCCGACCTCCTGGAAGTTGAGGCTTCGCGTGACGGTGCCCTCGCCGGGAACGGACGTCTCAAATGGAATGATGCTCCCCACCAGTATCTTCCCCAACTTGGTGCTTTCCACCACGATTTTCGGACTGGAGAGCACCCGCGTGCGTGCCTTGCTGTCCACCGCCGTGACAATGGCGCTCAAGGTCCAGGGATCACGGACGAACGTGCCGAATCGCCAGCCGTCCACCGGGGGGCCCTCGTTGAAGACGATACCGGGCAATGTCCAAATCAGGCCGACCGTCGCGCTCTTGGTATAGCTCACCTCTATGATGCTGGTGCTGATCTGCACGCGCGGCAGCGGGGCATCGAGCTGCTCGATTACCCCCACGGCCTTGGCCACGATGCTGGGCTCGCCTCGCAGCAGAATCGTCCCGATCTTTCTCAGAGCACCTGCATCCCGGATGCCTGTCATCGACAGCTCTGCCTCGCTCCCCACGCCAGAGTGGACGATTACCTCCAGACCCTCGGGATACAGCGTCGCCAGTGTGGTCTGGATCTCCTCTGGATCTTGATGGTCGATGACGACAATTTCCACCACCAGCGCCTCCACCGGCAACGGCACTTCTTCCGCCGGCACATCGATGGTCTGCAGAACCTGTTCGGCCTGCGCTATCGCGCGCGGCCCGCCACGAAGCTGGATCACCCGCACGGGCACCTCTGGCCCGGCGGTCGTCACAGTGACCTCCGGAACGTAGTTCTGCAGGGCCGCCTTGGCGTCATCGGGCGCCAAATGCTGCAGCGTGTACAACGTCGTGATGGGCGGCAGCTCCTTGTCCACGCGCTGGAGCTCGTCGTGGATTTGCTGCGCTGTCGCATCATCTCTTATTCCCCTGAAGACCACGACATTGAGATCTCTTGCGGCGCTGACTGCAATCCCCCAGTCCTCGGCAAATTGGCTGAAGTAGTCGGCTATCGCGTCGGGTATGGCGTATTGGGGCTCGTAGGTGAACATCTGGCCGCGCTCCGCCACAACCCGTTCGATCGGCGCCAGCTTCGCCAGCTCCTCCGAGGTGCCCACGACGTACGTCTGCTTGTCCAGGAGAATGTAATCATAGCCCTGCAGCTTGGTGACGATGTTCAGGGCGTTCTCGAAGGTCACGCCCGAGAGGTCAACTGTTATTGTGCCCTGTACGCTGCTGCTAGCGACAATGCTTTTCCCAGAATACTTCCCGAGCGCTACGAGCACGGCGGTGATGTCCGCCTCGTGAAAGTGCAGTTCGATCAAGTCGGGCTCGTCCGCCGCGGCACCGCGTGCCCCTGCCTGCGCCGCGACGAGCACCTCGAGTTGCCGTGGTGCGATGGCCGCTACGATCGTCTTCTTGCCAGGGACGAGATACGAACTACACGAGGCGGCCTCCCTGAGCATGATGCTGACGCTTGTCTCGGCATCAGTGGCCACGACGTCTACCTGCTCGACGACGCCGTGGCGCACCCGCAGTTGCCGAGCGCACTCGGGACCGATCTCGGTATTCGGCAGATGCAACACGTAGCGCAACGGCACGCTGAGCCGCTCGGCACGGAAGTCCACCGCCGCGCTCGTCTCTATGTGCAGCTCGAAGCGCTCCGGAGCGGGCGCTTGCCATATCGATGTAACCGCCGCACGCCGTGCGGCAGCCACGGCTCGGGGCGCCATCGGCGCCGCACGTCGTGGGACAGCGGGAAGGCGGACGGAAGGCAGACTCGCAAGGGCCGCGCGAGCCGGCAGGTCGGCGAGAGTCCCGCCGGCCGGCAGCCGCAGTGTGGCGCTGGTCAAAGGCCGATACGATGCCACAGTAACGTGGCTCTGCTGCGCTGGCAGTGCGGCCGCCAGCAGGCGCATCTGCGGCGGGGTTGTCCTCGCCTCCGCCGTGCGTTCGCCGCCTGGCAGCTTCGGCAACCAGCCGTCGCGCTCGGCCAATTCGGGCAGCACGTCGATGGCCGCCAGCGTCGTCAGCGGCTCGACCTCGTACTCAGCCAATGCCGCCACACGCGTTGCCGGGGCAACCGCCGGTGTCTCCACCAGCGCTGCGGGTACCGCCTGTCCTCGCACAGCGCGCATGAACCCACTCCACAGCGAGCCGGCAAAAGCAGCCGGTGGCAGGGCCAACCGCGGGGCACCGACGGAGGGCCGATCGGGAGTTGCCCCGAGAGCGCCCAGCCCGCGACCGCCCACGACGATCACCATTCCCTGCCCATCAGCCGCCGGGCCAGCGCTGCACCCGATCGGCTCGCGGAGATTCACCACCACGCGCACCCGGCGGGCGTCCGTGGGCGCCTTGGCGATCCGGACATCTTGCACCGGGCCGTAAGCCACGCTGAAGTCGCACTGCTGCTCCGCGTGCATTTGAACCCCGTACAGCTCCAGAACGTATCGGGGTGGTTCAGACAGCATCGCTGTCTCGTAGCGCACTGGCGTGTCCACGTCGATCTCGATAAGTAGCCGACCCTCGTCATGTGCCACCGAGAGCCCCCGAAGCATCCGCACGGATTCGCGCGTCGTCGTGCCCGGCCGCGCCGTCACGCGCGGTCCGGCAAACGCCGCAGCGGCTGCCCACAGCAGTGCCACAATGCCTGGCCAGACAAGGATGCCGATCACAAAGGATGTCGGCGCAGATCGGTGCCTTCGGCTTCCTCCGGTTGCTCGCATCGGCTAGTCCCCCTTGACTCTGACGCAAAGCTGCGATATGTGCTTCGATCCTCTCACGGATGTTGCTCCACTAACGCCAAGGCCGGGCGCGAGCCGTGCTTCCCTGCGCACGCGCGCTGCTCTCTTGTTCCGGCCGCACCGGAAGCGTCGTGGAGGCCAGGTTCGTCTTTATGGTGACGCTTCCGGGTCCGATAGCGGCGACCACAAGGCGTTTGGGCCCAGGTATTCGTTCGCCCTCCCCCAGAAAGAGCGTCGGCGTTCCGTCGGAGGCCGACAGATCTCTCAGCACTGCGATGCGCCGCTTCCCCGTTATTGTGCCGACGCATCGAATGGACTCTTCCCTGGCGACTCGTTCGGGAAGGATGCCCGGGAAGCCGGAGCCGCGCTTTCTGACTCGCGCTGCCGCCCCGACGGGTGGTGAAGGAGCAATCTCGGGCCCCTCTCGTCCCGCCACGAGTGTCGCCGCGGGAATCTCGAGCTCAATCATCCCCGGCGCCGAGGGCTCGATGCCCTCGGGCAACTCCTCGGCGGAGGGCTCGACACGCCTGTCCAGTGGGCGAAGTATATCCCCCGCTGGCAACTCTATGAGCGCGAGCGCCTCGGCGGGGGTCGCCTTCGCCACGGCCGGCGCCGGACGAACTGCCGGCCTCGCCGGCTTCGCACTCTCCGCTTCGTCGGGCACGGGCAAACGCGTCTTCACGTGCTCCGGAGCCTTTGCCGTTGCGGCCGGGCGGCCGGCGCCGGCGGCAGCCCGAAAGTCCTGGAGGCTCTTGAGGCCAAAGAAGGCCAGGAGTATGAATCCCACAACGAGGGCCGGGATTTGCCACTTCTTCGTCTTCTTTTCCATCGCTTCGTCCCACTCCCACCTACGAGCGGCACCGATGTGTATGCCGACGGCGCGCCCCTGCGCACGCTAGTCATGCACTTGGGCCACGACCTTGCCGGGAAAGCCTCCGGCGGGCTCCACAATGAAGGCAGTCACATCGAAGTCCAGGTCCGCTTCCGCCCCGCCGTCAGGACGGAATTGATTGCCCCGCCGTTGGATGGTGATCTCCTTGACGAACAGCATCTTTCTGAGCGAGCCCATGCCCTTCAGCAGCGCGAAGGCGCTCTCGAAACTGCCGCGAAAGCGCAGCACCAAATCCAGTTCGTCGTAGCGCTGGCCCTGGAGTTCGGCGGCGCTGTCCTGACCCTCGTTGGCCGAGGCGGACGCCTGCGCGCCGGTGCGCGTAATGACTTTTCCCTCGTGCCACTCGCCAGGTCGAGCCTCGGAAATATCATTCCCTGTCAGTAGCGCCTCGGACTCGATCTGCTTCAGCAGCGTGGGCACGTAGGCCCGCTGAGGCAAGTCCTGTTCCAGCACGGACAGTATTGCGTCCAACTCCCGGTTCTGTTTCTCAAGCTGCTCGATGCTTACGCTGTTGACGGCGTTCTGCAACTCTGCCAGGCGCTGCCGGGTGTCGGTCTCCTCGGCCCTGAGCACGCGCAAGGCATTGGCCATGCTCACGCACACGACGAGGAAAAGGACCAGTAGCGCCAGCGCGATGCTCGCCAGCACCCAAAAGGCTCTGTTGGCGAAACTGCCCGAGGTCATGCCGTATCAGCCCCTTGCTCTGGGACGGCGAGTATAGCGATGATCTCAAAGCGATACGTGGATATTTCGTTCTCGCCGCCCGGCTGAAGGGAGGTCGAGTTCAGCCACGTCTCGGCGAATGAGGGCATATTGTCCAGGTTCGTCATGAATCGGCCGACGCGCTCTAACTGCAGCGCCGACCCGGCGATGGCCAAGCCCCGTTGCGCCTTCGGTGGCGTTGTGGCACCCTCGGCCCGCTTGCGCAGCCGGATCGTGGACGAGGAGGCCATGCTCCTGAGTGACACGCCGGGCGGCACGGCAAGGCTCACGTCTCGAAGCACCGCGCACCAGAGCCGTTCGCTATCGCGCGCCTCATTGAGCAGCGCAACCAGCGGCTCCTTTGCCTCGATCTGCTCGGCGAGCACATCGACGGCTCGCTTTTGCTCCTGCAACTGGGCAATCTCATCTTTGACCTTCTGCGATTGCGCCCGGCGCTTACTCACCGTCACCTGCGAGATGGTGAACACGGCAACAGTGGCCACCAGGAAAACCATCACGGTGATCAGAGATATCCGAGCGAATCTCTCACTCGCGCGGCGCTGTCGCTGTCGTTCCGCCACTAAGTTGATGTCTATCATGTACTCTCAACTCCCCTCGCCGCCTGCGCTGCCGCGTCATGCCGGCACAGATGGCTGCAGGGCGAGGTGGCTGGCCGGCGTGCCAGCGAACGGATACCGCCCTGACCTGACAGCATCGCGCAGCGCCAGTCCCACCACCGCCGACATGGTGGGCCCAAACGCCGCGGCGTACTGAGGATCGACGTCCCGGATGGTGATGGCAGTATCGGTGAACACGTTCGTGACCTGAACCGGCACGCCGAGCTGCTGCTCCAGGTAGGGGCCAATGTTGCGCATGTTTGCCGTGCCGCCGCTCAGCAGGACGCGATCTATCACCGGCGCGGAGGGGTCCATGGAGAGCTGGGTCGCGAGGAAGACGAATGATCTCTGAATATCGCGCGTGATCTCCTCCAACGCCGGCGCGGCGATCTGACTCACCTGCCGGGGCTGGTCGTCCAGCGATGCCATGTCCTCACGCCGACACGCCACGGCCTGCTGCTCCTTCAGCTCGCGAGCCTCATTCTGATCTATGTTCATGGCCGACGCGATCGCTCGGTCCATCGTGGCCCCGGCAATGGGGATAATGCGCGGGAACACAAAGGCCCCCTGCCGCACCATCGTCATCTCGGTGAAACTGCTTCCGATCCTGATGAGAGCCAGCGTGTCCTCGAATGCACGCGGGTCCTGACTTGCATAGATGCACGCGCGCATCGACGCGAATTGCTCGACATCGACATAGATGGGGTCGAGTCGCGCCATCTCGAGGGCCTCCACACGACTGTTGACCACTTCGCTGCGCACCGCCACCAACAGAACGGTCATCTGGTCATTGTCCCGATCCTCGGAATCCAGCACCTGACACTCCACCAGGCTTTGGTCGATGTCGAATGGTATGTGCTTGCGGGCCTCGAAGCGAATTGACTTGTGGAGACTCTTTTGCAGCGACCGGGGCATTTGAATCCTCGTCGCCACCAGCGAAGGATCCGTAGCCAGAGCGGCGGCCACGTTCGCGTCCGCCCCCATGGTCTGCATCAGGTCGGTGATGGCACTGGCCACGCTCGCCCGATCCACGACAACCCCGTTTTCCATGGCTCCGGGTGGCGTCAGCACGGTGCCCAAGGCGGTGATCTCCACGTGCTCCTTGCGAGTCACCACCTCCACCGCCTTGATGCTGTAACTGCCTATGTCGATGGCAATGACCTTCTGTGTGCCGAGCAATTGAGACAGTATGCCTGAGGCCATTCCGAATCGCCTCCGTGCTTCGGCCGTCAGCGCGGTTTAGGCGGCCTTAAGCAGCCCCGGCAGGCACCGAGACTGCTGCCGGACGCGGAACTGCAGACTCTTCGACGTGTACGGCCAGCATTTCTCGTAGGACAGCACATAGCGCTTGCTTCACGCTGCCGCGATCGCGGCACTCACACGGCACTATCGGTGTGCCCGGGCTCAGCTCGAGGCGCTCCGCCACCTGCTGGAGCCGCGACGCATCGCCGGTGACACCCACAACCAGAGCCGATATACCCGAGTCCGCCACGGCACTAAGCACTTCTCGTGCGTTCGCGATACCCTCCTCGTTCGCTGACTCGACGAGCACCAGGCAGCCCATCATATCGCGTCCAAGCACGTTCCACATGAAGGCAAACCGTCGGTCCCCCGAGATGACGTACAAGTTCAGAGCAAGGTCTTTGTCCACGGCCACCCGGCCAAACTGGATGAGCCTGGTGGCTCGGCCGAGCGTCACCCCATCATCGGGCCCAGTTGAAGGAGCGATCAGTATGTCCCCCATGCTGCGTCCGAGTTGCGTGAGCTGCTCGGCGCTCGTACCGGCGATCATTATCCGTACGCACGCCATCCGTGCACCACCATCACAGCGAGGCTACGCGCTCCAGGAGACGCTGAATGTCCTCGGCCGACGGCGCGGCACTCGCCACTCGATCGTCCCGGCCGACACCTGCGAGCTGTTTCGCTGCGTCAGCCACCTGTGGCTCGTCCTCAACGACGTGGCCCTGCGAGATCAAGCTGTGCAGCGCTTCGTGCGCATCGATCTCCGGAAGGCCGCTTGCCTGCACAAGCTCGGCCACGGTGCGCTGACCATCTACCAGCGCCAGAAGAGCGCGCTCTGCGGTACCCATACGGCCATCCTCGGACATGCACTCTGCCTGTTCGGGCCACTCCGGTGCCACGTTCAGTACGGCATCGCCGGACGGCAGATCCCCCTTGAGCAGGCGGATATGGTCCACGCGCCGCACGCCCTCAAGCATCACGCTCTGCACGTCCACAGTGATAGTCACCGGACAGTCGATGGGCGACGGTTCGAAACTGAAGTCGCCCTCCGAACGCGACAACAGATTGTAGATGGCCTCTTCCCCGCTCGCGGCGCCGCACGTCGCATGCACCGGCTGACCATCCTGAAAGTACACCTGTGCCCGATCCTGCCGACTCACGACGGTGAGGACACCCGTCTTGCGCGCCATCGAGATGAGCTGCAGCACGTCGGCCGGCTCGACTTCCTGCAGGCTGCCCGTCAGAGCCATGTACTTCCCACCCCATGTCGGCACGGCCGACGGCGATTGGCCAGGCGAGGCTGTCGCTCAGCCGCCTGGTCGCCCTCGCCGGCGGCGTTGGCGAACACATCCCTGTCACCAAGGTCGGGAACGATCCCCGCGCCCGCCACTTGCCTCTGCGCCGCTCGGCGGAATATGGCGTCCAACCGTGGTGCAGTCTCCGCCGCGAACAAGCGGATCATGCCGATAGTCGTACGGTCGTCAAACAGCGTGACCATGATGGCGTGCTCCCCGGCAAGGGAGACGTGAATATGCTCGTGCTTGCCCTCGTGAAACAACACGCTGAATTCTGGCTCGCCGATGAGACGCGCGATCTCCTTCGTGGAGGCAAAGGCACCCGCCGCCAGGGCCGCCAGCGCCGTCGTATCGAGACGCTGTGTGAAGCCGCGTTTGGCCACAAGCTGCCCGCTCTTGTGCACCAGCAGCGCGCACGTCGCTTCCGACTCTCGCAGAAACTGGCCGAGCTCCTCTTGAATTGCCTCCATATCGTCTTCATAGATCACGAAGTCGTCGCCACTCAATTCATCGACCTCCTCACGGCCAAGCCATGGCGACGGCCACGTCATTAGCAGACACCCGCTGCGGCGGCGTGCAGCCATGGCTGCGTTCAGCAGCGCACGGGGCGGCTACTGACCGTGCTTCTCAGTCAACGACTTCAGAACCAACTTGCAGATCCCATTCAGCGTCTCGAACACGCCCGGCCCGTCAGTGGCAACGGACTGAAAGGCCAACTGTCTTTGCTCGTGGTTGTTCAGCAAGAACTCAAGGTACTCCGTGGTCGCGATGCTGGCGAGATCGCGCTTATTATACTGGAGCACATAGGGTATCTGATGCAGATCGTAGTTGTAATCGGCCAGGTTTTCTTGTAGATTCTTGAGGCTTTCGACGTTATCTTTCATCCTATCCCACTCTGAATCAATAACGAATACAATACCGTCTACTCCGCGCAGTACTAGTTTGCGCGTTGCGTTATAGAACACCTGCCCAGGCACCGTGTAGAGCTGAAACTTGGTCCGAAAGCCCCCGACGCTCGTCACTTCGAGCGGCAGGAAGTCAAAGAACAAGGTGCGATCCGTCTCGGTGGCCAGCGATACCAAATTGCCCTTGTCCTGGGCAGGGATCTTTTCATGCACATACTGCAGGTTCGTGGTCTTCCCGCACATGGCACAGCCGTAGTAGACGATCTTGCAGGATATCTCACGTTGCGCGTAGTTGATCGAAGCCATGCCTCAGCCTTCTCCTCGGACGTGTCCGACCCGCCAGGCTCGGCGCCGCGGCCGACCGATCGGCAGACGCCTCCCCGGCGTCACGCGATGTCCACCGCTGCGCGTGCCCGCTGCTGCTGCTTGAGTTTATCGGCGGCCGCCTTCATTTCAAGGCGAATCAGGCCGATATTGACGTCCTTCTCAGTCAGCACCACGAGCAGCCCCTTGCCCGCATCTTCCACCAGAATCTTGCCCTCGTCTGCGTCCATTTGCAGATGCACGAGCGGCCCGCGGTTTATCTTGCTGAGTGAGTCCTCCACCGTGGCCACGATGGCAGCGGCCATGGCTCCCACCCGCTCATCGCTCGCATCCGCCTCCAGGTCCGACAGGATCACTATGCCGTCCCGATCGACGAGCACACAGCCCTGGACCCCGGAGACCCTGGTGAGGTTTCGCAAGATCGTGCGCATCGTGGCGTCTCCTCATGCCATCCCTTGGCCGCCGCGTTTCCGGCGGCAGCAGTGCGGCTCCCTAGGGCGACGTCCCATAACGCTCTTCCCACAGCCTTGCTCCTGCTGCGGCCGTGGCGTGCAGCCACTTGCGAACCATACCATTCTGGCCCGCGCTCTCGTCCACCATCGCCGACAGAAGAATCCTCCCTCGCGCTATGACCACGAGCGAGCGTGTGCCGTGCCGCACGCTTATCTCCTCTTCGCCGCCGGCATCCTCCCCGTCGAGCAGCCAGTCCGGCTTTTCCGTGAAGAGTCCCGGCGCGAGGGCGCTGAGATGGTCGGCGTCCACTTCCTCCGGCACGCGGGCGCTCAACGTCAGTCCCTCGCGTGTCGAGAACGATGCCCCCTGAACAGCATGTAGCCGCACCACTGGACGCAGCAACTCCTGAAACGGATCGCCCACGGGCGCCGCCGCGAGTCGCTTTAGCTGGCAGTCGTCTGCCAGTTCGTATACCGCCTCGGCTTCCGCATCCCCCGTGGCCCCCGGGGCAGCGTGCGCCAACTCCCTTGCACTGGAACGCGCCCTACTGCCAACCAGTGCGCCCACGGCCGCACCAATAAGGATGGCGCCGCCCAGAATACATATCACCTGCGGCGAGAGCGAAGGCCATCCGTCGGCCCCCACCAGCCCGCCGGTGCCGTCGCCCCGTGCAAGGGCAATGCCGCAGACGGCGATCGCGATCCCGAGCTGAGCTATAGCGAGTGCTGCAATCCAGTGTTCTTCGCGCCGCACTACCGATGCTCCCGGAGACTGCGTTAGGCTCCTGGGGCCATGTCGGCCCCGAGAGCGGCAACTGCCTTCCTGATCTGGACGCTGACCATGCCTGCTTTGACTCTTCCGGGACCGAGAAGCACGAGCGCCGGGTTCCCGTCCTGTGCTGGGATGAGCGCCGCCGCCCCGGTGACTCCTTCCACAATTACTTTTTCCACTTCGCCGAGGCCAATTGATGCAGCATAATCGCCGACGCTGTCCAGCAACCTCCCGGCGGCCGACACACAGGCGTCAGCCAGAAGAGCTGGTGGCCCCAGGAGAATCATTCTCGGGCCATCCCCGCGGACGAAGAGCCGGCCTCCGACGCCGGTCAACTTCACCGCCGCAGCGGCTTTTTCCGCCTCCTCGGCCCCATTGCTGTCGCCCTCGGAAGGCGTCCAGCCCTCCGAGGCCGTCGCTGACCCCTGCGCCGGCCCATCGCCTGTCAGGCTCATGGACTGCAGCGCCCTCATAAGCTTATGCACCGCAACGCCCACCTTGCCGGGACTGCGGATGCCAATGCCTGCCAATTGACAGGCAACAGGAGCGCCTCCCGCCGTCACTCCCCAGCCAAGTGCGGCACATCCCAGGCGCGCAGATACCAGCACTGTGTTCACCACGCCGCGCTCCGACGCATCGCAGAGCTCGCGACCCGCCGCCAGAACGTTTGCCGCCACCTCACTGGCCCTCTGCATGTCTGCACCACTGGGCAGAGCGCTGCCAAAGTAGATGCCGCCGCCGGATTCTACCCAGTCCGTCTGCGATGCACCAAGGCGCCCCCCTGCCGCCTCAATAGCGGCCAGCGCCTCAGCAGATCCAGGCGCGACTGCCGGGACAGCCTCGGCGCCAGGCGCCGGCACCTCGGCCTCTGCCTCCGCAGGTGCTGCGGCCGGGGCCTCCTCGGCCATCGGCGCAGCCTCTGCCTCACGTTGCACCTCGTGCGTCTCCGCCTCCACCGGTTCTTCTTCCTCCAGCATCTCAATAGCTGGCTCTGGCGCAACGGGCTCCTCCACGTCCGGTGGCGCCTCTGCAGGCGGCAGGGCGGCGACCTCCTGCTCTTCCGCCGCCGCCTCCCACGGCGCCGGGGGCACTGCTTCCACTGGCTCTGGCTCAGACGACCCTTCCATCACCTCCGCTGGGACAGGCGGTTCGCTCGTCTCCTGCGGAACCGACGGTGTCACCACAGCCGAAGAGTCGATAGTTGCCGGCGGGCCCTCCGCCTGCATTGGCGAAAACAAGGGCTCGTCGTCGATGACGGGCGCTGGTCGTTGGTCCCGCATCAGACCAAGATGCCCTTCGACCTGGGCCACAACTTGGCTCAGGGGCAATTCTATGCCGCCAGCCGGCAGATGCGCATCGATCTCTTCCGGGGACGTCGCGAGCACGCCCGGAGGTAGTTGTGAGGCGATAAGCGACGTCGGGACGACCACTTGCCCGCTGCTAAGCTGGGACATCACCGTATCGGCCGGAATGCGGAACTCGGGCTGCGAAAGTGACCCGTGCACGTCCTCCGCCGAGGTGACGAAGACCTCCGGTGGAAGCTGACCGAGCACCATCTCGGCATCGACGGCGATCGTCTCTTCAGGTGCCACCGGTTCGGGCGCTGCAGGCGGGGGCGCCTCCACGGGCGCCACGGCCTCCGGCTCCTCCTCCGCTTCGACGATAGGCTCCTCCGGCTCCGCCGCTTCGCCAGCAGTGACGACGGCGTCAAAGCCTTCGGCAGCGGGCACCTCGAATATGTCCTCGGTCGGCAGTTCCGGCGGGGCTGCCAGGGCGGACGATACGGCCAAATGCTCGCCCGGTATCTGAGGCACGATCTCCCCCAGCGGGAGCTCAATGCCATCGGCAAGGGCCGCGTCCAACTCTACCTCCGACACGGCCAGCGCATCGGCGGGGAGCTGCTCAACAATAACCCGTGCGGGAACCCGTACTTCGCCCTCGTGAAGCTGCGGCAGTACTATGTCGAGTGGCACAGCAAATCGTTTCTCGGCGAAGGCTTCCTCGAGTTGGTCCGGTGCCAGATTGAGGGCGCCCTCCGGGAATTGAGCCAGCACGGTGTCGGCGGACACGGACACCTCCCCACTGACATCCGCTGCCGCCACGGGAGCCGCAGCCGGCTCAGCGAGCTCGAGGGCCGGGGTCGATGGTACGGGAACATGAGCCGGCGGCTGCTCCGCCACCGCAGGCTCAGCAGATGGCTCCTCGAGCCGGGGCGGCCCTTGAGCTTCTGCATCAATCTCCTCGACACCCTCGGATGTCACCCGCAAGACCGGCTCGCGTTCGTCGGCTGGCTCGGGAATCGTATCGTCGATCTCAAACGAGAACAGCGGCCCGTCCGCGGCAGTCGGCTGCTCTTCGCTGACTCCGGCAGTGGGCGCTGGGGCTGCAGTCGGTTCATCCGCGTAGGGGAGCGCCGGCGTCTCAACCGGCAGTTCCTGTGGTTGCTCCATGGCGGGCTCCGGCGCAGCATACGACGGCGGCGGCTCCTCGACATCAGGTGGCCCAACGGGTTCCGCCGGCTCCTCCAGGTACGTCACCGGCGACGGTTCGGCCGGCTCCTCGGCCCCGGCAGCATCTGTCGTCTCCGCGACCGGCCCCATGAGTTCGCTGACGAGCTCTTCGCGGCTTGCCTCGGGCCCCGCGACGCTCTCCGGGGCTGCGACCGCGGATGTCTGGAAATCGGCCAGGGACTCAGACACATCGGGCCGGAGCGCTCCAAACGCCTCGGCCTCCGCCGGCACGGGCGGACCGGGGACGAGTATTGGCCTGAGGAACGCCAGGCAGAGCACAGCCAGGACACCATGGGCACCTATCAAAGTCGCGTCGCCCAGCCACGCCGCCTGGAGACTGACACCCAGCGGCTGTCCGGAAGTCCCAAGTAGCAGCACGCCGCCACCGGCCATCGCCGCACGACAGAGAATGCCGAGGGCCATAGCCAATACCATCGGCATGAGCCGCCGCACCCCAAGCAGCACTGCGATGACCGCATATGCAACGGCCTCCACGGCGACCACGAGCATGCCCAACTGCTGCAGGGCCGGCGACACACGGGAAGAAAAGCCCAACAGTTTCGTCAGCGCGACGCCCAGCATTATGGCAGTGAGACACAATAGCGGGATAACCCACGTGGGGAATACCCGCTGCGATTTGGCTTCGTGGCTTGACACTCGCCTGTTCCCCCTCGCTTCGTGTATCTACCCGGTGCTGCGGGATGCATTTCCCAGGCGACCGGCGGCTCGATCGATAATCATGTTGACCATGCCGAGCCTGGTCCCGGGTTCTGTCGCGACGACGAGTACCCGGGGGTCGGCCCGCCTCAGCACCATGCGCGCGCCTGCTCCCTCTATTACACTCCGTTCGAACTCCCCCATGCCCATCCGCTGTACGCAGGTGACCATGGCGCTATTGATCTCGCTGACGAGTGCGCTGAATGCCTCCTCATCCAGCGAGGTGTTCCGGTGGCAGGCAATGGGCAAGCCGTCGCCCTCGACCAGCACGACGGCCAGCACCCCAGGCAGCTCGCTTAAGCTGCGAAGCGTGGACTCGATTTCCTCTACTGAGGGGAGGCTATCGCCCCCGGAATGCTCCTCGGTCGCCTCAGCACTCACCTCTGGCGGGCGTGCCTGTCCCGCCGCATCAGCGGCATGCTCCTCCCACGGGAGCGGCCGGCATCCGTCAGCGACCTCGAGGAGCGAAGACGCCTCCTCGTGCGTAGGGTTGAGGAAGAGCACGTGCTCGAAATGGACGCCCGCAGCCGCTCGGCGGTCCTGCCGCAGGAGCACTTTGCCCAGCGACATCCTCGCCATGATATTCTGCGGATCCAGAGACAGGGCCGTCTCGTACTCCTGCTCGGCCGATTCCATCTCGCCCAGTTCCTCGTGGATCTGCCCCATTACCACACGCGCTGTCCCGTAGCTCGGGTGCTGCTCGAGGCCCTTACGGCACACCTCTGCTGCCTCCGCCAGCATGCCCTCCTCCCGGAAGGCATCCGCCAGGAGCACAAATGCCAAGCTCTCAGGGTCGCGTTGGACCTGGTGCCCGTACTCCCGTATGCGATCCAGATTGCTTTGCTGCGCAGTTTGCATCTTCATCTTCATCTTTATCGGCAGTCAGCGGCAAATGGTGCAACACTGCTGCGTCCGTACCATGCTGCGGTCGCGACGCAATGACAGTAACAACGGCCCCGAGCCGACCACCGGCCCTCCAGCGCCGGGGCTGTCGGCGCTCGGGCCGGCCCATGACTCAGCTCGCAAAGCCGCCGCAGATGCCCCCGGCAGCCAGAGACATCTGGCGCTCGCCACTAACGACGATATGTTTCACTTATCGACAGGGAGAACACGGCAACGTGCGCCACTCGTCGCCACCTCGCGACGGGGCGCGGCGCGAGGACAGTACGTCCGGGGTGTGCCCGACACGTCCTCATTTTTTCCTTCGAGACCTGGTCTGTCGTGTTGCCCTGTCAGTTGCTGCGACGATTGCTGCGAAACTGGTGCCCCGCTCCACCCGGCATGTCTGGGCGTGCGGTGTGTCGGGTCTAGATGCTCCATGCATCTTTTCGTGCCGCGCCCTGTCAGTGCCCTCCCAAAGAATTCGGGCCACTGAGCACAGCAGAGGCGGCCTAAAAGTCATTACCATGTTACCACAGTCACGGAGAAATGTAAACCTTATATTTGCATTTCCGTAGCATGGTTGTCACATGGCGACACGGGCATGCCGCACGACCCCTGGGAGACCAGGGAGGCGACGATGCGCCCTGTGACCGGTGCCAGGGCCACGCCATCGCCTCCGTGGCCGGCAGCCAGGATTAGGCCGTCGGGTGCGCTCAGGCGGCTCAGGATGGGCTCACCGGAGTCGCTATGGGGCCGCAGGCCGGCGAAGGCGCGCACCAGGCTCACCCCCCCCAGCCCCGGCAGAAGGCGAAGGGCGTGCGCCATGATCTCCCGCAACGCCTCCGGGGAGTTGTTTACATCTTCGCCCACAAACTCCCGCGTTCCTCCAATGAGAAAATTGCCCGTGCGCGTCTGGGCGATGGCCGCGGCGATGATGCGTCCGCTGCCCACGGCGGGCGTCAGCTTTGCGCTTATGTACGACGCACTCAGCAGGAAGGGCCGCAGCAGCTCGGGGGCCCGCTCCGTGACGATCACCTGCCCGCGGCGGGGGCGAATCGGCAGATGGACGCCAAGAGGCGCCACGAGCTGGGGCGCCCATGCGCCGGCCGCATTCACCACGCAGCCACAGCTCCACGTCCCGCACGCTGTGCGGACACCGGTGACGCGCCCTCCCTCGCAGAGGATGCCTTCGACCGCCACGCCAGGTCGGATATCTGCCCCGTGGCGGCGGGCGGCGTCCGCGAAGGCGAAGAGCAGGCGCAGGGGATCCACCCGTGCCTCACTCGGGCAATACACAACCCCGGCCAAGCGTTCTGTGAGCGCCGGCGCAATCTGCCGAACATCCCGCCCCTGCAGCAGCTCTGCTTCCACCCCGGCGCCCTGGAGCCGCTCCGCGAGCGCAGCGCCCTCGCGCAGCTCGTCTTCACCCTCCAATACGGTGAGCCCGCCCCAGGCATCGTACTCGATGTCCGCATCCAGCTCCGCCGACAGTCCGGCATACATTTCGGCGGAGCGCCGTGCCATCTCCAAGGGCCTGCCTGGGCGCTTGGACTGCAATGATATGAAACCCTCGCAAGCCCCGGAGGCACCCTCCCCCACCTGCCCCCGCTCCAGGAGCACGACGCCCATGCCACGCCTGGCCAGGTAATAGGCGCTGGCGCAGCCGATGAGGCCTCCGCCCACGATCACGACGTCAGCTATCTTCTTCATTCGGGGATGTGGTGAATAGCTCGCCGAGCAGAGGTCGAACGGGTGCGCGGGTGCGACGCGGCTGCATGGCCGCCCGCGGCCGACCGGTGTAGCGCGCCAGAAGCTGAGACACGAGCCGCCCGCAGGTTCGGCCCTGGCACAATCCCATTCCCGCCCGCGTGCGGACCCGCACTTCCCGCAGCGTCGTGGCGCCGGCAGTGATCGCCGCCTTGATCTCTCCCAGTGTCACCTCCTCACAGCGACATATCAAGAGCTCGTCGTCCACGCTATAGGCTCCCGAAAGCTGGTTTGCGGCCTGCGGCTGGCATCATCTGCTCTGCTCTTCCCGATCGCGCGCCGCCTGGCCTCCCCCGCACGGCGGCGCCGGCGCGCCACGGGCGCCCGTCCACACCTGCCGCTGTGGAGGGGTGTGGCACGCCATTGGGGAATCGACTCGACGGGGGACCCGTGCGCTGTCTCGATCGCTCACTGACCACTGGCAACTGCTTTACGAAGGGAGGCGTGCAGATGCCGATGCATCGGCTCATCAATTGCGCCGGAGCCGGCTCGCGTGCGCCTCCGAGTGCCGCACGGCGCGACGGTTGAGGTGTACGAGGAGGGCCGCAGCGTCCGTCCAACGGCGGGGGGCTTTGAGGACGGCTTCGCACCGCTGGGCGTGCACGTCTACATAGTTCGCCGTGAGGGACAATAGGCGAAGCCAGAGCAACAGGGGGCATGATCGCATGAAGCGACTGAAATCGAGCCAATGGGCCAAAATGCCGCGGCGGAGCTTCCTGGTCGCTCTGGGTGGCGCCGGAGCTTGGATGGCATTGAGTTCGAAGTGCTCGCCGCTCGCCGTGTGGGCAGACGAAGGAGCCGCCCGGCAAGAAGGGACGGCCACCGTGCGAGGCGCCTTCCTCTATCCATCCACTGAGTCGCTCAAACGCGCAGGCTACTACAGTTGGCCGGGCGTGGGCTTCGATGCCGAGGGGCGGCAGAGAGACTACACGAGGCGCATCGAGGCCATCGAGCAGAAGCTCGGCATGCGCATCGCTATGAACGAGCAGCCCCTGCACGATCCGAGCAGTGTCAGCCGCTTCATCAGCGGGGTCAAACAGCAGGCGCCCGACGGGCTGCTTCTCATGCCCTTCAAGAAATCGGAGTGGGAATCCGTTGTCAAGATCGTCCAAGAGACGCAAATCCCCACGGTCATTCTCGCCACCACGGGGATCCTCCTTAACCCGCACATCAACCAGTTGCACCGCGAGCCGGGCGTGTACCTCATCTGCTCGCTTGACGATCTCGCTGCCGTCGAGTACGGCATGAACACCATCCGAACGATGCGCTGGATGCGGGATGCCCGGATCGTGAGCCTCGTAGGATCCAGGACTGGCGAGCGGATCGTGGAGGGCCTCGGGACGCAGATTCGCGTCCTCCCAAGGGCTCGGTTCGCTGAGGAGTACAAGCGCACCGACGCTGGGCCCGAGGTGCAGCGACTCGCGCGCTCATACCTGAAGCGCGCCAAGAGAGTCGTCGAGCCGTCAAGACCTGAGGTGCTCGAGGCAGCAAAGACCTATTTCGCCTGCAAACGAATCCTGGAGACTGAGGGCGGCGACGCGATGATGATGGAATGCTTGGGCGGCATCCGCGAGCGCAAGTTCCCGCCGCCGTGCATGGGCTTCATGAGCCTCCGGGACGAGGGCATCGCCGCCGGCTGTCAGAACGACCTGAACGCCACGCTCACCATGATGCTGCTGCAGGAGCTGTTCGACCGGCCCGGCTTCCAGCAGAACGCCTCCGCCGAAACCGAGCACAATCACTACTTCGGCGCCCATTGCACCAGTGCCTCGAGGCTAAGAGGAACCACCAAGCCGCCCGAACCTTACATATTGAGGAATCATGCCGAGTCCGGCATCGGCGTGGTCCCTCAAGTTCTCTGGCGCAAGGGCCAAGAGGTCACCATGGCGCATTATGTTGCGGGGAAGCCGCCGCAGATGATCGTCTACTCCGGGGAAGTCGTCCGCTGCTACGACACGCCTCCGGCGGGCGGCTGCCGCACCAACGTGGAGATCACCATCAACGAGCTCGAGGACGTCTGCGACGTCAAGGGCATGCACCAGACGATCATCTACGGCGACTATGCCCGGCAGCTACGGGCGTTTTGTCAGTTGTATGGCATTGAGGTGGTCACGTGAGGGCTTGAGGGGAGTTCAGGGCGCCTTACCCCGAGGAAAACCTGCACACGCGCCACGGCACAACCCGCAGGATAGGCCTCCGGTGAGCCAACAGCGCGCTAGACGTCGCCTTCTCCAGCCCCGGTGGGCCGCGGTCGCTGCTCCCAGAATCGTCCGATCCACGCATCCAGGCTCCACTTGCCGGCGCCGCCGAACACCAGCGCCAGCGCCAGCAGCCCGAGGGCGAAGGGATACTCAAAGCCCTCGTTTTGAGCGAAGAAGCCGTTGCTCAAGTGCACGCGAAAGACGGCCACCGCCATCACGCAGGTGATGCCGAGGGCTGCCAGACGCGTGAAGAGCCCTACGAGCACGGCGATGCCCCCGAAGAACTCCGTCACCATCGCCAGGACGATCAGGAACGCCGGGATGCCGAGGTTGTCGTGCATGAAGGCTATGGTGGCCGATGGGCCATGGCCGCCGAAGGCTCCGAACAGCTTCTGCGAGCCGTGGGCAATGAAAACGACCCCGAGGGCGATGCGCGCCATCAACGGTCCGACGGGAGCGATGGCACTATGCACCGCGGTGATGCGGTCCTGGAGGCTGGTCTCGCCGCGGCCACAGGGCCGCGCCTCTTCGATGCCTGGCTGGGCTGCACCAGCCGAGGGCACACGGACTTCGCTGCTCATCTATGCTCGCCTCCTCTATGAAATCCCCATACCCAGCGTGAGCCGGACAGATGGGGAGGCGGGCCACAGCGACGTTGGCGGGGCACGGAGATCCCGTACGGGATGCCGCTTGCTACTCTGCGAGCCTACTCCGCCGAAGCAGCCCCGGCTGCGAAGGCCGGAAGTAGCTCGCTACGTAGCACGAGTCAGACAGGCACCCCACGCTACAATAAGGCCGAAAGCAACGACAGCGCCACCTCGAGGCAGCGCTGCCGATGAAGCTGCGGAGGCTTCGGTCTGTGTTCAGACTTCCTCGGGTACCACGAACGGCTCGCGGTACTCGCGCGTCAGATAACGATCGGCCTCGTCGTCGCCGATGATCTCCATTTTGTCGGGATCGAAGCGGAGCTCGCGGCCGAGGCGGCAGGATACGTTGCCAAGGGCGCAGAGGGCCGCCGAGAGGGCGCCGCCGCGGATCTCGGAGTTGAGATCCTGGCGTCGGCGGCTGCGGACGGCGCTGATCCAGTTGCTGAAGTTGTTGCCCTCGCCGCTGCCGCCCACGTCGGGCAGCTCGCCCTCCTCGTACTCGATCTCCTTCACCTCGCCCCTGCGGCCGAAGTGACCCTTGTACCCGTCCGACTTCGCCATCCAGCCCTCAGAGCCGTAGAACATGTTGCCGACCTTGACGCCGCTCTCGTCGTGGGTATAGTGGCCGCGGACCTCGAACACCAGCAGCTTGCCGTCCTCGTACTCGAAGGTGGTCACCTGGGTATTGGGCGTCTCGGCCTGATCCTCGTAGCCAAAGCGCCCGCCGACTCCGTGGATCTTGACCGGGAGCGTCTTGCCCAGGCCCCACATGGCGATGTCCATCTCGTGCGAGCCCTGGTTGCCCATGTCGGTGGTGCCGAAGTCCCAGAACCAGTGCCAGTTGTAGTGCACCAGGTTGTCGTGATACGGCTGCTTGGGAGCCGGGCCGAGCCAGAGGTCGAATTCGAGCCCCTCGGGCGGATCCTTGATCTCTTTGAAGCCGATCGATCTCCGTGGCTTGTAGCAGAGCGCCCGGGCCATGTACACGTCGCCGATCTCGCCCGCCCAGAGCCGCGCGATGGCATTGCGCACTTCGGGCGTCGAGCGGCTCTGCGTGCCGACCTGGACCATCCGGCCGTATTTGCGGGCCGCCTCGTACATCTTCTTGCTCTCGAATACGCACCATGAGGCCGGCTTCTCTACGTATACATCTTTGCCCGCCTGGCAGCCCCAGATGGTCGCGAGGGCGTGCCAGTGGTCGCAGGTGGCCACCGTGATGGCGTCGATGTCGTCGTTGGCGAGCAGATCGCGGATGTCGGCGTAGCACTTGGGCTTGTGCCCCTGCTTGTCTTCGATCCTTTTGGAGCGCGACTCGAACAGCCGCGTGTCCGGGTCGCACAGCGCCACGACGCGTACGCCGTCAGTGCCGCACATGCCGCTCATGTGGGACTTGCCCCGGCCGTTGATGCCGACGATGCCGACGTTTACCTCGTCGTTGGCGCTGAAGGCGGATTTGCGGTCGCGCAGTATGGTGAGACCGGCGGCGACCCCGGCGGCGGCCTTCCCCGTCTGTCTCAAAAAGCCGCGCCGACTCAATGATTGCATACGACTTGCACCTCCCATAGTTGGATCAGGCGAGCGTCTTATAGCACGATTCGGGCGGCATCACAACCGGGGCCCGTTGCTGTGGTGCCGTTCTGTAGCCGCGCACCTGTGGCGCGGTGCCGTTTCGACCTCGGCCGCCGAGGTACAGGCCCTCGGCTACAGTGGAGCCGCCCCGTGCAGGACTGCGCCCGCGCCCTGGTGCAATACGAGCGAGATTGCTGCAACTTGACTGGGGCCGAGTCCGTACTGGTCCGTGAGATGCGTCGGAGGGAAACCGGGTGCAGCCTGATACTGACGACCGGCTGGTACAAAAAGCCCTGGCCGGCGACCTGGGAGCGTTCGGCGAGATCGTGAACCGCTATCGGACCCGCATCTACAACCTGGCCTATCGCATGCTCGGCGACCGAGAGAGAGCCGAAGACGCCGCGCAGGACGTCTTCATCCGGGCGCACGATGCGCTCGAGACATACCGACCGCAGGGAGGCCGGCGGCCTCACAGATTCGCATCGTGGCTGTTCACCATCGCCTCGCACCGTTGTATCGATCTTCTGCGCGGGAGGCCATTCGCCTCGGCGTCGATAGACAGCCCGACGTGGCGGGCGATGCCGGCGGAGAGCCACAATGCAGCTCCGGACGCAGCCTATCATCGGATCGAGATGCAGGAACGGGTCCACACGGCAATAGGGCGACTTCCGGACGCTCAAAGGCTGGCGATAGCTCTCGTCCACCTCCAGGGCCTCTCCTACGAGGAGGCCGCCGAGGCGATGAGCCAGCCGGTCGGCACCGTCAAGTCGCACATCCATCGGGGCCGGGCCCGGCTCAAGAAGCTTCTGGGCCCATACATGCAGGAGGGTGCGCTATGAGATGTTGGCTGGTGCACAGGCGGCTTATCCGCTACGACGACGGCGATCTTGCCGCGGAGCAGATGGCCGCGATCGAGCAGCACCTTAGCACGTGTGAGTCGTGCTCCGCCGAGCTTACCCAGCTTCGTGGTGCGATGGCGCTTGTCGAGTCCCTGCCGGAGGTGGCCACGGGCCCGGAGTTCACTGCAGAGGTCCTGACGGCGATACGATCCCGGCGTGTCGCGGAACAGCCCGCGACGCCCGTGACGTGGCCGGTGGGAGTCGCCCTGGGCGCCGCCGGTTTGCTGCTTTCAGCCGCCATCATCGTCGGAGCGCTGACCTTCGACTGGGAGAGCGTCGGCAAAGGCATCGTTGCTCTGGCGCCGTCGGCCAGCGCTGTGCTGGATGTGGCCCGGTTGGCGCTGCTGCAATCCCTGCAGATGCTGGACACCGTGTCGCGGGCGCTTGCCGAGCCGGTGCTGTTCGCTCTGGTGGCGGACGTGGTGCTGCTGATGGCGGTGCTGGTGGTGTGGCGGCGTCTGGCCACAGCGAGGAGCTCGGCCGGGATGGGCTCCATCCTGGCCATGTAGGAGCCTGTGAATTGCGGCCCCGTATGGTCGTCTCAGGAGGCATGGACATGAACACTAAGAGGTCGTGGTGGAGAGCTCTGATGGTCGTCGCGGTGCTCATCGGGGGTGTGATGGCAGCGCAGCAGCGCGTAGCCGCCGATGCGCGCCGGCCGCATGTCGTCGCACAGGCGCGAAAGGCCGCGGAGAAGGCCAGAGCGACTGCTGCAAGGGCCAGGCGGACCGCGGAGATGGCGCGGGCGAGAGCTGAAACGCAGACCGGGCAGCACGAGACCGAGCGCGGGGATGTGATGAACCTCGACGGCGATGTCAACATCGCCGCCGATGAGACCGTCAAGGGCGATGTCGTCGCGGTAGGCGGAACGGCCCACGTCCGTGGGAAGGTGAACGGCAACGTCGTTTCGATTGATGGTGACATCCATCTCTACGAGGGGGCGAAGGTGCGAGGCGATGTGATGGCCATCGGGGGCAAGGTGGTCCGCGAGTCCGGGGCTGAGGTCGTCGGCTCGAAGGTGCAGATCGCGGCGCCGTGGGCTGAGCGGCTGGTCGAGAAGGTGCGGATCACGCCCGTCGAGCGCGGTCTGCGGGTGAATGGCAGCGAAGGGATCGTTGAGTTCGGGAAATCCGTTCACATTGAGCCGGGCGAAGAGGTGAAGGGAGATCTCGTTGTGTTCGGCGGCTCGGCGGACATTGAGGGCAAGGTCCAGGGCGATGCCGTGGTTTTCGGCGGGCCGCTCGATGTGGACGGATACGTGCGCGGGGACGCGGTCTCGATCGGTGGCTCGGTGCACCTCCGCAGCGGCTCGACGGTGGGCGGCGACGCCGTCTCCATCGGGGGGAGAGTGAAAAGGGAGCCGGGAGCTGAGCTGGGTGGGCAGTGCGTCGGTCTAGGGGGGGCCTTCGGGTGGACACCGCGTTCGGGTCGGTGGTTTGACGGCGGGAACTTTGCCGGCGCGCTCCTTGGGAGGGTGGCAGTCTGGCTGATCTGGGGCCTGGGTCTGCTGGTGGTGACGCTGCTCGTGGTTCTGGTGCTTCCGCACCAGACAGACGTGATCGCCACGACCATAGCCCAACAGCCGGGACGTGCGGTCCTCTACGGTCTCGTCGGATGGCTCCTGGTGCTGCCGGTGCTGGTGGTCCTCTGTCTGCTCATCGTCACGTGGGTAGTGATCCCCTTCTATCTGGCGGCACTGACCGCTTTGGCCATCATGGGTGGCGTGGGGATCAGCGTTCTCATTGGCCGCCGGCTCGCGCAACTGTGGAACTGGCGCGTGGAGTCGGTGCTCAGCCTGGCGCTCATCGGCTTCCTGGTGTTGCGCCTCGTGGACCTGGTCGGAGTGTTCCCTCCGGCGATGCTGCTGACCGGCCTCATCTCCCTGGCGGTGCTGGTGTTCGGCTTCGGCGGAGCGCTCATGACGCGATTCGGTACTGATGCGACCGGCCGGTGGATAGGAGGACGGTTGACCGCGACGCCGCCCGGACCGCCCGCTCCCGCTGCGGCAGCCGGCCCGGCGCAGCCAACGGCGTGAGCGCGACCATGGAGGAGAGGATCGCGAAGAGGCGATTCGGTCGGAGGAGATGCGGCAAGTCGAGTATCCTGGCAGACGCATGCGGCCGGGCGCCACTCAGGTGCCCGGCCGATTCTTTGGATCCGTCCCGTTGAGGTACTCCTCGAGGTTCGTGTAGCCGTCGCCGTCAGCGTCTGCCTGCTGATCTCCCGCACGCTCGGCGTTGAATCCATGCTTCGCTTCCCACGCATCCGGCATGCCGTCGCTGTCCGTGTCCGGCGGCGCGACGCCCGGCTCCGGCGGCGCAAAGGGCGTGTCGTGGGTGCGATCCGGTGCGCCACACTCGCCCTTGCGGGCCCGAAACTCCCCCGCGAGTCGCAAATCCGTCTCGTCGTGCGGGAGAGCCCCCGCCTGAGCCAGTACCAGCTCCGGCACCCGCTCAGCGGTCACCATCGTTACGGGCAGCGCGGGGAACGGCGCCGGCGCCCGAAACACTTCGGCCTTCCGGCCATACTGCTTGGCGACATCCTTGATGTCCGCCGAATACACCCGCACCATGGACCACTGATTGCCGTCGGGAGCGAGGTGCGGCCCGATGTTGCCGTCCAGGTACACCTTCGTGCCGTCCTCCACGTCGGGAACGAACACGGCCGACTTGTGGGGCGACGTGCTGGGTCCTTGGACGTAGACGTTGCCGACGATGTTGGCATGGGCGCCCGAGTTAACTGTGGTGAAGGTCAGGCAATTGTAGATGAGGTTGTTGCGGATATCGAAGACGGGGTGGGCGACGAATCCCTCGGCGCGCCACTCTTCAGTGTTGCCGCCGCACAGGAGCGGATTGCGGGCGCCGTTTCCGGTGAAGAAGTTGTGATGCATGGCGATCCGATCCGCCCCACGCGCGACAAGCGCGCCCATGCTGTGGGAGCCTTTCTGGTGCTCGCCGCGGACCAGCCCTTCAGCGATGACGCAGTACTGTATGGTGATGTCGGTGGGATTGCGATAGAAGCCGATGTTCTCGTCGGTGGACCAACTGAGGGAGCAGTGGTCGAACACCACGTGGTGCACGCCGTTGTAGAGGCCCAGGCAATCGTCGCTGCTATCGCGGAACCGCACGTGCCGGATCACGACGTCGTGCACACCGTTGTCCAGGACGAAGGGCCGGCCCGAGATGCAGATGCCGCCGCCGGGCGCCGACTGGCCGGCGATGGTCACGAAGGAATAGGGATTGTCGCCATCGTCCGGATTCCAGCCTCCGCCGAGCGACAGCGTGCTCTGGAGCTTGATGACGCCGCTGACGCCGAACACGATGGTCCGCGCCCCACGGGTCTCGAGCGCGGCGCGCAACGTCCCCGGGCCGCTGTCGGCGAGGCTGGTCACGTATATGACGTTGCCGCCACGTCCGCCTGGCGTCGTGCTGCCCCAGCCCTCGGCGCCGGGGAAGGCGGGCAGCTCGGCCGCAGAGCACGAGCACCCGAGAGTAGTTGAGAGTGCGACCGACACCAGTAGCATCACCAGGGCGTTCCTGGACGTCTGCAGTGCTCGCATTGGGCAGTCCCTCCTGAGTTGGCCTACGAGTTCCCGGTTGGCTGGGCGTCCTCCTGATCTCCGAGCAACGATGACAGCGCCTCGCGCACAGCGGCAACAAACGCTTCGGCATCGTCTAGATGCTGTCGTACCTCCTCAGGCTTCAGGTCGATGAAGTCCTGGTAGTCCGAGCGCAGCCGCAGGCGGAACATGGCGTTGAGCGCTCGGCCGTGCTCGCCGCCGACCACGCCTGTGCGTACGAAGTGCTGACCGAAGAGCGACAGAACACCCGAATGCTTGGGGCTGTCCAGTTCCTTGGTCGCCAGCAAAGCACGGGCGGCGTAGAAGGCGGCGTAGTACGCCCGGTTTAGCGTTCCGCGGAGATGCCCCCCCGAAGCAAGCGCTTTGGCTTCGCGCAGTGTCTCCTCCGCCTGCTCGAGTCGTCGCTCGGCCAGCACCAGGTTGGGGTCCATCAGAGCCGCAGCCCTTCGCGCTCGACGTTCTTGTAGAACAGCGTGACGTGCGTGACCGGGTCGTTCCACCGCTCAACCGTCTCGAACACAGTCATCGTCACGGTTACATTGGCCAAGTCCAGGTCATACGAGATCTCCGAGAAGTCCTCTTTCTCCTCGCGTGTCAGCGTCTCGGTGACCAGGATAAACAGGTCGATATCCGACTCCGGATCCGAATCGCCGCGCGCCTTCGATCCGAATAGGCGCACCGCGACGAGCCGATCCCCCAGCCGTTCGCGCGCCCACTCCACGACTCCGCGAACGGTGCGCTCCTCGTTTGGCTGCAAGCCGGCCAATGCCATCTCGTTCGACGCCCCCGGCGGGTAGGTAGGCCTCTATTGTACACTCAATCCGTGTTTGCGCAAGGCTGCGCGGCCCAGTCAAGCGGGCTATTTCCGGCGACGCGGCCTCGCGCCGGCGATCCCCTTGGCCATGCTATTGAGCTTCGCCTGCTGCACGCGCCTCGGGCCAGGCAGCTCATCCGGGCCGATGACCATGTCGGGCCGCGGGATGCGCTCCTCCACCGGGAGCATGGGCTGGAACTCGTAGTGCGGCTCCATCTGGTACCAGTAGGCAACCGACGAATAGTCGTTGCTGTGCGTGTTGGCGTGCCCATGCTCGATGGAGGCGCGCAGGGACTCGTCGAAGATCACCGGATCGCAGACGTGATAGCGGTATACCGTGATGCGCTCGTTGTAGTTGAAGAACGTCCCGGGCTTGTGATACGAAACGCCGTTGTAGATGAACGCATTCTGCGGCTGCATACCCCAGGCGTGAGCGAAGTAGTCCTCGCTGCCGGTGCCGTGCATGTCCGGGGGCCACTTCTGCCCGTCGATCATGAACATGTCGTCGCCCTCGCCCCACCAGCCGCCACAGAGGTTGTGCACGCTCATGTTGACGCCGACGAAGTGCCCGCGGCCCTTGGCCTCGAGCCACAGGTAGTTGTGCTTGTCGGTGAGGTTGACAGCGGGGCCGCCGGACTTATGGCGCTCGGGCTGCTGCCCGCGAGTCGTGGGCACAGCGCCCTGGCACGGATTATTCCGGCGCCACTTGGCGTGGAACCGGCCGTGATCGTCCGGCGCGCCGGGGAGCTCCTCGTAGTCGATGTAGTAGTAGAAGGAGCGCACGGGAGCATCGCATTCGTTCACCACTTCGAGCTTCGCGCCATCGCCGAAGGGCATGGGGAAATAGCAGTTCATCGCCGCCCGCTTCTCCTGCCTGATGTGCGCCGACATGTTGAGCACGGCGCAGGAGTACGAGTTGACCACGCCGTGGCCCACGCCGAAGAAGTCGCCGATGGGCGAATCAACGCTGGGCTGCTCCTCCCCATCCCAGTAGGCGCGAAGCAGGAGTTTGCGCAGGTACCACTCGTCTTCACAGGCGATGGTGACCCAGATGTGCCGGATGCAGCCCGGGCCTTTGATCTCGCCGATGGTGGCTGTTTCACCCGTCTCGATGAGCAGCGCGTCGCGATTCCGGCCGGTCGTGTCCCAACTGGATATCCGCTTGCACCGACCCTCTCGCAGCAGCGACAGATTCTCGAGCATGGTCACGCCCTCCCTTTTTCTTTGCTCCCGGCTTCCCGCCGAGCCAGCGTTGTTTCCGTTAATCCGGAATGGGCGCGGCACCGGTGGGGCCGTTCGGCGCCGGTGCCCATGAGCCATCCAGTCGCCGCCTTTGCACTAGCAGTTCCCTCGACACAGGGCCTTCTGCGGCCTCCATTCGGCACGACTCTCTCATGCTCCTGCAACCTCGTGGAGCCAGCACCACTCACATGGCCCGCTTGCGTCCACCATGATTCCGAGTTGGCCTTGCGCGCTGGTGAGTTTCAGGTATAATGCTACACAGGGGGAACAACATGGGGTGACCGAGTACATCGAAGCCCGCCGCGCCGAGGCGGTCCTTACGCGGTTCAGGGATGTGGCGGAGAGCTACCTGGCGGCGAAGCCCCGGGACCCGCGCGGTCTGTCCGACATGGGCTACTGGACGGACGCTCCGGAAACGCAGGAGTCGCAAGCCCGGCGGGACGAGCTGGAACACATACTCGCCGGGGCCAAGGCAGCGGCAGACTTCGTGGGAGCCGAAGCCCGCTTTGTCTCTTACCCTCCCACACGCGTCGGCGGCACGCCGCTGAATGTGCATTGGTTTGATGCGGTCCTTGACCCCGATGTGGGTCACCTCCCCGTCGCGCCGGGCAGGGCCATGGGATGGGTCAAGCGGGCAGTGGGCGCGGCTGTGGAGAAGAGACGCAGTGCTTTCGCTAGGCTGGTGTCGCCATGGTGGTGGATCATAGACTGGCCCGCAGCGATTCTGCGGCTGCCTTTCCTCATACTGAGGGTGGCCGGTCTGTCCCCCAAGGTCGAGGAGCACTTGGCGGCGCAGATCTTAAAGGCCCTTTTCCTCGCTGCCATACTGTGGGTGGCCGCTGCCAAGGGTCTCAGTATCACCCTCAGCGACCTCATCGGCTTCCTGAAGTAGCGCCACGCTCCGGCGACGCTCCTGGGTTTCTGCTCCCGGCTGGGCACGCTTAGCGGAGCTCGAGTCCCCGGAATTCCAAGCCAGTTTTGCCATGAATGTCTCGTCGCGCCCGACCGCGGACCTCCAGACCTGGATGGGAAGAAGGTCGTTGAGCGAGTAACGCCACGCGTGCCGCCAGGATGGGACGGTTACCCGCTGCCGAGCGGGAATCTCCGTTTCCCCCTTGACAGATACCTAGCATGAATGTCCCCGGAATTGCCGGAATTCCCGCATCAAGCCCAGTCCGGTACGGGTGGGGGAGGGCCAGGGCGGGGTCGATTCTCCCACCCGGGGGGAGCCCTCAGGCACGTGCCCGGCAGCATGCGGACAATTCGCACACCCACCCTCCGACCAAGGAATTCGCCCATCCTCGCGGAAGCGGGACAAGCAGACCAAGCGAGGCGTCGGAACTCCATGGACGCGTTGCGGGACAGCTACGATGGACCCAAGCAGATTCGCACAACTGGTTATAGCCACAGAGCGCCGACGTCGTTTCGATCACCGGCCGGGAGCTTCTCCCACCGCAGCGTTCGCCTCACGCGAAGGAAGCCATCACCATGAAAGACCCTGAGACCAGCGTCGTCATTAACCGACTCACGCATTCGGCCCGCCACGACAAACACGCCTACTACGATGTGTGCCCGTGGAGCCCGGACGGGAAGAGGATCGTCTTCTCCTCCGCACTCCCTGGCGAGCGCACATCGCAGATCTTCGTCATGGATGCCGACGGGTCGAACATGCAGGTGGTGGCCGACGACGGGACCTTCGGCATGCACACGGGCGCGTTTACGCAGTGGGGCGCGGACGGGGAGACGGTTTACTACACGACGCGAACGGATGATGGCGCGGCGCTGGCATGTGTCAGCCTCAGGACCCGTGACAAGAAGATCCTGAGCAAGCCATCGCGGATGATCAGCCCCGACGGCAAGCACTCGCTGTTTCTGGAGGGGGACACCACCGGTGGCTTGGGCATCATGAACACCGACGGGACCGACGCCCACATCATCGTGAAGTGGGACGACGCCATAGCCCTGAGCCCGTCGCAGGAGGAGATCAAGAAGAAGCCGCCGCGATTCACCAACTGCAAGTGGTCGCCCAACGGCGACCGGATTCTCTTCGGCATCACGAACGAGTACATGCGGCCACGCACCGTTAAGGAGCTCTTCACCGTCAATCCCGACGGGAGCGATCTGCGGTGGCTTTGTCCCTATGAGCACCATCACATCTGGTCGCGGGACGGCAGCCAGGTGCTGTTCAACGGCAAGGGAGGCATGATGCTGATTAACGCCGACGGCACGGGTCTGCACCAAGTCTGTGATCTCAGCGTCGGACACCCGAGTTTCAGCCCCGACGGCCGCTTCATCGTAACGGATTCGTATCGGGGGAAGCTGCCCGCCTGCCTGGTGCTGATCAACGCGGCGACCGGGGAGTATCGCAAGCTGGTGAACGTCCCCACGACCCTTGGATTCACCCACCAGGGCACCCACCCGCATCCCTGCTGGAGCCCGGACGGGTCGCAGATTCTCTACGACTCCGACCAGTCCGGCACGTGCCAGATCTACGTGCTCGACGTGCCCGAATGGGACAGACTGCCGGAAACGCAGTGAGCGCCGGACGGCCAGCAGGCGAACGAAAAGGGGAAGGCACTCATGGCAAAGGCCACGTGGAACCTCGGCATCGTCGGCTTGCGACGGGGGCGGGGCTTCGTCCGGGTGTTTGACGCTCATCCTCGCGTCGAAGTGGCCGCCCTGTGCGACGTGGACGAGGAGCGCCTCGCCGAGACCGGCGAAGCCTTCGAGTTGCCCGAGGACCGCCTCTACACCGATTTCGATAGCTTCCTCGATGCGCCCATCGACATCGTGATGATCGCGACTCCCATCGGCTTCCATGCCGAGCAGACCATCAAATCCGTGGAGAGTGGAAAGCACGTACTGTGCGAACAGACGGCGGCCTATACGATCGAGGACTGCCAACGAATCGTGGATGCCGTGAAGCGCACCGGCATAGCGTACATGATGGCGGAGAACTACACCTACTACCACTACATCCGAGAGTGGCAGAAGCTCATCGAGCAGGGCAAGCTGGGGGAGATCTTTTACGCGGAGGGCGAGTACGTCCACGAGATCGTTGACCTGCTCTTTGATGAAGAGACCGGAACGTACTTCTGGCGCCATGAGCGCCCGCCGATCTGGTACTGCGCGCACTGCCTGGGCCCCCTGCTGACGCTCATGGACGATCGGATCGTCAAGGCCTGTGGCAGCCACTCCGGGTTCCACCGGATGCCCGAGCAGAAGGAGCATCTCGGCTTCTTGGACATGGAAGCCGGGTTGTTCCGCACGCAGAAAGGCGCCCTCATCAAGATACTGCGCAGCCAGGTGGCGCCGCGACACCCGACCCTGGTCTGGTACTGCCTCTACGGCACGAGGGGCCAGATCGAAAACGGACGGGCCGGCGGAGACGGCCTGCTGTACATCGAGGGCGAAATGTCGCAGAAGGAGGGCGGCAGGGCGATCAAGTGCTCCACCATCGACCCGGCGGCGCCCGAGGAGGCGCGCGCGGGTGGCCATGGGACCTCCGAGTACTACATGATCCGCGATTTTCTCGACGCGCTCGACAACAACACCCGACCGCCCATCGACGTGATGCGATCCATGGATTTCACCGTGCCCGGCATCGTTGCCCACGAGTCGGCCATGAGCGACGGCAACTGGCGCGACGTGCCTCTCTTTGATTGGTGATGGCGCACCCACGACCGGCCTCACGACAGGAGGAAAAGCAGTGGCCACGCTTGATCTGCTCGAGGAATTGAACGTCCTTCCGCAGCCGCACACCAAGATGCTCGAGGACCACATGGCTCGTCAGGGCGACGAGCTCCTGCGGCAGCATCCATACCCACAGACGCTCGAGCAATGGCAGCGTCAGCGGGCGACCATCCGCGAGCGGCTCATAGAGTCGCTCGGTGGGCTCTCGGAGGAGAAGTGCGACCTCAACCCCCGCCTCACCGGGACCGTGGAGCGCGACGGGTACAGAGTTGAGAAAGTGCTCCTTGAGACGCGCCCGAACTGGTACGCGGGCGTGAACGTGTATTTGCCCGCCGACATGGACAGCCCGGCGCCAGGAATACTGTGCCCGCACGGACACTGGAACCCGGGCAAGATCTCCCCCCACGTGCAGGCCCGCTGCGCCACGTTGGCCCGCCGGGGGTACGTGGCGCTGGCGCTCGATATGGTCGGCTATGGCGAGCGGGAGTTCATGGAGCACCGGCCCACCTTCTATCTGTTCGCCGCCGGCTGGACGCTGGCCGGCCTGCTGACATGGGACAACATGCGGGCGATTGACTATCTGTGCTCGCGCCCCGAGGTGGACGGCGAGCGCATCGGATGCACCGGCGCCTCCGGCGGGGGCAATCAGACCACGTACGTATCCGCCCTCGACGATCGCATCAAGGCGGCCGTGCCGGTGTGTTCCGTGGAGGTGTACCAGGACTACTTCCGCAAGGGCCACTGCACGTGCGAGACCGTGCCTGGCGTCGTGACCTACGCCGACCAGCCGCACATCCTCGGCCTCGTGGCGCCGCGGGCCCTCCTGCTCCTGAACGGCATCCTGGACGGCGGCTTTCCCATCATGCGGGCCCGCGAGGCGTACGACCGACTCTTAGAGATCTACAAGCTGTACGACCCGGAGAGTCTGGGACTGGCGGAGATCTATACCCCGCACGGCTACGAGCGTCGGATGCGCGAGGCCGCCTGCGGCTGGTTTGACCGATGGCTCAAGGGCGGGGAGCCGAAGGAGGTAGTCGAGGAGCACGTCTGGGTGGAGCACGATCGTTCCGATACGCTGCTTGTCGGAGGCAGAGAGGGCCTGGCGAGCGAGAAGGCTGTGACCATCCCGAGGCTGTACGACCGGCTGGCGGCGGAGGCGATAGACCAGGCGCGCAAGAGCGCGAAGGGGGCGTCCGTCTCATCGAGGAGGGCCGTCATTGAGAGCGCCTTCGGCGGCTTCCCCTCCGGTGACACCCCGCTGCAGCCCCAGATCGTGGACACCATCGAACGCGAGGACTGCGCCATCGAGAAGCTGGCATTCCGGGGCGAGCGCGACATCATCATCCCGTGCCTGCTGCTGCGCGCGAGGCCGGCTCAGCGTCCGCAGCCGGCCTGCGTCTTCCTGTCGCCCGACGGCAAGTCGGTGGCCGCGCGCCGGTGGGACGTCTGGCAGATGCTCAGAGCCGGCTGGACCGTGCTCGCAGCGGACCTTCGCGGCGTGGGCGAGACTAGCGGCGGAGCACGCGGGGAGCAGTGGGCACTCATTCGCGGCTTCACGCTCGGCCGGCACATCTTCGGCCAGCGCGTGTGGGACGTGATGCGGTGCATCGAGTACCTCGAGAGCCGCGACGACATCGTAAGTGACCGCATCTGCGTGTGGGGCGAGGAAGAGAGCGCTCTCCTGGCACTGTACGCCGCCGCGATGGACGATCGGGTGGCCGGGGCAGCCTGCGACGCCATGCTCAGCACGTATCGGTCCGATTCGGGCTTCGTGCAGCCGCCGACGCTCTTTCCGCGGAACATCCTGAAGGCCGGCGACGTCGCCGACGTGGCGGCGCTCGTGGCCCCCCGGCCGCTTCTCATCGCCAACGCCGTAGATCCTTCCGGCGACAGGCTCACCGAAGACGAGCTCCCGGCGACGTTCGAGCCCACGACGCAGGCCTACCGGGACGCCGACGCGGCGGCGAGCCTTCGCTTGGTCGTTGATTCATCGGAGGCGGCAGCGAGGGCCATCGTTGAACACCTGGGCGAGTGAGCTATTAACGCGGTGATGCTGGCGGTCTTCGTCGCCTACATGTGCATTGCGCTGGCCATTGGCTTCGCGGCGGCAGTGCTGGTAAGCGCGTTCAGCAGGAGCGGGTCCCGCCCTGTTGAGCGAATGCCTCGAGGTGAGTCGGTATGACATATGCGATGTTCGTGTTGCTGGCCGGCGCCGCGTGCGCCTTTGGAGCCACTGGCGACATCCAACTGCGGACGACCGAGCCACGGCAACGGCTGCCGCTCGAGTTGAGCATTGAGGTGGACCGCCAGGCCGAGAATCCGTACGACCCGGGGGAGCTCGATGTCCGCGTGCAGGTGATCGCGCCATCCGGACACACGTCTATCGTTCCGGCGTTCTACATGGAGCCCCACCGCGGCGAGGCGGCCGGGTCGGCCGTTAGCGAGGTCCAGCGTTTTCACTTCTTCCTGAACGCATCCGACTGGCCCCCGGGTAGCCGTCTCGCCTTCGACGTGGACGACCTGGAGCTATCCAACAGCGGGACGGGCCAAAGGCGAGTGCTGGATGACATGGAGGGAGAGCTGCGATGGACGCCGGGCACGCGAATCGCTGAGGCGCACACGGGCCAGGGAGCCATGCGTTTCGAAGTGACGACCGCCCCGCAAGAGCAGCGCTGGCCGGGGACCACATTGCCGCTGGGAACGCAGGACTGGACCGAGTTCGATACGCTGTCCGTGTGGATCAGGCCCATCTCGGGATTGCAGTTGGGACGCTTGGGTCTGGAATTCTACAACTCGGCCGGAGAGAAGTTCCAGACTCACACAGAGAACACGCGCGGGGAGGGATGGCGCCGGATCGTGTGGCGTTTCGCGCCCATCTTCATCAGGACCGATTGGGAGCCCGCCGGCCCGGGCGAGTGGCGGGCGCGCGTCTTTCCGCAGGAGGCCGGCTACTACCGATTCACGGCGCGAGTCGGGGAGGCTGAGGGCAGCGCACTGCGGGTAGAGGTGAGGCCGCGCGAGGGGGGTGGATTCCTCGGTGTCGATGAGCAGGATCCACGCTATCTGCGTCTGGACTCAGGGGAGTCGGTGTTCCTGATCGGCACGAATCTGCTTGCACGCGAGGCGGAGGAGTATCGGCACTACTTCGACCGGCTGGCGGCCGTGGGGGCGAACTTCGTGCGGCTCTGGCTATCGCCTCCCTACCTGGGGTTCGAGACCGAGCACCTCGGGCGCTTCGACCAGGCCCGCGCGGCGCAGCTCGACCGGGTATTCGAGCTGGCCGCCGAACGCGGCATCTACATCATGCCGGCCATCATGGACTTCCGTGAGACGCAAACGACGGGAGGCAGCGGCCCGGCGTGGTCGCGATCGCTCTTCGCCGCAGAGAACGGTGGTCCGTGCGCCAGCGCCGTGGACTTCTACACCAACCCGACCGCTCGGGCCATCTTCAAACGACGCCTGCGCTATCTGGTGGCCCGCTATGGCGCGTACCCGTCTCTGATGTGCTGGGAGTTCTTCAACGAGGTGAACCTGGTCGATGCGTGGCGCGAGGATCCCGAGATCGTGCGCCGATGGCACGCGGAGATGGCCGCGTACCTCGAGAGCATTGATCCCAATGCTCACATCATCACCAGCAGCTTCGCCGGGCTGCCCGACGACGCCCTCTGGGACCAGCCGCTGATGCACCTCGTGCAGCGGCACGAGTACTACATCGGGCCGGGCGAGTTCGCCGCTCAGATACGATCGGCGTGTGAGGTGCTCTCGCGGCACCGGAAGCCGCAGCTCGTGGGCGAGTTCGGGCGCACGCGGAATCTGCACGCCGATGCCGACGCCCGAGGCGCCAGTCTTCAGAGAGGCATCTGGAGCACACTTATGAGCGGGTCGTGCGGTACGGGGATGCCGTGGTGGTGGCGGTGGATCGACACGTACGATCTCTGGCGGCATATGGGCGCGGTCGCGACTTTCATCGAGGGGATCGACTTCGGCGCCGAGGGCTTTGAGGTGCTTCCGGAGATCGAGGCCACCGTGGGCGCCTACGATGAGAACGCGGTCGGCGATGCGGGCATCGATACGCCGTCGCCATGGTCGCTGCGAAGCATTCCGATCGAAGACCGGCCACGTGAGGTGACCGTGGGGGCCGATGGACGGACCGACGCGGCCCTGCCCATGGCGAACAACCTCTGGGGCGGACAGAATGCGGCGCTCACGGTCCACTTCGATGCGCTGCGACCCGGCAAGCTCAGCCTCTGCATCACGCACGCCCGCCGCAACCCGAGCGTGGTGATAGCGATAGATGGCGCCGAGTCGGCGCCACAGCCGGTGCCGGAGCTCAGTCGCGCCGCGCACATAATCAGCTTCGACATACCGGCCGGGCGGCACACTGCCGTCGTCCGCGTGGAGGGCGGGGGAAGCCTGAGCCTGGCGGGCATCGTCGTGGGCAAGTGCGTGCAACAGCCGCCAGTCGTCGCCCTCGGCATGCGCGGGCGCAGTACGACGCTGCTCTGGGTCCGCAACACCAGCGATCGGTGGTGCAACGAGCTGTACGGCTCGACCGCCGTGCCGGCCAGAGATGTGACGGTGCGGATCCCTGCAATGCCCTGGGGCGACTACCGGGTGAGGACGTACGACACACGGGAGGGGAAATGGCTCGCAGAGAGGACGGTGCGTTCGGACGGAGCCTTCACTCTCACCATCCCGGAGCTCGTGAGCGACATCGCCTTCAGGATCGAGCGCGAATAAGACGACGCCTAACGGACTTGCACCGCGCCATCGAGCAACGGCGAGTCAAAGGAGCAGGAGCATGCCGCAACCGAGGACGCTCGATACGTACGTCCAGCGCGCCCTCGAGCTTGGAGCCGAGGGCGCGAAGATCATCCCGTCCGAGGACGTGTTCACGGCGGAGTGGGTGCGGCTCAAGTGCCAGTACGGCTGCGGGGGCTACGGGCGCTGCCTCATGTGTCCGCCATACTCCCCGCTGCCGGAGCAGACTCGACGCGTTCTGGACTGCTACGAGCACGTTCTGCTGGTGCACGGCAAGCCAGGCGCCGGCATAAAAGGCCTCGTGCTATCCCTGGAGCGCGAGATCTTCATCGACGGCTACTACAAGGCGCTGAGCCTCAGCGCAGGCCCGTGCCGACTGTGCGATCGATGCGACGTCGAGACGCTGTGCCAGCATCCGCGCGAAGCGCGCCCGGCGATGGAGGCGTCCGGCATCGACGTGTTCGCCACGGCGCGCAAAGCCGGCTTTCCCATCGAGGTCGTCCGCGAGCGCACGTGCGACCAGAACTACTATGGCATCGTGATGATCGAGTAGTAAAGGCAGGGCCAAGGGTAAAGGGCAAAGGGTAAACGGCAAAGTCTTCGCACGCTGGGTGGCACGGGTAGCTTGCTACCCGTGCGCCGAATCGCCCGCGAGGGATCACGGCTCGATGATCTTGTAGCCCATCGGCGCCACCTCTTCCCCATTCCCCGCGCGATACGGCTTCTCGCCGAAGTTGACCACCCTGCGTACCCCCGAGCTCCAGGTCGTCTGCTGCACCGTGTGGTCGTCAGTGAGCCACTCGTGGCTGAGCATCTCGTCGCGGGAGACGCGCTCGGCGAAGGGGCAGGTGTTGCGGTACGACTGCATGAAGCGGCCGAAGCTCTCGTCGAGCGTCTCCATGGTGAACATCCACATAGGGACGGTGCCGTACAGCGCGTTCCAGAGGTCGCGCTGGTCCCACACCTCGGGGGCCTTGTTGTTGTAGTCGCCCCAATACCAGTGCGCCACGACGCTGTCGTGGTACACCAGCTCCCACAGCGGCAGGCGGTACTGCGGCCCGATCTGGAACTTCAGGAATGGCTCCGTCGGCGGCTTGTATTGGATCATGTTGCGGCCCGCGTCCGGCAGGCGGTAGCGCCCGATGCTGAGCATCCCCTCGTAGTAGTGCACCCCGGGCACCGACCAGTCTATGCCCGTCTCGGTGCCGAGCACCAGTCCCAGGTCGCGGTTGATGTACTCGAGCATGCGGTACTTGCCCTGGAGCTCCTGCGTCCGCGTCGCGGGGTGCTTTGGGTTGTAGCACTCGTATAGCGGCGCGGCGCAGGTGGTGTCGATGAAGCGGCACCCGTACGGCTTCTCCCGCAGCTCCGCCGGCACGGATTCCTGCGCCTGCCGCAGATGCGTCAGGCCGCAGTTCACGTAGCCCTGGAAGTCGCCCCGCTTGCTCTTCATCATCCAGCCAGGCTGCAGGCTCCCGTCGGCGCGCCAGGCGACGTCGTCGGGGTAGCCGACGTGCCGCGCCCGAGCCGGGTTATCCGGCGGCCAGGTGTCCTGATAGATCTCGTAGCGGCTCGTCAGATAGCCCATGGCATTGATCGCCTTGATCTGCTCGGCCGACCCGGCGCCCGACCACAGAAGCTTCTTCACGCCGGCGTCCCTGAAGCGTTGGCAGACCGCGACCTTGTCCCGCTCCCACGTCCACACGTTTGGCGCGCCCAGGAGCAGCTCCACCTTGGGATTCGCCTTGAGCTTGTCCTGGATGGACACGAACCGGCCGATCTCCTTGGCGTACGCCCGGTACGCCTTGGCCATGGCCACGTAGCCGCCCTCAGCAAACAGCAGCCAGCGGACGCGCCGCGGGTAGCCGAATCGGCCCTTCTCGGAGCGCCAGACGGGCCCGGCCACCAGCTCTCGGGCACCGTTGGCATCCACGCGCCGCATGGCGCAGAGGGCATCGTTCGGGTCCTCCACGATGGTCATGCAACCCTTGCCAAGGTCCGTGACGCCCCACCACGACATGCACAGCCCGTGACCGCCGTAGAGCACGAAGCTGCGCGGCCGAATGCTCTCGTCGCCCACCGGATAGCTCATGCCCTCGTTCTCCGGCAGGATCAGATAGCAATCGGCGTTGGCGCTAAACGGCGCCGGCCAGGCAAGCTCCCCCTGCATCTCGGCCTCGGCAGGCGCCTCGAGCGTCAGGCGCACCTCCGGGCCGTCCCCCAGCCTGACCGTCGCGATCAGCTCGATGTCGTCTACGACGTCGCGAAGCCGGATCTGAAGAGCGCTGCCGTCGTCCGTCTGCCGGACATCCGTGACCACGACTGCCTCCCCGACTGGAAGCTGCGCCCACGTATGGTCAACGCGCTTGTCGGTGAGGGCAAAAGTGGCCGTCTGGGCGTCGAACACGAGGCGAATGGCTTCGTTCTCGAGCATGTGTCTCCCCTCCGCGGCGGCCGTGCGCATCTGGGCGATGTTGCCGACCTTCACGAGGCTCGCGTCATCCATCCATACTGTCCCGGGCCCACTGCCCGTGAGACGGAACTGCACCGTCGCCGCGCCCCGGGGCACAATGAAGCGCCCCTCGACGCGCTGCCAATCGTAGGTGCCACTCCTCCCACGCCGCCCGTGCATCCACGAGATCGCCGTACCATCCGCCCCCCGCAGGACCACGCTTATGTCGGCCGAGCGCTCCAGCCCCTCGCCCCGCAGCCACGCGCCGATGGCGAAGACGTCGAGCGGCTCGACGCCCAGGATCGCCTCCTGGCTCACGGCCCAGTCTCGCGCACCGCTATGGGTTACCTTCAGCGACGCCGTGCCGCCGTGCGCGACCGTCCCATCAACGGCCAACTGCCCCGCACCCTCGTCACGCGTCCAGAGCACTGTCCACCCAGCCGGGACCCCGTCGGCCGACACAGCGCCCTCAAGGCCCGGGTTCACGAGCACAGTGGGCGCGCCCCCGTCCTGGGCAGCCGCAGGACGAATCATCCACGTGCCGCTCGCGGCAACCACAACGGTGCAGGCCAGGAGCGCCGCGAATGCTCCGGCGCAACGTCGGTCGAAAGCCTTCATGGCAACCTCCTGTAGACGTGGGGACACTCCAGTCCGGCGTTCGGCTTGCCACATCTCCTTTCCCTTTGCCCTTTTCCCTGCCTCTTTCAGCTCCAGAAGCTCCATATCGGTATCTGCCAGACGATGGCGAGGATGCTCCAAAAGCCGGAGACGACGAACTCGCCGATGATGAGCCCGAGGAAGAACGGGAGCGCCTGGCGGTATTTCTCCAGGCCACCGTAGCGGAGGATCGAGACCTTTGCGATCCAGGCGATGAAGAGGCCAAACCACATGTGGCGCATCATCCACCCGCCCTGCAGCACATAGCCGACGGGCGGCAGGGGCCACCAGGCCCAGCTAATGCGGGCCCCGTTCAGCAGCAGCGTCACCGCCGCCGCGCCGAGGATGAACGAGAGTGCGCTCCAGTCCGGTCCCAGCGGCGCCTCTATCCAGCGATACAGCATGTTGTACGAGCCGTTGCCGAAGCCAATGCTCTCCCCGCGCAGCTTCGCCGTCGCGGCGCCCCTGGCGTAGAAGATGTGGAGTATCGCCCACACCGAGGCCAGCGTCGAGATGGCGCCCGCGAGCGTGAGGCCGTGGGCGAGCCTCGGCCCGCAGGCCGGCTCTTGCTCTACCATCTTGAACGCCTCGAGCTGCACCGGCATCGGGTGGTTGCGATTGCCCCGATTGAACCAGCGGTACAGCATGTTGACGGCCAGTGAGTGACGATCCGCTCCCTGCGTGCCCGGCAACAGCGCCGTGATCTCAACGGGGCTCGCGTCCGGCAGATCGTGCGCCGGCGGGCCCAGCTCCGCGCGCAGGCGCGTGAGGGCCAGGCAGATCAGGAAATACAGCACGAAGAAGACGGTGGCGAAACTGACGGTCATCCCGGCGCTGACGGAGAAGGCGATCAGGGCGATCAGCCCCAATGCGCCACCAATCAGGCACGTGCGATATTTGAGCGGCTCGTCCTCATCGCTCAACTCCGAGCTCTTGCCCAGCGCCCGCCGCCACACCTGGCGCCAATACCCCCGGCCGTTCCAGAACACGAGCGCCGCGATGCCGATGTAGGCGCCGAATGTCTGCTCCTTGAGATATGGCAAACGCGGGTCGAGCCCGCCGACGGCGGCGAGGGAGACGAGCTGCAGCCGCGTCATGATGTAGAAGAAGACGCAGGAGAACAGCATCGCCGAGGGCAGCAGGTAGCCGATACCGACGATGAAGGGCGGAAAACCCAGCTCGACGTTGCCCACAGCACTCCACGGCAGTCCAGTGAAAATCCTTCTGCCTTGATACGCGCGGATCTCGAGGTACGGCACGACGGGATAGAGCTCGTGTAGTCCCCCGAGCAGGTCGATCACCGCCGCAATCGCGAAGCCGTACCACATCGTCCGGCTCTTGAACAGCGACTGCTGCCCGGCCGCCATCTCTATCGGCAGCCGCGCCAGAGGGAACGTGAGGCGCTCATCCTGAATCCACCGCCGCCGCACGATGACGTTGCTGCACAGCATCACCCAGGCCAACACCACGGTGAATCCGCACCAGATCAGCCCCGGCCGCAGCCACGGCAGCACCGCCTCCGGAGTGTACAGGCTCCTGCCGCCCTCGTAGATGCCTCGGAGCGTGTACGGATCGCTCACCGTCAGCAGGCGTGGGAGTACCGGATGGATGATCTCTTCCCAGTCATTCTCAGGGGTGGCAAACCGAAAGGCATGGCCCATCGTCGGAACGAGGGCCTCCATCATGTCGATGCCGCCGATGGCGGTGGCAAGCGTAACGATGGAATAGATGACCAGCAGTTCGGTGCCTCGGAACGCGATGGAGGGGCGCAGCTTCCGCAGGAGCATGTTCAGGAGACACAGCGCAAACAGGAGACCGACGGAGTTGTAGAACATGGACATCTTGGTGACGACGCCCACGTGCTTCTCCACGTCCATCACCATCAGCCAGTATGCGTTCACTGGAATGAGGGCGATACCGATGACGATGGATCGGGCGGTGACTGCCGGCCGTGAGGCCGTGGGAGGGCCACTGCGATCGGTGGTGACCGGCGCGGCCCTCGGCGGTCCTGCGCGAGCGGTTCTCTCAGGCTCCTGCATTGTCTCTCTGCTCGTCGGGTCAATCGTGTTCCAACAGGTGCGTCGGGGTAAGCGGGAGAACTTCCCCCGGCCCGCAGCTACTCATTCAACACAACGCGGCCAGTTCCCTCTGCCGCGAGGCTCGCAGCGTCCTTAAGGACGCTTCCAACGAGAGAATCCAGGGAGGGGCAATAGGATGCCAGAGCGCGTTATGGAGTTCATGACCATCGAGGACATGGAGGAGGCGCTCGCCGAGACGCAGACAGCCATCATCTCCATCGGCGGCACCGAGCAGCACGGCCTCCACCTGCCGCTGAAGACCGACATCCTCACCGTCTATGAGGTGGCTAAAGCCACCTCGCGCGGGACCGGGTGCCTCGCGGCGTCTCCCATCTACTACAGCTTCTCCGGCGGCACGCGAAAGGGCACCACCGACATCTCGCCGGCGCTGACCACGCTGCTGCTCATGGAGATCGCCGAGTCGCTGATGCGCCAGGGAGTGCGGAACATCATCATCGCCACGGGCCACGGCGGGCGCGAGCACCTGGCCGCCATACAGCTCGCCGGCCAGCTCCTCGGGCGACGCCACGAGGACCTCCGCGTGCGGGTGCCGCGCCTCGACAGGCGACCCAAGTACAAGGAGGCGTTCGACGCCGGGGATCACCACGCCGGCATGCTCGAGACATCGGTGCTGCTCTACCTGGCTCCCGAGCTCGTGCGGACCAAGGACCGCGAGCGCGCCACAGAGGCGACCTCGGGCAAGGACGTGCGCTACGAGCCGGACTGGGACGTCGGCGTGTCGGGCGATCCGCTCAAGGCCTCGCGGGAGCTTGGGGAGGAGCTATTCAACGAGTGGGTGGGCGAGCTGAGCAGCATCGTGCGGGAGATGGCAGAGGCGCGGGACGAGTAACCGGAGCGGCACGTTCGAATCAACATATGTCCACACGTTTCCCATAAGCTGTCCACCCAGTTTCCACACGTCGCTAACACCTCTGGTGTGGACGACTCTGACGGTGGTGAAAGCTCGCGATGGCAAAGCTGAGCATGGTGACTTGCCTCGGGTTCAGATGCACCACGCTGCTGCTGACATCGGTTGCCTCAACGCTCCTCTGGGCAGCCATGGCCTGCGGTGACGACCTCCCCGACCCGTACAGCCGTCCCTCCGACCCCACAATCGGCCCCGCGCCCGTGCCCGTGATGGAGCAAGTGTTCTGGCTGGAGCTTGCCGTCCCGCCGGAGGTGGACGTGACAGCCACTACGCCGGATGGCGTGAAGCTCCTGGACAGGACCAAGCCCGGCAAGGGCCGCACGCGCACGCGCCTCTACTTCCGCTCGGATCGCGGGATACCCAAGGGAATTATCGAAGTCGTGGTGGGCGGGCAGCGCCGTCTCACGGTGCCGCTCCGGGTGCTCACATACCGCGAGGACATCGAGGACAAGATCCGGGCGGTGCCCGGGGTCGATCCCTCGAGGCGCAAGAGGGGGCGTTCCTACTACACCGATGACGTCATCGCCCTGGCGCACCGCAACCTGGACACATACCCGGCCCTGCGCGAGGGCCTGCAGCGTCCCACCATGTACGATCGCATGAGCGACGAGGAGGTCCTCGCCAGCCTGCCCTCGTGGAACGTCCCGCGGCAATGCTACTCCAACTGGCCCTGGCCCAAATGCGGCGAGCAGATCTACAAGTTCAGCGGCTTCTACCCGTGGCAGCGCGGCGGCGTGCCGCGATTCAAGGCTCGGTGCCCGGTGTGCGAGCAGCTCTTCCCCACCAACGACTTCACCAGCGGCGACTTCACCAGCGGCGACTATCCAGACGACGGCTGGGGCTGGGACCCGGGGACCGGCAAGCGCGAAGACTTCGCCGCATGGGTGGCCTACTACAACCATCACAACCTGTGGCAGAGCTTCGCCGGCGACCTCGTGCGCCTCGCGCACCGGGCGCTGCTGCTGGGAGACAGCGACGCTGCGCACAAGGTCGCCCTGGTGTGCGCCCGGATGGCCTACGTGTACCCCGGCATGAACATGCGCTGGCAGCAAGTGCGCTCTCGCTACCTGCGCCCCGGCCGCCTGCTGATAGACGGCAACTGGGAGCGTAACCAGATCCTCGTGCCCGTCGCCCGCGCATATGACGCCGTCTTCGACTTCATCGAGACGGACACGCAGCTTGTTGGCTTCCTCGGGACCAAAGATCCCGCCATCAAGTCACCCGCCGACGTGAAGGCTCTCATCGATACGTACCTCATCCAGGTCTTCGGATGGGACTGGATGCGGCGCGAGCTGAGCGGCGGCAACATGGGCGCGCGCGAGGAGGACATGGCCCAGTTCGCCGTCTGCGCCGACATGGGGCCGGTGAGCGACCGCTGGATCGAGGAGCTGTTCACCCACGCCTACAACAGCGGCGCGAACCGCGGCGGCGTGGATGACGAGACGTTCATCAACACCACCACCCGCGAGGGCATCGTCTGGATCTCGGCGTTGGGGTACGCCTACGGCTATCTTCGCTCTAAATCCGACATGGCCGAGATTCTCTCACGCGTGACCTCGCCCCGCTGGCAGACGCGCTGCAACCTCTACGACGAGACGCGGTATCCCAAGTTCCGCGCCGAGTTCGACACGTGGATCGACTTCGTGGTCGCCGGGCGCTTCGGCCCCGGCTACGGCGACAGCGGCGGCGCCGGCACGGCGGAATATCCGGACGGTATTCCGGCCGGCCTGCGCACGACCTACGAGCGCGCATATCGCCGCTGGCCCACGGACAGGCTGGCGCGCGCGATCTATCGCCTCGACCGGCGCGATCCCGGCCTGTTCGAGGAGGACATCTGGCCCCAGGTCGAGGACCAGGCGGGCCGGGCCGGGCCCGAGCCGCCGCTCGAGAGCCGGGTCATGGACGGCGTCCGCTTCGTCTTTCTGGAGTCCCGCCCTCACGCCGACGCCCCACTGCAGCGCGCCGGCATCGCGCTGCGCTATGGCTACGGTCGCGGGCACCATCACCAGGACAATCTCAACATCGAGCTGTTCGCCAAGGGGCTGAGCGTCGCCCCCGAGCTCGGCTACCCGTGCTGGGCCCATCCCATGGGCAACACGAGCCACGTCGCCCACCACAACACCGGCATGATCGACCGCTCGCCGCAGTACAGGAGCGCCATCTCCCACGGCGATCTGGAGCTGTTCGCCCCCGCTCCCGAGGCGTCGTTCGCCGACGTCTCCGCCACGCCCAATGGCTTCCCCAACCGCATGTACCGCCGCGCCGTCTGCCTCGCCGATGCGCCCGCGGGCAACGTCTACCTCGTGGACATCCTGCGCCTCGCCGGCGGCGCCGTGCGCACCTGCTGCTTTCACGGCCCGACGCACGACGACTTCGAGTCCAATCTCGAATTCGGCCGAACGGGAGAGACGCTCGACGTAGGCGACATCGGCCGCGGGTTGGCCAACAACATCGTCGAGCCGCAGGTGGCCGCGTCCGACGATGACGTATGGGGCGACTGGAAGTGCGAGGACAAAGACGTGCACCTCCGCCTGCTGTACGTGGGCAAGCCCGGGCGGCGCTACATCACGGCTCGATGCGCCAAGCCGGACATCCCGCCGATCCGCTACCTCTTCGCGGAAGAGGAGCAGCCCGACGGCGGGAGCGAGTTCATCTCCATCTGGCAGCCGTACGAGGGCGAGCCGTTCATCGAGAGAGTCGAGCGTCTGCCGGTGCGCGGCGAGGCCGAATCGGGGGAGTTCGCGCCGGTCGCGCTTCGCGTCACTCTCGCCGGCGGCCAAGTCGATACGTTCCTGTACTCGCACGATCCCAATGCCCTGCTGCGCGTGGGCGACCTGGAGTTCAGGGGCAGCTTCGGCTACTGGTCGGAGCTCAATGGCCGGCCACGTGCGCTCCACCTCGTCAACGGCGAGCGCCTGCGGAAAGCCCAGGACGGCCTCACCGACGTCCCGCCACCCTTCCGCGCCCGAGTCACCCGAGCTGATCTCCTCGACAGCGTCCTCACCCTCGACCGCTCCCTGCCCGACGATGTCGATTGGCGCGGGCAGCTCCTCTTCATCCTCGGCGGCGGGCACCGCACGGCCTACCACATTCAGGAAGTCCTCCCACGCGGCAACGTGGTGAAACTCGACTTGAGCTCCATCATCTTCCGCTCCAGGATGGTGCGCATGGCCGAGGACAAGACCCACCTCGTCACCGAGGTCCTTCCGCCCATCGAGGCATCCCGGGGCTTCAAGCCGGGCTACTACGATGATGCGGTGCTGACGGGCGAAGACCTGAAGGCCCGCTACCGCGTGGAGAGAGTCGAGGAGGACAGGATCTATCTCGACCGCCCGGTCAACGAGGCCGACTTCCGCGATGCCGACGGCGACGGCCGACGGATGGTGAGCATCTACGACTTCGGCGCCGGGGACGAGGTGACTGTGTATCGTTCCGTGTTCAGGCGATTCTAGCTCCAGAGCGGGGCTGCCCTCGCTGGGGAGTGTCGGGATGCCTCACCGCTCGCCACAGCGCCAGCTCCGCCTCTGCTTCGAACACTTGGCTGCGGTGGCATTGTAGCGCGGGGTCTATGTCCCCCGCCTGGCCGAGGTGGCACGCCTTTCGCCCTCCCACCCATCTTCATGGTTTCTGGGTGGCCCCATGTGACATGATGACTGCTACGCCTTCAGCCCCGTCAACGTGATCCCCTGAATGAAGTACCGCTGCCCAATGAAGAAGAGCACGAGGATCGGGATCGTCCACAGCGTGGCGGCGGCCATGAGCATGGCCCATTCGCCGCTGTGCGCGCTCTGGAAGAGCTGCAGCGCGTACGAGCCCGTCATCTTCTCCGGCGAGCTGATGTAGATCAGCGGCCCCATGAAGTCGTTCCAGACGGCGAGGAAGTGGATGATGCCCACCGCCGCCAGCGCCGGCTTGATCTGCGGCAGCATGATGCTCCAGTAGATCCGGAGGTACGAGCAGCCGTCGATGCGCGCGGCGTCCTCCAGTTCCACCGGGATCGTCAGGAAGAACTGCCGCAGCAGGAAGACGTAGAACGCTGGCGCGAAGAAGCTGGGGAACCAGAGCGGCCGCAGCGTATCGACCCAGCCGAAGTAGCGAAAGATGAGGAACGTGGGGATCATGGTGACCGCCGCCGGAAGCATCATGGTGGACAGCAATATGACGAACACCGCGTCGCGGCCCGGCCATCTCAGCCGCGCGAAGCTGTAGGCCACCAGGGAGCTGCTCAGCAGCACCCCGAGCAGGCTCAGGCCGCTGACCCACAGCGTATTCCTGACGAAGAGGAAACCATACCGCGTCCCGACGGGCAGGGCGTCCTCCAGAAACTCGAGCGCCTTGGGGTAGTTCTCCCACATGACCGGATTAGGGAGTGAAGCCGGCCGACTGAAGATCTGGTCCTCTGCCTTCAGCGACGTCATCACCAACCACATGAAGGGCAGCATGAAGCCGACCGCGGCCGTCAGCAGGGCAAGATGGATCACCACCTGGCGTCGGTCCTCGCGCGCACGCTGGCGGAGCTGCCAATCTGGTTCCCGGCGCACCACACAGGCCCAATACGCTATTCCCGCGAGCATGAGGGGCGCGGCGAGCAGGAGGACGCGTCCCGGATATGGGACGGCAAGATGGCGGAACATTAGCACACCGGCCAACAGCACCAGCGCCAGCGCTCCAGCGAGGTCTATTCGCCGCCGGCGGAGGCTGTCCACGAACACCGTCAGCCACAGCGCCGCCCCGGCGTAGACCGCGGCGACGGTCAGTATCCAGGCGGGGAAGATTAGCTTCTCCATTGCTATCGGACCGCTCGTGGTGCTTGGCCCTATTTCCGCTGCGCCTCGTAGTACACCCACAGCGGCGCCAGCTTGATCTGTATCAAAGCCAAAGCCAAGATGATGACAAACAGGATCCACGCCCATGCGGAGGCGTAGCCCATGCGGAAGTACTGGAAGGCGTTGTTGAACAGGTACAGCACGGGCACCATCGTGCTATCCACGGGCCCGCCCAGGGGGCCGCTCATGATGTAGACGTCAGTGAAGCGCTGGAGCGAGCCAATGGTGCCCATGATGAGATTGAAGAAGATGTAGGGTGTGAGCATGGGGATGGTGATGTGCCGGAAGCGCGCCCACCAGCCCGCGCCGTCGATATCGGCGGCCTCGTACAACTGCTGCGGGATGCCCTGCAGACCGGCCAGCCACAGGATCATGGCGCCGCCAGCTCCCCACAGGCCCACAATCACGTAGCTCGGTTTCGAGGAGAGTTCGCCAGCCAGCCACGCCGGAGCCGGCAGGTCCAACCACGCCCCGATCGTCGCCCGCCAGACCAGGTTCACCAGGCCAATCTCCGGATTCAGCAGCCACGGCCAGAGCAATGCGGCCGCGACGGCGGGAGTGATCGTGGGCAGGTAGCAGGCGGTGCGGTACCAGCTCATCCCGCGCACGTTCGCGTTCAGCAGCAGAGCCAGCGAGAGGCTGACCACGAGGCCGAGGCCAATCCCAAAGACCGATAGATACAGGACGTTGTAAATGGACTTCCAGACGATGGGGTCGTTGGCGTGGGCCGTGACAGTGAAGTACCGCACTGGCTGCAGGTATTGCCACCAGTGCTCGACATCGTCCAGGCCGCTCATCCAGTGCGCCTGCAGATCGTGCAGACCGAGGAGCTCGCGGTAGTTGTTGACGCCCACAGAGCGCGCCGGGTGCAGCACATCGTAGCTGCAGAAGCTGAATACGAGCGAGGCGACGATGGGGCCAAGCGCAAACAGCAGAAAGCCAATTGCCCACGGCGAGGCGAACAGGTAGCCGGCGAGGACCTCGCTGCGCTGCAGCCGGCCCACGCGCGCGCGGCGGCGCCACACAATAGCCAAGGCGGCCAGGCTCAGCAGCACGACGGCAGCAAGCGTACACAGCACCGCATTCCTATTCAGCAGAGGGTACTGCGCTCGGTTGTAAGCCTTGTCGAGCTCCTCCTGCACCGCCCGCTGTCCGGCGAGGAGGGCCTCGTCCGGCGTGGCCTTGTGATGAATGGCCATATCGAAGGCGCGAACATGCTCGTCCCACAGTCTCTGGCCGACGAAGGTCACCGGCCGAAAGCGCGACACTGGCATGAGTCCGAGAAACGTGCGCAGGCCATCGCGATACTTGGCCTCGGTCGGGGCGAACTCTCCGAAGATGACCTGGTTCACCTTGAAGTTGGCCGACATGTTGGGCACGTACAGGCGGCCCTTGCCGGCGTTGTACTGGCGCTGGCCCTCGTGCATCACGCGCTGGCCCTCGAGGCTGTTCATCCACTTGATGAACAGCCACGCTTCCCGCACGTGCCTGGAGCTTTTCGGCATGGCGAAGGAGAAGCCGCCGGACCACGTGATGAATGGCGGCTCGCCGGCGAATCGACCTTTTCCTTCGAGACGCTCACGTGGCACGGGCGCAGGAGCGACGCCGAAGTCCACCGTCGGCCCGAAGCGCGCCATGCTGTCGAGCGTCCAGTTGCCGGCGATCTTCATGGCCACCTTGCCCACCAGGAACGGGTCGAGCTCGTTGGGCTGGAAGGTGGAGGTGAACGCGCCGATGCGATCCGCGCCCTGCAGGGCGTCATAGCAGCGAACCATGAACTCCAACGCGCCGGTGGTCGCCTCGTTGTGGAGCGTGCAGGTCCTGCCGTCCGGCGACACGAACTCGCCGCCGTTTTGCCAGCTATACAGGTACAGCCAGCTATTGCCGTAGTTGGGGATGAAGCCGATGGTCTCGAAGCTGCCGTCGGGGTTGTACTCGGTGAGCTTCACGGCGTAGTCGAACAGCTCATCCCACGTGCGCGGCGGGCGCCGGGGATCGAGTCCGGCGCGGCGAAACAGCTCCCTGTTGTAGTACAGCGCCCGGCAGTCGGTGTTGAACGGGATCGCATACACCTTGCCCTGGTACACGGCCTCCGACCAGCAGGCGCCGTAGTAGTCCTCGGGCCGGATTGCGCCGGGGCCGGTGTCGTGGGCAATGAGGTCGTCCAGGGCGCGGAAGGCGTCGCGCGAGGCCCAGTCGCCGATGGTGAACCGATCCTGGTGGACCAGATCGGGCGGAACGCCGCCGACGATGCTGGTCATGAGCTTCTGCGGGTTCATCCCGCCAGCGCCCATAGACAGCGAGACGACCTCGATGTCCGGGTGGCGGCGCATGAACTCGGCAATAGTCGCGTCTCGCCCACGGGTCCACTCGCCCGATGGCAGGCCCCAGACGACGAGCTTGGTCTTGGCCGAGGCTCCGGATGTCACAAGAATGCCGCAGATGCAGGCGAGCGCCACGAGGGGGAGGGTGCGCAGTCGCCGGATCGATTGCACCATCGCGCGCAAACGGAAGTCAACCATGGCTGTGATGATGTTGTGTTTCACTGCCGCGCTGGGCTTCCCATGTTCGTCGGGGGATTCCTCCCAGGAGCGAGGTAGACACATGGCTCCGGGAGCCTATCGGGACAGGGATAGATAGCCGCGAAGTGCGGGAGGGTCCGGCAAGCACTGCCGCCTTACGGCACGGGGATGCCGCGGATGACGAACTCGCGCTTGGCGGGCGGCCCGGCGGCGCTGAGCCGGGTGGTGATGGTGAAGCGCTTCGCCTTCGGGTCGATGAACGCGGCACGCCACAGCTCCCGCCATTCGCCGCGCGCCGACTTCGCCTTCTTCGCGGTCTCGGTGGACGCAGCATCGGGCCACAACACGGCGCGAACCTGCTGACACACCACGCGATCCCCCATGTCATCCTCGACCAGCGGGGGGGCAAAGCCAATGTTCGGCGGCAGCACCCCGTCTTCCCGCGCGGGGACAATGCGCAGCGAAATCAGAAGCTCGTGGTCCTTGCCGGCAGCCAGCAGGCTCTGCACGCTCGCCGCGGGCCTGGCGAATTCGCTTGTTGGCCGCGGCACGAGCCGCAGGCTGTCGATGGCGACCCTATAGCCAGCGGCCAGCTTCTCCTGGGGCACGGCTGCGGGTGTCACGTCGTCAAACCGAACGTCCTCCGAGTGCTGCTCTTGGGCCTCGAGGGCCGTGTGGCGGAAATCGATGCGTTTTGCGTCGGGGTGCAGAGGCCTGAAGAAGGCGACAAAGGCGCGCAGATGCGAAGGCAGGAAGGCGTCTGCGGTCGTGGGTGCGACATTGACCGCGCCGCGTATGTTCGCGGCATTCGACAGCCACACGTCTCGGCTGAACCGTTGCTGCTGCACGACCGGCCCTTGGGCGGGTGGTTCATAGAGACGAGCCAGGCTCGGCTCGTTCCGGAGCGCTGAGTAGGTGACGTGCACGGCCGCCTGCTTTCGACCGGCATCGTCGCTCACTTCCGTCGGGCCGACCGTCAGCCTCTGAGAGAGCGCCTGTCCAGTTCGGTCCTCAATGAAGCCGCGGACCACGAAATAGGACTCGCCGGGGCGGAAGCGTGCAGGTGCTGCCCTCTGTGCTTGCGGCTGATTGGCGATCTGCTCCTGCACGCTCGGGAGCAGGAAGTCGGTCTCCTTGCCCACCTTGGCTATCGTCAGGCGCAGTTGTCCCTGGTCCGCATACAGCTCAGTGCGCGCGGGACCGGACACTGCCTGCGCCAGGTACAGGATCGCCACTGTCCCGCACACAAGCCCCACTGTCAGCAATGGAATGCGCCGTGTCTTCATCACCGGTGTCTTCTTCCCATCACAATGTATGAACGGATGCGCTGCCGAAGTCCCCCGCATCGGACGTGTCCGTCGTGCCTTCGAGTGCCGGCTCCGCGGGCAAGCCGCCGTCCGTGTCGGTGATCTCGGCGACGGCATCGAACACGCGCGTTGTCGAGCGGACGACGTAGGATTTGGCGACCACCGCATACAATCTGGTGACTACCGGCTCGGCCGCTGCATCATCGGAAGTCGTGCCCACTTCGCCGGTCGTAAGCACCTGGTCGTATTCCCGAACCGTCCACTCGGCGACCACGAGGGCGTAGGTGTGCGTCTCCGAGGGCTGTGTGAGCGGCGGCGTTGCGGCGAGCACCTCCTCCGCCGACTCCGCAGCAGGCCGCAATGGCGGCGGGGTTCGGCGCACGGGACGGCGCGTGGCGGGGGGCGTCGCGCGTGCGATGGCGTCGTGCGTAGTAGCAGCCGGCAATAATGCCGGCCGCCCGCGGGAGATCGCGGGAGCATCGGCTGAGGCGGTGTCTCCGCCCTCTCCCGACAACTCGGTGGCCTCAGCCGCGGCAGCGCCCGGCCCGGCGTCGCTTACGTGGGTGATCCCGCCGGGAGTGCGGGAGGCAATGGACCCGTCAGATGCGCCGCGCTCCGAGCGAGAGGGCCACAGCACCAGCGCGAGGACGACCAGAGCCGCGGCGCCGGCAAGGCTGGGAATAAGCGCCGTGGCCCACAGCCGTCCGTGCGATCCGGTGCGCTCGAGGGCCTGGCTGCGAACCCGTGGCCATAGCTTCTCCAGCGCCGGCGCCTCGATGGACGGTTGATGCGCGACGAACAGGGCCAGACTGTCCTCGAACTGCCTGACCAGCTCACCACACGCGGCACAGGAGCGAAGGTGCTCGGCGAGCGTCGCCCGCCGCTCCCGGTCGAGGGCATCGTCCACAATCTCCGGCAGAAGTCGCTTGACCTCGCGGCACGTCATGGCCTATCTTCCAAATCCTGGCTGCCGAGATGCGGCTCGAGCAGCTCCCGCAGGCGCTGCCGAGCACGGAAAAGGTGCGACCGGACCGTGCCAGCCGGCTGATTCAGCAGCTCACCGATCTCGGCTGCCGAGTATCCCTCCACGTAGCGCATCACCAACAGCGTCTGATCCCGCGGCCGCAGCTTGTCCAGGGCTTCGGCGACCGCGCTCGAGACGAAACGGGCATCCACGGCCTCGGCGAACGCATTCCCGTCGCTTTCGCCTTGCCGCTGAGCCGTCCAGAACCAGCGTCTCTCACGACGGCGCTTTTTCTGCAGCGCCCGAATGGATTCGTTCATGATAATCCGCATGACCCACGTCGAGAAGGAGGCCTCGCCCCGATGCTTCGGCAGCGCCCGGAAGCAGCGCACGAAGGCATCCTGCACGACGTCCTCGGCGTCCTCGCGGCTTCGCGTTACGCGGTACGCCAGGCGATATGCCCGATCCGCGTGCGTGGCGAACAGCCTCTCGCAGGCAGCGACATCCCCGGCCCGAGCGCGTTCGAGCAGAGCCGACTCGGCATCGCCGACGGCGCGCACCATTGTGCGCGCGTGCCGCTGCGGTGCGCCCCCAAAGGCAGCTATTGTCGCCGTTGGCGCTGAGGACAAGACTATGGCTCCCTCGGTCCCCCCTATTGTATAGGACCCCGTGAGGCGGTCAAGTGTTCGCCCGTGGCAGGCGAGGAGAACTCCGGGGAATTCGTCCCACGACCAGCGGACAGCCCCCGCACCTCAGCGCCTCCTATGGAGCGTTCCGTCACTCGACATCCGTGACACGCATCACGTTGACGGCCGTCGAGGTTTGTGATATGTAGCAGGTGGAAAAATGGGCGGGCGCTCTGGTTGGCTCCGTCCGATCTGCGGGTCAGCAGTTGACCTCTTGGTTGTGCCTTTGATGAGGGGAAGCATGGGAGGGTGTCGGCAGTGGATGCTAGACTGCTCCGGATCTCGCCAAGCCGCACTGATTCCCTCGTCGTACTCGTTATGATCGTGACTGTCGCTGATTGCTGCCAGGCCGGCGGTACTCGAGCGGACCGATTACAGAACTCATGGCGCTGCAGCTCGTCTAATCGAGTGATGCGCAGAAGGCCACCTGTTCCTTGCAGACCCTCTTCCCGGTCCGGCGCATCGCCGGCGCTGGGCATCGACGAGACGAGCGAAAGGAGGTGAGCGGGAAGCCGAGAGGACGCACGAGCGAAGGAGCCCAACCGTAGCTGCCAGCCACCTCGCTCCGCGCTCTGAGGTTCGATCTGGCTCCACAAGTCAACCGGATCCCGTGGGGGAAGGTCAGAATAGACAGAAGCGCGCGAGGGACATCCTGTGCACAATGGATAGGAGGCGTGGATGGTGAGAAGCAGGCGAGTGAGGTTGTGTGTGTGCTTGAGTATTGTGTGCTGCACTTGCCTTCTCGGCTATCTGGGTGCGGCGGTAAGCCGTGGCGCCGAGGAGGAGAAGCCGCCACCGGGGGGCGGAGACTGCTGCCTGCAGAAGGATCCCGACGGCCAGGCTGCGCTCCGAGCGCGCAACTACGAAACGGCGAAGACTGCACCGCAGCCGCTGGACCTCTGGAAAGTGAGGAAGTACGGCTGCGGCGGAGACTGGCGAACCGCGAACGCGCTGGAGAAGGACCGGAAGAGGGAGTACCCGATTCTGCTGACGTGGCCCGTGATACAGGGCGCCGCAAAGTATGCCGTCCAGATGAAGGGCTTTCGCGGCAGCCACCCCGCATTGACCCTCGAAACCACCAATAACTCCCTGCGCCTGCAGAAAGAGGACGTTCCACCAGGACGCTATGAGTGGTATGTGTCCGTCTACGACGAAGACGAGACCCACATGGGTGACATCGAGACCATCGATCCCGCAAAGCTCTTCGCCGTCGCCGATCCGGATCCCGTGCCGGCAAATGGGAAGAAGGCTCTGATCGACCTGTATCACAGCGCCAACAAGATGAAAGGCTGGGGGATGTACGGACACCAGCAGTACATGTCGGGCGAACTGCTCGAGAAGGCCGGGTTTGGGGTGGTCGTGAACGACTCCGGGAGGCTGACTCCCCAGATGCTCGAGCCCGTCGATCTTGTCATCTGCAACTACTACTGGGTCGGATGGCCGTCGCGAGGCGGCTACGGTTTTCGGCCATTCTCGGCGGATGAGATAGCCGCCATTCGCGACTTCGTCCAGAAGGGCGGCTCGCTGCTCGTCGTGGGCTGCGACCGGAAAGACGTCCCCGGCAAGAGCGGCAAGATGTGCGAGGCCACCAACCCCCTCCTGGCCCAATTCGGACTCGCCTTCGATTTCGACCGCACGCCCAAACGGGTCGGGAATGCACAGGCGGTCGAGGGTCAAGACATCATCACCTTCGCCAAGCCTGTCTACACGCAGCTCCCGGTGGCCGTGCGAGGAGACGACGCGGTGACCGTGCTGCAAGTGGACGGCATCCCCACTGTCAAGGCCAGGCAGTTCGGACAGGGCAAGCTCATGGCCGCCGGCGTGGGCATGTCGTTCCTCGACGGCCGCCTAGCCGACTTCGAGAGGCAGGCGCCACTGCACCTGGTTATGTTCTACGACTTCGTCAGGTATCTGACCGACGTTGACTGGCGGCTGTACTGCGACCAATTGTTCGTTGAGTCCGTATTGGCCAAGTGCGACTTCACGACGTAGTCGTCCGTGATACCAGCTCGCATGTGGAGGCGGGCAGGCTACGAGCGGCGCGCCGACGGAGAGAGGAGCGCAGCCGTGCTTCCCATTGCCCATCTCCCCGTTGGTCCGCTCTCCGCCATCACCACGCCCCGATGCGGACCTGTGCCAGCCAGCACTGGAGGCACGCGCTCGGGCAGAATACTGCGCACGCCGGATAGGAGGTGCGAGCAATGCAACGCAAGTGGATGGGTGCAGCGGCGTTCCTCGGTGTTGCGCTATGCGCGGCGCTGACGTGCTACATCATCGGAGGCATTAGTGCGGCGCCAGTGCCATCAGATGTCGCTCGCAAAGGGTGCGGCTGCGGGTGCGGCACGAAGGCGCAGGCGGCCGGCAAGGCCACGAAGCAGGCACCGACCCGAACGGGCTGCGGTTGTGGTTGTGGCAGTAAGCGGCCGGTCGCCAAGCCTGCAGCAAAGGAGACCGTTCCTCGAGGTTGCGGCTGTGGCTGTGGGAGTTCGAGACGGGCGATGGCCACGCCACCTCGGGACTATGATGCCGCCGCGACTGTCCCGCAGCCCATAGAGGTTTGGAAAGCCCTAGAATACGGCTGCGGAGGCAATCCTCGTACCCAGGAAAAGCTGCAGACCGACGCCAAAAGGAGCTATCCGGTTGTCCTGACGTGGCCCCTCATACATGGCGCCGGAAAGTACCGAATCGAAATCGAGGGCATTCGGGGAAGCCGACCCACGACGACTCTTGAAGCCACGATAAACTCCCTGCGCCTCACCGAGCAAGACATCGCTCCAGGCCGGTATCAATGGTCGGTGTCGGTCTACGATGAGTATGGGAACTACATGGGAGACGTAGAGACGATCGAGCCCGTCGAGTACTTCGCCATCGCGGATCCGGACCCGGTCGCGCCAAACGGAAAGAGGGCCTTGATCGACGCGTACCACAGTACTGCTGCGATGAACGGGTGGGGAAGGTACAACGGCACCCAGTACATGATGCGGGAGTTGCTGGAGAACGCCGGTTTTGAAGTGCATGTGAACGAGGCCGAACTCCTCACCCCGGAGAGGCTGAAATCCGTTGATCTGCTCACCTGCTACTACTTCTGGTCTGGCAATCCGGAGTTCCGTCCTTACTCGGGATCAGAGCTGTCGGCAGTGCGCGAGTACGTCGGGAGGGGTGGTGCGCTTCTGGTGGGAGGCTGTGACCGCAAAGACGTCGGTGCCAGAAGCGGCAAGATGGGCAGAGCCGCGAGCCAGCTCGTCAGGCAATTCGGGCTTGCCTTCGAGGTGGACGAAATGCCGGAGCGACCTTCGTGGGTCAACGTGGCGGCGGATCAGGACATTATCAGCTACAGCAAGCGTGTCTTCATGCAGTTGCCGGTCGGCGTGCGCGGAGAGGATGCAATCACCCTTCTTGAGATCAACGGCGTACCCATCGCGCAAGCGAAGCAGTATGGCCAGGGAAAGGTGATTGCGGCCGGCGTAGGCATGTCTTTCCTCGATAGCTATGTGGGCGATTTCAAGCGCAGGGAGCCACTGCACTTGATCATGTTCTATGACTTCGTGCGCTACCTGACGGGCATTGACTGGGAGCAGCAGTGCGAGCAACTGTTCGTCGAGTCTGTGTTGGCCAGGTGCGACTTCGACACGTAGTACGCACGGATCATGGGCGACGACCAACAATAGCACGCGTGGCTACAGCGCAGCTGCGATCGATTCGAGTTCGGGCCCTGCGACTTCCTCTCCGCGGGGCCCGAACTCATGCCGTTTTGCTCGAGCCGCAAATCCCGGAGACTCCGCATTGCTGAAGTCGCCAGAACTCCCGCTCCCTCGGTTCCTCCCTGTTCTATGAGCCCTTGCGAGGCGCTCAAGTGTTCGGCCGTGGCAGGCGAAATCGTGTGGGACGCCGAAAGGCAGTTCTGATCAGACTATCGCCACATCCGAACGGACAATCCGAGGTCAGAGGGAGGCTGGCAGGAATGGCCGTGCGGAGATTCGACCAAGTGGAGTTGGCATTGCTGCAAGAGGTACTCGACTCCGGGACACTCTCGGGGATCGCGGGAGGCAAGTTCACGGGGCAGTTCGAGGAGGCTTTCGCGGAAGCGGTGGGGGCGCGTCATGCCGTCGCGATGAACTCGGCGATGTCGGTGCTGCATGGCGCCGTGATGGCCGCGGGGGCGGGCGCGGGCGACGAGGTGCTCTGCGACCCGGTGTGCGTGTTCGGCGCGGTGGCCGTGATGTACAACAACGCCATTCCGGTGTTCGTGGACATCGACCCGGTGACGTGGAACATGCGCCCGGAGCTGATCGAGGAGCACATCACGGAGCGCACGAAGGCCATCATCGTTACACACGTCTGGGGGCTGCCGGCCGAGATGGATCGCATCACTGAGATCGCAGAAAAGCGCGATCTCGTCGTGATCGAGGACTGCGCCCATTCGCTCTTTGCCACCTACAAGGGGAAACAGACCGGCACGTGGGGCGACATCGGCTCCTTCAGCTTCCAGATGTCGAAGCAGTTGGCGCTGGGCGACGGCGGCATGGCCGTGACGGACGACGAGGAGCTGGCGAAAGCGCTGGCCCTCAATGCCGGCGCGCCGACGTTCAAGGCCGTCGCGCACGATCTGCATTGGAACTACCGGATGACGGAGCAGACGGCGGCGATTGGCCTGGTGCAGCTCGAGCGTGCACGCGGGTACGTGGAGGAGCTGATCGAGATTGGTGGGCTGTACGATGCGGCCGTGGAGGGCTTCCCGTTCGTGTCGCTCCAGCGAGGTCCCGAGGAGGCGGTGCACACTTTTCACCTGTGGGGGGCAACGTTCCGCGGCGAAACGGTCGGACTATCGCCGGACGATCTGAAGCGCGCTCTGCAGGAGGAGAACTGCAAGCTTGGCGTTGGCTACACCAATATGCCGGCTTACAAACATCCCGTGATCGCCCAGCGACTCGGGTACGGGAAGGGCTGTCCGCTCGACTGTCCTCTGTACGGGGGCAGCGGTAATGAGTATCCCGATGGCCTGTGTCCGGAGGCGGAGTATGTGCTGCCGCGCATCATGGCGGCCAGTACGTTCGGGCCGAGGGAGTTCCATGAGGGGAATGCGGAGCGACTGCGGCGGGCGCTGGAGCGGGTGGGGTAGGCGCACGGCTTGGCCCCGTACGGGATCCCGAAGGGGGTCAGGCGCCGTGCCACACGGTCCAGAGGCAAGGAGATGAACGCGGTGCTAACTGGGAGCAATATTCTGCGGCGCGTCGCTGCAGCCGTACAGGGAGCCATTCTCATCTTCCTCGGCGGCATGGCAGGCACGGCAGCGCCGCTCTACCCGGCGATGCGGCCGCCATTCACAGCGATCGCCGAGGACGGCACGGCGAGGTGCAGCATTGTGCTGCCGGCCGACCCGTCCGAGGCCGAGCAGGGATCCGCGGACGAGCTGCGCGAGTACCTCGGCCGGACCACTGGGGCTACGTTTCCCGTCACCACGGAGGAAAGGCCAGCCAGCGGATTCACCATCGCCGTCGGCCGCACGAGGATGGCCGAGCAGAGCGGCATTCTGAAGGCTGCCGCGAAGCTCAAGCCGGGCGGTTTCATCCTCCGCACCCTCGGCGACACGCTCGTTCTCGCCGGCAGGGACGACTTGGGGACGCAGTACGCCGTGTACACGCTGCTGGAGAAGTACCTCGGGGTGCGGTGGTTCGTGCCGACCGAGGTCGGCGAGGTGGCGCCGAAGACGCCGACGCTGCGCATCGGCCGGATTGACGATACGCAGGAGCCGGCGTTCACGATGCGCTGGATCGGGCGCGATGAGTGGGCGCTGCGGAACAAGATGAACGTCAACGTGGGCCCGACAGGGATGACCTTCTGGGGCTCGGCGCACACGTTTCGCCGGCTCGTGCCACCGGAGAAGTACTTCGACGAGCATCCCGAGTACTTCGCGCTGGTGGGCGGGGAGCGGCTGCGCGTCGAGGGCTCGCATCGGAACCAGCTCTGCACCAGCAATCCCGAGGTCATACGGCTCGTCGTGGAGCGCATGCGGGAGGTGCTCGACGCCGAGCCCGAGATCGACGTCATATCGCTGTTCCCGAACGACGGCCTCGGCTTCTGCGAATGCGAGCAGTGCCGACAGCTCGATGAGGCCGAGTGGCTCGACATTGCGACGGTGAACCGGGGCGGAAAGCGCTCGCCCGAAGGGGCGGGCGCTCTGTCGCGCCGCCTCACCATCTTCTACACGGCCGTGGCGCGGGAGCTTCTGAAGAGCCACCCGGAGAGGATCGTGAAAACGGGCATCTACTCGCGCTATCTGGCGCCGCCGAAGGACACGACGCTCGCGGGCGCGCCGAACATGATGGGGCAGCTCTGTCACGGATGGTGCCACAACCACGCCATCACCGATCCGAGGTGCGAGGTCAACGCGCGGTTCAAAGAGGGCCTCGACCGCTGGCGGCGGATCTATCCGCGGGTGTGCCTGTACGAGTACTACTGGAAGGTGGCGGCCAACGAGCTGCCGTTCCCCATCCTCCACAGCATGCGGCGGGACATTCCGTATCTGCACAGCATCGGGGTATACGGGCTGTATACGCAGTACGCGTACAACTGGGGGACCATCGGGCTCAACTACTATGTGGCGGCGAAGCTGCTGTGGGATCCGAAGACGGACGTGGACGCGCTGCTGCAGGACTTCTACGAGAAGTTCTACGGACCGGCGGCGAAGCCCATGCAGCGGTACTTCGAGGCCCTCGAGCGAGCGGCCGTCCGCAGCGATGTGCATCTGTCAGCCGAGTATGCCGACCTGCCGAAGATATTCACAGCGGAGTTGCTGCAAGAGTGCGACACGTACCTGTCTCAGGCGGAACAGCTCGCGGACAGCAACATGATCCAACGCCGCGTGCGCATGAGCCGGCTGTCACACGTGTACCAGAGGATGTGCATGGACTACCTGGCGTGCGTCGGAGCGATCAAAGAAGGTCTGGGAGACGTGCCCTGGGCAGCCTATGGGCCCGGCCTCGATCTGTCGCCGGCGCAGCAGCATGCGGATCGCATTTGGGAGTTCCTGGAGGCCAACCGGAAGAGCAATTGCTTTCGCAGCGCGAACAACAACTACGTCAACCGCTTTCTGTCGCCCGGGTATGCCTTCCGGCAGCTTGCCGCCGTGGCGCAGTCGTCGGAGCCTGTCCGCAGCAAGGCGCAGTGGCTGGCGGAACACAACGCATCGGCTCCGCCGATGCCGGAGAGGCTCGACCTCTGGATATGCGGGAACGATTTCGACAGCGACGCGGATAAATCCGAGCACGAGGTGTTCGTGGTCGTCGATGGTGAACGGCGGCTGCTTGGGCGCATTGCGCCGCCGCGTGAGGCTCTCAACAGGGCGACGGGAGCCTTGGTGCTCGGACCGATCCTACCGGAGGCCATCCGCGACCGGCGTCTTCGAATCGTCCTGACGAATCTGCCCGGAGACTGGACGGATTCGAGCTTGTATGCCCTGTACGTGATGGCGCACGACCCTCGCATCACGTCCGAGGAGGCGACGCGGCGGTTCACGCGGGAGCTGGAGACGGTGCGGCAGGCTGCGGTCGGGTTCGTTGAGTATGGGTTCTATGGGGTGAAGGTGGCGGATGGGGCGCCGGTCGAGGTGACGATCGAGTGGTAGGGGCGACCCGGCGGCTCGCCCCTACTCGGAGGATCCGACGAACCCCTCGCCCCAGAAGACGGGTCGGTAGTTGCGCTCGGTGACCCACTCGAGGGCGGCGATGACCTTGCGCTGCACGTCCGGCTGGTAGTTGCGCGGGAGATCGGGGCGGAAGTACTGCTCGTGGATGAGCAGCTCCATGAGCTCGGACTGGTGGGCGTTCTGGGCCACGGCGTCCAGGTGTGGCCGGACGCTTGCGAGCCGGAGGTTGTTCACCACAGCGTCGCAGCGGACGAAGATGAAGCCCTCGTCGAGGTCCTTCCAGTAGTCGCGTGCGCCGAGACGGCGCGCCTTCTCCGGGTCGAGGTAGTAGGCCGTGCGGTAGCCCCCCCTGCGTCTGTTCCAGAAGCCACCGATGAGCCCCTCGATGCCGCGGTCGCGCAGGGCGCGGCAGGCGTCGCGGGGGGCCTCGGCCCAGTGGATGGTGGTGAAGTTGCTGAGCAGCTCCTGGCCGGCGAAGCGGCGGATCTCGTTGGTGACGAGGTCGAAGTCGCGGGCCATCTGCTCGTACGTGGCGTTCTGGTAGATGCGGTCGGGCTTGTCCTGGAGGGCGTGAAAGGTGAGGCGCAGCCAGTCGGCGTTCGCCTGCCACTCGGGCTTGTAGCGCTCGGGCATCTGGGTCAGATTGAATGCTTCCGTCTGGTAGTAGATGTTGATGTGGATCTTCGCGCCGTACGTCCTGTGCATGCGCCGCCAGAAGGCCATGTACCAGTGGTTGAAGAGAGAGTCATAGCGGTGCCAGGCGAGGTCCTTGAGGAACTGGACGTTGTCGTCGATGGAGAATCGGTAGCGCTTGCGCGAGCCGCGGTCCCAGAGGACGGTGATGGCGTCCTGGTGCTCGCGAGCGCCAAGGCGCGCTTTGGCCACAATGCGGTTCTCGCGCCGGCGCAGGGGGATGATGCAGCGGAAGCTCTCGCCGGCAAGCGTCGCCTTGCGCCCGTTGACGCGCACGTCGCTGCCCCATGGCGCACAGCCGCGCACCTCAACTGAGAGGGCGTCGGCACCCTCTCGACCGTCGTGGCGGTTGAGGATGTCGCCGTGGATGGGGTAGTGGATTTGGATGGCCCGTGGCGTGGACTTCCGCATGGTTCTTCCTCCGCAAACGAGTTAGGCATGAGGCAATGGCGCGCCCCGAAAGGATGAAGATGCGTTCTGGCTGTAGCCCGCCGGAGCGAGCCGCTCCGGCTACAAAGGGTGAGGCGACGGGTTGAATCTTCAAAGCGGACGGTCCGGCGTCATTTGCTCTCCTTGATGAGGAAGCTCGTCGTGCCCTCGGGCTTCCAGCCCAGGTCGTTGGTGATGACGAAGCGCTCGAATTCGACGAGGGCCTTGCCCGAGCGCTTGAGCGTCAGCGTGTGAGCGCCCGCGCTCGCGCTGAAGGCCATCGGGTCGGCGGGCTCGGAGAGTCCCGGACGCAGACAGCTCCAGAGCCAGGTGTCGAGCACCGGGCCGCCGTGCCCGACGCAGATGTAGTCCAGGTTGAGCGATCGCGAGGCGATGCGCTCCCCGTCAAGGCGCACCTCGACGGACGCTCCTGTCTGGCCATCGAGGCTCTTGAGCTTGCCCCAGACGATGAACTCCCCGTCCGTCGGCATCGCGAACCGCAAGGTCGCCTCGTCGGCATCTTTCCAGTCCCACTTCTCGTCAAGCTCGACGAAGACGCGTGGCTCGAGGCGCTCAGTGACGGCACTAACGACTGCGCTCGGCGAGCTCTCATTGCCGCGCCTGTCCACGGCAGTGACCCGGTAGAAGTACTCGGAGCCCGCATTCAGGCCCCAGTCAACGAGGTGCGGCGCTGAGGGAGAGCCGATGAGGCGCTCCTGCGCGGGCTCGAAGTCGGCGGAGCGCCCCGACTCGGAGAGGTCGTGGGCGCAGTAGACGTTGTAGTGATGGAAGTCCGGTTCGCGCGCCGCCCGCCAGGAGACGCGGATGGCGTACCGGCCCTCCGCCGTCCCCGTAACTCCCGCCACTGGCGCGGGCGCTGTCGAGTCCAGCCCGCCGAGCCCGGTGGGTTGGAACGCCGACGCCGTCGTGAGGCAGAGCTTGTCCACGGAGATGCCTCCCGCTGAGGCGGTGACCTGCACAGCATGGTCGCCGGCGGAGAGGGCGACGGTCGCGGGCTTGTCGCCTTCGCCGACGACGGGAAGCCATGCCCATCCGGTCTTGCCGACGGCGCACACGCCGACGGGCTTGTCGTCGATGGCGACCTCGATGGCGCCCCCGGCCACGCGTCCCCGGGCGCGGAGGTGCACCAACCACTGGCCGTCTCGTGCCGCGCGAACCGGCACGATCACGCCATCCTCGGCCGGCATCGGGTCGCCGAGGGTGAGGGCGTACAGTCCTGACGCGCGGGGATCGAATAGCTCATTGGCGGGCTTTGCGTACGTGCCGTGCTCTGCCTCGAAGTAGTGGCACACGTCTCCCGGCCACGTCGGATAGCCGCAGACCTCCACGGATGGCATGCCCTCCAGCCCACAGCGCTCGACGGCAGTCACCGTGTAATACCCAGGCGACACGCTTCGAGGCGGGGCAACGAAACTCGTCTTGCTCAGCAGCTCCCGCGTGACCTGTGCTCCCGGCCGCCCTGAGGCATTGCTCACGTAGACCCGGTACCCGGCGATCTCGCTGTGATGCTCGGGCGGCTGCCAGCTCAGGTGGACGACGCCATCGCGTGCCTCGGCCCGCAGGTCGCGCGGGGCGCCGGGCAACTGCATTATGAGGTTGTAGAACTCGATGTCGTGCAGCATGTTCGAGGCGTACGCCAGCTTCGTGCCGTCGGCGCTCATCTGGGGGTGCGCCTCGGCCCAGTAGGTGCTCTTATCGAGGCGGGAGTTGTGGGCGCCGAGGCGCTGGACGAAGTCGCGGCCGTCGGCGGCGATGCGCACCAGATATCTGCCGGAGCTCGCGGCCCACCAGTCTGGGCTCGTCCGCCAGGTGTTGTGCGTCGTACTCGCGCCGCCGATCACCCGCGTCTCGGAGCCGTCCCAGCGGATTATGCGAGCCGTGCCGCTGGCGGTGACCCACTCGCCGTCAGGGCTGTGGGCGCGATGGGACCAGTGCGGATCGGCGACCTTCTTCAGCGTGCCGTCGGGCCACATCATGTAGGCGCCGCTGCGACCGGTCTCGCGGGCCCACTCGTAGTTGAATTCCACCGAGTAGTCGGGGCGCTTGCTGAACCAGAGCTGATGGATCTGGTGTTTCGGGTCGAGGCGCACTACGTCCCGGCCGTCGCGTCCCACCAGCCAGATGAGGCTCGTGCGGCCGTACTGTTGGCCGGCGTCGGGAATGGACTCTTTGATGAGCAGGTACTTGCCGTCCTGGCTCATGGGCCAAAGGCCAGTACTCCCCTGGAATTGCTTCAGGACCGTTGACCTGCCCGTTGTGACATCGACCCAGGCGAGCTCGGTCCCTCCGCCGTCACGCGAGCGGCGGTAGAAGAGGCGCCGCGGGTCGAGGCGGTCCCACTGGTAGCCGCTGTAATACTCCGGGGTTTTGCGCCACGACGAGCCGTCGGCAGGCATGAGCACGGTGCCTCTGCCTACCTGGCCCGTGTTGAGGCACAGGAGGCTGCCGTCGGCGTTCCAGGGGCTGGCCTCCATGTAGAAGTGCCGCGTGCTCTTGCCGTCCGCCGAGCGGGTCAGGAGCCAGATCTCCGCGCCCGTGCCCGTGTCGTGGAAGATGACCCGGTCGGAGTCGTACCGCCCGGATTCATCCTGGAGCAGCGCATACGGCTTGAACCGGGAGCGGGAGGCGAGCTCCTCGAGCCGGTGGTACCGGTGCGGCACCGGGAGCACCACCGGCGATACCTGGATGTCGTTGCGCCGCACCAGTCGCATATCATCAATCCAGAGCACGCCCTTGACCTGGCTGAGCTGCATGCCGACCGTCATCTGCTCGATGCCGGGGCGGACCTCAATCTGCACCGAGCGGCGCTCCCAGCCATCCGTCGGGAGCTGGATGGTGCTGTGCTTTCCACCATCCTCGCCGATCAGCCGCCAGCGCATCACAAACTGCCGGTCGCACTTGACGAGGGCCGAGTACTCGTAGGTCGAGGCCCTCTGCACCGGATACGGCGCACTGTGGAGCTGCGGGTACCATTCGAAGTCGTCGAACTTCTCGTAGCGGATGCAGCGGGTGCCCTCGGGCGAGTCGCCTGAGTCCAGCTCCATCTTCCCCTTCCCGTGCTCGGGTCGGTAGCTGAAGGTCCAGCCCGGCGGGCGGGCGTTGGCGTCGGGCTTTTGCTCGAAGCCGCCGTTGGCGAGCACGCTGCCATCGCCGAAGACGAGATAGGCGAAGACCGTCTCATTGTGAAAGCTGCCGGTGGGGTTGTCGGGCCACATGCTATTGTGGTAGCCCTCCGCGATGCGGCCGATCCTGATGCGCCACACGTGGCCCCGCGGGGGGCGAGCATCGCGCTCGAAGGCTGCCCAGGGAATCGCCACCTCGGCGGTCCAACCGCCCACCCGGCTGCTGGCCGCGTGCTGCCACTCGGGGTCCCAGGCTCTTCTCTCCTCGGCCGATAGGTCCGGATCCGAGATCGAGTCGGCGATGGATCCGGCGGCGTTCATGCAGAGGCGATGCCATTGCCCTTCGATAGGCACAGCGGAGATGAAAACCTCGAAGGAGTCGTCCTCAAATGTTCGGCCATCGCGCTCGCGCGGCTCCGCTTTGGGCTCGCGGTCCTGGGCGCATCGCAGCTCAAGGCCCAGATACAGTGCCCGGGGCCCGGCAACGACCCGAACTGTGGTTGGGTTCCCGGCGGGTCGCCTGGAGACCCCGGTCTCCGTGAGAACCGGCGGCGCCGGCGCAAGCGCCCATGCGGGATCGTCAAGGTTGCCGTCTATTTGTGGCTCCTGCTCGACGAAGGGACACACGTACTCGACCGGCTCCGCCGCCTGGACGGCGGAGGTGAGCATCAGGGAGACCACGGCGAAGCGCAGGTGCATAGTTGCATACCTCGGCATCGAAGATAGGCGCGTGATTCGCTGTCGGATAGTTCGTTGCCTGGGCGCGTAGGCCTTTCGAGTCGCTGCGTTGCCGAAGAGGCCTCGTCAGTCTAGCAGCGAAATCGGGTGCATTCGACGAACGTGGAATAGGAATCGAGGTGCTGTGCAGTGCCGCGTCTGATGGGACTGTGTCTCGCGCTTCTGGTGTTCATCCCCTTCCCTGCTTTCTGCCAGACGGACTGGTCGGAGCATCCGGACGAGGTCGGGTGCCCGCGGGTCGATACGAAGCCGACGCTCGACGGCAGGCTGGACGATCCCTGCTGGGGTGCGGCGGCGGTGATCGATCGGTTCAGTCGGCCGCTGTCCACGGAGGCACCCGAGAAGCCGGTGCGGGCACTCGTGTGCTTCGACGATGAGGCGCTGTACGTGGGGGTGGTATGCTCCGAGCCACAGCCCGAGCGGATCAAGACCGGTGCGGCCGACGGGGGCACGGATGTGTGGAAGGACGATTGCGTAGAGGTGTTTGTCCGCACCACCGACAGCGGCCTCGAGTTCGACCAGTTCATCCTCAACGCCGCCGGCGCCCGTCAGAGCAACCGTGTGCGAGTAGGCACGCGCACGGAGTGGCGCCCGATGTGGCGTGGGGCGGCGCGCATAGGCAAAGACGCGTGGACCGCGGAGATCGTCGTTCCGTTCTCCGACCTGGGGATCGAGACTCCTACCGACGGCTACATGGCCGAGCTGAAACTCGGTCGTGAGGATCACACGACGCCGGCAGGCAGGCTGTCGGTCTGGCCGCCCCGAGCGCCGTACGGTGGGAACGAGAACTATGGCAGGCTGTATTTCGGCAATGCCAACCTGCTCGCCAATCCTGACATGTCGCGTCAGGAGGGCGGAGATGTTGTCGCCTGGAGCTTTGACGAGAAGGACCGACCGTCGTTCTCGTCGGTCAGAGACGGCGAGAGGCAGGTCATCAGGTGGCGGACGCCAGGACGCTACTCCACCACATCGCAGAGCCTGCGCCTCAAACCAAACAGCACGTACCGCCTGCGCGCCCTCCTGCGCGGGACCGCCGGTGTGTACCTCCGGGCCCGCACGTCAGAGCGCAAGGGCTCCGTGAGCCGGCGTTTTGACGTGCAGACGAAGCCCAGCGAGGAGTACGTGCCGTACGATGTGGCCTTCCCGACGGGCGAGGAGGGCACCACCCTCATCATCATCGGCAATACGGAAGGGCTTGGCGTGGGCGAGGTCTCCATCGCCGGGCTCCAGGTGGTCCGAGCGGTAGGCCATCAGGACGCGGGCCCGCCGATCCCGCTGGCTCCGGGCCGGATGCTGTATCTCACAGACGTGCCCGTGGCCGACTGCCGCGCGCTGCGGGGCTTCGTGGGCGGGCCGGTGGACGGCCGGCTCGACTCGTACGCCTGGAACGGAGCGACGTGGGAATACGGTATGCGCGGCGCCGGCTCGGGGGTGTACTACACGTTCAACAACGGCGATGGGCTCCACGTCAAGCTAGCAGATAAGAGCGGAGTGGATGCCGTTCAGATCCGGAACGGCGCTCGGGTAAAGCTGTACCGCGACTGCACCTCGTACTTCGAGCCGGGCGAGGGTGTGCTCGTGTGGGACTTCCCTACGGGCGCAAAGAACTCGCGGGCGCTCTTCGAGCCGCGCGTAATGTCCGACAGCTTCAGCTTCTTTGAGCTCAAGGACGGCTACATCGCGGACGTCTCGTTCCTGCGCATCGGCGAGGAGGGCGTCTCGCTGCCGGAGCCCGCTTCCCTGGTAGCAACAGCACCGACCGAAGCTCCCGACATTGCGCCGTTCGTGAGCAGGCGCTTCGGGGAGGACGAGCAGGCCACGTTCGCGCTGGAGCCGGGTGGACGAGCGATGCAACTCCAGGCCAAGGAGCGTGAATTCCTGCACTTCGTGACGGATCCGCTCCCGGACGAGCTGCCACTTCTGGCGGTCGGCGTGCGTCTAAGGCTCCCAGGCGCTCCGACTGGGCTTCCCATCTCGGTACGCGTCCAGGACCCGTTCAACCCGCGGATCGAGCTCATGGGCGCTGACGTTGCGGCGGAGGCGGGCGGCGATCTGCACGTGGTGCTGGACCACCGGGATCAGATCGTGCCGGGGGGGAAGCGCGTATGGGTGTCCGTGCAGCTCGGCGCGCCGGCGACCATCGAATCTGTTCAGGTCGAGCTATATGCGGGAACCCGACAGCAGGCGCTGCCGGAGGCGCTCGCCTACCGCAAGCTCATCCTCAAGGGAGTATTCGGCGCGCTGAGCGAGCCGCGGCCGTGGACCGGATTCCGCAGGCGGGACATGGATCTGGACGCATGGGCCAGGACGCGCGACATCGGGCCGCTGGTGGTCGAGCTTGTCCGCTGCGCGGAGTTCTGCGCCCAGCTCGGGCCGAACGACCACGTGGCGCGGCAGTACCACACATGGCTCTGGCGAACCGCGGACCTCGACCCTTACGAGCCCGAGATCGACGATGTCCCCGGCGCGCCGGAGTGGGCCGTGGTCGCGCGGCAGGCGTGGCTGACGGCGCGCGAAGTGCCGAGGTGGTGGCTGGAGAACCGCGTGGTGCCGACCGGGGAATTCGGCGGTCGCATCGGCGACGACAGCGACATGTACCAGAACTACGCCAACTTCCCCATGATCTCCGACGATTCCGTGTCGCGGCAGCTCACGGGGGCCGCCGCGAGCCTGGCGGAGCTGGCCGAAGAGGACACGCTCGAAGAGGGCCTCAACAAGCGCACGATGGACCCGCTGCACGCCTACGAGGAGGGCGTCAACCACGAGGCGGTCATGGTGCTCTGGGACTACGGCGATCCCGTATATCTGGAGCGCTGCATGATCGCCTCGCGCTCGATGCCGGCGGTGACGGTGATGACGCCGAGGGGACATCGGCACTTCAAGTCGCAGGAGCTGGGCGCCGAGGACCTGCGCATCGACCGACCCACGGACACAGATGGCCACGCCCACCCGCTCATGCTTCATCCCTGCTTCGAGGTGGCCTGGTACAACCGGAGCCCGCGCCTCGTCCGGTTCCTGCGCGAATGGGCCGACGGTTGGCTGGAGCATCAGCAGCCCGGCGATTACGCCACCGGCGTCGAGGTCGCCACCGAGAAGGCCACCGACAGGAGACAGACGCGGCCGCTGTACGGCGGCTACGGAGGGCAGGCGTCAGCCTTCATGTTCCTGTACTTCGTCACCGGCGACGCCAAGTACCTGCGGCCGTTCATGGACTTCTATGCCAAAGGCGAAGCGCCCCAGCGGGCCGATCGCTCGCTGCCGGAACTGTATCATTCAGGCGCACTCGATGGCGTGGGCGATGCCTTGCCCCGGCTCGCAGAGCGGCACTCGATTCTCAGGACCCTGGTGAGCGGCGACAAAGGGCCGATGATCGAGGCGCTCAAGGGGGACATCGCCGAGGTGCAGCGATTCAAGTACATGTACACGGAGGCGGAGCAGTTCACGGACCGCATCTTCCTGCGGGCCATCAATAACGCCGCTCTGTGCTACACCGGCGGCTATGCCACGCGAAACAAGTACGACCATCACTACGCCTGCAGTTGGGAGGGCCTCGGGACGGATTTCGCGGCCCTTGTCCTCATCGCCCGCCCCGACCACTTCAAGGCCATCGTCTACAGCTTCGCCGCCGCGCCACTTGAGGGGCGCCTCCGTCTCTGGACGCTCGACCACGGTACCTATCGCTTCTCTGTCGGCCCGGACACCGACGGCGACGATATCGCTGACTCGGTTGCTGCTCAGCGCGAGGTCGAGGTGATGCGTGCGACGGCCATTCCCATCACGCTATCACCGCGCCAGACGACGGTGATCGAGCTGCGGCAGACGCGGCGCCTGGAGCCCATATACGGGCGGCCCGACCTGGCCCTCTCGCCGCTGGATACGAGGGTCGAGGGGACGACCGTCAACGGCGTGCTGCACAACATCGGCTCAGCGGCCGTGGAGCGTTGTGAGCTCGTCCTGCAGAACGCGGCTGGCGAGATAGTGAAGCGCCAGACCCTCGGGCCAGTGGCGGCGCCCGGGGACCTCACTCCCGTGAGGGTGCAGTTCACCTTTGGCGGCCTGCCGCGAGACGCATCCGGCTGGCGGGTCGCCGTGGATCCGGATGATGCCATCGCTGAGATCTACGAGGGGAACAACGCGATATCGCTTGCTATGGAGAGGCGGGAGACGGCGGAGTGAGTGGGCGGCGTGTAGTTGGTCTGTCGGCTGATGGAAAGGCAGGCGGGGCACTCGTGCTTCGCAGAGTAGCAAGCCCTGCTTCGCAGAGTAGTACGGAGCCCCCGCGCTACAGTGTGCGGCAAAGACAGAGGCAACGGCAAAGGCGGCGGGGTCAGGCGACCCCGCCCTACACACGGCAACGGCCCTGGGCCGAACCTTCGGGGTAGTTGGGTATGAAGCGTCGGGAGTTTCTTGTGGGCTCGATTGCGGCAGCGGCGGCCGTGAAGGGAGCACGTGCGGCCACGTCTCGTGTCAGAAAGGACGACGAGGTAACGAGAACCATGACGACCTACACGGAACCGGCTCGTGAGATTTCCGTCATCGATGACTGCGACGTGCTGGTCGCCGGCGCAGGGCCGGCCGGCGTCGCGGCGGCCATCGCCTCGGCGCGCGCGGGAGCGAAGACGCGGCTGATCGAGGTCCACGGATGCCTCGGCGGGATATGGACCGCAGGGCTGCTGAGCTGGATCATCGACGCGGCCAATAAGCCGGGCATTATGTCGGAGATCACGAACGAGCTGGAGCGCCGAGGCGCGCGTGCAACGCGGGGCGGGAGCAACTATGCCTACGACGTCGAGACCATGAAGCTGCTGCTGGAGGAGCTGTGCCTCGATGCCGGCGTGAAGGTGCAGCTCCATACGCGGGTGGTGGCCACCGGGAAAGTGGGGGCGAAGCGTCTGGCGGCTGCCATCACGGAGTCGAAGTCCGGGCGGCAGGCCTGGGGAGCGAAGGTGTTCGTGGATGCCACGGGCGACGGGGATCTGGCGGCGCGGGCGGGGTGCGAATTCGATGTCGGACGCGAAGGGACCGGCGAGACGCAGCCCATGAGCCTGATCGCGCTGGTGGTTGGTCTTCAGGCGGACGAGATCGAGCCGTTCATCGGCGGCGGAGTTTCCGAGCCGAAGAAGCGGCTCCTCGCCGAGATGAAGCGCGCCGGCGTCTCGCCCTCGTACGAGGGCCCGACGCTGTTTCGCGTTCGCGATGATCTCTTCGCGCTCATGGCCAACCACGAATACGGCATCTCTGCGGTCGATGCGGCGGAGGTCACCGAGGCCACCATCCGCGCGCGGCGGGAGGTCCACCGTCTCGTGGACGCCTTGCGCTCCCTCGGGGACCCGTGGAGCGAGATGCGGATCGTGTGCACGGCGGAGCAGATCGGGGTACGCGAAGGAAGGCGGATTCACGGGCTGTATCGGGTGACGAAGGACGATCTGATTCGCGGCGCGCGGCACGAGGACGCTATCTGCCGCACGGGCTTCGGCATGGACGTGCACTCTACCGATCCGACCAAGAGCAGGGCTGTTTATGCCGAGGAGCGGGCGCCGGTGAAGGCGTACGACATCCCGCTCCGCGCGCTTGTCGCCCGCGATGTGGACAACCTGCTCATGGCCGGGCGCTGCATCAGCGGGGACTTCCTGGCCCATTCCAGCTACCGAGTCACCGGCAACGCCGTCGCCATGGGCCAGGCGGCGGGCACGGTTGCGGCCGTGTCGGCGGCGACTGAGGCGGCGCCGCGTGATGTTCCCTGGCACGAGGTCAGCCAAGCCCTCGACCGACTCAATGCCGACTACCCGGCACAGTGATGGGGGATGATGGGGCTCAGCCAAATGAAGTATCGGAGGGCCGCGCACCGCAGGCGTCAGCTGCTCGATGCTAGCGGCCAAGCCTGCTCCCGTGCAGGCCGATGACAGCCTTGCTGGGCTCGATTATGGACGTGCGGCCGAATCATACCGTTGTGCCAATTCTCGTATCTCCTCGCCAGTCAGGGCTCGGTTCAGGGCAGGTTCGGGCTTTGGCGCCCTCTCCACCCATGACGAGCTCGCGTGTGCGTATGCCGATGCTTTGCGCAGATGTCCCCGCACCCGGTCGTACTGTTCGGGCGGCAACCTTGCCCCCACGTGGGTAGGTCCCGTGCTCGCGATTGCACCCACCGGGAAGAACCAGTCGAGCAGGCTGAGCGATGGCTCTTCGATGATCTCCAGGTGCTTGTACTCGTGTCGCCTCGAACACTCCCATGCGCCCTTGGCGTTTCCCACCGATTCGTAGTAATAGACAATGGACCCATATGCGTGAGGTAGAAAGACATCATTGGGCATCCGTCGGAAATCCGTCCAGTTGTCTACGATCCGTTCTCCCCTTCGGGCGTCATCTTTGCTAACGAAGAAGCGGATCATGCGGACCGGAGCGTAGCCGAATTGCGGTGAGATCCAAAGCTCGTATTGCCATAGATGCAGGTTGCCATCTCCAACCAATGTAAGCTTATAGCAATCGGCACCCTCTACGCGCTCTCGCTCGCACGCGTAGACCCTCGTGTGGCGCGTCAAGGCTCCCCGCAGGAAGTCACTGAGGGGGACGCCGTATGCCAGTCCAAGACCGGTGGCTAACGGCCCCCGCAGGTATGCAGGCGTGGAGGAGGTCTCGCCTGCTAGCCACGCGTCAGCGCCGGTCGGCCCGCCCCGGCGGTAGTGGTAGACGAGCTCGCCGTCCCCCGCAGCCCTTAGGTACAGGTCCTTGACGTCGTTGGCAGAACGCGAGAAATCCAGGGGGAACCAGTTAGTCCCTCCCGCCCACAAGCCCATCTGCATTTCATAGCAATACCTGCGTTTGCCGAGCTGGAAAGCTGCAATGGCGACGTCTCTGTCCCCCGCTCGGCCGTTCATGAGCGCCTCGCGCCATGAGTCCGTCCCGCCGACCATCCTATCCCAATGACTGGGGCTGTAGTAGTTGCCTATCACGACTTCGCCGGCGAGCCCTCCAACCTTTGCCTCGCGCACAGCGATTCCTCGCACAAGCCTCTCCGTTGTCTGAAGCAAGGGGGCCGTTTCTATCCGCTCCCCGGCCCCAGCTTTGACGTAACAGGATTGCCACAGGAGCCCACATGTGGCGGCTAGCAGCGCCTTCACAGCTACCATAGCGCGTCTTCTTCGCACCAGCACTTCGCTTCGCTCCTTCCTGGTGTCCGCCCAGCGCTGTCGAAAGAGGCTCCTCACCGCCCCTTCTCAGGCTCGCGCAGACCTGTGAAGCATGAGGTCCACTACGGCGATCTGAACGAGGCCCTCACAGTGTTTCCGGCAGGCGGCGCGCCACTACGACGAAATGCGCGCTTCGATGGGCCCCGATCTCACGGCACCCGTCCGCGCCCACGGAGCAGCAGGAGCAAGATCGACTCCTCTCCGCCCAGGGTTCTCTCCAACTGCTTTACCCATTGCTCACCTTCGCCCGATCGCCCCAGCCTCTCGAACGCCCGCACGCCAAAGGAAAGTACGCCATACCCTTGCTCCCACAACGACTCGTGGTCTTGCGCGTAAGCTCCGTACTCCTGCATGTATTCCCTGGCCGCCGCGACGCAATCCTCGTACTGTCGCCCCCTGTAGGAGGCCAGGACCAGATGCGCCCGAGCGATCCGCCGCCAGTGCGCGACGGCCGGGTCCAGCTTCAGCGCCTCCTTGTATAGCTCGATGGCTCGACCGAAATCCGGTCCGTAGCGATAGCAGTCCGCTTTCCAGTATGTAGCGGTCGCCAGGGTGTCTGGGTCAGGAACCGCAGCGATCAGCCTGTCGAACGTGCGCGCCGCCAAGTCAAACTTGCGCTGTCGCAGGTAACATCGCCCGATTCCCAGCACTGCCTCTACCTGGTTATGCGGATCATCCGACGCCGCCAGCGCGGCCTCGTATTCTGGAATGGCCTCGGCATATCGCTCCGCCTGCTCCTGCTCGCTTCCCCTGACGAGATGCAGCTCCGCCGTCTCACCCTCCAGCAGCGCCACTGCCACGTCGTCCAGCCACGCTATGCCTATGTTCTCTATCGACCGCATCTCGAGTTGGGCGTACTGCGCCCCCTCCGGCGGCATATCGACGATCACCAGTTCAGTCCAGTCCCGCGTTCCGGCCAGGCGCACACGTCCCTTCGTCAACTTGACCCTCGTCTCGTTCGCGTCCAGCCAGTTGATTGCCAGGAGCGTGAGCCCAGTGGCGTTCTCGGTCCTCACCCACGCGGAGAACTTCAACACGTCGGGGCCCGTGATGACCGGCAGGAGCGGACCTCGGATTCCGGCGCTGGTGTACCGGTCCGCCCCGAAATACGTGTTCTCGATGCGCATCGAGGCATTCCCCGACCGGCCCATCTGCGTGTCCCACGTCACGGTGCCGGGGCCATTGGGCTCCCACATCTTGCGCCATCTCAGAGATGGGGGGACATCGATTTCAGGGTCCGACTCGAAGGATGGATCGGGGAGATATCGGCCAATAAAGTCAGCGTAGGCGGCGGCTCCTGCTCGAGGGTCTGTTGGGCGCGATGCATCAGCGAAGAAGGCCTCAGCCTGAGGGATCGCCGGCATGGGCAGCCGTTGCACCTCGGCATATGCCACGACGGCGACAAGCACTGCGCCGGCAACCACACTTCGGCGCCGAACCCACCGGACTACACCTGCCAAACCCACGGTGACCCCTCCCACCACGTTCAGGAGTCGGCCCTCGCCGAGAGGGCACGCCCCCTGCAGCATCACACATGTCGTCCGTACGCTGCTGCTCTCAGTGTGCTGATAGTATACCAGCACAGAATCGTTATGTCAATGCCCCCCCCCAACAAAAGTGACACAACAATAGTTATTCGCGCGCAGAGCCAATTCGCAGGCAGTCAAGACGCTCTGGCCTTGATACCCAGCAGCTTCGCGGCGTTGCGCCAGCGGATGCGCTCTTTCTCCGCGCGCGTGGCGTCGAGCACCTCGAGCTTCACAAGTGGCGGGTCCGGATACTTGAAGGGCATCCCCGTCCCGAACACGACGCGGTCGCGGCCAAGAGTATCGAGGAGCTGCCGTATCTCGGAGCGCAGGACGGCCTTGAGGCGAGAGATCTCGATGAAGTAGTTCTTCGGAAGGCCATTGTCGGCTCTTCCCAGAGCGCTGCCGGTGTACCCGATGCCGTTCACGAGGATGAATTTGGCCTTGGGATGCCGCTTCACCAGCGCGGCGACGTCGTCAAGCGGGACATCGGGCACGTCAATGAGCCAGTGCCGCTGGCGAGAATCGGTGGCGCGTATGGGAATCGACAGGAGGAGGTCCTGCTCCGTCGCTGCCTGCACCAGCTCAGCGCAGCACGCGTCGGACAGGCCGTAGTTGTGATAGCCGGGATACATGCGCACGCCGCGCACGGCGAAGTCCTCCACGCACACGCGGAGGTCGTGCTCCCAATCGGCGTAGGTCGGGTTGATGACGGCAAAGGGGATGAGCCGGTCGCGGTAGCGCCGCACATCGCGCGCCAGCTCCTCGTTCCCGGCCTGGGAGTTCTTGTACAGGATGGCGCTGGTGCTGGAGACGACCGCGAGGTCGATCCCCTTGCGGTCCATCAGCCGCACGAGCGCCGCGGCCGTATTGTGGCGAAGCTGGCGAAAGGCCCAGTGCCCCAGGTATGCGTTGACATCTATCAGCATGTCGCTCCCTGCTTCCGAGCTGCCAGAATCTTCTGCATGTTCTCGCCCATGATGAGCCGCCGGGCGCGCTCGCTGATGTTGGCGCCGCGCATCTTCCCCACCCCCGCCGTCATTGACATATCGCACCCGAATAGCAGCCGCTCGGCGCCCAGCACGCGGACCGCCATCTCGATCATCCCCTCGTCCGCCACACTGCCGCTTGTGTCCAGGTAGACGCTGGGCGCACGGCGGAGGGCCTTAATCGTCCACTCCCAATCGCCCCCGCCGCCGACGTGGCCGCAGATGAGCATGGCCTCGGGGTAGCGCTCGGCGAGGTCGGCGAGCATGCCGCCGTCAGACTTGCGCGGCTGCCGGTCGTCGGGGTAGTGCCCGTGGCCCGCGTGCTGCAGGATGGGCACGCCCAGCTCGATGGCCAGCTCCACCACGGGATACACCACCGGCTCGTGGCACCGATACTCGTTGTAGAGCTTGATGCCCATGAGGCCGCCGTCTTCGATGCAGCGGCGGACCTCGTCCAGCGCCTCGCGATAGTGTCCGGGGTTGACGTAGCAGTACCCGAGCACGCGGCCCGGGAAGCGCTTCACGGCGTCGGCCATCCACTGGTTGCACTCGCGGAAGCCTTCGAGTGTGGCCGGGCGCTGCGGGGTGAGGATGGAGCAGCAGAGCTGATCGATGCCCAGCTTGTCGGCGGCCTCAATGAGCAGCCGATCGTCCTCCTGCCAATCCGGACTGGCGCGTCGGTGTTTGAGGTGCTCGTGGCAACTGATGACCATGGTGCGTTCCCCCGGGGGACCAGTCGTGCTGCGCGGTGGTTCGCCGGGGGGGCGGTGTTGGCCTGCGCTGCCTCATTGACACAGCGGGGGAAACTGGGTATCATGCGCGTCGCACAGAGGAATATGGGGCTGTAGCTCAGTTGGCTTAGAGTGCCACCCTGTCAAGGTGGAAGTCGCGGGTTCAAGTCCCGTCAGCCCCGCCTGCCCCCTTCTCCCGACTTGTGTTCCGCACACCCGTCTCACGGTTCCTCAGCCGCTCCTACGCTCGTCGTCGCTCACCCCGGAGTTACGCACGGTGCCCCCACTAGTGCCTGCTTCCGTAGGTCCGCGTCCGAATTGTCGGGCTGGAAAGCCCGACCTACGCGGGGATGCGGGCCGCGAGCGGCGCACTGAAGGCCGCAGCGTGAGCCTGGGGCAACGTGATGCCCGGCGAGGCGCATTGCCGACGCAGGGAGGAGCCCTCGGCCCGACGAACGCAACGCCAGATACGCACGCTGGTCGCCAGAGGCATGTGCGGCGGCACAACGGTCGCGATCAGGGGAGAGACAACGATGAGCGAGCTCGCAATCCAGGGCGGCCCGAAGGCGAAACCGACCAAGTACAGCAATCCGAGCCGTTACGGAGAGGAGGAAAAACGGCTGCTCTGCGAGGCCATCGATGACGGCGCGCTGATGTATACGAGCGGCAAGAAGGTGCGGGAGTTCGAGGAGGCCGTCCAAGAGCGGTTCGGCTGCAAGCACGCCATCATGACCACGTCGGGCAGCGCCGCCATTCATATCGCCATGGCAGCCGTCGGCGTCGCCGAGGGCGATGAAGTCATCACCACAGCCATGGGCGACGCGGGCACTACGATCGGCATCGTCGCGCAGCACGCGATCCCCATCTTCGCCGACATTGATCTGGACTCAGCCACGGCAACGCTGTGTCCCAAGAGCGCGGAGAGCCTCATCACGGAGCGCACCAAGGCCATCCTCGTCGTGCACATGGGAGGCAATATCGCGGACCTGAATGCACTCCTCGAGATCGGGCGGAAGCATGGCGTCGCCATCATTGAGGATTGCTCCCAGGCTCACGGCGGCAAATGGAACGGGAAGGTGGTCGGCACTCTGGGCGACATGGGCGCCTTCAGTATGAACGAGTCGAAGCACATGACCACGGGTGACGGCGGATTCCTGACCACCAACGATCCGGAGCGCGCGAGGTTGGCCAGGCTGATGAGCGACAAGACGTATATCCGCGATGGCTCCGTCGGTCGAGGCGATCAGCCCATTCCTTTCCTCGGCCTGAACTACCGCCCGAACTGCCTGATCGGCGCGGTCGCGCTGGCCCAGCTTGACAGGCTCCCCGCACGCATTGCCCGCCATGCGGCTATCGTTGAGCGCTACTATGAGGGCCTGGGAGACGCGCCCTATCTGGCGCTGCCCAAGGTGCTTGAGGGGGCGGAACCAGCGTGGTGGTCGTTCCCCGCGCGGTATGTGGGCGAGTCCCCGACTCGCGATGAGCTGCTGGCCGCGCTGCGGGCCGAGGGCCTGAACGTGGGCGGCGGCATGTCACCTTCAGCTAACGCACTCCGAACCGAGATGATCCGGAACAAACGGCTCTACCCCCTCACTGACACGGTCCCCCACTTCTGGCGTGACACGGTCTACGACCCCAACTCCTGCCCGAACGTCGATGAGATGCAGCGGACCGTCGTGTTCCACAAGATCGATGAGCGGTACACGGACGAAGACGGCCAGCAGACCATCGCGGGATTCCAGAAGGTGTGGAAGCACTATTTCGGGGCCGGGTAGTCCTCATGGGGCGGTGGGCGGCACCCGGTGAGTTTCGGGGAGCGATCCCGAAACTCCACGATGAAGATGAGTGCGAGGGCCAAAGGCATGCGACCTCGACCAGACGGTCAGCATTCGGCGTCTTGATGAAGTCGCTGCGCCCGGTGGCGGCGACGCAGTCGGCGCGGTAGGTGTCGAGGCAGATCAACACAATGTTCATAGGATGGCGCCTTCCTTCGGCAGCCCGGACGCAATGCTCGTGACGGACACCATTCTGCATTCGCTCAGGTGGAATCCGCAGAGGACGTGACCCTCACGCGGGCAGTGGCCGCCTGGCCGCTGACAACGTCCGTAGCAGTAAATGCCCATTCTCCCGCCGGATCGTTCAGTGCCAGTTTGACGCGAGCTGTCATTTCGGGCTTGGAGAGGAGCAGATTCTGGGCGTAATGGGGTTGCGGCTGACCGTCGGGTCCCGTGACCTCGAGTCGGACCACGTGGTCGCCGGCCAGACGCGCGGCGCCGGTGACGAGCTTGATACGCAAGGTGACGGCCTTCCCGCCTGCGTAACGCCGCCTGTCGGGCCGAAGCCGCAGGCCATCGACTGAGTAGGGAAGCAGGGCATAGAGCAGCGGAACGCCGGGGGTGATTGTCGTTTCGACGCGAGCGACGTGTCCGAGGAAGCGTCTCGCACGCACGTCATACACATAGCTCTCTCGCGGGAACATGATCGTCGCCTGCCGGGTCTCACGGTCCTCGATGTCGTCTTCCTTGACGATGCCGACGTACTCGATCTCTTCTTTGGCGAAACGGACGACCTCGCAGGCGTTCAGTGGCTTGCCGTCGGAGAGGACACGCACCTTTGCCTCGATACCGTGGCTCGTCAGCACGTCCCTGAGGGCGTCGCGGAATGCTTCCTCGTTGCCGTCGCTGCGTAGGGCAGTGTAGTCGCTGAAGGGAAAGCCCAGCAGAAGCGCCCGCCCGCGGCCGAATGCGTTCGACGTCAGTGGCGGCATATCGGCATCAGGCATTGTGGTGGACACGTCCGCGGAAATCGTCTTGCCGAAGACGTCGTCAAGAGCGCCCTCTTCCAGCGGCTTGCAGCGGCCGTCCATGACCGCCGGGAGTATGTCGGCTACCACCAGTCCGCCCTCCTGGACGAATGCGCGGATGGCGGCCAACTCTTTCTCGCTCACCGCACACGACGCGGGCATGACGAACACGCGGTAGTTCTCCAGCGCGCCCTGCTCGATCTGTTCGTACGACACGAAGTCATACTGCAGTCCGAGGTCCTCGATGGCGAGCAGTGCGCCCCAGTGTGCCTCGGGGAGCTGGCGATCCAGCAGCGTGTTGCCGTGGACGCTCGCCTGGGAGTAGTGGATGGCGATGCCGTCGTGCAGACGATCGGCGTTCATCAGCAGCTTGCCGATGCCCGCCTTGATCTCGCCGTGAGACTCGGCCAGCCACTGCAACTGCGGAGTCGGACGCAGATCGGGGAATAGCGCCGCCGGGCCGGTGTTGTAGCTGGTCCAGTACCAGCCGCTGTTGAAGCCGTGGAACAGGAGATGCCAGGCCACCCGTTTTGCGGAGATCTCGTCGTCGTTGCCGATGCGGTTGTGCCACGCGCCCAGAAGGGCATCGGGCTGGTGGAACGAGCGCAGGTATTCGACCTGGTTGAAGCGCCGGGCATAGACCTGGTTCAGATCGCAGGCGCGCACGAGCTGGTAGAAGTCGTACCCATGCCAACTGTCCAGGCTGAACACGCCGTCGAATCCGACTCGCGCGCCGGGGTCGGCCTCGCGTATGACATCTCGCGCGAGGGCGTGGGCCCGTGTGAACACGCTGTCCATGTACCGTCTATGATCGGCCCACCGGGCGTACTGCTTCGTCTCCCTGGCTTCGTCGAGGGTGATGGGCGTCACCTGCTCCCACGACTCAAACTCGGTGTCCCACTCGGCGTTGACGGCCTCCAGATCCCCGTATACCTCCCGGAGATGCTCACGGAAGCTCGCGAGGCAGGTTGGCGAGGAGCACACGTCGAGCCTGGTTCTCACCAGGAAGTTCTCGTCGCCAAGCGTGTACGCCGGAGGGCCGTAGGGAGCCGCCGCCTGCGCTCGCTCTCGAAGCGCTGAAGTCCATTCGGAGAGATGCTCCGGATCGGTCAAGCACGGCTGGCGCACCAGGCCGCTGACTTGCATGGAGGCGATGCGCGTGATGTAGGGCACGCTGCGGAGGTTGCGCCGGGCCGCGTTCCGGCATGAGGTGGCCATCGTCGGGCCATCGCTTTGGGTGAGCCCCACATTGTCGATGGTGTCCACGCCGGCCTCGGCAAGGACTTGATTGATTGCGCTGCGGACGTGGTTGTTGGGCGCCGAACTCCACACGAGGAACATGAAGTCGTCGAGTCGGCGGTCGGGCACCGTCACCTCGCGATGCGCCCAATCGCGTTCGCCGACGGCGTCCGACAACGTGACCTCGAGACGATGCACCACCGTGAGCGGGTCAAGGAGCTTGATGCGTAGCCGCTTTTCGACGGCTCCCGGTGCGACCGCGATTCGCTGCCGAGCCACGACCCGGTCCAGGGAGTCAATCAGGCGAGCGTCGAGCCGGGACCGGGCCTCTATACCGCGCAACCGAACCAGGCCTCGAAGGGTGTGACCCGCGGCCAGCACGGTCTTGTCGAGAGACACCTCTGTAATGGCTGTCTCAGATGTGGTCTCGAACCAGGTACTGCCCCAGTCGATGACTGACCCGTCCTGGCGCAAAGCCACGTCCAGAAAGTGTTCGCCGCCGCGCGGCACGGTGAGCTCCAGGCGAAGCTCGTTTGCGCCGGGCGACAGGTTGACCATCCGCCGCTGCGAGCAGTCCGTGCGCCCGTCCCGGTCGTGCAGGTGAACGCTCAACTCGATGTCGCCTAACCGGGTTTGGCTCTCGACGCGCATGAAATCCGCCGTTAGCTTCACGATGCGCGCCCTCGGCTCGCGCTTCGCCGCCCACAGGACCGCCTTGGCAAATAGCGATTGGTAGTACTCGTAGTCCGCGCTCACATAATCCAGCGCCTGTGTCGTGGCCGGGGTCAGAGCGAGGTTGCTTCTCGACGACACCGGGTACTTCATCACCAAGGTGCGCCCATTTCCGACCGTGGTGGCATCGATCAGAGCCGGTTTCTCCTCCGTCTTCGTCCACGCATAGTTACGCAGCACGGGCAGGCTCTCGATGGGAACCGGCGCCCAGAAACGGACCGGCTGTCGGTCATCTTGCCCCAGAGCTGCCACGAAGCTCGCGCCAGCCCCGGTGGCGACGAGGCCGGTGCCGGCGCGCACCTTCTGCGCGATCATGCCGATGAAGTACTGGGGCAAGATCCCGTTGCGCACGTCGGCCACAATGATGCAATCGTACTCCCGCTCCAGTTTCGTGCGGAGATCATTCAGCACGGCCACTACGGATCGGGGACGGTAGCCATACAGCTCGTAGGTCCCGTAGAGCGTCAGCCCGCGCTTGTCCAGCAGAACGTAGCTCGCGCTCACGGACACCGTCTCGTACTCCACGTCTAGCCGCTGCGCCAGCTCCACGGTCTCGCGCTGCGCCCACCGAGGAGCAATAATCAAGGCTCGCACCGGCCCATCTGCGAGCGGCTTGGCCCATCGGCGGTGCGGTGTGGAGACGGTTGACGTCATGACGTCATACGGAGTCGTCTCGAACACGTGGCGTTCGCCGTGTAGCGCCTTGCGGTCGGCGGGAAGGTGTGCGGCGGCGGTGAGAGGCTGTTGCCAATCGCTCCCGGCGACGCGCGATAGGTCCTCAAGGATCTGCTCCCCGTGCTCGCGCAGGTACGCCAGGTTTTCCTCGTCGGTACCCACGCCGGTGAAATCCCAGAGGGCGACCGTCGCCCGGCCGGCCGCGGGCTTGAAGCGCAGCGTCGTCCACACCGGGTAGTTGTCCACCTGCACTGACGCATCAGTCAACTCGTCGGGCACATACATGAGCGCGCATGCTCCGTAGGACTCCCTCTCCGGCAGCCCCCTGTCGTGGTAGAACACCCACGGCTCGTGCGGCGAGTCGAGGGCGACGGTCTGCGCGTGCTGCACTTCGCGGGTGGGCGTGACGATCCAGCGGTCTTTGTCGCCGTAGAACCAGGATGGGTAGCAGAGCAGCTTGAGCTCGACCGACTCCAGCGCAGCCTCCGGCTGCCACTCGATCTGCATCAGCAGCTTGTCGTCCCCACCGCGAAGCAGGAAGTGCGCCGCCACCGTGCCTTTGGCCATTTCCCACGTGGCGGTGCACAGCGCATCCGGTCCGCCCCTGCGGACCACCCGGAACGTTGCCGGGTAGTCGCGCAAGCTCTCCCCGTCGAGCAGCACGTCGAAAAAGCCCTGCGAGTACCAGTTGCACGATGCCGGCCCACTCATCCCCAGCGTCGGCATGCCGATGGAGTAGACCCACAGGCTCGAGAAGCAGCGCCCCTCCGGGGTGTCCGGCCCGATGGCGATGTCGTAGGCAAGCTCGAACTCGGTGTACGAGCCTGCCAGATACACTGTCTGCTGCAACTGCTGTTCGCCCTCCCGGTCGCTTCGCTTCTCCGTCAGTCGCAGATAGGCCGTCTGCGCGGAGACGGTTGGGATCCCCACTGGCCATGCGGCCGCCAGGGATACGAGGATGACGAGTATGTTGCGCGATGGACGAGAGCACATGGTTGGACCTCCAAGTCGCCTGCCAGCATTCGCCCACATCTAGGCGACTCCTTTGCGCTGACGAAGGTCTGAGACGGAAGCAGACCGCCGCCTGCTTGAGAGGTACAGGAGGGTCGCCCAAGACACCCAACCCCCCGGGGGGGGGGCAGGTGGGTACGGGAGGCAACGGCGGGAAGTGGGGAGAAAAGAACTATGGCCAGTCCTCCACGTTGGCAGACCGCTCGGAGCAGCATCGGTGGACCGGGAGGCGATGGGCTATGAAACGAGCGCTGCTTCTCTTGGCCGTGATCTGCCTGGCATGCTCTTGCGCCGGCGCTGAGACCGTGCTCGTGCAGGACGGGCGAGCAACGGCGTCGATCGTCATCCCTCGCGACGCGGGGGCCACCGTCCGGTTCGCCGCGGAGGAGCTGGCGAGGTACTTCGAGGCGATCTCCGGCACCGCGGTGCCGATCGTCGTGGAGGGCGAGCGAGTCGCCGGTGTACCCGTTCATGTCGGGCCGACGCAGGTGGCTCGAGCAGCATTTCCCGCTGAACTGGGAAATCGACCTGAAGGCCTGTTTATGCGGGTTGACGGGGAGCGAGTCATCGTCTGCGGAGGATCGGACCGGGGGACGCTGTTCGCGGTGTATCGGTTTCTGGAGGAGGGCCTGGGCTGCCGCTGGCTCGCGCCGGACGTGGAATACATGCCGCAGCAGCGCACCATCCGTATCGGCGACCTCGATCTCGCAACCACTCCGGCATTCGACATGCGGACGTTCGTGGCACGTCGGGAGGGTTCGCCGGCGTGGGGTGTGAAGCTCGGGATGAACGGCTTCTACACGAAGGCGGACGCGGAGCTAACCGGCAACAGCTACTACCTCCCCGAGGAGGTCCCCGGCTGCCACGCCTATTCCCGCATCATGCCGGCCGAGCAGTACTTCGAGGCGCATCCGGAATGGTTTCCGCTGATCAAAGGTGAGAGGCAGCCCGGCGTGCTTCACGGACGGCAACTGTGTGTCACCGCGCCGGGGCTGGCCGACGAGTTCGCGAGGAACGTCATCGGACTCTTCGACGAGGACCCGGGCCTCCAAACAGTCTCGATCTCCCCCAACGACGGGCGCGGCTGGTGCGAGTGCGACGCCTGCACGGCGCTCGATGAGAAGCTCTGCGGCGGGCGCAGCACAAAGCAGGGGCTCGGCGGCGAGCGGCCGTTCCGCGGCGACCGCGTCTTCTGGTTCGCCAATGAGGTGGCGAAGCGCGTGGCGGACGTGCACCCCGGCAAGAAGCTCCTGGTGCTGGCATACATCAACTACGCCAAGCCGCCCGACACCATCAGGCCCGCGCCGAACGTCGTGCCGTGGCTCTGTCACTATGCGCCGGCCGATTACTCGCGGCCGATCAGCGATCCGACCTCGGAGCCCAACGCGCAGTTCAACGACCTGCTGCAGCGCTGGGCGAAGAGCGCGCCGCGCCTGCTGTTCTACTCCTACGTCAGCAAGAGCATGTGGTGGCGACTGCCGCGGCCTGTCACCCGCACCTTCGCCGCCGACATCAACTACCTACACAGCCTCGGCATCCGGCGGTACTACTGTCAGAGCTCGCTTTCTGATTGGCCGCTCGATGGCCCGCTCTACTACGTCATCGCCAAACTGCTCTGGAACTCGTCTGCCGATCCGGACGCGATCGCCGCCGATTGGATTCGGCACATGTTTGGCCCTACCGCGAAGCCGATGGCCGAGTTCTACCGCTTGGTCGAGCACTCGATCCGCCGGTCCGGCCAATCGTTCTCGGACAATCCCCCGCGGCATGTCCCCGGCCTGTACGACTTCGCCGACCTGGAACGCGCGCTCGCGAAGCTCGACGAGGCCGCCGCTGTCGCCGACACCGATGAAGTCAAAGAGCGCATCGAGCGCGTTGCAGATACCTTTGGGTACGGCTACCACATGGTGCGGTGCATCGAGGCAGCCGCTCGCTTGCGCGAGGAGCCGACCCGTGCCGTGATGCGCGAAGTCCTCGAAGAGGGCGAGAAGGCACTCGCCATCTCGCGGAATCGAGACGCGGCGCGATTCCTCGACTCGATCCGCATGACCGATGAACTCGGCGTCATCGCCAAAGGTTTTGGGGAAGCCATGGAGCTGGGCGGCCGACGGTGCTGGAACTCGGACGAGACAGGCCCCGGCGACGGCAGAGCCGGCTGGGCCACGTTGGCCATCGAGACTCCCGACACCACGAGGCCCGTGCGGCTCGAGATCGATACGTGGGGCGCTTCAGCGCTGAGCTCAATCGTCGTCAACACCGGCGGCCAAGGCAAGGGCTACGCCGACGGCGGCATCTGGACGCCCGTCCGGCCGGAGAAGTCCCTTTCGGGCGAGGAGAAGTGGGAGACGCTGGTGTTCATCATCACGCCCGAGGTCATGGCCCCCGGCAAGAAGGTGCAGACCATCGGCTTCGGCGGCGCCGACTCCCAGATCTGGATGGCCAATGTCCGGGTCCAGCCCGCGACGGAGTGACGCCCGGCCCGCTGTCCGTGGGGCTCACACGTATTTCGTCCCGTTCGCTCCGAGCCAACGCTGTCTGTCTGACTTGAGTGAGCGGCGCGTCTGTGGACGGCCGCCTTGCGGCGCAAGAGGTAGCCAGATGCCTACCGCTTTCGTTCGATGTCTATTCGGGGTTGTGGCGGTCAGCCTCTCCCCCGTATTCGCTGTCAGCCAGGGAGAACTGAAAGGCAAAGAAGCCATGCAAGCAGGATTCGCCAAGGTGCGTATCACACCCCCGCTGGGAACAACCATGTACGGCTTTGGCAGCCGCGACCGGCAGCATGGATGTGAAGGGATCCATGACGATCTCTTCGTCCGGGCGCTGTATCTCTGCCACCATGGCGAAGAGGCCCTCATCATGGGCTTCGACCTGCTCTTCTTCGGCCGGGACGACGCCGACCGATACAAGGGGGCCATCGGCAACGAGCTCGATCTTTCGCCCAGGCAAATCCTGTTGAACGCATCCCACACTCACTGCGGCCCTATGGTCGGGACGACATGGGCTTATGCGGACTACGGCCTCGGCGTGGCGGATCGATTCTACCGAGACGAGCTGGAAGAAGCGATCGTGCAGGCCGCCCGCCACGCGCGCGAGCGTGCCGCCGAAGTGACCCTCTGGGCCGGTGCCGGCCGAACGACGCTGCCCGTGAGCCGACGCCAGCCCGATGGACAAGGCAGCATTCTCTGGGCGCCTTACCGCGACGGGGTCACGTGTGACCACTTGCCAGTTTGCCTCTTCAAGAACGAGAAAGGGGAGGCGGTGTGCCTCCTGTTCTCGGTCTCATGCCACCCGTCAACCATCGGTGGGTTTGAGATCTCGGCCGACTATCCGGGCGCGGCAATGGATCTGCTCGACGAGCATCTCGGCGCCGAATGCAGCCTCTTTCTTCAGGGCACGGGAGGCGATGCCAAGGCGAGCGTAATCGGCCGGGGCGAGAAGTGGCGCCGCGGCACGTGGGAAGACGTCGCCGAGGCCGGACGCATCGTGGCCGACGAGGTGATCCAAACCCTCGAGGCGAGCCTCACCGAGATTCAACCGAAAATCCGCTCTTCTCTCATGGAAATGGCCTTGCCGTTGCAGCCGGCTCCGGACCGAGCGGCCCTCGAGGCCATCGCGTCCGATGAGCGAGAAAAGGAGGTAAAGCGCCTCTGGGCCGAACGGCAGATGGAGCGGCTCGAGCGACATCAGACACTCCGGACCCACGTGCCGGTCCTGCTGCACGGCATCCAGCTCGGCCACGGCCTCCGCCTCATTGCGCTCGAAGGCGAGGCGGTCGCCGGACTTGGCCTTCACATCCTCGACTTCTACAGAGGCCAAGCCACTACATTCCCCCTGGGCTACACCGACGGGATGCAAATGTACCTGCCGACATCAGCAATGCTCGACGAAGGAGGATACGAGGTGGTGAGCTACTTCGAGTACGGCCAGCCGGCGCCGCTGGCAAAAGGGATAGAGGAGATCATAACCAAGAGCCTGGAGCGGATGCAGGCAGGGAAAATAGAGTAGGCGCAGAACCGACCGACCGGGGTGCCGGGGGGATCTGCGTGCGGTTGTCAACCAGCCCTCCGTCGAGCAGGCGATGAAGAGCGCGGATGGGAGAGCAAGACAAGAACGAGAATTCGGAGGAAAGGGATGCTACGAAACAGAGCGATGATACGAAACAGAGCAATGCTCCCATGGCTCCTGGGCGTCTGGGCAATGGCGCTGTGGCTGGTGGCAGCGGCGGCATCTGCGCCGGAGGTCGCCGCCGTCCGCAACCTGTGCCGCAATCCTGGCTTCGAGTTGGACAAGAACCAGGATGGTATGCCGGACGATTGGGAGAGCGTTGAGCTCCACGCCCACCGGACCAGCCAATGCAAGCACGACCGGCAGATCTCGTATGCCGGAGACTGCTCGGCCATGATCACGCAAGGCTCCCTCTATGCCACGATCACAGGTACCGCCGGCTGGATTCAGCGACGCATGGTGGAGCGGGGCGGGGGCAAGACTTTGCGCGTGTCGGTGTACGTTCGGGCAGGGGAGCCGGAAGAGGTCAATAGGTACGTCAAGACCATCTTCCCGACCCGGGTGCGGCTGTATCTGTTCGGCGAAGATCGCAAGACCGGAAGTGACTACTCCGGCGCCGCCTCGCCTGTCTTCGAGATCGGCCCCGAGTGGCAAAAGATCTCCCACACCAACACTTTTCCGCGCAACATCACCGCGCTGAGCCTGATCCTGGCCCGGGAGGCCCAGATCGGGGGCGGCCACGTGTGGTTCGACAACGTGGAGGTAGTGGAGATGAAGAAATGACACCCCCTTCGTCCGCCCTCGGCTATGTGGGTGCAGTAGTCTTCCTGGGCATCTGCTCGGCCGTGGCTGGGCAGCCCGACAACCTGATCCCCAATCCGGGCTTCGAAACGCTCCAAGAAGGCAAGCCTTTGCATTGGCGGTTTGACCACGAAGGGAAAGACGACTCCGGGATCAGCGAGGAGGGGCGCTCGGGGAAGTATTGCGTGTGGGCTCAGCTTAAGGAGAACAGCTCTGCATCGTGGTGGTCCGACGAGTTCTCTGTCCAGCCTGACACCACCTACGACGTGGAGGTCCGGGCCAAGGTGGACCGGCCAGCTAGCAGTGGGTCCGTCTATCTGGGCGTCGCCTTCGACACGCACAATGCGCCGTACCGCAGTGTCGTCCTCACTCCGGGAAAGTGGCAGGTGCTCACCGACACCGTCCGCTCCTGGCCCAAGAGCCAGACCGCTCGCATCCGACTCCTCATCGGCCACAGTTGGGAAGGCAAGGTCTGGTTCGATGATGTTTCGTTCCGCCAGAGCAAGATCGATTGGATGGACCGATTTCCGCAGACCGACCTGAGCAAACTCCGGCTCGGTCCACAGCATCCCGGCGCCTTCTTCAACCCGACCGAGATCGAGGAGCTGCGAGCGGCCATCGAGACCCAGCCCTGGGCCAAGCGCTGTTACCACGAGTCTCTGAAAGACGCCGCCGATGGCTACGTCGCCGAGTCTCCCTTCCGGCTGCCCGAGGAACCGAACCTGCGCACCGACTCCGGGCGCTGCAAGATCATCGGTCTGGTCTACCAGCTCTCCCAGGACCGCAAGTACGCCCAGGGCGTCAGGGAGCGCCTCCTCGCCTATGCCGAGCGGTTCCCCGAAGGGAATCTGTGCCGTGGAGACTACAGCTACGTCACCGGCTACGCCCTGCACGACACGGCCATCACATACGACCTCATCTATGACAGCGGCGTTCTCGGCGCTGCCGATCACGAGAAGATCGAGGCAATGCTGCGGGAGGGCTTTGCCGGCATGAGCCGGTACCGAAGTGTAATGGAGGTCAACAACCGAGGCGCGGTGTGCCTGGGTGCGATGGCGGCTATCGCTTTCTGCCTGCAGGATCGCGAGCTGGTCGAGTGGACTATCAACGGGCCCTACGGCTTCAATTATCACATGCACAAGGGTGTCGGCGACGATGGCCTCTGGATCGAGGGTATCAGTTACACGTACATGGCGCTGGGCGGGACCGGGGGCAGTGGCTATTTGTCGGTGGCTGAGTCCGCCCATCATGCCGGGATTGACCTCTACTCGCATCCCCGGTTCAAGCGGCTCCTGAATGCGCCGCTGGAATACGCCTTCCCCGATTCTGGCCTGCCGGCCAATGGCCATTGCTCCTACGACGCCTCCTTGCTCGGTCAGCAGGAAGCGCGCCGCTACTTCAAGCCCTGGGTCCGCCTGCGCGACCCCCGCTATGCCTGGGTCATCTCCGAGGGGCTCAAGATCGAGAGCTGGCTTCCGCTCGGCGATCACTCGAGCGATCTGTTTCTGCTCCCGGGAGATCTGAAGGCCGATTTCTCCGGCGGCCAGGCGCCCACGCTGACGACCACCCTCTTCCCCCAGATCGGTCATGCCATGCTCCGCTCCGGCGAAGGCGAGAATGAGATCTGTGTGCTGCTGGATTATGGTCCCTTCGGCAGCCACGGCAACCCGGACAAGCTGAGCCTCACGCTCTATGCCCACGACAACTTGCTCTCCCCGGACGGCATCACCGGCTACTGGTGGCCGACCACCTTCCTGTACGAATGCGCCACCATCGGACACAACACGGTGGTGGTGGATGAGAGGACCCAGTTCCCCACCCCGGATAAGCAGCTCAACACATGGATGCCCGCTCGCCGGATCAAGATAGTCGATGCCGAGGACAGCGAGGCGAACCTCGGGGTCAAGATGAGGCGGAGCCTGGCCCTGGCTGAGGGGTACTTGCTCGATCTCTTCGCGGTGCAGAGCGATGAGGAGCACCGATACGACTGGGCCTATCACAACTTCGGCCAACTCAAGCCGCCTGCCAAACTGGCGCCGAAGGCGGGCACCTTGGGGATTCGCCATGGCTATCAATACATCACCGACGTCCGCCGCGGCGAGGCCGAGGATACGTGGAGCGCGGAGTGGGACCTGAACGAGATGAACCTGATCTGGAACTCATCGTTCGAGTTGCAGAATGGCCCGGCGTGGCAAATAACCGGTTGGCGAATCCCTTCGAGCGGATGGCGGCCATACGTTACCGTTGACCCCGGCGTGCATCGCACCGGCCGGCAAAGCCTTCGCGTCGAATTGCCCACGGACAACAAGGATTCTGTCTATCTGCTTGCCACCGACAAACGCAACCGATTCCGGGCAGGCAAGAAGTACCTGCTCGAGGGATACGTCAGAGTTAGCGATGCGCGCGCGGCCGAAGGCGATGTTGGACTGTGGATCGGTGACGACTTGATCTGCAGGCTCTCAGCCGCAGAGGCCGCCGCCGCCACGGCGCGCTGGGTCAAGATCAGCGGATTGTATGAACCGCGCGCAACCAATCGAGACCTGGTCAGGATTGGCCTGGACAATGTCTCCGGATGCATCGTCTGGTTCGACGACATCTCCCTGCGGATCAGGGAGGACCGAGCCAACGCTCTAAGGCTGACGATGCTCGGCTGCCCGGGGACCGAGGTGATCGCCGCCGACGGCGAAGGGCTTCGGCCTTTTCACCAGCCTCTGATCATCGCGCGCCGGAAGGCGAAGGCGACCGTGTTTGCCAGTGTATTGGAGCCCTACTACGGGGAGCCACCCATCCGAGCCATGCGATTCTTGACTCCCAAGGGCCAGGACGGCCAGACAGGCGTCGAGGTGATTACCGATCGCTCCATCGATCGCTTCGCGGTCTCTTACACGGCTGGGCGCAAGTCCTTCTCGGACCTCGCCCTGGAGGGTATGATCGGAGCTGTTTCCGTGGATCGCAGAACCCGCGCGCTGCGGTACCTGTGCCTGGGCGAGGGAACATACATCGAGGGCGGCCATTGGCGGCTAGAAACGACTGACCCCTCCACCGTCTATCTTGAGCAACGCGATGGCGCTTACATCCTCCAGACCTGGGACACACATCCAGGCGAGATTACCATCAGAGGGCCTGGGCTGATGCGCGATCTCAAGGTGCGCGAACTGAACCCGGAGGGCCGACCGGCCCGAGAGATCAAGGCGAACGTGACCGCTGAGGGAGTGAGTTTCGAGGTCGGGCAAAACAGGGCCTATCGGCTGGCAGAATAGAGAGACCACGCCGACGCAAGCCGGCGCCCAGCAGGTGTTCGCTCGTTCAACAGGGCGCGCGCCGGAGATCCTTGGGACACAGCGCTTACGGAGGGCAGAGAAATGCACGCGCCACCTTTCGGGGCCGTAACGCACGCCGTCGGGCACGATCTATCATTTGAAGCAACCCTTGAGCTTATCAAGCGTATCGGCTTCAGCTCGATCTTGCTGTTGACGCAGCGCGACGGCGCGCCGGTCAAGACCGACGGGACGTGCGAAAGCGCGTTTCCGGATGTCCTGAGCTCGGATCCAGCAAATGTGCTGAAAGCTGTCCGCAACGCCGGCCTCGAGATAGCGGCAGTGCACTTTGCCGGTGAGATCGATCTCAGCAGTGACGAGGCTGCCGACAGATTCGCCGAGGCGCTGGAACAATACGCCCGGCGGACGATCGAGTTGGAGTGTCACTGTCTCACCCACGCCGTCCCCTCTTGCGGCGAGCCACGACGCCCTACCGAGAGCAAAGCCGACGAGATCGCCCGCCTTGCGGGTTGCATGAACACGATCGCGGATCGCTTCGCCGAGCATGAGTTGAAGGTCGCCGTCGATATTCATCACACGAGCTGGGTGGAGGGGCTGAGCGACTGTCGGCTTCTGCTGGACTCCATGCCCAACAGGAACGCCGGGATTCTGCTGAACATCGGCCACCTGACTACGGCCGAATCATACGGCTGGCTTCTCATCGACGAATACCCTGACCGCATCCCCGTCGTCGGATGGAAGGATCACAGCCTCGCGAAGGATCGTCCACGGGCCATGTGGTCGGTGGAGTTGGGAAAGGGCGACAGTCCGTTCGCGCTTTACATCGACAGGTTCAAGCGCCATGCCGCCGAGCGCGTGCATTTGATCAATTGCGAGCACGTGCCCGACGAGGAACGGGTCGATGCTCTGTCGCGAAGTCTGCAGTATCTGCGCGCCCTATGGGAATCTGTCGGATAGGCTTACGCGCTGCCCACGGCCACCATCCCAGGCAGCAGGCTGAAGGCCACCGTCACCCCGTTGGCATATTCCAGGATGGCGCTCTGATGGTCAACGAGGTCAGAGCCGGAGTGGTACACGCACAGGCGCGGCATCTACCTCGAAGATTTCGCCCGTCGGCCCACCCGTTGTAGCCGGAGCAGCTTGCTCCGGCGAGCGTCGTGCCGGTGCGCCTACTCCAGAGCCAACGCCGAGCCTGCTGCGTGGGAGCGGATGCCCGTCACAACCATGCTTCGCGGGCGAATGCGCCACTGTGGCCGCACCGATCGCCAGAGCGCCTGCGGAGGAATCGACGCCCCATCGAGGCAATGGTACTTGGGCGGGGATCCGCATACCAGAACCGAGGAGGATCACTACCATGCGCGCTCTGTCGCTCGCGTTGACTCTCGCCGTCGCATGGGGAAGCGGCCGCGAGACATCGGCGGACGCAGCCGAGCCGGACATCCCCGCCGGCTATCGCCTGCTGTACTCACAGGACTTCGAGAAGGAGGCCGCCGTTGCGGATTTTGAGTTCACCGACCCAGCCAAATGGCGCCTCGCGGAGAAGAACGGCAGTCACGTCCTCGAGTTCGTCGGCACGGGGAAATATAAGCCAAAGGTCCGCTCGCCGAACATCATCGCCTTACTCTCGGACCAGGTCTTCGGCGACTTCGTCCTTGAAGCGGAACTGCTGCAGACCGGCCGCGAGTACGGTCACCGCGACATGTGCCTGTTCTTCGGCTTCACGGATCCGTCGAAGTTCTACTACGGCCACATCGCCAGCAAGGCGGACGATCACGCCCACAACATCTTCATCGTCAACGACGCCCCGCGCACCAAGATCGCCACGAAGACCACCGAGGGCATCAAGTGGGGCGACGACCAGTGGCACAAGGTCCGCCTCGTGCGCAAGATCGCCGACGGCACGGTCGAGGTGTTCTTCGACGACATGACGCAGCCGCTCATGGTCGCCGAGGACAGGACCTTTGGCCTGGGCTACATTGGCTTCGGCTCCTTCGACGATGCGGGCATGATAGACAACATCAGGATCTGGGGACCGGAGGTCAGCACCAAGCAGTCCGGCTTCTTCGAGAAGAAGGAGCCGCCCGCGGGCGAATAGCACTGCCGGCCCATTCCGAGTGGTTTGAACCGGAGGACCGACATGCGAAGATCAAACCGGCGCGATTTCCTCAAATCCATGGGGCTTGGCGCGACGATATCGGCCACCCATGGCTTCGGAATGACATCGTCCGCCAGAGGAGCTGAAGGCAGGATGAGACCCAATATCCTGTTGATCATGGTTGACGACCTCGGCAAGGAGTGGATCAGTTGCTACGGTGCTGACGACATCGAAACGCCAAACATTGACGCCCTCGCCGCCGGCGGTATGCGGTTCGAGAACGCCTACTCCATGCCCCAGTGTACGCCTACTCGGGCCACGCTGCTCACCGGGCAATACCCCTGGCGGACGGGCTGGGTGAACCACTGGGACGTGCCGCGCTGGGGCGTCGGGTACTTCGACTGGAAGCTGCGACAGAACATCACGTTCGCCCGTCTCGTGAAGAAGGCGGGCTATGCTACAGCCGTCGTCGGCAAGTGGCAAATCAACGACTTCCGCGTGGCGCCCGACGCGCTGCAGAAGCACGGCTTCGATGACTGGTGCATGTGGACCGGCGGCGAAGGCGGCAACCCGCCCAGTGGCAAGCGCTACTGGGATCCCTACATCCACACGTCCGACGGAAGCAGGACCTACGAGGGCAAGTTCGGCCCCGATCTGTACACCGACCACCTGATCCGCTTCATGGGGGAGCACCGGGATCAGCCCATGATGCTCTACTACCCGATGGCCCTCACGCACGGCCCTCTCGTGCACACGCCCGCGGAGCCGGACGTGACGGAGCCGCTGGACAAGCACAAGGCAATGGTGCGCTACACCGACCATCTCGTCGGCCGAATCGTCGGCGCACTCGACGAGTTGAGGATCAGAGACCGGACCATCGTCATCTTCACGACGGACAATGGGTCTGGGGGAAGGATCACGGGGCACATTGGCGGGCGAGCGATCCCCGGCGGCAAAGCCAAGAAGACCGAAAACGGTGTGTGCGCTCCGTTCGTCGTCAACTGCCCGGGGCTCACCCCGAAGGGAGTGGTGACGGATGCCCTGACCGACTTCACCGACTTCCTCCCCACCTTCTGCGAGCTGGCCGGCGCCGAAGTGCCGGGCGACCTCGAGATCGATGGCGTCTCCATCGCGCCGCTCCTGCTTGGCAATGCGAAGGATTCGCCGCGCGACTGGATCCTGGGCATGGGACATGGCGCCGCACTCCTCGATGAAAAGGGCGTCCGCGGGAAGGCCGATTACACTGCTCGCGTCATCCGCGACAAGCGGTTCAAGGTCTGGGTGAACGAGCAGAGGCAGATCGACCAACTCTACGATCTCGAGGCGGATCCGTTCGAGGAGAGCAACCTGATCGACAGTACGAAGCCCGAGTATCTGGCCGCGCTGAAGAAGTTCCAGGCCGTCGTTGACTCCATGCCCGAGAAGGATGCCCGACCCCACTACGAACCGCGAGCGCCGAACCCGTGGGACCAGAAACCCGGCGAGACGAAGGCCGACAGGAAAGCCGCGAAGGTCAACTAGCCGATCTGGTACAAAAGCCCGATCGCCGGCAGATGAGTCGGTCCGGACGAGGATATGCCGACCGCCAACTAAGACGGAGCCTTGCACGCAATGATCCGAGTCATGCTCATCACCCACGCACTGGCTGCACTGGGATACTCTCAGCAGACGCAGGGCCCTCCTTCGACAGACGGTCTGCAGTTGTGGCTCGACGCCAGCGATGTGCAGACAGTGGTAGCGGGCAAGGACGGAGCTGTTGAGGAATGGCTGGATAAGTCCGGCAACGGGCATCACGCCACTCAGGACGAGGCCGCAAGGCGCCCCCGTCTCGTCCCCAATGCCATGAACGAAATGCCCGTCGTGCGCTTCGGCGGCAGGGCGCATCTCAACCTCGAGGAGATCCGCGGGAAGGAGGGCGTGGCGACCGCTTTCGTCGTCTCGCAGCGATCGGAGGAGCAGGCGACTGGCGGCAGATGGCAGCGGCTTGTCTCATCGTTTCCGCCCGGCTGCGAGAACGATCTCAAGCCGCCGGCGTTCTGCTTCGTCGCCAACAAGGGTCGCTCGGGCGATGCGTACGGCGCCGTGGTGGACGACAGTACCTACGTGAACGTGCGCATCGGCCCGCTCACCATCGGCAAGGCCGGCCATGCGAATGCCCAGTTCTTCCAGGGAGATATCGCCGAGCTGCTCGTCTATGATCGGGGCTTCCTCACCGAGGACGCCTACCAGAGCGTGCTCGTCTACCTCTCGGAGAAATGGGGCGCGCGGATCAGCCGAACCAACACCGGCTGGACTCGGGTGGGCGGTCTGGGCGAAACGCCGCAGCGCGTCACCGATGACCTCCCCCTCTCCGATCAGCAGAACCAAGGCGACTGGATCAAGTACGGGCCGCTCAGCGACGAGTTCCATGGGCCTGAGCTCGACGAGACGAAGTGGTGGGACTACAACCCCACGTGGAAGGGACGACCCCCCAGTCCTTTTCTTCCGAGGAACGTGACGACAGAGAACGGCGAACTGACGCTCACCATGAGGAAGGAGCCGGTGCCGGAGGAGTTCGCCAAGATCGAGGGACCGGACGGCGAACCGCTTTTCCACTCCTACACCTCCGCTTCGGTCAAGAGCAAGACGACGGTCCGGTACGGCTACTTCGAAGTCGAGGCCCGGCCCATGCACTCGGCCGGCTCAAGCTCCTTCTGGTTCAGCGGCAGGTATGTCGATGACGAGGGCATGCACCGAACCGAGATCGACGTCTTCGAAATCGGGGGCGCGGCTCTCGGCTTCGAGCGCAAATGCAACATGAACCTCCACGTCTTTGAGACGCCAAAGGAAAAGCGACACTGGAGCGTCGGCGGCAAGTGGCTCAGTCCCTGGGACCTGGCCGATGACTACCACGTCTATGGGCTGGAATGGGGCGAGGAGTCGATCAAGTACTACGTCGATGGCGTCCTCGTGCGGAGCGTGAAGAACACCGACTGGCACTACCCCCTGCACATGCTCTTCGACAGCGAGACTATGCCGAACTGGCTCGGCATGCCGCGGGATGAGGACTTGCCGTCCACGTACCGGATTCGGTATGTGAGGGCGTGGAAAGAGCAAAGCGAAGTCCAGGAGCGAGACGGCTGATCTACGGATGATCTCATGAGGAGACAGACGATGAAGATGCGCTTGCTTGGCGCCTTGGCCGCAGTGGCTCTTAGTGGGGCTATCGCCTGGGCGGAGGAATTCGCTCTGGTAGATACCTTCGATCGCCCCGATGCCCTCTACCACGGTCACCACTGGGAGACGCTTAATCCGGGATACTGGAAGGCCCAGGACCACGCCCTGCGGCGACGACTTCAGAACGTCGGCAACAAGAACCCTATCACCAACTTCCCATGGCATTGGTCCAGCGGCGGCAAGGAGGCCGAGCTGCGGACACGGGACCGGACCCCCAATCTACCCATGGGCATGATCTGGCGACGGGACTGGAAACTGACGGGAAACTACACCGTGCAGGCAACGTTTACGGTGCGCAATCTCTGCCCTGAGGGCCGCGGCGAGCAAGACGGATACATGGGCGTGTGCTTCGGCGGGGAGTGCCTTTACGAGAGCCGGAACTTCCGAAACCCGAAGCCCGGAGCCGGCTCCTGGATGGCTACTTGGCACAAGGACGGCACATTCGGCCTCTATGACCACGGCACAAACGGAAAGCCGGTTCGCGATGACTCGCACAGGCCAGGGCCGCAACTCAAGGCGGGGGACGAAGTTCGGATCGAGGTCCAGGTCACCGGAGGCGACAGCGAGACGGCTACCGTCACTGCACGAATCCGTCACGCGGAGGCCCTTGAAACGGTGAGCGTTCGCGACGTCAGCCGCGAGCTCTACACCGACGGCTACTTCGGTTTGGCCTGCTACGGCTCCCTGGACTTCGAGGTGAACCGGGTGGAGATCGCGGCTGGCGACAACCGGGCGACCCCTCTGCGCCTGAACGAGCTGCACGTCTGCTATCCGCTCGGCGATACGCTCAAGCTGATTGATGGGAGGTGGACGTGCAAGTTCGTGGCGCTATTTCGCAGCGAGGGCGAGAAGGTCGAGATCCGCGTCGCCAATTCATCCGACCCGCGGGGCGGCTGGGAGCGTGTCCCCGTCGCCGGCTCGGCCTCGATCGTGGACAATGAATGGCGCCGCTATACTGCGGTGATCGATGTCGCGATGCCCGTCAGTCCGGCGGAGAAGACCCTCTACTACACCGTGTGGAAAGACGGCGTGGACGTCACGGCAGACCCGCGACCGGCCGACCCCGAGCGAGGCTACCTCGGGCCGAAAACGTACGTCGGACGGCTGCCGCGGCTCACGGCGCCGTATCGCGTCTGCACATTGGGGGGACATGCCATCCACGGCGGCGGCACCACGCTGCCGCGGGCGGGCACGTATCAGGAGAACTGGGTCCACGGCCAGCCAACGCAGAACGCCTATAGGTACTTCGAGGACTACAACTTCCAGATCGTCAACTGGGAGGACGACGTCTGGTACCTGGAGCTCCTGTTTCCCCCGCCGAGCACGGACGACGCCTACAAGATAATCGCCCTGACCATCGCCAACCCGACTACTCGCTGGCAGATGATGCGCCACTGGAACATCATCAACCCCGGCGACCACGACTACGGCATGGACGACGTCAAGGGCCCCGAGCAGATCCTGGTGCGCAAGTTCGACGACCTGGGACAGGACTCCGAGTACATGCGCCGCAACTTCGACATCAACCATCACCTCGTGCAGGGCCTCGAGGAGCGCATCGGCGACGAGAATCCAAAGGATTGGCGCCGCTGGAAAATGCCCAACGGGGATTTCTCCATCGTCGTGCTCGAGTCCCGGCTGTGGCGTTCCTCCCAGGACACCAACATCTGGGTCAACGGCGGCTGGGGCCACAAGCGCGCGCTCTACGACCGCCGCGATCCCACCCGGGCGCTGCTCGGCGAGGAGCAGTTCGCCTGGCTGCAGGAGATCGTTCGCACTGACACCTCGCCGTGGATCCTGCTCAGCGGAATCAACTGCATGCACCCCATCTTCACCGGTCGCCTCACCGATCCGGAAACAGGGATGCGATTCGCCCAGGAGGACCGGGTCTCCGCCGACTATGCCGCCTGGTGCGCTGCCGGTATCGACCGGGTGCTGGAGCTCCTCGGCGGACGCCCCGGCATCCTGAGCGTCTACGGTGATATCCACTTAGCGTGCGTCGTGGAGGACAAGAGGCAGCGCGTCATCGAGTCCTCCTGCGGGCCCATCGGCCGCGGCGGCTCACGCCGCCTCAAGGAGGACTGGGCGCCGGAGATGACCGACTACGACGGGCGCGAGGTGCGAATCCACGCCCTGTATCACAACAAGTTCGACACGCCGGATCTTCACCCGCGCGAGGGCCCGCCGCACTGGAACTTCCTGGAGAAGGAGTTCGACCCGCGTGGCGAGGAGCCGACGCTGACGTTGAAGATCCGCAACATCATCGATCCCCCCTCGGCGGGTCCGCGCGGCGGCGGGGAGATCGATCGCGCCGCCGCGACTATGGGAAGGCCCCCGAGCTGCTCACTGCCGAAGCTCAAGACCTTGCGGAACGCCGACGTCACTTTCCAGACGATGGACCGACGCCCCCTCCGCGGCGCGCGCAGCCTGCCCAACGGCGTCGTCCCTGTGACGACGCTGATCGACGTCCCGCCGGGCGCCAAGATCCTGATGACCGCCACCGATGGCCGCAAAGCCGACGCCCAGGTCGTCACCACACGAGCCCTACAGTAGGGGCGAGGCTCTGCCGTCGCCCGCCTCGAACGCCGACGAAAGAGGCGACGCTCATGCACCGACGTGACTTCATCGGGAGCCTGGGATTCGCATTCATCGGGTCCGCTCTCTCCCGTGCGGCAGAGGGGCCGACTTCCGCGGGTAAGCCCAACATCATCCTCTGCATGGCCGACGACCTGGGCTGGCGCGACACGGGATACAACGGGCATCCGATATTGCAGACCCCGAATCTGGACGACATGGCCCAGAGCGGCCTTCGCTTCGACCGCTTCTACGCCGGCGCGCCCGTCTGCTCACCCACCCGCGGCAGCGTCCTGACCGGCCGACACCCGTACCGCTACGGCGTCTTCACCGCCAATGCCGGCCATCTGCGCAAGGACGAGATCGGCCTGGCGGAAGTGCTCAAGGAAGAGGGCTATACGACCGGGCATTTCGGCAAGTGGCATCTCGGAACGCTCACCCCGGACTACTCCGGCAAGGGGCCCAAGCGGAAGCCGGAGGAGAACTACATGACGCCCGGCATGAGCGGCTTCGACGAGTGGTTCTCCACCGAGTACGCCGTGGCCACCTGGGATCCCTATGATCCGGCGAACAAGCACGGCGGGACATTCGACACGCGCAACCTCTACTGGCACAACGGGAAGAATGTCACCGAGCCGCTGGAAGGCTGCGACTCGCGCATCATCATGGACAAGGCGATCCCGTTCGTTGAGGGCGCGGTCAAGCGGCGCAAGCCGTTCTTCGCTGTCATCTGGTTCCATGCACCGCACGCTCCCGTCGTCGGCGGCGAAGAGTACCTGAAGCGCTACCCGAACTGCACTGAGAACGAGCAGCATTACTACGGAGTCGTGACTGCACTGGATGAGCAGGTCGGGCGTTTACGTGGGAAGCTGCGCGAGCTCGGCGTGGCGGATAATACGATGCTGTGGTTCTGCAGCGACAACGGCCCCGAGGGCAATCCGACCGAGAAAGGGCGCTATCAGGGGTCCGCCGGTCCGTTTCGGGGCCGCAAACGCAGCCTCTACGAGGGCGGCGTTCGCGTACCAGGCATCCTCGAATGGCCGACAAAGATCCGTGAGCCCCGCGTGGTCGATGTGCCGTGCGTCACCAGCGACTGCTTCCCCACCGTTCTCGACGTGCTCGGATACAAGCTCAAGGGCAAGCCCCGGCCATACGACGGCATCAGCCTCGTGCCGGTCATCGAGGGCAATATGAGCGAGCGCCCCCGCCCCATCGGCTTCCAGTCCAGCGGAGTGGCCACCCTCAATGACAACCGCTACAAGCTCGTCCACAACCCCAGCGGGAAGAGGCACAGATCCGACAATGGTACGGTCGAGCCGGCCATTCACGAGCTCTATGACATCATCGCCGATCCGTCCGAGACGAAGAACATCGCCGCCGAGCACCCGGAGATCGTGGCGAAGATGAAGCGCATCCTGGCCGAGTGGCAGGCGTCCTGTGAGGCCAGCCTCGTCGGGAACGACTACTGATCTCCTCTGCTCGGCGGACGTACGTCCGCTGGAACACGCGCATGGGCGTCATGGAGCAGTTAACGCTCTTTGTCGGAGTCCTTATCATGCCCACAACTCCGGGGCTCTCCGCGCGGGGAGCACAGGGGCACCCCGGCCTTGCATAGGAAAGAGCGTGAACACAAATGCGAACTAAAGAGCCTTTGAATCGGAGAGAGTTTCTGTCAGCAGCGGTGGCCTCCGCGGCAGGAGCGAGCCTCGTCGGCTCGGCCTGGGGGCAAGGCAGGAACAACGGAGGCAACCAGAAGCCCAACATCGTGGTCATCGTCTCCGATGACCAGGGATACGCAGACGCAAGCTGTTATGAGCATCCCGAGGAAGTCAGCACGCCCAATACGGATCGACTCGCCCGGGAGGGCGTGCGACTGACGGACGGTTACGCGAGCGCCTGGGTCTGCGCCCCGACGAGAGCGGGCCTGGTGACCGGCCGCTATCAGCAGCGGTTCGGTTTCTATACGGCCGGCGATTCCAGGATCGGGCTGCCTCTGAGCGAGACCACGGTGGCCGATGCGCTCAAGAAAGAGGGGTACGCCACGGGCGTGATCGGCAAATGGCACCTGGGCATTGAGCCCGAGTACCATCCCTTGCGGCGGGGATTCGACGAGTTCTACGGTTTCCTGGGGCACGGGGCCCATGACTATTTCGATCTAAGCATCACGGACGCGTACACTTCGATCTATCGCAATGAGAAGCCGGTCAGCGACACCGGTTATCTCACGGACAACCTGACTCGCGAAGCCGTGTCGTTTATCGAGCGCCATCGTGAACGTCCTTTCTTCCTGTATCTCCCGTACAGCGCAGTGCACTGGCCGCTGCAGGCGCCGGAGGAGGACATCAAGCGTTTCAATACAGGGGATGCCGAGCGGGACATCTATCTGGCAATGCTCGCGCGGATGGATGAGGGGATTGGCCAAGTGTTGACTGCCCTGAGGCGAACTGAGGTCGATGACAATACGCTTATCTTCTTCTTCTCCGACAACGGCGGCGCCAAGAAGAACCACGCCAACAACGGCGTCTTGCGCGACTACAAACAGAGCGCGTACGAAGGCGGGATTCGAGTTCCGTTCATCGTGCGCTGGCCGGGGAGGCTGCCAGAGGCAGCGGTGTGCTCGGAACCGATCATCTGTCTCGACATCATGCCCACTATCATCTCAGCCGTCGGCGCGGAGCTTCCTGGCGGCCGCGTCTATGACGGCAAGGACATGCTCCCCGTTCTTCGCGGCGAAGCGAAAGAGTCACTGCACGAGGCGCTGTTCTGGGACGGCGGGGCTGACCAGTGGGCGGTCCGAGCCGGCAAGTGGAAGCTCGTGTATCGAGGGGGCTCCCTGGGGCTCTATGATCTTGAGGCCGACATCGGCGAAACAGACAACGTCGCAGAGCGCAATCCGCAAATCGTTGATCGTCTGAAGCGAACCTATGCAGCCTGGAAGAAGCAGATGGCGCCCCGGATCCGGAGGTCGCGAGACAGGAGGTAGTCGGTACGCGACGGGAAACTGGAGACCAGATGCGTCTGGTCCTGGAGGCTCTCTGCGATGGCGCCTGGCCACCGCACGATGCCGTCCCTCTTCGCGACTGACTCGTCTAATCCGGCTTCGGCACGCTGGCCCTCACGTTGCCGCCGGTTCCGCCGAGCACGCGCAGCTCGCACAGCGAATCCCTCGGTTCCTCCACCGATACGAACCACTCGAGATCGCGACCGTCCGTGATGCCTGCCAGATGGCCGAGCGAATGGTGGCCGGTTTGCGAGAGGAGCTTCACACCGCCCGCACGACGGAACTGCACTCGCACGGTCTTGAGTCGTTTCAGACCGCGGCCTTTGCCGGACACGTGCGTCGGGAATTGGCCGCGGTTGGCCACACGGGCGCGAATGCGATAGACCTCTTCCCCGACGCGATCCACGCCGATGTCCTCAATGACCACCCGCGGGTGCCGCTCGGCGTGTGCGAGCGTGAACCGGTACGTGCCCCTGGCGATCTTCCTGAGGTCGCTCAGCGTCGGACCGGCCAGATACTTGCGCAGCAGGCCCCCGATCTGCACCGGACCGAGCTGTGGGTGATCGAAGTAGGTCCACCGGGCAAAGATCCGGTCCCGCTTCTTCTGCTTGTCCCACCACTTCATCATGCGACGCGTGAGGGCTTCCTGCTCTTGCTCGTCCTTCACCGCGAAGATGTCTTTGGTTGTGATGCCGGCGCTGTTCAGGAGCATGCCGAGCTCGAACTCAAACACGAACAGCCCCAGGTGCTGGTAGCCGAAGTTGTGGAAATGTCCGCGGAGGTTGATGTCTCTCGCGTTGTCGCGATGGTACTTGACCACGGGGATCACGGGGAACCCCGTGTGCTTGGCGCCGATCTCGGCCAGCTCCTGCATGACCTTGACATCGCCGGCGTCCAGGTCGTCCTCCGAGCCCGTCGAGGGGGGACGCAGCACGGCGTTGGGGCCGTTATGGTAGCCGAGCACGCCGAATATGTTGGGGCGGCTGAAGATGAAATCCGCCAATGCGCGCAGCTCGATTTCACTGAAAGGGAAGTCGCCCGCGCCGGCCTGCTCGGGCTCGGGCCGCCAGTCATACGACCAGTTGCGGTTCCAGTCGAAGCGGCGCCCCTCAACGCTGATCCGGTCCGTCCCGTCCCACTCATGGATCATGCCCTCAGGCAGTGTCCGATAGTACGGGGGCTTGCTGTCCTTGGTGCGGCGAATGAGGAGACGTTTGTCCTTGGGGTCAGCCACGAAGGGACCGTTCGGGTGCTCCATGCGCATGGTGAGGATCAGGCCATCGCCATTCACGTCTTCCTGGTACAGCGTATTGGGCACACGCTCGGATCGGTCCGTCCGGCTGCGGATGGTGCCGGACGTGGTCACGGCGAACTCCGCGCCGTCCGGGTTGATGCGCGGCACGATGTAGAAGGCGACGCGCTTGAGTATGGCGGATCGGGCGTGGTCCGCCACGAGCTGGCGGGCGGTGTACAGAGCCGCATGAGTCCCCGACAGCTCTGTCGCGTGGATGTTGCCCTGGATGAGGTACGCGGGCTTGTCCTCGGCCGCACCCGTCGAGGCGTCCGTGATAGTCAGCATGTGGATCGCCCGTCCCTCACGAGAGTCGCCAATGGACGTGAGCGACACCAGATTGGGCCGACTCCCGGCCAGTGCCTCGACGAACCGGGTGAGTTCGTCGTAGGTGAAGAAGTGTTGGAAGGGCAGCGTCGGCGTTCTCTTCCCACGGGGCATGGGAGGGCTCCTTTGCTCCGATAATTTAGTATGGCGTCCCCGGACTTACGGGAGCCAACTGCCCGGGGTGACCACTACATGGGGAATCGGGTGAGCCGGAAGTTCCACAAGCCGACATGCCGTTGGCTGCCGACGACGAACGCCGTCACGTTGCGCGGGAGCCGTGAGGAGATCATCGTTCAGGGATACGTCCCGTGCCAAAGGTGCAATCCGTAGGGGCAGAGCCGAGGAACTGGGCCTGGCGTCCACACGGGACGCAAGGCCTATCATCACGCACACGCCCTGCAAGGCGTCAGCCGACGGTGCTGCTCTCGCGGTACAGGGAGCCAGCGCGGTACTGGTTGCAGGTATGCCGCGCCGACGTATAATCATCCGCGCTTGAAGACCTGCTTGTGCGAACCGAGGGCAAGGAAGACGACCTGATTCGAGTTCTCGGCCTCGCCGCCGCAGCAGTCATTGATGCCCTGCGCGCGAAATCCCTTCTCCCCCCACTCTCGACACCAGCCAAAGATCAGAATGATGTCCCCGTTTGCCTTCCGGTCCCTCTTTCCCCGCCAGTCGATTCCGTGCTTCTTGTCGAGCAGATGGCTCTTCCGTTCCGGGACGAAGCAGATGCGCTCAATGGCGAGTACTATCTGCTGTTGCCTACTTCGGAACTTCTTCGATGCAAAGAGATCCCTGAACTCCTGCGTATAGATCGGCCTGTATGGTGCATCGTCAACAGATTCCGGCAGCATCATGGCGCAGTCTCGTGCCGGGTTCGTAACTGCCTCTCTGCACGAGCGACGGATTCCTGTAGTTCGGGATCAGACATAACCGCGTCCTGGACATGCGCATCGGCGAGCGGGTCGTCATCCAGTCGGCTGAAGTCAATGGGTGCGCCTTCGGTCAGTAGGCGCGCAAATGGTTCGCTATGCACAATGGCCACCAATTGCTTGGCGGACCGTCCGCCCCAGTTCCGCACGGCCCGGGCGACTGTCGCCTCCTCTTGCACAGACAAGGCTGTGCCGCTCGCACAGACTGCGAGTGTGTATGTGTGTTCGGGATACGGATGAAGGAGGCCGGGCGCATGATACTCGTGCTCGACATCATGCATTGCTGCTGCCCGATCAGGAATATCCCAGGCAACCGGCCCCAGTTCGGCGCAGTAGTATGTTAGGTCGCTGATTGTCTTGCCGAACGTCTCGTAGTGCTCGTAGTCGCAGAGGAACACGAGCTTGATCAATTGCGTCTTGTTGAGTTTGCGCCCGGGGACTTTGCTGAGGAGACTGCGAATCAGCGCATCAAGGCCGGTGCGGCTCATGCCCACACCCCCTTCTGTATCCTTAACGTAGACGCACCCGTATTGTTCTTGGCCGCGCCGAGAACCTTTCCTTGCGACACATTACCACGCACCAGCAATGTAATCAAGTATTCGCCGAAACACTACTCCGGCCTCCCGATATTCCACGCACCTGTGTCAAGTGTATAGTCGTGAAGAAGAAAGCCCTGTGCCGACCCCCCGTCCAGAGGGGGCCGTTGGCCCCCTCTGGACGGGGGGTCGGCAAAAAATGGAGGAATAGGGTTGACATTCGCTGCGACTCGGGTATACTTCGACAAAGCAAACCAGCTCACGCGCTGGCGTGAGTCAGAGGCTACCTTTTCGAGGTGGCCTCTGCTGTTTTTTGCGGAGGGTCAATGGGTGCGGTGCTGGGTCTACGTTGATGGGTTCAACTTCTACCACGGCGCCGCCAAGCGCACGGGCCACCGGGAGTCATGAGGCACAACCTCGATTACTCTGGGGGCATGTTGGATAGCATCAGGCATTGGCAATAATTTAGTACGGTGTGCCCGGAATTCCTGGGATTCGTGAGAAGAACGGGTATTATGGCCCCAGAATACAGCCTACAGCCCTAGATCCCCTCTGCAATGGCATATAGCCCCGACCCTGATCCCCAGTTGCTTCTTCAGGTACTGACAGAGCCGCCCTCGCCTCTCGCGCTTTGCCTTGCGCCTCGCGCTCGCCCCCTGTGCCTTCGCCTTTGGATCAAAGAAGTCACAGTCCTCGGCAAGTAGGTACTTCATGAGGGTCACATTCGCGCACTTGATGTACTCGACATCCCAGCTATTGCGCGGGAGCCCGAAGTGCGCGTGGAGCCTGCGCCTTGCGCCCCGGTCGATGCACCCACGGACCACCTTCAGACGCCCATTCTTCATCTCCTCCGCAATCCACGTCAGGATCAGCTGGTCACTACCGCCGGCGCTCCATTCCTGCTCCATCTTCTGCCCGTCATCCGTCACCATGCCGAACGAGTGGGCCAACTCGGTGATCAGCTCGTACAGACGACCCTCGCCCCTTGCGAGCTGGGGCGAAAACCGGAGGATCACAGATGCGTCCACCACCACACCGTCCACGGGCTTCACTCCTCCCCTCCGCGCTTGAGCGCCATGCGCGCAAGCCTTCTTGCCTCGTCGAGGCGCTCAGGGAAGAACCCCTGCGGCCACTCGTCCAAGAATCCTCCCGTCTCGTCCGTCCTTATCTCCTTCACTACCTTGTGTCCATCTGCCCCGGGGTAGACGTAGTACAGCGCGACCTCCTCCGGGCGGAGCGGCACCTCAGGATCCGCCAAGTAGCTTTGGAGGCGAACTACCAGGTGTTCACTATGCGTCTCAATGACACAGCAGCAGCCCTCGGCGACCAGATCCAGGAAGAACGCGGCAAGCTCTGCCTGGGCCCGGGGGTGAAGATGGAGCTCGGGCTGCTCGACGATGAACATGCTCCCGCGCCGGGCCGCTGCGCTGAAGCCGCCCACCAGCACGGGAAACACTTGGCTGCATCCGTACCCGGCGTCGGCGATGTTCTGTTCCTCCTGTGTGACCGGATGCGCGACCCGGACCTCGAAGTGCCGGTCAGTCAGGGGGTGTACCGTCATCTCCTTGGCCACCCCCGCCTGGTGCATCCACTTGGACACGCGGTCCCGAATTGAAGGACGATGGTCCCGCCGGCGGCTCGCGCCGCTCACGAGCACCTCCACCGCCCTCTCGCCTGTCGGCCCGACTGACCCGGGGGTCTCCCCGCTGAAAAGATAGGTACGGGCGGGAGGTGCTCGGAACGGCCCTAGGAACTCGATCGCCTCAAGCGAGCGCGCCAGATGCATCGAGGCCATACTCACCAAGTGCACGGCCTCCTCATCCAGCCGGTGGTCGCGCCGCAACGCGAGCAGCCGGTGCGGGTAAAGAGGCACGAAATGGTCCAGGCGCAGCCGCGGCCTTCCGCGATCCCCGCCCTGCACCCCAAAGCGCTGGCCCCCGAGGGACTCCAGCATCACGCTCTCGGTGTCGTCAGAGTACCTCGCGTGCAGCAGCTGTCTTCCCTCTCGCGTCCTCAGAGTCAACTCCTCTACGACGACGTGGCGCCGCTGCGTTCGGTACTTGAACTTGATCAGGAAGCGCACACTCCGCGGCCACTCCGTGCCGGCCTGGCCCTCCAAGTCAAAGAGGCTGGGCCCCGCCCGTCGCCTGGGCGACCGCTCAGGCACTTCGATCTCGATGTCGAATGCCACCCGTCGGCCCGCGTGGTTTTTGTAGACAACATCCCGGTAGGTCCCGAAGTCCTGCAGAGGGCCCTGCAGCAGCAGCGCGATGTCGGGATCCCGGCTGCGCATACTTTGCGACAGAAGCGTGAGCGCACTAATCAGCGCCGACTTGCCAGAGTTGTTGGGGCCCACCAGAATGGTCAGCGGCCGAATGCGCAGTCGCTGGCTCTGGAATGCCCTGAAGTTCTCAACTGTGATCTCTTGGATCAACGGAATGGCCTCCCCTGAACCGAAGGACCTGAGGGACCCACACTCATCACCCGTGGTCCTTCTCGCCATTTCCTCTCACCATGGCGCAACCCTGCATTCTCCCTAAGCCACCTGTGCCTGGCTGACCATGGCTTGCGTGATGCCGTGCCGGGTTGCGAGGAGGGCGATGTAGTCGGCCTCGTAGTCCAGGACGGTCCCGCGGGGCCCGCGTCTCGTCTTGAGCTCCAACGCCCTGGCAAGGGCACTCACCCGCTGGCTGGCTCGTGCGATGTCTGCTGCTGTCTGGGCTGCGAGGGGTGTACGGCGGCCGAGCCATAGGTGCTCTGAGGACCGTCGGTCCTTGCTCGGCCACAGCAAGAACGGCATGCCACCTCAGCCAGGCGGGGCACGGAGATCCCGTACGGGATGCCGCTTCAGACAGGCACCCCGCCCGAGTGCGCCTGTACATGCCCGACTATGTCGCATCCATCACGCCACCCGGCGACCCGTGGCGCGACGCGCGCTACTACTGGTCGCTCCGGGAGAGTGGCCTCAACGGCCAGCAGCCCATGATCCAGCGGGGCAATACGGACTTTATCGTTGCTCTGGCGGGGGGTATGCTCGACACATCCAAGGGCAGCGGGCCCGAGATCGCGCTGGCCTACAAGCACTTCGCCCGCGATCGAATCGCGGGCGAGTCAGGCGTGGGGATCACCGTGGGCGAGGACCGGGTCGCACCGCCCCACCCGTATTTCGCGCCGTGAGGCGCCCGCGTATCCGGGCGGAATGGGGGCATCTGCACACGCTGGATCATGCGGCCTTGCGAGGCTCACTCTTGGAGTGCATCGACGGGGACTTGCGATCGGTGAGAGCGTGTTCGCCATCGTGCGCTGGGGTCGTGTTTCCTCTAGTCCGGATCTGCCGAGCGGAGCGACTTCTCCAGCTCTGCCACGGGCGCCGCCGCGGACAGATACGCCAGCGTATCGCCGAGCGGCTGCCCGGACCGTAGTCTACTCCCGAACAGGTCGGCCAACTTGGCGCCAGGCACATCGGGAAGCACATACTCGGCATGCCCCGGTGCACTGGAGAGCACCGCCACAGACCGGGTATCCGTGGTGCCCTCGAACAGGTACGCGAACACGCCATCTGTGATCGTGAGGGTCTTGACGAACCGCGTGTCCTCGAGGTGCCACGCCAGGATGGCATGCGCGGCGCCGCTGGGGTGCAGATACCCCTCCGAGCTGACGATCACCCGCCAACTCGACGGCGCGTCGAGCGAGCTTTGGGCGTGCATGGAGTAGAGGAACACCTTCGACACTCCCTGCGCCAGCAGGCTCACGACGTACCGGCACAGCCGGTCCGCCGTGTCCCAGGGATCCTCGGGATTCTCGAACGGCAGCGTGTGGTTGTAGAATCCCGGCCCGATGACGTCCCGGCCGGCCGATCCCTCCGTCATCCAGACCGGCTTCGGCAGCCCCCCGAACCGCTCTTCAATGGCCCCGGTGGCGGTCTGGAACCCGCGCTCGACCACGTCCCCGGGATACCCCGGCCTCCCCCCGATGTACTGGTGGTAACAGACCGCGTCGCAGTTGTCGATTCCCCCGGCCGCGACAATGGCCTCGGTCCATTCGCTTCCGCCGAAGCTCCTCGAGCTGCCTCCACCCGTCGTTGAGTTGACGCCGAGCACGGTGATATCCGGATCGACCGACTTCGCCGTCTCGAACGCCGTCTGCATGAGCCGCACGAAGTCACCGGGCGCATCCTCGCTGGTGACGTATCCGTCCCGGTCCGATTTCGACTCATCGTACCCCGCCCCCCACCACGCGTGGATCCAGGGCTCATTCCAGACATCGTAGGCGTCGATCACCCCGCGATACCGCTGCGCCACTGTGCGCACGTAGTTGGCGTAGTCCTCCAGTCGCTTCGGCTGGTAGTACCGGTCGAAGTAGCTGCTGTGCCGCTTGCCCGGGTGGTAGCTCGCCCACTCGGGTGCGGTGCCGAGCTCGCCGAGGACCTTGATGTGGTCGCGTCGGTATCGGTGGATCTCTTTGTCGCGGAAGGCCCACTTGCCCGGCTCGGGCTCCAGGTGATACCACCCGAGGTACTGAAGGCCGGCGTCGTGCAGCCGCGTCCAGTTGGCCCCGACGGCCTTGACCATGAGGTTGTGCCGCGTGGTGGAATTCGTGTGCACTCCGAAGGGAGAATCGGGCGCGTCCTTGCCCCAGTAGCGCGGTCGCGGGAGGCGATTGACGACCAACTCGTTGTACGTGCTGATGCGGTTGCCCTCCGCATCCTCAACCCACGCCTCGACCCGAAACGGTCCGAAGTCCGTCTCCGGGAACGCGTCGTATTCGATCCGGCCCCCCCTCGTATCCTCGCCCAGACGAATCGCGGGCAAGGCCTTCTCCTCACCGTACACGTTCACGACTTTGCCGCGCAGAACCCCTCCGGCGCACTCGCCCGTCACGTGGTAGAGGACCTCGGCCGCCTCATCTTCGAACTGCACCCGCGCCACCGAGGCATCCGAGGGCGGACACGCCAGAGCCACTTCGCACGGCTGCTGGGACGCGTACGGCCCCGGTTGCTCCCCGGGCTCTACCTGCAGGGCGTCGATCCAGAAGGTCTCGCCGGCCTCGATTCGCAGGGAATACGCCCGGGCCATAAGCGTCGGCTGGAACGTCAGGTGGATGCGCCGCCACTCCGCGGGCGCCTCGCCCAGCCCAAAGGACTGTTGGGCGATCTGCCTGCCGTCGCGCTGCACGACGAGCTTCATCTCGCCCGAGCCTCTGACGTACAGGCTCGCGGTGTGCGGGCGGAAGCCGAGGGGGACCCCGAATGGGGCACTCCGGAGCACGGTCGGCTCATTCGTCCTTATCCGAAGCCCTGGCGCGCCACTGGGCCCGACGTGCTCGGGATCCGGCTCGATCTGCACGTCGTCGCCGTCCGAGTTGTCGCGCCCAAGAGCCCACCCGCTCTGCAGACCGAGCGGAAAGCGCGAGACGCGGATCAGGTTTCGGATTCCCGCTTCGCCGAACTTCCGCTCCAGCTCCTCAATGTAGTCCGCCCGCGCGAGTCGCGTGAGGCGCAGCCTTGCCAGATCGAGCTGTCCCGCCACGCCCACGTTGATCCAGAAGCCCACGTCCTGCTGGAGCTCGGTCAGCCTGAACTCGTATTCGTAATCGCGCCACGAGGCCGCCAGGCGCTGCCTCTGCTCCCAATGGAACGTGTACGGACGCCCGGAGTCGCGGACGCCGATCTGAACCGACGTGCCGGACATGCTCCGCGCCGTCATGCTGAGCCGGTAGAAGGTCTCCTCCGTTACGCGCGGCAGAGCGTGCGCGAGCTGGCAGCGCCCGGTCTCGAGCTTCGTCACCTGGAGCCGCAGGAAGCTCCGGCCCTCCTCCTCGAGGCGCTCCCAGTGGGCATACACGTCCGGGGCCCAATCGGAGTTGTCCCGCCACTCCCCGGCCATCACCCCCGTGACCCGTTCGTTCGCGCGGCCGCTGCGATCCACGATCGGTTGATCGGCCGCGCCGAACTCAGTGTCGATCAGCGCCTCCGGGGCCGCGAGCGCTCCGGCAGTGACACAGAGCAGAACCAGACAGACAGCGGCATGATCATACATGTGCCAGCCTCCCCGAATCTCCCACTAAGCTCCCTCGACCTCGCTCATCGTATCGTCCCCATACTTCCGCCGCAGCCTCTCCAACGCAGCCTTCAGCCTCTTCACCAGCGCCGCATTCGCCGGATCATCGTAGATGTTGTTCAGTTCATGCGGATCTCGCTCCAGATCGTACAACTCCCAGGCATCGATGTCGTGGTAGAAGTGCATCAGCTTGTGCCGCTTGGTCCGCAATCCGTAGTGACGCTTAACCGAGTGGCTCCCGGGGTACTCGTAGTAGTGGTAGTACATCGACTTCCGCCACTTCCTGGGCGTCTTCCGTCGCAGCAGCGGCCGTATCGATTCCCCCTGCATGTCCTTCGGCTTCTCGACCCCGGCAAGCTCCAGGAACGTCGGCGCGAAGTCGAGGTTGAGCACGATGTCGTCGTTGATCGAACCCGGCTTGATCAGCCGCGGATGCCGCATCAGAAGGGGCATCCGGAGCGACTCCTCGTACATGAATCGCTTGTCGAACCACCCGTGGTCACCCAGATAGAAGCCCTGGTCGGAGGTGTAGATGACGAGCGTGTTGTCGCTGAGCCCGGCCTCGTCAAGGTAGTTCAGCAGTCGCCCAACGTTGTCGTCGATCGAGGCGACGCAGCGCAGATAGTCCTTGATGTATCGCTGGTACTTCCACTCCTTCAGCGCCTGTTCGGACAGGCCCGCCGGCGGCTCGACGCCCTTGAGGTCCCGCGTCGTCAGATCGTGCAGGATGCTCATCTTCTGCTCGTGCGCCGCCGCACTTCGAGTGTTGTAGTCATCGTTGAACGTCACTGGCTCGGGGATCTTCACGTCCTCATACATGGTGGCGTGTTTCGGACCCGGCTCCCAGCGGCGGTGTGGCGCCTTATGATGGCACATGAGCATGAACGGCTTGCTCGCATCGCGCCTCGTCCGCAGCCACTCCAGCGTGAAGTCCGTGATGATGTCGGTGACATAGCCCTCGTGCTTCGCCCGCTCGCCCATCTCGATGAACTGCGGATTGTGGTAGGCCCCCTGCCCCGGCAGCACATGCCAGTAGTCGAAGCCCGTGGGATCCGACTTCAGATGCCACTTGCCGATCATGGCGGTCTGGTAACCCGTCTCTTGAAGCAGCTTGGGAAAGGTCTGTTGGCTGCCGTCGAATCTCAGCCGGTTGTCGCGCACGCCGTTGAGATGGCTGTATTTGCCGGTGAGAATGACCGCCCGACTCGGAGCGCAGATGGAATTAGTGCAAAAACAATTGTCAAACCGCATTCCCTCCCCCGCAATTCGGTCTAGGTTCGGCGTCTTGTTGATTCTGCTCCCATAGCAGGTCATCGCGTGAGAGGCGTGATCGTCCGCCATGATGAAGATGATGTTCGGCCTCTCGCCAGTGCCCTGAGCCGCCAGGGACCAGCGGGTCAGCGCTGCGGCGACCGGGCCGAGCCCAGCGGCCCTCAAGAAGACGCGGCGATCTATCGGTTTGTGCATGCTTCTTCCCCCTTCGGCAAGCCATGCGCCACCAAACTCGTGGCTCGCGCCTTTGTACATTCGTCCATCATCCGCCAAAGCCTTCGTGCTGCGCACGCAGCCGGGCACGCACCCGCCCTCCGCCTGAGAAGGGCTTCGCGGCGACCTCAGAGAATGTAGGAGCACCGGACGCTTCCTCAACCACGCTCCGCACGGCCGCGGCATGCTCGAACTGGCGCGGGGAAAGACGGGCCAGTGGCGCGAACGTCCGGTGAAGCACCTATCCGAGAGAGCAGAGCCCTACGTCATCAATGGCGATCTGGGCCTTCGTCCGAAGCGCATGTTGTACAGCCCGCATTACCCGCGCACTGCCGAAGGGGAGTGACCCAATGATGAAGCGAAAAAAAGCCGGACGCGCGATGGCGCGGCGCACGTTTCTAGCCGGAGCTGCGGGGGCGGCATTCACGGCCCTTAGACCGAGCTCCGCGCGCGGCGTGGCCGCCAACGGCAACCTGGAGCTCGGCATCATCGGCTGCGGCGGCCGCGGCATCTGGATCGGGAAGCTCTTCGAGCAGCACTCAAGAACCAAGGTGGTCGCGGTGGCCGACTACTTCCAAGACCGGGTTGACGCCGCTCGGAGCCAGTTCGGCGTCGATCCGGATCGGTGCTACACCGGTCTGTCGGGATATCGCCGGCTGCTGGAGGGCAAGCTCGACGCAGTGGCCATTGAGACTCCGCCCTACTTTCACCCGGAGCAGACGGCGGCTGCAGTTGGCGCCGGCAAGCATGTGTTCCTGGCCAAGCCCATTGCCGTGGACGTTCCCGGGTGTGAGACCATTCTGGAGTGCGGGCGGAAGGCCCGGGGCAGACTTTCCATCCTGGTGGACTTCCAGACTCGCAACAACACCGCCTTCCGCGAAGCGGCCCGCCGCGTGCACGAGGGCGCCATTGGCCAGCCGGTCTGCGGGCAGGTCTTCTACCACACCCGTCGGGTGCGTCGGCGCACCGAACCCGGCACAACGGAGGCGCGGCTGCGCAACTGGGTCTTCGACATCGCGCTCTCCGGCGACATCATCGTGGAGCAGAACATCCACGTCCTCGATGTCGCCACCTGGCTGCTGGACGAGAGCCCGCTTCGGGCCCACGGCACCGGCGGTCGCAAGGTGCGGACCGACGCGGGCGACTGCTGGGATCACTTCGTCGTCACGTATTGGTTCCCGAACGACGTCATCCTCGATTTCAGTTCGAGCCAATTCCTCAAGGGCTTCCATGACATGTGCGTGCGCCTGTATGGCTCAGAGGGCACGGTGGACACGCACTACGGGGGCGAGGTGTGGATCCGCAATGGCGAGAAGTGGGACGGCGGAAGCACGGACCGCATCTTCCAGGAGGGGGCCATCAACAACATCAAGGACTTCTGGAGCAGCATTGACACGAGCAAGTACCTGGACAACACGGCCGAGAGCGTCCGCAGCAATCTGACCGCCATTCTCGGCCGTATCGCCGCCTACGAGGGGCGCGTCGTCACCTGGGACGAGATGCTCAAGGCCGGCGACAAGTTGGACGGCAAACTCCAAGGGCTGAGGGAAGCCTGAGCGCTATCAGGGGCCATGCAGCTCGGTGGCCACGGGGCCTGGGTGCCGGCAAGAGCTGCTGCCGCTTGCCGCTCTCGGCAGCAAGTCCGGACACACCGACCGGCGTCATCCCCAGCGTGCAGTTGGTGCTTCTTCTCGCAACGCGTACTGCATTGGCCCCGTCTCGGCGACACACAGAGTCCAGAAGCGTGCGACCACCGCCGGGAAGGAATCCTGCACAGCACCCAGGAAGCCGATCTGAGCCTGACGCAGGGCGATCTCTGGAGGACCACCGATGCATCAGCGACCACACCGGATCTGGGCGAGGGCCCGGCTTCTCTGCCCTCCTGCATTCTGTTGTTTCGCGCTCCTGACCAACGGATCGAAACTCCGTGCAGAGCCCGACTCCCAACGGCCGCAACAAGTCCAGCCGTCGCGCGTGTTTCGAGCTGGGGCGGCGACTAGCAATATCACACCCCCTCTCGGCCAGCCGATCGTTGGCGGCTGGAACCCGGTAAAGGCCACTCACATTCACGACGAGTTGCGCGCCCGCTGCCTGGTCCTGGACGACGGACGGGCTCGACTCGCGATCGTCGTCTGCGACATTTTGGGCATCCCGCGGGAAGTGCAGGACGCCGCCAAGCAGATCGTCCGCGACGCGACCGGGATGCCGACGGAATGCATGATGATGTCTGCCACCCACACGCACTCAGCCACCAGCGCCCGAGGGCCGAATCCGCTCGTCCCTGACGGAACGCTCACCGATTATCAACAGTTCATCGTGACGCGGATTGCGGACGGGGTCCGGCGAGCCATCAACAACCTGGAGCCGGCCCGTGTGGGCTGGGGTGCCGCTCATGAGCCCACGCAGGTGTTCAACCGCCGCTGGCGGATGAAGCCCGGCACGCGCATTCCGAACCCGTTCGGTGGGGAAGATCAGGTCCGGATGAATCCCGGCCGTGGCAATCCGAATGTGCTCGAACCGGCCGGGCCGACCGATCCCGAAGTGGCCTTCTTGTCCGTGCAATCGATCGACGGCCGCCTCATCGCGCTGTTGGCCAACTACTCGCTGCACTACGTGGGCGGCGGGCTGCGCGGGGCTGTCTCGGCGGACTACTACGGCATGTTTGCGGATCGCATTCAAGAGCTGCTCGGCGCCGATCGGCTTGATCCACCGTTCGTCGGCATCATGACCAATGGCACCAGCGGCGACATAAACAACATCAACGTGTTGGACAAGAGCCCGCGTTTGCCACCGTACGAGAAGATGCGACAGGTGGCCGACTTGGTCGCTCAAGCCGTCTTCGAGGCGCATCAGAAGATTCAATTTCACGATTGGGTTCAACTTGGGGCCGAGCAGGAGGAGCTTGCCCTATCCGTGCGCAAGCCCACGACGCAGCAGTTGGCCTACGCCCGACAAATCCTCGAGAAGCCGGAGGACGCCAAGCGTTATCACGATCGCGAGAAGAGCTACGCCCGACGCGCTTTGCGAATGCACGAGTCGCCGGACGAAGTTTCCGTAGTCCTTCAGACGTTGCGTATCGGCGACCTCGGCATTGCTGCGATCCCATTCGAGGTCTTTGTCGAAAGCGGACTCGACATCAAACAGAAAAGCCCGTTTGAGCGGACTTTCACCATCTCGCTGGCCAACGGATCCTACGGTTACCTGCCAACGCCCCGGCATCATGCCCTCGGTGGTTACGAGACCTGGTTGGGCACCAGCCGCGTCGAAGTCGAGGCTGCTCCGAAGATCGTCCGCAGGCTGCTGACGATGCTGGATCGCATCAGATGACGTCGGGCGCCGGCCGTCGATCGTTGGCGCACTCCGTTCGAGGGCAACGCTCGCACAAGCACAAGCGCCAGATGCGGATCGCCTCCGCGAATCTACGGGTTGTTGTAGAGATTGTGGAAGTACGACACCCAGCCGGACGGCGCAGGATGGGCGTCGCTATACATCCATTCCACCGGGAGTTCGCCCTCACCATCGTTCTTCAGCCACTCTACGAAGCGCGGGTCGGCTCCCCGGTGAGCCATCTCCTCGATCCCGGCCGCCCGCAGGCTCTCCACGGCGCCCTGGTTCTCGGCGGCGACGTCCTCGAGCGAACCGTAGCGCGTCAGTCGGCTGTCCTCCGGCCGGGCGGCATGCTCGAGGTACCACTCGCGGTCGAAAAGCGTGTAGAGCACGTTGTGCGGTGGGCGATTGCGAGCGCCCTGAGCCACGCCTCTTCCCGATAGCGCCACTTGCCTGGGGTCGTCCCCGCCCTCCTGGGCGATCTTCAGCACGTCGTGGGAATCGATCCCCTCGGGCATCGCCAGCCCGGCAATGCCCATGAGCGTGGCGAACACGTCTTGAGGCTGCACGAAGAGGCCGCTTCGGCCGCTGCCGCCGTCGGGAAGGCGAACGACGAACGGCGTACGCCCCTCCTGCTCCCGCACCGGAAAGCCCTTGCCGAACTTGCCGCGTTCGCCGACGTTTGTTCCATGGTCCGCGGTGAGCACCACGGCCGTATTCTTCGCCAGGCCCGTCCGTTCCAGCACATCCATGAGCTCTCCGAACCACTTGTCCACCCAGCTCACCTTCGCCGCGTAGTACACCTTGAGCCGCTCACGCCTGGCCTCAGAGAGATCGGGATCGTTCCTCACGGCACTGGCGAACGACCTTGGGTCGATTCTGCCGTCGTAGTCGGGGTCGTCATCGTACAGCTTGACGAACTCCGGCGGAGCGTCCCACGGCTCGTGCGGGTCGAAGCAGTCGAGCCAGAGGAAGAAGTTGTCGCGGGACGCGTTGTCCTTCAGGAACTTGCAGCCGGTGAGAAAGAGCCGCGCGCAGTTCCAGTCCTCATCGCTCTTGCGCCGGCGATTCGCCCGGCCGTACGTCCGGAAGTTCGTGCCGGCGGGCCACAGGTCATCGTCGTAGTCGTCGAACAGCGGGTCCTTGCACCAGTTGTCCAGATACTCCGAGGAGTCGTCGATCCACGGGCGGTCCACCTCAGCGCCCCTGACGAAGGTCCAGGCGTGAAACGGATAGTCGAAACGGTGCCCGCCGTTCACCAAGTGAGGCGTGTCGTGAATGAGCTGCGTGCAGTAGCCATGTTCGGCCAGGGCGCGGGGGATCGTCGGTACATCCAGATCGAGTGGCTTCCAGGCGTGGAACGGCGCCCCGTATCGGCCCGTTATGACGTCGGTTCGGTGAGGGATCGTGGGGTAACTTGCCGCGAAACTCAGGTCAAATGCCCACGAGCTTTCCGTGAATCGGTCCATGTTGGGCGTCTTGACCCATTCATTCCCGTTCGCGCCAATGTAGTCGTAGCGCAGCGTGTCGATGATCGCGAGGATGATGTTCATCTACCTATCATTCCTTTTCGTTATTGGTAGGGGGCTTCGACGGTACGGCCGTCGTTTCCTTTTGCGCGTGTCCTGTGACCGACTCGGCTTCCCCCGGGGCCAATAGTTGTAGGGCGGGGATGCCCTACTACTCTGCGAAGCACGAGTTCCCCGCCAGCCTTTGCCTCAGTAGACAGAGCCCGCGAACCTCAGCTCGGAGATCTTCATCGTTTCCGGGGGGCCTCGGAGTCAGACCTACACTATTGACTTCGCTCCTGCGATCCAGCGCCAGCGCTCAGACCTTGCCGGCCAAGCTGGAGACACCCCACCCTCGTTTGATGAAGTCAATAGTGTAGGTCTGACGCCCTCCTGTCAACGCCCGCTACCAGATCGCCCCTTCACGCCACATCTCTACCCCGGGCCCCCGCAGCAGACGGGAACTGCCCCGCTTTTCGTTGGGGATGGCCATGGGGCACGGCCGAACAGGGCCGAGATGCAGGTCATCCCCCAATTGTTATTTAGTTGCCAGAATCGTGGACAGGGCTTTATCGATTCTATCATCGTGGGGATCTCGTCGCGCATCGCGTCTCTGAACCACATCGTGGCAAAGGGGGAGATGTCGCTCGGCAGGCTGTGGAGCCTACCCATGCGGGCGGATGATGACTTTGACCGAGTCTTTGGCTTCGGCAACGAGGCGGAAGCCGAGGCCGGTCTCCTCGAGGCCAAGGCGGTGGGTGATGAGCTCGCGGACGGGCACCCGGCCCGCGCGGATCAGCTCGAGCGCAGCGACGGCGTCGGCCGGGCTATTGGCGTACGAGGGCATCACGCGGATGCCGTTGCGCCAGAAGTCGTTGACCGGGATGGGCAGCTCGACGCCGGGATCGGTCGGGGCGAAACACAGAACCGTACCTCCCCGGTCCACCGACCCCAGCGCCTGCTTGAAGGCGGAAAAGGCGCCGGTGCAGATGATGACAAGATCGGCGGGTCGCCCCGCGTTCAACTCCCGCACCTGGGCCGGGACGTCCTGCTCAGCGTGAATGGCAGCGTCGGCGCCCAACTGCTGCGCCTTGGTGAGACGGAAAGGCTCGATATCGGTGCAGATAATGCGTCCGGCCCCGAGCGCGCGGCCCAGAAGGAGATGCAGCAGCCCGGAGATGCCGCTTCCGAGAATCAGAATCGTCTGCCCTGGCCGAAATCCCGCCAGTCGCTGGCCCCGAAGAACGCACGCGAGTGGCTCGACGAACGACGCTTCCTCGCAGGAGACTTCGTCGGGCAGACGGAACACCCCGCGGTCTACGTTGATGCTCGGCATGCGGACGTACTCGGCGAAGCCTCCCGGATCGATGTTCGTGGTGTGCAGGGTCTCGCACACGGTGTGGTCGCCGTTGAGGCAATAGCGGCAGACGTTGCAGGGCACGTGATGCAGCACACAGACTCGGTCGCCGGCCGCAAAGGTGCTGACGCCTTCGCCCACCTCGACAGCCTCGCCGGCCAGCTCGTGACCCAGCACCAGCGGGGCCTTCTTGATGCGGTACCACTCCATCACGTCACTGCCGCAGATGCCGCTGGCGATGACCTTGACCAGCATCTCGCCGGGGCCGATTGTGGGCGTCGGCAGCTCCTCGAGGCGGACGTCCCGGTTGTTGTAGTACATGGCCACGCGCATGGCAGATGGCCTGTCCACCACAGTCATCCGTGGTCAGTGCTTAGTACTACAACCGTGCTTGTCATTCTGAGGAGCGAAGCGACGAAGAATCTCGGCCCCCGGCGCCCCTTTTCGTGTCAAAAGCGAGATTCTTCGCTCCGTTTCACTGCGCTCAGAATGACATGGCTCGACAAGCACGGTTGTAGGATTAGTGGTCAGTTCTTCCCGCTCTTGATCTCTTCGAAGATATCGACCGCCTGCTCCGGCGTGGCGTGGTCGTGGACGATAGCCCGCAGGCCCCGCATCATCCCCACCGGGTAGTCGTGCTGCCATACATTACGGCCCAGGTTGATGCCGATGGCGCCCCTCTGCAGCCCGTCGTGGACGAACTCGAAGACTTCGCGCTCCGTCTCGCACTTGGGGCCGCCGGCCATCACCACGGGAACCGGACAGCCGTTCACGACCTTGTCGAAATCCTTTTCGCACCAGTACGTCTTGACGACGCTGGCGCCGAGCTCGGCACAGATCCGGCAGGCAAGTGCGAGGTAGCGGGCTTCGCGCTGCTCTAGTTCCCGCCCCACAGCCGTCACCGCCATGACCGGAATGCCATAGTCCGAGCACTCGTTCACCAACTCGGCGAGGTTCAGCAGCGTCTCGTGCTCGTGGTCGCTGCCAACGAATACCGATATGCCGACGGCCGAGGCGTTAAGCCGGATGACCTCCTCGATGGAGGTGGTGAGCGCCTCGTTCGCCAGGTCGTTGCCGACCATGCTGGTGCAGCCGGAGACGCGGAGGATGATGGGCACGCTGTTCTGCGGATCGACACATGCGCGCAGCACGCCGCGCGTCACGAACAGCGCGTCGGCATACGGCAGCAGCGGCGCGATGGTCTCGCCCGGGCGCTCCAGGCGCGTGGTCGGCCCCTGGAAATACCCGTGGTCTATCGGCAGGAAGAAGCAGCGACCGTCCGACGGAATGACCTGCGCCAAACGGTTCTTCAGTCCCCAGTCCATCTGTGAAAGCCTCCCTTGACCGTCTCCGACAGGCCCCGATGTGTCGAGCGCTCCCCTATTCGGTCCCGAGCTTTGCCGCTCCTTCTTCGCGTCCAAGCAGCCCGCGGAGCCCCACGTCCCGCGTCCTATTCCTCCACGAGGAACACGTGGTCGCACTCGTCGTGGCCCTGCATGAGCGTCTTGGTGCGCTCGAAGCCGAGCTGCGGATTGTACGCGCGGACGGCCGGCTCATCGCCCTCGCACCACCACCAGCCGATGTCGGCCGCGTCCAGTTCGTTGAAGATCTCCGCCCACAGGCACGACGTGAAGTTGTAGGCGATCCGGTCGGGTTGATCGACCGCCCGCTTCCACCGATGGCTGCCGACGCAGCCGCGCTCGAGCGCGTCGCAGAACCCGTGCAGGTCCTCCTCGGGCCGCCCCAGCTCCGACGTAGGTCGCGGCGTGCGCTTCATGAGGGCGTCGTGCGCCACGTCCTTTACTGCCGGCCCATAGCGCTCCTCGAGGGCGCGCAGAACGCGCACCAGGGCGCTGCACGCGCCCTTCATCTTGCGCTTGAGCAGCTCGCGGAGCTTCGCCTCGGCCTCCGGGCTCAGCTCCTGTCCCAGCAGTTCGCTGAAGGATCCTTGCATCACTGGATCCAAATGGGCCATCTCCCTTCAGCGGTCGCCGATCACCCCGCAGCCTCGGGCGATGGAATCGGGAAGTCCGGCGAATCCACGCGCGCGGTCTTGAAGAGCTCTTCGGCCTCGGCCGCGATGTGCGGGTGCTGATCGGCCACGTTCCTCTTCTCCCCCACGTCGCGGGAGAGCTCGTAGAGCTCCACCGGCTTGTCCAGATGCAGGCGCACAGCCTTCCAGTCGCCCATCCGCACCGCCTGCTTGAACGCCCTGCCGTGTATGAACTCCCAGTACAGGTAGTCGTGGGACCGCTGCGGCTGGCTGAGAATGGCAGGCAGCATCGAGATGCCGTCAATGTCCGACGGCGCGGTGGCGCCGGCGAGCTCGGCAGCCGTCGGCAGGAAGCCCCAGAAGGCCCAGGGCTCGGCGCTCGTCGTGCCGGGCCGCGTCTTGCCCGGCCACCGCACTATCATGGGAACGCGAATGCCACCCTCGTACAGGTCGCGCTTGTAGCCGCGAAGCGGGCCCCAGCTATTGAAGAACGCCGGATCTGCGCCGCCCTCCTTGTGGGGGCCGTTGTCGCTGGTGAAGAACACGATGGTGTTCTCATCGATGCCCAGTTCGTTGAGCAGCGCCAGGATTCGGCCGACGTCCCGGTCCAGCCGACTGATCATCGCCGCGTGGTTCTTTTGGGGCTGCGGCCACGGCTCGTCGGAGTAGGGCGCATCGCTGGGTATCTCCATGCCATTGCCCGTCTCCCTACCCAGCTCGTTGTTGGCATGGGGGATGGTGTACGCCAGGTACAGGAAGAAGGGGCCATCCTGGTGCCGACGGATGAAGTCCCGGGCCTCGCGAGTGAACAGATTGTGCGAGTATGTCCCCTTCTTGCCGTCCGAGTTCCCCTCGAGCACGTACTGCTCTTCGTTCTTCCAGAGATACTCCGGGAAGTAGTTGTGCGCGTGCTTTTGGTTGAGGTATCCGAACCACTCATCGAAGCCCTTTCGGTTGGGGATGCCCGTCGTGTCGGGCTCGCCCAGCCCCCACTTGCCCACGATGCCGGTGCTGTAGCCGGCGGCTTTCAGGATCTCCGCGATGGTAACGTCCTGCGGATGCGGCCGCAAGGGGATGCGCGCGTTGGACCGAACGCGCGCATGGCCGGTGTGGAGGCCAGTCATGAGGGAGCAGCGCGACGGCGCGCAGACGGTGTGGCCGGAGTAGCAGTCGGTGAAGCGCACGCCCTCGGTGGCCATACGATCGATGCTCGGGGTCTGAATCATCTTCTGGCCGTAGCACCCGAGGTCGCCGTAGCCGAGGTCATCGGCAAGGATGAAGATGATGTTGGGTCGTTTCACGGAAGCGTCTCCTTGGGCTCGGGATCTGGCCCCGGGGGCCGACAGCGCGGCTGCGCTCCCGATGGCCGCCGAGGCCACGCTCTTGAGGGCCTCCCGACGCGTCATTCGTGCTTTCATGATATGGTCCCCCCGGTTGCGCCGCTTCGGCAACGAGTTACTCCGCATCCTTTTCGCTCGTGGATCGCCTAAAACCTGTTGCCCGTCGATCGCGGCCTTCGCCCCTCGCCGCTGACCGAGATGCAATGCGGCCCTGATTCGTTGTGTGGGGGAGTGCGGCCGGCGCGAGCTGACCGGTGCGGGAGGGCCTCAGAGCGACTCGATAATCCGCCCGAGAAGGCCCAGTCCCTCCCGTTCCGCCGCTGCAGCCTCGCGCACGAGAGCTGCGCCCTCTGCACTGCTCACTTTGTCGCCCTCAGCATCTCCCTCTGGCGTCCGGAAGGGATGGAGATCCGACAGTTGCTTCAGCTTCGAGCGTACGATGGAATACTCGGCAATGGCGTCATCAAAGAGAGAATCGCACCTGCCGGCGAGCCGTTCTCCGGCCTCCTTGAGGAAGGCGACGGCGTGACCGCGGCACTCGGCCCACACGGCGGCATTATAGCCGTGGCCAAACCGCGTCGCCGTGCCGCGCTCGAGCGCGTTTGCCCACCGATCGAAACCCTCTGGGCCGGACCGGTACTCGGGAAAGATCCACTTCTTGGGGCTGTCGGCGTGCTCGAGGGCGAACGTGAACGCGTCCTTGACTACCTTCTCCTCGGGCGCGGGTTCGCCGGGATGCACGCTGTAGATCTCCAGGATGCCGATGCCTGAGTCGCCCACCTTCTGCCATGGCACAGGCCCGTCTCCGTCATCGCAGCCGGGGCCCGAGTAGTGGTAACCGACATCGTCGTAGCCGTGAATCGTGTAGAACTCCGGAACGCCAAGCTCCCAGCCGTAGCACGGGATGTCCCGGTCAATGCTCGCCCGCACGTATCCCCATGCGGCTGCCTGCTGTGCGGCGAAGTCAGGGTCTCGCTTGCGGGCGAACATGCCGCCAACTCTATAGCCGAGATTCCGAGCAAGCCGGCCGAGCATTCCCGTATTCCACGCCGTCGGGCCGCTCGGGCATACAACGTCGTGGATGTTGATGACGAACGCGTGACCGGTGCCGCCGAACAGCCAGTCCCACGAGACGTCCACGTCGAGACATTCCAGGCAGCCCTTCACACAGCCAAGATGCGAGACCCATCTCGGCCGCCAGCGCAATCCCTCAATCTGCTTCTTCATTCTACGTCCCGTCCTTTGCGCCCGCCAACTCAGGAGAGGCGTTTGGCGCGATAGCGGAGATGATGACATACCAGTGATTGATATATGGCTCCCCATTCACGTCCCTCAAGCTCAAGGCCTGCCTGTGCCCGTCACTGAGCCGCTGGAGAACCTCGTGAATGCTCTGCACATTCTCCCATGAAACGCCTTCCGTCAAAGAGCTGAGAGGGCGGTGTCTTATGTAGGGCTCGACCCGCTCGGTGGAAAAGCCCAGTCGTTCGAGCATCTGTCGCCATTCGCTCGCGCGGTACTGGCGGACGTGGGACTCGTCGTGATACCGATCGAGTTCGTTCATGCAGGCATCGACGAAGTCATCCTCGGGGACGCTGCGGTCGTCTATCACGAGTCTGCCGCCGACGCGCAGCGCCCGCTTCATCTCTCGCAATGCCCGGATGATGTCGGAGAAGTGGTGGGCCGCCCGCCGGCATGTGATCAGATCGAAGGTCTCGTCAGGGAACGGCAGGGCGTGCACGTCGGCAGCGCCGAAATGGACGTTCGCTATCGAACGCTCGCACTGGAGACGTTCGGCCTCTGCCAGCATTTCCCGCGTTAGATCTACGGCGATGACGTGGGAGACGTGTGGCGCCACCGCGAATGCCGTGTGGCCGGGTCCGGTCCCGATGTCCAGCGCGGTCCAATGCCGCTTGGGACGGGAAAGCTCGACGACTCGGGCGAGAACTTGCGGATCGGTGTGCGCGGCACTCGTCGTGTAGCGTGGCGCGCGCGCGCCGAAGATTCTCTTCGCTGCCTCTTCGGGTGTCTTCACTGAAGACCTGCTGCCCTCGTCAGGAGACGTAGGCTGGCGCTTACGCTCTATTGGTTTTCCTGATCCGCGTAATGCGTGTACTTGTGGGGCTTGCCGCGGACCGTGTCGGCCGGGTATTTCTCGGCGGACAATCTCATCTTGTCCTCGATTGCGGCCGCGAGGTCGATCTCGGTCACGTCGGCGAGGCGAATGATGAAGGACGCGGCGTCCGCCAGTTCATGGGCCAGGCTCCGGCGGACGCTCTCGTCTCGCAGGCGATTCGCGATCTCCTCGCTCGTCTGAAAGCGGAAGTGTTCCAGGATCTCGCCGATCTCAATCGAGAGAGCGACGCCCAGGTCCTTGGGGTTGTGGAATTGCTCCCAATCGCGCTCACGGGCGAAGGCGCGAAGGGCGTCCTTGACTTCGCCGAAGGTGGTGGTCGCGTCAGTCACTCCGATGTCCCCCCGGATGAGCGCTGTGCTCGCTGCATTTCCAGCAGGTAGACCCGCTCGCGCGCGCCCAGTACCCTCCCAACTCGCGTGACATATCGGTCGCTGACGATGTCGAGGCCGTGGTCCGCCGCGAGTTGTCGCACGCGCGTCAGGCTGCCGTGGCCGGTCAACTCCGATATGTTCGAATACAGGAGCAGAATCCTTCCCCCATCTGCCAGATAATCACCCACGCGGGCCATGAAGCCGGTGATCACGCGGAAGCCCTCGTCATAAATGGCCGCGTCATAGAGCGTCTTTGGCTTGCCGTAGACCCATGGCGCGTTGAAGATGATGACGTCGAACAGCTCGCCCTCGACCCTGTCAAACAGATCGGCCGGACCGCGCACCTCCACTCGGTCGGCCATGCCCAGCCGCTCAACGTTGAGCTTCGCATTCTCCACCGCGTGCCCACTGTTGTCGGTGGCAACGACGCGGGCGCCGGCGCGGGCAGCCACAAATGCCAGCACGCCAGTGCCCGTCCCCATGTCGAGCACACGGGCGCCCTGAACGACGCCAAGGCCCTCCGCGAGCAAGTCCACCACGCTCTCATCGTGCGGGAGGTACACGTATGGCAATACCGTGAGCTGAGCGTCGAGCGCCCCTATATAGAGCCCCTCCTCGGCACGCTTTATGTCAGTCAGCGTCCGCTGCAATCGACGGAGGGGGAGCAGGAAGGGCAAGTCGCCAAGTGGCGGATCCTGCGGATCGAGCCAGTCCGTAAGCTGACGGACGTCGGGATGGTCAGTGACTCGCCAGATAGTGTCGCCGTCAGCAATGACCATCGCGCGCCCGAAGGCGTCCCTCAGTGCGCTCCGATAGGCTTGACTGCGAGCGAATCTGTTTTCAATGGACGCGAATGCCGACTGATCCACCAGCTCCTTCTCGCGCCGCTGCAAATAGCGCATGACGGCATCGAGGTATCGCCACGGTCCCGTAAGAACAACGATGGCCCCGTCTCTCAGTGCCTCGAAGATCCCCGCCGGCCGTCCCGTTGCGTCCATGACCACGATCGATGATGCGTCACGGACGAGCCCCGCGAACTCACGGGGCACCGTGACATCGCCCAGGCCGGGCACTGCTGTTCTATGCAAGCGCTGCAATCCCCTGTTCCGGTGCACTTGGGGCCCGACGATGGCGGTGGCGATCGGCTCCCCAAGTGTCTGATGCAGCCTACGGGCAAGCTGTCCCTCGGGTGATGCGCCGTCGAGCCAGGCCTGCACAGCGGCTTCGGCTTCGTCCCAGAACGCTCGTCATATCTGCTTCGACGCGTCGTCCGGCGAGAGGTTGCCTCGCCACCTCAGCGCTCCGGTGCCCTCTCTTGTGAGGATCGGGCCGACATCTTGAACGCAACTGACCCCTCGAACGCCGGCAGTGGGACGCTCACCTCGCTCCCTTTGCCACGCACCGTCCGTCTTCCGACCACATCGCCCGAGCCCGTGTCATGGAACTGCACCTGCCACTCTGACGCGGAGCCACGGGCTCCCAGAGCAACGACCTCACCCTCGACCGGACGAATGGGCCAATCCGGGGCCGCGCATTGCGCATCGCGAAACCATCCCAGAACAAGTCGTTCGTTGCCGAGGGCCGCGCCGATGACGTTGTCACTTCCAGTGGCCGGCACCGGCCCGAATCCGGCGAAGTCCACGCCTTCAACGAAACGCGCGACCGGGGCGGAGGCGTCCTTGTACCGTGTGCGCAGGTCGAGCCGCTCGTACTGGTCGTAGCCGTCTTCCCACCATAGCATGCGGCCATTCATGGCTCCCGAGACCACCGAGGCCCATATTGCCTGCCTAATCCCCATGTGCGCGCGGGGAGCCATTGCGAGCGTGTTGTGTATGCCTCGCGAGTCGAGACCCGACTCGCCGATCAGCACGGGCTTGCCGTATCGCTTGAGCCGCTCGCGCACAGACGAAATTATAATGTCGCTCAGGTTTCCGCGGAAGCGCGGATGGTTGGCGTACGGGTGGACCTGGAGGAAATCGAGCGCATCGCTTTGGAACAGCTTCGGCCACTCGTTAATCCCGGCCAGGGAGGCGGTGACGGGCCGAGATCGAGTATCGGTGCTACGAATGACCTCAGCGGCGTGTTCCATGAACCCAAGCGCGGCGTCCTCAGAGGCGCCGGTGATCAGGTCCAGTTCGGAGAAGACCTCCCAGCCCAGGATGTTCCAACGCCCTTGCCATCGTCTGACCAGCTTCTCCATCCACTGCAGCCACAGCTTCCGGCACGGCGTGTCTTGAAGCAACTCCGCCGGACCATTGGCCGGGCCACCGAGCGCCGCGTTGAACTGGTTCCTGTGCCAATAGTGCCAGCGCTCCCCCTTGCTGCCATCGTTCCAGTCCGCCCACACGCCGAACACCGGCAGCACGTACAGCCCATTCGCCGCCGCCATATCGAAGACCCGAGTCCAGCGCTGTACCCACTCTTCGTCCACCTCCCCGGGCTCGCCACGCGTCGCCATACCCGTCGTCAGGTGTATCCGCACCATCTTCTCGCCCGACTCAGCAGCCCATTGGAGCAACGGCTCAAACTGCGCGACCTGCCATCCGGTCGGATTCCGGCCCAGCAGAAACGTCTGTTTCCCGCCGATGCGGAAGTAGAACTCGCCCCGCCTCAGCGAAGCTACCATCTCGTCAGCGCTATTCGCTGCATGCACCGGACCTGAGACCAGCACGGCGGCCACGCAAGTAGCCGCCAGCCCGCTCGTTGTCAACTCTCTCGTGACTCAATCATCCTTTCCGGCCCGGCTCCCTAACCCCCGACCCCGGTCACAACATCCGGCAAGTCTCGCACGTAGGCCGGGACCTCCTCCTTGCCCATCCTGTTGAGCATGGCCTGGCACCAGAGCTTGGTCGACTTCAGCAGCGAGGCCACCAGCCAGCGCCGCAGCGGCGTGGGCGCGCCGGCCCGCGAGACGCCCTGCAGCGCGTGGATCGCCGCACCCGCGCAGTGGGGCTTGTTGGCCCGAAGCCATTCTACGCTGCGCCCAAGCAGGTACGCCTGCAGGCCCCATAGATAGCCGCGTGTGACGTCGAAGCGCGTCGGATCGTCCCGCAGAACAAACCGCAACTGGCCATTGCACATGCCATGTCGCTCGCCAGCCTGAGAGCGGTCCCCGCCTATGTTCCGAATGTAGAGGTCGAGCCGATCGACGGTCTTGAAGCCGCAGTTGTTCTCCAGCAGGCAGTCGAAGCCCTCGCCCTGGAACATAAACTGCAAGGTCTCGTTCCCATCAGCGCGCGCCCGCCACCCGGTCGCCAGCGCCTTGGCCCTCTCGTGCCCGGGCTTGTCGATGGTGAGCGAGCAGGCGCGAACCAGCTCTACAAAACACGAAGCGGCTTGGGTCTTCTCGTCGCTTGGCTCCCCGAGCCACCCGGCGACCTGCACACCGAGAGCGTCCGTTGCTTTCCGGCCCTCGAGCCACGCCTGCACCGCAGCCGCACGCCGCTCGGATGCATCGATGACCCTCCCCGGGACATCGCCGCAGTGCCCGGCGCTCGACGGTCTGAACTCCTCCGCGCCGATCATCGCGGTCACGTCGTCGAGGCCGTCGAGCCAGCGATGAGCGCACATCTCGAAGCCGTACTTCGGCATGGCGCCCCTGACCTGGAGGGCCCATTCGGGGAGTTCGTCTATATTGGCCATCATGGCGTTGACGGCTTTGACCTCCTCGTCCCAGACGTACTTGTCTCCGACGTGGAGCGCCCCCGTCTCCCACCATTCGTGTGTGAGCTTGTCGAGCTCGGCCTTTGACAACATCGGCGTCTCCTCTCTCGTGGGTCCCCCGCGCGCCGCCATCGCAGCACCGACAGCGCAGCTCGGCAGAGCCGCTGCCGCGGCGCCGCCAATGAAGAGCCTCGAGAAGTCCCGTCTGCTGATCTGCATGGCGCCTCCCATGGTACACGAACGCATGTTCGATGTCAAGGCCGTTCTGAAAAGGCGGCTGAGCCCGTTGCGATGTCAGTTCGTGGGCGAAGCAATCCAGCAACGCCATGAGAGCGCCGCGAACTCCCTACCCGCAACGGTGGTACAGGGCGCCATGAGCCGTCACTTGGGCGCCTCCCAGATGACCTTGCCGCGCTGGTTGAGCATTTCGATGAACGGCTTTCCGTCCCGCTCCAGCCCTAGCTCTGCGCGATCGTTTCCGTCCTCGTCGATGAGCAGAAGCCCCGGGCGCCCGTCCGGCGCGACTTCGAGCACAGCACGGGGCTCGGCAGCGTCGTCGCCGAGGGCTATCTCCGGATTGCCATCTTCCGTGATCCCAACGACAAGGCGCGAGTTGGCCTCATTGTCCCGGAGGAAAAGTGATGGATTGTCGTCCTCGCCGAGCACCAGTCCCAGCCGCATCTTCTCATCCTCGCCGGTCAGGCCCAGCCACGGGGTGCCGTCGGTCATGACGGCGAACACGGCGCGCAGCCTCTCATCCTTGTCCCGAAGCTTGAGGCTCGGGCTGCCGTCGTCCCCGAGTGTCAGCTCTGCGGCCGCGCTCTCGTTCTCGTCGAACAGATCCAGAATAGGTCGTCCGGCCTCGGTAAGGACCAGCCCGGCACGCCCCTTCCCATCCTTGTCCATCAGAATCACTCCACCACTGCCATTAGGAGCCAGTCCCAGGATGACGCGTGCCCTTCCCTCGGGATCCACCAGCTCAAACCGCTCGGCCTTCACGAGCTTCGCAGGTCCCTCCCCCTGACTGGTGCCCACCCCGACGACGGCAGCTCCCACCAGGACTCCGACAAAGCCCACGATCGCTGTGCGTAGCATGATTCGCTCCTCCGGTTTGCTATTCCCGCTCATGGTACTACACTGTATCTACCACCCATAGCGCTCCGGGCCCCAGTCGCGGATCTCGTGCTCCTGCTTGGCGAGCACGAGCTTTCGACTCGGCACGTCGTCGTACAGCAGCACGCCGGGGCCGACGCAGGAGTAGCAGCCGACCTTCACGCCAGGCAGCAGGATGGCATTGACGCCGGTGCGGCAGTAGTCGCCAATGTACGAGGCATTGGCGCCCACCGGTGGCACCTCCGGGCGGCCCTTGATGCGGTGCACCGTACGGCCGTCGTCGAAGCGCAGCGTGCCGCACACGGTGGCGGCGCCGATGTCCACGGCACTGCCGAGCACGGCGTCGATCTCACAGTAGTGCACCATGTAGACGCGGTCGAAGGCCACGCCGCCGAACTCGGCCGTTTGAGTGATCCGGCAGTGGTCGCCGACCGTCGAGTGGCCGTGGACGGCGGCGTAGTCGCGCACGCCGCAGTGGACGCCGATGGCCGCGCGCGGGCCAACGATGGCGCCGTTGGTGATGTGGGTGCTATCGCCCACGATCAGGTCGCCCTTGATGACCACGCGCTTTCCGATGGTCACGTTCTCGCCGAGGAGCAGACGTCCGCCGATCTCCGCGCCGTCGCTGATGTTGCAGGAGGCGGGGATCACGCTCCCCTCGGTGCGGGAGAGGATGTAGTCGATGGCCGTGCGGCCGGCCTGGAGGATGTGCCAGGGCTTGTCAACGTCCACGAAAGGCCCGGTTGTCTCGACCGCAGCCACCTCGATGCCGTCGTCGATCATCATCTGCACCGATTGAGCCAGCTCCGCCTCCTGCTGCGGCATGCCGCCGACCGGCACCGATGTGACCACCCCGGGGTTGTTTCGCAGGTAGCGCAGGTGCTCCGCGCGCAGGGCATACACGCCGGCGAGCCGCTGCGAGCCGCCGCGGGGGTGTCCCTCTATCCGCGTCACGCGCCCGTCGCCGGCCTCCGCGCAGAGCCAGTCCTGCGGCCGCTCGCGTCCCAGGGGCGCCACCAGTGCCGCGGCCGGCGCCGTGCCGCTCGCCACGATGTCGCGCACGGCGGCCAGGTCCTGGCGGCCCACGAGGATGTCACCATAGACGATGAGCGCCGTGTCAAAACTCGCCCCGTCGAGCGCGCACAGGGCTGCGTCAGCCGTCCCCGTAGGGGAGGGCTGCTCGACGTACACTATCTGGTGGTCCCACTTGGCCAGTGCGTGGCGGACGCTGCCCGCGTTGTGGCCCACAACAGCGGACAGAGCTTCGACCCCGGTTGCCACAAGCTCGCCCACCAGATGGGCGATAAGCGACCCGCCGGCGAGCGGAACGGCGCATTTCTGGCGCAGCTCTCCATACGGCCAGATGCGGGTGCCTTTGCCGGCTGCGAGAACGACTGCGATGGACTCAGCCATGGAGACGTTCCTCCGGACGGTGAGGCGATGTACCGAAATGCTGACGCAACGACCGCGTCGGGCCGTCTCTTGGCCGGCAGGCGCGGATCTTCCTCCGTCGTCTGGCCCCGAAGCGAAGGCCTGAGGCGACCGTGCAGCGAACGGTAGACCGCCGTAGGGGCGACTCGCCGAGTCGCCCCTACGCGTGCCACGAGCAAACGGAGGACACCGCCAATGCCCGACGACATCGGCTTCCCGCTGGGGATGTGGACCAGCCTCTATTGGGACCTTTCGCCCGAGGACGCCCTGCGACGCCTGGCGGAGCGTGGGTGGAAGTACGTGGACCTGTCTTGCGAGCACCTGGGTGAGCTGACGCGGGCGGAGGACCCGGGCCGGGCGGATGGGGTGCGCGAGCTGGCCGAGAGCCTGGGCATGACGCTGTGGCAGTGCCACGGGTTCATGGATCTCAACCTCGCCTCGTCAAACGAGCGAACGCGCTCCCGGTCCGAAGCCACGCTCGCCCAGCACCTCCGACTGGCAGCCGAGCTCGGGATTGGCACTGTCGTCATTCACCCGGGATGGGTCGGCTCGCGCGCACGACGAAGCGCCAAGCCGGATCTGGTCCGCGAGCGCATGACGGAATCCCTGCGGCGCCTGGCGCTCGTTGCCGAGGAGAGTGGCGTCCGCATCGCGGTGGAGAACATGATGAAGAAGGGCTTCGGCGTGGAGCCGGCTGACCTGGTCGCACTGGCCCAGGCCACAGACCCGCAGTGGGTGGGCATCTGCTTCGACACCAGCCACGCTAACGCCAGCGAGGTGGACTCTGCGGAGGGGATCAGGACGTGTGGCGAGTGGCTTTTCGCGCTGCATCTGTCCGACAACGATGGCTCCGGCGACCAGCACCGGCCACCGTATTTCGGCACGGTGGACTGGCCGACAGTGCTGGGCGCCCTCAGGGAAGTCCGGTTCCCGGGTCCGCTTACCTTCGAGGTCCCATACCTCTCCCGCTGGCCGCGTCCGGTGCGGGAGGGGGTCTTCGGCTTCATTGAGGTGGCCATGCAGCACGCGGCCGCTCCTGACGAGAACACGCGAACGGAGCAACAAGGGCTCAAGGATGCAGGCAGGGATGCCTGCGCTCCCGGCGAGCATCGGTCCCGGGAAGCGCCGCGCCCCGGGAGCGCAGGCCCCTGTCTGAAGCGGGGTCCCGTACGGGGCTTCCAGCGTGCACCTTGAACTATGAACGGCGGCGCCTACTGCGCCGCCGTTCGTTTGCTCAGCCCCATCGGGCAGTGACCGCTACTTGCCCGGCACGTACTCCACCACCAGCTCCGGAGGCGAGCCGCCCTCGCGGGAGAGGTAGTTGGCGGCGTCCGTGGTTGTCGGCTCCAGGACGAGGCTCAGCTCCATCTTGCCCGACAGCTCCACGTCGAGCGGCCGGACGACCCAGGCGCCTCGCTCGACGCGGCCAACGGTCGCCACCTCTTTCCCCGGCTTCGGGCGGTTGGTGTACGTGATCTTGTGCTCGTCCCACGGCTCGGCTACAATACAGATCCGCCCCGCCTTGCCGCTCTCCGCGCCCTGGGACGGCGCCACGTGCATGCGGAGCTTCACCGAATGCGACTTGCCCGGTATGTCCACCCGGAACTTGAGGTACCCCAGGCGATGGTCTTGGTCCACCATCGCCTGCGACCCGCCATCGACCATCACCGACGCCTCGTGGCCGTGGTTGACTGTCGGCGTTCTTTTGGCGACGGAAGCGTCCTCCGCCACCTCGATGACAACCCGCTCTCGCGGCCCGAGGTACTCGAGGGCCGCCTGGCTCTGGGACTCCACCGTCTCGTCGCCCCGGAGCAGCTTGACATCCACTTGAAGATTCGCCGCGTCGCCCCGCCTGGCAACGGCAACCTTCACGGGCACCGTCGTCGTCTCCTCGGGGGCGAGCCGGACGTCGGTGCGGCTCGGGGTGACGGCGAAGCCGTCCGGCGCGGTGAGCTCGAGCGTGCCGACAAACTCCCTATCGGTGTGGTTACCGATCTTCACCTCGGCCGCATCCTCCCGCACCAGCCCGCTTAGCAGAAAAGAGGGCGCCTTGAGGCCGACGCGCAAAGCGCGCGTTCTGATGACCTCGATGCTGTTGAGGGTGGGTAGCTCGGCGCCGGCGGGCTCCGGGAGCGTGGGCACAAGCTCGATGACGAGGTCGTCCTGCACCTCGATGCCTTCGAACTCCTTGACCACGGCCTTGTTCGGTCCGCCGGCTGCGCGGATGATGTCGAAGCTCTCATCCACCACCTCGCCTTGGAGCTTGATGTCGAAGACGCGCTCTCCAGGCCTCTGGTTCTCCGTGTCTACGAAGCCAAGACGGACGGTGTAGATGGCCGCACCATCCTCCTCCTTGAGCAGCGGCACGGTGCACTTCGTGAGGCCGGAGCATCCGGAGGCGAAGAGCCACGCCTTCCCCGTACCCGGGAGCTGTGTATACTCAGTATCGCTGGTGAAGTATTTGGCCCCACCACTGACGCCCAGGTCGAAGTTCACCCGCATGCGGCCAGACGGCCGCGGGTAGCTGAGCCAGAGCGTGCCTCGGGTGTCCCTCCTGTCGCCAGCCGCGCCGAGGTTGATGGCCATGTGCCTCACGGGAGTCAGCTCGCCGGTGGCATCGTATATGGCCCACGCTCTGTTGAATGCGCGCGGCTTGAACACGGTCGTGCAATGAATCGAGTACAGACACACGCAGCCGGAGCTGGCCTCCGGGACGACCACGAGCCCGTTGGCCGGAATGATATTGATCCAGCAGCCCGCGCGCTGGCCGCTGAAGTGCTCCGTCCCGTGGTCCGAGACCAGGTCGTAGTAGCCGATGGATCCGGAGCGGAAGAAGAGAGCATTCGGAGAGCCGGAGACGGCGCCGCAGTGGTGTCCGGGGCGCTCGAACTCCCACACCGAGGACGCGCCGGTGACCGGATGCGTGCGCATCTTCTGCTTCCCCGTGCGGAGATCGAAGCCCCACGGCTCGGCGTACAGCGTGTCGCCGATGATGATGGGCCGCATGCGGTAGCCGACCGCCTTAGACCACAGGAGCGATCCGTCCTCGGCCGAGATAGCCACGACGCGGCGCGTTGCGAATTCGCCGCCGAGGAACTGCGGCCAGAAGTGGCCGTTCTTATGCGCTCCGGCGAAGGCAAAGACGCCGCGGCTGGACATGCCGACGAGGACACTGCCGCCGCAGTCGGTCAGATCCACCGGCTTCTCCCAGAGCGTATTCCCTGATGCCAGATCGATCGCCACGGCCACGCGGATGTCGGCGCCTCCTATCTGCTTCTCGGCCTCAGCGAGGCTGATACCCTTCTCCGCCGCCAGGCGCGTGGCCGTCTCGCCGAGCCCCTCCTGGCGCTGCTCGCTCGTGGCCGAATCGTCCACGAACAGCACCCGGCCGTCGCTGACGCAGATGGCGTTGTTCTTGATGCTCTTGCCGTGATGCACCCAGCGAAACGCCCCCGTGCCCACGTCAACGGCGAAAACGGCATCGCTGTAAAGCGCGCGCTGGGCAGTGCTGCCAACGAGGATGTCGCCCACCACGGCCACGTACGCCCACGTCCGCGGGGTCTCATCCGGCGGCGGGGGCATGTCGTACGTGGCTTGAGTCTCGCCAGTGGCCGCGTCCAGGCGCAGACACTGCGTCCCGGTGGCGACGAAGAGGCTGTCCTCCGTGGCCGCCAGGTTGCTGCAGTCCCTGGCCATGTTGACGCGGTACGCGCCCGGGATATCCCGCTCCCAGAGCTTCACCCCGTTGTAGGGGTCGAAGGCCACGATGTAGTTGTTGCCCTGCAGGAACGTGCGGCCCTTGACGACCAGGGGGGCCGCCGTGCCGCGGTGCCGATTGACGACGACATCCGGGCCGGGATCGCCGAACCAGAGCATGCCGAGCGGACACTTCACCGCTCGATCCTGCGACGAGCCGGCATTGCCCGCGTCGCCGTATTGGTGCGTCCAATTCTCGGCGCCCTCGAGCGGCCCGCGGACGAACTTGGCCCAGGTGCCCCGCCCCTCGATCATCCGGTATCCGCTCATGCCTCCGGCCTGCACCCAACGGCGCAGCGAGGGCATGTCGAGCGGCTTCACGACGCCTTTGGCTTCGGCGGGCTGCCCGATGCAGAGCGTGCCACCGAGAGGCTTGAGCATGCGACGGGTCTCCTTGGGCGACGCATTCAGGGCGCCCGATATCAAAGCGTCTTCGGACACGATGAGGTTGGCGAAGTAGTCAGAGTGGGGCACGGACCAGAGGTCCGCCTGATCCACGCACACGCGCGTCCCGTACACGCCGGCCGCGTCGAGCGCCTTCCGAGCGGCGGCTACCTTCTCTGCGTCCGGATCCACGCCATAGATCATGAGATCCTCGGTGCGCTTCGCCAGCTCGAGGGCGAGACGCCCAGTGCCACAGCCCAGGACGAGGCAGAAGCCCCGCTCGACGCCGCTTTCCTTGAGGATCGCATCCGCCGCAGCCTCGTACACCGGAGTGAGGCGATCCTGCGGATACGGCGGGGGAGGTTGCCTCTCCACTTGCTCCCGGCGCGGCTGCGGGCCCGGCGCGAAGCAGTAGATGGTGCCCTCGTCAGTGCTCACCAGGAGGCGCCCGTCGGCTGCGGCGAGCCCCTTGGCGACACCGTTAATCTTGCCCGTCCACCGCGTCTCGCCGGTGGCCACATCCAGCGCCATGACCTGCCCCTCGCCACCGATGCACAACCTGTTGCCCGCCAGGATCATCGACTCAAAGCCCGCCAGGGATCGCTGCCACGGCCTGGCGGCGGCGATGAGCTCGTCTGCATCCTTCTCTTCCTCGTCGAGGGCCTTGAGCTGGTCCTCCAGGTCCGTCGGCTTGGCTCGGGTCAGATTGCGGCGTTTGCCCCTGAGCGCCTGCCGGTTCCTGCTCGCCTCCGGGTACTTCTCTCGATCCAGCGCACACACGCCCGTGTCACCGAGCATGTACGCGAACTCGTCCGTGACGACGAGGCGCTGGCCGGGGAACCAGGCAAAACCGCTCCTGCCCGACTGCCCGCCGTAGGCGGTGAGCTCGCCGGTGCCGCCATACAGACCGTCGCCGGCCAGAAGCGCGTAACTCCCGCCAACGAAGCCGGTCTTGCCCCAGGCTGAGCCCAATTGATGGATGAAGTCACCATCGGCGCGGTCGAAGACCGCCGGAGCGTTCCTGCCGGAGGGCACGTATAGCTTCGTCGCCGAGGCGAGCAGGTAGCCCTGCGGCGAGAAGCCGTAGAACCGGCTGCTGCCGCCGCCGCTGGGGTAGCTCATGTAGTCGTTCTTCCAGACGAGCTTGCCGTCGTCCGCGCGAACGGCGCAGAGGTAGACGCGCTCGCCGGGGAAGATGCCCGCGCCGAAGTAGGCAGTCCCGTCGTCCACCAGCACGCCCGTGCGGATGGGCCACAGGGATACCATCCTGCCGCGCCCCAGGAGCATCTCATCGGTCGGCGCCGCGCGGAACTTCCAGATCACCGCGCCGTCCGCCGCACTCACGCAGTACACCCAACCATCGTCGGCCCCGAAATACACGCGGCCATTCCACACCGACGGGGCGAGCCGCACGGCGCCGCCGGTGAACACCGACCAGCGCTCTTCGCCGGTTGCCGCGTCGAGGGCGCAGACCTTGTTCTCCGCGGAGGAGCCGAAATACACGGTGCCGTCGGCGACAGCGAGGTGGTAGACGTCGTCATAGTGCACCCGCGGCAGCTCCAGAAAGCCCTCGACGGGCACGGACTGCGGCGGCGCCCACCCGGGGACCGGCTCGCCGCCGGTCGTGAACGACCAGTGCTCGGTGAGCGGCAGCGCCAGCGACTCGGAGCTGATGGCGCTTCGAGCGCTGTCGTGATGATAGGTGGGCCAGTCCTCGCCGAGCGCCGGCCCGCACACGGCGGCCCACACGAGGCATGAGAACACCATCCCCAGGCTGTGGCGACCCAGGATCCCGCTGGCGTCTTGCTTGAACTGTCGGTTCATGTGGTTGGCCTCTTTTCGAAGTCGTAGGGCATTGGCTCCCCCCGCTCGCTACCGCATCATAAGCTATCCAACGATGATTCGCCAAGTGCCGCCGCAAACCTCGCGGTCCGAACGCGCCGCCGCGAGGACCACGGACTCACCGCCGGTGCACCTCGATGAAATTCACTAACGGTGCTTGCTCTTGCGTCGGGTTCTCAACCTTCGGCACGAACTCTATCGTGAGGGCATCTTCGACCTTCACGCCGTCGAACGTCCTCGTGATCGCCGTGTTCTGTCCGCCAGCGGCCCGGAGGACGTCGAAATCCCTCCGGACGACCTCTCCCTGGAGCTTGATGTCGAAGACGCGCCACCCCGAACGATTAGCCATGTGCTCCCGGAATCCCAACCGCACCGTGTAGACGCCGGCATCCTGTCCGTCCTCAATGAGCGGCAGGACGCAGCGCGTGAGTCCGACGCACCCCGAGGCAAACACCCAGGACTTATCGGTGCCACGTATGGTCACCACGTCCGAATTCTCGCGGAAGTAGCCGCCGTCGGGCAAGACGTCGGCGATGATATCCAATGGCACGCCGAAGCGTGTGGTTGGGCGCGGGTGGGCGAGCCAGAGCGTGCCGTCGGCGTCCCGCTGGTCGCCGGGGGCGCCGAGGTTGAGGGCCAGATGCTTCACCGACTCTATCTTATCGGTCGCGTGGAAAACCGACCAGTTCTCATTTCGCCGGCTGGGGATGAGGGCAACGGACGTCTGAATGGGATAGGAGCAAATGCAGCCCGAGGAGCCCTCGGGGGCAAGAACGAGTCCTGCGGCGGGAATGATGTTGATCCAGCACCCCGGTCGCATCCCGCCCCAATTGCTCGTGCCCGCGTCGCCCTTCAGGTCGTACATGCCCATCGAGCCGGACCGATAGAACATCGCCGCCGGGCACGCGGAGACGGTCCCGCAGCCATACGCGCGGGCGAAACGCCACGGCGTGTCTTCGCCCGTCACGGGATGGACACGCATCCTCGGCGCGCCAGTTCTGATGTCATAAGCGAAGGGTTCGGCGTAGACTGTATCGCCAACGATCGCGGGCGGGTGGAAGTGCGCGTATCCTCCGCCTCTGAAGCGCTGCTCCCACAGGGCCGATCCGTCTCGCGCGTCGAAGGCCACTACGCGATTCTCGCTCGCGCTGCCCCAGGCAACGAGCACGCCCCGGCTGTAGCTGAGCGTGAGTGCGAGGCCACAGCTTTTCAGGTCAACGGGCCGCTCCCACAGCTTCTTGCCGGTGTCGGCGTCGAGGCCGACCAGGAATATCGCCTCGAGAATCTCCGGGCCGCGCTGCCCCGGACCGGCGCTTAGCGCTTCGTCACCACGGCTCTCGATGAAGAAGACGTGCCCATCGCCGATGGCGATCGTCTTGTGAATAATGAGCCCGCCATCGCATTCCCAGCGCGTCTCACCGTCGCTCAGGCCCAGCGCAAAAAAGCGATCGCTGGTGAGCGCCGGCCAGGTTGGGCCGGAGTAGAAGGACCCATCGGCACGCTCGTAGGCCGACGCCGGAAGGGTCGCGCTGCCGAAGAGGAGGTCATCGGCCCAGGCGAGGTATCCCCAGTCCCGTTGCGTCCCGTCCGGAGACGGCGGAACGGCGTAGGTGGCGGTCCGCTTACCAGTCGCTGCATCCAGGCGCCAGCACTCGGAGCCGGTGCACCGGAGAACGTAGTCGTCTGTGGCCACCATGTTGCTGGCGTCACGGGACATGTTCGTCCGCAGCGCGCCCGGCACCGCCGTGTCCCACAGCTCCGTGCCGTTGTAGGCATCAACGGCGATTACCCGCTCTCGGGCCGGGATGAAAAGCCGCCCCCCGGTTGCGAGCGGCCCTGCCGGGTGGCTGTGGCGGTCGATCATTCGCCCCGGGCCCGGGCTGCCATACCACAGCAGCGAGAGCGGAGCCTGCACGCGCTCGTCGGCCCCGCACGTGGTATTCCCGGCGTCGGCATACTGATGCGTCCAATTCCCGGCTCCCGGCAGTTGCCCACGGTCGATGCGCACCCAGAGCCCCCCGTCCTCAATGACCCGCCCCTTCAGCTCATCCGCGCCCGCGAGCCACCGCCGCATGGCCGACGTCGTCAGGCGACTGTCGGCATTCCCGCCCTCCGCCGGCTGGCCGATGTACGCCACGCCGCCGGACGGCCGTAGCACGCGCTGGAGATTCCCTGCCGAGCCGTCCAGGCGACCCGTCACCAGCGTGCTGTCAGATACGACGAGGTTGGCGAAATAGATCGGAGCCTCAACGTTGGGCCACGAGCCCTGCTCCACAGTCACCCGGGTGCCATACAGTCCGGCCGCGTCCAGAGCCCGCCTCGCCTGGGCCACCTTCTTCGCGTCAGCTTCGATGCCGAGGATCCTCAGGTCCGTCCGCCTGGCGATCTCGAAGGCCAGCCGACCGGTGCCGCACCCGAGAACGAGGCAGAAGCCCTTGCGGACGCCAGTCTCGGAGACGATCCGCTCGGCCGCTTCATCGTAGACGGACGCAAGTTCATCCCGGGGATACGCTGGGTCATTCCGAGGGGGACCCGACTTCTGGGTTAGGGGGCCGTCGCCTTTGCCGAAGCAGTATATGGCGCCCGTGTCGGAGCTGATAAACAGACGGCCGTTCGCCACCGCCAGCCCCCGCGCCTTGCCGTCGATCTCAGCATGCCAAAGCTCTTCGCCGGTGGTAGCATCGACGGCGATCACCAGGTCCTGCCCTCCGGCATACAGAACGCTCCCGGCCAGGATCAACGCATAGGGGCACTCGCATTCCGCTCGCCACTTCCAGCACTTCGCCGCCGCTTCGTCGGCCTGGCTCAGCTCGTCGGCGAGCGCGTCGCGCTTCTTGGTGAGCTCAGCGAGTCGGCCGAGCTTCTCGTCGCTCAGATCCTGCCCCTTCTCCTTTAGCGCCCTCTGCTCTTGCTCCAGCCTGGAGAGGCTTTTTTTGACGCTGCTGAGTTCGTTGCGTAGGCGCATCTGCGCAGCGGCGCTGGCCGCGTACTGGCGGTCGAGCGCCGCGAGAGTATCGGAACTCGCAAGGTAGGAGAAGTCGCGCGTCACCACCAGTCGGTCGCCGGGGAACTGGGCGAACATGTCGCCTTTCCGCTTCTCGAAGGCCGCCAGCCTGTCCGGGCCGCTGAAGATGAGGTCACCCGTGAGGAGAGCGTACGTGCCACCTCCGCGGATGGTATTGGCCTTCCAAAAGACCGACTGGCCGTTCTCGCGGTCGAAGGCCGCGGGCACGTTGCGCCCGGTGGGCACGTACAGCCGGGTCGCCGAGGCGAGCAGATACCCCTCCGGTACCAGCCCGCTGAAAGCTTCGGAGCCGCCATGCGGCAGGTAGATGTACTCCTGCCCCAGCGTATCGTTGCGCCACACGACCTCGCCACTGTCGGCGCGCACCGCGCAAAGGAAGACGCTCTCCGTGGGGAAAAGCCCGGCAGCGAAGTACGCAATCCCGTCCTCTACGATCATGCCCGTCCGCAGCGGCCACACCGAGACGATCCTGCCGTTGCCGATCACCTTGCGATCGCTCGGCCCGGGACGGTACTTCCAGATCACCTTGCCGTCGGCCGCGCTCAGGCAGTAGGCCCACCCGTCGTCCGACCCGACGAATACGCGGTCCCGCCACACGGTTGGCGCCACCCGCACGGGGCCACCGGTGAAGACCGACCAGCGCTCTTTCCCCGTCGCCGCATCGAGGGCGTAGACCTTATTGCTCCCCGAGGAGCCGAAGTAGACGGTGTCGCCGGCGACGGCCACGTGGTAGGCGAGGTCGTACGTGACGCGGATGCGCTCCTTCACCGGATCGGGCCAGGATGGTTGGGGGCCCTGGCGAGGCGTGAACGTCCAGTGCAGTGAGAGTGGTGGCTCGAGGCGCTCGTCGGTGGTCCCGCTGCGGGCGCTGTCGTGAAGATACGAGGGCCAGTCGGCACCGTATGCGGAAACGCCCGCGAGGGCCACGCCACACCACGCAGCAACGCACATGAAGCTCCGAAGCGACATAGGGGGTTCCTCCTGTGCCCAACCGCTGTCCATCTCACCTGGATGGGCAGGTCAATACGCGTCCTGTTCCGACGACTGAGCACTAACGACCGGCAACTGATCACTGACCACTGGCCACTGGCCCTCATTCCTGCGCCAGGATTATGGCCGGGTCCTGGGTCACGGCCACCATTGCGGGGATGAAGCTTGCCAGAGCGGCCACGAAGGGGGCGATGACCGCCGACCAGGCGAGCAGGTCATACAAAGGCTCGATATGTGCGTGGGTGATCTTGAATATGGCCGGGCCGAACTGGAGCGCGAGTGCGGTGCCGCCCGCGAAGCCCAGCACGGCGCCAACGACCCCGATCACCGCTGCCCGGCCCATGAACAGCGTGGCCACGCTGCCGGATCCGAAGCCCAGCGCGCGGAACAGGCCGATCTCCTGCCGTCGCTGACGGACGTTGACGAGGGACAGCAATCCCACCGACACGGCGCAGATGGCCAGGACCATCGGGAGGATGAAGGCCACATACCTCGCCACCGTCTGCCTCATCTCCGCGCGCGCGAGGGCAATGCTCCGGAATTCCGTGACCTTCGTGCCGGGCAGCGCGCGCGCCAGTTCTTCGCGCAGCGTCGAGAGCGAGCTGCCGTAGCACAGACACCCAAGCGCCTGGATCGTGTTGATGCGTCCCCGCTTGCCGAGGGCATCTTGAACGTCATGGAGGTGGGCGTAAATGCGGATGTCGTCCTTGCTGCCGGATTCCAGCAGGCATCGCTCCACCTTGAGCTCCTGGCCCAGTACATCGAGCGTCGCCCCCCGGTCGATCTTCAGGCTGCGTGCCAGTTCGTAGCCCACGTAGCAGGCGCCGGGCGGAATCTGGTAGCCCATCGGCGATTTCTTGCGCTTGCCGATGTTCCCCAGCTCCGCCAGCATGCCGGTGAGCAGAATGCTATGGCCCTGCCAGCGGACCTTCTTCTCCAGAATCGCCACGTAGTGGTCCATTGATAGCCACGGTGTCGCCGCCAACTGATGGACGTACTCTTCGGGCATGTCTTTGTCGGCGAAGTCGCTGGCCCAGAAGTCCTGCATCTCCGTGCCGCGCGGGATGATGAGCAGGTTGAAGCCCATGTCCCGCATCAGGCGCCGCGTCTCATCCTGAGCCGCACGGCCCGTGGTCAGCAGAGCCACAAACAGCGCCACGGCCCCGGTCACCGCCAGCACACCCAGCGCGAAATTCAGCTTTCTGTGCCTGATCTCTTCGATCAGGAGACGCAGCAGAGACATCCTACAATCTCCGATTGCGGCGGAGCACCAACACAGCCCCGCCGGCGCCCGCGACGACGCCCAACACAGCAATGAAGATGAGCAGCGTGATGCTCGTGCGCCGCTCCACCTGCGCCGCAGCACGGGCGGCTTTCAGCACGGGATCGAGTTGCCGTGGCCTGGGAGTCTCCACGGCCTCAGATTGCCCTCGCACGCTCGACAGGCTCGTCTCTCTGGCATCGCTCCGCTTGTCCGAACCCGCATCGGCGTCCGTGCTTGGCCCGCCCGGCTTCTCGGCAGTCGCGGCCTGTGCCCGCTCCGCTGCCGGCTTTGGCGCGGTCGCCGCTTCACTCTGGTCTGTCGCGGAGGAAGAGGCATCATCAGCCGCGCTGGGGGGCTCGGGTTCGAGAGTCCCGCCGTCCGGCGCCTCGTCTGGTTCTGTTTCCGACGCGCGCTCGGGGTGGCTCCGAGAATCGCCATCTGCCTCAAGCGACTCCAGGGAGAACTCCATGTAGCCGCCGCCGATGGTCGCGAGGTCATCGCCGGCGAAGCCCGTCGCCCCCAGGCTCGTCCACACTCCCGACAGCGTCGCAGCGACGGCCGGGTGGTTCGGATCGAAGCCCAGCTCGTCGCGCACTTGTCGATAGCGATCTTCACCCCACACCAGAGGGGCAACCGGCCCCAGCAGCCAACTTGGATCGCTCGTGCAGGTGCAGTTCCGGCCGAGGAGCTCAAGCAGTCCAAGCACCATCGCCTCTTCCAGGTCCTGGCCCGTGAGAACCTGCCCCAGGCGCCGGCCCATGCCGAACACGACCGCGACTCCGGTGCGACCGGCGTACTTCTCGGGAAAGCCCAGGCTCCAGAGAAAGATGCGCTCCCGCGGGTCGTCCCACGAGACGCTCATCACGCGCGGCGGCCTCCCTATGACCACTCCCATCTCCGTCACCATGCCCACGATCGCTTTCGCCGCGGCGGCTGCTGCCCGCTCCGCCCTTCTGTTCTCGCCGGCGTCGGTCCCCTTCACCACGATCAGCACGCACCAGTCCGTGATGATGTGCTTAAGGAGCTCCTCGCGGCGCGGCGAGCTCACCACACTCGCCACGAGCTCCCACACCTCGCGCTCCGAGATGCCGGCCGGCCCGAAGCTGGCCACCACCATCGCCGCATCTCGCGGCGACACGAGTATGGCCACCGGCAGGGCGTCCGGACGAAGCTGGTGGAAGTGGATCATGGCATCGTGCGTGCCCTGGCGGTCGATGTTGACCAGCGCCGCCTCGACGTTCGAGTCCGGCAGAAGCGCAGCCCACGCTGTTGCCAGCCACTGTGCCAACTCGTCCTTGCCCGGCGTATCGTCCGCCACGAAGATGTAGAGCTTGTACGGACGGGGTTCACGCACGATGAAGCCGGCATCCCGAATCGAATACGGACAGGCGCGAGCTGCCGGCGGCAAGCCGCAGAACGCCAAGACGCTGCCTGCCAGGAAGAGGGCACCTCGGTGATACGCGCGCAGTCTCAGCATCATGTCTCCCCTCCTGTCCTGCGGCCGTGCACAGCCGACAAAGATACATCAACGGACGTCGATCCGCGAACCATGTCATCCGGCGTCGGGAGCCTCCAGTTTACATGTTCAAACATCCCGACGTCACGTGGGGGTCCTTACGTCGCCGCCGTGACCGCAGCCTCAGCCTACCATACTTCGGTTCGACAATGCCAGCCGTCGCCCCTCCCGAGCCGGACTGTATCTCGTTGAGAGTTGACGTGAATCCTACGGGCGGTATAATCTGCAATCTTGTTGTTGCCGGCGATCTGGCGAATGCAAAGACGCCACGCCAAGCTCCAGGCCGCCGAGGAGGCCTCGCCACAGGCTCCCTCGAACTCCGACGCACGACCCAACTGGACTAACGACCAAGGAGCATGAACCAATGCAGCGCTACGTCGTCATTGCGCTCCTTCTAACAGCGGTCTGGCCCGCGCATGCGGCTACGTATGAGGTCGGCACCGCCGACGACTTCAACGCCCGCGCGCCAGAATTGCAGCCCGGCGACGAGCTCGTCGTCCGGGACGGCGTCTACAGGGATTGCCGGCTGACGATCCCGTGCAGCGGCGCCGAGGGCCGCCCGGTGATAATCCGCCCGGCATCAGCGGGTGGCGTCCTATTGCGTCGGGCAACGCAAATCGTCATCTCCGGCGATTACAACGAGCTGCGGGATTTCCACTTCGAGCACTGCGGGCCGGCTATCGTTGTGCTAATCGACGGCGGCGACTTCAACCGCGTCACGGCGTGCCGCTTCCTGCACTGCGGCGATCCGCGGTCCACATACCGGCACATCATCGAAGTGGGCCAGAACGCTCACCACAACCGTGTCGATCACTGTTACTTCGAGGGCAGCAAGTCCATGAGTCTGGGCCTGCGGATCAGGAGCAAGGAAACGCTCGGGCTCCACAATCGCTTCGACCACAACGTGTTCCGCGACATCTTCCGCCTGAGCAGCAACGGGCAGGAGGCCATTCAGATCGGCCAGGGCGGGCCGTCGGATCAGTTCGAGGCGCATGCGCTGGTCGAGTACAACACCTTCGACAACGCCAGCGGCGACGCCGAGTTCATCTCCAACAAAGCCTCGCGCAACACCTACCGCTACAATGTCGCCGCCAACTGCAATGCGTCGCTCGTGCTTCGCGGGGGCAACCAGTGTCTGGTGGAGGGCAACGTGCTGGCGCGCAATAGCATAGGCTTGCGGGTGCATGGTACGCGGCACACGATCATAAACAACCTGTTCCTGGAGAACACGAAGTACGGCATCACGATGCCGCTTGGCGGCGAGGGCCATCGCCAGCCGGACGATTGCCTGGTGGCCAACAACACCTTCGTCAACAACGGGCGCGCCGGGCTGGCCTTTGCGCCGATGTCGAGGTACACGTTGCTCCCAAACAACAACCGCATCGTGAACAACGTTTTCGTGGGCAGCACTGGGCTGCTCCTGGACCAGGGCGAGGCGATTGAGAACGAGGTCGCGCACAATCTCTTTTGGCCCCGCGACGAAGCTGAGGTGGGCTTTGCCGGGCAGGACGCCATCCAGTACGACCCGCTCCTGGTGGGCACCGGGATCAGCCTGCACCTCAGCGCAGGCAGCCCCGCCGTCGATGCTGCCTGGCGACTGCCCGAGGTCGTCCGAGATAGACTCGGCAATCCCCGACCTGTCGGCAAGGCGCCCGACCTGGGCGCCGACGAGTACAGCCCGAGGGCGCCATCGGCTGCGGCGGTCGCGCTTCCGCTGGTGCCTCCGCCGCGCCCGCCCTTTGACGCTGAGGCGCTCAAAGGCGACCCACTGTTCGGCTACGATGCCGACGCGCCGACGCACGGGTGGCGGAGCGCCGGCTCAGCCAGCGCAGCAGCCGAGAACGGAATCCTGAAGCTCACCGACGCGGCCATCTGGTTCGAGCGCGAGTTGCCGGCAGACTTCATCCTGGAGTGGGAATACTCTCCGGGGTCGCTCTCGGCCCAGGCCTCCGTGACCTTCAGCGCCGGGGGCAGGGCCGGAGGCTACACGCTGGGCTTCGGCGGCACGCGCGGCGAAGCTCCCGGGGGCGTAGTGACATTGGCCAAGGGCAGCCGGGATCACATCGTCGCCGACGGGCATGACACGGTCATCCACCGCGACTTCAACAAGCCGCTGCCGAATCCGAAGCTGTGGTACCGCTGCAGACTCGTAAAGCTCGGCGGGGATCTCAGGTTCGAGATCCGCGGAACGCCCATCGTGCTCTGGAACGACACGGGCGTAGTTGGCGGTCCGGCGCTTGGCGCCGGAGCGTTGGGGATCTCGCAGACCGGCAGCGGAGCCTGGCGCAACCTGCAGGCGTGGCGCTATACGGAATGAGCCCGGTTGCCTGGTGCTCGCCTGAATCTCGGCGGCCCGACTACCACTTCGTCACCCAGATAGGGCTGCTCCATGCATAGACGGGCCAATCTGCAAGCTGCTTCTTCTGCCCGACGCGGAGATAGTACACCGCATCCCCTTCGCACCGTTCCTCAAAGCTGGCCGCGTAATCGCAGTCTGCGTCGATGGACGTCACGTCGAAAAGCTTGCGGACCCGCAGCCTCTCGAAGAACGCGCTCTCCCACGTCTGGTCACCAAATCTCAGCCGCGCCACCTCGACGAAGGCGATCCCGTCGGTTCCGTGCACCTCGACGTCTATCGTGATGGGGCTGCTCCCATCGACGAAGACCTCCTGCCCCATCTCGCAGCCGTTTATGCGGAAATCCAGGAGTATCCGCTCGCCGGTCGTTCCGTAGGTTCGCCGCGCCTTCAGGCTGGAGAACAGCGCCTCACGAGTGTTTTCCGGAGCGAAGACGGCCGCAAGGCCCTTGACCGGCTTGCCGGGCTGGGCCATGTGATCGTCGCTTGAGGCGATCACACCAAAGCGTCGCCCCTGGCTCCAGGCATCGCGGGCGTACACGGGCTTGTTGACCGACGTGGCGTACTTGCTCTCCATGCCCCTGGTGCGGTTGAACTCGTACGAGAGAATGTGCTCGGGCGAGTAGAACTCGCTCAGCCCGTGCTGGGAGTAGATCTCCATCAAGGGAATCCACGGATCCCACTCGGGGCGGTAGCCCGTCTGAGTGCACCAGTCGATGCCGACGTGATGCGGGACGGCGAAGGCCGCATCGGGGTCGAGCTGGGCCAGCAGCTTCTCCATGGAACGCTGTGACGGGTCGGCCACATCGAAGATCTCGGCCTCGGCTCCCCTGAAGTACACGTTGTGGTGGCTTTCTGGGAAGCCCGCCTCGTACCCGAGGAACGTGGTGAACTCGCCAGGCTCGTAAGACTCGTTGCACCGTCGCACATGCTCGCGCCACACCGCCTGCGAGAGCCCGCGGTAGTCCGGCGTCACGGCGAGGAAGTCGAGGCCTGAGACCTGCCTCGCATACGTGTAGGGATCCTCGCCGGCGCCGCAGTTGTGCGTTTTGTCGTGGCTATGCAGATCGCCCCAGTAGGGACCGCACGGCGCGGGTGTGATGCGGATGGGATTCGAAAGCTCGTCCCCGAACCTGAGCCGGTACACGCCCGGCTCGGCGATGGCCGCCCGCGTCGTGTACGAGCCGGTGAAGGCGATGCCCTCCTCGAGGCTCTCTCCGCCTTGCAGTGTCAGAACTCCCTCGCGATACGTGGAGGATGAGCGGTTCCAGAATGGGTCCAGTGAGACGATGTTGACCTTGAACGGCTCCCCGGGCCTGGCGGAGGACGGAACGATGACCCGCAGTCTCTGGGCTTCGACCGGAAGCGTCTTGAGCTTCGGCGGATGTTTCTCCTCATGATCGCCGACCCAGACCCGAAGAACGCCTGCTTCGGCAAGCCACGTAGAGCGGAAGTTGCGCAGCTCGAGCACCACGTCGGTTCCCGCCCTGAGCTCCCCCTCGATGAGCTTTGCCACGATCTTCCTGACGTGCCGTTTCGCGTCCCCGCTCGCCAGAGGGATGTTGTCCAGGCAAAGCTGGAACCGCGCCCCCTCGGCGACCACGGCCACGTAGTCCGGCGCCTCGGGATCGGTGTACTGCGGCTCTTTCGTGAACGTCACGCAGCAGCGCTGGCTTGACCACGCTTCCGGCAGGGCGAAGGCGATGTTGTCGCCGGCTCGCAGCGGGCGATCGAGCTTCGCCGTTACCCGGACCTCCCTGGGCTGGTCAACCGGCATGGCCTCCGGCTGGACTTTGTACTCCATGTCTGTCTCCTATCAGCACCGAGGCGTCGGCTCCGACGGTCAGCATCCGTCTTGCCTCAGGCTATTCGTCAGCACCCGTAGGCGCCCTCCTCCATCGGCTGCCCGCGCGGCCGGCAGCACATGCCACTAATGGGGCTGTTGAAAGACCCAGGCCACACGCCCGTTCGCGTAGCGCGGGCTTCCGCCTTCGCGCGAGGGACGTAGCCGCGCCTTCGCCGACGAAGCGCTTCGGCGCGCAGGCGGCTTCGGCGGAGTCCCTTCCAGCCCGCGATGTCGGCCTGGAAAG
>JAUWAU010000017.1 GCA_030601885.1 Armatimonadota bacterium
GGTGAGCACAGCGCCCCCTTTGGCCGTGCCATCGAGCTTCGCGATCATGAGCCCGGTGACGTCCACGGCTTTCTTGAACTCACGCGCCTGGGAGATGGCATTCTGCCCCATCGTTCCGTCGAGCACGAGCAGCGTCTCGTCCGGCGGGCGGCCGAGCTCGCGTTCGACCACGCGCCAGATCTTCTTCAGCTCCTCCATGAGGCTGCGCTGGGTGTGCAATCGCCCCGCCGTGTCGATGATGACCACCTGAATGCCCCGGGCCTTGGCAGCCTGCAGGGAGTCGTACACGACGGCGCCGGGATCGCCGCCGGGCTGATGCTTCACGAAGTCGCAGCCGACACGGTTGGCCCACGTCTCCAGTTGTTCGATGGCCGCCGCGCGGAAGGTATCGGCCGCTGAGAGCAGCACCGCGCAGCCATTGGATTTGTACCAGTGGGCGATCTTGGCTATGGAGGTGGTCTTGCCCACCCCATTGACGCCCACCACCATGAACACGGCCGGCGTCTCAGGGCTGGTGGCGATGGGCACCTCGGCCTTGTCGAGGATTGCGGCAACCTTCGCCTGCAACAGCTCGCGCAGCTCCCCCGCGTCCGTCAGCTTCTGCCGCCGCGATTCCTGACGCAGCTCCTTGACGAGACCCAGAGCCATCTCGACGCCCACATCCGCCTCCACGAGCGCCTCCTCGAGCTGCTCCAGCAGGTCGTCGTCGATCCGCGTGCCCCCGCGCAGCAGGCTGCCAACTTTTCCCAAGAGTCCTTTGAGCATGGGACAGGTCTGGAAGAGGAATGCCGACAGGACCGATTATACGCGGGCACCGGACGACGCTGCGTAAGCCGCCCCACAGCGCTCCGGTGACGGGGGCTTAGTTCGACACGGCAGCGGCTGCACGCTCTCTCTCGGCCGCTTCGATGGCGTCCTGGAGCGCGACGGAGATCGTGGTCGAGATGCCGGGCTCCTCCATCGTGACGCCCACGAGGCGATCGGCGACCTCCATGGTCCCCTTGTTGTGCGTGATGACAATGAACTGTGATTGCCGGGCGAATTCTCTGAGCACGCGCGCAAATCGCTCGATGTTGTCGTCGTCCAGAGCCGCATCCACCTCGTCCACGACGCAGAATGGACTCGGCCGCACCTTCATCATGGCGAACAGGAGCGCTGTTGCGGTCAGCGCGCGTTCGCCGCCCGAGAGCAGGAGCAGGTTCTGCTGTCGCTTGCCCGGGAGCTGCACTATCACCTCCACGCCCGTCTCGAGCACGTTCTCCGGGTCCGTCAGCACCAGCTCCGTGTGCCCGCCTCGGAACAGCTCATTGAAGAGGAGGTCGAACTCGCGCCCCACGGCCTCGAAGGCCTCCATGAAGGCGCCGGTGGTGGCCTCGTCGATCTGCTGTATGATCTCGAGCAGGTCGGCCTTCGCCTTCTCCATGTCCTCGCGCTGACCCACGAGGAAGTCCTCCCGGGCCTTGAGCCGCTCGTATTCCCCGATGGCGCCGACGTTGACGTCGCCCATGTCGCGCAGGGCTGCCTTGAGCTCACGGCTCCTGCGAGCGGCCGCCGGCCGATCGATGTCGGTGGCACAGTGCCGCGCGGCTTCGTCGGGCGTAAGCTCGTAGGCCTCCTGCAGTCTCTCTCGAATGTGATCCAGCTCCGCCTCCTCGCGGGCGCGCCCAAGCTCGGCTCGATGCACGCGGCTCTGAAGACCCTCCAGCGACTCCTGCAGAGCGTTGCGACTTCCCGCGAGGTCGCTCAACTGCTCGTTCAGCGCGCGCACTGCCTCTTCTTGCTCGCCGAGGCTGGCCCGCACGGCGGCCGCAGCCTCGCGCTTGCCGGCCGCCAGTGCCGCCTGCTCCTGCGCCTCCGCTCGGATCTGCTCCTCGGTCTCGTCCAGCCCCGACAGCTCGGCCTCGTCCCGCTCGACCTCTTGCTCGAGTTCCGTCGTGCGCTCTTGCAGGCGCTGCAGAGCCGCGTCGCATGAGCGCAGCCGCTCCTCGGCCTCGGCGAGCGCGACCCTCGATGTCGTCAGGCTTTCATTCTCCGCCTCGGCCGCTGTCTGAGATCGACCAATAGCCTCCTGCGCCGCAGCGACGTCCGCGCCCATGGTCTTCGCCTCCGCCTGGAGTCGCCGGGCATCCTCCGCCCGCTGCTGCTGCTCTGCCTTGGTCTGTTCCAGGTGCTCTTTCGTGGCCGCATGGTCTCGGCCGATAAGCCGCGCGCTCTCCTCAGCCTCCGCGAGCTGCGCGGCAAGGTGATCGACATCGCGCGCCATGCCGGCCCGTGTGCCCTGCAGAGACAGGATTTCGCCTTCCTGTTGCTCGACCAGCTCTGTGAGCCGTGTCATTTCGGCCACGCAGGCAGCAGTGATGCGCTGCATGCGCCGCAGGGGAGGTCGAGCGATCTTCAGCTCTTTCTCCAGGTCGGTGATGTCGCGCGCCCGCGCCAGGGGCGAGCGGGCGCCCTCGGGGTGGAGACCACCCGCGATGATACCGCCCTTTTCGAGCTGCTCGCCCGCGAGAGTGGCGAAACGCGCCGAGGCCAAGTGGCGCTTATGGAGGCGCTGCGCTGCATCCAGGTCCGTGGTGACGATGACGTCGCCGAGCAGCAGCTCGAACACGCGTCGCAGATGGCGCGGACACTTGACGAGCCGGGTGGCCACTCCAAGGACGCCCTCTTCGGCACCGGCGAGAGTCGCGGACACCGGAGTGCTCATCGGGGCCAGAGTCGCAAGCGCGAGAAAGGTGGCGCGCCCCTGCCGTGTCGCCTTCAGGAACTCGACGGCCTTGAGAGCAGCCTCGTGACCGTCCGCGATCAGCCACTGCAGCCGATCGCCCAGCGCCGCCTCGATAGCCAGCTCGTAGCGCTCGGGAACGTCGATCAGGTCGGCGATAGGGCCTTCGATGCCGCTGAGTTTGCCTTCGTCTTGGGCCCTCAGCGTGGCCGCAACGCCATTCCCCGCGCCGTCGGTGCACGCAACGACCTCGCGCAGAATGGTGAGGCCGGACTCGAGCGATGAGACGTAGCGCTCCATGACGGTGCGCTTTGCGTCCTGTTCCGCGGCCAGTTTCTGTGCCCCAACGAGGGCGCGGCGGTCGTCCGCCGTGACGGATTGCAGCGCGTCCAGCGCCTGCTCCGTGTGACCGAGCTCCTCTTTGGTGGCGGCCAACTGCTGCTGCAGGCGGTCCCGCCGCTCCTGCACGCGTTTCAAGCGCGTGTCCAGGCGTTCTCGGCGCTGCGCCAAATCGTCCTCCAGCGCCTCGAGGCTCTGCTTTTCGCTCTGTGCTGCCACGGCCTGGCCGGCGAGCTGCATGTGACGCTGGCGCAGATCCTCCACTGCCTGCGCCTTCTCCTGCACGGCAGCGCGGCGCTCCGCTATCCGCGCCTCCACCTCAGCCAACCGCGCCGTGGCCTGTCGCGCCTCCTCCTGTTTCTCCTCACGCTCCTCACGCATGCTCGCCGATTGGCCGCCCAGCCCCTGCACTCTCTCTCCGGCCGCGGCAATCCGCTGTTTGAGGGATTCTCGCCGCTCGCCGAGCGAGCGCAGCCGCTCTTCGGCGAGCGCCTTGGCGGAATCGGCCCGCTCCGCCTCGGACTCATTGCGCCGGGCCTCGTCCCGCAGCTCCCGCAGCTCCTCGGTTATCGCGGCCACTTGCGCCTGCAGTTTCTCCTGCTCCGTGGACAGCCTCGACACCTGCGCCCGCGTGCCGGCCACATCGGCCTCGCCGATCTGGCGTTCGTGCATAAAACGGCCGAGGCGCTCGCTGTGGCGCTGATGCTCGGCCACCAGCAGGGCCAGCTCGAACTCGTGGAGCTCCTCGGTGAGCTTCTTGTATTCGCGGGCCCGCTCAGCTTCGCGCGCCAGGGGTTCGCGCTGCGAGGCCAGCTCGGTCACGATGTCGTTGAGCCGCGTGATGTTGGCCTCGGTCCCCTCGAGCTTTCGCAGCGTCTCCCGCCGCCGACGCCGGTACTTCTGCACGCCGGCGACCTCCTCGAGCAGCTCCCGCCGGTCCTCGCCGCGAAGGCTCAGCACCAGGTCAACCTGCCCTTGGGTCACCACCGAGTAGGCCTGCTTGCCGATGCCGGTGTCGAGGAACAGCTCGAGGATGTCACGAAGCCGGCATTTGGCTTTGTTCAGCCGGTACTCCGTGTCGCCCGAGCGGAAGATGCGCCGCGAGACCGTCACCTCGGAGAAGTCGATGGGGAGCGCACCATCGGAGTTGTCGATGGTCAGCGATACCTGGGCCAGGCCGAGGGGGCGGCGGCCGTCGGTTCCGGCGAAGATGACGTCCCGCGCCGTGCTGCTGCGCAGCGTCTTCATGCGTTGCTCGCCGAGCACCCACATCATGGCATCGGCGATATTGCTCTTGCCCGCGCCGTTTGGCCCGACGATGGCCGTGATGCCGGGGCCGAACTCGAAGACCGTCTTGTCGGCGAACGTCTTGAAGCCGTGGAGTTCGAGGCTCTTGAGGTACACGAAGCGATCACCCGTGCTGTGATGAGATTGCTGTGAGCGTTGCTGCGACGATGGCGGCTGCGAAAGCGTGGCTGGACGACAGGAGGTATGCTCCGACCTCCAAACTGCCTTACTGTGGCCCGTGCATCGGCGACGGGTAGTATACAGCGGCCCCCGGCGGTCGTCAACTGGCGCCAATAGCCCCGACGACGACTTAGGGGTACTCCCACAGCCCCTTGGTCTGGGCCAACTCGCCCGTCACGCCAGGGCCCTCGGCCTCGCCTCGCCGATGAGCCATCCAGAGGCGGTAGAGATCGGCCGTCGTCGTCGCCACCGCCCCCATCCCCTCCAGGAACTGGATGGCTTCCGGCGAGTAGTGCTCTCGGTCCCCCCTCTCGCTGGGAGCGTGGCACCGATGAGTGTTCGTAAATGCGGAGACACCATAAATCCGTAAATCCGGGAAATCCGGGGACACCATACAAAATTCTTGACTGCTCGGCGAATCAGGGCTATCGCGATTCCGGGGAGACAATACCCATTTAGACAACCGAGCGCAACCGTTGGCCGCACGGCCGTCCCCTGTCCACCACCGAGGAGCGGAGACGGTGACCCATTTCTGCGAGGCTGCCCCTGATCGCCCCCGACCTCGACCACATCGGCGACTGATGACGGCCGTGGGACCGGTTCTCCATACACAGTGGGCTGTCGAAGTACGAACCGGCCGCACAGAGGAGGAAGTGCCCGCTCCCGCACAATCCGACAAGCCTCTGGACGAGCGGCTGAAGTTTCTCTGAGGCGTGGCCAGTCAGTCGTCATAGATGCTGACATCGCTCACGTCTCTGAGTAGGTGGATCCAAGGGATCCTCTTGACGTGGCTGTAAGCCTTGCCGTCGGCAGTCACACAAGGACACTGCCCAAATCGGGCAACCGCGAAGTAGTAGGCGTCGTAGACCGAGAGCTTCCGGTCCTTCCGGCCATATGCCGCCGCCATCTCCGTGGCTCGCCAAAGGACGCGACGTGTCAGCCGTTTAACGGTGAACGGTAGACGCCAAAGGTCACGGATGCGCCCCCTGACGGTGGGCGGAGGCAAGCGATAGTGCGAGTGGTGCATGGAACTCGCGCACTCGTATATCGCGAAGGAGGGGATGAGAACGGTGAGGTGCCCGTCGAGAAAGCGCTGCCGGAACTGCAGGGCTACATCGCTGTCCGGTTCAAGCTCCGGCGGGTAGAACCACTTGAGGATCACCGAGGCGTCAAGGACGACCATCGCGTGACTCGCTCCGCAATCGCCGCAGCGTCTCGGTGATGGTCTCGTCCGGTGGCCCCACCTTGGCGACGTGCTTCCTGATCTCCTCCACACCCCTGTCGATGCTCTCCGCAATCGCTCTGCGCTTCGCCAATTCCTCTTCGGTTACCTGGCGAGGCTTCCTGGGCATCGCGAAGGCCCTCCTTCCTCAAAACATATACCCTCTCTCGCTGGCCGTCAACCCGAGGCCGGTCACGGCCCGCTATGACCGCCGTCGTATTCCGGGGACGTATACCGCGGACATCATAGTCATTTGTGAACTACTCCCCCGGCCCCCCCACCGTGTCCGCCAGAGATCCGGGCGCAGGGAGCGGCTCCCCGGCCTGGCGGAGGCCTTCGATGTGAAACGCGATCGCCTCCGCTATCTGCAGCTTTACTTCCTCACGCGTGCGGCCCGTGGCGATGCAGCCGGGCAAATCCGGCACATAGGCAGACCAGCCGGTGGCTGTCGGCTCGTAGACGACAGCGTACTTCATCGCTCGCCTCCCACCCGCGCCGCTCACCGCACCAGAATATCCGGCCGCTCCCACGTGGTCTCGCCGATCTGCACCGTCAGCATCGGCCAGTCCGGGGTCGGGCTGATGATCTCCTGGCCGTCGTCGGCGAGGATGATCGTATCCTCGGACTTGGTGCCGCTGATGGATGGATTCCAGGCGAAGGCCTGGTTAGGCTGGACAGTGAGGTCGCAGTCCGGCTCCGCCCGGTACTCGCGCGGTGCGTATCCGGTCGGCCCGCCCTGGTGGTGGAGCTGCCACTCGTCGCCGAAACCGGCCTCTTCGTAGGCTGCCACCCCGGCGGAGAAGATGTCGCCGATGCGGGCGCCGGGGGTCGTGTGGGAGATAAAGGTCGCGTCAATGTGCGCGACGGCCTCCTGCTTGCGCCGCAGCTCGTCGCTCAGCGGGCCGAAATGCACCAACCGGGTGGCCGAGACGCACAGGCCCTTGTAGCGCCCCACGGCCACGAGCATGGCGTATCTCTCCAGCGGCTTGGTGCCGTTTGGGATGGGATGGCGGTAGTTGAACACGCGCCGATCGGTCGCCACCAGCAGGACGGCCGGAATCAGCTCCCACGCCATGAGCCCCTGCGCCATCAGTCCGGCAATCTTGCCCTCCAGATCGCCGGGCTTTATCTGCAGGCACACGTCGCCCAGGACCTTCCCAACTATCTCGCCCCCGTAGCGGTAGCGCTGCAGCTCTGAGGAGAGCAGGCTGTAGCGGAGCGGCGCTATCTCCTCAGCCACATCCGCCGCCCCGCCGAGGGGCACGTCGCCCACGAAGGGCTCCTCGGCCATGTCGCGCAATACCGCAACGGCCTCGTCGCCCTGCCACCACGGGTGAGACCGCACCTCGATGCCCAGGCCACCGACTTCCTCTTCGAGAATCCGCTGCGCCTCGATGTTGTTGGTGAGCACGTAGTCCTCCTCGTGCGTCACCACCACCGTGGCTACGCCGCTCTCGGTGGCGAGAGCCACATGATTGTCGCCCCCGGCGGTGTACCAGGCGAAGTTCGCCTGCGTGCCCAGCAGAACGGCGCCGATCTCATTGTTGGCCATGTAGGAGCGGACGCGGCGCCCTTTCTCGGCGACCTCCTCTTTTCGGGTCATAGATTAGCCTCCCAAATGTAATGGATGATAGCATCGCCCGTCCTCACAGCCGTTCCACTCGGGCGCCGTCCTCGGCCTCGCAGACGTACAGCTCCGGGTCGTGACCGATATCTCGGCGGTATCGCCGGATCAGCTCCTCCCGGAACGCGGGAATGGCCTCCTCGCGCACCAACGCTATGGCGCAGCCGCCGAAGCCCGCGCCGGCCATGCGCGCGCCGAGTGCGCCATCGACGTCAACGGCCGTCTCCGAGATGATGTCGAGCGCCGGAACGGTCACCTCGTAGTCGCACTTGTGGCTCGCGTGGGACTCGGTGAGCAGGTGCCCCACCCCGGCGAGATCGCCACGCTTCAGGGCCCCCACCGTGTCGAGCACGCGCTGGTTCTCGGTCACCACGTGCCGGGCCCGTTTCCGCACTTGCTCCGGCAGCAGGCTTCCGTGCGCCTCAAGGTCTGCCACGGTCACATCGCGAAGCGCCTTGATCTCCGGCAGCCGCTGCTGCAGCAGCCGCACGGCCTCCTCGCACTGTGCGCGCCGGGTGTTGTACTCCGAATCCACCAGCTCGCGCGGCACCCTGGTGTCGCAGATCACGAACTTGTGCCCGTCCGCGGGGATGGGGACCAGCTCGTACTCGAGGCTCCGGCAGTCGATGAGCAGCGCGTGCCCCTTGCGCCCCAGGATCGCGATGAACTGGTCCATGATGCCGCAGTTCATGCCCACGAACTCGTTCTCGGCGCGCTGGCAGAGCAAGGCCATGTCCACCGGATCCATCTCGAAGCCCGTGAGTCCCTGGAAGGTTATGGCGGTGGCGACTTCGATCGCCGCGGACGACGACAGCCCGGCGGCCACGGGTACGTTGCCCCAGACAACCGCGTCCATGCCGCACAGCTCAACGTCGCGCTGTTGCAGGAAGTGCGCCACGCCACTGATGTAATCCATCCACAGCGCGTCGGGCGCCTTTTCGAGGGCGTCGAGCGGCATCTCAGTGCGGCCGTCGAAGTTCAGGGAGTAAACGCGGAGAGTCCTATCGTCCCGCGGCGCGGCGGCCATGGCGACGTGACGCTCGAGGGCGATGGGAAACACGAAGCCGTCGTTGTAGTCGGTATGGCCGCCGATGAGGTCAATGCGGCCCGGGCCCCGTCCGATCACGTGCGGATCGCGGCCGAACTCGTCCACGAAGGCCTGGACAATGTCAACTCGTTCCTCTTGCGGGTCTGTCATTTGGCCACATCCCTGAGCGCGGCAACGGTCATCGGGGCGTTTTCGGCGACAGGGTCCGCATCCCCTTCACGGCGCTGCGCTGCGAGACTCCCGAGGGCACGGTGCCGTGCAGGGTCCCCGTCGAGTCTCGGCGAAGCTACCGAGGTGTGGAGGGCCTCATTGCGCGCTGGTCAGGACCACGCGGATATTGAAGCAGCGCGAGCCGCGGAAGCACCACAATGACACACACAACGCATCTGCGAAAAGCGCTGCAACGAGATTCTTCGCTCGGAGTTTCGGGGACTGACACATCGCTGTCTGTCCCCGAAACTCAGTTGGTCGCTCAGAATGACAGCGTCGCTGGGTGCCACGGGTTGTCCCGACGCGTACGCGTTCGGGACAACCCGCGCTCGTCCAAGTGGTGGGTACTCGCCAACGTCGCGGTCCTCGCCACTGTTGTGCTCCTCCTGGCGCTGCATTCCCCGGCGCGAGCCGCCGAACCGACGCTGCAGAGCGACCTGAACGCGCTGCTCGCGAGTGCTGCCGGCGCGGGCGCCACCACAGCCATCGAGGTAGTCTCCGTACCGACGGGCGAGGTGCTGTTCGCGAAAAACGCGCATGTGCCCCTCATCCCCGCATCCAACATGAAACTGATCTCCGGGGCAGTGGCGCTGGAATGCCTCGGACCAGACACGGTCTTCACGACGACCTTGTGTGCGGCCGATCCCATCAACTCCGACGGGACCATCGCCGGGCCACTCGTGCTCGCCGGGACGGGCGATCCGACGCTGCAGACGGCGGGTCTGGCGGATATGGTCCGGCAACTGAGTCGGCTCGGCGTCCGTCGGGTTGCGGGGGACCTGGTCGTTGACAGCGAGTGCTTTGCCGAGCGGGGCACGGGTACCGGATGGCTGCCCGCGGACGAGAACAGGAGCTATGCCGCTCAGATCTGCGGGCTCTGCGTCAACTGGAACTGCATCGAGATCACCGTCAGCCCCGGCGACCGAGCGGGCGCGCCGGCATTGGTCCGGATGGAGCCCCAGACCACCTATGTTCGGCTCCGGCCGCTGGCGAGCACCGTGGCAGGGGGCCGGCGCACCGGGCTTTCGGTTTATCGCAACAGCGGGCAGAACAGCTTCGTCGTGAGGGGGGAGATAGCCCTCGCACGCGAGCCGGTGACCGTGCGGCGGACGGTCCACGAGCCGGACCTGTACGCGGGGCACTTGCTGCGCGAGGCGCTGCGGGGGGCCGGCGTGGACGTCGAGGGCAAGGTGCGGCGCGGAAGGCTGCCCGACGAGGCAACGGTGCTGGCCTTCCATCACTCGCCGCCCATCCGCAGCATCTTTAGGCCCATGATGAAGTACAGTGCCAACCTCACGTCCGAGCAGCTCTATCGTGTCGCCTCCTATGTTCGCGAGGGACGCGGATCCGAGGAGCGCTCCGAGCGACTGGCTCGCTCGCTGCTCGAGGAGGCCGGCGCCGACGCATCCAGCCTGCGGCTGGCCGATGCCTCCGGTCTCTCCACCGACAGCCGGCTCACCGTCCACGCCCTCACCTGCCTGCTGCGGCACATGTGGCTGCGCAGCCCATACGCGGACGTGTTCTTCGATGCCCTGCCGGTGGCGGGCGTCGATGGCACGCTGCGAAAGCGCATGGTCGGTACGGCCGCCGAGAATAACCTGCGGGCGAAGACGGGCACGCTCAGGGGCGTTTCGAGCCTCTCGGGCTACGTCATCACCCCGGACGGCGAGCCGCTGTGCTTCGCCATCCTCATGAACGGATTCAAGGGCAGCCCATCCCGGGTGAAGCAGATCCAGGATCGCATCGGCGCGCGCCTGGCGCAGGTGCGGCGGTGAGGCCGCCGGCTGACCCCAGGCGATACGGGGTGTTTCGGTTGGCATTTCTCATCAAGATAGAGCAGTGGACGGAGAACCTGGAAGAGGCAACCGTCGGCGGGTGGCTCAAGGCCGAGGGCGACCCGGTGGCCGTCGGGGACTCGGTGGTCGAGATCATCACCGATAAGGTCACCTTCGAGTGGGAGGCGGAGCAAGGGGGCACCCTCCGCCGCATCGCCGCGTCGGCGAACAGCGTCGTGCCGGTGGGGTACTGCATCGGCGTCATCGCAGACGCCGACGAGTCGCTGCCGGACGTTGACGCGATGAACGAGGCGGTGCGGGCGGAGAAGCTGCGGCTTGGGGAGGAGCGAGCGCTCGCACTTGGCCCGCCGCCACGGGTGAAGCACACGGACGGTTTGGGGAAGATCAAGCGCGTGCGTGCCGTGCCGGCGGCACGGCGGATCGCCCGCGAGGCGGGCATCGACCTCGCTGAGGTGGCAAAGGCGCTTACCGAGGACCGGCGCATAACGGTCGAGGACGTGCGGCGGTTCATCGAAGGAAATGGTTGATGGTTGATGGTGGATAGTTAATGAACGACGTATGAGGCGCAGGCACGCTTGAGCCTCAACCGGTAGGCATCCCGGCGTTAATCCACCACGATCGTGCCAGGGGGACGGCGCATGATTGATCTGCACGGCAAGGCAGCGCTTGTGACGGGATCTTCCCGAGGCATCGGCCGGGCCATCGCACTGGCAATGGCCCAGGCCGGGGCCGATGTGGCGGTGAATTACCTCGCCAACGCGGAAGCCGCACAGGAGACGGCCGAAGCAGTAAAGCAGGTCGAGCGGCGCACGGTGGTCATCCAGGCCGACGTCGCCGACCCCAAACAGGCCACGGCTCTTGTGGAGCAGGCCACGCAACAACTTGGCGAGATAGACGTTCTGGTTAATAATGCAGGAGTACTCATCGACAAGCCGCTGTCGCGCATGACAGATGATGAGTGGCAGCGCGTGCTCGACGTGTGCCTGACGGGAGCATTCAATTGCATGCGGGCCGTGTCGATGCAGATGCGGAGGCGGAAGTCGGGCCGCATCATCAACATCTCGTCCGTGGCCGGACTGATGGGGGACATGGCTCGGGTGAACTACTGCGCGGCGAAGGCGGGAATGATCGGGCTCACCAAGGCGGCGGCGCGGGAACTGGCCGGGCAAGACATTTGCGTGAATGCCGTGGCGCCCGGCATGATCGAGAGCGACATCACCGCGAAGCTGAACCCCGTCCGGCGCGAGGGAATGCTGAAGGTCATTCCCTTCCGACGCTTCGGCAAGGCCGAAGAGGTCGCCGCGCTGGTCACGTTCCTCGCCTCCGATGCTGCCGCCTACATCACCGGGCAAGTCTTCTGCATCGACGGTGGCCTCAGCATGTAAGGGCAGTGGTCAGTGGCCAGTCTCCAAAGCACCACAGCCACACCCAGCGGCGTAGCCTGCTAACCACTGGTGGCGAGCGAATGAGGAGAGCGGTGGTAACTGGCCTGGGCGCGGTGACGTGCCTCGGCAACGACGTCCCAACCTTCTGGCGGAATCTCATCGCCGGTAAGTGCGGCATCAGGCCCATCGAGAAGTTCGACACCGCAGGCTACCGCAACAACCTCGCCGGCACGGTCATCGACTTCGATCTCTCCTCCCATTGCCCCGGCGCGGACGCTGCAATGGACGAGGCGACGCAGTACGCGCTGGCAGCGTCGAAAGAAGCGCTCAACGACGCGGGGATAGCCGAGCCGCGGGCTGCCGGATACGATCCACTCCGCTCGGGCCTCATTATGTCCACCAACTTCGGCGGCGCCACCTCGTGGGAGAGCTTCGTAGCCCCGCGAGAGGACGAGATGCAGCGGGATGTGCTCTTCCGGGAGGCCACCTTCGACACGGTGTTGACACACGCGGCACAGGCCTCGGGCTTCTCGGGCCCGAGCGCGGTTCTCTCCATCTCCTGTGCCTCGAGCACGGCGGCCATTGGCGAGGCCTTCGACCTGATTCGCTACGGACGCGCCGACCTGATGCTCGCCGGGGGCCACGACTCCATCAGTCCGTCGAGCCTGTCCGGCCTCTGCATCCTTCGCACCGTCAGCCCAACGATGATCCGCCCATTTGATAAGAATCGCGACGGCACGATCTTCGGCGAGGGCGCAGCCGTTGTCGTCATCGAGGAGCTGGAACGCGCCCGGGCGCGCGGCGCACACGTCTACGCCGAGGTGCTCGGCTACTGGCAGAACAACAATGCCTATCACATGACCGCGCCGGATAAAGAGGGCGAGGGCATGGTGCGCGTGCTGGCGCGGGCGCTCGAGGACGCCGGGGTGCCGCCGGAGCGGGTGGACTACATCAATGCCCACGGCACCGGCACCACGCATCACGACCCGACGGAGATTCGCGCCATCAAGACGGTGCTGGGTGACCGGGCCCACGACATCCCGGTGAGCTCCATCAAGGGCGCCGTCAGCCACATCATGGGCGGCGCGGGCACTATCGAGGCCATTGCGACGCTCCTGGCCATGCGCGACGGGATCATCCCCCCGACCATCAACTACGAGGAGCCCGATCCGGAGTGCGATCTGGACTGTGTGCCCAACGAGGCAAAGCAGCACGATGTCGCCTGCGCCGTCTCCGTCTCCGCCGGCATCGGCGGCAGCAACGCGGCTGTGGTGTTTCGGAAGCTGTAGCTGGGACGATCTACACTGAGCGCTGAGGTACTCATAACCGGCGTTGGCCCGATCTCGGCCATTGGCATCGGCCGGGACGACTTCTTCGACGGCCTCAGCCAAGGCCGCGTCGGTATCCGCCCGGCCGAGAAGCTCGACACATCCGGGCTCGGGTCGAAGCTCGCCGCCGAGTGTCTCGATTTCCACCTCGAGGACTACCTCGACAGCGAGAAGACGTACCTCGATCGCACGTCGGAATTCGCTCTTGCGGCGTGCCGACTGGCCCTCGATGACGCGGGCCTCGACGCTCGATCGATGGACCACGAGCGCATCGGGCTGTCGTTGGGCACGGGCTACGGATGTCTCAAGACGATGTACGACTACTACACGCGCGTGGCCGCCAAGGGCCCGCGCTTCGCCAGCTCTGTACTGTTCTCTCATTCGTATGCCAACACGCCGGCGAGCCTCGTCTCGATAGAGTACCGCATCATGGGGCCGACGAACACGGTGTGCACCGGCAGCACGTCGGCCGCCGGCGCCATAGGCTACGCTTTCGATCTGCTGCGGCACGGCCGCATAGACGCCATGCTCGCCGGCGGCGTAGATTCCCTGTCCCGGCCGCTGCTGGAGGGCCTCGCGGCCCAGGGCGCGCTGTCGCCGACGGATGGCGGGGGGGAGGCGGCGCGGCCTTTCGATGCCCGGCGAAATGGCTATGTGGCGGGCGAGGGCGCGGGCATCTTGCTGCTGCAGCGCGCCGAGTGCGCCCGCCGGCGTGGGGCAGATGCGCTGGGGAGGCTGCTCGGCTACGGTCTGGCGCAGGCCTCAGCGAAGGCAGCACGGGTTGACGAGCAACCGATGGCACACGGACTATCCGAGACGCTGGCGGCGGCCATTCGTGCGGCTCTGGCAGATGCGGAGCTGGAGCCGGCGGACATTGACGGTGTATTTGCCAGTGCAAACGGAAGCCGGGAGCTGGACGCCTGTGAGGCCCTGGCGCTGGCGGACGTCTTTGGCGGCCTCGCGGTGCCCGTGACGAGTTTGAAATGCACCTTGGGCGAGTCGATTGGGGCCTCAGGCGGCCTGTCGCTCATCGCCGCGCTGTGGGCCATGCGTACCGGCACGATGCCGCCAACCCGAGGCTTTGAGCATCCGGACGGCGAAATCACCATGCACGTGGTGGCTGAGCCGCTTCGCGCGGATCTGCGGACGTGTCTGGTGAGCTGCGCTGATGCCTCTGGCACCTGCGGTGCCCTGGTCGTCGCGGCGCCGTGAATACCATTTCAGCGTTGGACACGTCCCTTCCGGATGGGGTATAGTGTAGACACGGCGGAGCGCCGACGCGTGCTGCCGGGCGGTGGCTGACACCGCCGCTGTAGTGTGTTCCCCGCTCGGCGCTCCGTCATGTCCTTGCCACACCAGCAGGCCGCGAGGCAGACGCACAACGATGCCCCCCAGCAATGATCCCGACGTGCTTCTGGGCTACTACCGGAAGATGCTTCTGATCCGGCGCTTCGAGGAGACGCTGGATGAGCTCTTCCGCGGCGGCTCCATATCCGGCACTACCCACCTATGCGCCGGGCAGGAGGGCGTAGCGGTTGGTGCGTGCGCGGCCCTCAGTCGTGACGATCACGTGCTCAGCAACCACCGTGGCCACGGCCACTGCATCGCCAAGGGCGGCGATCCTCGGCGGATTATGGCGGAGCTGTTCGGCAAAGTGGACGGCTACTCGCGGGGGCGCGGCGGCAGCCAGCACATGGCGCACTTCCCCATCGGCTTCCTCGGCTCCAACGGCATCACCGGCGGAACCATCCCCATCGCCACCGGCGCCGCGCTCTCGGCCAAGCTGCAACGGACCGGGCGCGTTGTGCTGGCCTTCTTCGGCGAGGGGGCGGCGAACCAGGGCACCTTCCACGAGTCCCTCAATATGGGTGCGGTCTGGGACCTGCCCGTCATCTACCTGTGCGAGAACAACCTCTACGCAATGTCAACCGCGCTCTCGGAGGTCAGCCGTATCACCGATATCGCGGATCGGGCCGCTGCCTACGGGATGCCCGGCGCGGTCGTGGACGGGAATGACGTGCTCGCCGTGCGCGATGCCGTTGCCGGAGCCGCAGAGCGGGCGCGGGCGGGCAGTGGGCCCACGCTGATAGAGGCGAAGACGTACCGCTTCTACGGGCATTCGAAATCCGACCCCCGAGAGTACCGCACTCGGGATGAGGAAGCAAAGTGGCGCGAGAGAGATCCTATCCCACGGTTCGCTCGGTGGCTGACGGAGCGCGGGCTTCTCGACGGCGACGCGGATGCGCGCACGAAGCAGGCAGTGGAGGCAGAGGTACGCGCGGCCGTTTCATTTGCCGAGCAGAGCCCCCTCCCAGACGCATCGGAGGCGGGCCGGGGCCTTTTCGCCGACGGGCAAGCATCGGACGGCGGATAGCGATGGGCCGAGAGATCTACTACTCCCACGCGATCACAGAGGCGCTCGCCGAGGAGCTGCGGCGGGACGAGCGCGTGCTGCTCATCGGCGAGGACATCGCGCGCTACGGCGGGGCCTTCAAGATCACCGAGGGCTTCCTGGACGAGTTCGGCCCCGAGCGGGTCATCGACGCCCCCATATCCGAGAACAGCTTCGTCGGCGTGGCCATCGGAGCGGCGCTTACGGGCATGCGGCCGGTGGTAGAGATCATGTTCATGGATTTCATCGCGCTGGCGATGGACCAGCTCGTGAACCACGCCGCCAAGTTCCGTTACATGTACGGCGAGCAGGCCTCGGTGCCGCTCGTTGTGCGGTGCCCGGCGGGCGCGGGCCGCGGCTACGGCCCGAGCCACTCTCAGAGCCTCGAGCGCTGGTTCGTCGCCACGCCCGGGCTCAAGGTCGCGGCGCCGGCAACGGCTCGCGACGCCAAGGGCATGCTCAAGGCGGCCATCCGCGACGATAATCCGGTCATTTTCATCGAGAGCAAGCTCCTATACGGTCGCCGTGGCGAGGTGCCGGAGGAGGACTACGTGGTGCCACTGGGCGCTGCACGCGTCGTCCAAGATGGAACAGATGTGGTCATCGTTGCGTATTCTAGGATGGTGGAGGAGGCGCTCAAGGCCGGCCGCGCGCTCGCCGAAAGCAGCGTGTCGGCCGAGGTGGTCGATCTGCGCTCCCTGTCGCCGCTCGACATGGACACGGTGACCGCATCGGTGGAGAAATGCGGGCGGGCGGTCGTTGTCGAGGAGGGACATCTCACCGGCGGCGTGGGGGCGGAGGTGAGCGCCCGAATCATGGAGCGCTGCTTCGATTTCCTGGAGGCGCCCATCCGGCGAGTAGCGGCACTGGACGTGCCCGTGCCGGCGAGCGTGGTGCTCGAGCGCGCCGCGACACCGGACTGGGAGGACATCGGCCGAGCGGCCGTGGAGATCGTGCAACAGTACTGAGGCGGACAGGCGCATGGAGGGACTCGTCTGCGTCATCGTCGTCAACTATAACAAGCGGGCTTATTCCGAGCTATGCCTGACGAGCCTGCTGCAGACGGCCTATGAGCCGATGCGGATCATCGCCGTTGACAACGGCTCGACGGACGGCACCGTGGAGCTTCTGCGGGACTTCCGCGAGACGTGTGCGGCGGCAGGCGTGGAGTATCAGCTCATTCTCAATGACGGCAATATCGGCGCCCCGGCGGCACGCAACCAGGGCATTACGCGCTCCGCCGGCAGCGATTACATCGCCTTCGTGGACAACGATGTCGCCGTGCGCGACGTGCAGTGGCTGCGGACGCTGCGGGCGGTGCTGGACGAGGCTGATGACATCGGCATCTGCGGTCCGAAGCTCCTGTATCCCTTCGAGCCGTATCGCATTGAGTTCGCCGGCTGTGCGGTGAGCCCCACCGGGCGGGTACAGTACCGGGGACGCGGTGCGCCGCGCGATGCGCCGGAGTTCAACGAGCGTCGCGAGGTCCAGTGCCTCATCAGCGCCGTCTGGCTCATGAAGACGGGGCTCGTACGAGAGATCGGCGTTATGGACGAGCTGTTCAGCCCGGCTCAGTACGAGGACATCGACTACTGCTACCGCGCGCGCGACGCGGGATACCGCGTGCTGTACGAGCCGGCGACGGAGATGTACCACTTCGAGAACGTAACGACCGACGGCTCCTCCGACATCAATTTCAAATACGTCACCATGCGCAACGCGGTGGCCTTCAAGCGCCGCTGGCGGCACATGTTCGCCGCCGAGGGCGGCCCGCCGGACCGAGAGATGAAGTGGCTGCCCCTCGAGACACGACCCATCGAGAGAACGGGTGTCCCGCCCCTTATCGGCTGCCGGTGAAGCGGCCGGGTGGCACGGGTAGCTGGTGCCACACGAATCCTGGCTTTGCGCGGAGCGCGCGATCGGCGGAAGTCTCAGGAAGGTGGCAGTTGGATGGCCGACGAGCAACTCAAGTCGGAGATCAAAGAGCTCCTCGTGGAAGTGTGCTTCCTGGACATCAGCCCGGACGAGATCACCGACGACGGCAATCTGATGGATGATCCCTACAACATCGAGTCGTTCAACCTGTTGGAGATCTCGGTGCATCTGGAGGAGAAGTACGGCATCTCGTTTGCCGAGGAGGACCTCAGCCTCGATCTCTTCCAGAGCATCAACTCGATCGCCGCGTACGTCAAGGGGAAGCTTGCCGCTGAGCAGGCAGCATCGTGATCGCGTATGAACGCTCTTCGGGAGCAATCGGTGGAGTTTCGGAGCAGCGACGCAGTGCTGCGCGGCATGCTCCACATGCCGGCCGGCGATGGGGACCGGCGGGCCGCCGTCGTCATCTGCCCGCCATTCGCTGAAGAGAAGAAGTGCGCGCAGCGAGTGCTGGTCCACGCGACGCGAGCGCTGACGCAGGCGGGCTTTGTCGTGCTGCGGTTCGACCTATCGGGTACGGGCGAAAGCACGGGCGACCCGGCCGCCGGATGCCCGTCGCGCTGGCGCGAGGACATCGAGCGCGCCATCGAGTTCGTCTGGCAGGCGACCGACGCTCACCGGCTCGGACTCCTGGGCCTGCGGCTCGGGGGCACGCTGGCAGCGGAAGCGGCCACCGGCCTTCAGCCGGAATGGCTGGTGCTCTGGGAGCCGGTGGTCAACGGTCGGCGGTATCTGCAGCTCAATGTGCGCCGCAGCCTCATCAAGAAGATGCTCACCCAGGGCGAGCAGTTCGACGCAAAACAGGCCGCCGGCACACAGCGCGACGGACATGAGCATATGGATTTCGACGGGCATTTCGTGAGCGCCCGCTGCCAGGATGAAATCAGCAGCGTGGACATGCTCGCCAGCGCGGATGCGGCCGCACAGAATGTGTTCGTGCTCGGCATCGGACCGCGGGACACGCTGTCGAGGGAGCAGGGAGGGCTGGTCGAGGCATACGCCGCCGCCGGGGCCAAGGTGACCGGAGCGGCAGTGCGCGAGCCGCCCTTCTGGAGCCTTGTAGGCCTCGTGCGGGGCGACGCAGCCATCCGCGAGACGCTGGCGTGGCTCAATGCCGAGGGCGGCGCGGGCGGCCCGGGGGACGCCAAGCCAGACCCCTGACACAGCCGACGTGGCGAAGGCCTCGGGGCGGACCGGTTTCCAGCCCATGGAGAAGTTCGCGTCGTTCCAGAATGAGGGCAGCACGCTCCACGGGATGCTCCACATCCCCGATGGATTCCGCGGCGGGCCCGGCAGCGTCGGCGTGCTCTTCCTGCACGGGTGGTCGGGGAACAGGCGGGGCCCACACGACATCCTGGTAGCGGCGGCCCGGGGCTACTGCGATGGCGGATTCCCATGCTTCCGGTTCGACTTGCGCGGCCGCGGCGACAGCGAGGGGGACATGGACGAGGCAAACCTGGCGACGATGATTGCAGACACCGAGGTCGCCGTGCAGCGTTTCTGCGAATGGGCCAACTTGAGCTCGGTCGTTCTCGCGGGCATCTGCTCCGGTGGCGAGGTGGCCATCGGCGCTGCTCCGCTCTGTCCCACGGTGAAAGCCCAGATGCTGTGGTCGGTACCGACGGTGGGCGTCGATAGGTCACGCGCGCGGCGTGCCACGCAGCTCCACAATCTCGGGGAGTATGCCAGGAAGCTTTTTCGCCTGAGCACGTGGCAAAAGGCGCTCTCCGGCGGGCTGAATCTGCCCATGATCAAGCAAGCGCTCTCGGGCAAGGGCGGGGCGGGCGAGACGCCGGCGGACGGGGAGAAGGCGACGCCGGAGCTGGACATGCCCTGGCGCCGGCGGTTCCTGGCCTTTCGCGGCCCGATCCTCTTCGTCTACGGCAGTGGCGATCCCACGGCGGGCGAGGCCGCGGAGTATTATCGGAGGCTGTCGGCGAAGGGAAAGCTGGCGGCGGACTTCCACCTGGTCGATGGCGCCAACCACTCCTTCTATTCGCTCCCGTGGAAGGCGGAGCTCATTGACGCGACTCTCGGCTGGCTGCGGGAGCGGGCGCGCGAGCTGCACACGGTGCCCGCCGCGGCTGCCGTCTGAGCGGCATTGCGGGAGTTGACGGAAATTCGGGACGCTCTCTGATGCGCATCGGCATCGACGCCCTCCTGCTCCACGGCAACTACTCCGGGGTGGAGCACTCCATCCGCGACCTCGTCACGGCGCTGCTGGATCTGGACACCGGCAATGAGTACGTCGCGTACGTGCCGGCCGATGCGGATGTGAGCGCCCTGGCCGGCGATCGCCTATGCGTGCGCCGGATGCCCGTTGCGGGGCGGCACCGTCTGCTGCGCATCCTCTGGCAGCAGACGGCACTGCCGCGACGGATCCGACGCGACGGCATCGACGTGTTTCACGGCCCAGGCTACGTGCTCCCGCTTCGCTGTCCTGCGCCGGCGGTGGTGACGATGTACGACGTGGTGGCGCTCATCCGACCGGACCTCGCCAGTCGCAGCAACGTAATTCACTACGGGCGCGTCCTGCCCGCCACGGCGCGGATAGCCCGGCGCATCATCGTGCCCTCGGAGCGCACAAAGCGTGACGTGGTGACAGCGCTCGGCGTGGACGATGCTACGGTCTGCGTAGCCCCGCTCGGTGTGCGGAAGCTGTACCAACCGATCACCGACGAGCGGACCCTGGCATCCCTGCGACGGCGATATGAGCTTCCGGAGCGCTTCTTTCTGTTCGTCGGCAATGTCGAGCCGAAGAAGAATCTGGCGGGGATAGCGCATGCCTTCGCCCAATACGTGACAGACGGCGGGCCGCCGGCAGAGCTGATCATCGCCGGGGCGATGGGCTGGGCGCCCGCCCGGTTCTTCGAACGGCTCGACGTGGGCGAGGCACGGAAGCACGTACGCTGCATCGGCTACGTTCCCGACGGCGACCTGCCGGGGCTGTATTCGCTGGCCGCCGCCCTGCTGTTCACCTCGCTATACGAGGGCTTCGGCCTGCCGCCGCTGGAAGCCATGGCGTGCGGCACGCCGGCCATCGTATCGGACCGCGGCGCGCTGCCCGAAGTGGTGGGGGATGCGGCGCCGGTGGTGCACCTCAATGAGGTCAGCAGCGCCATCGGCCCGGCGGGCATCGCCGAAGAGATGCCGCACATCATGCGCCGGATCGTCGAGGACGATGCATATCGGAACCGACTCGCCACGGCGGGACTGGAGCGGGCGCGGCGATTCACCTGGCCCCGACACGCGCAGAGCGTCCTACGGGTGTATAATGACGTGGCGCAGGAGGCAGGCGTAGGGCCTTGAACCCGGAAGCAGGCGCGCCGACGCAGGAGAAGATGCGACTTCTGTACATCTTGGCGGAGTTCCCGTCGTTGTCGGAGACCTTCGTACTGCGCGAGATGGCGGGACTGGCGCAGATGGGCTTCGACATCACGGTGTACGCTTGCGCGCGCGGCGAGACCGAGGGAATGCACCAAGAGGCGGCACCGTTCCTCGAGAGCGCCATCTTTCGCCCGCCGGTGCGTCAGTTCGCGCTGCACCGGGCCTGGCTCACGACCCTCCGGCAGCAGCCTCTCCGCAGCGCCATTGTCGGTGTGCCGCACGTGGCGAAGGTTCTGACATTCAAGTGGACTCCGCCGCAGATGGCGAGCGCCATTTGGTCGGCGGCGTACCTGGCTCGGCGACTGGACGAGATCGCCATCGATCATATCCACGCGCAGTTCGCCAGCTATCCGGCCGCTGTCGCACTGCTCACGTCGCGACTCACGGGCATACCATTCAGCTTCTCCGCGCACGCCAATGACATCTTCGCCGACACTTCGCCGTACTGGCGCCGGCAAGGGCGCGCCGCCCGGTTCGCGGCCGTCTGCTCGGAGTGCGGTCTGGCCCGCGTGCGGGAGCTTTGCCGGCCGGAGGACGCTGAGAAGCTGCACCTGATATACCACGGCGTCGATCTGCGGCATTTCTCGCCCCCAGCTTCCGAAACGCCCGCCGGCGCGGCAGGCGAAGGGCTCGTGCGCTTGCTCTCCGTTGGCCGATTCGTGCCGAAGAAGGGCTTTGAGGTACTGCTGCGGGCATGTCACCTGGTGGCCCTCCGCGGACGGGACTTCGCGGTGACCATCGTGGGGGACGGGCCGCTGCGCAGCGGCATGGAGGGCCTCGCCCGGCGGCTTGGGCTGGCCGAGCGGGTGACCATCGCCGGAGCACGCCGGTTCGATGAGATGCCGCCCATCTACCGGACCGCGGATCTCTTCGCGCTCTCCTCCGTGGTAACGCCCGACGGTGACCGCGAGGGCATTCCCAACGCCATCCTCGAGGCGATGGCCAGCGGACTGCCGGTGGTGAGCTGCGACGTGGGTGGGATCACCGAGGCCGTGGTGCACGGCGAGACCGGTCTGATCGCCGCCGGCGGGGAGCCCGACGACTTCGCGGCCAAGCTGGACGCGCTCATAACCGATGCAGGCCTTCGACAGCGGCTCGGCGAATCCGGGCGCCAGTTGGTGGAGCGCAAGTTCGATGCAGCGGAGGGCCTGCGCGGCCTCGCGCAGCTCTTCCGTGGCAGCGTAGCAGACACAGAAGGGGCGCAGTAGATGAAAGATGTGCTCAGCAGAGCTAAAGAAGAGGCTGTTGAGCACCGGGGCGAGCGGATCGTCCGAAACGCGGGCATCGTCGCCGGCTTCCTGTTCCTTGGGCGCATCATCGGCGCCGGGCGCGAGTTCATCCTCAACCGCTTCATCGGCACCAGTTGGGAGGCGGACACATACCGATTCGTCAGCGACAACGTCTTTCAGGACCTGTACACGAAGTTCGAGAAGCTGCTGCAGCCGGTGTACGTGCCCATCTTCGTGGCCCGCCAGCGCGAGGACGGCGACGAGCCGGCGTGGCGCTTCACCAGCATGGTGGGATTGGTCCAGCTCCTGCTCCTCCTCGGGTTGTGCCTCGGCGGCGTCATCTGGGCGCCCCAGATCGCCCGGGCGATGCTGGAGAGACAGATCGAGGCGCACCCGGCCGTGGAGGCGCTGGCCGTCTCCTTCCTGCGCATTCTGCTGCCGGCGCTGGTGGTATACAGCCTCTCGAACCTCACCGAGCTGACGATCCAGAGCTACCACAGCTTCACCGTTCCCGCCCTTGCCGAAGCGCTGCGGCGCATCCTGATCGTCGTCGGCCTCGTCGCGGCCATCGTCTTCTTCAAGGGCCACCCGGAACCCGTTCACGCCACGCAGGGGCTGGTGATCGGCCTGGTCGTCGGCTGCATGGCGCGACTCCTCGTGCAGCTTCCGCTGCTGCGGCAGCGGCGCAAGCTCTTCCGGCCGCGCCTCGACTTCCGCAATCCGGACGCTCGCAAAGCCGGCGTCCTGGCGCTGCCACTCGTGGTGGCCGTCATCTTCTCCTACATCCGCAACTTGGCGGAGTCGTTCCTGGCCCTCCGCGAGGGCGTAGGAGGCCTCGCTGGCTTGAGAGCCGCGCGCCGGCTCGTCGATATGCCCTGGCAGGTGCTCGGGCTGGGCATCAGCTACGTGATCTATCCCTTCATCTCCGAGCTGGGCGCCAAGCAAGAGCGGGGCGAGATGGCCAATGCACTCGTCTCAATGATCCGCGTGATGGCGTTCGTGTTCGTCCCGATGACCGTGTTCATGTTCCTTCTGGCCGAGCCCACGATCATCACGGCTTTCTTTGGCATGAGGTTCGACGATGAGTCCGTGCGGCTCACCATGCAGGCCATGCCGTGGTACGTGCTCGGGATGCTGTTCTTCGGCATCGAGGACCCCATGCTCAAGTGGTTCTTCGCGCTCTCGGACACGAAGACGCCCGTCATCATGGGCATCCTGGGCAACGTTCTCTGGTTCGCCATTGCCGTTCCCGGCATCCGCGTCTACGACGGCGGGCTGACGGCCCTCGCGCTGGCCATGGTCGGGTCGAAGACGCTCAAGGTGCTGATTCTCCTGGCCATTCTGCGCCCGCGCCTCGGGCCCGTGCCGCGGAAGCGTGTGCTGCCCTTCATCGGCAAGCTCGTCATCGCCGTGGGCGTGATGACGGTGGCCATAATCTTCACCTCGCGGTTCCTCGACGGAGCGATACCTTTCACTGGCTGGCTGAAGGGCGCGGGTGAGTTCTTCGGATCGGCTTTCGTGGCTGTGGTTGTGTATCTGGGCGTCAGCTTCGCGCTGCGGATCGAGGAGTTGCAGCTTGTCGTAGATCGCATGAAAGCGCGGCTGAGGCGAGGCAGTGCGTAAGATCCGTGTGGTGCAAATCCTGGAGGCGACCACCGGCGGCACTCGCAAGCATCTGAGGGATCTGGTCACCCGGCTCGACCGAGGCCGCTTCGACGTTCACGCCATCTGCTCTCCCCTTCGCGATCCCCACTTTGCCACGGACGTCGAGGCGATGCGCGCTGCCGGCGCCCAAGTGCACTTGGTGGACATGGTACGTGAGATATCGCCCGCCAGCGACTGGCGCGCCTTCAAGGCCATACGGGAGCTGCTGCGCCAGGGCAGCTACGACATCGCGCACACGCACAGCGCGAAGGCCGGCATCCTGGGGCGCTATGCCGCCCGCGCCGCCGGTGTCCCTCGCGTCGTCTACACGCCCCACGGTTTTCCCTTCAGCGTGCGCAGCGGCCCGCTCAAGCGCTCTCTCTATCGCACGCTGGAGCGGCGCGCGGCGGTGTTCACCGATCGCATCATCGCCGTCTCCGAGGGTGACAGGCAGGCGGCACTGGAGGCGCGGCTCTGCGGTCCTGAGAAGATCACCGTCATCGAGAATGGACTCGACCTGGCCGAGTTCGACGCGGCGCTGGCACAGCCCGTGTCTCGGGATTCCCTGGGGCTTGCGGCAGACGACACTGTCATCGCGGCCTTTGGCCGACTCTGCGAGCAGAAGGCACCCCACATACTGGTCGCTGCGCTTCCGACAATTCTGCTCCGCGTCCCGAAGGCTAAGGTGCTCTTCGTCGGCGATGGCGAGCTGCGCCCCGACACGGAGGAGCTCGTGGAGCGTTTGGGCATGCGCTACAGCGTGGTGTTCGCGGGCCACCGCGAGGATGCGGCCGCATTGTATCCGGCTGCTGACATTCTGGCGCTGCCGTCCTTGTGGGAGGCCGCGCCGTACGTGCTGCTCGAGGCCATGGCTGCACGCAAGCCGGTCGTAGCATCCGACATCCCCGGCTGCCGTGACATTGTGCGCGATGGCGAGACGGGTCGCCTGTTCTGCGCTGGCGATGCTGCCGGGCTGGCGAAGGCAGTGTGCGAGGTGCTGGCGCAGCCAGATCGCGGGCGCAGCATGGGCGAGAGCGGGCGTGCTGATGTCGAGCAGCGCTTCACGCTGCAGCGGTGCTTGGAGAGGACGGCCGAGCTATACCTGGAGCTCGCGGGAGGGCACGTCGAGTCATGAGGCCGTGCCTTCTGATCACGCCGGGCATCGTGGCATACGAGAAAGCGTTGCGGCTGCAGGAGGCGCTCGTCGCTGCGCGGCGCCGCGGCGACATCCCCGACGTGCTCCTGCTCCTGGAGCACCCGCCGGTCGTCACCATCGGCCGGGGCGGCGGCGACGGCGGCCTGCTGCTGAGTCGGGAGGAGTTGCTGGAACGCCGCATCCAGGTACACGAGACCTCCCGCGGAGGAAAGGTTACATACCACGGCCCCGGGCAGCTTGTTGGCTATCCCGTTCTCGAGCTCTCGGCTCACGGCCGAGATTTGAACCGATACCTGCGGAGGCTGGAATGCGCCCTGATCGCCGCCATGCGTCGGTTTGACGTTTACGCCTTTCGCCGGCGGGGCCTTACGGGCGTGTGGGCCTCACGCGGGAAGATAGCCGCCATTGGCATCGCCGTGCGGCATTGGATCACGTCGCACGGCTTCGCGCTCAATGTGAGCTGCGATCTGGCGCCCTTCGATCTCATTGATCCGTGCGGGCTGGGCGATATGGCCGTGACGTCCATGGCGCGAGAGCGTGGGCGTGAGCTGCCCTTCGGTGCCGTGCAGGAGGAGGTGGCTGCACGGCTTGCAGAGGAGTTCGGCTTCGAGCTGCGGCTGTGCCCCTCCCTGCTCATCACGGACGACGTCACGGTCGCTGACGTCGTGAACCACATCGCCGCCGTGCGGTGTTCGTAGGTATCGTGAGGGGGGAGACTCGTTTGGCGGTCGAGCAGGACCGACGCGTAACGCAGGACGTGGACGCCGGCGAGGCGGGAAGTGCGCCCTCGATCCCGCTTTCTGCCGCTGTGCTGCTGCATGCGGCAGTATTGGCCATCTGTGCCCTCGCCGTCTATAGCGCGCAGGTCGTCGGAGCCATCGATCCCAGCGAGACGCACCCGGCGGGCAATCCTCCACTTGCCGTCCTCATCGCTTTCGCGGTTCTCGTGCCCATCGTCGGCCTTCGAGCGCAGCTAGCGGCGCGGCGCTTCGGCAAGCTCATGCTGGCGCTCGGTCTGGCGTACACCTTCGGCCTCGCCTTCGAGCCGCTCGTGCCATCGGGCCTGCTGGGCGATGCGGCAATGACCTACCAGATATCGTGGGCCAACGTTGCTCTGCTCGTCATGGTTGCCGCCTGGTGCGGCTCTGTGTCGGGGAGGTGGCGCGGTGCACTGGGATTCACGGGCCTGGAGGTGCCGGCTCTGGTCAGTGCGGTGGGCCTCTGCGGCTTGGGACTGGCGCTCCTGCTGTCCGTCGGCAGGTACTATGGCGCCGACGCCGGCTACACCGTCATGTTGATGCTCAAATCGGTGCAGTACGGACTCATCTGCATCATCGCCATGACCGCATCCGGCGCCCGGCGCGTGGGCGTGTGGCTTCACGTCTACGTTCTGCTCGCGCTGATCGCGGCGCTCATTCTCTCGATGCTCGCCGCCGAGCAGCCCATGGAGGCGCAACACGTGCTCTGGAGGGCGGTCGTGTGAGGCGCGCAAACGGCAGCGATATCGTCGCCCGGCTGTTCGCCATCGCCCTCATCGTCGTTGGCTGCAATCAGGTGCTCAGTTGGCAGCTCCCGCTGGGCGCCCGAGAGCGCCCGTACCTTGCCTGGGCCGATGTCGTTGTCGTGCTGGGCTTCGTCGTCTGGCTTCTCGTCGGGTTGATTCGGCGCGACCTGCGCCGGGCCGCTAAGCCGCCGGCGGCTCTCTGGGCAGTTGTCGCCGTTGCCGCGCTGTCGATCTTCCACGGCTTGGACTTCATGCGCCCGCTGGGTGAGCTACTCGAAACGGACAAACGAGCCGTTGTGAACTCGGCCAAGGAGAGCTTCCAGATCGCCCTGTACTTCATTGCCGCCTACGTGCTGCTGGTGAATGGCCTCCGACAGCCAAGAGCGGCTCGACTGGCACTGTACGCTTTGGTGGCCGTGACCGCCTGTAACGTTCTCGCCGGCCTATATACGTATGTGCAGCGCGTCGCGTTGTGGCCGGACGACATCGAGCGGCTGCAGCGATGGCTCGCGTACCACGGCCAGACGGAGGGCATGCAGGCCGCCATCGACCCGTTCAGCGTCGGATCAGTGCTGGGCAATCGCTACGTCTACGGAGGCTTCCTGGTCATTGCGCTGCCGCTGCTCTTTGGGATCGCGTTGCGCGAGCGGCGCCGCTGGGTGCAGGTGGCTCTGGGCGTCATAATGGCCATTGGCGTGGTGACGTGCCTCTCCGGATGGCACCTGCTTCTGTTGCTGGCCGCCTGCGTCATCGTTGCGAGCCGACATTCGCGCGCAGCTCTCTTTGCCACGGCGCTGTGCGGCACCATGGCGCTGTGGCTCGTGCCGGCTCTTCTGCCGAGCAACGCCAGAGCGATAGCCGAGGATGTAGTGCTCTACCGCGAGACCGGCGTTGAGCCGGGCACGCAGGACATCAAGCAGCGGTGGATCAAGTGGGCCGCGTCGGCCGACATGATGGCCGATCCCAGCGCGCCCAGCTTCCTGCTCGGGGTTGGCGTGGGCAGCTACCAGGAGCGCGTGGGCGCATTCTATGGTCTGGCGCCACAGCGCGAGAACAGTAGGCAGCCGGATACGGAGAACAGATACCTGGTCACAGCGTCGTCCACCGGCTTCCTGGGCCTTTGCGCCCTGGTCGGGGCCCTGATGTACTTCATGCGGTGCGCCTTCGGCGCCGACAACGGGATCTGCTCCCGCATCCACCCGGGATTGGCGGCGGGGCTGTGTGGGAGTCTGGTGGGGATCGTAGGAGCCAATCTCATCGGCGACACGTTCGTGCGCGGGCTCTACGTGCCGGTATTTCTCGTGTTCGCGCTGGCCGCCGTCGCCGCTCGTGATGCCGGTCACGCGGCAGATAAGACGGATTCGGTGGAACCAGAGGCGTCATCCTGACATCAGTATAAGTGTAGGCGTCTGAGTGCCGGATGTGGCGCGGTCATCGCGCTCGTACGGTATCGGTGGCTGTGCTTATTGCCGCCACCGGGTCGGGTGTGGTAGTGTGTAGAGCGCCACAAGTGGAGCCGAACAGGGGAGAGCGGTCGGGTCGAAAACTCAAGACGTCGCCGCGCAGCGATAGAGGCTTGCCGGCCCGTTTGAACGTAGAGTAATAAGGACCCTGCCCCAGTGCTTCTTGGGGCATGAGTTGAGCTAGCTGCGGGTGTGCTGGAGGAGGATGCCGAATGCGCCTTCCACGTGGGCTGTGCCGGCTGTGTGTACTCCTGGCGATTTGTGCCGTTGGGGGTGCCCTGGTGTGGGCCACCTCGGCGGCCCTGAGCGCCAGTTACGAGACGATCTGCTGGGAAGCCGAGAATCACTGCAGTATCAAGCAGCCCCTGTTCATCGGGCCGCGCAATCACCCTGACGACACGCTGGCGAAGAAGGACGCGTCGGGCGGCAAGTTCGTCCGCAGTGACATGGAGTCGGAGAACGATAGCGGCGGCAAGGTGGTCTACAAGATAAAAGTTCGCGGCGGCACCTACAAGCTGTGGGGCCGGCGCTATTGGCCGTCGCCATTGAAGGGGTGTGCCAACTCGTTCTACCTCAACATAGATGGCAAGCGCGTTGGCGTCTTTGGCGAGGACCCCACGTATGACGCGTGGGTCTGGACCTCACTCAAGAAGCCGGCGACCATTTCGTTGACGCCTGGGATTCATACCATCGAGTTCGAGCACCGGGAACACGGGGCCATACTTGACCAGATTCTTCTCACGACTCGTACGGGGACGCGCTTCGGGTATGTGCCTGGCGGGGGGAGGCTACCCGTGAAAGTGACACCCGGCGCAGTGCAGAAATAGACGAAGCGAAGCCCTCCGATCAGAGCATCTAACGAACCTCGACGGCATCTCCTCGGCGGAGCCGGCGACGCGGCCCATGCATGCTCGTCCCCGGCCACGGAGGTTGACTGGATGGCAGTGGCGCCCTGGCGTTGGCTTATTACCGTATTCGACTGCGCCATCATCACTTGGGCGCTCTGTGGCGCAGTCGCAGCGCAGGCGGCGACCAACGGGGAGCTCGTGCTCCTCGGAGAGCAGGAAGGCAGTTTCACCTTCATCGCCACCGTCAACGTGGGCCCCGACACATCTGCCGCTGCAGCGCGCTTCGTCTTCAACTATCAGGACGAGCAGAACAATTACGAGCTCACGCTCGCCGAAGGACGCGCGCAGTTCCGGCGCATGGAGGGCGGGGAGGCTGTTGATATCGGCCGGAGGGGCGCGGTCTCGCTCACCAGCGGCGAGCACCTCCTCTCAGTCCAGCGGCGTTCGTGGCGCATGACGTTGATATGGGACAGCGTGGTCGTGTGCTCCGCGTATGACAGTGCCTTCAGCGGCGGGAACGTCGGGTGCGCGGTCGTCGGAATGGATGTGGGGGACGCCTTCGTTCAAGTGGTCCCGCCGGTGCTGTGGACCGACGACTTCATGCGCGCCGGCGCGGCGACGACGCCGTGGGAGAGCATCGCCGGAACGTGGCAGCAGAAGGAGCTGCGCACGGAGGCGCGGCGCGAGCAGGACCCGTCGCGCAGCGCCAATGCCTTCTGTCACTATGGGCACACCGACGATGGGGTCGCCCTCGCCATCGCGGGCGAGGCGCAGCAGTATTGGTTCTGGGACGATTACAGCTATAGCGTGGCCGTGAAGTCTTCAGGCGGGCCGGTGGGTGCGGTCTTCCTCTATCAGGACGCAGACAATTACCTGCTCTTTCGCTGCTCGTCGGAGCTCGATCCAGAAGGCCCAAGAACGCAGCTTGTGTCGGTCGTCAATGGGGAGAGGACGCTTCTCGCTGAAGCTCGAGGCGGCATCGTCCCCGAATACTGGTATGCCCTGCGCGTGAACGTGTCCCACGGGCTCATCGAGGCCTTCGTCGATGACAGGCCCGTGCTCACGGCGCGCACGGACCTCTTCGGTCAGGGGCAGATCGGGCTTTACACGGAGGGCGAGCCGGGCGCGTACTTCGACGACGTCTGGGTGGAGTCGTGGAGCGTGTTTATGGATGATTTCGCTGAGCGACAGCCCGGCAAATGGGTGGCGGCCGGCGGCGATTGGGAGGGTCCGCAGAAGGGGACAATGGCGAAGAGCGGCGGCGGCGAGGGGCTGCTGATCAGTGGAGACGAAACGTGGACGAGCTACGTCTATGGCGTTGACGTCAAACCGAGCAAACGAGCGGGCGCCGGTATCGCCTTCCGCGTCGGCGACGCGGGGAAGTACGTCTTCCGCTGGGCGCCCCGAGGCTCGGACCTGCCCTATGCCGGTGAGGCGCAGCTCCTTCGCATATCTCACGCCGAACCGGCGATCCTGGCGTCCGTTCCGGCCAAGTTGGCCCCAGCGGAGGTGCACCGTTTCAAGGTCGCGTGCGATGGGCCTCATATTGCGCTTTTTGTTGACGAGCAGCGCCTGATAGAATGTGCCGACGCCCTGCTGCCCGGCGGCGCTATCGGCCTCTACGCCGACGGCCGGAGCCGGGTCGCTTTCGACAACGTGTCCGTGCGCTTCCCCCGAGGGAAGCGAGGCGCAAAGATCGTACCCCGGTTTGAGTCTCCGGGCGACAGCACCATGCAGGCTTGGGCCACGAAATCGGGCCAGTGGACTGCCGAAAAGGGGCGCTCTGGCTACTGGCACGTGGCCGACTTCTTTGGGGACAATACCATCAGCTTCGAGATAGCCGCCGTCGGCCGACGCAGTGGCTCAGCGGCCGTGACCATTTCACGCGATCCGGACGACCCGGGAGCCGCATGGCGCCTGGTTATCACGACGATCCGAGGCCGGCAGACGCTGAAATTCGCGCTGTACCACGGCGAAAAATGCCTGCAGGAGAGCCAGATCGATGTGCCCCCGGGCAAAAACGCCGAGATCCGGATTGAGCAGAAAGGCAACTACATCTTGGTGCACATCAATGGGCAGTGTATACTGGCGCATGAGATGGCGCTGTGATCCCGACCGAATGACGTGCGGTGGCTGGAGGGTGGTCTGATGCCGTATCCACGACAGTCATATAGAGCGGCGACTCTGGCGGGCGCACTCATCGCGCTCGTATGTTGGGCGCCGGAGGCCGTCAGCGCACCGGCCGCCGCCGCCGCTATCGCCGCCGCCGGGCCGCAGCGGGGGCCTTATCAGATCGGCTTCGAGTCGAGCGGACTCGGGCTGACCGCTCGCGACGTTGAAATCTCCTCCCGCAACGTTTACGACTACACGTTCGCGAGTGCGCCAACTGACTGGGTGCCGCGGGGCGGGACGTGGGTGATGCAGAGCCGCTGGACCTGCTCCCCCCAATGGTCGTGGTACGGTGGCTATGGCGACACCATCGCCGCACTGTGGAACAAGCGCGTCTTCGAGGGCGACGTGTCCGTGAATCTGCACGCCGCCTTCAAGATGGGGCTGGGCTCATTTAGCGGCTACAAGAATCCCAACGATATGAACATTACCCTCCTTGGGGATGGCGCAAATCCCGATAGCGGCTATAGCTTCATCGTCGGCGGCGGCCTCAATATGTTCACCCGCATCATGAAGGGCGACACGGTGCTGGCTGAGACGCGGGAGCCCGCGTGCCTGCTGCCCATCTTCGAGGATGGCGCATACAACACTACCGCGTTTCACCGCCGGTGGTGGATACTGAAGGCGGAGCGCATCGGCGATGTGCTGTCGCTATACATCGACAATCGGCTCGCCTTGCAGGCGCACGATCCCGATCCCATCCCAAGCGGGCACGTTGGCATCTGGACGCACGATAACGGGATCGTGATCGCCCGTGTGCGGATTAGCTACGAGCGGGAGATGACCGCGAGTCAACCCGCGCCGGTGCCGCGCTATGTTGCCGCGGACGACCCCACACAGCCGGACGCTCGCGCGTTTGTCACCTCGCGAACGCATCCGGGCGTGTTCATCGATTTCGAGACCGGGCTCGATCAGTTCGCGCCTCGAAGCGCCGCGGACGGGGCTGCGCTTGACATCGTGGAACGTGGTCCTGACGGACGCGCACGCGCGCTGAAACTCGTGAACGCGAACGCCGGCGGCGACTTCGCCGCCACTGCCGTCAGTCAGCCCCTCACCGTCGGCCCCCGGGGCGTGAAATACATCGACTTCGATTACAAGGTCGGCCCGGATGCCCGAGTCAATCTCTTCGCGAAGGTCGAGGGCGGATTGTACGAAATCGTATTCACGGGTCCGGACGAACCCAGCTACATGACCCAGATCCTGGGCGCCATCGAGGGCGCCAAGGCAGACAATCGGTGGCATCGCGCGCACTTCGACCTCTGGGCGCACCTGCGGCGCGTGTTTGGCGACGTCGATGCGCTCGCCCTCGACGATCTTTTCTTCGCCAACCGCAACACTGGCGGGTACCTCACGGCCGGATTTGGGGGCAATCGCGCCGGCGCCACCTGGTATCTGGACAACTTCTACATGGGCACAGCCGGTCCGGCGAGCGTCGAACTGAGCTGGCGTCCGACCCGTGGCCGCCCCGGCCAGCCGCCCATCGTCAGCTACGCCACGGCGCTCGACGGCAATCCGCACACTATCCCGAGCGCCAAGGATGCCTCGCCAGAGACACAACTGTCGTGCGAGGGCCTGGCGCCTGGGACGCACTTCTTCCACCTCAGGCCGCAGCTCGTGGATGGCTCCTCGGCGCCCGTCATCCATCATAAGATCATCGTGGATGCCAAGGCGCCCACGGTGGTGGCCGTTCACCCGCAACCCGGAACCGAGTCCCACGCCGACGACATCAGCGTCGAGTTGACGGACGGCAGTGGGGTTGGGGTGGATCCGAAGAGCCTCATACTCGCAGTTGACGGGACGGAGTACAGGATCGCCGACGAGGTGGTACGATACGACGCGGTAACGCGAAGGCTCAGCTTTGCGTCGCATGAGGCCGGACTCAGCTTCGCGGACGGGCAGACTGTTGGACTCGAACTCGCCGCCGCCAGCGACTACCTGGGCCATGCCATCGCTGATGCGCCCAAATGGTCGTTCACGATGAGCCATGCAGCGGACCACACTCCCCCGCCCGCGCCCACGGTGGCAGGCCCGACGGATTATCTGTGCAACGACACCTTCGAACGCGACATGGGCGAGTGGGCGAACTACGGGAGCGCGAAGGGCGCCATCGTCTGCCGCGATTCCAGCACCGCTGCCAGCGGCACGTACAGCCTGAAGCTGTACAACCGCACAAATGGCGGTCTCTTTGGCGCTTACATCCGGAAGACGCCCTTCGACGCGGGAAAGTATCGCATCGTCAGCTTCGACTACAAGATCAATGACCGCATCCGCGCCGACTTCGCCGTGTACGTGAACGGCAAGTGGCGCAACATCGTCTTCACCGACAACGACAACAACTTGGGCAAAATCGGTGAGGTGCCTGGCGTCATACGGGACAACGAATGGCATCATGCGGAGTTTGACCTCTACGATATGCTGTGCCGAGCGGCCCCGGAGGCCGGCGGCTACGTGGTCCGGCATTTCATCATCGGCGACTGGGGCACCATGGCCAACACGCAGCACGCAACCTACTGGATCGACAACTTCCGCATCATGCCCATCGTGCCGGCGAGCGAGAATGTGAGCTTCAACTGGGACTCCCGCGATCCGAGCGGCATTCTGGGCGCCAGTTGGATATTCGACCGCCGGCCCGACACCGTGCCGCCGGAGCGGATCAGCGGGACGAGCACCGAGCCCAGCTTCGCGGAGTTGAGCGGGGGCGCCGCATACTTCCACGTGCGGGCCGCCGATGGAGCCGGCAATTGGAGCGCGACGACGCACTACCGCGTGCTCGTGGACAGTATTCGCCCCACTATCGGGCCGCATCGGCCGGCTCCTGCCGTCGTGGAGGCGCATTCGCGGATCGAGATCCCGCTCGCGGATGCGGGCGGCGCCGGCATGGATCCGGGCAGCATCGTCCTGTCCGTTGGCGGGGTTAAGTACGGCGTCACAAATCCCGGACTGACGTACGATGCAGCCCGTGAGCTGCTCGTTTGGGACGGACAACATGTGTCGCCGAAGCCCGTTGTGTTCGCCGACGGCCAGCGAATTGACGTGGCGCTGGAATCGGCCGCCGACTACGCCGGGAACCTCCCGGCAGAGCTTCCGCGTTGGTCGTGGACAATGGACTATAGCAAGGACTCGTCGCCGCCTGTGGTGGAACTGGTCAAGTGCACCACGCATCCGACAGCGGTCACCGACACCTTCGAACATGATCTCGGGGAGTGGGCGCCTGGGCCGGGAGGAGCGCAGACGAGGGTGGAGCGCGATCGGGCGACCGCCGCCAGCGGGAGCTTCAGCGCCAGGATCACGCGCGGCGGCGGTTCCTTAAGCGTCGCCGCAACCGGCACCGAATACGATGCGCTCCGGCATCCAATCGTGTCGTTCGACTACAAGGTGCCGCCCGGGTTGAAAGTGGACATGAGAGTGCGTATGGCTGGCAACTGGCACACGGTGGCCTTTACCGGCGATCCGGCGCGCGGCGAGCCGCAGATACCCAAAGTGCAGGCCGACGGTCGATGGCATCATGCCTCGTTCAACCTGATGACGTACCTCAGGCCCCGGGCCCGTCGCGTGCCCCGGCTCACCATAGAGCAGATCGTTTTCGGAGATCGCCCGCCGTACAAGAACCGCCCGGGCGCGAGCTTCAGTATTGACAACTTCATTATCGGCGCCCCGGGACGTGCCGCTCCCGCTTTCTCGTGGAAGGCGAGCGACGCAACGGGCGTGGTGGATTACAGCTATGTGCTCGACGACCGGCCGGAGACCGTACCCGACGAGGTTGGCGAAGGACCGGCCGCCGGAAAGCGTTTTGCCAGCTTGCGGGGCGGCCTGTACTTCTTCCACATCCGGGCCAAAGACGGCGCGGGGCACTGGGGTCCCGCGCGGCACTATGCGGTCATGCATTTGAGTCCGCCTCCGACGCGGTAACGGGCATGCACCGCAGCGCCGGAGGCCGGTAAGGGCAACCGCCCGAGTCCGTGAAAGAGCTTACGCGAAAGAATCGGCCTATTGGTACGGCCGTCGCCATATCGGCAATACTTGTGGCGGCGGCGCTTTTGCGCCTCTGGGGCCTGACCTGGGGCCTGCCGGACGACACGCACCTGTTCTCCTATCACCCCGACGAGTACTTCTCGCTCGCCACCGTCCTCTCCGTCGCCCTTGAGGGCGATCCCAACCCCCATTTCTTCAACTACGGCACGCTTTACATGTCCCTGGTCGCTGTCGTGGCTCGTTTCGCGCACCACCTGCCGATACACGGCCCCGAGGATTTGACCAAGGCCATGCCGCAGCTCATTCTCGACGCGCGGCTGCTTACTGTGGCGCTGGGAGTGTTGACGGTCGTCCTGGTATTCGGTGTCGGCCGCAGCCTGTTTGGCAGAACTGCCGGCCTGGCGGCTGCCGCCAGCCTCGCCGTCATGCCGCTGCACGCGGTTCACGGTCATTATGCCACCGTTGACGTCCCGGCGACGTTCTCGATGGTGCTCTGCCTCCTGTTTACGGCGCCCATCCTGGCTTACGCAACCGTATCCCGCCGGCGGGGACGCAGCCGCAGCCGCGCGTTCGCGCCGGGACGGCTGTACTTCCTGGCCGGCGCGGCCGCTGGGCTTGCAGCCGCCACGAAGTACAATGGCGGCCTCGCCATCATCTTCCCGTTGGCGGCGCACGTTCTGAGCAACGGCAGAGGAGGGCGCGGCACGCGGGCATGGCTGCGCCTGATCGATCGGCGTGTGGCTCTGACCGTCGGCGCACTTGTGCTGGGTTTCATCATCGGCTGTCCGTACGCGCTGCTCTCTCCCGCTGAATGGTGGGGGAGCGCGGAGTCATTCCAAGGCGTATCGTACGAGCTACACCACATGCGCGTCGGAGAGCATCCCGCCGTCGAGGCGACGCCTCCGGGCCCCGTATTCCATCTGGTTGGCTCCCTGGCGTATGGCCTGGGTTGGCCCATGCTCGTATTGGCGCTCGCGGCCGTCGTATATGCCGTCGTAAAACGCCGCCGCCGCGACTGGCTGCTGCTCAGCTTCCTCGCGGCCTGGTTCATCATGATCAGCCTCGCCAACGTCCGGTACATGCGCTATGCCATCCCCATGCTGCCCATTCTTGCCTTGCTCATTGGCCGCATGCTCAACGGGTTTATGCAGCGTGCCCGCGAGCCGCAGTCGCGGCTGAGGCGAGTGGGCCTTCAGGCACTGAGAATAGCCGCGGTGGCAGCGCTCTGTCACGCGCTGGTGTACACCTGGGCTTACGATGATGCGATGGCGTCCGTGACGGGCACGGGCGGGGCGCGGGCGGATTGCCTGCTGCGCGCCGGGGCGGGCGTGGGCGATGCCGTGGGCCTCATATGGCCCCCGTGGTTCTGCCATCCGCCGGTGGCGTACGTCAACGGTGGGGCCATGCTCAGGGCAATGCCCATCTGGCGGCAGTTTCGCCGGTCGCCGTACGAGGTGCGCGCCCTCGGCTACGATCCGCCGCAGCAATTGCCGGAGTTCTACGTCGTGACCTCTTTCGAGCTGCGCGATCACGAACGCGTGGGGACGGAGGCATGGCGAAACGTCAGCCAAATGTTGGCGACACACTATACGCACGTGGTGCAGTACGACCCGGCCGGGCAACTCGGAAAGCTCCCCGGCGCCGACATGCACAATGCGCCCATGGACTGGCTGTATCCCTTCCCGCAGATCAATGTGTATCGCCTGAGAAGCGGCGATGGGCCGGCGAGCACGGCGGCGGCCGGAGGTGGCGACGGCCCGATGGTGGAAGAGTCTGGCGCAGATGGCCAATGGCCATCTGGTGAACGATAGCTGTGCCTCCTCTTGCTGCGGCGAGGACGGCACTTGACGAGGTGGCACACGATGGAGAAGCTGGCTTTGCATGGCGGCGATAAGGCTCACGCCGGCTCGTGGCCCGCATGGCCGATTTGCGAGGAGCGCGACATTGAGCGCATCACGCAGGTGGCCCGAAGCGGGAAATGGGGCGTGGGCGGGGAGTTGGTTCCGGAGTTCGAGGCGCGCTTCGCCGAGTTCGTCGGCGTTGAGCATTGCACGTGCGTTACCAGCGGCACGACGGCGCTCGAAGTGGCCCTGCTGGCCCTCGGCGTCGGGCCCGGTGATGAGGTGATCGTGCCGCCCTATACCTTCATCGCCACGGCGAGCTCGGCGCTGTACGTGGGTGCCGTCCCCGTCTTTGCCGACATCGATCCGGATACGTTCTGCATCGATCCTGCGAGGATAGAAGAGGTGAGCACCGAGAAAACGAAGGCGATAATCCCGGTGCACATAGGCGGCAGCCCGTGCGACATGGATGCCATCAACGAGATCGCCCAGAAGCACGATCTCTTCGTCATCGAAGACTGCGCACAGGCGCACGGCGCGGAATGGAAGGGCCGACGCGTTGGCGGTCTGGGGCACATCTCGGCTTTTAGCTTTCAAGTGAGCAAGAACATCCCGGCCGGCGAGGGGGGGGCTGTGTGCACCAGCGATCGGAAGCTGGCGGAGCGTGTCTGGTCGATTCACAATTGCGGTCGCGTCCCAGAAGGAGCCTGGTACCAGCACGACATTCTGGGCTGGAACCTGCGCATGACGCAGTTTCAGGCTGCGGTGCTGCTCGGTGGACTCGAGCGCGTTGAGGAGCAGATGAAGCTGCGCGATGCCAACGGCAAATACCTGTCCCAGCGACTGTCGGAGATCGAGGGCATCACCCCGTCTAAGGACACCCCGGGCGCCACGCGGAATGCGTATCACCTCCACATGAGCAAGTTCGACGCTGCCGGCTTCGATGGCTTGCCACGCAGCGCTTTCGTGGAGGCGATGCGGGCCGAGGGCGTGCCATTCTCCGCCGGCTACAATCCGCTGTACAAGTCGCCGGCTATTGTGGCGGCATCACCAGTGGACTACTCTGACGTATGCTGCCCCGCGTGCGAGCGCATCTGCGACCAAGAGGGCCTGTGGCTGTCCCAGAATGTCCTTCTCGCCTCGCAGAGCGACATGGACGATATTGCTGATGCAGCCCTCAAGGTGCAGCGCAATGTGAGCGCGCTCCTGGCGGCTGCCCCTGCCTCTGAGTAGGTCCGCGCATCCGCGCTCCGTCCCGACAACGACCGCCTGCGGAGCAGAGAGCCCCCCCCAGCGGGGCGCACTGTGCCCCGGCGCTGGCGCCGATCGACGAGTGACATGGCGACAAACTGCGCGGCAGCGCACATTCGTGGCGCTCATCTCATCTACGCCTCGCTGGCCGCTCTTCTCGCGGTCTGGTGCGGCTCACATGCCGCGGCATCGCCGACGCTGCGAGAGGTCTTCCAGCCGAGCCCCGGTCCCTTCCTCGCCCACCTCTTCACTCAGCCCATCGGCCCGCTGACGGGTGGCGATGAGGTCAATGTGGCCGCCGCGGACTGGGACGGCGATGGCGATATCGACCTCTTTACCGGCTCCCGATATGGCGACCTGCTGTACTTCCAGAACATCGGCGGCCCCACGCAGGCGCTGTTTGCGCCCGCTCAGCTCATGAACGTCGGCCAAGAGACCGCCGAGCCGGGAGTCGGCGTCCAAGAACTGGCGCCTGCCGTGGGGGACCTGGATGGCGATGGCGTCCTGGATCTGCTCGTGACCGTCGAACGCGAGGTGTATCTTTATCGAGGCGGGGAGGCGAGTGTTGCCTCCGGCACCCCGCTTCAGGCGTCCGATGGCGAGCCACTCTTGCCGGAGGATGGCGCGGTGGCTCTGGCGGACGCCGATGGCGATGGGCTCCTGGACGCGCTGATCGGCACGGACAGCGGACGGGTGCTGCTGGCCCTGAACGTGGGCACTCCGAGCGCGGCGAAGTTTGGCGTCGCCGAGCCGATGCGGCGGGAGGGAGCGCCCGTTGCGGTGGCGGGACGCGCGCGGGTGACGGCTTGGCGAGACGACGCCGGCGGCCACGTGGCGGTCGGTGGGGACGGCGGCGAGCTGCTCCTTCTGGACATCACTGCCGCGGAGAAGCCCGGCGCGGTGACCACCTCCCAACTCCACGTGGCGACCGGCGCGCTTGGCGATCTGCAAGGTGAGCCGCTTTCACCCAGCGCCGCGGACATCGACGGTGATGGCCGCACGGACATCGTACTGGGTACCGGCAGGGGCTTCGTCGCCACCCTCATTCAACAGGCCGGGAGCTCCTTCAAAGCCGGCGAGCCGCTGCGGCAGCGCGAAGCGCCCATTGACGTGGGTTCGTTCTCAGCCCCGGTCCTCGCGGACTGGGACGGCGACGGCCTTGCCGACCTTGTCGTCGGCGACGATGCGGGAACGATCCACGTGTTCCCACGCCTCGCCTCGACGCGAGGTGGCGGGGCGGCCGAGCCGGCGTTCGGCCCGGGCTGGCAGCTCGAGGTCGAGGGGGAGACGATCCGCGTGGACGCAGAGCCCCCCGGTTTCCCCTACGAGTACGTCCAACCTCTGGTCCTGGATTGGGACGGCGACGGGGACGTGGATCTGCTGGTGGGCGGGGCCGATGGCCGCATTCTGTTGTTCCGCAACGTGGCCCGCGGCGGGCCGCCAAAGCTGGCGCGCCCGGAGCCCCTCGCGGCCGGGCGCGAGCCCATACGCCACACGGGCTCGGTCAGCATGTACGCTTGCGACTGGAACCTGGACGGCGATCTGGACTTGTTCGTCGGCTCCGGGGCGCACGTCCATGGCGAATCAACCCTCGGCCTCCTGGGCGGGCTCGTCCCCAGCGCGGCCCGTTGCGGACTTGTGTACTATGAGAACATCGCCGTGTCGCCTCGGCAGCAGCCGCGCTTCTTCAAGGGCGCCCGGCTCGAAACGCGCGTCCCGGTGACCTTCCCTGCGCCGGCGCTCGAAGATGCGGACCCTCTGGACGTCGGGATCGTCGGCATCACCGACTGGGACGGCGACGGGAGACGCGATTTCCTCATCAGCGGAACGCTCGGCGGCGTCTATGTGTGCAGCAACCGTATGCGACCCGGCGCCTACCCCCGTCTGTTCCTCGCGGCTGATCCGGAGGTAGCCCCCAGCGGCAAGATACTCGAGGGCGCCTACGCATGCTCCCTCGCCGACGTGAACGGCGACGGCCGAGAGGACATCGTCGCCGGGATGACGCGCTACGGTTTCGTGCGCTGGTTCGACCGCGACTCGCTGCCTACGCCCGTGTACCGGCAGGCCGTCTTTTCCAGCGACGAACAGTGCACGTGCATCGAGCGTTCTGCGCCACTGCCGCGCGGCGGCACCATTACGAGCTGGCGGATCGCCATCGGCGAAGACAACACGCGCACTCAGTATCGGCTGAAGGTATTCCGCGCAAATGGCCGGTACATGGAGCTGGTTGGGCAATCGCGGTGGCGCCGAGTGAAGCCGGGTTGGAACGCCTTCTCGTGCACGATCGCCGGCATCCAACGAGGCGATCTGGTCGGCTTCGCCAGCGGGCCTGACGCCGGCAATACCGTCGTCGTGGCGGCCTCCGGTGGCCCGGGGTTGTGCAGAGTGGGGGAGGACATTGAAGCCGACACACTGCTGAGCTCCTGGAGCCGGATTGACGTCCGCCTGGCTATCGAAGCCACGGTGCAGTGAGGCGGGCATCTCCTGTCCTCGCCATACTCCATCGTAGCCGGATACAGTAGCCTGCTTTCACACTCCCTCAGCAGTCTCCTTCCAGCCCTTTGAGTAGCATTATGCTGTGTTGTTGAGGCAGTGCTCAGATGCACCGACGTCTGAGCGCGTGGAAAAAAACAGCGGTCACAGAAGGAGACCTGACAGGAGGCAGCGAAATCTCGCGCGCCGGAAACGACAGGTATTACTGAGTCGATCACGGCCGCGCGAGTCGGACCGGCGCTCGCGCCATGAAGGGAGGGAGAGATCGGCTTTCCCGAGGGTCATACGGATGCGGACACACCAAGCTGCAAAGGAGGCACAATTGTGAGAACTCGGATCTTGTTGACAGTAAGTTTGGTTGCCGTGTGTCTGGTTCTGGCGAGCTGTGGCGGAGGGGGAGATGGAGCGGCACCACCGCCTCCGGAGGGCATTGACACCACCCAGGCGCTGAATGCGCCACAGGCTACCGACCCGCAACCGGCAGGCACGGCAAGTCAGAATGCCCTTGAGGAGTGGGAAACGCAGTACCCAACCACCGAGCAGGAGCTGGCGGACGACTTGCAGCAGTTCGTTGCCCTGTGTACCGCCGATCCTGACGACTCCGGGAGCCAACTGGGCCTGCTCCTCGCCCTGGTGGCAGCCGGCATGTACAACGCGTCGGACTACCTCGGATATGACCTCTTCAACGAGCTCAGTCTGAGCAGCGCCGCGGGGGCCTTCGCCCGCGGAACGGTCACTCCCGAGCTCGTGATGGGGCAAGGTGTCGGAACGCTGGTCACGCGGCCCGGACAGGATAGTGCCACATCCCGCAGCCGGGGTGTGATTCCTGGCACCGACCCGCCGCTGACCACGGAACAGGTGCAGGCTGCCATCGAGCAACTGGCTCTGCCTGCGCTAGCCAACGCGGTGGTGCGACTGGACGCGCTGGCCGACGCCGCCGGGCCAGATCCTCTGATCAGCTTCACTGCGAACAGCGACACGTACAGCCTCTACGGCGCCGACTTTGATGCCATCGCCGCTTCCATCCAGCTCGTGCGTGTCTTCCTGCTCCAGCTCGTCGCCTACAATCTCAACCCCGGGGACTACGACTGGGATGAGGAGCTGCGGCTGAAGGACGCCAACGGCAACGGGATCCTTACCGTCGCCGAGTACGCGCCGCGCGATCCGTTCCTCACGCTCAGGTCCCGACAATCCATGGTCAATGCCGGAGCGGCGCTGCGCGGTGCTGTCTCGCGTGGCCGGAGTGCGCTGCAAAACAGGACGTCCGACCCTGACCAGCTCCTCAATCAGTTGGAGCTGGGGGACACATCGGAGATAGAAGGCAATTTGCAGGACGCACTCCTCATCCTCAGCGAACCAGTCTCCTTCGAAGCGGAGTACGGGCGGTACAACTGGAGCACAGGCATGTGGTCCGATGAGGGCACGGCGAATGTGCCGGTCAACGTGGCCTCCATTTGGTCGAATCCCATCTCGGACGTCAAGAACCTGTTCCCGCCTCTGACGATAGAATTCCACGGCGGCCGATACACGATGAACATCAACTCCACCCAACACACCGCCTGGTTCGATGTGTGGGATAGCGAAGCCTGGATGGACGTCAGCGGATGGGGTTACGGCAGCGGGACCATGTCGGACCACCAGGCCGATCTCACTATGAACCCATCCAGTGCCCCAGCCGAGCAGTGGACATTGACCTTCAGCAACGACTGGACCAGCTTCACGGGCACCGCAAGTGGAACGGCGGAGGAGCTCTACTACGGCTACGATGCGGAGATAACTGACTTCCCGGACAACACGTTTAACGGATTGTTCCCCGGGGGGGCAATGACGGATCTGATCGCGCAGGACTACAGCAAGCTCATCCTGCGCTACGGGAGCTTCGAGATCCCCGTGGCGGACGACTATCCGTGACGGGAGTAGCAGTACGCGACCGGGGCACGGGCGAGGGAGCGCATCGCTATGAGGGAGTGTAGTGGATGCCTCGCTGGCGCCTTGGCGGGATCAGACATATCGGCGTAGTCCTCGGGCTCGGAGCGGCTCTGGTGTGGCGATGCGACGCCGGGCCGCTCGAGCTCTTCTGGGACACAACGCCGAGGACCATGCTCAGGGGAGGGCCGGACCTGCCCGGCCCTCTCCTCGGCGTGCCGGACGTCGAGTTCCCCGCGAGCCTCGCCCACTCCAACCGTCCCCGACTCTCGACCACGTGGGCCTTCGAGCGCCCGGCCATCTGGTCGCGGGCCGGAAGGCGTGTCGGCGACGTCACCACGACCGGCCTGAGCTCACTCGAGTTGAGCGGGCCGGTGCTGGATAGCGAAGGGCCCACGAGGTTCGCCTTCGGCGTTGAGCTTCGGCGTCTCGACACGGAGGTGGATCTGGACCGGCCTCGCTCCGTCACCGCATTCGAAGAGGACGCGAATGCAGAGCGCTTGGCCGTGGGCTATCGAGCCGGCAGGGGGCTCTGCCTCGGCGTGAGCCTGCACGAGTCGCGGCGCGAGGGCTCCGCCAGCCTCCTCTCGTGGGTCACGGCAGATCGCGAGGCAGTTCGGGACGATATCGAAGTAGGCTTCGACCTCGAGGCGGACGGCTGGAGCATCGGCGCTGAGCGGCGCAGGCCGGGACGGTTGCTTGGCGCCCAGTTCAGCAGCTTTGACGTGGACAGCTTCACGGGCGTGCGGGATGGCCGGGTGACGTACCAGGGGCAGTGGCACGGCGACGGCCACGTGTGGGACGCCTACTACCGCCACGGCCGCGACAGGCGCCACTGGTTCATCCAGGCGCGGCGGCACGAGGTGGAGGGCGATGGCCCCCTGGCCGGCGGCCGCCTCGAGCGCGGCCTTCATCGCTTCAGCAGTCGCCGCACGCTGGTTCGCGCCGGGTGGCAGGGACACACCAGGCGATGGGAGCATACGGTCTCGCTGGAGTTTGACGATTGGAGCATGCACCTGGATGGCTTCGCCGACACGGAGCCCTTGCCACACCCTCTGGGAGAACGGCGAGGCATGGACGGCCGTCTGCGCCTGGAGACCATCGGGGTGCGTGGTGGAGCGGGACGCCGCGTCTCGAGGCACTGCACGCTGCACGCGGGACTCAGCTTCTTGCGCAGCGAGGTTGATGGCACGCTGATCACGAAGCAGCGAGAGAGCCTCGTGTCCCCAATCAAGACTCGCACAGAGCCGTCCCTGGATGGGCACATCATCATGGGCTCCGTGAGCGTTGGGGTGAAGTACGCGTCGCGAGATTGGGAGATACTGAGCGCCTACAGCGTGTGGCCTGCGGACATGTCCCGCTCGCTGCGGAAGGTGCTGAACCCGCCCCCGCCCCCACCCCCTCCGGACCAGCCCAGGCCACCCGGCACGAGCCTGGACTGGAGCCATGCCGTGGGGCTGGAGGTTACCCGGCAATTCTAAAAGGCCGGCTGAGGAGCGGGTTCTTCGCCCCCGGGCGGCGGCAAGACCCGGCGAGCTCCCGCACTGCTCTGCACACGTCACCACAAGCCGGGGGCGCCCATGGGGGGAGCTCATACTCCTTGGGCGTTGGCGTATAGCCTCACATCAGTGCAGTGCAATCGAAGCTCGGCCTATTGAGGTCGCGCCGGGCCCCGCGGACGCGCCTACTGCCACTTCCGGTCCCCCGAGCAGCACGAGGAGACGTGCTCGATGTGAGTGTAGGGAGTGCCGACGGACGAGGGGTGCGGAGTCGTAGAGATAGCGCTCTGCCAATTGAGCTACCGGCCCAGAGGTGGACCGGGCGGGACTCGAACCCGCAAACCATGTAGACCCTTAGGATTGCCCGAATTCCGCGGAATTCGGGCAATCCTCGCGGCATTCCGTCAGCAGAAAACGTATTTGTATCCGAGAATCACGGTGAGATAGGTGCGCGCCGCAGCAAGTGACCGCGGCGCGCGCCTGCCATGTCGGGCGCGGATGCAATGACGTGTGCATTCCGCGCGAGCCAAGATCAGTTGGCGGACAAGGGATCGCGAGACACCGGGTCAGATCCTGAATCTGATGTAGTCCCGCAGGCATTCCGCCAGAAAGCTGCGCCGGGTGGACGAGTGGTGCCGAGTCATCTTTGAGCTATGGGCCAAGACAGTTGACCCACCCGGGGTCGAACCGGGACATCCCGCCCCCAAGGGCCGGGCGCTCTTTCCCATGTAGACCCGACGGCATTCCACCCAAAGCTCTTTACAGTTCCACCTGCCCGATGAGGCCAACCCAGTGCTCCGGCCCCATCCGTCCTGCGGCGAAATCGGCCAGGACGGTGAAGACCGTGTCCGAGAAGCCGCCGATCTGCAGGATGTCGTCGCGAGCATCCTCGCGCACCTGGGAGGTCTCGTACGGCGTCAGGTCGATGCACACCATCTTGGCGTCCGCGTTGCGCGACCGGAACGCCTCCCACTGCCGCATCGTCTCGGTGGGGCTGAACCCGCCATAGCCGGACAGCCAGCTTCCGTGGCTGGCGGGCCGATCCACCCACGACTCGTAGTCCGAGACGTAGATGAGCATGTCCGCCGACGCCTTGCGCTTGTTGAGCAGCGCCAGCGGCGCGCTGCAGTTCGTGCCTCCCGCCGGAAGCGAGGACATCTTGGCCGCGTTCGTCATCACCGAGTCGCGCGGGTTGATGTCAACGTCAACGACGTCCTCCTTGAACGGGATGACACGAGCCGTCTCGTTCTTGCGCACGATGGCAGCGGCGATCAGCGCGGCCGCATCGACGCAGCGGACCTTGGTGGTGGCGCCGCGGCGATGGCCCGTCACCGGATCGTGCATCGAGCCGGACACGTCGGGAAACACGTAGACCTGTCCGTCGATTGCCGGCACGTTCTCGATGGCGACCTCCATGGCGTCCTGCAGGGCCTCCCGAATCACGCGGGGCGCCCGCGTGTTGCGGTAGGCCGCCAGGAGCTGGTACGGGAAGGCCCGAGCCGAGCGGATGGCCTTCGGGTTGCTGAGGCGCTCCGCCACGAGCTCGATCATCTCGCGGTTGGGCTCTTCCTCCGTACCGAAGACGCCATGGCGCTGGAACGTATTCAGGTTCATGCGCGTCATCTGCCACTTGGCATTGCGGCAGATCTGCGTCCACTCCTCGGTGCCGAGGCCGAGCGAGTCGAGCATCTGGAACGGGACGTTCGGGACGTCCCCGCTCTCGCCGCGCTTGTAGGCCTCGTACTCCCGCACGATCGGGGGCAGCTGCTCTACGCGGTACTCGCGGTCGAGCATGTAGGCATACAGAGCGGAACGCTGCTCGCCAGTGGGCCTCGGGTGCACCATCTTGACGATGTCCGCCATCGACGGCTTCTGGCCGACCGAGTCGCGGAAGAGCTGCTCGTCGGTGCGGCCCTCGAGCCACTCCTGGATCAGCCGCTTCACGGCCGAGCCGAAGGACTTGCGGCCGACGACGCCCGAGCGCACGATCTGGACGAACCCGCGCAGCATCCGCCCGTTATCGAGCACGCGCCCGAAGGTGCGCTTCAGCCACGGCAGGCCGTCCTCGCGCGCCGTCAGTGCGGCACACAGGAGCGCCGGCATGTCCTTCATGTAGCCGCGCTCGCGGCAGTACACGGCGGTCTTGGCGATGAACTCCGGCTCCACGTCGCCGCAAAGCCGGAGCACCGTCTCAAGCTGGGCCGCGGCCGTGGCGTAGTACGTCTGGTTGAGACAACCCGTCGCGGCGTACTGCGCCAGGGCATGCTTCGGCGACAGCCTGTACGCCAGACCACCTGCCTCGTTCACGGCGTCCGCCTTCGGCGCCAGCTTCCCCCTGCTCGTTCGGAACAGTGCTCGATTGCCCATTGTTGCTACCCTCCTCTCGCAGAGAAAGAACCACTATACCCCCGTGCCGTCCGCACCAAACATTATGCATTGATGCAAGAATGGGATCGAGGATTACCTGCCTCGGATCGTGTACGAAGGGGAACCGCGGACCGGCAACACCGAGCTACGCACGAGAAGGCGTGTCGTCAGTCGAAGTGGAACATACCGCGGAGTCCGCACTCATCGCCGTACGCGGCCCACTGGCCGAGGCGGCACTGAACATACGGAGGGAACGATCGTGAAAGTCGGCGTCAATGCCTATTGCTTCAACAAAGAGCTGGTCGCTGGCGAGCTGAGCATGATGGACGTGGCGAAGTTTGTCGGGGAGGACACGGAGTCGCAGGCCTTTGAGCCATTGGTGCGATATTGGGACGAGAACCGTGACGTCACGCAGCAGGCCCAGGAGCTGCGGAAGCTAGTCGAGGATCTCGGCGGGTTCATCGCCTGCTACACCCTCGACAGCAACTTCGGCGTGCCCGATGAGGCGGCGCGGCAGGAGTGCGTCGAGCGGTGCAAGCGGGAGCTGGAGATAGCCAAGGTCCTCGGAACGGACATGGTGAGGCTGGATCCCTGCACGTCGCTTCCGGAGGGGGAGTTCGAGCGCGTTGGCTCGGACGCGCTGCTGAAGCGGATCACGGACTCCATGGTTGGTGTGGTGGACGCGGCCGCGGATATGGACATCACCATAGCCATCGAGAACCATGGGCGCCTGGTGGGGCGGTCGAAACAGGTGGCGCAGATGGTGAAGCTCATCGATCGACCGAACTTCGGGGTCAATATTGACTTCACCAACTTCTCCGCCGTCTTCGGCGAGGATCACCACGAGGCCACGGCGCTCGTGGCGGCGGACGTGAAGCACGCGCATGCGAAGGATTACGACTACCGCGACAGCGATCCGGGCGAGGAGGGCTTCCGCGAGCTCGGCACTGGCATCTGGGTGCGGCCGGCAGCCGTGGGCGACGGGGACGCGGATTACCACCGGCTGCTGCGGGCGGTGGCCGATGCGGGATTCGATGGGACGGTGTGCGTGGAGACGCCGGGGCCGGCCGATCCGTATGACGGCGTGCGCAAAGGCGCAGCGAACCTGCGGAGGATTATGGGGGAGCTGGGAGTGGCGACTTGATGGTGGCGGTGTGGCACGGATCGACAAGCAACCCGCAGCACACGGAGGGGGGCAGACGTTATGCGCTGTTCGGGCATCAGTGACGAGGCGGGGGATTCGGTTGACGTGCAGATCAGGGCGCACCAGGAGATCGGGTGGGAGTACATGGAGCTGCGCCTGGTGGATGGCGAGAACGTGGCGCTGGTCCCGGAGGCGAAGTTCGAGGAGGTGTATGCGGCGGTAACGGAAGCGGGGATGAAGGTGTCATGCTTTGCGGGCACGATTGGTAACTGGTCCAAGAAGATCTCGGGCGACTTCCAGCCGGACGTGGATGAGCTGGAGCAGGCCATTCCGCGGATGCAGCGCTGCGGCACGCGGTACATGCGCATCATGACGTGGCCGAACGACCCCGACGCGCCGTGGGCGGAGGACGAATGGAAGCGGGAGTCACTCCGCCGCGTCAAGGAGCTGGCGAAGATGGCGGAGGATGGTGACATCGTCCTGGCGATTGAGAACTGCCGCGGGTGGGCGGGGCTGACGCCCGAGAACGCGCTGCAGTTCATCGACGAGGTGGGCAGCCCCGCGCTGAAGTGGCTGTACGACACGGGGAACGTGGTCGGTCATGGTCAGGATCCGTGGGACTTCTACAGCAAGATAAAGCCGCAGATTGCCTACGTGCACATCAAGGACTGCGGGCGCGAGGGCCCCGACGGGCCCATGAGGACGGTGTATTGCGGGGAAGGGGAGGCGATGGTGCGGGAGGTCATTGAGGATCTGTTAGTGACGGGCTACGACGGGTTCGTTTCCATTGAGCCACATCTGGCGGCGGTGGTGCACACGGGGGAGTCGAGCGATCCGGAGACGATGTACAGCACGTACGTGGAATATGGGCGGCGGCTCAACGAGATCGTGGCGGCGGCTCGTCGGAGGGTGGTCTGACCCGGGAACGCGAACTCCCGCGATTACGGCATCGCCAGTCAGTAATTGAGTATGCTGTCCCCGGAATTACCGGCGGATCATGAAGGAACTGGGCGCGGCGGGTTGAGTCGCGCAGGATTTTGGTGCTCAGGTGGTCGGGTAGGGGTGGCGCGTCAGCGCATCGAGGCTCCCGCAGATGCCCGGCTCCCGCGCGAGCAGCTCTCGGAGGATAGAGAAATCCGGCAGTCGGAGCGCATCGGCGACTGCTTGGTCTATTGCCGCCCTGGTGGGATCGTGCTCTAGCTCGGAGAAGGGCTGCAGCGTGGAGTCCGCGAGTTCTTCGAATGCCTGGACGAGCGCTGCGCGCTGAGTGGCCTCCAAGCTGGCCACGTCCAAGACCGGAAGCGAGCCCAGAACCGGCTTCTTGAACTTCACCCAAGCGCCGGCAGTCTCGAGCCTTCGCCCGAGCAGCAGGTGAAGTCCGAGGGTGGAGTTGAGCCACACGGCAACGACTTTCTCGGCCTCCTCGCTCTCCGGTTCGAACCGAGCGGGCCACCACATGTTGGAGAGGACGGGGGTCGGCAGTCGGACCGCGGCGAGGCGCATGGTGTTCAAGCGGAGTCGCTCAGGCAACAGCAAGCGGCCGGCCCTAGGCCAGAGGTCGGTGACCCGGCGATGGGGGCGTCGGGGCTTGGGGGTGGCAAGCGGGGCAAGATAGCCGTTGGGCACCCGGTTCATGGTCGTGACGTCGGAGCCTGTGTGCCCCCACAAGGCCGGGAAGGCCGTCGCCGCTGGTGATGGCTGGAACCCGTCGTGTATGTCGCGGGCGTCGGGTCCGAGGGCGGCAATAGTACCGAGAGGACAAAGCGGGACCGTGCCGCATAGGCCCCGACCTGGGAGGTACAGTTCTCCCTGCAACAGGTGGAAGAGGGCACGCGTGAGTTCGGCCTGGGCATATGAGCAGCCCACGTGCCACGACTCGGCCGGCAATAGCTCTGGAGGCAGGCTGATGGCCTCGCCCATCTTGGATTCGCCGATCTGCAGCTCCAGGGCGCCCTGGTCGGCAAACAGGTCAGGGACCGGCTCTCGTAAGAGCTGCCCGACAATTGCCAGGGCCTCGACGGAGTTTCGACAGTTCCGCCACAGGTTGACGCAAACCGTACTCGACGATTCCTCATTTGGCGTTGGGTGCTTCCTGGCCACGACCAGGACTTCACTGAGGTTGGTATTCTCGGAGAAGTTGTAGTGCCCCGGCTCGTGGCAGACCACCAAGTACTCCACGTCGTAGCCATGGGTCAGTAGCTCACGTGTCCTTCGCCACGACACGCCACTCAGAAGGGCTCGCGGGAGGACAAGCGCCAAACGTCCTCCGGGCTCCAGGTGCCGATCGGCCAACGCTACGAAAACCGAGCCCAGCCCGGCGGTAATACTGGCCGACAGCTTGCGCCTCTTCACTATTCGTCTGAGGCGTCGCTGCATCTCGCGACGTTCGGCATGTGGGACGCTGCCAAACAACAGATTGCCGCCGACACTCCGCGTGAAGGGCGGGTTCATGACGCAAAGCTGCAGTTGGGGCAGGCGGCCGAAGGGAGAGGCAGCCACACGTCCCACAACCCTCTCCGGTGCCGGAGCGGCGCCAAACAACAGCGGCGTGCGGGGGATCACGCTGGTCTCAAGGAACTCCAGGCTGCCAAGCCGGTGCTCGGGGCCTCCCAACGGAAGGCTGAAGAGGTTTGTCACGTTGACCGGGATCTGCGGTATCCGCAAAGTCAGCGTGGACGCAGTGAGGTGCAGCGCCGAAGGCACGACGTCAAAGCCCAGGAGCGCGCCGCCCACGAGTGCCGGCTGGAGGGACTCGACGTCGGGGGCAGTGCGCTGGTTCACGCAGGCTCGCACGTAGTTGTCGGCCACGGCGTCGGCTGCGGCAACCAGGAGCGTCCCCGTCCCGCAGGCAAGGTCGGCGATCCGGAACTCGCCGAGGGCTGCCAGATCGGACCACTCGACCCCCCAAGCATCGCTCTCGAGGGCCAACTTAACCAGCAGTGTCGCCGCAGGGATGGACGTATAGTAGGCTCCCAAATACTTGGCTTCCTCGAGCAAACGGTGGTATACACGGCCCATGAGGTCGTGGCGCAGGGCTGCCCGCCAGCCGACGATGCGCAAAGCGGCATTCACCAGACTCGGAAGCGCTGCGTCCATCTCGCCACTGGCCCCCAGACACCGCAGCAGCTCACGGGCGATGTGGAATATGGGGTAGTAGTCGATGTCGTCGAGGATGAACCCCCAGTGATCGGCGAGTCGACTGGCGATGTCCGACTGACCTCGGAATGCCTGTAGGGGCCTGACCCGGCGGTCGTGGGCAGCCAAGACCTCCTGGAAGATCGTGGCGTTCACCAGCACGAGTCCCGATATCCGGTTAACTGCCGTCCGTTGAGCCGGCGTTAGCGACCGCGCGCCTCTTTCGTCACCCTCGTCATCTGGAGAAGCGCTCGGGTTCCAGATGCCGAGGGCCTCGGCGAGTCGCTGCGTGGTCGCCGGCTGGAGCCGCAGGGCTGTGGCACATTGCTCGATGGCCGCCTCGAGGACCGCGACGGCTTTCCCGACGGCCTCCTCCTCGACCAACTGCTCGTACGCCCTGCCTAGAGCCTCGGCCAGGTCCTCAACACTGCCCTCGAGAACCGCAGGTGGTTCCGGAAGTTCCGTGACGATCGCGAAACGGAGCCGAGCAGGGCGCAGGCGGTCGCGCAGCTCCGCAAACGGACTCGAGGCCAGTCCCGCCGGGTATATCACCGCCATCCCAATGTGAGCCAGCCCCTGCTCCACACGTTCGCCTGCCTTGCGTGTCGCGGCACGCTCGGCACCGTGCGTGCTCGCGAACTCTCCTTCTATCGCCAATCGGAGCCCTTGGAAGTCAACGATTACGTCGGGCATGCGGGGCCCAGCGCCAGCCGCCGCCCGAATGATCTGCTCGGGCACAGCCGCCAGCCCTCGCTCCTGAAGCAGCTCAGCGAGGGCGACATTCACGACCTCCTGGCGCAGTCTCACGGGTGCTGTGCCGTCCTTTGGCGCTGGAACTTCGGTGACCCAGCAGTCGTCGGGCGGCTCCTGCCGCCGCTGGGCACGACCCAGCTTATCGTCAGCAGCGATGTGTGTCTCATCCGCTTCCGACCGCCTGCTGCCCCGGGCCCTTCTCACAAGTGTATCCGCAGCGCCAGTTCGATGAGGTCGAGGTCGTGGAAGGTCACGGGGTTCTGGACCGGCCAGAATCCGCCATTCACGGGCATAATGTCGGCGTTGGGTCCGAAGGCGAATCCGGGGCCGCCCAGCGCGGGCAGTCCCGGGCCGGGCGAGACGCCCGCCACGGTTGGCCGACCGCCGAGATCCTCGGCGAATCCCGTCTTGAGCGCGGCGTCCTGATGCGCGTACGTGAGCGTCACGTCGATGCCGTCTCGTAGCTCCACCGTGTAGCGGAGTCCGTAGACGCGGTCGTATGTGATGTCGCTGTTCAGCGACAGTGAGTTATCCTCGCGCGCGAGGTCGTGGTAGAAAAGGCGCAGCGGATTGCCGGCTACATCGAAGCTGGCTATCGCCCCGGCGGCACGGAGGTTCTGGGCTGTGAGGGGGTTGTCGAGCACGCGCTCCCACGCGAATCCGAGGTTCGAGCTCCGCGGCACGAGGGGCTCGTAATACGGGTGGATGCTGCTGAAATACAGGTCAAAGCCCGGCTCCACCTGCGAGTAGTACGCCTCGAGGGTGAACTCAGGGCTGTCCCATAGCTCGAGCCTCACCAGCCACGCGTTGGAAGTGTCGCTGAAATCAATTCTCCTGATGCTCCCACCGGGCAGCGCCGGCCACAGCTTGGCATTCTGCGGCTTGCCCCCGTTGGCCGTGTCCCCAGTCATGCCGAAGGCGTCTTCGAGCTCGCAGGCGAACTCGATGGCGATGTCGTGACCGTCGATCCTGCCGCGCACGTCAATGCTCCAGCCGTTCTCCTCGCCCAACCCAGAGGCCAGGTACTGTCCGCCAAGCGTCCAGTCGCCACAATCGTACGACACGCGGCCCCCGTAATAGCCATCGTTGCGCGCCCGGCGTCGCTGTTGGTCGATGGGAAAAGTGAAGGGTGCGAAGAACCCCGGCGGGAAGTGGTCCTGCGCGTACTGGGCTCGAAAGCGCAATGGGTGAAACAGCACGCCGGTGTCGAAATTCCCATCGTACGTCGCCAGGCCGGCGAAGGCGTCCACGTCGAGGCTGCCCCACGAGGAGCGGTACCGCACGCCCTGCTGAGACAGCCGCTCGTTGTTGACCAGCAGCCCGAGGGCGTAGGATTGAAACTGTCGCCCGACGGTCCAGTGAGTCGGATTAAACCAATCGGAGCCCGCCGATATCCAGGCCTCGTCCAGCCAGTTGGTGTCAGTATTGCCCCGCACCTCGAAAAGCGACAACGAGGAGGCCGCCTCGTGGAGCTTGTAGGTTATTCTCCCGTACACATCGTCGGCGATGTTCCCCTCGACCCCGATTATCGCGGTGAGAACATCAAACTCGCCGCCGAATAGCCCACTGGGCTCGGTGAAGAGGGCGTCTCCGGCAAGTCCGGCACGGTAGTTTATCGAGCCGATCACGTGGGGCCCGTCAACCTGCCGCTGCAGCGCCGTGACGCGCTCGTCGAGGTCGGCCACGTCGGATTCCAGTTGCCTTGGCCGCTCCATGGCGGCGAGGAGCTCGTCGCGAAACTCGCTCGTGAGAGCGGTGAGGGCCCGCCGCACAGCCTCCGGGTCGAGCTCACCGGGCTCTCCCGCCCGGCCGGCCGAGCCGTCCCGTCCCGGCGCTCCATCGCGGCCAGGTCGAGCCTCGGCACCAAGCCGTCCGGGGCGCCCATCCTTCCCGGGCTCACCGGGCGGGCCGGGTGCCGTCTTGAGCTCGGGGATCCTATCCCACAGCCGGGCCAGCGCCAGGGCCATCTCGTACCGCGTCATCTGGCGCTCGCCGTGGAAGAATGGGTCGTCGAGGTAGCCAACGATGATCCCAGCGCGCACGAGGGTGTCCACCGCGTCATACGCCCAGTGCGTCAAGGGAATATCCTTCGTTGGCTCTGCTGCGTTTGCCGATACGAGGAGGTTCAAGGCTGCCGCTGCAGCAACGGCTGTCGATCGGACCAAGGTCAGCGACTGCTTTGCTCGCAGAATCACCATGTCGTAGCTCCGAGCAGCGCGCGGGCATCTTCGGCACCGTGCTGCCGCCCGCGCTTGCTTTGACACATCTGTGCCGTATGCGTTTCGGTGACGACGCCCGCCGGCTGCGGCCTCAGCTCTTCGCTTTGGATCTCCGCCGCTTCCGGCGCCGCTTGCTTTTCGCCTCCACGAGCACCTTCCCACGGCCGCCGCAGTACGAGCAGCGCACCGCGACCCACTCGCGGGCGCCGTGGCCGGTTGCATCGAGGCACTCGCGACAACTGCGGCCGCCCTTGGCCGTGCACGTGCCCTTGCCGCCGCAGTGCTCGCAGTCAGATAGCTGTTTCATCGGTGTGCATTCCCCCTTCACCGCCTCCCCGCACTGATATTCCTCGGCAGCGGCATAGCTTCCTCCCCGCGGTGCGAATGGGCCGGTGGCCGAGTCGGCGGCTATTGTCGGGGAAGCGAGCCGATCGTTGGTCCAGGGATCTGCCGTGTTGCTGTAGCCGCGAAGCTCCCAGTAGCCTGGCCTGTCCTCAGAGATGAACTCGATCCGACGCACCCACTTGGCGCTCTTGTAGGCGTACTTCTTCGGGACCACGAGCCGCACCGGACCGCCGAACTTCTCCGGCAGTGGCTCGCCGTTCAGTCGATCTGCCAGGAGCACGTCGTCGTCCATCGCCACGTCCAAAGGCATGTTGGTACTGTAGCCGTCCTCGCTTTCGACATAGACGAAGTGTGCATCCGGCTGCGGTTTTGCTGCCTCCGCGATGGCGCCCAACAAGACGCCCTCCCAGCGGCACTCGAGCACCGACCATCCCTCGACGCAGTGAAAATCGGCGACGCGCCGGACTCGCGGTAGATCGAGGTACTCCTGCCACGAGAGCCGCAGCTCGGTCCGGACGAGGCCGCCAACCTCGAGGCGCCACGTGTCCGGATCGAAGGCAGGCTGGACGCCGAGGTCGATAACGCGCAGCTCGGCGACGGCGCGCTGTCGCGGAGGCAGACGATCGCGTTGTGGGCGCTGGCTTTTCGGGCCAGGTGACATGGATGAGCGCCTCCCGCGGCAGGCGTCGAGCCGTGGCGCACGGCGGCGCACCCAGCGCGCCCTCGCGATGTCCGCGCCCGCGGTCCCCCATGCTCCCGTTCCTTATGGTCGGTTGTTCTCCTCTTTCTCGATGCTGGACACTCCCCAAGCGCCTCGGTGATCGAGGACTTGTCGATCGCCAGAGCGAATGGGACGGGGCAAACGCGTCGCCTGATAACCTTAGATAGTCTTCCGGAGGAGGGGACTGAGGCAGTGGCAAAGATACTGGTTCAACGACCGGACATCAGTTACTTCTACCCCTTGCCCATCGTGCTGGTGAGCTGTGTGGACGAGGCGGGCAAGCCGAACATCATCACCATCGGCGCCTCGTCGGTGTGCTCGGCCCACCCGCCGACGGTTGGGGTCGCTATCGGCGTGCGTCAGTACTCCCTTGGCCTCATTAACTTCACCCAGGACTTCGGCGTGAATATCCCCACGGCCGCGCAGCTCTGGGAGACCGACTATTGTGGCTCGGTGTCGGGCCGAGGGATGAACAAGTTCGAGGCGGCCGGGTTCACACCGCAGCCGTCCACGATCATCAAGTCGCCGCTGATAGAGGAATGCCCGGTCAGCATGGAGTGCAAGCTGATCCACACGGCGCACCTTGGGGACCACGATTGGCTCATCGGGGAGATCGTCGCCGTGCATGCGGACGACGCAGTGTTGGAACCCGGGGAACGCCTGGATCGCGCCAAGACGGATCCCGTGTTCTCCTTTTGGGGGGAGTATTGGAGTGTCGGCCAGAAGCTGGCCGACTGGCACCATGCGCTGCGGGAGAAGGAGCGAATGGTGTAGCGTGCACGCCCGTGGTGGGCATCAGTGGGGCCTGCCTTGGTGCGGGGGCGCCAGGGAGAAGACGACGAGGCGGACACGGAGAGACCGCGTCCGCCTCGCACACGCCTCGACACAGTGCAACGCCGCTAACCGCAGTGTGCTCGCGGCCGATAGCCTGCTACGCGGCGGCACGTCGTCGTCGCAGCACGAAGACTATGCCGGGAAGAGACAGCCCTAGCAGCACAAGGCTGCAGGGCTCGGGCGTGACCTGTCCCTTGACGCTCAACCCCTCGGCGCTCACGTGGCAATCGTAGGCCGGGTAGAAGAAGGCAAACCACAGCGTCTTGTCCGTAACGGCAGCATCATTCAGGTGGTTGAGCACGCTGGCGTTCTCGGTAGCGTCGAAGTGCCACGTGTTGATGCCCTGTTCGAGGTCGCCCAAGTTCAGCCAGCTACTGTAATCGCTGAAGGTGCCTCCGTCGTACGCGTTGACCTGCCACTCCCAGTAGCCGGTGACTTCGCCCAGGTTCAGCGTGACATCCAGGGAGATCAAGTCCAGCGACGTGTCCAGCCACTCCTGCCCGCCGGCGTCATACGTACCCGCATCGTCCCACGGGGGGTAGTGGATGTACTGCCCGCTCTCGAACTTCCAGCCCTCGCTGAAGGTGTCGATATCGATGGCCAGAACGCCGTCCGCTGTCCCTTTCGGTTGCTGATTTGAGAGGTAGAAGCTGGCGTCGTAGTCCGTTAGGTCGATGTGGTTCGGGCCAACGGCGGCTGCGCAGAGACTGGCACAGACGATAAGGGATAAGAGAACAGCGATGATGGCTCCGAGCCTAGAACACAGACGCTTTACCATTCGACTCACCTCGGCCGTCGTTAGACGGGATTCGCTGTCGCGTCGAAGAGCAGGCGGGGACCGACCGCAAGAGCGACGGATGCGGTGAGTGCGGATATGATGCTGCCGCGGGGCAATGCCACAGTTTGGCCTTGCGACCCGCCTCCCTTCGACGAAGGGCCCCATGATAGCATGTAGGCGTTTACCATTTCGTAACGATTGTGTAAAATGTTGCTGCAACATTTTTACGAGTCATTTGCAGGCTGTTGAGAATGTCCGCGGGCGGCAGTGTTGTGCCTGCTCATCGCGAGAGGGGTCGGGACCCCGAAGGACGGCTCAGGGGCGCGATGTTCTCGTCGGCCGCACGGAACTCGTCCCACAGGCGTTCCAGCAGTCGCGCCTCCTGACCGGCAGGCAAACGCATGATGACCTGGCAGATGTGCGTAGTGAGGCTCGCACCGGGGGCGCGGGTCTGATCGGGCGTGGGTGGATAGATGATGTAGTCCATCGCGATGCCGGACATGCCCATGGTGACGGCAGCAGTTGTGCGCTCCTCGCAGAGGATTATGTGGCCGTCCGGAGGCGGATGGCTGACGGATATGGGCCGACGCCAGACCCCGGCGATCAGCCCATCGCGTCTGGGGCAATGCGGAATGCGGCGGAGTGCTTTGTATGGCTTGTCGGGCCAGAGAGGCGGGCGTGGACGAGGCGCTGCTGGCGGATGCGGAGGGACTCGTCATCGAGGCCGCAGTCAGCAACGTGTTCGCGGTGCGCGGCGAGGCGGTCTACACGCCGCCGCTCGAAGCGGGAGCGTTGCCGGGTATCACGCGGGCATGCGTCCTGGAGCTGCTCGCGGAGCGCGGCGTTGAGGTGATCGAGGAGCCGCTGCCGCTGGCCGACGGCGGCGCGGCGGAGTTTCACGAGGCGTTCCTGACGAACTCGCTGATGGGGGTCATGGCGTTGACGAGGGTGGATGGGGTGGCTGTCGGCGCCGGCGAGCCGGGGGCTGTGACGGCTGATGTGCGGCGGGCGTACGCCGCACTTTGACACCGCGATCCGCGGGGGCTATACTGCGGGCGTGAGCACGAAGAGGGGCCAGAAGAAGAGCCGGATCGAGTTCGAGTCGAAGCTAGGGGAGCTTCGGGAGATATTCGCGGCTGCGGGGTGCGTAGTCGCGTACCTGCACGGGTCCTACGCCGAGGGCTGTGCGAGCGCCCTGTCAGACATTGACTTCGCCGTTCTGCTCCCTGACGACGTGCCGGAGTCCGAGTACATGCGCCGCGAGATGGCCTTGACGGGCCGGGTCAGCCGGCTGCTGCACACCGACGACGTGGATGTGAAGGTGGTCAATCGCACGCCGCTGTTGTTCCAGGCGGAAGTGATTCGCACGGGTCAGCGCATCTATGTGGCGGACGAGGAGGCGCGGGTCTGGTGGGAATGGCGGACGATGAGCGAGTGGATGGACTTCCATCCGCTCCTCGACTACCAGGACAAGTGCTTCCTGGAGCGGATTCGGGAGGGGCACTTTGGACGGTAACTGGCACGTTATCAGCAGTGTTCTCCGCCAGCTCTCTGAGCGAATGCGAAGGCTGCTGGAGTATCAGGAGTCGCCGGATCCCCCCGGTGGCCGGACACTGCGCTACGAGGGCGCAGAGCGGTCGCTCGAGGTCGCCGCGATGTGCTGCTTCGACGCGGGGAACCACCTGATAGCGAGGTTGGGGCTGCCGCGAGCGGATTCGTACAGCGAGATCGGCAGCGTGCTGCGCGCGGCTGGCATCATCTCCGAGGACACGGAGCAGTTCATGGGCGAGCTTGCCGACCTGCGCAATCGCCTCGCCCACGTGTACTGGCGGATCCGTCCGGACGAGGTCGAGCAAGCGATTCCCCGCCTGATACCGCAATTCGAGAGGTTCGCGCAGGAGATCCGGCAGTTCCTCGAGAGCCGGGACTGACGGAGACGCGGGCGTGCGCAGTCCGGCGTCGCGCTCCCCTTAGTGCGCACAGGCCGTCCCTATGAGGGCGCCCGACTGACGGCAGCTATCCCCTGATGTGATCCCTCGAACTCATCCCACAGTCGTTCCACGACTTGCGTCTCCTGGCCATCCGGTAATCGCATGATGACGTGGCGGATGTGGGTGGTGAAGATTGCGCCGGGGGCGAGGCTCTGATCGAGCGTTGGCGGATAGATGATGTAGTCCATGGCGATGCCGGACATGCCCATGGTCACGGCCGCCGTCGTGCGGGGCTCGCAGAGCATGATGTGGCGATAGCCGCCCGGGGATGGGTGGCTGACGGATACGGGCCGATGCCAAACTCCGGCGACCAGGCCGTCACCTCGGGGGCAATGGGGAATGCGGCCGAGTGCTCTGAATGGCTTCTCGGGCCCAGTGATGTAACGGTCCAGGTGCGTGGCGCCAATGGACAGGTAGTTAACGAGTGCGCCCGTGGCGTCCCAGAAGAAGTGCCCCTTGTCCTCATTGACGCTGGTGTAACTGGCGAAGAACTGGCCATACTCCGTCAGGCTCTGGTTCGAGACGTTCTTCACTGTCTGCAGGCAGTCGTAAACCAGCCTGTCTTCCCCCTGGTGGTCGCGGAGGAACCACTCCTGAAACGTTGCCACGCCGTCGGTCAGATAGCGGCTCCGGATGCGTATCAGGTCCTCGTCCTGCTCCATGCCGCCCTCGGCCGGGCACAAACGAGGCCTTTTCTCATCCCCATACGGGTATCCGTCCCACCACTGCCACTCGCGGCAGTCCCAGGCGGCTCCCTCCCGGACGAAGTCCGTCTCGCCGCCGGCCACGACGACGCTGCTCGGCCCGGTGTGGGGCGCGCCGCTGACTCGCACGGAGATCTCGCCAACGGGGGCGCCGTCGGTCGTGCGGACGTCGATCTTGAAGATGACCTGCTGGTCCTGAGTGGTACGAATGCAGGTGGAGTTCATGGCGTGGGCTCCCGTGGTGGATGGTAGGAACGGAAGAAGGGTGACCGGGAGGAAGGCAAGGATAGATAGGGCGTGCTGCATTGAGGGCCTCCGTCGTTCTCCTGGTGGGACCCCAGGCAGGCTGCGCCTGGGCCACACAATGATGGTAGCCGTGCTACGGGCTCTGTTTCGCTGCCTCGAGGGCATCGGTGAGACGGCCGTTGGCCGCATCGAGGAGGCGCTGAGCCTCGGGAAGGTCTACGCCCAGGCCCGTCATCACGATGGCCGCTTTCACGTGGCCGCCGGCGGCTTCCAGCGCCTTGGCCGCATCGGAGTCGCTGACGCCGGTGGTGAGGCTGATAATGCGCCTGGCGCGTCTGACGAGCTTGGCGCTCCCGGCACGCAGATCGACCATCAGGTTGCTGCTCACCCGGCCCAGCTTCACCATTACAGTGGTGCTGAGCATGTTCAGGACGAGCTTCTCCGCCGTGGCCGCCTTCATCCGCGTCGAGCCGGTTACTACCTCCGGGCCGACGACCGGCTCAATGCTGATGTCGGCGCGCTGGGATAGAGGGGAACCCGGATTGCAGCTCACCGCGATAGTCACGGCGCCGACGCGTTTGGCTGCCTCAAGAGCGCCGAGCACGTAGGGCGTGCGGCCGCTTGCGCTGAGGCCCACTACGACGTCCCGTGGGCTCAGAGCTCTGGCGAGAAGATCCCGCCCGGCCTGCTCCGGGTCGTCTTCGGCGCCCTCCTGGGCGCGGAAAACGGCCGGCTCTCCGCCGGAGATGATTCCCTGCACCAGCTCCGGGTCGGTGCCGAACGTCGGTGGGCATTCGGCCGCGTCAATGATGCCCAGCCGGCCGCTGGTACCGGCCCCCACGTAGAACAGCCGGCCACCAGCCGCGAGCGCGGCATGAATGGCATCGGCCGCCGTCGCGATGCGAGGGATCTCTCGCTCGACGGCGGCCGGGACCGTCTTATCCTCGTCGTTGATGATGCGCAGTATATCGGCGGTGGACCTCCGGTCGAGGTCAGTGGAGGCGAGGTTGATCTGCTCGGTGACGTACGATGGGCTGGGCTCGGCGGACCGACGATTCATGCTAGGTGAATGCCCGCGCCGGGCGCTGAGGGATCACGCTGACTTTGCGGCGGGTCGCTGTCGCTGGCGCGGCGGCGCCTCCAGGGCAGCATCGATGACCTCATCGAGGTTCTGAACGAAGACGAACTCCAAGCCCTCGATGAGCTCTTGCGGGATATCCTCCAGGTCGCGCTCGTTCCTCGCCGGCAATATCACCCGCTTGATCCCGGCGCGGTAGGCGGCGAGCACCTTTTGCTTTACGCCGCCTATGGGCAGCACCTGGCCGCGAAGGGTGATCTCGCCCGTCATGCCCGTGTCAGAGCGCGCCGGCGTGCTGGTCAGCAGTGAGACGAGAGCCGTCGCCATCGAAACGCCGGCTGAGGGCCCATCCTTTGGGATGCCGCCCGCCGGCACGTGGATGTGGATATCACTGTGCTCGAAGAAGCCTGCCTCGATGCCGAGATGCTCGGCATTGCTGCGGACATAGCTCAAGGCGGCCTCGGCCGACTCTTTCATCACGTCGCCGAGCTGGCCGGTGATCTGCAGTCGCCTGTCGCCGGGCATGCGCGTGGCTTCCACAAAGAGGATGTCCCCGCCGGCCGGCGTGTAGGCCAGCCCGCACACGACGCCCCTCTGCCCTTTGCGCAGCGCCGTCTCGCTGAAGAAGCGCGTCGGGCCAAGGTAGTCCTCGACGCTCTTGCCGGTGACAGACGTGGGCTTGTCGTTACCCAACGCCACCTCCTTGGCCACTTTGCGGCAGATGGTGCCGATCTCGCGCTCCAGGTTCCTGAGGCCGGCTTCCCGGGTGTAACCGTCAATGATGCGCTTGAGGGCGGCTTTCGAAATGCGCAAGTGCTTGTGCTTGAGGCCGTGGCCCTCGAGTTGGCGGGGGATGAGGAACCGCCGGGCAATTTGGATCTTTTCCGCGTCCGTGTAGCCGGGCAGGGCGAGCGTTTCCATGCGGTCGTGCAGCGCCGGTGGAATTGGTTCAAGCACATTCGCGGTGCAGATGAAGATGACTCGAGATAGATCGAAGGGCACGTCGATGTAATGATCGCTGAAGGCGTGATTCTGCTCCGGATCGAGCACCTCGAGGAGCGCCGCACTCGGGTCGCCGCGGAAGTCCGCGCCGAGCTTGTCGATCTCATCGAGCATGAAGATCGGGTTGTTCGCGCCGCAGTTCTTGATGCCCTGGAGGATGCGTCCCGGCAATGCCCCCACATACGTGCGTCGGTGGCCGCGGATCTCCGCTTCGTCGCGCACGCCGCCGAGCGAGATGCGGACGAATTTGCGACCCATGGCCCGGGCGATGGACTGTCCCAGAGAGGTCTTCCCCGTCCCTGGCGGCCCGTAGAAGCACAGAATGGGCCCCCTCATGTCGTCCTTGAGCTTGCGAACGGCGAGGTGCTCCACGATGCGGTCCTTGAGCTTGTCCAGATCGTAGTGGTCCTCGTCGAGTATCCGCTGAGCCTCGACGATGTCGATGCTATCCTCACTGCTCACGCTCCACGGCATGTCGAGCAGCCAGTCCACATAGGTGCGGGCGGTGGTGTACTCGGCGGATGCGCTCGGCATTCTCGAGAGCCGATCCACCTCGCGCATGGCTGCGGCCTGAGCCGCCTCGGGCATGTTGGCCGCCTCAATGCGCTCGCGCAGCTCATCTGTCTCCACCTCCAGCCCCTCGCCCTCGCCGAGCTCCTTTTGGATCGCCCGAAGCTGCTGGCGGAGGTAGTACTCCCGCTGCGCCTTGGTCATCTCCTCGTGCGCCTCTTCCTCGATGCGGCTTCCTATCTTGAGACGCTCCAACTCTCGAGATGCCAACTCGGTGACACGGCGCACTCGCGCCAACGGATCGATCAGCTCCAGGATCTCCTGGCGTTCGACGAGCTCCAGGTTGAGGTTGGCGGCGATGAGGTCGGCGAGCGAACCGGCCCGCTCGACATTGACGGCGTGGACCTTGACCTCGTCGGGTAATTGCGGCGACTCATCCACGATCTTGTCGAATATCCGCAGCAGTCCCTGCTGATAGCCTTCGAACTCCTCGTCGTCGTCCTTCTCCTCCGGCTCCTCGATGGCTCGCACCCGGACGATCAGGAATGGCTCGGTCTGGGAGTACTCCAGTATCTCTATCCGGCTAATCCCCTGGCACAGAACCCGCCGGCTCCCATCAGGCAGCTTGATCATGCGAAAGATCTTCGTTGCCGTGCCGCGAGCATAGAGGTGCTCAGGCTTGACCGGTTCGGCGTCCGGGTTCTTGGTGGCGATCAGCGCGATCATGCCCCGCCCGGCCAGCGCGGCATCAATGAGCGCTGCCTCCGGGCCGGGAGCCGCCTCCAGCGGAAAGATCATCTGGGGATATACGACGTGTCGGCGCAGTGGCAGAGCCGGGAGGGCGTTGGGCACTTCAACGCCATCGCCGTTGGTCGGCTCGGCTTTGTCCTCGGGCGTCATCACTGTGCCACACGTCCTATACGCCTGCGCCCCGGTGCTGCCTGGCGCAGCGGCGACGCGGCTCGCCGAGTTGGGCTCATTCTATGTCAACGGAGAGCACTTTGGGGGGTTGCGGCTTCTTCTTCGGCAGGTAAATGTGGAGCAGCCCATCCCGGTAGTCGGCGCGGATCTGCTTCTGCTCCACCTCGACGAGCACCTCGATGACCCGCTCGAAGGGTCCGTAGATCACTTCAAGCTGGTGATAGTCGCGCGGCTTCCCTTGGGCGGGGTCGTGCCGGGAGCCGCGGATCCTGAGCTGACCAGTGGGAGGATCGAAGTCCACCTGCATGCGGGAGTTGTCGGCCCCGGCGATCTCCATTCGGATGACCACTTGCGAATCCGTCTCGTATACGTCCGTGGGCGGCTCGAAGGCTGCTCGCGCCGGGAAGGCGATAGGCTTCTTCGCCGAGAACAAGTGCAGATAGACCCGATCGCTCCCCCGGTGGCTCGAAATCACCGACATCATTGGTGATGTGCGCATCGCCTTCATGCTCCGCAGCTCCTCGTAGCGGTCTTCGCCCATTCCGCAGCGGCCGCCGTGTGGCCCTCGATGATCGCCCCGCCACTGGTTGACCACTGTCACCAATATGCGTGATAATATCACCTTCCGGGCACAAGCGCAAGGTAGCCCACCGCGCCATCGCACTTGGCCCGAACCGGGTCCAGCCAAGTGGGTGCGCTGAGTGCAGCGAACATGCCATCGGATGGGTGCGTGAGCCCACGTTGATCACTACTGTCACGACGAACACGGCCGTTGACGTAGCCACCATTCTGGACTCTCTGGCCGTCGGGGGCGTGAATCGCTCCTCGGAGGCGACGCTGCACCCCGGTGGCAAGGGGGTCAACGTGGCGAAGGCGGTCAGGGCGCTCGAGGCCGACGTTGTGGCGACCGGCTTCGTGGGCTCGGGGCCCTTCGCCAGCTCCCTGCGAGCTGCTTTGAATGACGCCGGCGTGGAACACGATTTCGTCGAGGTCGCGGGTGACACCCGCCTCACATTCGTCTTGTATGACATGACCGGCGGCAGTGAGACGATCGTGAATAATCCTGCCGCCTATGCGGTCGCTGCTGCGGATGTGGCGCGTCTCAGCGAGAAGGTCGGTGAGTACGCGGCGCGGAGCAGCTACGTTGTGTTTTCCGGCAGTCTCCCGGCCGAGTGTGCGCCGGAGACGTACCGGGACCTCATCCAGAGGGCCACGGCAGCGGGCGCCCGAGCAGTGCTGGATACCAGTGGCCCAGCACTGGCCGCCGGACTGCGCGGCGCCCCGTTCATGGTCAAACCGACGCTGACGGAGTTAGAGGCGGTCCTGGAGCGCCGGTTGCGCTCGCAAGACGCCATTCTCAACGGTTGCGCGGCAGTTCAGCAGATGGGCGTGGAGGTCGTCGTCGTCTCCATGGGCGCCCATGGGGCGCTGGCGACGTTCGGCGATGAGCGCTACGTGGTGCCTGCGATCCCAACGGACGTCGTCAGCGCCATCGGGGCGGGTGACGCGATGGTGGCCGGGATCGTGGTTGCACTGGAGCGAGGACTTGACCCGCCGAAGGGACTTGCCATGGGTTGCGCGGCGGCTGCTTCCAGCCTCCGGCGCTACGAGGCCGGTGTCCCGGTGGCCGACGAGGTCGCCGCCATGCAGCCGCGCGTGCGAGTGGAGTGCGTCTAGCGTCGCCCCACACAATCCCTTCCGTCCTCCGTGGACGCGACGCCCGCTTCAGTAGGTGCTGAAGAGCTTCCCCCACGGCGTCTTCATCGCCGCCTCGACGCGCTTCCTGCCGTGGATGTTGAACCAGAACAGGTTGTAGTACAGGTTCGAGGCCAGGTACGACCAGGGCACCACCCAGGAGCGGAGCAGCAGCTTCTCGCAGGACTTGAGCCACCCGTGGTAGATGAGTTTCTGCCCGCGGCTGGCGAATGTCTCGCGCATCCGAAAGCCAAAGCTGACGCCGCCGATGTCCTCTCCCAGCACCTCTATCTCGCTCGGCGTGCCCACTCCAAGGCCCTGTTCGTGGGCCATGCGGATGTAGTCCAGCTCCATCGGGTCAAAGCCCATCATCTTGGCCGCAATGGCATCGATGGCCACCTGATCCGCGCTTGCCAGCAGGTAGTTCTTCACCACGGGCTCCATCGCCCGCGGGCCCGCACCATCCCCGGCGATCGTGCCGTCCATTACGGCGAACAGGCCTGGGTGGATCTCCTGCTGAATCGTCAGCAGATCGACCAAGGCCTCGTGGATCCTGGCGTGGCACCAGTGGCGATTGTCCCGGAGCAGCCCCCCGAAGGCGTTTTTCATCGCCCCCGTGGTGGTGGTGAACACATGAGTCTTCATGGTAGGCAGATGCAGAGCGTTCTTGCCGATGAAGAGCTTCGGGATGGTTATGCCGTCGGGGAAGATATCCTTAAGGGCGAGCATTTCGCGCTCGGGCTCGTAGGTGATCCACTCCACCCCCTCTTCGAATAGCCAGACGGGCGTCAGGTGGTAGCGCTTCAGCACGGGATCGTGGCGGTTGTTCACTGCCCCGATGCGCGGATCGACGACAACGGTGCGGTTCTGGGCCGGTATGAGCCCTTCGGCCCGGTGCCCGAGGTCGAGCAGCGCCTTGACCACACCCTCGAGCTGCCACGGGGTCGTGGAGCAGGCTGGGTAGTAGTGCTGCCAGGAGATATTGATCTTGAGTATGGTCTCGTGCTCGGACGAGAGTGCCGACGCAGCGCCCGCGAGCCGCATGGCTTCGGCGATGTCTCCCAGGACCGTGTCGGGCGAGGTCCTCAGTACCGCGACTTTACCCATGAGTTGGGCGGCCGGAGTGGTGTCGCCCGTACCCGTGGCCGCCTGAGGCTCATCCGTGCGCTTGGTTTTGTGGCCGTTCATGGTCCGGTTGCCTCGTCGCTCTACATCGAACTATAGTGGATGCAGGCGGGCGCGTCAATCAGTTGTATGGGCCATTTGTGCCCATATTCATGCGGCTTTGCGCGGCCGGGTCGAGGTTGACTTTTGGTGGTCAATCCTGTAGAATGCGGCGCGAGCGTCGGGGGTAGCGTTGAGGCTCACGCGCGGGGCGGACGGACGTTGTCGGATATCTGTGGGTGAGTCCGTGCGTGCCGCGCTCCAGGGTGCTCGAAGCGGCTTAGTAGGATTAGGCCGATCTCACCTTTACAAACATTTTACGCGGCGTTTTCACGGGCGATACAGTGCACGGGTACGCGCCTATCAACGGGGCTTACGGGGCGGGCCCTCGCCTGCACTCATGAATAGTCAAACGGAGGGATCTCTGATGGATCGGTCCACAGCGGCTGGACGACGTTTGGCGATTATTCTCCCTCTTCTCTTTCTTCTCTTTCCCGTTGCCCTTCTCGCATTCTGCGGCACCGCCTCGGCCCAGTCTCCCGTATTGAGCTACGGGTTCCAGGGCGATGGCATCTTCCCCACGTTCGCTACCACGAACTCCAGCTATTGGCTGCGGGTGGAATACGATGACAACGATAACGACACCCTGACCGACGGCGAGCCGGACCCCATCGAGTACTTCCAGTTCGAGGGGCGTACCGGGGACATGATGTCGGTAGTGAGGCTGGTCGCGTTTCTCAATGACACAGGCGACGGCTATCGACGGGGGATCATGACGTCGCCGACGTCCAACAGCCTCGTGGGCACGCCGGAGAGCTTCTGGACGACGGGCTACCGGCTTCACCCGCCACTGCCGCCGACCACCTCGGACCTGATGGTGGCATCGACTGCTACCCCGGGGGTCGACTACACCGGGTCAGACATCATAATCCGAAGCACAGCGACGAGAGTGGCAAGCTTTTCGGGCTACGGCCCGCGTGCAGAGGTGACTACGGATGATGGGGCCGGGTATGGGCCGCTGTGGACGACGGCCGACGGGGACCTGGCGCGAACAACTCTGGTATGCGATCCGCTGCCGGCGGGCGACTGGGACCACGGTCGGGTCCGCATTACAGGGCCGACGAACGACCCGAACGTTGGGGAGATAAGAGCCATCACGGCGTACGACCCGATGACCGCCACGATCACCGTTGCCTTGCCGTTTACCGACATGGTGGCTCAGGGCACGGAGTTCGTGCTCATCGGGCCATACACGACGACGGCGGATGGCACCACCCGGGTGCTGTATTGCGCCGATCTGCCCGGGGGGCAGGGGCAGTGGGTCGGAGGCAGCGTGCGCATAACTGGGCCTACGGGCAACCCGCTCGTGGGCCAAGCGCGGGAGATTGCCACGTACGACCCACTGTCTGGCCGCATCGTCGTCAGGTCTGCCACCCCCTTCGGGCAGGCCGTCCTGACAGGTGTGGAGTTTGAGCTCGACGGCTTCACCGTGGTTGACTGGAGCCTTGGTGCGCCTGCGTCAGGAGAGAGCTGGCTGGGCGCTCAGATCACCATCACAGAGGACCCGCATCCAGCTCTGAACCAGGTGCGCAGCGTCGTGGCGTGGAGCCCGGACACCGGGATCTTCAGAGTCGATCAGCCGTTCCGGGTGCGGATCGCGGTGGACGTCGCTTACGAGATCTTCCTCGCCATCTTCACTCTGCAGGACACCTTCTCCCCGCCGCTGGGGGAGAGCGGGCCCGAGAGGTGCTCCGTCCAGATGGTCGGGCTGCAGGTGCCGCAGTGGTACCTCAACGGGCCCACTTGGGGCCCCTCCGGAGTGTGGGCGGGCGGGAAGATCGTCATCGATGCGGAGGACGACGCGAACCGGGACGGCGACGTGCTGGACCCTGGCGATAACCTCCCCGGCCCTGGCAATCGCAGCGATTTCTACGTGTTCATGAGAGTCGTGTCGCAGGACCACGTGCGCTTCAGCTTCGGCCCGTGGACGCTTCAGCACGGGCTAGGGTGCAAGGGGTGAGGTGATCCCAAGACGCACACGTTCCGGTTCGGAGCGCGTATCAGAGACGGCGGGCCCGGCACGGACCTGTCCGCTTGGGTGAGATTGGCTGAGCAGAGCGTCCGTGTATGTGGCTCGGGGGGCCTGAACCAGGACTTTCTGAGGTGGCAGGGGGCGATCAATACTGGTGATCCCGACCCGCTCAGCATCTACGATCAGCCACCGTGGCTGGTGAACATCCCGTCGGATGGTAACACGGGCTTGAACACGGCTGACGACGGCACCAGTTCGAGCATTTACACTTTCCAAGTGATATACGAGAATCTCAGCGGGCTGCCACCCCGATTCAACTACGACCAAGACTCCATTCACTCAGACGTGCCCCCCTTCCAGGGACAGATTGAAGACAACTGGAACGAGAGGATCGGACCAGTTGATCTGACGTACAACAATTGGTTCTACTCCAATTCGAGTGATTCGTGGCTGTATCGGTGGCGCTGGGTAAACCAGGACACAGAGAGCGGCGTGGCGCTTATTATCGACGGCGACTTCCTGCACCCGCACTTCATGATTCCCATAGACAACAACGGGAATGTGCTCCAAATCCAGAACCTTACGGAAAATGATTATAAGAGTGGCGTGCGCTTCGTCTATCAGCTACTGCCCACGAGCTACGAGCCCGACGTTGAGTGGTACAAGTATGCAGTGCTCACTGGTCGGCCGCACTACAACAGCTATGTGAACTTCAGGCCGGTCGATGTGCGGCCATTTCCGACGTTCAGGGCCCCGGGCTACGAGGCCGCCGGACTACACAGCTACCAGTTCATCTGCACGGACGACTTCATGCCGCCGGGTCAGCGGGCGGATCTGTTCATGGGGCGGCCGTCTGTGCGCACCTTCAACCGGGAGTTCACGCCGCCAAGCATCGGGCCGCCTGTGGAGGACACTGTCAATGACCCGTTCCGCCACCTCGAGGTCTCTGGTGTGGCGCCCGGGGGACGGTACAAGTACCCGATTGACAGCCTGGACGAGACGAACCTGACGCCTGGCGTGTCGGGTCAGCCCACCTACGCGGTTCGCAACAACGACCCGGTGCTCTGGGCGCCGCAGGATAATCCGAGGGCGCCCGTGTTCCCGCCTGTCGGCGTGGCGGAGTACCCGACCAACGACGGCACCATTGCGCCCAACTTCTTTGCGGACTTCCCCGAGTTGACGGCCCGGGCCGACAACCGCTGGCTGCAGAGCGACACGTACAGGTTCCTCATCAACTATGCGAGTTCGTCGAACACGGCGCCGCTACAGATCGAGATGCTGCTGCGGCGCGAGGGCGCTATCGCCTCCGACGACGTCACCACCGATCCGGCCACCGTATCGGCCGTGATTCCGATGCAGCAGGTGGACCCGAACGACAGCGACTATCGCGACGGAGCACTGTTCTTCTGCGAGTTGTCGCCGGTGAACTTGCCCGATCCGCCTGGCCCCGCCTCCAACGCTCAGGTTGACGACTACCAGTACTTCTTCCGGGCCAGCAACGGGACCCGCACGGTGTGGTTCCCGCGGCGCCCCGAACGCGTCGATCCGATCATCGGGCGGACGTTCCCCGACGATCCCTTCGACTTTGGCGTGAACGTGCGCGATGCCAATAACGACTATTACCACTTCCGCGTGAACACGCCGCCGGTGCTGGCCGACGGGGACGTGACGCCCACGTCGCAGCGCCCGGGCCTGCCCTTCACGTACACGGTGCACTACAGCGACATTGATGGGCCGTTCCGGCGTCAAAACTTCGGCAACAGCAGCGGCCAGGATGGCGACGGCGTCTTCCGTGCCGACCTGAATATCGACACGTTTGGCGATCGCGATGGCGTACTGAGCGTCGTGAGCGTCGCCGGCGCCGTCATCGAGTACGAACGGGTCGACGGGCAGCCCGTAACCTACACGGGTGATGGACTCGTCAACGACGCCGATGGCGATGGCGTTGACGATGCTGCTGGCACACCCCCTGGTAACACGGTCGTTGACGAGCTGTTCCGGCGGCCGCCGCCGGTGGCGAATGTGAACTGGCGCGGACGTGAGGTGAAGTTCGAGACGGGCGCGCAGGCGGGCCAGGATCCCATACTCATCGACGTCAACGACACCACTGGTGCCATACCGACGATCACCTTGGCGAGCGCGCCATCGGCAGTCGCGGCTGGCGATACGTTCACAATCGTTGATTGGGCACTAGCGACGATGTTCCCGGCAGATCCGTCCGACGTGGACTTCACCACGCCGAACCAGTATCGGTTCGACACCGGCACCGTGGTGGAGCTAACGCCTGGCCGGTTGCACGAGTACTTCTTCGAATTCGCCGACGACCACGCCGACTGGCTGTTCCCCGACGATCCGAGCATTCGTCGTGAGGGCGAGATCATACGCATTCCGGAGGCAGGAGGGTTTGGCAGCCCCGATAACTTCACCGGTCCCGAGGTGCTCGCGAATCGGGCGCCCACCCTGACGAACTTCTCCTTCACACCCGACCCAACGCCCACCGGTCCCGGCAACGATGCGCGCGTAGGCTCCGGCACGCCAGATGACAACGCCGATGGCAACACGGCCACGCCCTTCACACTTCAGGTCACGTATACGGATCTCGACAACGATCCGCCGAGCGAGATACTGCTGGGAGTTGACGGCACGCCGGCGGCGCCCGACCGCGTGCTGGCTTTGACGGAGCAGGATCCCAACGACACGCTCTTCAGCGACGGCAAAGTCTACGAGGCACAGGTGCGCCTCGAGGTGGACGTGGACGGCCACATTCTCCGCGGCCGGGCTGCCGACGGTCTGGGAGGAGTGTTCCCGATTGGGGCGCCCTCAGGTCAGTTCAGCGACCCTGCGGCCCCCAACGGGCCAATAGTGGTGCCGAACTCGTCACCCCGCCTCTTCTTCCCGGCCGTGGACCAGCCCGACGGCGTCGCGCCGTCCCTGAATCCCGCGTTTCCACCCGCGGAAAGCGGCCTGAGCTGGAGCACTGGCGGCTTCCCGCCGGCCGATCATGAGTTCGTCGCCGGCAAGGGCCGCCTCGGGACGGCCACCGCGGATGGCGACCCGGCCGGGACAACGCTGGTGGATAGCACTATCGGTGGGGTGGACGACGAGTGGGTGGATGCGCAGTTGCGCATAAGCAGCGGGCTGTCCCGCGGGGAGCAGCAGCGCGTAATGGACTACGACGCGGCCACCGGGACGCTCACAGTGGAGCGGCCGTTCAGCACGCAGATTGTGGCCGGCACCACGTACGAACTTGCTCTACAGCAGCGCTCACCGGGCCTGGACCCGGACAGTGCGCCGAGCACGGCGACATACACGTACCGGGTCATCTACTTCGACGCCGACACCTTCAGCCCGGAGCAGCGCGGCAATCCACCGGAATTCGTGCGGCTCATCATCGACAGCGGCCAGAACCAGACCGGCGGCTTCGCGATGATGACGCAAGTAGATCCGGCCGATACAGACTACACCGACGGTGCGGAATTCACCATCGACGTGTCGGGCGGCAGCCCGATCCTGGCCGCCGGCTCGCCGCACAACTTCTTCTTCGAGGCCCGCGACGGGCTCGACACGGCGAGAATCCCCGATGCGCCGGCCATGGTGCCGGGCCCGATCGTTGACGATCCGCCGGCGCCGCCGACGAACCTCTCGGCACTGGACTTCCAGCCAGATCAAGGCGGGCAGATCAGCCTGCAGTGGCGCCGCTCGGCCGACGATGGCGCGGGGCGCGGCGACGTGATTCGCTACAGCGTGCGCCGGGCGGTCGTGGGCAGCGGAGCGCCGATTTCAGATCCTGTTGCGGGGGCGCCGTACGAGATCGCGTCGATACCCGCCGACGGCCGTGATCCATACACGTTGCGTGATAGGGACTTCGGGGCAGTGCCGCGGGTCCAAAGTACGGCGACCGGTGGGTCCACGACCACCGTGATCGACTCCGCCCTGGGCGGGAACGACGACGACTGGAACGGCGGCACAGTGACCATCCTCAGCGGTCCGTCTATCGGTGAAGAGCGGCAGGTGGTTGACTACGATGCCGCCACCGGCACGCTGACGGTTGCTCCGGCATTCTCCAGCCCCATCGGGGCGGGGACCAACTATGTCGTCGCTGTGCTCGACCGGCTCGGCCAGAATCCCGAGGATGGCCGCAACGTGGTGGCCACCGACTACGAGTATGTGGTGCTGGCGTTTGACGACGTGGCCGACGGGAGCGCCAGCCTCTCGGCCACCTCCAATACTGACTCAGCGGTCCCGGCTGATAACCTGGCGCCGACGCCGCCGGCCACGCAGACCTGTGCGGCGCAGCCGGACGGCAGCATCCGCGTGGACTGGAGCGCGTCCGTGGACGATCCCACGGTGGCGCTGCCCGCGGATCCGTGGCTGCCGCCCCAGCCCGCCGGTGACCTCATCGGCTATCGCGTCTATCGGGACGAGATCACGCCGGTTGATCCCGATGCCGGTTCACCGACGCTGGTCGAGCTGGCGAACGAGACGGGAACGGGCCTGATCCCGCCGTCGCTCGGCGGGCAGCCCGGCCCCGGCGACGTATTCCTGATTGACAGCACTGCTGAACTTGGCAAGACGTACTACTATCTGGTCCGCGTCGTGGACCGCACGCAGGTGTCAACGAATGTCGGCGGCACGAACGGCTGCGACACGCAGGACAGCGAGGCACCGTTCTTCGATAGCTTCGATCCGGTGGACGGCAGCCCTGCCGTGCCGATCAACACCGACATCACGTTCCAGGTGCACGACCTTGGCGTGGGCGTTGACATCGACACGATCTCCGTGACCCTCGACGTCGGGGGCACGATGGAGGGGCCCTTCGACAAGAACGACCTCCAGATCACACAGCTCGTGCCCGGCGAGGACACGGACCTCGAGGTCGTCTTCGATCGTCCGAGTCCGCTGCCGACGGATACGGCCGTAACCGTTAATATGTCGGCGTCCGACAAGTCGGGCAACGGGCCGGCGACGGACAGCTTCAGCTTCACCACCGAACAGACGCAGACGATTGACGGCACCATTCAACTCACGACAGACGGCACCACGCCGCTGCTCCTGGCGCTCGACGTCACCATCAACGTGACCGGGCCTTCGGGGGCGCTCCCGGCCATCGTGGTCACAACGAACGCGGCTACCGGCGCGGCATCGTACGTCATCGGGCCGCTGACGGGCGGCGACTACGACATCACGCCGGTGCTTTCGGGAACGACGTGGGACCTGTCGCTGCCGCAGACGGTGACGGTCCCGTCGTTGCCGAGCGGCGGGCCGCCGGTCGCCGGGCCGGACTTCGTCGGCACGCTGACCACGTACACGCTGAGCGGCGTGGCCCAGGATAACGTCGGCAATCCGGTGCCCGGCGTTACGATCACCGTGGACACCACCGACGGCACAGCGCCGTCGCCGGTGCTCACACAAACAGACGGCAGCTACTCGATAGCGCCGGCGCTGCAGGGCACGTACACGCTCACACCGTCGCTTGCCGGCTTCACGTTTAGCCCAACGGATCAGACCGTGACTGCCGGCGTGGACCCGACGGACAACCTGGACTTCTTCATCTTGTTCAGCATCTCCGGCACGGTGACGCGCAGCGACACGGGGGAGGGCCTTGAGGGCGTGGCGGTGTCCGCCAACGGGCAACAAGCCACCACCGACGCCAACGGTGACTACACCATCACTGACCTTGCCGCGGGCGACATCGAGGTCGTCCCGGTGCCGGCGGAGTTCACCTTCACGCCGGTCAGCCAGACGGTGACGGTCAATGTTACCACTGGGAATCGAACCGGCATCGACTTCGAGGCATCGGCGGTCCTCTACTCCATCTCGGGGACGGTGACACTGGGTGCCGCCGGAGGGCTGGCGGGTCTGACCATAACCGTCAGCGCCACTGGCGGCCCGTCAACGCCTTCGGCAGCCACTGTGGACTCAGCAACGGGCGCCTACACCATCACCGGGCTGGAGGCCGGCACGTATACGGTGACGCCGAGCGAGGCGACGGGCGCTGCCCAGTTTAGCCCGGCATCGCAGCAAGTTACGGTGCCACCGAGCCAGATCAGCGTCAACTTCACCGGCTTCCGCGTCTTCCAGGTGATCGCGCCGGCTTCCGGACTGCAGCTACTCACGGCTCCGTTCACGGCGATGACGCGCACCCCGGCCATAACGGCGGCCGACGTGTTCGGCACCGAATCGGTGGCGACCTGGGACCCGCTGGGCATGCCGGCAGGCTACGTGCTCTTCTCCGTCGATCGGGACAACCCGGCGCTCCGAGTGGAGCCGGGCCGAGGCTTCTTCGCCCGGATCCCGGTCGGCCCGCTGCCACTGGTACCCGGTACGCCTGCGCCCACCGACCGCGCATTCCCCATTCCGATCTTCAGCGAGTGGACGATGGCTGGCAACCCGTTCCTGGCCGCCTTCGCGTGGAGCAGCGTGCAGCAGAGCAGCCCGGCCGTGAGCGATCTGGCCTGGGTGTACGTGAACGACGGGATCAACGGCGGCTACGTCCTGGTGACGGATATGCAGGCGTTCAATACGCTCACCACGATCGAGCCGTATCAGGGCTTCTGGCAGCGCGTTACGGTCGGCACTGTTGGGGCCAGCATCACCATCTCGCCACCGGCAGGCGCCCTGTCGCGCAGTGCCGAGCCCGACGCGGGACCGCCGGAGGACAGCGCCAAGCCGCGGTCGCTCGTTGACGGCGGCTGGCTCATCCAGGTGGTCGCCGCGACGGTCAAGACACGAGACGCCTGCAACTATGTCGGCGTCGGCGCGCCGGCACGCGGCGTCGTGAGCACGCTCAAGATCGACAACCCGCCGGCGGCGTCCGGTTACGCCGACATCTACTTCGACGGCGCCGCTCAGGGCGAGCCCGGCAGGCGCCTGGCAGCCGACATCCGGGCCACCGACGCGGCAGAGCTGGCGTTCGACTTCGTCGTCGCCACGGACCTGGTAAATGAGGACGTAACAGTGAGTCTTCCCAACCTGGCTCAGCTCTCGAAGCAGCGACAAGTACTGCTTGCCGATCTGGACGCCGGCGAGACGGTGTTCGCCCGCACGAAGTCGGCGTATACGTATAACAGCGGCGACGGCGGCGAGCGTCACTTCCGCATCGAAGTTCGCGAAGCGGTGCAGACCGGGCTGCGCGTCGTCGGACTACACGGAGCCCCGACGCGTGGCGCCAGAGGAGCTGGGGCAGAAATCCGCTATTCGCTCACGGCTCCTGCCGCGGTGACGACGCAGATCTACAACGTCAGCGGCAGGCTGGTGGCGAGGGTTGAGTCTGCCACCTCGCGCGGCGCCGGCTCAGCCGCTGCTCTTTGGAATGGGCGCAGCCTGGCCGGCACGCAAGTGCCCAGTGGCGTGTACTCGGTGCGGGTGACCGCGACGGGCGAACAGGGCATCAAGGCAGACGCAATAACGACTATCCTGATTCGGCGCTAGGCGCCCTGGCGCCGGCACGGGCAGAGTCGGCTCACGGAGCGCCAGGGGGAACGCACATGAGAGGCAATAGTATCCCCGTGCGACTCGTGGTATTGGCCGCCGTGGCGGCAGTCATGGGCGGCATGGTGTCTGGCTGCGGTGGGGGCGGCGGCGGGCCCAGCGGGAGCGTGGAAGGACGAGTCATAGACAAAGAAACGGGGTTGGGAATAAGCGGCGCCGTGGTGAGGATAGGGAACAAGTCCGACAGAACAGACATCGACGGCCAGTACCGTGTGGGCGGCGTCAGCCTGGGACTTCAGCCGGTCTTCGTCACCCCGCCCGCGGGATTCATTGTACCCGATCCCGATCCAAGCGACCCGCAGATCGGCGATGTCAACGTGGCTCAGGGCACGAATTTCCTGCTCGACATCATCGCTGTGGTACAACAGGAGGAGCCGCCGCCTCCCACGTAGTTCGGAGGGGCGGCCGCGCCCGGTCGGCTACGCGTAGACCTGGAACAGACTCGCTCCAAGGCGCTGCCGCAGGCTTCCGGCGGCGCCTTGAGTTTTGCCTACGGGACGACAAAAGCAGTGCATCGAGAAAGATGCCGACAGAGCCGGCGCAACACCTGCCTATGCGCGATGATCGGTGTTGCCCTCATGGTGCCCAGTGGCGTCTGGCCCGAATGGCCGATGTACGCGCATGACGCCGCTCGCACCGGCGTGGCAGATGGCGAGGGCCCCAACAGCCTCGAAGTCCAATGGACCGTGAAGCTGGATGGCCGTGTGGACTCCTCGCCCGCTGTCAGCGGCGGTGTCGTCTACGTTGGAACCACGGACGGGTGCGTCCACGCCGTCGATGCCGCGACGGGCCGGGCCATATGGCGGCAGGAGCTTGGCGGTCCGGTGACGTCCTCGCCCTGCGTCGCCGAAGGCCTGGTCCTGGTGGGCTGCGTTGACACCTTCGCCTACGGCCTTGACGCTGGCACTGGCGAGGTGCTCTGGCGACAGCGTGCTGACGGTCCTATTATCGCCTCACCTGCCCTCGCCGAGGGGATCACATATTGGGCATCGACGCCGGGGCGCGTCTTTGCCCTCCGAGCCGAAGACGGCACAGAGATCTGGCGCCGCGAGCTGCCGGCGCGAGTGGTGGCGTCGCCATGCGTAGGCGACGGAGCGCTCTATATCGGGGACATGGCCGGAGGCTTTCATGCAATCCGGCTATCGGACGGCCAGCCACTATGGCAGTTCGATCCGAGGGGGCGCGTTGTGGCCACGGCAACCGTGGTCGGGCCTTTGGTGTTTCTCGGCTCCCAGGACATGTGGCACGGCGAGCCCAAGCCACCGACACCAGATCCGGACCTGCATCTGCACGCCGTTGATGCTGCCTCGGGAGTAGCGCGGTGGATGCTGAAGGTCCGCGGCTCCGTCATGGGGAGCCCGGCGGCGGGTGCCACAATGGTGTATGCAGCGGCCAACGAGGGATACCCGTCGAGTCGAGCTGCCTTTTACGGCGTCGATGTGGCCAGCGGGGCCAAGCGCTGGCGTTGGCCGCCAAAGAAGGGGCAGGGGGCCGGAGTTGTGCACGCGGCGCCGGCTATTGCCGGCAGCATGGTCTACTTCGCCGACCTCGAGGGCGTCGTATACATCCTCAACGCACAAACGGGTGCTCCGGTGGCACACTATGCCACCGGTGGCCCGGTGTATTCGTCGCCCGCCATCTCGGATGGCCGGTTGTTCATCGGCTCCGGAGATGGGAAACTGTATTGCTTTTGAGTGCCGGCGCAGGCAGCCCTGCCAGGCGCGCTCCTTGCGGAACGTGGGTAAGTTGGAGCATCCTACCAGGCAGCAATGTGCAACGGCGCAGCGACTGCCATTGAGCGAGAGCCGCCTCGTGGTGATTCTCGGCGTCGGCGGCAGCGGTAAGACGGAGATCGCTCTGAACCTCGCGGCAGCATGGGCGTCGGCGCTGGATGGCGTGCACGTCGTGGATTTCGACCTCGTGACTCCGTACTTCCGCACTCAGGACGTGCGAGAAGCGCTGGCGTGCACTGGCGTCGAGGTGATTGCACCGCCCCTCAGCCGTGGACACATTGATGTACCCTTCATCCCGCCCGAGGTTCCACACATCATCACACGTGAGACCGCCAGGGCTGTTTTCGATGTCGGCGGCGACGAGGTCGGAGCGACGACCATCCGTCAGTTTGCGGGAGCGCTGAGGGCGGCCGGGGCACGAGCGTACGTCGTTGTGAACACGCGGCGGCCGGGGACGGCGGGCGGGAACGCTATTGCAGACAGCACACGGCGGCTGGCTGCGGCCGCCGGGCTGGACATCGCGGGTCTGATCGCCAACACCCACCTCCGCGACGAGACCACCTGGGACATCTGTCTCCAAGGCCTTCGCGTCACAGAGGATGCTTCAGAGGCGCTCGGCGTGCCGGTGGTGCTGCTTGCGTGCGCTGAAAAGCTCGCCGCCGAAGCGGTAGTGCCCGAGGGCACAGCTCTCATGCCGCTGCGATTGAACATAGTGCTTCCCTGGGTAGCGTAGGTTCCGCCTGCTTGTGGCGGCTGCTGGAGAGGACGTACTCGGTGGCGAAAGTGGAGATCGCAGAAGTGCGCTGCAAGGCATGTGGGCTTTGCGTCCGCTTCTGTCCACATGACGCGTTGGAGCTTGCCAACGAGACAAACGAGCGGGGGTATCACCCAGCGACGCAGCCCGACGCCGGCAAATGTCGCGGCTGCACGTCGTGTGCCCTCATGTGTCCGGAGGCGGCGATCATCGTCTTCCGCTAGGCGGCGCGCCCCCCGGGTCGCGTCGGCGCTCGTGCGTGGAGTGATCTATCGTTGTCTGTCGAGAAGGTGCTCATGAAGGGAAACGAGGCCGTTTGTCAGGGCGCCATCGACGGCGGCTGCACTCACTTCTTCGGCTACCCCATAACGCCACAGAACGAGATCCCCGAATACATGTCCGTGCACCTGCGCGCGGCGGGCGGCGTATTCCTGCAGGCTGAGAGCGAGATCGCCGCGATCAACATGGTGTTCGGTGCGGCCGCGGCCGGCGCGCGGCCCATGACCTCATCGTCGGGGCCGGGCATTGCCCTCAAACAGGAGGGTCTATCGTATCTCATCGGCGCCGAACTGCCGTGCCTGGTGGTCAATATAGTGCGTGGCGGGCCCGGACTGGGCAACATCGCCGCCTCCCAGCAGGATTACTTCCTCGCGACCCGTGGTGGGGGGCACGGCGACGGGCGGCCCCTGGTGTACGCTCCCGCCAGTGTGCAAGAGCTGTACGACATCGCCAGGAACGCCTTCGGGGTGAGTGAGCGGTACCGCAATCCTGTTATGATTCTCGGCGACGGCATCCTCGGGCAGATGATGGAGCCTCTGGAGCTTCGCGGCCCCCTCCAGGAGCCGATGCCGGAAAAGAGCTGGGCGGTAACCGGCGCCAAAGGTCGGCCACGGCGCGTCATCAACTCGCTGCATATCGTCCCGAGCGAGAATGAGACTTTCTGCCGGCGACTGGCTCAGAAATACGCGGAGGCAGGCGAGAAGGAGATGGCCTGGGAGGAATTCGGTGCAGACGCGCCGGAGTTGGTCATCGTCGCCTATGGCACGATGGCACGGATCTGCCGCTCGGCGGTGACTACGGCGATACACGAAGGCGTGCAGGCACGGCTGCTGCGCCCCATCACCTTGTTTCCCTTCCCCTCGGCGAGGTTGGCCGAACTGGCCGCGGACGCCAACGCCGTGCTCGCGGCCGAGATGAGCACCGGGCAGCTCGTTGACGACGTGCGCATCGCCGTCGGAGGGCGCGCCCCCGTTGATTTGTATGCACGTCCGGGAGGCGTCACGCCCTCGCCCGAGGAAGTATCCGAATACATCGTGTCCCTGTGTCGCTCGAAGTCGGTCCGGGCGGGCAGCGAAGCGCAGTGACGTCGCCGACGTGAGTCGTCGGTAGTAGGAAGGCAGCTATGAAAGTGGTGTATGAAAGGCCGAAAGCGCTCACCGATGCGCCATTTACGTACTGCCCCGGCTGCACGCACGGCATCATCCACCGATTGGTGGCCGAAGCCATCGACGAATTGGACATCCGAGAAAGGACCATAGGCATCTGTCCCGTCGGCTGCTCCGTGTTTGCCTATCAGAACTGGGACTGCGACATGATTCAGGCATCGCACGGGCGGGCGCCCGCAGTCGCCACCGGCGTAAAACGCTCGCTGCCGGGCCGCGTCGTGTTCACGTACCAAGGGGACGGCGACTTGCTCGCCATCGGCACGGCCGAGACCATACATGCCGCCACACGAGGCGAGAATATCACCGTCATCTTCGTCAACAACGGTGTGTACGGGATGACACGCGGGCAGATTGCCCCGACGACCATTCCGGGGCAACGCACAACCACATGTCCAGCGGGTCGTTCGCCCGATCTGGACGGCAACCCGATTCGCGCGTGCGAGCTGCTGTCGTCTCTGGAGGGGCCCGGCTACATTGCTCGCGTTGCCGTCTCGCGACCGCGGTACGTCAGGCAAGCGAGGCGGGCTATTCTGAAGGCCTTTCAGACACAGCTCGACGAGGGCGGCTTCAGCCTGGTTGAGGTGCTGTCGAGCTGCCCGAGCTGCTGGGGCATGGCGCCCGCGGATGCCTTGGAGTGGCTCGAGCAGAACATGATCCCGTATTACCCGCTCGGTGAGTTCGTGGGCGGCAACGGAGAAAAGCCAGGTGGATGAGCATTCCGTCGTCGTGGCCGGCTCAGGTGGACAGGGGGTCCTGCTGCTGGGGCAGACGATCGCCTGCGCCGCCATGCTGCTGGGCAAGCACGTCTCCTGGTTCCCTATGTATGGGCCGGAGATGCGTGGTGGTCGGGCGGCGTGCTGGGTTGTTATCGCCGGCGAGGGGGTGGGCTCTCCCGTGGTTGCCCACCCGGATGATGGGATACTGCTGGATAGCATCGCCGTGGGCGAGCGGGCGGACACGGTACGTTCCGGCGGCACACTCGTGTTGAACGCGTCCCTCATTCACGATGTGTCACCGCGCGATGATGTGGATGTCGTCGCCGTCCGTGCCACAGGGCTCGCCGAGCAGCTTGGAGACGTACGGGTGGCCAACATGGTCATGCTGGGCGCCTACGCGGAGCGGGCCGGTGCGCTGCCGCTCGAAAGCCTTCCGGATGCCCTGAAGCGCGTACTCCCCAAGCGGCATCACCAGTTCATACCGCTCAATCTGCGCGCCATCGAAGCGGGCGCGAAATGTGTCAGAACCGGCAACGAGCCCCTCACGGGAAAGCCGTGACGGCCGGGGGAATGAGGTTCCCCGGCCGCGGCCGTGCCAAGTCTGACCCCAAAGGATTTGAAACTGTGGCAGACCTTGACAGCATCATGGAGCAAGTCCGGGCGCACTTTGATCAACTCGACGAGGTGCGCGAGCATACGCTCACGATCTGCCGGCAAGTAATACGCGAGTCGGCCGACACCATCAGAGCGGTCCATAGAGGTGAGACAGAGCAGGCCGTCGCGGCGCTGCGCAAGACGAACGAGGCCGTCAGGGAGCTCACTGAACGCCTGGAGCGCTACCCACAACTCATCGGCGCCGGCTTCGTGCGCGATGCCCAGAAGGAGCATGCCGAGGCCCAGATCACGCACGCCATCATCACCGGTCAGGAGTTGCCGGCCCCCGATGAGATCGGCGTCCAGTGCGCGGCGTATGTGAATGGAGCCGCTGAGGCCATCGGCGAGCTGCGGCGCTATGTGGTTGACAGCATACGTGCGGGGCGGCTCGACCGGGGCGAGGGCGCCCTCAGCGCGATGAATGACATCTATTACGCGCTCGTCTCTCTCGACTATCCCGACGCCCTCGTGCAGGGCTTGAAGCGCCGCACCGATGCCGTCAGGTCCACGATAGAGTATACGCGGTCGGATCTTACGCGAGCGCTCCGGCAGGAGCGTCTGGAAACGGCTATGCAAGAGCTGGAGAAGCGGCTCGGCACTGCCGGGGACGAGCCGTAGGGCGGGCCAGCCGCCCGGTGGCTGGCGAAGCAGCCAGGACAGGATGTTGAGACGGGCCCCTTGACCACCACCGTTTACCTGCTCCGACATGCGGAGATGAGTGCGAACGTGCCCGGGTACGATCCCGACGGCGCGGTGGCGCGGCCGGGCGAGTTTCTCTACGGCGCCTTCCAGGACGCTGCTCTGACGCCGCGTGGGCAGCGGCAGGCCGAGCTCGCTGCTGCCAGATTGGCAGCGTGTCCGCTCGTTGGCGTGTATGCCAGCCCGTATCGCCGCGCGGTGATGACGGCCGAAGCCGTAGCGCGGCCGCACGGCGTGCCCGTCATGACTGACGAGGCACTGGTGGAGCGCGGCTTTGGCGAATGGGATGGGCTGACGGCCGTACAGATCGAGAAGCGCGATCCCCCCGGGGTGCCACTGTTTGACAGCAGCTCTACCTTCGCTCCTCCCGGTGGGGAAAGCCTGCAGGTGGTCGTCGAGCGTGCCTATCCGGCGCTTCTCCAGGTGGCACACCGGCACGCGGGTGGGGCAGTGGCCATCGTGTCACACAAGACGGTCAGCCGCGCGCTCATCTGCCACATCCTCGGAATAGCGCTGGAACGCTTCCGCCGCATTGGGCAGAACAACTGCGCCCTCAACGTCCTGCACGTCGGACAGCAATGGGTCGATGTCGCGGTCATCAACGATACGTGCCACCTCGAAGGGTGAGAGGGCCAATGCGATTGAGCGACCTCGGCGAACTCGGGCTGCTCGCGCGCATCGAGTCCATCCTCAGCATTCCCGAAACGAAGCGGTTGGCCGACCCGGCTTCGGCCGCCGGCCGTGTGCTGGTGGGCGTCGGAGACGACGCCGCCGCCGTGGATTTGGGCGACGGGCGTGTGCTGTTGCTCTCGTGCGACAGCATGGTCGAAGGGGTCCATTTTGTGCCGGGCGCGTCGCCGCCGGATACGATCGGCTTTCGTGCCATGGCCGCGGCTCTGAGCGACATCGCTGCCATGGGCGGCGCTCCCGCCTGGGCCCTCGTCACGCTGGCCATCCGGTCGGACTGCGACGCGGCTTTCGCGGAGGAGCTCATCCGCGGAGCGCGGGCCGCCGCGGAGCGCGATGGAGCAGTGATCGTCGGCGGGGACTGCGTCAGTGCTCCCCGCGAGACCGGCATACACGTGAGCGTCGTCGGGGAGGGGCGCCGCGATGGCCTGCTGCTGCGCTCTGCAGCGAAGGCAGGCGAGGTCGTCATGGTGACCGGAACGCTTGGGGACTCCGCCGCCGGTTTGGCCGTGCTTCAGGGCAAAGCGTCCCTGGACGCGGAGGCCACATCGTTCCTGACGGATCGCCACTTGCTGCCCACGCCACGGATCGCGGCCGGGGCGATCCTGGCCGAGCACGAGGCCCTCGGGGCGGCCATTGACGTGAGCGATGGGCTGGTCCGCGATGCGGGCCACATTGGCGAGCGAAGCCGTGTGGGCATAGAACTGCGGGCGGAGCGAGTGCCGATCTCGGCCGAGTGCCGCCGCGCCGCCGACGCCATGCGCCGGCCGGCGCTGCACTTTGCCCTCGGGGGCGGCGAGGATTACGAGCTACTGTTCACCGTGAGAGCGGATGCGGCCGAAGAGGTGCGGGCGGCTCTGCTTCAGCGTGCGCAGCTCAACGCCACCGTCGTGGGCGAGGTGGCCGCTGGACACGGCGTCACCGTCGTTGACGAAAGCGGGCAACCCATTGAAGGGTTGCCCGCCGGATGGAATCATTTCCGGGGCGTTAGGTGAAAGTTCTCCTGTGCTTCGTGGCTGGCTGATGTGTTTCGGTGCGCCCCTGTGTTTCACTGTGCTTTGCTGCACGCTACTGCGGCGGGGCGGCAATCACCCGGATTGGTGGACTCGTACTCGGCGTCCCGTTGTCTGCGAAGGCCTTCACCTCGATGTTAGACCCAATCAACTCGTCGGCGTCGGTCGTCAGGATCGTTCTCGCTGCCCCACAGAAGGTTACCACGTGGGTCTGCAGGCCGTGGCCGTCCAGGTCTCCCCGGCCTGTAACGATCCGGAAGCGGATCATCGTGTCGTCAGGCACTGGGTCGCCAGCAGCATCCTCGACGATGGCGGTGATCATCACGGAGTCGGTCCCATCTGCCACGATATGATCCTTGCTTATGTGCACGTCCGTCACATTGGCGATCGGCACCGCAACCGTAATGCTGAGCTTGTACTCCATGGCGATGTCGGGCGCTACGGTGCCCGCGACGGCGACAAAGTAATCCCCTTGGGCCGGGGCAGCCCAGAGCAGCGTGGCCGGGCCGACGCCGAAGCTGGAGCTCTGTGCCAATAGGCTGGTGCCGTCGGTGTCGTATATCGACAGGACGTATCTTCCAGCCCCGGCGGTACCGATGACGTCCCCAGTGGCGATCGTGTACTCCTCGGCGGCGACGGCCGCGAAGCGGAAGAAGTCCCTCTGGTCATGCCACGTCCCGTCCGCGCCCTCAATGACGTGCAATGGCGACGGCATGCCGTCGGTTGCGATGCTGGTGGCCCCGGTGGCGTCGTCGTCGGCTGGGTCGAACATGTCCACCATGTACAGCGTCACGCTGTAGCTCTGACCCGCTGCCGCAAGCGGCACCGTCGCGGGGGCGCTCGCTTTCTGGATCTGCGTTCCACCGGCGTCAGGGTCATTGAAGCCCTGGGCGTCCACTTGGCGGTCGCTCCCTGCCGGTACCGTTAGCGTGAGCGTGGTGTTCGGTGCATTGAGGGTCCCGGTGATTGGCGTTCCGATATCCGGCCCGGTAACGAATACTTTGATGGACTGAGCCGTGCTCATAATAACCCTTGAGCCGTCCCCTCCGGCCGGCCAGTTCACATCAACCGCAATTGTGGCGGAATTCCCGGGAGCAGGAGCGACCGGTGCCTCGGGGTTCCGGCCTCCCCCTCCGCCACAGCCCGCCAGCCCAAGAACTACGCCCACGAAGGCGATAATGCCAAGCTTTCCAATGGATCGCATCGTCCAACTCCCCCTTGGTTGACGCGCGGCTTAGGCACGGTTGCCGCGCTGGATCGCCGTGAAGCACTTTCCCCCGGCTTGGTTGTGAGAGATGGGGCTCGGACGCAAGGGATCGCGCGCCCCTCGCGTCGGCATGGACCGAAGCACCACTCGGCCTCTCCTGGATCCCCACAATGACGCGGTGGGCGCGACGCCACGAAACGCAGCCCGCTCCCCGGGTTCCCACCCTACCATGGGACTCCAGCGAGGGCAGCCTCACCTGATGCCTATGTCGATGTCCGTTTGGCCGACAACCTGAATCGGCGGCGTGCTGCCCATGTTCCCCTTCGGCGCGATGGCTCTCACGATGATCGGTGGGCTAGTCCCATCATCCGTTGTCAGAGTCACTGTGGCCGCCCCAGCGAGCGTCGGTTCGGAGACCTGTGGGCCGGTGCTGCTCGCGCTCTGAAGTTGGCCGCGTCCCTGAATAATCTGGAAGATGATCGGCGTGCTGTCAGCCACCGGGCCCCCGCGAGGAGTGTTGACGGTGGCTGTGATCGACACCGAATCAATTCCGTCCGGCACGATGGACGTTGCTGTGAGCGAAACAGTGGTGGTGGGGACCCTATCCCCCTTCCCCGAATTGCTCGCAACCAGCAGGCCCAGGCCCGCCAGGACGACGATGCCGGTGATGATGGCGGACTTCCTGCCCTTGCCGCGCCGCTTCGGTGGCGCCTTGGCCGGGATCGATACCACCCGCACCTCGTCGCCCGGACTTAGAGCGGCGCCCTCTTTGATGTCCGTGATGATGCAATCGCTCTCTTGCTGGCGTATGCCGCGGGCCTCTGCGGTCGCCAGGTACTGGTCGTTGTGGTAGATGGCCAGTTCGGTGCCGGGCTTGATGCCCCTGGCCCGTCCAAGGTTCACCCGCACCCGGTTGGCCCGAGCTACGCCGATCACGATGCCCCGGATCTCCGCCGCCTTCGTTACCTGCGCCACTGCCGCCTGCACGGCGCTGTTGACCGCGGCCCGTGCGACCGCGTCGGCGGAAGCGGCCCGCGCTGGCGCGGCGCTGCCGATGCTGATGACGGCGGCAGTGCAAATGCGCTCGCCGGAGGCGGCGTTCCGCAGCTCCGCGGCGAGCCTCACCTGGAGCGGCCGTGCCCCCGACGGTCTGCTAATCTCTTGCACGGCAACGCGGAGCAGGCGGTCGGGCCCGGGCACAGCCTCGAGCGGGACCACTTGGTACACGTCGGAATCTGCGAGTGCCAGTTGCGCGGCACTTGCCAGATCTGCCAAGAGGTCGGCATCCGCACCGGAGGAGGCGTCAATGGAGGGACAAATGGCGACCCGTATGGGTGCAGGTGTCGTTCTCACGGCTGAGCGAGCGGCAATAAGGGGCGAGGCAAGGGTCGTGAGGAAGAGGAAGCAGACCACATAGGCAGTAAGCGCCCGCAGCTCGGGCTGGTGCATCATTTGCTGTTCCCCCTCGTCCATCCGCCGAAGCGCAGGCAGCGCACGCTCAGCACCTTCTGCGCTCGGCCGGGATCGGGGCTGCTGCCGCAAAAACAGCGCCCCACGTGCTGTGTCCTGTGCTACGTCGATTGCTGCGTTGGCCTATATGCCACACGATAGCAGAAAAGCTCCCCTCCGTCAACCGCGACCGCGGCACGAATGGCGCCAAACGAGCTGCAAGGGACTTTACGGAGGTTTAACTGCTCATTTACATTCGCGTAATGTGGCGTGTGGAACAAAGTCAGTGAAGGCCCGCGATGCTCTCGGCTGTTCACCGGCAGGGCCGATAGCGGAGGTCACAGAAATGGGAGCAAGCTCCAACCTCGCACGATTGCACGGCGAACGCATCGGGCATCTGAGCCGATATGACTCGACAGATCTCCTCCGTGAGGAGTTGTCAGCGATAGCCGGCCTGCTGCAGCCGGCGCCGGCCAAGTTCGCCTTTCGCAAGGCATTCTTCGGCTCCGGTGGCAAGCAGGAGCACTGGGACACGTACGCAGCGCCCCTTCTCGAGGCCGCCGCAGCCGCTCCGGACCCATCACAGCCTCACACGCCTCCCCAGGCGGCAGTTAGCCCGGCCGACGACGCTCTTGCTGCGGATTCGCAGTTGACCGTGGCTGAGTCGGCGCCGGCGAGCCTCGACATGGCCGCGGGAGTGGATGCGGATCGGGCGCAGATGCTGGATGATCCGGAGTCGCCGCGGGAGGAGGATCTTCCCTGGCAACAGCTCACGGCGGAGCTCGCGGAAGCCGATGACGACGAGGCGGAGGAGAGTGCGGAGCCCGAGCCTGCCGGCGACGATGTGGACGAGCAGGCAGAGGACGCGGTCGAGCTGTCCAATGATTCATCTCTCAGCGTGTCGCAGATTGCGCAGCATGGCCTGGCGGTGAAGGTTGAGGGATCGTTTGGCGCCGGGCAGTACGGAGGCAGTCGCTTCCTGGATGAAGTGGGCAATGCTGTGGAGGCTGGTACATCGGGCGTGTTGCTGGACCTGAGTGGACTCTCGACTCTGCGGCCGGACAGTACCGCACCGATTCTGGCTGCTCAGATCAAGGTCCAAGCCGTTGGCGGCCAGCTCGCCATCGTTCGGCCGTCCGGCTCCCCCGCCGCCATCCTCGACGCCACCGGCCTGACTCAGCGGATCGACTGCTTCGACGACGAGAATAGCGCACTGGAGTTTCTGATGCCTGTCTGCGAAGGCGCCCCCATAGCGTAGCCATTCTGCCGCGGCAGCGTGCAGCCGAATGGCCGCAATAAGGCCGGGATAGTCCCCGGCCTCTTTTTTTGCAGGCAGCTCAGGCGTCCGAGACGCCGCCTGCACCTCGGTACCCGGTTTTCAGCGCGCCGAAGAGCACACTGGTCGGCAAAGCAGCCCGCGCCCTACGTCATTGGCTCCCCCGAGCGCTGTCCCCGTCTATGTGCTCAAAGCTCCCGACAGTCGCCCCCGGAAGCACATCCGCTCCGCCCGAGATGCTTGCGAAGGGGCCAACGCACGCGCCATCGCCGACAACACTGTCGGCAATCCAGGAGCAGTGCTGTATGCGGCAGTCATCGCCAATGCGGCTATTCCGGACGGCGCAGGCCGACCCGATGGTGCATCGAGCGCCGACCTCACTCCCGCGTGCTATTATCGCTCCCGGCCAGAGGGTCGTGTCGGCGCCGATGCACACGTCGGCGTCGATGAATGTGGCTGCAGGGTCCACCATGGTGACGCCGTCCTGCATGAGCCGGCGGCGAATGCCGTCGCGCATGTGCGCCTCCGCTGCTGCAAGCTGCAGGCGATCGTTGACTCCGCGCGTCTCGGCAGCATCCTCCGCCACCGTGCACAGGACGCAGGCGCCGTCGGCGACGAGTAGGCCAATCACGTCCGTGAGGTAATACTCGCTCTGCACATTGTCTCGTCGGAGGCGCGGCAGCACCGCCAGCAGCGTCCGGCAATCGAAGCAGTATACGCTGGTGTTCACCTCGGATATCTGCCGCTCGGCGTCGCTGGCGTCGCGGTGCTCCACGATCCGATCCACCGAGCCGTCGGCACGGCGCAGGATGCGTCCATATCCCGTGGGGTCGTCGAGCCTGGCGGACAGCAGCACGGCGGCGCAGTTGGCCTCACGCCTCTGCTCGACCAGCGCCTGGTACGTGGAGGGACGGATCAAGGGTGCGTCGGCCGGTGCGATGAGCACGTCGCCGTCGAAGTCCTGCAGGAGCGCTGCCGCCTGCATTGCCGCGTGCCCGGTGCCAAGAGGTTCTTCCTGCACGGCTATCATTGGCTCGTATCGGGCCGTTTCGGTGCCGATCCTATCTCTCTGGTGGCCGGCAACAATGACGAGCCGCTCGGGCTCCAGCTCCGACAGCGAACGCACGGAGTGCCTGATCATCGGGACGCCGCAGAGGGGGTGGAGCACCTTGGTGACGCGGGAATTCATGCGCACGCTGCTGCCGGCCGCGAGGACAACGCACGCCAATCGTGGTGTTCCCATGGAGCGGAAGTCTACCATAAGGTAGTCGGTGGGTCAACCGCGGTGAAGCAAGGTGTTCCCGTGTGGATGTCGAAGCGAAAGCTCCCCTCCGGCACTGTGAAACGCGCACGTTTAGAATAAGCGGCATGATGCCTATAATGATAGTGGACGAGAGGCAAAGCGGCGGTGGAAAGATGTGGCGCAGTGAGGTGGACACAGAGACTGAGGGTGACAGAGGTTTTGGAGAGCGCAGGCACGGCGAAGTTGGGGTTCCGGCGAGTGTGTTGATGGACTGATTGGGGGAGTTCGCCGGCAGGGCCGGCCCAGCGCAGGTGATGCCTATGCTTGGAGAGACGCCGGGACTTACCTGAGGGCCCACGGCACCGAGCCGGAGAACGTATGGTGAGCGAAGTAGGCGTGCAGCAGGCAGCACCTCCGAAGAGCCCGAGAACCGGCAAAAGCCCGTGGGCCCTCGGTTTTTGCTATTCCCCTCGCCAACGGGCCATCGTGTCCTGGCGGCCGCCGGGGCTTCAGCGGCTGGCAGTGTTGCCGCGGCTGTCCAGGCCGGAGCCGTCGCGATGGCCTGAGCAAATCCGGGCATTCCGGTAGACGGCACCCTCACGACCGCAGCCCCGTCGCCATACCCATTGTTCGCTGGGTCTTTGCCGGTCATTCGGCTTTTTTGCTATAATGCCCCGGCGCGCCGCTGCGTTGGACACTGAAGCGCCAGTGGCGCATGTTCGCAACGGGGGTAGGGTGCCAGCAATGTCCGGGCAATCTCCTCAGCAGGCTGCCGTGCCGTCGGTGCCGTCCCTCGAAGAGCTCGTGGATGTAGATATACTGCAGCGCATCCAGGATTGGTTCGCGGCCACGACGGGGCTCACGACGCGCGTTCGCGACACCGCGGGGCGGCCGGTCACGCAGGTCAGCGGAATGACGCAGTTCTGCGAACTGATCACCGAGAACGAGTTGGGCCGCGAATGCTGCCGCGAGTCGCACCGGTACGCGATAACGGCGCTGCGGGACTCTGATGAGCCGGTCCGCTACGACTGCCATGCCGGTCTGCTTCAGATAGCGGCGCCGATCCGAGTTGCGGGACAGCTCGTGGGAATGATCGTCGTGGGTCAGGGGCCCGAGGCTCGGCTGTCGGACGAGCACGTTGAAGCGCTGGCGGAACGTATCGGCGTGAGTCCGCAGCGGCTCAAGGCCGCCGCGCGGCACCTCACCATCTGGTCGGACGAGACGACTCGCCGGCAGGCCACCGTGCTCACGTCCATCGCCACCACTATCTCGCAGCTCAGCTACAGGGGGTACGTTCTGCGCCGGAATCTGGAGGAGCTCTCGGCGCTTCACGACGTCTCCGTGGCGCTCACCAGCGCAGAAGCACTCCAGGAGACGCTCGACATCATCACCAAGGCAATGAGCGAGACGCTGCACGTGAAAGCGTGTTCATTGCGGCTGCTCAATGAAGCCAAGAACACGTTGGACACGGCCGCCTACTACAACCTGAGCGAGAAGTACCGCACCAAGGGCCCCGTGGCGATGGGCGACAGCATCTACGACAAGCGCGCGATAGAGGGCGGCGTAGTCAAGGTCAAGAACGTCCGCGTTGATCCGAACTTCCGCTACCGGGAAGAGGCCCAGGAAGAGGGGCTCGTCTCGATGCTGTGCATGGGCCTCATCAGCCATGGGCGGCCCATCGGGGCGGTGCGGGTGTACACGGACCATGAGCACGACTTCACGGACCCTGATGTGGAGTTGATGCGGTCGCTGGCCAGCCAGGCTGCCATCGCCATCGAGCGGGCCCGGCTGGTGGAGGAGCTGCAGGCGACCAACACCAGGCTGCGCGAGATGTACGAGCAGGCCGTTGCCGTTCAGGAGCAGCTCATTCAATCGGAGCGGCTGGCGGTCATGGGCGAGATGGCGGCCGGCGTTGCCCACGAGGTGAAGAACCCGATGTCGGCCATCTACTATGTCGGCGCCGACATCAGGGACCACGGCGCAAGTATGGAGCCGGAGCAGCTCCGAGAAGCGGCGGATCGCATCATGAAAGAGGTGAAGCGCACGATCGCGGTCATCGACGAAGTGCGCGAGTACGCCAAGCCCGTGGGAGTGGAGGGCGCCGAGCCCGTGGAGTTGGCGGCGCTGGTAGAGGAAGTCCTGTCGTTGATGCGCTTCGACAAGGATGCCCGAGGCGTCAAACTCATCAACGAGTGCGCCAGGGACGGGCTGCAGGTAGTCGTAAACCGGGACAAGATGAAGCAGGTGCTCATCAACCTCGTCCGCAACGCCGCCGATGCGACGCGGCCGCCGGACGGTCAGATACGGGTGTCGGCCCACGAAGAGGATGGCTGCGCCGTCATCCGGGTGATCGACAACGGGGAGGGCATACCACCGGACGTGCTCTCACAGATCTGGGAGCGATTCTTCACCACCCGCGGCCCTGCCGGCACCGGCCTGGGACTTGACATCTCCCGCCGCATCGTGTCGGCGCACGGCGGGACGATCGAGGTGGAGAGCGAGGTGGGGAAGGGGTCTACGTTCACCATCAGCATCCCGATGGGGCACGGTTAGGGCACGTCGAACTCGTGCGGGAGCGATGGGTTGGCTGGATGGCCGATTGGCAGGAGCAGCTCATCCTTGCCGAAGATGTACCTGGAGCGCTTGTCGTAGGCGAGCCGAAAGTCCTGGCGCAGGACGATGGCGCCGGTCGGGCACGCCTCTTCGCAGTACCCGCAGTAGATGCAGTGCAGCATATTGATTTCGTATACCTCGGCGTAGCGCTCGCCCTCTGAATAGCGCTCCTCGTCGGTATTCTCGCCGGCCTCGACGTAGATGCATTGGACGGGGCAGTTGGCGGCGCAGAGGTCGCAGCCGATGCAGCGCTCGAGCCCGTTCTCCCAGCGGCGCAGCACGTGCCGCCAGCGCGCACGTTCGGGCAGCTTCCGAGTCTGCTCCGGGTAGCAGATCGTGACCGGCCGACGGAAGAGGTGCTTAAAGGTGATGCTGAGGCCTTCGATGAGCTCGGTTATCATCGTGTAATCTGCTTGCCTGTCGCTCTGCGCGAGGCGAAGAGTCTCTCACGGCCCGGCCACTCGCCGGGACACTCTCATTCCCGCATTAGCGGTCCTCGACCAACCTGTCCCGAAGGTCGCGGATGATGTCCAAGTCCGGGCGGACATCCCCCGGCGGCGCCACAACGCGGGCAATCCCCTGCTCGCGCCCCTCCGTGTTCGTTAGCGTGCCGTTCCTCTCAGCAAAACTGGCGCCGGGCAACACAATATCCGCCCTCAGCGCCGTCGCAGTGCGCGCAGTTCCCTGATAAACCAGCGTCTCCACGTCGCCCAAGCGTTCCTTCATGGCTGCGTCACTCGCCAGATCAGCGTCCAAGACATACAGTGTGCCAGGGACATCCCCAGGCGCCAGGCCCGGCACATCGTGGACCGCGACGCCCATCGAGTTGCCGTGCTCGGCAGCGAACAGGAGCTTCGCCCCCCCATCGGCCGCGACACGGGCGAGCGAGTTCAGCAGCCCAGCCACGGCGTCCTCCGTGCTATCGCAGGCGCCTCGGCCGACGATGACGAGCGGGCGCTCGGCGCCGCGGATGTGCTCTGCAGCCTCCCCCAGCAGCTCTCCGCCCCCGCGGAGCCATTCGTGGGCGTGCCTGCTGAACTCGATCTCCGAGGGATGCACAACGACGAGCCGGGCGCCACGTCCGCGCATGGCCCTCTTCACGCGCAAGTCTATGATGGGGAGGTCCGTGCTGATGTCGGCGCACAGAAGCACGATCACGTCGGCGTCGTCGATGTCAGCGATACGGCCCCGCGTGAGGCCACGGGCATAGGCTGCCCGCAGGAGCTCGTGCTCCGGCCAGGCTCGGAGTTTGGCATTGAGGGCCTCTGCCACGCTCTGCACGGCGTGCAGTTCTTCATTCGTCAGCGTGGGGCCAACGACGATGCCCAGCTTTCCGGCTTCGCCGGCGGCCGCCAGAGTATCGGCAGCCGCCTCGAAGGCGCGTTCCCACGATGTGCCCGTGAGCTCGCCGCCGTCGCGAACCATCGCCTCGGTGAGCCGATCCGGACTGTTCACCTCGTCCACGGAGCCAAAGCGGCCACGGTCACACAGCCAGCCGTTGTCGATCTCGGGATTTTCTCGCGGGATGATGCGTTCCAGCCTGCCGACGCGGACCTGGAGCGTCACGTTGCAGCCGCATCCACAGCCCGCACAGATGCTCGGCGTACTGGCGAACTGCCACGGTCGAGCGCGAAAGCGAAACTGGCTGCCGGTCAGCGCTCCGACAGGGCAGATGTCGATAGTGTTCCCGGAGAACTGTGTGTCGAAGGGCGGCTCAGATACGCTGAAGATCTCAACAATGGCCGCGCGCTCCCGCAGCTTCAGCACGTGATGCCAGGCGATTTCGTCGCAGAATCGCGTGCAGCGGGCGCAGTGAATGCAGCGCTCACGGTCGAGATGGATCCTCGGGCCCAGAGGGATCGGCTTCTTCCAGTGACGCTTCCACTCGAGGGGAAAGCGCCCGGGGCTGCGGGCGTGAGCGAAGGTGAGGTCCTGAAGCGGACACTCGCCGCCCTTGTCGCACACGGGACAATCCAGAGGGTGATTCAGCAAGAGAAACTCAAGCTGCTCCGCGCGCGCATTCCGGACGGCATCGGTGTCGGTGCGCACCACCATCCCGTCCGCCACTTCCGTGGTGCACGAGGTCTGCAGCTTGGGCGTTCCCTCGATTTCCACCAGGCACATGCGGCAGTTGCCCGCCGGGTCGAGCCGCTTGTCGTAGCAGAACCGGGGGATGTCGATGCCCAGCGTGTCGGCGACGTCGATGACGACCGTCCCGCGCCGGACGGATGCCTCTTGACCATCGATTGTCACAGTCACCAGGTCGTTGTTATCTGCCATTGGTCTTGGGTACGCAGCGCTGCTCGCGGATGTGGCGATCGTACTCGTCGCGGAAGTGCTGGATGCTGCTCACCAACGGATATGTGATGGAATCGCCGAGCAGGCACAGCGACTTCGTCGCGATGCCATCGCAAATACTGAGGATGAGATCCGGATCGCCGGGATCGCCCTGCCCCGCCTCGATGCGGTCCAGAATCCTGTAGAGCCAGCGGCACCCCTCACGGCACGGCGTGCACTGGCCGCAAGACTCGTTCATGTAGAACTTAGCGAGGATGCGCGCCGCGTTCACTATGCACGTGTCCTCATCCATCACTATCACGCCGCCGGAGCCAAGCATGGAGCCGGCGGCCAGCATGGCCTCCGGCGTCGTGGGTGTATCGAGAAGCTCAGGGGTCAGGAACTGCGTCGAGGAGCCGCCGGGCAGCACCGCCTTCACTGCCTTGCCGTCCCGGATGCCGCCGGCGCAGTCGAAGATGATCTCGCGCAGCGGCGTCCCCAGCGGCATCTCGTAATTGGCGGGTTTGTTCACGTGCCCACTGACCGAGAAGATCTTTGTTCCCGTGGCGCGCCTGGCGCCGATGCCGGCGAACCACTCGGGGCCATGGGTGATGATGTGTGGCACGTTGCACAGCGTCTCGACGTTGTTCACCACCGATGGCCGCTCGACGATGCCGCGCTGGCCCGGGAAGGGCGGCTTGACGCGGGGGTAGCCGCGCTTGCCGTCCAGGGAGCTGAGCAGCGCCGTCTCTTCCCCGCAAATGTAGGCGCCAGCGCCCCGGTGCAGCACAACGTGCATCCGCCGGTCGGTGTCGAGGACGCCATCGCCCAGATACCCGCGATCGTACGCCTGAGCGATGGCCTTCTCCAGTTGCGCCGCCGCCTGGAAGAACTCGCCACGGATGTAGATGTAGGTCCACTCGGCGCCGTTGGCATACGCTGCTATGCAGCAGCCCTCGAGGAGCTCGTGCGGATTCCTCTCCATGAGCTGCCGGTCCTTGAAGGTGCCCGGCTCGCCCTCGTCGGCGTTGCAGCACAGGTAGTTCGGGCCGCCGTCTTTGACGGTCAGGCTCCACTTGCGACCCGTGGGGAAATAGGCACCGCCGCGGCCGCGCAGTCCGGAGCGCGAGACCGCATCAATGACGTCTTCCGGCGTCATTTCGCGCAGCACCTGGGGCCAGGCGCGGTACCCGCCGTGCTCGATGTATACGTCGATGTCGTCGAGATGCGGGACGTCGTGGTTTTTGGTGAGAATACGCTCAGGCATTCGGCTCGCTCATCCCTCGCCGCCGTCGTATCCCAGTTCTGTCAGGATCGCATCAATCCGCTCAGGCGTAACGTTGCGATGCTCGCGGTCGTTGATGTGCATGACGGGGCCGCCGTCGCACGCCCCGAGGCACTCCACTTCGCGGAGCGTGAACTTACCGTCCGGGGTCGTCTCGCCCACGTGTATCCCGAGCTTCCCCCTGAGATAGTCAACCAGTTGCTCGCCGCCCAGCAGGCCGCAGGGCATGCTGGTGCACACGTCGATCACGTACTGTCCCACGGGCTCTAAATGGAACATGTGGTAAAAGCTGGCGACGGCCGTGACCTCGGTAGTGGTCAGGTCGAGCCGCTCAGCCACCTTGGCAATGGCCTCGTCATCGAGGCGTCCGCGCTTCTCCTGCGCGGCGCGCAGGGCGGGCAGAATGGCGCACCGCTTCCGCGGATACCTGGTCAGCAGCTCAGACATTGGCTCGTGCTCTTCAGCAGCCATCGTGCTTCTCCGGAAAGCCACGCACTGCCCCGACGCCCTTTGGCGCGGGCTCGCCCCTCAGCGATCCGAATCGCCGAGGACAAAGTCCAGGCTGGCCATGACGGCAATGACATCAGCCAGCAGGTGCCCCTCCGCCATCTTCGGCAGGCACTGCAAGTTGGCAAACGACGGCGCGCGCACGCGCACTCGGTACGGCTTTGCTGATCCATCGCTGACTATGTAAAACCCCAGCTCTCCCCGCGGCGATTCGATGCGCACGTACACCTCACCAGGCGGCACAGAGAATCCCTCGGTGTGGAGCTTGAAGTGGTGGATCAGGGACTCCATATCCTGGTGGATCATCTGCTTTGGCGGCGGCGTCACCTTCGGATCCTCCGCGCGCCACGGGCCATCTGGCAGCGCATCGAGCGCCTGCTCGACGATGTGTAGGCTCTCCCGCATCTCCGCCATGCGCACCACGTACCTATCGTACACATCACCGTTCTGCCTTGTGGGCACATCGAAGTCGTAGGTCTCGTAGCCGCTGTACGGGCACGCCCGGCGCACGTCATGCGGCACGCCGGAGGCGCGCAGGCTCGGGCCGGTCAGGCCCAGGGCGATGGCGTCCTGGGCGGAGATGAACCCGATATCCTTCGTCCGCTGCAGCCAGATCGGATTCTGCGTCAGCAGGCCCTCGTAGTCGTCAATGTGCGCGGGGAATGTCTCAATGATCCCCTCGACGGCGTCCTCGAAGCCTTCGGGCAGATCCAATGCGAGTCCGCCGACACGGAAGTAGCTGGTCATCATGCGGACGCCCGAGCACATCTCGAAGATGTCCAGGATGTCCTCGCGCTCGCGGAAGCAGTACAGAAACACGGTCATGGCGCCGAGTTCGAGGCCGTGGGTGGCCAGCCACACGAGGTGGCTGCCGATGCGAGTCAGCTCCGTGAGCAGCACTCGCGCCACCTGAGCGCGCTCCGGTACCTCCAGCCCCAGCAGCTTCTCCACGGCGAGGCAATACCCCAGGTTGTTCGATAGCGGCGCCAGATAGTCCATGCGATCGGTAAGCGTTATCGCACGGTCGTACGTCTTGTCCTCCATCGTCTTTTCGATGCCCGTGTGCAGGTAGCCGATGATGGGCGTGGCCTTGACGACGGTCTCGCCATCCAGCTCAAGCTCGAGCCGCAGCACGCCGTGTGTGCTCGGATGCTGCGGCCCCACGTTCAGGTTGAGCGTTCGCCGTGTTGTTGTCGCCGGTTGCGTTGCCATCGCGTGCCACAAGCCTCGCAATGAGCTGCCGTCCCAGCCTCGTTACGTTTCCATGGGTCGGCTATAGCGGAACGGTACTGGCTCGGTCGTCAGCGGAAAGTCCTTCCGCAGCGGATGTCCCTCGAACTCATCCCACATGAGTATGCGCCGCAGATTGGGATGCCCGGCAAACTCGACGCCGAACATGTCGTAGACCTCGCGCTCGTGCCAATTCGCACCCGGCCAGACCCCAGTCACCGTCGGCGCCGACTCGCCCTCGGCCACCTGTATCTTGATGCGCACCGAATGGCCTTTGGACAGTGAGTAGAGATGATAATTGATGTCGAAGCGCTTTTCGCGCTCCGGATAGTCGGCCGCCGAGAGGTCCGAGAGCAGATCGTACGCGAGGTCCTGGTCGTCGCGCAGCAGCGTGCATACGTCCACAACGCGGGCCGCGGTGATCCTGATGGTCAACTCATCGCGAAAATGCGACACCGCCAGCACGTCACTGCCGAATGCGTCGCGCAGCTTTTTCTCGGTTATGCTGGCTTTTTCGTTCATCTCGGTGTCGTCTCGTATCAAGTATGACCGGGTGGCACGGGTTGCTTGTCAACCCGTGCAGCCTCTGACGGCGGAACACGGGTAGCGAGCTACCCGTGCCACACGCCTTGATTACCTCCGATCGGATAGCTTCTCGGCGTCGATCTTCTTCTGCAGCTCCATGAAGCCCTCCAGCAGGGCCTCAGGCGATGGCGGACAGCCCTCCACGTATATGTCCACCGGGATGATCTTGTCCACGCCCTGCAGGATGGCGTAATTGTTGAACACGCCGCCACAGGCGGCACAGGCGCCCATGGCGATAACCCACTTGGGTTCCGGCATCTGGTCGTAGAGATGCTTGAGGATGGGGGCGATCTTGTTCGAGACGCGGCCCGCCACGATCATCAGGTCCGCTTGCCGGGGCGATGCGCGGAACACCTCGGCGCCAAAGCGGGCGATGTCCCATCGCGCTGCGGCCATGGACATCATCTCTATCGCACAGCATGCCAGGCCGAAGGTCAGCGGCCACAGCGACGACCGCCGACTCCAATTGATCACCCTCTCGACGGTCGTCGTGAGCACCGGGACGTAGGGAATTCGGCTCTCAAGTCCCATGGCTGCTGCCTCGTTGCACCTGCGAAAGAGCGGCGCCGGCTCGGCTTATCCCCCGAAGAGAAAGAGCTGGGGAAGAGCCCTGGCCGCATTCGCAATGACGAATGACGGATACACGCCCAGCCACAGCGTCGCGATGGCAGTCACGGCGAGCGCTGCGTTCACCCATTCGAGCCCGGCGCGGGCCGGGGCCGGGGCCTCCTTCGGCTCGCGCATGTACATTATCACGACGATACGCAAGTAGTAATAGACGGAGACCACACTGTTGAGCACCCCAATGACGGCCAAGCCGACAAAGCCCGCATCCACGGCGGCACCAAAGAGATAGAACTTTCCCAGAAAACCGGCCGCGGGCGGAATACCGGCGAGCGAGATCATGAACAACGCCGTGGCAATGCCCAGGAGCGGCCTCTTGAAGCCCAAGCCGCCGTAGTCCTCGATATCGACGGCACGCCCGTTTCGGCTGACGGCGATCACAGTTGCAAAGGCGCCCAGCTTGGCCAGGACGTATACCACCAGGTAGAACGCAATGGCGCGAATCCCCAGCTCGCTTCTCGCCACGATGCCCACCAGGATGTAGCCCGCATGGGCGATACTGGAGTAGGCGAGCATGCGCTTGATGTCCCTCTGGGCGATGGCGACGACGTTGCCGAGGCTCATCGTCAGCACGGCCAGCACCCAGAGCATGGTGGACCAATCGTCGTGCATGTCCCAGAAGGCCACCAGGAAGATGCGGATCAGAGGCGCATACAAGGCAGCCTTCGGGCCGGTGGCGATAAAGGCAGTGACCGGCGTTGGTGCGCCCTGATACACGTCCGGAGCCCAGAAGTGGAACGGCGCCAGAGCAGCTTTGAAGCCCAGCCCCACGACGATGAGGCCGATGCCGGCCAACACAAAGGGCGGCTTGACGACGCCGCGCGCTACCAGCGGGGCTATGTGGCTTAGCGTCGTCGTGCCGGTGCCGCCGTACACGAACGCAATGCCGTACAGGAGAAAGCCGGTGGCGAAGGCGCCGAGCAGAAAGTACTTGAGGGCGGCCTCGTTCGACACCAGCTTGCCCCGGGCCATCCCGGCCAGAACGTAGGTCGGGATGGCCGCCAGCTCGACACCGAGAAAGATCACCAGCAGATCGTTGCCGCTGACAAGCAGCATCATGCCGCACGTGGACAGCAGAATGAGCGCGTAATACTCCTTGAAAGCGATGCCCTCGGCCGGCAGTTGACCGATGGAGATGAAAATGGTCAGCACCGTCGCGGCGAGCACGACGATCTGCAAATACGCGCCCAGTTGGTCCATCGCCAGGGCATCGCCAAAGCAGAAGGCGTTCCCAACGCCCCACAGTGGCATGAGCATGACCGCGGCAACGACCACGAAGAGCAGCGACAGAGCGGCGGGTAGCCGGGGCGCCCTTTGAGGCGCCAGCAGGCTGGTGACGAGCACCACGAGAGCCCCAAGGCCGACGATAGCCGCCGGCATTATGGCCTCCCAGGCCACCGAGGACAATTCGAGCCCGTACGGGTTCACTCTGGCACTCCTCGACGTGCGGGCTGTGGCGCCGGTGCTCTTGGGCGCCGGGGCGCATCAGCGGGGGGCAAGAATCCCCGCTCCACGCGGGTGAAGCTGACGGCGGATTGGTGACCAACCTGTGCCGCGCGCTCCGATATGCGCTGCGAGCCGAGTCCCTGCTGGTCCACTGTCACAGGAGTCTCCGCCTCATAGGCAACGCGGGCCACGAGAGCGCGCATAGTTGCCTCGGTCCGCTCGAGGAAGGGCTTCGGGTACAAGCCGATCCAGAAGCACAGCACCACAATGGGCAGGAGCATGCCGATCTCGCGGGCGTTGAGATCCGGCACTGCCTCGTTCTCAGGACGCTCGATGGGGCCATGCATCACCCGCTGGTACATCCACAGAAGGTATATGGCCGTCAGAAGCACCCCCGTGGCCGCCAATATGGCGAATACTCTGGCGGTCTCGAACACACCCACGAGAATCAGGAACTCTCCGACGAAGCCGTTCAGTCCCGGCAAACCCAGAGATGACAGCACGATGATGATGAAGAAGGTGCCGAGAATGGGCATGGGCTTGTACAGGCCGCCGTAGTCGGCGATCAGCCGGGTGTGGCGCCGCTCGTACAGCATCCCCACGATAAGGAACAGAGCGCCCGTGCTGAGCCCGTGATTCACCATCTGGATGACGGCGCCCTGAGCGCCCTGGAGGTTAAAGGCGAACAGGCCAAGCACAACGAAGCCGAGATGGCTTACGCTGGAATACGCCACGAGCTTCTTCACGTCGGGCTGTACCAGCGCTACCAGGGCGCCATACACGATGCCGATGACGGCCAACACGGCGACGTAGGGCATCAGCACCTGTGCGGCCGCGGGGAACAGCGGCAGGCAGAAGCGGGCGAAGCCGTAGATCCCGATCTTCAGCAGGACGCCGGCCAGAATGACGCTGCCGGCGGTGGGCGCCTCGACGTGGGCGTCGGGCAGCCACGTGTGGAACGGGAAAAGGGGCACCTTGATGGCGAAGGCCACACCGAATGCAGCGAACAGCCAGAGCTGCAGATGCATGGGCAGATTCAACTCAAGCATCTTCAGCACGTCGAAGCTCTGTATGCCGAGGGCAGCCTGCTGGTGGAAGTACAGCACCAGAATGCCCACCAGCATGAGCACGCTGCCGAACATGGTGTACAGGAAGAACTTCATTGCCGCGTAGATGCGGTCGGGCCCGCCCCATACGCCGATGAGGAAGTACATGGGGATGAGCATGGCTTCCCAGAATATGTAGAAGAGAACGAGGTCGAGTGCGACGAAAGTGCCAAGTATGCCCGTCTCGAGCAGCAGGAAGCAGGCCATGTAGGCCTTGACGCGCTTCGTGATGGCCCGCCACGAGGCGAGAATGCTGATGGCGGTCAGGAACGTCGTCAGCAGCACGAGCAGTAGGCTCAGACCGTCAATGCCGATGTGGTAACTCGCGCCGATGCTCGGGATCCAGGGCACCTTGACGTCGAACTGCGCGCCGCTTTCGCGCCCGTCAAAGAGCCAGAAGAGCGGACACGACACAAGGAACGTGGTTCCGGCGCAAGCGAATGCCACGACCCGGTACAGCTCGTCCCGCCCCCGCGGCAACAGCAGGATCACTACCGCACCCACCGCCGGCAGGAAGATCAGGAGCGTCAGGATGTCGAGCGTAAACCCCGGCATGGTCTCAGCACGCTACGAGTAAAGCATGTAGAGCAGAATAGCCACCACTCCGATGGCCGTTGCCAGCGCGTAAGAACGCACGTAGCCCGTGTGCAACAGTCGCAGCCCGTCCGCCATTCGACCAACGATCCACGCCACGCCGTTGACGGTGCCGTCGATGATGGACACATCCAGCCCTCGCCACAGGCCCTTGGCGGCCGCATGTCCCGGCTGCACGAAGAGCCGCGCATACGTCTCATCCACGCGGTACTTGTCCAGTACAAGTCGATAGAGCCGCGGCAAGCCCCGAGCGAACCCCGCCGCCACGCCCGGCTCCCGGACGTAGGCGAGATAGGCCAGAACAATGCCCGACGCGGCGATGCCCAACGCGATGAGGCTCATCACCAGCTCCTTCGCCAATCCCACGTGCTCTGCGGCGACCTCACCCTGGATGATCGCGAGTGCGGGCACGAAGGTCGGGTCGAGGAAGTGACCGAAAAAGTCGCCGCGCGCCACGAGCGGGAAGCTGACCCAGCCGCCGATAACCGACAGTATGGCGAGGCCGACAAGCGGCAGCGTCATCACGCTCGGCGATTCGTGGACGTGTGGCTCAAGGTCCCGGTCCACCCGCGACTCGCCCCAGAACGTCTTGAACACCAGCCGGAACATGTAGAAGGCCGTCATGCCGGCAGCGAGAGCGGCGACGGCCCAATACGCCGCATTGCCATCGGCCAGCGCGTGCCACAGGATCTGGTCCTTGCTGCAGAAGCCCGCGAGGGGGATGATGCCGGAGATAGCGAGGGAGCCGATCACGAACGTCCCATACGTCACCGGCATGCGGCTCCGCAGGCCTCCCATGCGGCGGATGTCCATCTCGTCATGCAGCGAGTGGATGACGCTGCCGGCACACAGGAACAGAAGAGCCTTGAAGAACGCGTGCGTCATCAGGTGGAAGATCCCGACGGCGAACGCGCCAACGCCGCACGCCAGAAACATGTAGCCGATCTGGCTGATGGTGGAGTAGGCCAGCACCCGCTTGATGTCGTTTTGCACCAGCCCGATGGACGCGGCAAACAGGGCCGTGGCCGCCCCCACGCAGGCGACGACTATCATGGACACGGGCGCCATCGCGTACAGTATGCTGCAGCGCGCCACCATGTACACGCCCGCCGTCACCATGGTGGCGGCGTGAATGAGCGCGCTGACGGGGGTGGGGCCCTCCATCGCGTCCGGCAGCCACACGTAGAGCGGGATCTGGGCCGACTTGCCGGTCGCACCAATGAAGAGCAGGAGCGTTATCGCGGTGACTATCGGGCCGCCGACTTGGAGCTTCGCGCCCGCGGACGCGAAGACTCCTGAGTAGTCAAAGGTGCCGAAGGTGGCAAAGATGAGAAGGAGTCCCACGAGGAATCCCACGTCGCCGACCCGGTTGACCATGAAGGCCTTGTTGCCCGCCGCGGCGGCGCTCTTGCGCTCGAACCAGAAGCCGATGAGCAGATACGAGCAGAGAGCCACAAGCTCCCAGCCGACGAACAGCACCAGGAAACTGTCGGCGAGCACCAGGAGAAGCATCGAGGCGGTGAACAGATTCAGCCAGGTGAAGTATCGCGAGTAGTTCTCATCGTGGGCCATGTAGCCGATGGAGTAGATGTGGATCAGGAGGCCAACGCCCGTCACCACCAGCGCCATGACGGCCGAGAGTGGGTCGAGCAGAATGCCGAAGCTGACCTGGAGCGCGCCCACCGGCAGCCAGACGAACCCCGGCACGTGCAGGGCACGCTCGTCGGCATCTAATTGAACCAGATGCCGGAAGCACAGGGCGGCAGCGATGAAGGCAACAAAGATGGCGGAACAGGCAATGACGCCCACAAGCCGCTTACCCAGGCGTCTGCCCAGCAGCCCGTTCAGCAACACGCCCGCGAGAGGGGCCAGAATGATGAGCCAGGCAACACGTTCCACGATCTGCCTCGCGACTGGGCCGCGCCGCTCCCGTTCGAGTGGCGCGGCGCGGTCTACCACTTCATGAGATTGACTTCGTCTACGTCAAGCGTCCTCTTGTGGCGAAACAGCGCCACGATGATGGCCAGCCCTACAGCGACCTCCGCTCCCGCAACGGCGAGCACGAAGATCACGAAGACTTGCCCCTGCATCGCGTCCACCAGGCCCGTGGCGCCACCCATCTTTGTGGCCACCGGCCCCATGTGCCGCGCCATGGCCACAAACGCCAGGTTCACCGCGTTGAGCATCAGCTCGATGGCAAGGAATATGACGATGGCGTTGCGCCGAACGAGCACCCCAAGAACGCCAACGGCAAACAGCGCTGCGCTCAGCATGATGTAGTGTGAGGTCGGGACTGCATCCATGATACGCTCAGTTACTCGGCGGTACGGGCCGGCTCCCTTGAGCAAGAACAGGTTGCGGCGGCCCGGCCGAGAGCCATCCCCGGCTCTAGTGCATCTATAGGAAAACATATCACTGCAGGCTGGAAGCCTGCGCTCCCGGCATCGGGCACATCGTTGCTGGCCGGGAGCGCAGGCATCCCTGCCTGCATGCCTTGTCGCCCCGAAGGGGCGCTTATTGCTTCGTCGTTGTCTTCTCGTTGCTGCCCGGCGGCGGGCGCACGATCATCACCACCACTGCCACCATGGCCGCCAGCAGTATGAGTGATGCCATCTCGACTGGGACTATGTATCTTCCGGTAAACAGCGCGGCGCTGAACGCTTCCGTGTTCCGGCTCAGAAGCGTCGGCCACGACTCCGCCCGCTGGCTGCCCCATACCCACACAGCCGGCCCGGCGAGCAGGGCTGCCAGGAGGATGCCTACGACCAGCGCGCAGAGCGTGCCCGCCGGACGTATGCTGAGCTGCTCTTCGAGCGCCTCACGGCTCTCGGAGCCCAGCATGGTAATGACGATGACGAACAGCACGACGATAGCGCCGGCGTACACGATCACCTGCAGCGCGGCGAGCAATTCCGCCTGGCAGAGCACGAAAGGGATCGCGAGGCCGGCAAACACCACGCCCATGAGCAGCGCCGTGTAGAGCGGATTCCGCTGCACTATGGCGGCGATCGCACACGCGACGAGCACGACGGCAGCCGCATCAAAAAGCCAGACCGCCATTACCCTTTCTCCTGAACCAAACGTCGCCGGGCCCGCATGAGAAGCTCAAAGAGCAGGACCGCCGCGATGATTCCCGCATTGGCCGCGGCGACCAGAGCCGGGCTCTCCGGCACAGGCAGGCAGAGGACCAATGCCGTGAGGAACACAGAGGCCAGCGCCAGCGGCAGCAGCCGCAGCCACGCGAGCTGCATGAAATGGTCGTAGCGGAGGCGCGGGAACGTGGCCCGCAGCCACATGAATATGAATATGAGCGCGAACAGCTTGATGAGAAACCACATGATGGGGGGCAGTACGGGCCCCGACCACCCACCGAGGAACACCGTGACAGCGACCGCACAGATGCTCACGATGGCAGCGTACTCGGCCATGAAGAACATGGCAAACTTGAAGCCGCTGTATTCCGTGTGGAAGCCGGCCACCAGCTCGCTCTCGGCCTCGGGCAGATCGAAGGGCGCGCGATTCGTCTCCGCCACCGCGCAGAGCATGAAGAGCACGAACGCCACGGGCTGCATCAACACCAGCCAGTGGTTGCTCATTTGCCACTCGACGAGCCCCACCATGCTCAACGTGCCAGCCAGCAGCAGCGGGCCCAGGAGCGTGACAGCCAGCGGGAGCTCGTAGCTCACCATTTGTGCTGCCGAGCGCATGGAGCCCAGCAGCGGATACTTGCTGTTGGATGCCCAGCCGCCGAGTATGATCCCGTACACGCCCAGAGATGACAGCGCGAGGACGTACAGTAGCCCGATGTTCAGGTCAGCCAGCCACAGGTCTACTCGGTGGCCCAAAACGTCAACCGGTTCGCCGAAGGGGATGACGGCGAACGTCATGATTGCCGGGGCCATTGAGACGATGGGCGCCAACACGTACACCAGCTTGTTGGCGTTTGCCGGCATGATGTCTTCTTTGAGGAACAGCTTGAGCCCGTCGGCGATGGGCTGCAGCACGCCCCACGGTCCCACCCGGTGCGGCCCCAAGCGCTGCTGGAAGTCGGCAATGAGCTTGCGCTCGATGTAGATGAGCACGGGGACCATACCCATGACGAAGAGCAAAACGCAGACGATCTTTATGGCCAGTATCAGGATCTGGACGAGCATGGTACGTGTCGCGGTGTGTCGATAGCACCTGGCAGTGCGGCCCCCGCCCGAGCTGAACGAGCAGTCACACGGCCCTCAGACATCCCGCTCGGCCTCAGCCCAGTCGAAGGCCCCCCGCTGCCACACGTAAACGTAGCCGATGACCAGGATGAACAGGAAGATCCCCATTTCGATGACGCCAAACAGACGGGACTGGGCCACGAGGTCGCGATACACTATCGCCCAGGGGACGAAGAAGATCACCTCGAGGCTGAACAGCAAGAACATGATGCCCACGAGATAGAACTTGACGGGGAAGCGCACGCGCGCGTCTCCCACCGGCCTGATGCCGCACTCGTACGGCTCAAGCTTGCCGCGTGTGGGCTTGCGCGGTCCGAAGAGTGCGGCGACTGCCACCAGGCCACCGGCAAGGCCCACAGCAACAACGCCGAAAACGAGCACGATCAGATACGGCTGTTGAATCTGCATCGCCAGCCTCGCAATCGTTCGCCCGTCCGACGGCTCCCCGCCGCGTCCCCGGCGAGCATGCGGTGAGAGTGTTTCGCCCTTTTACTGAGTCCTCCTCCGAGGGAACTGCATTTTTCGGCGGCGTGCGGACTCCGAGATTGGCCACCGTCGGCATCCGGGGCCCTGTCGGGGTGTCGCGTCGAAGCGAGCGCCGTGCATGAGCGGCGTCACTCAGTGGCCTCGTCGTTGAGGCCGGAGAGGCGTTCGCGGGCCGCGTCGGCGATGGCGCCGCCGGACTGCAGGGCGCGTTGGTAACGTCTGACGGCTTGCGTCGTCTGGCCGAGGGCCTCATAACAGCGCCCGGCGCCGAGCAATGCAACCGGGTTGGTCGGCTGGACGGCCAGCGATGTCTCGTATTCGGCCAGTGCCTGTTCGTACGAGCCCGTCTGCTCGTACGCTGTGCCCAGCGCCTGGCGGGCCTGCAGGTTGTTCGGAGCCAACCTCACCGCTTCCTGCAGCGGCGCAATGGCCTTGGTGTGCTCGCCGGCTCTGCTGTAGAAGATGCCGAGGTTGAGGGGCACCTCGGCGTATTGCGGAGCCACCTGCCGCGCCATCTCGAACCTCCGGATTGCCTCGGCGCCCTTCCCAGCGTGTGCATAGGCGATGGCCAGGCCCAAGTGCACGGCCGCATTCTCCGGGTCCAACGACAGCACACGCTGGTAGTGCCGGATCGCCTCGTCGTACAGCCCCATCTCATCGCATAGCACTCCGAGCTGATCCAGCGCCCAGGTATCCGTGGGGGTGATCGTCAGGAGAGCCTCCAAATGCTTCTTCGCCTCGCGGCGGTGTGTGTCTGCATCTTCGAACTGCTGCTGTGCAGCCTCACTGTGGGCAAGATCAACATAGGCCCTCGCCAGGGCGCCACGCGCCTGGTCGCTGAGCGGGTTCTTCTCGACGGTGTCGCGCCACAGCGAGAACTCGGTGGCCCAGTCCATGTTGCGAGTGACCGTGAGCCCGACGTATGTGACCACAAGCATTACACACAGCACTATGCCCAGCTTTTCCAGGGCCCGGCGCGCTGCGGCGGCCGTGGCGAGGACGGGGAGACGGTGGAGCAGCAGCGCCACCAGGATACAGAAGCCGATGGAGGGCACATACGCGCGCTGTTCGCCGATGGGCCGGCCCACGAATACCAGGCTGGACATGGGGGCAGACGCAATGATGAACCAGCCGAGGGCGAAGAATGCGATTCGTGAACGTCGCCAGGCAAACAGGGTGCCGGCGATCACAGCAATTACCCACGGAAGCGTTCGGAGCAGTTGAGGTACGACCAGCGCATGGACGACAAGGAAAAAGTGGTGCACACATAAACCCACGGGGAGCACGAGCAGTCTGACATAGAATCCGAAAGAGCTGATAGCGGTGAGCAAGTGGTGAAACAGCGGGAGGGATGCCGGGCGGATCTGCTTCGGGATCACTGAGTCGAAGGCGAAGAATGCAGCCACGACGCCCACCAATGGTAGGAGGCCCCAGATGGCGCGGCGCAGTTTGCGCCGGGGGACTACGCACCAAATGTAGAGCGCCAGAAGCGGAGGAAGCATCACCGCGGAGGCCTTGCATATGATGGCCGTGCCCAATGCGACGACGCTGCACACGTACAACGCCAGGTTGCCGGCCGTGGTCTCCGAGCGCGCCCAGCGGGTGTACAGGTGTGCGGACGAGAGCATAAAGAAGAGCGCCAGGAGCGTGGAGCGGGCCTTTGCCCAGGTGACGGCTTCTACGTGTATCGGGTGAGCTGCGAAGAGCAGGGCGCAGAAGAGGGCGCCCCGCCTACTCCTGAAGAGACGATAGGCGAAGAAGTATAGCAGCAGGCAATTGGCTGTGTGCAGGACGACGCTGGTGCGGTGGTAGCCTACTGGTTTGAGTTTCCACAGCGCATAGTCTATGGCGAGAGTAAGCTCGGGCACGGGCCGATAGTATCGTCCCGGCATCCCCAGGTAATCGGCGTACACCTCTTGCCAATAGCGTGGGACGAAGAACCGGGGCGCGTTCCGAAGGTCCCGTATTCCCGGATTCCTTCGTATGATGTGCACATCGTCCCAGAAGAACTCGCTGTGCAGCGCGTTGGCAAAGCTCGCGGCGGAGACGCCTACTATGAGGATTATGGCACCGACATGAGTTCGGATCATCGCAACGCCCTTGCGACCAGGCTCAGGGCCTCCGTACAGGCACAACACGCGTCGGACGCGTTAAGCCTCCCGACGTCCGGCGGCGCGCGGGCGCCTGGGTCGCGCCGCAACGGAGAACTATTGTGGCTGTTTCTTCGTTTGAGGCATATGTAACCTCCTGGCGGGGGGGGCTGGGAGGGCGGGGCTCTTGCAGGTCACGCCATCGGAGGGTGACATCGTGGAATACTGCATTTCGGGGGCAAGAACGCGATGAAGTGGACGTTCCAGTTGGGAGTTATGCTATCAGTTCTGGCTGTCGTGGCAGGCTGCGGCAAGAGCAACGTGCGCACTCTCACCGTACGCGCGGTGACGGACCAGGAGTTTCGCGCGGCCCATGACGGCGATTGGGAACAGGCGGTGCGGGAGCGCGTGCAAGCTGTCTCCACGACCCTGGAGCGACAGGTCCGGTTGAAGCTGGAGCTCCTGGACATCGCCGCGTGGGAATCGGAGCACGATGCGCAGACGATGTCAGAGTTGTTCGTCGGGCTGCGCAACGACAATCCGAGAGGCCGGGCGGAGCTCGTCTTGGGCTTCAGCGGGAAGAGCCCCCCCAACCCCGACTCGACTGAACCAGCGCTGTCGGACACAGTAATGGGCCGCCCATTCAGCGACTATGTGTTGGTAGCCGGGCTCGAGGGCGGCGAAGCGACGGATGAATTCGAGCGCGAGCTCCTGATGCGCGCCATCGGGCAACTGTTCGGGGCGGCGTGCATTGGCGATACCGCGTCAGTGATGCGTCGGGCGAGGACGGATACCCCGGCGCTGCGCTTCGACGATGGCAATGCTGACATAATCCGCCTCGCCCGCACGGTGGATCTCAGGGCCGGAATAACCTCTTTGGACAAGGAGCAACAGGAGCGCCTGGCGGAGGCTTATCGGGGCCCGCTCATCGAGGATGCTGACGAGGCGAGGGTTCGGATCTGTCTCGGCTTAGTGTCTTCGGAGGCGCGCCGGGATGCGGTCGCCGCGGCACGCGAGCGGGTGCAGGGAAGCCCGGGGGATCATGAAGCGCATGCGTCGCTGGTGGCTCTTCTTCGGAGGGCCGGTGCCCTGCGGGCGGCGGAGTCGGCCCTGCGGGCCCAGGTGCAGGCATTCCCGAGAGACGCGCTCGGCCATCAGGAGCTCGGCTGTGTGCTTGCGGAGCAGGAGAGGCTGAAGGAGGCGGTAGTGGCCTTCAAGGCCGCGCTGAAGGTATCTCCGGACAACGCGGCCACCCGAAGCGCGCTGGGGCTGGCGCTGTTCCGGCAGGACAACATCGAGGAGGGCGTTGCCGAATGCCGGAGCGCCGTGGAGGCGGCTCCGGACTGCGCCGTGGCGCACGGTAATCTCGCGCTTGCCCTCGTGGACCGGGGTGAGATCGATGAGGCGGCAGTCGAGTGCAAAAAAGCTCTCGCCATCAACCCCCACTTGGCGGACGCCCACCGTGCCACGGGGAAGGTGCTCGTCCGGCAGGGGAAACCGGCGGAGGCCGTGGCCGAGTATCAGATCGCACTCCGGCTCGCCCCCGATTCGGCGTTCGCCCGGTACGAGCTGGCCAGTGCGTATTGGCAACAGGACAAGCTGAAGTCGGCCATCTCCCACTACCGCCGAGCCCTGAAGATCGCACCGGAGGCCGCGACTATCCACTACGATCTGGCACTGGCGCTGCTGGAAAACAGTGAGCTGGAACCCGCCATCGCCGAGTTCCGTGCGGCGGTCAAGGCCAGGCCAGACTATGCCCCGGCCTACAACAACTTGGGGCTCGTACTGGCGGAGCGCGGAGACATCGAAGAGGCGATGACGGCGTATCGCCGCGGGTTGCAGATCACGCCCGCCGACCCGCGCATGCACTACAATTTGGCAAATGCGCTTGCCGTTCAGCGCAAGCTCGAGGAGGCCAAGGGCGAGCTCCGGATCGTATTGGAGCTCGCGCCGGACTTTGTGGACGCGCGCACTACATTGGCACAGATCCTCGGCGAGCAAGGGCGCATTGAAGACGCCATTGAGGAGTTTCAGACGGCGCTGCAGTATCAGCCCGACAATCCGGCCATCCACAATAACATTGGCGTGGCGCATCAGGAACTACGCAGACTCGACGAGGCCACTGCCGCGTATCAGAAGGCGCTCGATCTGCGGCCCGATTTCGCGCAGGCCCACTCCAACCTCGGCTCGGTGCTGGCACAGCAGGGCAAGTTCGAGGAGGCGGTGCAAGAGTTCCGAGCGGCTCTGAGCGTCAATCCGCATCTGGGCGAGACCACGAAAAACCTGGCCGCGGTTCTGTACCATATGGGGCGCTATGAAGAAGCGTGGAAAGAGGTGCACGCGGCGCAGCAGTTGGGGCATGGGGTGGACCCAGACCTGGTCGAACGTCTACGCGCCGCAATGCCCGAGCCGGAGAAGAAGCAGGACCACGAATGAGTGAAAGAGCGCCCACGGACAGCCTCATGGGCAGTGCACTCGTGGTGTCTGCGTGCCTGAATCCGGGTAAGCCGGCCATCCGCCTTCGCCTGAGAAATGGGACTGACGAGTACCGTGTCTGACGCGGTGCCGCCATTCTTCGGGGACGTGAGCCACGCGCGGGCCCCATAGCCGCTTCGGCCTCCATGGGCCACGGCCGACTTCGGCGGAGTTCCTTCCTGGCGGGTCGCCTCTTGCCGACGAACCTACGCAGCGAAGCACTAGCGAGGTGCGAGCGCGCCCAGGGCCTCGAGGCGCTCTTTCGCCTCCGCCCCTGCCGGGCCCCCCAGCCGGGCGCACTGCCGGTAGCTGCGGACAGCCTCTGCCTCGTTGTTCAGACGTTCGTGGCACTTTCCCAGGTACAGCCAGGCATCCGCATTGCCGGGGTCGATGTCCACGCATCTCTGGTACTCGGCGGCAGCCTGATCGAACGATTCCTGCTCCGTGTAAGCGGCTGCTAGCGCCTCATGGAGCATTGGGTCCGTGGGACGCGATACAATGGCCTGCTCCAACTCCACGATCGCCTTCTCCTGCTCGCCGTTGGCCACGTATGCGGCCGCCAAAGACGCACGTATCCCGGCGTCGTCCGGCCCGAGACGAACGGCCCGCTCAAACGCCCGTATGGCATTCTTGTAGTCGTGGTTGTTGGCGTATAGCACTCCGAGGTTGAACGGCGCGTTCGCGGAGCGTGGGTCGATGCTGGACGCGGCCAGGAGGTACCGGATGGCCTTCTCGCTTTCCCCGCGTTTCGCGAACAGAACGCCCAGTCTCACCCGCGCGGTCACGTTCTGAGTGTCGAGTTTCAGCAGCGCCCTGTAGTGACGCATCGCCTCGTCCTCTCGCCCCAGGCGCTCGCACAGGTTCCCGAGCTGCATCAGGGCCTTCATGTCTTGTGGGTGCACCTCGAAGGCTGCCTCCAGATGCTCGATGGCCTTGTCGGGACGGTCCCGCGCAGCGTACCCCTTTGCGACGCGGATCTGGGCGTGCCAACTTGCCGGGTTTTTCTTCACCGTGTCGAGCCACAGGGTAAAGGTGTCTGACCAGTCGATGTTGCGTGCCATCGTGAGCCCAGAGCACACGGCGACGACCAACACGCAAATGCCGACGGGAAGCCAGGTCCAACTTCGCAAGGAAATCCGCCTGGCGCACACGTCACCCAGCCGGTGAAGCAAGAATCCCGCCACCATGCACAACCCGATGGACGGGCCGTACATGCGCGACTCAGCGATCTCTCTCCCCATGAAACCGATGCGGAGCGATGGAACGAGCGCGATGAGGAACCAGCCCAGAGCGAAGAACGTCCGCCTGGATCGACGTAGAGCAATAACGGCCCCGACCACGAGGGCCAGCACGAAGGGCGCAGCTCGCAAGATCTGTGGGTACAAATGTGTCAATGCCCGGTGCCAGTGATGATGAAGACACAAGTTCACTGGCGCGGCAAACAGCCGCAAGTATTCGCCCAGGGCGACGAATATGGAGAGAAGGTACGTGCCCGGGGCTACTCGATTGCGGGGCATATCCGGGATGAGCGGCTCGAGTGCAAACATCCCCATAACAGCGGCAACGAAGGGGAGCAGACCGAGAAGGGCTGCCCCCCATCGCCTCCGCGGCACGAAGCACCACACGTACAGAACGAGGATAGCCGGCAGCAGAACGGCGGTTTTCTTGCAGAGGATGGCGAGCCCGAAGGACGCCACACTGGCAACGTGGCAGAGCGCCCGGCGTCGGCCTGCGGGCGAGTCCGCGTACCGCGCATACGTTAGCGCTGAGACCAGCATGAAGCTGACGGCCATGAGCTGCGAGCGAACTTTCACCCATACGACGGCCTCCGTGTGCAGCGGATGCGCCGCGAAGAGCAAGGCCGCGAAGATGGCCGGGCGTCTATGCCCAAAGACGCGGTACGTCAGGAAATAGGCGAGAACACTGTTGGCTATGTGCCAGAACACGTTGCCGAGCCGAAAGCCAAATGGGTTCAGCCCCCAAATGGCGTGGTCGATGGCGAAGGTGATCTCCGGCACGGGCCGGTAACCTCGGCCGGGCATACCGCGGAAAAACTCCGCATAATACTGCTGCCAATACCGGGGTGCGAAGAACTCTGGGATGTTGCGTGGATCAGATACCCCTTCGTTGCTCACGAGCACCCAATTGTCGTCCCACACGAATGGGGCTCGGAGGGAGTTGACGTAGATGCCGCCGGCGACGATGACGACAGCGATCAGTCCCACTGCGTGCTCTCGCAGCGCACGCCGCGTCGGGCTTTGCCTCGCCGCGTTATTCATGGCACAGATCGAATGGTATCGTCTCTCCCCTGCGTCGCGCCGCGGCATGGGCCTCAGTCCTGCTCGTGCGGGCGGAGCTGCTCAAGTCGGCTCTGAGCCATCTCCGCGAGAGGCCCGCCCAGTTCCACGCACTTGTTGTAACAGCGCACCGCCTCTTCCGCGTTCCCCAGCTTCTCATAGCATTCGGCCATGGCGGCCCACGTCTGAACGCGATCCGGCTCGGCACGCAGGGCCTGGCGGAACTCCGCCACAGCCGCCTCGTTGCGGCCCATGCTGGTCGAGACCGTGCCGAGGGCGTGGTGGAGCGCCGCCTCGTCCAGACCGAGCTCCGCCGCCCGTCGGAACTCGGCGCTCGCCTCGTCGTAGCGCTCCTGGAGGACGTAGACGTAGCCGAGGCGTTGGTGTGTCGCCGCGCTTTCGGGATGGTGCCGCAGCGCCGCCTTGAGATGGTCCTCCGCCTCCACCAGCCGATTGCCTTTGAAGTACTGTTCCGCCAGAGCGAGATGCGCGTGCGCATCGTCGGGATGGTACCGAAGCAGCATTTCGTAGGCCGCGATGGCCTCCTCGTCCAGTCCCGCCTCAGTGCACAATCGCGCTAACTGCTCGAGCGCCCAGGTGTACTCCGGGTAGATATCTACCGCGTGTCTGAGATGGGGCAGCGCTGCCTCCCTCTGCTCCCGCTCCATGTATATCCTGGCCATGTTCCGATGCGCATCCAGGCTGCCCGGATTCTTGATCACCGTGTCCTGCCAGAGGGTGAAGTTGTCGCGCCACTCGACATTTCGAGCCACCGTCAGGCCCGAATACGCGGCGACGATGAAGGCGCACAGGCCTATGGCCATCCTGTCGAGCGACACGATGGGCGATCGGCCCCGTGATAGAGATGGCAGGCCGTGCAGTAACGCAGCCAGCAGTAGGCAGAACCCCATGGACGGCCCGTAGGCGCGCACTTCGCCGATGAGCCGCGGAAGCAGCTTGAGGTTCGATATCGGCACGATGCTGATGAGCAGCCACGCGAGAGCGAAGAAGGCGATGTTGGAGCGGCGGAAGGCGAGCCCGATTGCGCCAAGAAGCACCAGCGAGAGCGCGAGTCCAATCAATGGCTCCGGCGCCCACAAGGAGTATGCCACCGGACTGCGATGATGCAGGCACAGGCCCAGGGGCAGCAGCAGGAGCCTGAGGTATGTGCCGACGGTGCCCAGGATGCTGAGGAGGTGCTGGTAGGGGTCGAGCTGCATCGTCGGCGCCATCGTTGGGGTGAAGGACCGAAAGGCGAAGAAGGCACCCACCATTCCGACGAAGGGCAGCAGCGCCCCGAGCGCGCCTCGCCGCGTCGCGCGCGGCACAAAGCGCCAGACATACAGCAACAGGAGCGGCGGCAGCACGATCGCTGAGGCCTTCGACACCAGGGCCAGAGCGAACAGGGCCAGGCTGCTCAGGTACAGCCAGTCCGGACGGCGAGCGCGAGACGGCGCGTCCAGGTATCGCAGGTACAGAAGCGCCGATGAGAGCATGAGCATGAACGCCAGCAGCTCCGAGCGGGCCTTTGCCCAGACGACGGCCTCGACGTGAATGGGGTGCGCAGCGAACAGCACCGCACAGAAAGTCGCCGCCCGCTTGTCGGCGAAGATGCGGTGTGCAAAGAAGTACACGAGCACGCAATTGAGCGCGTGCCAAACGAGGCTGGTGATATGCCAGCCCAGGGGATTGAGCCCCCAGACGGCGTATTCTACGGCGAAAGAGAGCTCGACGAGGGGACGGTACACCCGGCCGCGCATCCCCCTGTCTTCGACGTACAGCACCTGCCAGTACTCTGGCGTAAAGAAGTAGAAGGCGTTGCGTAGGTCTCGTATGTGATCATTCTCGACTATGACCGGGTTGTCGTCCCAGATGAACTCGCTGTGCAGGGCGTTCAGAAAAATGCCCCCGGCGATGACCACTATCAGGATTAAAGGCACGCTGTGCTCGCGCATTCGATACACTGCCGGCTCGTGAGCCGACGGGTCAGGGTGTGCAGGGCGCGACATCCCCGAGGCAGGCACGCGGGGCCATCTGGGGCGCGTTATGTCCGTGCTCTACCGCACCCCGGCCGGCCCGCCGGCCAGTCTGCTGAGGTGCTTTTTGGCTTGCTCGGCCTGGGGCCCGGGCAGCTCTGCGCAGCGCCGATAGGCGCGGATGGCGCCCTCGGGGTTCCCGAGCTGCTCGTAGCACGCTCCCATGGCCAACCATACCTGCGGGCTGTTGGGTCGCAGCTCCGCCGCACGCCGGTACTGGCGCAGGGCCTGCGTGTGGGACCCCATGGCATCGTAGAGCGCGCCCAGGACGTAATCCGTCGCGGGACTCTCCGGCTTCAGGCGCAGTGCTTCCCTGAGCTCCGAAAGTGCCTCAGCGTGCCGGCCCTTGTTCGTGTAGAAGATGCCGAGTTGACGGTGCGCGTATGCCGAGTCCGGCGCGGCGCGCAAGGCCTCCCGCAAGTACGCCAGCGCCTTGCTGTCCTCGCTCTTCTTGCCGTAGAGCCCACCGAGGGCGGCGATAGCTCGGGCGTCGCCGGGGTCTCCCCGTCTCAGCAGCTTGTACACCTCAATGGCATCGTCGAGCCGGCCGGTCTCCTGGTACGCCGCGGCGAGCCGGTACCGGGCGGACCGGTCTCGCCAGTCCAGACGCACCAGGTGTTCGAGATACGGTATCGCTTTGTCATGCAGCCCCTTGGTCACGTAGATCTCTGACAGCCCGGCAAGAGCGTGCCAGCTATCCGGGTTTTTGGCCACCGTGTCGGACCAGAAGGTGAATTCATCGACCCAGTCCATGCTTCTGACCGCGCTCAGTCCCGTGTAGGCGCCCACCAGGAATACGCACAGCACGATGGCCAGACGCTCCACGGCTTCGCGCGAGACCCGGGCGAGGGCGAGAGCAGGCATTCTGCTCAGCAGAAACGCCACCAGGAGGCAAAAGCCGACGGAAGGAGCATAGGCCCGGAGCTCGCCCACCCGGCGCCCCATCAGCTCCAGCGCGGCGAGAGGAGCGAGGCCGATGATGAGCCAGCCCAGGGCGAAGAATGCCACCTGTGAGCGTCGCAGCGCTGCGACGGCGCCGGCCAGCAGCGCCACCCCCAGGGGCAGCGCCCGCAGCACCGAGGGGTCAAGCACGGTCTGCACGGTGTGGATGCGGTGATGTGCGCAGAGGCCGGCGGGCACCAGGAGAAGCTTCAGATACACGCCGAGGGCGGCGATGGCGGTGAGAACGCTCGATCCCCCTTCGATCTGGGGGGTGTCCGGGATGTGCGGCAAGGCGGCACCAACGGCAAAGAAGGCAGCCGTGATTCCCACGAGGGGCAGTAGTCCGAACAGAGCTCGCCGCCGCCTCGCCCGCGGCACAAAGCACCAGATATACAGCGCCAGCAGCGCCGGCAGGATCACCGCGGACGCCTTACACATCAGCGCCAATGCGAACGAGATCACAGCGCAAATGTACAAGTGCAACGACTGAGAAGGCGACGCCGAGGTGAGATATCGGCCGTACACAAGTATTACCACAAGCGCAAACAGCAGCGCCAGCAGCTCGGACCGGGCCTTTGCCCAGGCGATGGCTTCGACGTGGATGGGATGCGCCGCGAACAGCAGCGCGCAGAAGGCGGCGGCACGGGCATTCTTGAGTATCCGAAGTGCCAACGCGTACAGCAGCACGCAATTGGCAGCGTGCAGGAGAATGCTCATGGCGTGATACCCGATGGGATTCGGCCCCCACAGGGAATAGTCAACGGCGAACAGGAGCTCCGGAATCGGACGATAGCCACGCCTCGGCATGGACCGGTAGTCCGCGCGGATCACCTTCCAGTACTGCGGGGTGAAGAACTTGAAGGGCCGGCTGAGGTCGTGGACGCCGGGGTTGTCAACGATTATCAAGTTGTCGTCCCACAGAAACTCGTTGCCCAGTGTGGTGGCAAAAGCGGCCGCACATACGACGACAATGAGAATCAACGTTATGCAATGGGCGCGCATGAGGTGCTCCGATAACCGTCGTGCACAAGTCTAATACACAGAGCGCGGCAGGGCAAGCGGGGGGCCGTGGCAAGCAGTTTTAGGGCGGGTGCACGGGCGGGCTTACCGAGAATTCCTGCACGCACCCAACTGTGTAGGCGGCTGCCGGAAACGCAGCCGGCGGCGATGGGAAGCGTCGCCATCGCCGCCGGTAGGTCGTTCGGCCTCGCCGCACCTCGTGCCCCGTCTCGGCATAGTGCCGTATACTACTTCGAAGATTCCGCCCGCAGGCCCACCCGTTGTAGCCGGAGCAGCTTGCTCCGCCGCCCCCAGCTCCCCTCCCGGCCCATCTTCATCGTTTCCGGGTGGCCCAAAGGGCCATGAAGAACTGCTTAGCCTTTGACGAAACGTCAGCACTTCATGCGCCAAGTCCGTGGGCTCGCCGGGCTATCAGTCCCTAGCCCAGGTCGTCCTCCCGACAGGCCGTCCACATGCCGATATCGGGTGCCCTCATCCACTTGGCGTGCCCGTCACAGAAGGCGTAGTTGCAGCCATCGTTGTGTATCTGCCAGTCCGGTTGCCCGAGCTTGGCGTAGCTGCCGTACGAGTGGTTGCTCCCGCCCCCGTCAAAGCAGCCGCTGCCACAACAGGTCCCCTGGCCGACGCCCTCAGACCTGTGCAGCTCTACCAACATGATGGTGCTCGCCGGTACCGGCGTGTTGGTCATGACCGTGCCTTTCCTCTGAGAGAACGCCGAATGCTGCTTGGCAGAGGAACAGTACCTGCCGCAGTCGTTGCAGGGCCCATTGCTGGCATGTCCGCCTCCGGTCGAGGTGGTGTGCCAGCCGCGGCCGCAGCCAGGCCAGTTATAGCTCCACCGGGTTCGCGGCAGGGGAAAGCTAGCCTTGCACGTTCTCCACCCGGCCCAGGTCGGACAGGCGTAGATCCCGGCGTTGCGCACGTAGGGCATCACCTGCGACGGCATGACATACGCCGACTTGATGAGGATGCCGTTGCAGCCCGGCCCCAGGTCCACGGTCACGGGCGGAGTGGTGCCGTGGTAGCGAACTATAGGCCACCACTCGTCGTAATCGCTGGCATACATCAACGTTGCCAGTGCCAGTTGCTTCATGTTGCTGAGACATGCCGTTTGCCGCGCCTTCTCGCGGGCCTTGGCAAATACGGGAAAGAGGATCGCCGCCAGAATGGCGATGATCGCTATAACTACTAACAGCTCGATCAAGGTGAATCCTTTACGGCCCTTCATGATGACCTCCTCTCATTGTATGCTCTACCGATCCGCCATGCCCTGTTAGAGCGATGGCTCCAACAGCCATTGCAGTGGTCCTCTTCCGATGGCATCCCTCCTTATGGGCGGTGCCTTCGCCGCGGCGCCGCTCTGGGTCTCCTGCGCGCCTCACGTCATGCGGCGGGGCTGTACCTACCCCACCACATTGTTTTTCGCGGCGGAATGGCCATTCTCCTTGCCGCTTTCAGTTTTTTTTCTGGGTTTTGGCCGCCCGCAAGAAAAGAGCGCCGGCGGCGAAAACCCAGAAAAAAAACTGAAAGCGGCAAGGAGAATGGCCATTCCGCCGCGAAAAACAATGTGGTGGGGTAGGTACAGCCCCGCCGCATGACGTGAGGCGCGCAGGAGACCC
>JAUWAU010000006.1 GCA_030601885.1 Armatimonadota bacterium
CGGTGTTGATGAGGAAACGTCTTCTGTTCATTGGCGCCATTGGATCATCCTCGCAGAGGCCACGGTGGTCCCAGATGCCCGTGTAGAGGGTCTCGGGCTAGAAAGCCCGAGCTACGCGAGGGTCGGAAGCGGCCGGGCCGCCCCCGCGTAGGTGGGCCATTCATCTTCATCGCGCACGGCGTCGAGTGCCGGCTCCCCCCCCGCGTAGGCGGGCCATTCCTGGCCCGCCAGCTTTCGCACTGAGACTGGCGCAACTGAGCGCAGGGCAGCACCACGCCCAGCGCCTGCTGTTGACTATAAGGACGGGCCAGGAAGGTGTCAATGACTCACCGGCGAAGTGGCGTCGAGTCCGCATCGTGACAACGGTTTGGTGACATGGCAATGCAAGCTAAGTCAGACGCCGTCAGCACCCGCAATCTGTCGCGCCGAATCGGCCCGGCGTTCATCGTCGGCGCCTGTATCATCGGCCCCGGCAGCTTGACACTGATGTCGAAGACCGGTTCGCTCTACGGGTACTCGATGCTGTGGCTGTCGTTGCTGTCGGGTGCGATGATGGCCGGCTTCATCGCGCTCTTCATGCGCTTTGGCATCTACTGCGACGACACCTTTCTCGGGCTGACCGCCAAGAAGCTCGGCCGGTGGTATGCGGCCCTATGCGGCATTTCGCTTTTCTCGGTCGATGCCGCGTTCCAGTTCGGCAACTGCCTCGGCGTAACCGCCGCTATGGCAACCCTCTTCGAGGGCGTGCCCAAGCTCATCTGGCCCATCGCCTTCACGATCGCGGCCATCAGCTTCATGTTCGCCTTCAAGCACATCTACGGCATTATCGAGAAGATGATGATGTTCTTCCTGGTGCTGATGTTCGTCGCCTTCGCGGCTAACCTGGTGTGGGCCCGGCCGGACCCTCTGAGCGCTCTCAAGGGCTTCTGCATCCCGACGATTCCGCCTGGCGTGGACTGGGTGACGATCGGGGGCTTGGTAGCGACGACGTTCGTCATCGTCGCCGCCTTTTTCCAGTCCTATCTCGTCAAGGCGAAGGGATGGGGCGAGGGCGACCTCGCCAGCGGGACCATCGACACGGTGCTGGGCTCCCTGATGTTCACGCTCGTCGGGAGCGTCATTATGATGACGGCCGCTGCGGTCCTGTATCCGAACACGAAGGTGGAGAGCGCCACGGCGATGGCCTCGCAGCTCGAGGGCGTCTTCGGGCCGTACGCCAAGTACATCTTCTGCATCGGCTTCTGGTCGGCGGCCTTCTCCAGCTTCATCACGAACTCGCTGATCGGCGGCGTGCTGCTGAATGACGGCCTCGGCCTCGGCGGCAAGCTGGAGTCGGTATCGACAAAGGTCTGCGCCACGCTCGTGCTGCTCATCGGCATGACGACGGCGCTGGCCATCATCGCGGGGGCACCGGAGCCCGCGCGAGCGCCCACGATCGTGCTTCAAGGGGAGTCCCAACCCGCTCCCGCCCCCAGAGGGCAGAAGGAAGTAAAAGCCATCGCCGTAGCTCAGGCGGCAACGCTGCTTGCCGTCCCGCTGGGCACGATCGCGATGGTGCTGGTGCTGTTCGACAAGCGGGCCACCAAGGGGCGCGACCTGCCGCTGTGGGCCAAGGGGTTCGTCCTCGTCGGCGCCGTGGTGCTCCTGGCCATCGCTGGGATGATGTACGTGAAGATCAAGCCGGCGATCGTCAGGATCCTCGGGCTCGGGTGAGGCATGCGAGGCGGAGGCCCAGAAGGCGAAGGACGGTCTGCGGCGAACGGAAGCCCGCAACGAAGCCATCCACTCTGGCGGTCGCCTTCTCTGGCCCTCTGCTGTGGTGATCCGGCCGCCCCGCCCCCCGCGCAGGTTACTCCCTGCAGCAGGCAGAATGGCATTATAACGCGCGAGCAGTTCTGACTTCGCTCGCGGACCGAGCACCTTGATGGAGAGATGATCCATGCGTCCCGCTCGCCTTTTTCCCTTCGCGACCAGGCAGAGAACGGGCCCGGCCGGCCCACTTGCGCTCACCGCCGTGGCGCTCTTCACGGTAGTGGCGCTGACACAGGGCCGGGCTCCGAGGCAGACGGAGGGCAGCGCCGGCCCGGGCATCTGGGCCGTCGTGCGGCCCAGCAGCTATGTCGAAGAGGATGGCTTCGGCAAGCTCATGCAGGCCCTCGGCCGCGAGTACCGGGACTGCACCGAGGAGTTCCTGAGTGAGAAGTTCAGCCTCGACGGCTGCCGCGTGCTGATCCTGGGCAGCTTCTGCACGGGCGATGAGAACGTGCGCGAGCGAATGCGTGAGCGGGCCGGACAGATCGCCAAGTGGGTGCGCGGGGGTGGACTGCTGCTGCAGCTCGCCCAGACCGACCAGGCGGAGGCGGAGCTGGAGTGGCTGCCCAAGGGCCTGAAGGCCACGCGCTGCGATACGGACTACCCCACCCCCGTCATCATCTCCCCCGAGCACGCGCTCTTCCGCACGCCCAATGAGATGGGCGAAGTGCAGCTCGCCGGTTGGGCATACACGAGGCGGGGGGCCATGTGGGAGACGTTCAGCGACCAGGATGGGTTCCAAACACTCACGGCACAGGCCAAGGATCACAGCTTCCCGAGCATCCTCGAGGGCGCCCACGGCAACGGCAGATACTTCCTCTGCAGCGTCCCCGTTGAGGGCGCCTATACGAGGGGCGAGGACGAGGAGACGAAGCAGCGGGCGCTTCTCTTCGCTGAGAACCTCTTCGCCCACTTCGACGCGGTGCTGGCGGGAACAGCAGCTCCGGTGCGTCCGACCCCGCCATACGAGCCGCCGCAGACGTCCGCGCGGGGCATCGTCTTCGAGGACAGCAACGGCAACGGCACACGGGACGGGGGCGAACGTGGCGTCCGTGGTGTGGTAGTGACCGACGGCCACAGCGTGGTGAGGACTAGGAAGAACGGCGAGTACAAGCTATCGGTGAACTGCGAGTCGGCACGGTTCCTCTACATCACAAAACCGGTCGGGTACGCCGTCCCGGGCAAGTTCTACCTTCCCATCTCGCCCCAGGTTGACGTTTCCATCGCCGCCGACTTCTCGCTGAGGCGCGCCGCGCCCGTGGGCGATGAGTTCGCCTTCGTGCAGGTCACGGACACGCACATCGTGGACGCCGAGGACGAACGGGAGTTCATCGCCGACATCGGCGCCATCAACTCGCTTAACGCCCCGCCGGCCTTCGTGGCAGCCACCGGTGATCTGGTGCAACGGGGCACCAACGTACCGGAGTTCGATTTCTACCTGCGGGCCAGCAAGCGGCTAAGGTGGCCCTGCCATCACGTGCTCGGCAATCACGACCTGGGCGGCGAGAGCTTCAACACGGAGAACTACGAGCGCTTCCTCGGGCCCATCAACTACTCGTTCAACTACGCGCGCTGGCATTTCATCGTGCTGCCGGTGCGACCGGCGTGGGATTCGCTGCAGGAATGGCTCGAGGCCGACATCGCCGCCCGCCCCAAGGGCTCTCACATCGTCGTCTTCCAGCACTACGCCCCGGTGCGGGGGCTGCTGGACTTCCTGGCACGGTACGACTGCCGCGCCGTCATTCACGGCCACTGGCACTCCACGCGCATCTTCAACTACAAGGGCATCACCACGTTCTCCACGGCGACGCTGCGGTTCGGCGGCATTGACACCACGCCCGGTGGCTTCCGGATCGTCACGCTGCGGGCGAATGGCGGCCTTCGCACCGAGTACCGGTATCGGGGGCTGGATCGCTTCCTGCGCATCGCCGCGCCGGGAGAGGGGGCCAGAGTGCCTCGCGGGCCGGTGCAGATCGCGGGCAGCGCGTACGATACGTCCCACGGGGTGGACTTGGTCACGTACCGTATCGCCGGCTCGACGGGTAGCAGGGCGGCCGCGGGAGATCTACTACGCACGAGCAAGCTTGGCTGGATGGGTGAGGCGGACATGGCCGCAGCCGCAACCGGCGAGTACAAGGTCACGCTGCGGGCATCGGCTCGGGCAGCGGGCGAGTGGGAGGACGCGCACAATTTCGTGCTCGTCGATGAGGATGCCCCGCAGGTGCGGCTGGGATCGGGGTGGCCCATGTTTCGCGGCGATGGGGGGCGGACCGGCGTCGCACGCGATGTCCTACACCCGCCCCTGCGACTCGCCTGGGCACGGAGCACCGGCGGCGTTCTGAACCTCAGCTCTCCCATCGTCGCCGAGGGGTGCACGTACGTGAGCGTGCAGGACCTGGACACGCCGGATGCCGCACGCGCCGGGGTGATAGCTTTCTCAGCGACTGACGGCGGGACGCGCTGGCATTATCGCACCGATTCGTCGGTCGAGCACTCGCCGGCCTACGGCGACGGCAAGATCTTCGCCGTCTCCATCGTTGGCACCGTGTATGCAATAGACGCGGCCACGGGAGCAGAGCGATGGACGCACAAGCTCAGCGGACCGGTGGAGCGCTGGGTCTGCTCGGCGCCGCTGTATGCCGACGGCGTGGTGTACGTGGGGCACGGGCCGACGTTTGCCGCGCTCGATGCCCGCACGGGGAAGGAGCTGTGGCGCGCACAGCCCTTCGGCCGCGACTGGATCCCGCCGGATTCCTCGCCGAGCATCGACGGAGCGCTCGTGTTTCTGACGCCACAGCGCATGCCAACGCGGGCGCTCTCGACCAGGACGGGAGACATCGTCTGGACCTTCACTGCCAAGGAGATCGCCGAGCAGGCGAAGCTCTCGGCGCCGAAACTGTGCTGCCCGGTGCGCGACGGCGTGCTGTACGCCTCGTACGGGCTCGGCTTCTACGCCCTCGACGCCCAGACGGGCGAGCTGCGCTGGAAGGCCGCCGCACGGCGGGGATTCTCGTCGCCGGCGGTCACTGCGGACGCCATCTACATCGGGACCACGAGCGGCAAGGTGCTCTGCCTCAACCGAGGGGACGGCGCGGCGCGGTGGGAGTTCGCCACCGGTCCGGAGATCATGTGCACGGTGCCCTATCAGCGGAGCGCTCCCAATGTCGCCTCGTCGCCGGCCGTATCTGGCAGCGTAGTCTACGTCGGCGCCAATGACGGGAAGCTGTACGCGCTCTCGGCGCGCGACGGGACCGAGCTCTGGCACTACGACATCGGCACGCCCATCTGCTCCTCGCCGGCCATCTCCGGCAACGCGTTGTACATTGGCGCGATGGATGGGAACGTGTACTGCTTCGTCAGAGGCACATAGGCGCGCGAGTTGGCGGGACACACCCGCCTGGGCGCCACGCGCGTGACGACCAACTGCTCAGACTGCAGCCACGCCTACCGACCCGGCGGCAGCGCCCCGCGCCAGCCGGCGTGGAGCATCCCGCTGAGCTTCTTCACGAGCTCCTTGTTCTCGGGCCGCAGGGCGATGTTCACGTTCTCGTCCGGGTCCTTCTCGTGGTCGTATAGCTCGACCCCGACGGGCTCTTTGCCCGGCTCGCCCCACTCGGTGTAACGGTACCTGTCCGTGCGCATGGAGTAGCCCATGTTCTTCCCGCGCGGGTACTGGCTGAAGGCCGCCGGCTTCCACGGCCGCTCCGGGTCTTCCATCACCGGCGCAAGGCTCGTCCCCTCGAGGCCGTCCGGTACCGGGATCCCGCACAGGTCGCACAGCGTCGGGTAGATGTCCACGAACTCCGCCAGCGCATCAGTTGTTGCCCCAGGATGCCTCTGCCCCGGTGCGCTGAAGATGAGCGGCGACCGGGCGGCGATCTCGAAGTTGGTGTGCTTGCACCACAGGCCGTGCTCGCCGAGCTGCCAGCCGTGGTCGCCCCAGAGGACGATGACCGTCTTGTCGCGCAGGCCCAGCCTGTCGAGCTCATCCACCACGCGGCCGATCTGCGCGTCCGTGTAGCTGGTGGCGGCGAAGTACCCGCGGATCAGCTCAAGGGCCTTGTCGTCGGGCACGGGGCCGGTCTTGTTGATGTCGATGTAGTTTCGCAGCTCCCCGAAGTTGATCAGGGCGATCTGCGGGCAGTCCGTGGGCGGGAAGGGATTGTCGGCGAGGCTAAGCTCGTTCGGCGGATACAGGTCGAAGTACTTCTTGGGCGCAACGAATGGGAGGTGCGGCTTCAGGAACCCGACGGCGAGGAAGAAGGGCTTGTCCTTGATCTCCCGCAGGCATTCGACCGCCGCGTCGGCCGCCTGGCCGTCAGGCAGAGCGTTGTCGGGCACGTCGGGATCTTCCCAGGACGGCCCCCTGACCCGCTTCCCCGGCCTCGGCCGCTTCAGCACCAGGCCGGTCTTCGGGTCCTTCACCGCCTCGCCCCTCGGCTTCAGCGCTCCTTCGGCCTGCAGCTTCTTGCGCATTTCCGCCATGGCCGCCAGCGTCTCCGGCTTGGCATATCCCGACGCCTTGGGGGTCCAGTGTGGGACGCTCCAGGATTCGGGATCGTTGAGCCCGCCGTGATATATCTTGCTGAACCCCTGTGTATGGTAGCCGTGCTGCTTGAAGTACTGCGGCAGCGTCACCACATCGGGCAGGTGCAGGCGGAAGTGCGTCTGCAGATCGTAGACCTTCGTCGTGTCCGGCCGCAGACCTAACAGCAGCGACGTCCGCGACGGGCTGCACACCGCCTGCTGGCAGTACGCGCGGTTGAACACCGTGCCCCGACGCGCGATGGCGTCAGTGTTCGGCGTTTGGATGACGGGCGCCCCATAGCAGCCGAGCTCCGGCCGCAGGTCGTCCACGGCGATGAAGAGCACGTTCAGCTTGTCGTTGTCCGTCGTCTTGCCCACCTCCGCCGCTCGGATCATTGGTATCGTCCGGGCAAGCAGTGCATACGTCCCGCCTGCCACGCCGGCGGCTATGAATTCACGTCGCGGAATATGCCTCATGTCTCAGGCCCTCCACCATGCGGGGATCTCAGTGCCGTGTTCAAGCACAGAGGGGCGTTTTCCTTCAAGTGCTGGCAGCCACGATGGCCGGTTAGAGCCGCCTCGGTCGGCGCACATGGCGCCTGCGCCGGGGCAGGGGAACTTCAGGCGGCATACTCCTGCGCCAGCTCCGAGGCGATCTGGCACCACTCGGCGATGCGGTCCGGCTCGCCTCTGCATGTGTGCAGGTCCTTCATCACGATCTCCACCACGCAGTCCTTTGCCTTCTCCAGCGCGTTCCGCAGTTGCGCGCGCGCGTGGTCGGGTGACCAATCCTCTCCCCCGAGAATGGCCGGGTTCGGCTTGTAGGAGAAGATACAGTCGCGGCCCACGGCGGCAGCGCCGACCTCCACGTCCACCCACGGGCTCATAGAGAGGCGCCGGAGGTTCGGGATGGTCTTCGCGATGTCCACCTTGAGATGCAGCGGCTCGCAGCAGCCGTAATTGGAGAACCCGAACCGCTCGAGGAATCGTCGCTCGTATGTGAGGGCGAACTCGTCGTGCATCGCGGGCGACACTTCGGAGAAGATCTGCGTCGTGGCGTGGCCCCACATGTCGATGGTGCGCACGTGCTCGCCGTCGAAGTCCGACTGCGGAAGCTCGTCGGTGAACCCGAAGGCGCCCGAGCCGCAGCGCTGGTTGCCGTTGTTGAGCGACAGCAGGCTCTGGCTCTCCAATTGATCCAGGCGCCCCAGCCAGCCATCGGTCATTCGGCCCATGACCTCGTGCACCCACTTGGGGCGATCGACCATGTCCACGAACACGCGGTCGATGCCGCGCCACTTGATGAAATCGTCCATGATGGCGAACCAGAATCCGCTGCGTCCCTGCTTTTCGACGGTGAGGATGTCGCGGTACACGTCGCACAGGCGTTGATAATTACGCTCGGTCGCATCCCAATCGACGGTGATCTGCGGCATCCGGATCATGTCGATGTCGGTTTCTTTCTCAATGATGGTATTGAACCGCCTGGCGCCGAACCAGTGGTCGGGCCGCGTCGAGTCCTCGCGGATGCCCCAACCGGTGTCGTGAATCGCGATGGGCGAGGCGATGGTGGCATCGTAGACCCTGTCGTCCTTGAAGTGCTCCCAGTGGTAGAGTTGCTGGCGGAGGGACATCTCCTGCCGGCGGGCCCACTCGTTGGTGCTCTGCAGCTCGTCGCCGTCGAAGAACTCCGACCAGCACGATGCGGCAACGTTGCACCACACCATCGGCCGGACCGGGTCCAGGGCATTGAGCCGCTTCCAAAGCTCGATCTTCTCCTGTTGCACCGGCAACGCCGCAATCTCGGCCAGCTCCTTGGCCAGGTCTCTCAGCACAGCTCGATCTCTCTGCGGGATCGACAACGCATCATTCTCCCTTCGCCTTCTAAGCGGTCAGGCCCTCACTCTCACCCCAGGGGGCGAGCTCCAGGTATCCGCACAGCCGTCGTGCCGGCTCGATGAACCCCCGCGGCTCCGTCGTCCGCTCTGTGAGCCACCCACCCCCGGGCATCTGGCTTTCGATGGCCTGGCGCACCGCCGGCTCAAGCTCCTTCAGGGCTGCACGGCGTGCTTTCGCGGTCATCGGGCGCTGCCGGGCACGAAGAGTGCGCTCGCGACCGACCCGCTTCAGCTTCCGGTAGACGGCGATGGTGTCCGGGATGCCGAAACTGCCTCGATAGCCATACCCCGTCCGCCTCTCCTCGCTCAGCTCGCTCCAATCGGACACACGCTTCTGCCCGCGGTCATAGTACAGCGGCTCATTTGTCTCCAGTTCGTAGAACCTGGCCCAGGTGTCGGGCGCGATAGGCGATGCTTCCAGCCACTCGATGACCGCCGGAATGGGCGCGAGGTACTTCTCTTTGCCTGTTTCCAGATACAGCTCCATGAGGGTGCGAATGTTGTTGCGCGTGACGGCGCTGCAGGCGGACGGCGGCTCGTAGCTTCGGGCCCAGGCGGGCTTCATGTCGTGGCTGTACTGCTGCGCCCAGCCGGCCTGCGGGGGCTTGAGCTGCGAGGCAATGATGAAATCCCCGCCCCGCTCTGTGCTCGCGAGGTACTTCGCGTCGCCGTATCGATCGTACGCCTCGAGCATGACGCGAATGCAGTCGTTGATGGCGCTGTCGTTAAACGTGTAGTGGTCGGAGTATCCTCCGATGAGGGGGTAGTACTGCGTCCAGGCGCCATTGGGGAACTGGGCCTTGAGGATGAGCGCCAGCGCCCGCTCAACGGCCTCGCGATACAGGGTCTCCTTCGTCTCCTCCGCCATCTCCATCAGCAGCGTCACGGCGCCTTGCGTGCTGTTGTCGTCGAAGGCCCCGCTCCCGGCTCTGCTCGTGCTCAGCCTGGGCGGCTCGCCCGGCTTTGAGAAGGTGAAGGACATGCCCGGCCCCCAGCCGCCGTGCTCCGTCTGCACGTCCACGAGAAGGTCGGCACAAGAGCGCGCCAGGCTGAGGCAGCCGGCATCGCCCGTGCAGCGATAGGCCCGCAGCGCTGTCTCACCGAGGCGGGTGACGCCGTACGCTTCGATCTTGGCCTTGACGGTTATCGGTTTGCCCTCCGCGGTACCCTCGAAGACATCTGGCAACTCCGGATATCGGCCGTAGAAGAGCTGCGTGCGGGCGTTGGCAGTGCCCTGGATGAGGGCGTCAATGGCCGCCTGCCGGAGCCCCGCATTCCCAAGGGCCACGCCGCCGCACAGCAAGCTGGTCAAGACAAGGAGTGCGCGGGATCCCATGCCTAAGTTCCCCCTGTGCTCATGTTGCCGATCCGTCTACTTCGCTGGATGGCGAGGACATTCCGCTTGGTACGGCGAACCTCCTCTGTGAATGGCAGCAATACCATGCCACCAGAGTGGTCAGTGATCAGTGGTCAGTGTACGAGTTGCGGGCGCGCCGCAGCGTCGCGCAGCTAACCGCTATCGACTGCCCACTACCCACTCGTAGGGAGACGTTGGCAATGCACAGATCTACAAGCCGAAGAACGTTTCTCGGAAGGAGTGTCATACTGATGGGCTCTGCAGCGTTGGCGGGCGCCGGTTCGGACTCCGTGTCTGGCGAGAGCAAGAAGAAAAAGGTCACTCTCGGGCTGGTGACCTACAACGTGGCCAAGGAGTGGGACGTCCCCACGATCATCGCCCGGTGCTCGGCGACCGGATTCGAGGCCGTGGAGCTGCGCACAACACACGCGCACGGCGTTGAGCCGACGCTGACGCCCGAGGAGCGCAAGCAGGTCAAGACCGAGTTCGACGCCTCAAAGGTGAAGCTGGTGAGTCTGGGGACCGCGTGCGAGTACGACTCGCCCGACGCCGACGAGCTGGCAAAGCACATGCAGGAGTCGAAGGAGTTCATCGACCTCGCCCAGGACCTGGGCTGCGTCGCCATCAAGGTGCGCCCGAATCATCTGCATGAGGACAACGGCATCCCCGTCGAGACGACCCTGAAGCAGATCGGCAGCTCGCTCGGGGAGCTCGGGGAATACGGCCAGCCGAAGAAGATCCAGCTCTGGCTTGAGATCCACGGGCGAGGCACGAGCCACGTGCCACACTGCAAGACGATCATGGAAGTGGCGAATCACCCGATGGTCGGCCTCACGTGGAACTGTAACAAGAACGATATCGTGGATGGGTCCGTTCGGCAGAACTGGATGCTCGTGCACAAATGGGTCCGGTGCCTGCACATTCACGACCTCTGGGACGAGGAATCGTATCCGTGGACGGACCTGTTCCAGCTCATCAAAGAGACGAACTGGAGGGGCTACGCGCTGTGGGAGCGGGGCGGCGGGCCGGGCGACGACGCCATCGGGCTCATGAACAGGCAGAAGGCCGCCTTCGACGAGCTGTGCAAGGTGTTGAAGTGAGTGGCAGCGCGTGTCGGGGAAGCGGGGGACACGCCGCTGAACGATGAAACGGGGCGACCGCAAAGGGTCGCCCCGGCGTTTTTCGGTGGGTCATCAGGGCCTCAACGAGGCCACGGTATCATCTTGATGCAGACGGGCGTCGGAACATCGGCCACGTGCCCTGTCGGAGTGAGTCGTCCGGTCTCCGGATCGATTCGGAACGTCACAACCGTATCGGAGCGCTGATTGGCAGCCAGTAGGAACGCGCCGGTCGGATCGATGCCGAAGTTCCGCGGCGTTTCGCCTCGAGTCGATTCGTGACCGACGCACGTGAGCTTGCCGGAGGTCTGGTCGATCGCGAAGATGACGATACTGTCGTGACCGCGATTCGATCCGTAGAGGAACTTCCCGGACGGGGCGACGTGCACGTCCGCGCAGGTGTTGTCCCCGTCGAAATCCTCCGGCAAGGTCGAGATCGTCTGTACTTCCCCGAGTGTGCCCTCGGTCGCGTCGTAGGCGAAGGCCGTAATGGTGGAGTCGATCTCGTTGATCACGTAGGCCCAGCGCGCCGTCGGGTGGAACGCGAAGTGCCGCGGCCCGGCGCCGGGTTTCACTGCCGCCCAGGGCTGCTCGTTGGGAACCAGCTTCCCCTGCGCCAGGTCGAGCTTGTAGATCATCACCTTGTCGATCCCAAGATCGGGCGCGAAGGCGAATCGGCTCGCGGGATCCAGCGTAATGGAATGCGCGTGCGGGCCCTGCTGTCGTCTGGGGTGGACGCTGGAGCCCTCATGCTGGATCACGTCGGTTGCCGCGGCGAGCCGTCCGTTCTCCTCTATGGGGAGTGCAGCCAGACTTCCTGAGCCATAATTCGCCACGAGCACGCACTTGCCCGTGGCGTCAACGGTCAGATGGCACGGGCCAGCTCCGTGCGACGACTGCTGATTGAGGAGGGTCAGCCCTCCCGTCTCCGGATCGATGGCAAAGGCGCTCACCGCCCCGCCGGGCCGCCCTTCGACCTGCCGTAGCTCGCCGACGGCGTAGAGGAAGTTCGCCTTGGGGTGGATGGCCAGGAAGGAGGGGTTCGCCGCCTTGGCCGTCTGGCCGGTGGACTCCAATGCCCCAGTGGCGAGGTCGAGTCGATACACGTAGATCCCCTCGCTCTCGCCGCGGGTGTACGTTCCGATGTAGACGAGCATCGCCTGGGGGTTGTCGGCGCTCATGGTGCTGGGGCCTCCTTGGGCAGGCTGGAAAGCTGCGGTCCCTGGGAGCGCAGGCATCCCTGCCTGCATTCTTGTTACCTGCGCGATGCACCCGGCGACGATGATTGTGCGTGCCGGTATCCTCATGTGTGTGACTTCCTCCCCCAGTCGCGCTGTCGTTCTTCGGGGTCTGCCGCGCACTTCCCTCCCGCGTGAGGCCGTCTCGCTCGATCCGGAACTCGGGGAGGCCACTGGCGCGGAGGGCATGAAGGTCACTGTCGCAAACAGTCGGAACGATCGGTGCGAGCGTTTCTTGCGGTGCGGGAATGGCGCGTGCGACAACGTAGAAAGGACGTGGACACGATGAATTGGCGCTACCGGCCAATTAGGCCAAGCTCTCCCATAACGGGCGGCATTCGGCCGTCTACCAGGCAGACGCTCTGCACGATGGCGGCCGCTGCGCTCCTGTGTGCGATGACCTCCACGCAGGCGGAGGCGCGGGCGTTCGCGAGCGCCTGGCCACAGGGCATCACTCGCGTGTGGGTCGGGCCGGAGTACTGGGCCAATCCGCTGCAGGACTGGCGCATCTCGGACGGGCGGCTGGAGTGCACGACGAGCGGGGGCAACCGCAACGTGCACCTGCTCACGCGGCAACTGCGTAGGCGCAGGGGCGAGCTCCGCATGAGTGTGCGCATGGGCAGCCTGACGCAAGGCAAGCTCGATGCCGGATGGGCCGGCTTCCGCATCGGCGCCAAGGGGCGGTTGTTCGACATCCCGGAGCTGGCAGACTACCGCGACAATGCCCTGCGTGGCGCCGGCCTGCACGCAGGGATCACGACGGCCGGGGAGCTGTTCATCGGCAAGCCGAAGGCGGGTGGTGGAGGAAGCGCCGCCGCGGCGGACCTCGGGGAGTTCGAGCTGCGCCTGACCGCCGTGCCCGATGCAGAGGAGTATACGCTCACTCTTACGGGGCGCGCGGCGAATGGCGAGCAACTCGGCCAGATCACCGGCACCGCGAAGCCCGAGGCGCTTGTCGGCAGCCTCGCGCTCGTCTGCGAGTATGATCCTTCGCTTCGGGGCGAGCGGGGAGCCGACGCAGCGGCGCCCGGGCGCAGGAGGAGACGCGGGCCGCCGCGCGGCGGGAACGTGCGCTTCTGGTTCCGCGACTGGACCGTGGATGGCAGCAAGGTGGAGAGCCACGACGACCGCACGTTCGGTCCGATCCTGTGGAGTCAGTACACGCTCAGTAGGAGATCACTGACCATCACCGCCCAGATGCCGCCCGTGGGCGAGAGGGACACGCAGGAGGTACGTCTGCAGATCCGAGACGGCCGCGGTTGGCGGGAGGTAGGCAAGGCGAGGATCGACGCGGATGCCCGTACCGCCACGATCCGCGTGCCGGGGTGGGACGATTCGCGCCGCACGCCGTATCGCTTGGCCTACGCCATGATCATGCCCGACGGCAGGGCGAAGGATCATCACTGGACCGGCACGATCCGCCGCGATCCGGTGGACAAGGAGACGATCGTCGTCGCCGCGTTCACGGGCAACTCCGATCCGGCCTTTCCCAACATCGACATCGTGAAGCACCTCAAGGCCCACGACCCCGATGTGCTCTTCTTCTCGGGCGATCAGATCTACGAGAACGTCGCCGGCTACGGCACCGAGCGCAGCCCCATCGACCGGGCGTGCCTGGACTACCTGCGCAAGTGGTACGTCTACGGCTGGGCCTTCGGCGAGCTCATGCGCGACCGCCCCTGCATCAGCATTCCCGACGACCATGACGTGTACCAGGGAAACCTGTGGGGGGCAGGCGGGCGACCGATCGATAAGGGCGACAGAGGCGGCTACGTGATGCCGGCTCCGTGGGTCAAGATGGTCGAGCGGACGCAGACGAGCAACCTTCCCGATCCCTATGACCCGACGCCCATCGAGCAGGGGATCGGCGTCTACTACTGCGAGATGAGCTACGGGCGCGTCAGCTTCGCCGTGATCGAGGATCGCAAGTTCAAGTCCGGCCCCAACGGTCTGGCCCCGGCGACCACGAGCGGTCGCGCCGATCACGTGATCGAACCGGACTTCGACCCGAGGACGGCCGACGTGGCGGGCGCCACGCTGCTGGGCGACCGCCAGCTCAAGTTCCTGGCCGACTGGGCCGCCGACTGGCGCGGATGCGACATGAAGTGCGCCCTGTCCCAGACCGTGTTCGCCGGCGTGGCGACCAATCACGGCGGGAGTCCGGGCAAGTACCTCGTGGCCGACTACGACTGCAACGGCTGGCCCCAGACCGGTCGCAACAAGGCGCTGCACGAGATCCGCCGGGGCTTCGGCCTCATGATCGGCGGCGACCAGCACCTCTCCACCATCGTCCACCACGGCATCGACGATTGGGACGACGCCGGCTGGTCCTTTGCCGTCCCGTCCATCACCAACTTCTACCTGCGGGCCTGGCAGCCTCGCAAGCCGCCGCACAAGCGCTTCGAGGACATGCCCTCGTACACCGGCGAGTACCTCGACGGGCTGGGCAACCACATCAGCGTGTGGGCGGCCACCAACCCGGAGAAGTCGGTAGGCAGAGAGCCGGAGTGGCTGCACAGCAAGAAGCCCGGCTACGGCATCGTGCGGTTCAACAAGCGAACGCGCAAGATCACCATGGAATGCTGGCCGCGGTACGTGGATCCCAACGATCCGAAGACCGGCCGCCAGTATGAGGGCTGGCCCAAGACGATCGACCAGCTCGACAACTACGGCCGCAAGGCGGTCGCGTACCTGCCCACCATGATGTCGCCGGGCATGACGAATCCGGTGGTGCAGGTCATCGATGAGGCCGATGGCGACATCGTATATACGATTCGCATCAATGGCGACAGCTTCCGACCAAAGGTGTTCCGGCAGGGCACATACACGGTCAAGATCGGCGAGCAGCCGGACAACATGACGACGATCAAGAGCGTCCCCACTCTCGCGCCCGATTGACACGAGACGCTGCGTGTGGAGTTCTGAGGGCAGTTCGAGGACGCCGTCACGGGCCCGCGATCGAGTGGCCTGCGCCAGGGAAGGAAAACCCGACACATGACAGAGACGAATGCCGATGCCTTTCGTCTGGACCTCCTGCGTCCCCGGTGGGTGCAGCCGTCTTCGTGGTCATCGCCAGCGGCTTCGTGGCCCACGAGCTGTTTGCCGAGGTGAAGCCCTTCGACGAGGTGTTCCACTGGGTCCCGCAGCAGCTCTCGGCCGGGCTCGGCCTCGGCTTCGACTGGGCGGAGGCGGCATGGTTCCTGCTTCTGCTCCCGCTGGCCGTCCTGCTGGCGTGGGGGATGCTTCGCCGAGAGCCCGTGCGAGCCGGTCGGCTCTCTGGCGCGGTCGGCTTCTCGGCAGTTGCCGCGCTCTACTGCATCGTCATCGTCGGCCTCGGCGTCGTGGGCAAGTGAGGCCGGCTCGCCGCTCACCCCAGCCATGCTGCTTCCGTGCAACAGAGGCCCACGGGTAGCAAGCTACCCGTGCCACACTGAGATGGGTCAACCTCCCTTGGGGAACTCGCGGATGATTTGCGTGGCGTCGGTGAAGGGGTCCCATAGCAGCTTCGCCGCCACATATCGCGAGAGGGCTGTTTTCTCTGCGTCTTCGATGATTGACCTCGGGGGGATCGTGTCGCCGCGTCGGGCCGCGTCCTTGATGGACTCGGCCAGCTCTGCCGCGGCCCGAACGTCCGCTTCATCCCTCGAGCCCCCGGCTCTGGCAGGCCGCTGCGCCTTCAACTGCCACCCGCCCGCGACCGGCCGCTGCCTGAAGTACGGCCGCTCCAGCACATACAGCTCGTGCAGCAGAGCCCGGCTCAAAGCGCGAGTCCGTGGCGCCTGCGGGAAGTAGAACCGCACGCCGTGGTCCTCCAGGTATCGAGCGACGCCATGTGCGGTGCCAGCGGCATCCGGCCCGGCGATGGCGATGCGGCCGTTATGCGCATTGATGGCGAACCCCTCTGGCCCCACGTGCTTCAACTCCAGGTCGGTGACTCGTGCGGCCGCCGTGGCGGCGTCGCCGAGAAGGATGACGTTGCCGAGGTGCGGCCCGGCGGCCACGCCGGGCGGGTTGATCGGCAGCGTGACGCCGGTGGTCTTCGCCAGGAGCCGCTGCAGCTCGCGCGCCGCGGTCAGCTCGACGCTGGCTGGGTTGAGACCGGTGACGATCGCATAGATCGGGCTGACGGCCCGATGCTCGGTGAAGGTGCGGAAGCCTTCGCGCAGGTGCTTCCAGCCGTAGTCGAGCCCGACGTGCTTGTAGTGCTGGCGCTGCATGAGCTCGTCGTAGCGCTCCCGCGGGACGGCGACGCCGTGGGGGATGTTGCTGCGGAACTGGCTGAGCCAGAGGCCCTTCCCGCGGGGCGACTCGCGCCACGCGGCGCTCACCGTCATGCTGACCAGCGTGATCTCGGTGTCCTGCGTCTCGGGGAACGGGTAGTAGTTGTCCTGCGGCCAGATGTCGATGCCGATGCGCTCGAGCGTGCTCCACTTCGTCCAGTCGAACTGCTCCGTGGTGCCGAAGTTGCGCAGGTCGATGCGAATGATCTGCTCGCCGGCGTGTAGATGGAAGTCGCTGTGGAGGTTGTCCACATAGATGGTGACGGGGACGTCGCGGGACGAGTGCAGGCGCAGATCGAAGAAGTGCCAGCCCGTAACGTCGATCGGCTCGTCGAAGACGCGCTCGGCGTAGAAGCGGCCGGCGTGGATCGTGATGTTGCCCTTGGGGATGGTAGGCAGGCCCGACAGCGGGGCGTCGATTCTGACGCCGCGGAGCCCGTCCCCGCTGGGCGTGGTGACCGCGGCCATCTCGGCCGGTGAGATCAAGTCCGCCTGCGTGCCGTCGGAGAGCCACTCGCCAGCTTCGTCGGCGCCATCGAACCGCACGGTAATCGGCTTCGGTGGGACTGCCGCGAAGGTCAGCTTCTCCGGCAGGGACTCGGCCAGCAACTGATCGAGCGCCGCCCGTGTCTTCTCGATCAGCTCCTCGTCTTCCACCTCGGGCAGCTTGATCCCGACTGCGGACATGGTATCCCGAAACGTACTCCGGTACTGCCGGGCGAGGTACTTGACGGCCAGATCGTCGCAGATGCGCACATAGATCTGGCTGGTCGTCACGTACTGTGCCACCAGCGCCCTGTATTGGTTCACGGACATTCGCCCGTACCGGTTTCCCGTGACCGGGTGCGTCGCCCGCAGGAGCTCCTGCAGCCCAGCAAGGACGCCGCCGAGCACCCTCGCTTGAGTCTTGGGATCTGCCCTTGCCCTGCGCCCCCAGACCTGTCCGGTGGCCGACCGAAGCAGATCCCTGGCCCTGTACACGTACTCGCTCCCGACGGCTCCTGGGAGTGCCCGCCCCCGGTAGAAGATCGCCCGGCCGTGGACGGCGTGCTCCTCGATGGCCTCCCGGCGCAGCCGCAGGTACTCGCCCATCGGCCCGGCGGCCGGGCCATAGAACGCCTGCACGTACTCGTCCTGCAGCGTCTCGGGATCGAGGAACGGATCCCAGATCAACTGGCTGTTGATCCACTGGAGCAGGTCGCCGCGCGGGCCGTTGAAGTAGATCACGCGCACGCCGTGCTTGGCGTACAGCTTCACCCGGTTGGCTGTGCCGTGGACGCAGGCGCCCGGGTAGTCGTAGGCGCCCACCTGGCCCGGGAAGCGCACGCACCAGGCCATGAGCTCCTTCATCGCGGTGATGTTGAGCGGGCTGGCGAGACTCACGTCCGACGTGGCGCGTGAGGTCCAGAACCAGGGGCAGTACATGACTACGACGTTCGACTCGGGCCTCACCCGCACCGGCGGCTTGACCGTCTCGATGTACGCGCCCGTCAGGATGACTTTGTCCGGGTGCCTGGCCTTCGCGGCCCGGGCGATGGCGTTGACCCAAGTGAGCATGCGGTCCGTGCATTGCCCCGGGAGCGGATCAGCCTTGAGGCACGTGTCGCACTGGCACATCCGCGTGTCCGCCGACGCGACGCAGAAGAAGCGGCGGTCCTCCTGGATGTCCAGCCACTCGAGGGCGCGCTCGATGGAGATGCGGACGACGTCGGGCTGGGTCGTGCATATCTGGGAGCGCGCGTAGCGGCTCGGCGGGATGCGCTTGCCGTCGTGGATGGCGAAGTACTCGGGGTCGGTCTCGTAGTAGATGTCGCGGGGGATGAGGTAGGCGGCGGTGTGAAACCAGTCCGTCCAGTCGCCTCGGTCGAACTTGTATTTGGTGTAGGCGGGCTTCCTTTGCCGTCCGTCCCTGCCGAAGAGGTCCTGGTTCGCGGCCTGGCTCGGATCGCCAAGCGTGTACTCGCGTATGGTGCCACCCCAACGTCCGCGATCGAGATGCGTCCTGAGGTCCCGGTGCTCGAAGAAGGGCTTCCTGGACACCTCGAAGGGCGGCACGACCTCGCGAGCCACCGGCTCGAACACCTCCACCGCCCCGCCGTCGGCGCCGTTGGCCCACGGGTACAGCCGCAACCCGAGATGCCGAAGCAGGGCCCAGGCAGCGTAGACGGTCCCCTGCCGCGCGTAACCCGCCAGTGCAAGCCGATTGCCCGCGCCCCTGAGGACGTAGCCGTCGTGCTTAACGGCGTCCAGCTCTGTGGGTGCGATCATGCCCGCGTCGATGGCCGCGCGGCCTACCAGGATGGCGGGGATCTCGGGTCCGGGTGTGCCCTCGGTGATGTCGAGCTCGAGGTTGTAGTAGGTCTCCAGCTTCTCCTGGAGCACGCGGGCCGCCTCGGCCTCCGCTGAATCGGGCTCAGCCGGCACGTGGATGCGTTCCAGACGCTCGAGGTGGACATCACCCGCGCGCGGCTCCGGGGCTGCAGCTCGGCTCTCGCGCGATTGAGAGGCGGCGAGCACCAGCACGAGGCCAACGATCGTCGCGCGCAGTGTCATGATCGGGTCCCTCGGTACTCAGTCACCATCGGGCGCACTGCGGCGCTGTGCGTAAAACACCGTGTTGTCGTACGTCCGCCCCTTGCCGTCGAATGGACAGTGGAAGTATCCCCTGCCGTGCCAGTAGGTGGGCGGCTTTTCGGGCAGCCCCAGCAAGGCGGCTCGCAGGTGGAGAAGTGCGAGGGGAGTGGGGTCATCGAATCGCGCGCACAGGTGATCCTTGCCCTCGACGAAGAACCCATTCCGAACGCGAGTGGCCAGGGCATTGTCCGCGATGCGCTTCGCCAGGTCGAGGTAGGCCCTCTCCCGAGTCGCCTCGTACAGCTGGAGCAAACCGAAGATGGTCAGCGGATTGTTGCTCGAGGTGTCCCCGTTGATTCTGGCCTGCCCGAACTCCGGAGTCAACTCGCCGAGGCCGAGCCCTCGCGCGATGCTGGACGTCATCTGCCGCATGAGGTCGTCCTTGGTCAGCTTGTATGCCAGGGCGTAGGCGAGGAAGTGCGCGCTGGTGGCGCGGCGGGGCTGGAGCCACTCCACTTTCACGTAGCCGTCCTTCTTGCGATCGGCCGGGCTGAGCTTCCCGCCATCAATCAGCATAGCGACGAAGCTGTTCGTGTTCTCGTCGTAGCCGTGCTTCGCCCGGGCCGTCAGGTCCTCGAGGCCCCACTGCGAGAACTCCCTGCCTTCGTCGCCCAGCGCCTCGCCCAGCCGGAGCTGGCAGATCGCGCAATACGTATAGCGCGCGCCGTAGATGTCGGTGATGGTGGCCTCGGTGAAGCGGCCCTCAAACTGCGGAAACTGGTTCTGCATGCGGTGATCTGCGCGCACGCTGAAGTTGGCTGCCCCCAGGCCGGTCTCGGGATGTCGCGCCTCTACGTAGCGCCTCGCGAGCCGCTTCGCCCAGATCAGGGGCTTCTCGTCTCCGGTGAAGTGGCTGAGCATGGCCGCGGCATACACGAGGTCGGTGCCGGACATCATGAAGGTCAGCCCTTTGCCCTCGAAGGGCACCTTGCCGCCCACGTACTCGTGATCCCACAGCTCCCCGAGGTCGCTCTGCCCGTAGCGGCCGTGGCGGTTGAAGTCGAGGATATCCCACCGAATCACGTGCGCCGCCCAGACGCCCTCGATGTACCGCCGCGTCGCCTCGCGATCGACCTCCCACATCAGCTCGTAGTACGGATAATGGTGCTTCAGCTCGTGCTGTTTTGCCTCGCTCACCACTGCGTCGCCGAGGGCGTCGTAGCACGTGTGCCCGCCCCAGCGCAGGAGACCGCCGACGTCCTGGAGATTCTCGAACGCGTACGTGATGGCATCGACGGCCGCCTGGCGGTACTTTGGGTCGCCCGTCGCGTCCGACAGCCCGACGAGCGTTCTGAACAGATTCTGCTGGCTCGCGAGGTTCGACAGAATCCACTCCTCGCCATCCCGTGTCCACCTCGGCGGCTGGAGCGTGTCCACGTTGATCCAATCCACGAACAGCGGCGTCTTCTTCGGGCCATGGACATCGCGCCCGTGTGCCAGCACGTTATCCGCGAACTCGGTGACCACACGCAGGTGCTCATCCATCGCATCATCCGCTCCCAGGATGGGCGCGCCCATCGAGACCGCGCCCAATACGAGCAGTGTCGTCAGCCAGACTCGATACCGTCGCGTCATATGGACTCCCTCTCTCCCAAGTATCCGTCGCCAGCGATCCATACAGAGGCGCCGCGCGCTGCGCGGCGCCTGGCTCTTGCTGACCACTGATCACTGGCCACTGCCCACTGCCTTTCTCACGATCTGTCGGCCTCCAGCGCCGGCAGGGCGTCGAAGCTCATCATCGCCGAGGTGTCGGCGGCCACTGTCGTGCCCGGGCCGAGGCTCCCGTGGGTCAGCGGCGCGTGCTCCTTGATGTGATCGGCCAGGTAGGCGTGCAGCTCCTTCGCCTCGTCCTGATGGTCGCCGATGACGTTGGTTAGCTCTTCCGGCTCTGCTTCCAGGTCGTACAGCTCCGGACGCCGCTTCTGACCTTTGGGGGGCTCCATCCACGCAGTGACGTAGTTCCACTTCCCATTGCGCACGCAGGCGAATCGGCCGAAGGCCGTCACCACCGTGTCGCGGGGCGCGTCGCCCGTGCCCATGGCGAGAGGCCAGATATCTGCGCCAAGCACTCGCTCAGGCGCAGCAATGCCCATCAATGCGAGAGCCGTTGGCATGATGTCCTGGTGCTGGACGAAGCCGTATACCTTCTTGCCGGCCACGCGCCCCTCGGGGTGCCGGATCAGCAGCGGCAGCCGCGTGCACTGATTACGGAGCCGGTCCTGGCCTTTGTGGATCTCGCCCTGCTCGCCCATCATGCAGCCGTGGTCCGAGGTGAACACGACGAGGGTATCGTCCATGCGCCCCAGGTCGCGGAGCGTGTCGAGCAGGTATCCGACCCAGCGATCCACCAGCGTCACCTCGGCCGCGTAGGCCGTCTTTGTGTGCGACACCTGCTCCTCGGTCATCTGCTTCGTCAGCCCCGGCGGCACGAGGCCGTCGAGGCCGCTGTAGTGCGGATCGTACTCTCGGGCGTACTCCAGCGGCGGGTCCCAGGGCTCGTGAGGATCGAAACAGTCCACGTACAGGAAGAACGGGTTGTCGAGGGTGTAGTCGCGGAGCCACTCGGCCGCTCGGATCATCACCTTCGCCACGGAGGTGTCCGCGTCGCTCTTCCAGTCCTTGCGGTTCATCAGGTGTTGGACGAGCCAGGCGCCTTTGCCCACCCGGCGCTGGTACGGCGTCGCCTCCTTCAGCAGATCCGCGACGCGCGCCTCATCTCGTAGCGCGTACGGGTCGCCCTCCTGGCCGCGAATCCAGTACCAGCAGTCGAAGCCCCGGTGGAAGTTCTTCCCGGGCTTCATCATGTGATACACGTCGTTGACGAAGCAGCACACGTAGTCGTGCTCGCGCAGCGTCTCCGAGAGCGTGACATCCTCGTCGAAGAGCGAGTGCCAGCCGGGAAGCTGCACCGAATCGCTCGGCTGCGGATGATAAGCGAAGGGAAAGATCGGACGGCCCGTGGCGAGCACCCGGCGCACCGGGATCGTCGGCAGGCCCTCGGCGTAGGCGTCCATAAAGATGGCGCTCTCGGCGGCGAGCTTGTCCAGGTTCGGCGTCTTGATCCAGTCGTTGCCGTAAGCGCCGAGATAGTCCCAGCGGAACGTGTCACTGACGATTATCGCAAGATTCATGCACACATGGCTCCCTTCTTGAGTGCATCTTCACAGGCCCCGATTCTCCTCTCGGAGCGGGCATCCTTCCGGGCCGCTGGGACGAGATGCTGGACTTGCCGTGGGCGAAGATGCCCATCTCAGGCTTCGCCTGGATGCTCGTCGCCCACTGGCACTACCACTGCGGCCAGATTGCCTACCTGCAGCGGTGCTGAGGGGACATTGGGATGTGAGGCTGGGCTCGCACCTTCGAACAGCTATCACACGAGCGTAGGATGATGGGCTTCGAGCCACGCTTGAAGCTCATCGCGCAGCTTGCGGGCGAGCTCCAACATCTGCCGGGCTTCCTGAGCGGAAACACTGCCGCTGCGGGCGTACTCGGCCGTATGCCGCTTTTGTCTGAAGCCCTCGAGGAAAGTCACGGAGCGGGCGTCCCAGCCAAGCGTCAGTTCCAGCGACTGGATCGTGCGGTAGTGATGCCCCACACCTCGCCCCACTCGGTAGCCGCACGCGACCAAGGCACCAGTTGCGCACTGGAGCGCCGCGTTGTACGCGATGGCAAGCTGCCAGTCTGGACTCAGGCCGCGCGTCTGGCATTGTGCCAGATCCCGATCCGCGAGCGCCAGCAGTTCTGCGATTTCTTCACGACTGGCCGGATGGCTGCGCAGCCAGCCCTTGGCCTCCCAGTTCTGCAAGGACATGGGCGTCTCCGACAACGAACAGTTTTTCTCCCGACAGCACCCGCGTCAGGAAGTGATGCCGGCCAGCCACTTTTTCCCGAAACTCCGAGATTGAATAGACTGTTGCATTGATCTCGCGCCCCAGCCGCTCGTGCGCTGGTCGCAGGCGTTGCGACAACTCGGCAAGACTCACATGGCCGACCACTATTACGTCCACATCGCTTTCCGCGCTCGCCTCGCCACGCGCGAAGCTGCCGTAGACGAAGGCGAGGCGCACGCCGTGGACGCCCTCCAGCGCCGGGCTGAGCACATCGACCAGTCCGACTGTCTTGAGGATCAGCCCGCGCAGCTCGGGGAAGATGGGACACTCCTCGTTCGCCCCGTAGTACACCCGATCACCCCTGACATCTCGCCGCACCAGCCCAGACCGCGTCAGGTTGGCAAGCTCACGCTGCACCGCCCCCCTGCCGCCGTCGATGGCGCGCATGATCTCGCGCTCGTAGAAGGCTTCGGTCGGGTTGCGAAAAAGCAGCCCGAGAATTGCGCGTCTCGTCTTTGGCAGCAGTGCCTCAATCACGTCAGATCGGCCCCATTTTGGGTCCAAGTGTACCCATTTTGGGTCCAGATGTCAAGTGCGGCTTGGGGCGGGCCTGCATCGCATCAGTATCGGCCCAGAGCCGTAGTAGACTACCCCATCCTGCGTCACGTATGGCCCACGCGCGCCCTCGAAGGATTCGTGGCGTGCGACGACATTGAGGCTGTGATCCGCCGGATCGATGGCAAAAAGGGCGTCGCTGGCAAATCCGTAGATGAGCCCTTTCGGGCCAATCGGCTCGCGGCAGAGGCCGGGGAATTGCCGCGCCTGACCAGGGAGGTCGCCCACGAAAACCACCGTGCGCGCCTTTGGATCGAAGGCGTAGTACTTGTCCCCTGCCAGGCCGTAGATGATCCCCGTTCTCCCCCGCGCCACCATCCCGTAGCTCGTCGTGCCGGGCACGGGCTCGGCCCGGAACGACACCTCCTCGCGCTTGATGTCCCAGAGAAAGACGCACCCCTCCTTCTCCGTCGCAATGGCGCTGCTGCCGCCGCTGATTGAGGAGGTGCAGAACATCTCGTGCGTGTCGGGCACGGGTGCAACATACAGGACGCTCTGGTTGGGGATGACGTTGCGCCAGACCGTGACGGAGAAGTCGTCCGGATTCACTCGCACGAGCGCGCCGCCGAGGTGGCCCTTGACGGGGCGCGTGCCGATGTACAGCATGCCGTCGGGGCCGAGGGCCCACTGATATGGCCGCTCCTGCATGTGAGTTTTCGAGAGGGTCGCGAGGTGGCGTTTGGTGGACTTGTGTGCCGGGCCTCCCGGGTCGTAGAAGTCCAGGCTCGCGCCGGTGTAGCTGGACAGGAACAGCCCCTGTGGCAGGCTGATGGTGTCGTAGATCTGGATGCGCCCTCCGCTGACTCTCCCCACGTTCACCAGCTCGCCGGTCTTCGTGTCATAATAGAAGGTGCTGGCCGGTTTGCCCGAGCCACCCCAGATCTTGCCGTCACGCTCGCAGCTCACGCTGTAAATGTGAGCCGGGTCGCCCTCGTAATCGGTCTGCAGCCGCATGACCTCCCGGGTGTTGACATCGGTCAACTCGAGCTTTCCCTCCGCGTTAATCGATCCTACGATCTTGTCCCCGGCGGTCATGTCGCGCGGCAGTCGCCTCGCTGACTTCGTCTCGCCGACCCTGATGCCGTCCGGCGTACATAGAAACTCCGTGTCTCCGGCGCGCCCATACACCTTGCCGTCGGTGCCCGTCCACACGTCCGGCGAGCCCTGCAGCTTGGTCAGCTCCTCGGGGAGGATCTGCCTCTTGCTTCCTGTCTTGGTATCGTACGCCCACAGCTCCACGTGGTGCAGGCCGACGCCGCAATACGCCACATTGTCATCGCTCACCGCGGTTCGGATGATGTACCACTCTCTCTCGTCGGTGGCGATGCGTCCCAGCCCTTCGATCTTGCCCGTCTTCGGATCGAGGCACACCAGGTGCGTCTTGGGGTAGCTTCCGACATAGAACTTGCCGTCCGGACCGACGGCGCTGTCGAGCCAATAGCTGGCGGGCTTCGCCGGAACGCCGAGGTCGATCAACTCGCGCTTGCTCACATCGTACTTCAGGAAGTGCCCCGGATTGCCGGAGTACATGCATACGTCGCCGTCCGGCGCCTTGATCATCCGAATGTGGCTCCGGCCGAAATCGGCCAAGTCCGCCCAGATCAACTCCCCGTTGTCTGTGCGCACGCCCAGCAGCGCCTGTCTGTCGGTGCCTTCGTATCCGGTCCAGGCAACGTAGTGGCCGTCCGGATCCTGCGTGACGAATCGGAAGCTCAGGCCGCGCGATACTACCGGCTTGCCCAGGACTTCGAACTCGTACCTCTGTGCGGCCACCGGCCTGGCAACAAGCGCGACGGCGGCAGTCAGAAAAGCGCCAATGAGCATGCCGGCTTTCATGGCTCGTCCCCCGGTCGGACGACTCTCGGCCACGATGACGCACACCGTGGGCCGAGCTCGAAGCTTCATCCCAGGGAAGGCGAGCACCTTCCTGTGTGGCTTCCATGCCCCGGCGAGGCCGCCCATGTGGCTCAACGGGTCAGGCGGCGGTCCGCCAGGAGGCTTTCGGAAAGGCGGCGGAGAAGCTACTGCTGCGTCTGCTCGAGCATCGCTTACGGAACAAGGTGCAGCCAGAAGAATGAGCGCCTCCCAACCTCTCGCCCCCCTCAGTCACAGCGACGCGATCCTCTGCGACTTCGATGGCACCATAACGCTTGAGGACACCGGCCTCGCCACCATGCGGACATTCGCTGGCCCGGGGTGGTGGGATATCGAGCTGGCATGGCGACGCGGGGAGATCGGCTCCATGGAGTGCCTCTCCCGTCAGTTCTCCATGATCGACGTCTCCCCCGAGCATTACCGGAGCTTCATCGAGAGTCAGCCCGTCGATCCCGCCTTGGCCGACCTGGTGCAACTGTGCGAGAGGGCCGGCTGTCGGTTCATCATCCTCACCGACGGCCTGGACTTGTACATTCAGTGGATACTCCAGAAACTGGCACTGACGAGCCTTGAGGTGTGGTCAAATGAGGGGCGATTCGACGGCTCCGGGCGCATTGTCTGCAGCTTCCCGCATCAGCATCCCATATGCAAAGTGCACGGGAACTGCAAGCTGGCCCATCTGTTCCGGACCCGCCGTGACAGCAGGCGCATTATCTACGTTGGGGACGGCTACACCGATATGTGTCCCGCTGCGAGCGCCGACGTAGTCTTCGCCAAAGACGTGCTGGCGGAGCACTGCGAACGTGCCGGCATTCCGGCCGTCCGCTGCGAATGCCTCGCCGACGTGGTCACCGCCCTGGCGTAGTCGGTCCTCACCGAGCACTGACCACTGGCTTAGAACGGCCCCAGATCCAGCGGGGTCTCGGGAGTTTCCGGAGGAGCTGCCTCGTCGGTGTCTGGGAGGTGTTGCCGCAGGAAGCGGAGTGCCGTGGCTGCCGCCTCGAGGTTCGAGGTGCCGCGCGGGGGGCCGACCGAGAGGACCCCATCGAAGCCGGCGTCTTTGAGCGCGCCGATGATCTCAGGCCACTCGAGGATGCCCTCGCCCGGGAGTGCAAACTTGAACTGCTCGCCGCCCCCCATGTCGAATGCGTCCAGGCGCGCCACTTCGTCCTGGTTCAGCGGACCGACGACGGCATCCCTCGCCAGCACGTGCACGATCTTGTCTCCGAATCTCTTAATGAAATCAATGGGAGACTCGCGGTGGTATGGGAAGGCACTCGGATCGAAGTTGATCAACAGGTCGTCTCGTCCCAGCTCGTCAAAGAGCCGCTGCGTGCTGGCAATATTGCCCACGAGGTAGATAAAGACGGGCTGAATGCCCAGCTTGACGCCGACTTTCTCCGCGTACCGGAGCAAGTCCGTGTAGACGGCGACGATCGCCCGATAGCCGTCATCAGGCGACATCCCCTCCGGCAGGCGACCGCTGACGGTGTGAACGAATGCGACATCCACATGCTTGGCGATGTCCATTACTCGCATCGTATGGGTTGCGGCCTTTACTATATCTGCGGTATCTTTAGCGATGTATTCTACATGGCACTCTATCGCCGATAGCTGTAGGCCGAGGTCGCGCATGGCGAGCACCACCTCCTCGGCCTCGAAGTTGCTGAACGGGCCCAGATCTGCGAGGTTTGGGTCCCGAACAGCCCGGCACGCTCCCAGCTCAACGTGCGTGTAACCGATAGTGGAGACGGTTTTGCCGGCGTCGAAGAAGTTCTTGGCACGAAAGCCGGTGACACTCAGCAGAATACCAGCGTCCATCGGCGCTCTCCCGGTTTGCTGACGGTTCGTTCGACATATTGTTCGCACCGATGTGGCCGAATCCCTTTGATGCTGGCAACTGGCACGGGGGAGTGAGCTGTGGTCAGTCCCACAATGGCCGGCGGTCGCTGCATTGCTGCAAGAGGAGATCACGCACCGGCATGCGAAATATGAGGGGAAGGGGGCTGCTGGGTAGCAGGGACAGCTTGGGAGCCCTGTTTCTCCTGACCCCTGCCGTTCGCCCGCGATTATTGCGACAAGAAGGAGGCACCATCGTGCCCCGCACAGCCTCGTGCTCAATCCTGGTTTGCCTCACGATAGCCGTTACGGCGGGCGCTGCGGCTGCATTCGCGCAGTCGTTCGCCATCGAGTCGGCGGTTCCAACGACGCTCAGCCTGGAGCGCACGGACAGCGGTGCGTATCGGCTGAGTCACATGGGAAAGCAGCAGACGGATATTACGATCACCGGCATCGTGGAGAGCGGCACTGTCGTGTACGTGGTGGACGAGACCGGCCGGCCGGCGCAGAAAGTCGAGGCGACGCTGGACAAGCAGAGCCTCGTTTTCAGTGCGGCTGCCGGGGCTGCCTATCTCATCGGCTTGCCCGACGCCGTGCTCGCGCCCTCAATGACGGTGGAAGTGGAAGATGAGCCGATTCTTCCGGCGCGCGGCGCGAAGCGCGTGGTCGTGCGCGTGCGCAACAACTACTTCGCCGCCCTCCGTGGGAGCGCTCAGGTGGATGCTCCCGGGGAATACAAGGTTACGCCGGGTCGCAAGCGCGGCTTTCGCGTGCGCAGCCGTCGGGAGGCTCGGCTGAGCTTTCGGCTCAGCAAGAGTCCTCTCGGCCTGGCGGATCTGCTTCGAGGTGCGGACGATATCGGCATCGTCGTCGCCGACAACAAAGGGCACAAGCTCGAGCGCCGCTTCACGCTGCGCATCGAGGACAATCCTCTACAGCAAGGCGTGGTACTCGAGACCGAGAACATCGCCGCAGAAGCCACCGAAGGCGTCGCCGTCCAGATCCGCACGGACAAGGTGAACGTCTCCGGCGACACATTCTCCGGCTGGAACGACAAGGACCATTGGCTCGCGTGGCACGTTCGAATCCCGCACCGCGGCAAGTACGCCGTCGTGTTTCGATACTGCGTCGATCAGGCGACGGCGCATCGTGACTTCCAGCTCGACGGCGCGTATCCCCACGACGCGTTCAAGGACATCGCACTTTCCCCGACCGGCGGCTGGTCCAACACGACCAATGACTGGCGTCACTTCATCGTTCGCGATGCACGGGGCAATCCCGTCCTCATCGATATCAACGCCGGCGAGCATTCGATCCGGATGAATCCCATTTTCGGCGACGGCGGCTGCAATCTGGACTACATCATGTTTCTGCCGGAGGACGAGGCCCCGCGGTGACTGCCCCGGGCGCGGGCATCTGCGCGTAGCTCGTAACGAAGCGAATAAGACCATTCGCAGGAGCTCATATTCATATGATTGTTCCACATATATGCTTGAGGCAGAAGTACTTTTCGAGAAGGCTATGGCTTTCCCGTGCTCGTAGCGCTTGACCCCGTTTGAGCCCTGTGGCTATAATCCCCGTGCAACCTCGTCTCGGTGACTCCCATGCCCAGCAAGGCACCGCGTTGGGACATTGTCGTGGTAGGCGCTGGCCATGCCGGATGCGAAGCGGCGCTGGCGGCCGCGCGGCTTGGCGCCGAGACACTGCTTCTCACCATGAATCTGGATGCCATCGCGTGCATGCCGTGCAACTGCAGCATCGGTGGCCCGGCGAAAGCACACCTGGTGCGCGAGATCGACGCTCTCGGCGGCGAGATGGCCCGCAACATCGACAAGAGCTTCACGCACATCCGCATGCTCAACGTGAGCAAGGGCGCCGCCGTCCAAGCCCTCAGGGCGCAGGCCGATAAGAAGGCCTATCAACTCGGCATGAAGCGCGTGCTGGAGGAGCAAGATCGCCTGCATCTCAGACAGGCCCCGGTGACCGGTGTGCGTGTGGACGACGGCCGCGTCCGCGGCGTGACAACCGAGGGGAACGTGCAGTTCGATGCTGACGCGGTTATCCTGTGCGCTGGCACCTTCCTGAACGGCCTGATTCATATTGGAGAGCACTCGTTCGCCGGGGGCAGAGCCGGCGAGTTCCCCGCCGTCGGACTGTCAGAGTCCCTCGGTCAGATAGGCCTTGAGCTCGGTCGGCTCAAGACGGGGACGGTGCCGCGGGTTCACCTCGATTCGATCGACTTCGATGCAGTAACGCCGCAGCCGAGCGAAGAGGTCCCGTTTTACTTCGCCTTTGACAGCGTCCCTGAACCGAACCGGCCTGTTCTGATGTGCTGGCGCACTGATACGACTGGGGCAACTCACAAGATAATACGCGACAACTTGGACAAATCTGCACTCTATAGCGGACGTATTGAGGGCATCGGGCCGCGTTATTGCCCATCGATCGAAGTGAAGATCCTCGAGTTTCCGGACAAGCCGTCCCATCCCGTGTTTCTGGAACAAGAGGGCTTCGACACGAAGGAGGTGTACGTGCAAGGCACATCGAACAGTCTGCCGGAGGACGTGCAGCTTCGCATGCTACGGAGCATACCCGGTCTTCAGCACACGGAAATGATGCGCCCTGGGTACGCCGTCGAATACGACTTCCTGCCGCCCACTCAATTACGCTCTTCGCTGGAAACGCGGTGCGTGAACGGGCTCTTCTGCGCCGGGCAGATCAATGGCACCTCTGGCTACGAGGAGGCAGCCGCACAAGGGCTTATCGCCGGCATGAACGCCGTCCGAGCGCTTAACCACGAGCCGCTTATCGTACTGGAGCGAAGCGAGGCCTACGTCGGCGTGCTCATAGATGACTTGGTGACGAAAGGAACGGACGAGCCGTATCGGATGTTGACGTCTCGCTGCGAATTCCGGCTGATGCTCCCCCAGGCCAGTGCAGATCAGCGGCTGACGCCCCTGGGTTTCCGTGCCGGGCTCATCCGCGCACCTCGAGCGGCGGGGCTTGCCCGGAAGCTCGCGGCCGTCGCCGGCGCCTCGACGGTAGCGTGCGACGGCGACGACGCGCGAGATGTCGATCCCATCTGGCAGAGCGTTCATACGCTGCGTATGCGGTCGCAGGATGTCAGCGCTGACCCGTCGATAATGGCCGAGGTGGCCATGCGGTCCAGGTATGCCGGGTACATCGCGCGCGAGCGCATGCACGCAGAACGCCTGCGTCGCATAGGTGGTGTCAAGATACCCCGGGCCCTGGACTACCAGCGCATCCGTGGACTCAGCACAGAGGGTCGCACGAAGCTGTCCGAGCGCAGACCTGAATCTCTCGACCAAGCATGCCGCATTCCAGGGGTGCCGGTGGCCGATATCGCCCTGGTGCAGGTGGCTCTTCGCCGCCAACGGCATGAGACGGGCCAGCGAATTCAATCTACGCCTATTGACAAGGATTGAGAAAAAGGCTATACAGACTTATAATCCAGTGTCTCTGGGGATGTTTCACGTGAAACATTCCGCCGGGCCAATCACATCGGTCGGAAGTCAACTGGCGCTCGTCCGTGCGTGGCTGCCGCTCTCGTCTTCGGGGGAGCGAGGGATCCGCTCCTTCCATCAGCAGGTGCAGCGCCTGGCTGATACGGCACGGCTAACGGGAACTGGCCTGGTGGCCAGCTTCTTTCAAAGCCACATTCTCCCGGCACTATGCGCTTGGCGACTGATCCGCCCGCATCAAGGTGCACGGATAGCTGACGTGGGCGCTGGCGCCGGATCCTTCGCCGTCACCGCCGCGTCTGTGCACCCGGCGGCTTCCATCTTCGCCATTGACAGCTCGAGGCGGCATTCCGATTTCATGGATAACGTCGTTGCTGGCCTGTCGATCGAGAATCTCACGGTGCTCTGTGATCGCGTTGAGCGGCTCAGCTCTCAACCGCAACTGCAGGAGCGCTTTGACATCGTAGGCTGTCGCGCTGTAGGGAGCGGAACGCGGCCGTATGAGCTTGCCCGCCTCCTGCTGCGCCCGGGGGGATCCCTGCTGCTCTGGCGAACCTATGAGCAACCCACTCAAGCGGCGGTCGTTCCCTTTCGTCGTGTTTGCCAGCTCGATCTCGGCGCATTGAGCCCACGCTTGACGCTGGCACGGTACGACGTGCTTGAATCCATCTGATCCTGACTCCCGACGTGGCCGAACGTCGTGCGCTTGGCCTCGTTCGGGCTTGGATGACGATGCAATGGGCACTTGTCTCGCCGTTATCAATCAAAAGGGTGGCGTCGGTAAGACGACAACAGCCGTCAATGTGGCGGCGGCGGCGGCCTCACGAGGCGTCCGGACCCTGCTTATCGACCTGGACGCCCAGGGCAATGCTACGTCCGGGTTGGGGATAGACCGGTCGGAACTCCGACAGTGCATTTACGACGTGCTTGTCGGCGCGATAGAGGGCGCTGGTGTTCCGGCGGAGGATGTCTTGATCACCTCGTCCGTGCCGCATCTCGATCTCATTCCCGCGACCATCAACCTGGCGAGCGCAGATCTGTCCCTGGCGTCACAGATAGCTCGCGAGACGAGGCTCAGGGATTGCATAGAGTCCGTCAGGCGTGACTACGACCTCATACTCATCGATACCGCACCCTCGCTGGGCATTCTTACCGTCAACAGCTTGGTGGCCGCGAATGCGGCGCTCATTCCAATCCAGTGCGAGTATTATGCACTCGAAGGCCTGTCGCAACTCATGAGAGTGCTCGAGCTCGTTCAGCGCAACCTCAATCCAGCGCTCCGCATACAGGGAGTCGTTCTCACGATGTACGATGGTCGGACAACGCTGAGTCGGGATGTGGCAGCGGAAGTGCGCAAGCACTTCGCGTCCCGGGTCTTCAACACGACCATACCGCGCAACGTACGACTTGCTGAAGCACCGAGCCACGGCGTTCCGGCCACTGTGTACGCACCCGGTTCTTCGGGAGCACGGGCATATGTGGAGCTTTGTCGGGAGGTATTGGATGATGTTCAAAAAGGGACTAGGGCGCGGACTTGAGGCGCTCATACCAGGCGGAGTGGCGGCTGAAACCCATCCGATTGTCGAGTTGCCACCGGATGAAATCGATGCGAATCCCTATCAGCCACGGGCCGAAGTGTCCGAGAACAGCGTGGCGGACCTTGCAGATTCGATAAAGAGGCACGGCATGATCCAACCTCTCCTCGTTCGTCGGAAGGGGGAGCGATACGAACTAGTGGCGGGCGAGCGCCGCTGGCGGGCAGCTCAGATAGTGGCCATGTCCACCGTCCCATGCATCGTCCGCGACGTCTCCGACGATCACGCTCTCCAGCTCACGCTCATCGAGAACCTTCAGCGCGAGGATCTGACAGCCATGGAGGCTGCCCGCGGCTACGACCGGCTGATATCGGAATTCAAGCTGACACAATCAGAGCTTGCACAGCAGTTGGGGAAGAGCCGCGTCGCTATCACCAATGCCTTGCGTCTCCTGACGCTCCCGGCTGAGATCCAGGATAGCATCCAGCAAGGTGAGATCGCTGAGGGACACGGGCGAGCTCTGCTCGGTCTGGCGGACGAAGCCCAACTGACTGAGACGTGGCGGCAAGTGGTTGACAAGCAGCTCTCGGTGCGTGAGACGGAGCGACTCGTGCAGGCCAAGTCGGCCCTCCAACTGGCCCACGAGGCCAGACGTTCCCGCAAGGGCGCCGATGCGAAGCCAACGGATCCACATCTCATCGAGGTGGTGGAACGGCTTCAGACGGCTCTTGGGACGAGGGTGCAAATAAGGCCGCGCCGATCTGGCGGAGGCACGATTCTGATTCACTACCACGACACTGAGGAGATGGCCAGAGTCATAGACGCCATGAGTGGATCCGAGTCCTGGAGTAGCTGACACCTGCGGTTCGCCACGGAATGCGGAATTGGTAGCGACGACACCACCCTAAGCATCTTCCCATAGGCTCAACCCGCTTTGCTCCGCATCCCCCGGCGTCGCCCTGTGCCGGGGGATGTGGTGGCCTCTACAGAACACGTCCCGCACACGGAGATGTCCGTCGAGGATCACGAGGTCGGCGTCTTTCCCCGCTCGAATGCCGCCCTTCCTATGTGAGACGGCCATCAACGCCGCCGGCGTTTCTGACAACATTTGCACTGCATCACGTAAACCAACACCTCCATGATGAATGATATTGCGTAATGCTTTGTCCATTGTCAGCACACTTCCCGCATACCGTTGGCCGTCGGGGCGATAGGCAACCTCGTCCGTGACGCGGATCTCGCTGCCCAGGAACCGATACGTGCCGGGCGGCAGCCCGGCAGCCGGCATCGCGTCGGTGATGACGCAGGCCTCCCGGGGTCGCTTGTTCTTCAGGACGAGCTGCAATAGCAACGGCGGCAGGTGCTTGCCGTCGGCGATGATCTCCACGGTCAGCTCATCTCTTAGCAGGGCCATTTCCGCGAGGCCGAGTTTCTTTTCCGCCACGTGGCGATGAAACGTTGACTGGGCGCAGTACACATGCGTGACGAGCCTTGTGCCCGCATCTATGGCAGCAAGCACCTCCTCGTGGCTCGCGTCGGAATGCCCGAGAGCAGCGACGATCCCACGTGTCGTGAGCGCCCTGATGAAGTCCATGGCCCCAGGCAGCTCTGGGGCCAGCGACCAGACTTGGACGAAGTCGCCGAACTGCTGCAATGTGGGCTCGTAGTCAGCGCGTGTGGGGGCTGTGATCGAGGTCTCCGGCTGAGCCCCGCGCTCGACGCTGCTGAAATAGGGCCCTTCGACGTACGCCCCGAGCAGCTCCGGATAGCCCGGCTCCTGAGATGACGCGTACTCTCTGAGCGTGCCCAGCGCTGCGTGCCGTTCGTGCTGAGGCTTCGCCGCCAGCGCTGCCACCATCGCCGTGGTGCCACCGCGGGCGTGGGTGGCGAGGATGGTGGCCATTCCCTCCGGAGAGGGCGTGTCAAAGCTCTCCCCGCCGCCGCCGTGGCAGTGGATATCGACGAAGCCCGGAAGAACGATCAGCCCCCGTGCGTCGATGACTTCGGCGCCATCCGATGGCGCCTGGTCGCCACCCATTATTGCCGCGATCTTCCCGCGCTCAATGACAACGCTGGCTCTTCGTGCCAGCCCATCAGGCAGCATCACATCGCCGCCGACGATAACCGTGAGACGCTCCACTCCGCTCATCGGACATTGCTTCTCCCTGTCGCTGTTCGGCACGTGCGAGCCTCCGGCCAAAGGCAGACAGCCCCTGCCGGGCACACGACACCCCCATTCTGTTCCGTCTGGTCGCATTGCCGACCTGCACGGAGACGTTGATCGAAGCTCAGACTGCACTAACGCATGCCGAACAAGGTATCCCTCAGAGGCCATGCTTCAGGTTGGCTTCGCCGGTTAAGAGGATATCGGATCCAAGTTCGCATGGAGGGCGATCGCTACGGGGGGAGAACTGTGGCCCGGGGTGAATTGTGCGCCCGTGGCGGAAGGGCTCGCCCGGCCCCACGGGGCCTCCCTGGTCATCCAGGGAGGGATTCCGCTTCGCGTGCGGAATACTTTCTTGATTTTTCCGTCTTGACTGCTCGATGCGATTTGGTATATATAGCATATTATTCATGGAAACCGTACTGATGCCATGAAGGGGGCGGAACCACGAAAGTGAGCACAGTGGACGAGTCAGGCGACATGGCCCAGTATTTTTTTGGGGCGGTCACGGTTGGCGAACGCGGGCAGATCGTCATACCCGCCGACGCGCGTAAGCAGTGCCACATGGAGGCGGGCGACAAACTACTCGTGTTCTACTATCCGATCTGTCGGGGGCTGGTCCTTGCCCGGGTGGATCAAATGAACAAGATCCACGAGATGCTGCGCGCCATGGTGGACGAGGGCAAAGCGGCGCTCGCAGCGGGGGAGGCGAGCGAGGATGATTGACGCGTGGGCTCGGAGGAGATTGCCGCACATTGCGTCGTGGCCGGTCGGAGACCGAACTGCGTGTTGTACTCGCGATCGCTTCCACTGACTGCATGATCATGCCAAGGTCTTATATAACAAGTCGTTTATCATTATGTATATTAACGCTCGCCCCGGTTGCGGTGTCGGCCCGGAGCGTTCACGCCGCCAACGACGGCGAGCGGCCGCTGCTACTCACGCCCCAGCTTGCGGCGATGGGTGCCGTCATGGGAGGGCTGAAGGAGACGCTGCCGGCTGACCTGCTCAGCCGGCTCGGGCCGGAGGGCGCTCCCCGGGGCCAGCCGCTGCCGGCGGGCGGGGAGTTTGTGCTCCCGCTGCCTGCAAGCATCGGTGGCGGTGAGGTGAGGCTCTCGGCGGACGAGGCTCAAGCGTTGGCGGAGATCGGCGGCGCCATAGACGTTGAGATAGGGGTCCGCGGCGTGCGGGCCGCTAGACGCGGTGTTGCCCTTGCTGATACTGTGAGCTCGACGAGCGTCGATCTCGAAGCCGCCCGTTTCCGCCGCGGACCCGAGGTGAGTTTCATGGTCCCGACCGACGACGGGGCCGAGGAGGTCACCGTCGTTCCCGACACGTTGTCGTCCGCGACGGTTGGCGTTCGCAAGCCCATCTGGGACATGGGCCTGAGGCGCCTGGAGAAGTACATCGCCCGGCGCAACTACGAGGTCGCCAAGAAGGAACTTGCGACGGCCGCGGGTCGTGCAGCAATGGAGGCGTATCAGCTCTGCGTGGAGTTGATGCGCAGCCAACGTCAGGCCCAGGTGGCCGCCGTCTCTCTCACACAGCGCAAGGAGATCCTCCATGTGGCCATGGTCAAGTACGCGAATGGGCAAGTGCCGAGGTTTCAGGTGATAGAGGCGGAACGCGATGTGGCGGCGGCAGAGCAGTTGCTGGCAGCGGCGGTGGCGGCCGCCGAGAAGAACGAGATAGCACTGAAGATCCTGCTGCGACTCGATCCTGAGCGCGACATCCGCGTTGAGCCGGGCTCTGTGCTGACGCCGCCCGACCTCGATCTGGAAGAGATGGTGCGACGAGCCGTGGGCGATGTCGAGGGAATCTCCGCTCGCTCCGACCTCCGCGCCACCGAGGAGCTCGCCAAGCGGGCGGCCGCCGAGATGCACCGACCCCGCGTTGAGAAGGGCCCCACCATAGACCTGCTGGGGAATGTGCTCCGCCAGACGAGCACCGGCCTTGCGTCTGAGACCTCGTGGCAGATCGGCTTTGGGGCGACGTGGAATCTATGGGACTCTGGCTCGGCGAAGAAGCAAAAGCGCCAATTGCGCGAGCACTTCGAGGCTGCCGAGCTCAGGGCCGAGCAAGCGGCAGCGCTCGTTGTGCGGCAAGTCATTTCAGCACATACAGACGTGCAGGCGGACGGCAAGCGAGTGGACGCCGCGCGGGTTGAGGTGCAGTGGGCAGCGGAGGGGTTCCGCATCCAGATGCTGCTATATGAGGAGGGCTTCAACATCGCGGCCGACGTATTGGACGCAGAGGAGCAGCTTACCGTGGCCCGAACTGCCCTGATTGACGCGGAGCAGGATTACAACACTTCGGTAGCCAGGCTGCGCACCGCCATGGGCGACTGGCGCGCGCTGATCGGTTTGGGGGAGAATCTGTAATGAACCGCAGGGCACTCGCAATCGCTGGCGGGTTGCTGGCGGCCGTTGTCCTGGTGGTCGCGATCCTCTGGGGCTCACGGAGGGCGTCGGACGGTCTGGCAGGGACATCGCGACCGGAGATGGCAGCCAATGCGCGTGACACGGGAGCGGCATCTGCAGCGCCGGCGTCTCCGTCCAAACGACTTCAGGTGGAGGCGGCCCCGGCCACTCTCGAGACGGCGGAGAAGACGCTTCAGGTCACGGGCACGGTGGAGGCGCGTCTCGGCCAAGACGTGACCCCAGAGCTGGGCGGGCGGGTGACCAAGGTGTTCGTTGACGAGGGCGACTTCGTGCGCAAGGGCGCCACGCTGGTGCAATTGGACGATGACATCTACCGCGCCCAGCTCCGACAAGCCGAAGGTGCGTTGAAGGCGGCTCAGGCACAGTTGCGCCAGGCACAGCACGGGACGACATTGACCGACGACGAGACGCAGGCGAAGATCGCACAGGCCCGGGCCCAGGTGGACGCAGCGCAGTCGCAGCTTGCGAAAGCACGCACCGCCGCGCTGCTGCAAGATGAGACCGGCGAGAGCCAGATCGAGCAGGCACAGGCCGGCCTTGAGGGCGCGGAGGCACAGCTCAAGGAGATCAAGCGAGGGGCTCGCGAACAGGAGCTGCGCCGCGCCGAGGCAACGGTGGATCAGGCACGGGCCGTGGTTGACAAGATGGAGAAGGGCGTGGAGCAGCGGCGCCGTCTTGTGCAAGCCGGAGCGATATCTCTCGAAGAGTTCATTACGTACCTGACGGAATATAGGGTTCGCAAATCACAGTACGACTCAGCCAAGCAGGCGCTGGATCTGCTCGAGGAGGGGGCCACGGCGGAGCAGATCGCGGCGGCCGAAGCGCAGGTTCGGGCCGCGCGCGAGCTCCTGAAGCAGGCCGTATCGCGACGGGCACAGACGGACATCCGGCGGCGAGAGATCGAAGCGGCGGAGGCGCAGGTGACGCAGGTCAAAGAGACGCTCGCGATTGCTCTGGCGAACGCGAGGCAGGTACAGGTGCGCGAGGAGGATGTGGAGGCGGCACAGGGGGCCGTGCAGCAGGCACAGGCGCAGATCGACCTGATACGCCTGCGGATCGACAAAACGGCCATCAGAGCGCCGCTCACCGGCGTTGTGTCGGAGCGGAACGTGGAACCCGGAGACCTTGTCGGCTCCACCAGCATGGCCGCCTTGCCCGGGATCGGCGCTGCATCATTGGCCCGCACACCCGGCGCCTCCACCCGCAGTGGCCTGATCCGCATCGTAGACATCAGCAGTGTGGACATCCAGGCCAAGGTGAGCGAGAAGTCCATTAGCGAAGTGACGTTGGGCCAGAGCGCCAATGTGCGCGTCGATGCCATTCCAGGCAGGACGTTCACGGGGCGCGTGAGCGAAGTTGATGTGGAGTCGTTGCCGGGGCAGCGGTCGTTTTACGTCACGGTTCGCGTGCTCAACCCTGCGAGTCTCCTGCGGCCGGGGATGTTTGCCCGGGTGAGTCTCATACTGCGGAGGGTGCAAGACGCTGTTATGGTTCCCACCGACGCCATTGTGCGACGGGACGGGCGCACTGTGCTGTATGTGGTCGGGGCGGATGGTGCGGCACACGAGCGGGCGGTTCAGACGGGTATAGAGAAGGGTGCAAAGACTCAAATCGTCGGAGATGTGCGACCCGGGGAGCTGGTCGTCGTCGCCGGCCAGGACCTGTTGCGCGACCGTGTTGCCGTCCGTGTGAATCGTCAGTGAAGGCCACTGTATCAGTGTCGGCCGGTCAGACGTGGGGCCACTTCCAGGCGGCTCGTCATATACACCCCATCACAACGCATCACTTGGTGAGATAGCACCGTGTGGTTGACCGCTTCATCTATTCGACGGCCCGTGCTGATACTCATGGTGATCAGCGGGCTGCTCGTGCTCGGCCTCGTCGGCCGAAGCCGGATGCCCGTTGACCTGTACCCGAAGATCGAGCTTCCCTTCATCACGATCGTGACCGTGTACCCGGGCGCCGGGCCCGCCGAGATGGAGGAGCTGGTCACCGAGCCCATCGAGGACGCTGTCAGCATCGTTCCCGATATCGACACTATCCGCTCCACCTCCCAGGAGGGGATCTCGACCGTGACGGTCGAGTTCTACTACGGCACTGACCTGGACGTCGCCGCCGCTGATCTGCGGGATCAAATCGACATCGTTCAGCGGGACCTGCCCGAGGACGCCGAGCGGCCGATCCTCATCAAGGCCAATATAGCTGCGCTTCCGCTCATGACTATCGCTGCTTTCAGCGACCGACCGGCGCGGGAGCTGCGGAAGATCGCCGAGGACGATATCAAGGACCGTCTCAGTTCGCTGCCCGGTGTCGCGGCCGTCGGCGTCTCCGGGGGCGAGGTGCGCGAGATCCAGGTCGCTGTGGACAAGGACAGACTCGATGCGCTGGGCATCTCTATCTCGCAGCTCTCGCAGTTGCTCGCGGCGCAGAATCTCAACCTCCCCAGCGGCAGCATCAAGGAGGGACGGCAGGACATCAGTGTGCGGCTGATGGGCCGCTTTGAGAGCGTTGAGGAGCTTCGCGACGTCGTGCTGCCGACGCCCGTCGGGAAGATACGGCTCGGCGAGATCGCCGACGTCGAGGACAGCGTTGCCGACCGCACCGACATGAGCCGCCTGAACAGGCGCCAGAGCGTCGCCATCACCGTTCAGAAGCAATCGGACGCCAACACGGTGCAGACGGCCGATGCCATCAGGCGCGAGCTGAAGCGGCTGGAGCAGGAGCTGCCCGAGGACGTCCAACTCGTCGTCGCCCTCGACCAGTCAGAGTTCGTGCGCGACGCCCTGTACGACGTGCAAGAGGCTCTCATCCTCGGGGCCCTCCTCGCCGCGCTCATTGTCTTTGTCTTCCTCCACCATATCCGGGGCACGTTCATCGTGGCGCTCGCGATCCCGACGTCCATGATCGCCACGTTCTTGCCCATCTCCTTCTTCGGTTTCACGCTGAACATGATGGTCATGTTGGGCCTGGCCCTGAGCGTGGGAATACTGGTGGACGACTCCATCGTGGTGCTGGAGAACATCACCCGCCACCTGCGGCTGGGCGAGCAGCCGGACGTTGCGGCGCTCAACGGCCGCAGCGAAATCGGCTTCGCCGCCATTGCCATCACGCTCGTTGACGTGGTCGTGTTCGTGCCCGTGGCTTTCATGGGCGGAATCGTCGGACAGTTTTTCTTCGCCTTCGGCATCACGGTCGTTGTGGCGACCCTGTTCTCCCTCTTCATGTCGTTTACGCTGACCCCTATGCTGGCATCGAAGTTCTTCACCAGGATCGAGGCAACAGGCAGCTCGAATCCGGGCGCGTTGGCCCGTCGAGGTCCGCTCCGCTGGATCAACGCAGTTGCGGGCAGGTTCTTTGCGGCTTTCGACCAGGCTTACGGCGCTCTGGAGCGCGCGTACCGCCGCATTCTCCAGTGGCCCGTGCGCAGCCGCTTCGCCGTGCGCATGATGCTCATCTTCGCCGGATTCGGCCTCCTCGTTCTGGTGGTTGGAGGGTTCTTCGCCGCCGGTCTGGTGAAAGGAGAATTCATGCCGTCGGTGGATGAAGGGCGCGTGGGGGTGGAGCTGGAGACGCCCCCGGGAACGCGCCTGGAGGCTACCAATCGCATCGCCGCCGAAGTCGAAGACATCGTGTTGGATCGCCGCAAGTATCCTGAAGTGGAGAGCGTAGACGCGGTCGTCGGCGCCTTCGCCGGCGCGGTGTTCATTGGCTCGACCAATCGCGGATCCAACTACGCTGGGCTGAGCGTCAAGCTCGTGGATAAGCAAGAGCGGGACCGGTCCGGCACGGAGATTGCGCACGCTCTCGCGGAGGAGCTCTCAGCCCTGGCTGGTGCCATGGTGAAGGTGCACACTGTCGGCAGAATGGCGGGCGAGCAGACGCCGATTCAACTGGAGCTCACCGGGGCCACGGACGAGGAGCTGGAGCGCACCGCGGAGCGCCTGGCGGGCGTGGTGCGAGGCGTGGCGGGGCTGGCGGATGCTGACGTCTCGTGGCGGACGGGCCGGCCCGAGGTGCGGGCGCGCATCGACCGGGAGAAGGCAGCCGATTTCGGGCTCACGGCGGTGCAGATTGCCCGGGCGCTGCGCCAGAGCATAGCCGGTGACACGGTGACGACGTACCGCGAGGGTGGCGATGAGTACGATGTGCGGGTGCGCCTGCGTGGGCTGGACCGATCGAGCGTCACGGGCATCTCGTCCGTGCTCGTCGGCACTCGTGCGGGTGTGCCGGTGGAGCTGCGGGATGTGGCGGAGGTGTATCAGGCTACCGGATACACCAACCTGGACCGCAAGAACAAGCAGCGGATGGTGGCCGTGACGGCCAACTTGGCCGGGATAGTCCTCGGCGATGCACAGAAGAGGATCACCGCGGCGATCCGCGACGAATGGGGGCTTGAGAAGGCGGCCAAGCTGCGCGGCTTGGCGGGCCTCCTGGCAAGGGTTCGCCCTCCCGAAGGCGCAAAGGACATGAGCTTGGGCAATGTCCGGATGCACTGGGGCGGCGAGTCGGAGATGCAGGCAGAGAGCATGGGGAGGCTGAACTTCGCCCTCATGCTCGCCGCGCTCTTCGTCTTTATGACCATGGCCGGGCTGTTCAACTCCATGCGCGATCCCCTGGTCATCATGTTCACGCTCCCCATGGCGCTCGTCGGCGCCATCATCGGGCTCGCTCTGACGCAGAACAGCATCAGCATCATCTCCATGATCGGCATCATCATGCTCATGGGCATCGTGGGCAAGAACGCCATTCTCATGGTGGACTACACCCGGACGCTCCGGGAGCGCGGCCATACCCGGGCCGAGGCAGTTCTGGAGGCGGGACCGACGCGGATGCGCCCCATCCTGATGACCACCTTCGCCACCATAGGCGGCGTCCTGCCGACGGCGCTGGCGCTCAGCCGCGGCGCCGAGTGGCGCTCGCCCATGGCCATCGCCGTCATCGGTGGGCTGCTGCTTTCGATGGTGCTGACGCTGCTCATGATTCCCATCATGTACACGGCCGCGGAGGACATCACTGACTTCTTTCGCCGGCTGTGGTCCTGGATCGTCCGAGGCATGTCCTGGGAAGACACCCGCGAACTATGCGCCAAGTAAGGCAGGGCAAAGTGAAAAGGGTAAAGGGTAAAGAAGCACCACTGACGGCAGGCCGAGGGCGTCGATGCAGGCGTGCGACGCTGGACGGCAGCCTTGTCCCATCGCTTGACCCTTGACCCTTAACCCTTTTCCCTGCCCCCGCAGGGGGCCCTCATGCGTCTGTTGTTTATCATCATCGATCAGTCCATTGAGCCGGATGTGCTCGAGGTGTTCGAGCAGAACGGCGTCGAGCACTGGACGAGCTGGACGGAGGTGCACGGTGCCGGCAGGGCTGGACGAAAGCAGGGCAGTCCCATCTGGCCGGGCCTCAACACCGTGTTTCTGGTGGCGCTGCAGCAGGAGAAGGTCGAGCCGCTGGTGCAGGGCCTCCATGCCACCAGGGACACGTTTCCTCTGCCCCCGGGCATGCGCATCTTCAGCGTGGCGATGGAGGAGTTGTAGACGTACCCCGGTGATCCCCCCCCGTTGTGCCGATCACCGCTCGCCAGAGCCACTGCACGCCTACGGAGGTATCCGCCTCCGCGCGGCGAAGCGGGCTGCCGACACCACCCCATCACGCAGCCGCCGGGGCCCCATCTTGGCGGCTCAGGTCGTGTCAGGGAGGGACCTTCGCGATGTTGAGCGGCGTACGCTCGCGCCTATCCATCATGATGTTCCTGCAGTACGCCATCTGGGGGGCATGGGCTCCCGTGCTGTGGGCCTACCTCGTCGGCCCCACCGATGCCGCCGTGGCGACCCAGCAAGGGGTCGCTGTCGGCCTCGGCTTCTCGCAGACCGGGGCGGGCTTCATCTTCGGCCTGCTGTGGCTCGCCTGTATACTCGCACCCTTCACCGGCGGCCAGATCGCCGACCGCTGGATGCCGACACAGTGGTTCCTGGCGGGGGTGCACGTGGTCGGCGGCGTCATTCTCCTGGTGTTGGCTCGGGAGAAGAGCTTTGCGACCGTAACAGTGGGCATGGCGCTCTACTCACTGCTGTACGCCCCCACCCTGGCCCTTACCAACTCCCTGGCCTTTCACCATCTGAAGTCCGAGAAGGAGTTCGGTGCGATACGCGTGTGGGGCACTATCGGCTGGATCGTCGCTGGACTCGTACTCACAGGATGGCGCAGCGGGTCGCTACTCCTGCAGCCGCTGCTGGGTGCCTGCGATTCGCTGATGCTCGCGGGGATCTTCAGCCTCATCATGGGAGGATTCTGTTTCACCTTGCCGCACACTCCGCCGGCGCGAGAGGCCCCCGACCCACTGGCCTTCCGAAAAGCCTTCGTGCTCCTGAAGGACAGGAACTTCCTCATCTTCATGCTCATCGCGTTTGTGGTCACCACGGAGCTGCAGTTCTACTACGGGCCCACGCCTCAGTTCCTCGAGGGCCCCATGAAGATCCCCAACAAGCTGATACCGGCCACCATGACGGTGGCCCAGATCGCGGAGATCATCGCCATGGCCATCCTGCTGCCCATCGGCCTCCGAGCCTGGGGCATACGCAAGTGCCTGGCTGTTGGCGTGATCGCCTGGCCAATCCGCTACGTGTTCTTTTCCCTGGGACCGGTCGGGCCACTCGCCATCATGAAGCCGTTGGTCATCGCCTCCATGACGCTCCACGGCCTCGGTTACACGTTCTTCTTCGTCGTCTCCCAGATCTTCGTGGACATGGTCGCGCCGCGCGACATCAGAGCCTCCGCGCAGAGCCTCCTGATGCTCGTGACGCTCGGCGTCGGGAACTGGCTCGGGACGCAGTTCACCGGCTACATTGTCGGCAGGTTCTTGGCGACCGAGAGTCCCTTCGCTTGGACGTACATCTACATGGTCCCGTGCGCGCTCACAGTTGCGTGCGCTATTGCCTTCCTGCTGCTCTTCAAGGATCCGGAAGCCACGGGGGAGGAGAAGGAGGAGGAAGCGGGAGAAAAGACGGCGTAGCCTGCATCCTCGCCACTACGAAAAACAGCGCGCGCCGCTGCCGATGCGGCGCGCGCTGCCGTTTAGCCCGAAGTTCCCACGCTGGGAAGTGTGCGAATTGCTTCTTGTTGCGCTTTGCGGCTGATTCTGGCCCATTCTTGGGAGAATGGGGATGTGGCGCTACTGGCTACATTACAGCTTCACACCCAGCAGCTCCAGTGCCCGTTGCTGTAGTGGCGTAGGCCGTGTGACCTTCTCGAAGGTAGGGGCGTGGGGCCGGGGTTGGATGGTGTTCTTGACGATTGTGGCCAGGTCCTTGAGTAGGGTCTGGAAGCTGTGCACCGGCATATTGTCTTCGGTCCACTTGGTGCGAGCTTTGCGCTCGGCTGCCGGTGAGCGTTGGGCCGGTGCGACGATGGAATGGCGCAAGGCGTGGCCGGCCTCCAGCTCATGGTCGTCAAACAGCATTGGCGCAAGGGCGTTGCGCATGTGCCATTGCACGTAGTAGGCCAGCAGGCACACAAACACATGGGCGCGCACCTGCGGCGCGCGCAGCGCCGGTGGCCGTTTCGTTGGCGGACCTGGGGGGTCAAGTGGAGGTTATCCAGGGGAGCTAACTGCCACCCTTGTTCAGCCGGATGACGAACAACTGCCGCGTCCTCTCGGCGTCCTCGGCGATGGAGGGAAACAGCACCTGCGTGCCGTCGCGATTCCAGCAAGGTGCAGGATCGTTCCGTAGGTCGCCCGACGTCCAGCCATTCTGATCGAACTGCGGCGTGCACACCCAGGCGCCGTCCGACAGGCGGTACAACACGTAAGCGTTGTACGACTTCTGGTTGTAGCCGCTGACGATCCACTTCGCGTCCGGCGAGAGCGCGGTATCGCCGCCCGGCTTGGGGAAGATCTCGGGGCTGCCGATGGTTTCGACGATCCTCTGCTTGTCGGTATCGTAGACGACGAGGTCATCGCCGTCGGCGCCGATCATCCTATGGCCCAGCTCCCACTCCGGATGCCCGCCGACATACTGCGTCTGCTCCGTGAGGCCGCTGCCGTCCGGGTTGATCGTACAAGGGATGTTTACCCTCTCATCGCGGCTACCGAACGCGCCTCGGACGTAGAAGTAGATGCGGTCGTCGTCCCGGCTCCACAGCGTGTGGTTTATGAACAGCGCATGCTCGGCCACATCCGGATGCGTGCCCTGGAGCGCGTCTCGAAGCTGTGCGAATGAGACGATCAGTTGCTTCTCGCCGGTTGCCGTGTGGACTTTGAAGATGCCGTCGTCCGCCGGATGCTTGACGCCCTCGGTCCAGTCGTGGGCGCCCGGATACCCGGTGACCGGGCGAAGTCGGGTCAGCCGTCCGTAGCTCAAGCCGAGGAAGTACCCACCATTCTGCGCGACACCGCTATTGCCGAATGGCGTGTCGTCGTACCGGAACTCGCGGATGCGTTCGCCTTGGGGCCCTTTCGAGATATCAAACAGGACGGCGAACACCTTGTCGGTTGCCGGATCGCGGTCGTTGAAGAAGAACTGCGTCTCGGGCGCCTTGGGATTCCAGTACAGCATCGTCCCCTGCTGGAAGTTCCACGCCCGGGTCTGGTCAACCACCTTGATGGCGTAGTCGTTCTGGGTATCGATCAGGATGACGTCGGCCGCTTCGTCGGGCTCAGGCATGTGATCCTGGAAGTCCGTCTGCAGCGCGACGATGTATCGGCCGCTTGCGTTCCACGGGATCGTTCGCACGTGCCCGATGTAGCCGAAGAAGTGGTGCTTCGGGCCGAAGGTGATTTGCTGTACGTCAATGGTCGGCTTGACGCCTGACGCGCTCGCCAAAGCGCAAATGAGACCCACTGACACGGTTGCGAGACACACTGCGTTACATGTCTCCATGGATGACCTCGCTGTTGATGCCATGTCCGCCACTTCGCACGAACCGTCGATCCCAACATCAGACGCGTGAGGGCCCGCCAGGCAACGGCTTCGGCTCATTATTCGTCGGCGCACACATCTCTCACCTCCACGGGCGCCTGACTCCCCCTGTCCTCGGTTGCCTGCTGACACGAACGCGGGCTGCATCTGCGGCATCGCTTCCGCTCGGCGATCACCAAAGCCCCCGCAGTGTCACCATCGGGGCGTGGGTTGCCCTGGGCGGGCGGAGGTGTATTCGGCAGCACAGTGGCTGGTGCAGGCCGCAGAGGCGTGCGCCGGGCTCAGTGCGTGGAGCACGAGATGCAGGGGTCGTAGGCGCGCACGAGCATCTCCAAGCCGCGGCGAATGTCGTCCTCCTGCGGGTCATCGAGCTGAGAGATGTACGCACGCATGTCGGCATCGAGGTTACCGAGGTTTTGAGCCGTGGGGATGAGACAGTTTGCCTCTGTGCATTCCCCGCGCTCGTCGTAGACATAGTCGTGAACGAGCAGCCCGCGAGGCGCCTCCACCGTCCCAATGCCCCGTCCCGCGCGCGGCGTGACGGCAGGTTCGTGCTCGTCAACCAGGCCTCGGTCGAGGATCTCATCTATGAGCGCGATGCTATCCTCAAGACAGTGCACCAGTTCGACGACCTGCGCCACCGTGTTCATAAATGGATTGGTGCACGGCGGCTCTATCCCCAGGGCCGTCATGGCCTCTTTGGCCTCGGGCCGAAGCTGCTGCCAGTTGTTGTTGACCCGCGCCAACGCGCCCACCATGTAGCCGTCCTGGTGCCACTTGGCGTGCTTGGCAGTAGAGTGAGACACCACATGCTCCTGGAGCGTCTCCCGGTAGCGTTGTGGGTCAACGCAGCCGCCCTCACTGGAGACGATCTCCCCGCCGTAGAAGGTGTAATGATCCGGCCACCGGAGGCAGACGTACTCAGTGGGCCGCTCGAACTTCGGGACTTCGAGCCCTTGGAACAGCTCAACCGTCTGCCGCACATCATGGCGCAGGCCGGCGAGTCGCTCCTGCATCTGCCTCAGGTCCGACGGGCGCGGGATCGCCGTGAATCCGCCAGGCACGAGAGCGATGGGGTGCGTGTGGCGCCCTCCCACCAGTCCGCTGAGATCGTACGACGTCTGTTTGATGCGATACGCCCGCTTGACCGTCTCGGGGCTCTCTTTCAGTAATGGCAAGACGCTGTCCAGCCCGAGGAAGTCCGGTGCGGCGAGGAAATAGACGTGCAGCGCGTGGCTCGACATGATCTCCGCGTTCATCATCAAGCGGCGCAGGAGGCGCGTCTGCTCCGAGATGTCGATTCCCAGCGCCTGCTCGGTCGCCTGCAGTGATGCGCAGCCGTGGCTCACCGCGCAGATGCCGCAAATGCGGGTGGCGATGTGCCCGACCTCCTCGAAATCCCGCTCTCGCAGGATCCCCTCGAAGAAGCGGCTCGCCTCGACGACCTCGAAGATCGCCTCCTCGACACGACCGTCACAGAGCGATGCGATGATGTTGCCATGTCCCTCGACACGGGTGAGATGATCGACCCGGACCTGTATCCTGGACACATGTTTCCCCTTCCGAGCGCGCTCTGCAGTGTGTGGCACTTATTTCGCCCTGATCGTCTCCGCTGGCGATGAGGCCAACGAGTAAATATCAAACATCCCAACAATGTCGTCTATGGTATAGCCGTGTTCCTCCAGGACGTCGCGGGCGGCGTTGAGGTTGGGGTCATCGATCAGCCCACGGCAGCCGAAGCAGCGACGGCCGAAGCTGGTGCAGATCGCATTGCACCCGCATCGGGTCACCGGCCCCAGACATATCTGCCCTCGGTCGTATACACACTCGTTCTCACGGAGTTTACATTCGAAGCAGACCGACCGGTTCGGAGGGTGATACGGACGGCCGAGCAGCACGTGTGTCACCACGGCTATGAACTCGTCCGGGTTCACCGGACACCCGTGGATCAGATAGTCCACCGGCACAACGGCGCTGATGGGTCGGACCTCGCCGGCCTCGAAGTGCCGGCCGTCCTTGCCGTACACCAGCTCCAGGAGTTCGCCCCGGTCGAATCTGTTGCCCAGGACGTGGACCCCGCCGAGCGTGGCGCACGCGCCCAGGGCGATGAGACAACTGGCGCGCTCTCGGATGCGCTTGAGCCGGTCCACATCGGAGTCGCGCGTGATGCTCCCCTCGACGATGGCGATGTCGAACTCGTTGCTCTTTTCCGAGATCGCCTCCCGCCAGGTAACTACGTCTACCTGGTCGAGGATCTCCCACAGACTGTCTCCCATGCCCAGCACGGTGAGCTGACAGCCCTCGCAACAGGCAAAATCGAAGAACGCTACTCGCGGTTTATCGCTCATCACGACTGCCCCGAAGATTTCGGCCGCAGGCCCACCGCGTCATGACGACTGCCCTCTAAATGCCCTCGTGCAAATGCGCGAGCTCCGCCGCGGAGAAGACCGGCCCATCCACGCACACATACCGGTGATCGACCTGACAGTGACCGCACTTGCCGACCCCGCATCTCATGTTTCGCTCCAGCGACAGAAAGCTCTGATCCTCCGGTATCCGCAGGCTCCGAAGCTCCAGAAGCACGAACCGATACATTACGGGAGGGCCGCACATGGCCACCACGAGGCTGCTCGGCGAATCGATCTTCAGCCTGGGAAAGAGCGTCGTGATCACGCCCACGTGCCCGTCCCAGCCCTCTACAGGCTTGTCTACGGTCAGCAGAATCTCGTTCCGGTCGTCCGAGCCCCAGGACTCGATCTCGTCGGTGAACAGAAGCAAGTCGGGCTCCCTCGCGCCGTGCAGGACGATCATCCGGCCGTACGAATCCCGGTCGGCCAGGATGTGCTGGATCAGTGACCGCACCGGGGCCATGCCAATGCCTCCGGCAACGATAACAACGTCCTTGCCCCGCATGCGGTCGATGGGAAAGCCGTTCCCAAAGGGCCCGCGGATTCCAACTATGTCGCCCGCCCCCAGACCGTGCAGCGCAGCGGTAAGGGCGCCCGCCCGGCGCACGCACAACTCAAAGCTCCCCGTTTTCACGGGTGACGAACACAGCGAGATGGGCGCTTCGCCGAAGCCGAACATGCTCACCTGAACGAACTGACCCGGCACATGCTCCAAGTCGCGGCCCTCAGGGAGCCGTATCTCGAAGAGCCGCTCGAACTCTGTTAGGTCCTCGGCGCTGACGATTCTGGCCATCTCCGGGACGTACAGGCGCTGGTCGGCCTCTTCCAGAGTCGATTCAGGCGCGGCGCGCATTACGTTACCCCCACATTGACTTCGGCGATGATCTCGTTGAGGACATCGGTCAGACTGATGTCGGCAGTGCACGCCTGCGTGCAACGGCCACAGCCCGTGCAGAATGGGCGGCCATACTCGCGGTGTAGGTACTCAAACTTGCGCAGCCAGCGATGGCGAACGCGGCTCCCCCTCTTGCCGCGGAAGTTGTGCGGCCCGGCGACTAGCGCGAAATCGAGGAACTGGCACGAGTCCCAGTGCCGCCCGCGGGAACCGCCTGTCAAGGGGAGGTTGACCTCATCCCTCACGTCGAAACAGAAACACGTGGGGCACACGATGGTGCACGTCCCGCAACTGTAGCAGCGCTCGGCGGTGCTATTCCACACGTCGCTCTCGTAGCGCCGCTCAAGGATGTCTGGCAGGTCAGCTATGTCCCCATCAATGCGCCGCGTGATGCAGCGCGCCTTTTCCTCGGGCCACGCCTCCGCCTCGGCCAGTTCCTCAGCCGACGGCTCACGGAGAGCTGGTGCCTCCTCCAGCAGTGCCGCCCCCTTGGGCGTGAGAACGTCCACCATGAAGCCCGTCCCGATGGGCGTCAGGAAAAGGTCCGCTCCATCCCTCGTGCCGGCAGTACCCACCGAGGTACAGAAGCAGTACTCGTCGGGCATGCAGTCGAGCGCTACGATGGTCGCCGCCTCACGCCGGGCCAGGTAATGGGGATCCTTCACATTGCGCGAGAATGCCCAATCGAGCTGGGTGATCCCGCTCATGTCACAGGGATGCACGCCGAACAGCACGAACGGCTCGTCGTCGATTATGGGTGCCGCGGTCTGGGTTGGCTCCAGCGAGAAGTCAAGAATGGACTCGTGCGCCGGGAGGATGGCTTTCTTGGGCGGCAGGACCGTCCGCACGTACTCCAGCGCGACTTCGGCAGGATCGTCAATCCAATCGAATGCAAACGCCGTCCTGCCTCGCTTCACGGGAGCCATCACACGACGCGTGCGCACCATGCGCGCTAGCATCTTTGGCAAGCTGCAAGACTCAAGCACAACTCCCTGTGTCGTAACGATTCCCATCATACGCTGGCCATTGCCGTGGCCGGACATGCTGAAGCCCCCACAAGAGCCGGCGCACCGGAACGATCCACAAGTGAGGCGCGTACCGAAACCGGGCGCCGTTCGGAGTGATGCGATCAGTGGGGGCCTTGGTACCTATTCTTCTAACTGCCAACGCTCTACTTCAAGAGGCCAAGCGAACTCACGCGTGTATTCCCTATGCAAGTCCCGTCCCGTGGGGAACAATGCCGCCCCAAGTTGCCCACAGCCCGGGCAAGGATAACGACGTTGCAGCCTACTTTGCCGTCGCGTGCGTTACGTTGCACCCATAAACCCAGCCATCTTGGGCCATACGATAGCACAATTGTGAAAAAAAGTACAAATTTAGAGAGAAAGAAACGCGCGCGCCGCTGGCATCCATATGACATCGGACGCCATTCGGTGTCGGCCCTGACGGCCGGTCTGCCGTATGCCTACCACAGCAGGGGATCGAGAGGGCACTGGCCCGAACGGGCTTACGCCTCTGAACATACCTGCTTCAGCCGCTCCGCCACTCGCACGCCGAGGTCATAACACTGCGCCAAGGACTCGTTATCCGGGACATACTGGGCCGTGAGGCCCTCGTCCACGAGATCAACTTTCATCTCCGTGAGGATGCCCGCCACCTGCTTCACCACAGCTTGGTTCCAGCCGTACGAGCCGAAGGCCGCGCCAACGAGGTTCTGTGGCTTCAAGCCCTTGAGATACGTCAATAGGTCCGCTACGGTGGGAAACATGTTGTTGTTCAGGTTCGGAGAGCCCACCAGGAGCGCGCCGGCGTCGAGCACCTCGGTAACGATGTCGCTGCGGTGACAGGCCCTCAACTGCATGACCTGCACGGATGCTCCGCCTGCCGTGAGCCCTTCGGCGATGGCTCTGGCCATACTCGCGGTGCTCCCCCACATCGTGTCGTACGCCACCACGGCTTTGTTCGTCGGCTTCTGGGCAGCCCACTTCCCGTAAAGTCCCACGATCTTTTCTACATCGTCGCCTCGCCAGATGGGACCGTGGTCGCAGGCCGCGATGTCGATGGTGATCCCCAGCTTTTCCACCTTTTGCAAAGCCTTCGTAACAAGCGGCGAGAGCGGCAGCAGAATGTTGGCGAAGTACTTGGCGGCCTCCCACTCGAGGATCGCCTCGTCGATCTCATCGGCAAATCGTTCGCTCGAGGCCAAGTGCGTGCCGAAGCCATCCTGGGAGAAGAGCACGTTCTCACCGGGGAGATACGTCATCATGCTGTCCGGCCAGTGGAGCATACGCGTCTCCACGAACGAGAGTTCCCTGTTTCCCAGGCTGAGCGTTTCCCCGTCCTTGACGGCGACGATCTCATGGTCTAGGTGAAAGTGCGCCGAGAGCGCCTTCACCCCCATCGTGGAGGCGAACACTTTCTCCGGTTGCACCGCCTCTATCACCTCGGGCAGGCACCCGGAGTGGTCCATCTCCGAATGATTCGAGATGATGTAGCTGATGCTACCCGGATCCACGACCGAGGCGACGCGAGAGAGCATCTCCTGCTTGAATGGCGCCTTAACCGTGTCGATGAGCGTGACTTTGTCCGCGAGCACGAGGTAGGCATTGTACGTAGACCCGCGGGGAGTTTGATAGCCGTGGAAGTCGCGGATCGACCAGTCGATGGCTCCGACCCAGTAGATGTCGTCGGCCACATTCGTCGCTTTCCATGCTTCTCTCATCCTGTGCCTCCGGTACTACGCCCCTGCTGCAAAGCGGCACACAGTCTAATACTCGTCCTCGCCCAGCTCCACCTTGCCGCCGAATGTGCGGTATACCCACGTCGTGTAGACAATGACGAGCGGCATGGCCACAGCCACGAGAACGAGCATGGTCTTGAGCGTGAGCTCGGACGACGAGGCGTTCATCGCGGTAAGGCTCCACTCGGGCCTATCAAGCGCCGGCACCAGATTCGGAAAGATGGCGGCCCCCCACAGCCCCATCAGCGCCGCAATCGACAGCGCTGACGATACGAACGCCTTGCGGACATCGCCTCTCCGGTTCAGAACGCCGACCATGACGATGGCAACGAGGGCGCACACAGGCAGTACCCACAGAGCGGGGGCCGCCTCGTAGTTCGCGCGGACCTGGGCCTGCGTGGCGAGGGTGGCCGCGCTCACGACGACGAAAAGCAGCACGTAGATGATCCACGCGTTCTGTGCCCACCTCCGCGCTCGGGCCGCCAGGCGCCCATCGGTCTTCACCGCCACATACAGTGCCCCGTGCGTTGCGAACATGGCCAGGCCCAGAAGCCCGACGACAAGCGCGTAGGGATTGAGCAGGCCGATGAAAGAGCCGGCGAAGTCCCCGGCTTCGTCCAGAGGCAGCCCGCGCACTATATTCCCAACCGCTACGCCAAAGAGCAGCGCCGGCACAACGCTCCCCATGGCAAAGGCGACGTCCCACGCGCTTCGCCACCGCGGCGACGGGTCGTGGCCTCTGAACTCGATAGCGACAGCGCGGAATATGAGCCCGAACAGCACCAGCATGAGAGCCAGGTACAGGCCGCTGAACACGGTGGCGTACACCGGGGGAAACGCGGCGAAGATGGCCCCGCTGGCCGTCAACAGCCACAGCTCGTTGCCGTCCCACACGGGCCCGATGGCACCAAGGAGTGTGCGGCGGTCTCGGTCGGTCTTGGTGAATAGGTGCCAGAAGCCCACCCCAAGATCGAAGCCGTCGAGGATGGCATAGGCTGTCAGCAGCAGCCCAATGATGAAGAACCAGGTGGTCTGCAGAGCGGTCATGCCGACTCTGACACCTCTCTGGCAGAGGCGCTGCCCGGGCTCTCGGGGCCCTTCCTCATCTCGCGCCGCAGGAGCGAGATCCACACGACGAAGAGCAGGCCGTAGATCAAGCAGAACATGATGAGGGAAAAGAGCACCTGGCCTGGCGGCACGACAACGGAGACCGCGTCGCTCGTCTTGAGCAGATGATACACGATCCACGGCTGGCGGCCCACCTCGGCAGTGATCCACCCGAGCTCGCCGGCTATCACGGGCAGGGGAATGGACAGCAGCGCGACGCGCAGGAAGAGCGCGTGGTCATACAGCGCCCTTCTCCACAGCAGATATACGCCGAGCGCTGTGAGCAGGACGAAGTACGCGCCGAGAGCCACCATAAGGTGAAACGAGTAGAAGGTCAGTGCGAGTGGTGGCCACTCGTCTTTCGGGAAATCCTTCAAGCCCTGAACCTCGGCCTCGAGGTCGCCGAAGGCAAGCAGGCTGAGAGCGCCCGGCACTCTGATGGCGGCCCGCATTGTCTCCGCGTCTTCGTCGGGAATGCCGAACAGGAGCGCCGGCGCCCGCCGCTGCGTCTCGAAGATGCCCTCGATGGCCGCGAGCTTCTCGGGCTGCGTGGCCGCAACCTGAACGGCGTGGTAGTGGCCGAGGCCGAACTGGGCGAGCGAGGTGATGAGGCCGACGATGAGGGCGAGGGTCAGGGACCGCCTGGCGAACTCGACGTGTCGGCCCTTCAGCAGGAACCAGGCGCTGATGCCCAACATGAAGAAGGCGCCGCTTGTCATCGTGCTGCCAATGGTGTGCAGGAACCGGGGCACGGTTGACGGGTTGAAGACGGCGGCAGCGAAGCTCGTCAGCTCAGCGCGGCCATTCACCACGTGGTAGCCGGCGGGCGTCTGCATCCACGAGTTCGCCACGATGATCCAGAAGGCCGAAATCGTGGCGCCTACGGCCACCATCAGCGACGAAAACCAATGTGCTCTGACTGAGACGCGGCGCCAGCCAAATACGAGAACACCTAAGAAAGTGGACTCGAGGAAGAAGGCCAGAAGGACCTCCGCCGTCAGCGGCACGCCGAAGATATCGCCCACGAAGCGCGAGTACTCGGACCAGTTCGTACCGAACTGGAACTCCATCACGATGCCGCTGGCGACGCCGACCACGAAGCTCAGGGCAAAGAGCTTGATCCAGAAACGGGCCATGACCCGGTAGATCCGCTCACCGCTGCGCAAATACCGGGTCATGATCCACACGATCAGCCACGCGAGGCCAATGGTGATCGAAGGGAAGATCCAGTGGAATCCGATGGTCACGGCGAACTGGACTCGAGAGAGCGTGACTACATCCATTGCCTGCACGTGCCTCACTCTGGCGCGGGAGGCGACTGTTGCCCGCCGACTCGCCTTCGCCCCCGCACTAGCCGAGGATGGCCTTGAGATCCTCCTCCGCCGTGGAAACAGGCATCAGGTTGAACTTGTCTGCCAGCACCTTCAGCACTGGCGGAGTGACGAATGCCGGCAAGCTGGGCCCCAGCCGAATACCTTGTATGCCCAGATGCAGCAGCGTGAGCAGAATGCAGACTGCCTTTTGCTCAAACCACGAGACGATCAGTGAGAGCGGCAGGTCGTTAACCTCGGTGTCGAACGCCTCCGCCAGCGCCAACACGATCTGGATGGCAGAATAGGCGTCGTTGCATTGGCCCACGTCCAGCAGCCGCGGAATGCCGCCGATGTCGCCGAACTCTAACTTATTGAAGCGGTACTTGCCGCACGCAAGCGTGAGGATGATGCAGTCGTCAGGGACCGCCTCGGCAAACTGGGTGAAGTAGTTGCGGCCGGGCGTGGCCCCATCGCATCCGCCGATCAGGAAGAAGTGCCTCAGCGCGCCGCTCTTGACCGCGTCCACCACCTTATCCGCGATGCTCAGCACCGCATCGTGCCCAAACCCGACGAGGATGGTCTTGTCCGGGCCGTCCTCGGCGAAGCCCTCGGCCGCCAGCGCCGCCTCAATGACGGGCGCGAAGTTGCGATCGCTTATGTGCGTGACCCCGGGCCAGGCCACAAGTCCGCTGGTGAATATGCGGTCCTTGTACGTGTCCCGCGGCTGCCGGATGCAGTTGGTGGTCATGAGGATGGCGCCGGGGAACTGGTCGAATTCCTTGCGCTGGTCCTGCCAGGCGCCGCCGTAGTTGCCCACCAGATGCCCGTGGCTCTTGAGCTTCGGGTATCCATGGGCCGGGAGCATCTCGCCGTGCGTATAGACGTTGATTCCCGTGCCCTCCGTCTGCTTCAGCAGCTCCTCGAGGTCCTTGAGGTCGTGCCCGGAGACGACAATAGCCTTCCCCTTGGCAGGCTCAATGCGCACTGGCGTCGGCTCCGGGTTTCCGTAGGTGCTGGTGTGGGCGGCGTCGAGCACGCCCATGACCTTGAGGTTGACCTCGCCGCACTTCAAAACCATCGACAGCAGATCGTCTGTCGTCGGGGCGTCTTGGGTCGAGAAATCCAGGGCCTCGTGGAAGAATGCGTAGATTCCGTCATCCTCATGGCCGAGGATTTGGGCGTGGTCGGCGTAGGCAGCCGTGCCCTTGAGACCGTACATGAGAAGCTCCTGCAGACCGGTGATATCGTCGCCGAGCTCCTCGCGCCGCTTTTCGATTGACGCCTCTTGTCCCTGCTGAATGAGGCCGGCCAGATCGGCGGCGGGCGTCCATGCGGCTGGGCCGGCCAGCGGCTCGGGCGCGCGGGCAGCCTTCCGGCACGCCTCCTCGTATAGCGCTTTGGCTCGGTCCCGCATCTCGCCCGCCGTCACCAGCAGGTCGCGCAGACGCTCCGGATCGAAGTTGACATTGGTCACCGTGGAAAACAGGGCCTCTGCGGTGAAGACGTCCATCGCGCGATCCTTGGCGCCCAATTCCCTCGCCCGATGCGCGTACATGGACAGCCCCTTGATCGCATGCACCAACAGATCTTGCAGTGCCGCCGTGTCGGCGTCCTTGCCGCACACGCCACGCACGGTACACCCTGTTCCCCTTGCCGTCTGTTCACACTGATAGCAGAACATACTCACGCAAGTCGCCTCCCTTCCGCCTTCCCCGCGACCACGGCTGCTACGGCCGCAGCGACGACACTTTGCTGCTCAGTAGGGCAACGTGGCCCATCTCCTCCCTGATGATGGCATCCACTCGATGCCTGCCCAGTCGCTCCGGGACGATCTCCTTCATCCCGAGATAGAACAATATGGAGTCCTTTTCCAGCCCGATGGCCATCTCGAAGACGGCATCCATCGTCTCCTTCCCTTTGAGGCGTTCCGATGGATCCACCTTCACATCGAAGACATGGCCATCTGCCATCGCCCGCAGGTATAGTGCCCCCTGATCGTCAGGATCGAACACCACGGGCTCTCGCTCCGACGCGGTCACGTCGGTTCTCATGGCGGCGAAGACTCTCTCGTGCTCGTCCTCCATGGCGGCGAGGTCAAGCAGGAGGCGACGGTTCTCGGGCTCGGTGAGGATGTCGGCACCGCGCCGGTAGAACTTGGCCCCGTTTCGTTCGATCTGTTCGGCGATCTCGAATATCTCATCGGCGTTGAACTGGATGCTCATTCGGCTTTTCGCCTCTCGCCTCACCGGCCAGTGGACGCCTGCTCGTGTCGGCCGTGGGCAGACTCTCCCGGGACCGTCGGCCCACACGCGCTCGTCCCGCCGCAGTCTCTATCCGCCGGGACCATCTTCGGCGCTTGCCCCATACAGCTATGGGCCGGGTTCATTGGCTTCAGCCGCCAAGCATGGCCGTCACCAGTTCTCGGCTAGCAGCTCGAAATACGCCTGAGCGTGCGCGCAGGCCGGGCATACAGTCGGGGCTTCCTCGCCTTCGCTGATGTAGCCGCAGTTCCTGCACCTCCAGACAACCTTGCTCGCCTTCTTGAAGACCGTGCCGGCTTCCACGTTCGCCAGCAGGCCCAGGTAGCGCTTCTCGTGCTGCTTTTCGCTCACAGCCACGGTCTCGAACGTTCCTGCGATCGCTTCGAAGCCCTCGTCCCGGGCTATGCCGGCGAATTCCGGGTACATACTTTCCCATTCGTGGTGCTCGCCGGCAGCCGCGGCCTTCAAGTTCTCGCCCGTGCTGCCTATGACGCCGGCCGGGAAAGCGGCCTGGATCTCCACATCGCCGCCTTCGAGGAACTTGAAGAACCTCTCGGCGTGCTCTTTCTCCTGATTGGCGGTCTCCTCGAAAATGTCCGCTATTTGGACGAAGCCCTCTTTTCTTGCCTTGCTGGCAAAGTAGGTGTAGCGGTTCCGCGCCTGCGACTCCCCGGCGAACGCGGTAAGCAGATTCCTCTCAGTGCTGCTCCCCTTTAAGCTAGCCATATTGGACCTCCCTTGAGTTGGACTCGGCTTCCTGTCGGTCGGCCAGAATCCTGCACATGCTCAGTGTCCGTCGAGCGGCGGCATGGCGCCGCGCTTGACAATGCCCAGCGTTCTCAGAGCTTCTGGGCCTGCGCCAGTCTGCGAGCCACCTCGTCCCAGTGGATCACGTTCATGATCGCCTTGACGTAGTCTGCCCGCTTGTTCTGGTACTTGAGGTAATACGCATGCTCCCAAACGTCGATGACAAGCAGCGGCACCGCGCCACACAGCATCTGGTTCTCGTGTTTCTCGATCTGCAGCACGAGCAGGCGCTCTCCCAGGGGCTCGTAGGCCAGCATCCCCCAGCCACTGCCGGCCACCTTGTTGGTCGCTGCCGTCAGTTGGCCAACCATCGCCTCAAGGCCACCGAACTGCGCCTCGATAGCCCGGAGCAATGCACCGCTGGGCCTGGCCGGCTTGGGGTGCAGGTTGGAGAAGTACAGCGTGTGCAGCACGTGGCCAGAGCCATGAAAGGCGACGGCACGCGACAGGGACTGTATGGCGCCGAAGTCTCCTCGCTCCCGGGCCGATTGCAGCTCGTTCAGCGCCGCGTTGAGCCCGCGCACGTAGCCGGCGTGGTGCTTGTCGTGGTGGATCGTGAGTATTCCGGCGTCGAGGTGCGGCTCCAGAGCATCAACCGCGTACGGCAGATCCGGAAGCGTGTACTCCCTCGCCCCGCCGCGCTCCTGCGCTCCGCACGCGGCCGGCAGAGCTACGGCGGCGGCTCCCACTGCACCTGAACCAACCAGCTTCACCCAATCTCGCCGAGATAGTGCATTCATGGCTCTTGCCCCCTCTTGGACTTGCCTCGCAGGGCTCTTAATACTGCCCCGTGCACCGGCCTGTCGGTTACCTCCTTCACCAATTGCGGCGACACTCATTCCCTGTTCCTCCCGCGGGCCGTCTTCGACGATGTAGGGGCGACCCGGCGGGTCGCCCCTACCCTCCGACCGCAATCTTCTCCTGCACCGTTGGCTGGTCGCCGGTGATGTAGATGTCGTCCAGCACAACGCCGTGCGGCGGCACGCGGCAGAAGTTGATGTGGAAGCCCGTCAGCAGCACGTCCGGCTCGGCGCAGAGCTGCTCGAGGGGAATGTCAAGAAGCTGCCACGTGGCGGGAATACCGTCGATGATGATGAACCCCTCGTGTTCTCGGGTCATGTTCCGGTGGATGGACACCCACTTCCAGCGCGCGTCAGTGCCGTCCTGGCGCTGCAGCTTCATCCAGAAGGTCATCTCCTGGTAGCCGACGGGGCCCGCACTATTGACGTACAGGCGCAGGTGGCCCTTCCGCTTCACCCACTCGCTGATGTCCATCGGGTCGAAGCTGAACGAGCAGCCGTCCCAGGCGTGATCGGGCCGGGTGAATTCGATGCCGGCGGCTGAGCCCCGGCGGGTGATCTCCGTCGTGAGCCCCACGTCACCGTTTCCTGATGAACGAAACCTGAGCCCTGGCGCCGTATCGTCAAAGACGACAAGGCTGGTGGCCAGGTTCTCCGGCGTATCGACGTCCTCGACCACGGAGCCGCTGCCCAGTTCGAGCAGTCGCTCCAGCGGCTCGCGACGCTCTTCAGTCCGTTCTGCCACGTGCCGGGCGTCCCAGAAGAATCGACGCTCCCCTATCTCATGCAACAGGGCGCAAACGGCAGCTTGATGCCGATCTATTGAGGCCAGACCGGCGGCCGCGAGCATGCGGCACCTATCAAGGTTGCCCTCGGCAGCGGCCGTGCCAGCGGCAGCCTCGGCGTACATGGCCGACGACAACGTCCGGCAAGCCAGTGCGTACGAGTAGACGCTCTCGAGTTGCTGCTGCGCCTCGTCGGTCAAGCTCACTTCGCCTTCGGCCGCCATGTTCCAGGCCTTCTCCAGCAGCTTAGCGGCAGCGAGGCTCCCATCGCGGCACACTTCGAGCAGCAAGGGAATGCTCGCCACTTCCCATCGGATCGCCTCTTGGCCGCCCGGCGCTCTGGCCCGGCGCACGCCGAGGCGATCCTGCATCCGGTTGCTTATCGCCACCGGATCCGCCAGGAAGTTCCACGCCACCATCTTGGTCTCGGCCTCTGCAACCAGAGGCCCAATCTTCGGGCCATAGACGTTGCGGCAGATGTCCCGGAGGACGCCATGTGTGACCTGACGTGGACCGGAGGTGTCTACAATGGGATTGTAGACGAAGGGGCGCTGCCAGGCGGCGCCGGGGGCACTGACGTTCCACCCATAGTTGTTGACCAGAGCCCGCCACGTGCGCTCGTCCTCAGCCTGAACGCCCAGGAAGTACATGTCATTCGGCCTGCCGAAGAAGCCTGTCTTGGCGAAGCGGGGTGATGTGGCCATAAGCGGCATCCAGCCGCGAGAGGTTATGGGGTTGTTGTAGAAGTAGACGGGGCGACCGGCGTACGCCTGGTGAAATGCCTTCATGTTGGGCCGCTGCTTCTCGCGGACGCAGATGTAGATGCCCTTTGCGAGCCGGGAATTCGCTTCGCGCCAGTAGGCGACCACCTTCTTGGCCTCCGCCGGAGCCATCCTGTCCAGCGACGCACCATATGGCACGAGCACGGCGCAGATCTTGCACTGCGGCGCCGCCTTCCGGATCTCCTCGGCGAACAGGTTCATCACCCGCGCATCGGCTTTCGCCCGCTCGTGGTCGGCGTACCGGGCTTTGCAGAGCGAGCAGCGCTCATCCCAGAGCTCGTAGCCGCCCTTGGAGGTGTCGGGGGCGTGGAGGTAGTACATGCTCGCCCCGATGTCGCGGGCGAACTCCCCCAGCAGACGCGCGCGCTTGCGAATCTCATCCTCACGCGACCAGCAGTAGCCCACGCCGTGCGTGTGGACGATCTCGTCGGCCCACTCGGGCCTGTCCGGGCCCGTCCACTGACCGACGTCAATAGAGCTCGTGGCGGCAGCCTCGAAGTACACACCCCGCTCTCGGCCGTAGTCTGCCACCTGCCTCAGCGCCTCGCGGCCAAAGGCGTTCCACTCCTCGACGTATGTGGCGACGCCACTGCGCAGCGATATCCAATTGATCTTGTTCTGCAGGCACCAGTCAACCACGCGCTTGTTGGCCTCCACGTACTCTTCGATCCAACTGCGCACCCGCGCGCTGTCGTCGGTTTCACGATTGAGCATGCTCAGCCGCCCCCACACCCGGTCCTTTCGCCCGCACATGCGGTGGCGGAAGTCGGGCCAGTCGCGGATGCGAGCCGCTATCGCCGTTACTTCGTCTCCACGTCCTTCCAGCAACATGCGAAATGTAGAGCATGCGTACAGAGCGCCCTGGTTGTCGCTGCCGGCGAGCAGTATCTGCGTCGCGTCAGGGCGAAACAGAAAGTCCACGACATAGCCTTGCGGGCCTGGGTTCGTCGCCGTTACCTTGATCTTCCGAGACCGCAGAGCCGCGTCCAGCGCGGCATTGCTCCGCGGCGTGCCGAGGAGGATCTGAGTGCCGCTCGCCGACGTCTTTTCGGCGGCGACTACGGGCAGCGGCTGCCCGCCGAGATCGGTGAGGCGACGGTTGATCTGCTCGGCGCCGATGCGATCCTGCGTCGTTGCCTCGCTGCCCAGAACGATCACCGCGCCATGCATGGGCGCGTCGTGTTTCAGGCTCTTGGCCTGCTTGGGCATTGGAACCACGTGCAGGCGGCCGCAATAGGCCTTCTGCGCGGCGATCAGTATGCAGCACATTGCGCAGACGGCTCGCATCGTTCGCATGGGACGTCAGCTCCGTTCGTGCACCGCCGGCATGGCCGGGCCCCGAGCCCTCGGAGAAGGCGGGCGGGGGCTCAATCCTGAGAAGTCGCCGGCCTGGACGTGGCTCATGGGAATCGACGGACGCACCAAGCCGCAGGATAGCACCGAGCCAGGCCGTTGACAAGCACTCCCGCGGTGCGTCATGCGCCCATGCCCCGGCGCACCCGGCTGGCTTCCAGTGGCTCAGGCGGTGCAATTGACGCTCCTTCAACCGTGGTGCTATACTCCCCGCACGACGGTGCCACGCGGTGCCAACTGGGGAGGAGCGGACGTGTGCAAGCCATCGGTCCGTAGGGACGACGCAGCTCGGGCAGCCGAGAGCACGAGTGGCGTGCCGCAGGAGCCGCACGTCCCATACGCCCTTCCGGATGAGGACGAATGGTGGCAGCGCTTCTTCGAATCGCCCGACTCGATCAAGCTCTCGTATTTCCCCGCGCCGCCTGAGACGCAGCGAGAGCTGGACGGCATTCCGCATCTGCTCCGGCTCATGCCCCGCGACCGAATACTGGACGCCTGCTGCGGCATGGGGCGACATGCTGTGCCCCTCGCGGCGATCTATCCCCACATCGTCGGCGTCGATAGGTCCGCTATGATGGTGAGCATGGCCGCGGATGCGGCCGCCAGGGCCGGCGTTCCGTGCCGGTTCGTCCGTGCCGACGCGGGACGGCTGCCGTTCCGCGCGGGGCAATTCACGAAAGCGCTCAATCTGTTCAACAGCTTCGGGTACTGCGAGACCGACGAGGGCAACATCTCCGTCCTCGCGGAGACGGCGCGGTGCCTCGAGCCGGGCGGGGTATTCCTCCTCGAAATACGCAACAAGGTGCAGCAGCTCATGGCGGTGCCTTATAGCCGCGGCGAGCGTCTCGCCGCCGGCCTGCGCGTACGACTGCACTGCTACTACGACGCCTCCCGCCGGCGCCTGAACAGCGAGTGGACCGACGCCGACGATCCCGACGTGCTCCACCATTTCGCCTCCATTCGCCTCTACGACCCGGGCGAGATCAAAAGCATGCTCACCTCCGCGGGGCTCCGAGTCGTCGGCCTCTACGGCGACTACGACGGTGCTCCCTTCGAGCCATGGCACTGGAAGCTCATTCTCCTGTGCCGCCGGGATACGTAGATAGAACTGCGGCGCAACGCGCTGCCCCCTTTGTGCGTCTCAAGGGAGTAAGGCGCTTTGCTTCGGGGGGAACGGAATTGCGTAACGCCCATAGCCCACGGTCTCGTACTCGCCATGTTTCCTGGGGCCTCCTTATGCTGCTGGCGGCCTGCGTGTCCCTCGGCGGATGTCGGCGCCCCTCGCCGATGCAGGTCACCGTCTATACGTCCCTCGACAGACCGTACTCGGAGCCCGTGCTCCAGCAGTTCGAGCAGGACACGGGCATTCGGGTCAACGCCGCCTACGACATCGAAGCGACGAAGACGACGGGACTGGTGAACAGGCTGCTGGCCGAGAGGCGGAATCCGCAAGCCGATGTGTTCTGGAACTCTGAGGTCGCCAGGACGCTGATGCTGAAGGAGGAGGGCGTGCTCGCCTCCTACAGCTCGCCATCGGCAGCCGACATCGCGCCGAAGTACAAGGACCCGCAGGGATACTGGACCGGCTTCGCCGCTCGGGCCCGAGTGTTAGTCTACAACACCGACCTGGTGCCGTCCGAGCGGGCGCCGAGGTCCATCTTCGATCTGACAAAGCCGGCCTGGCGCGGCAAGGTTATCCTGGCCAATCCGCTCTTCGGCACGACCGGGAGCCATGCGGCCGCGCTTTTCGCAACGCTGGGAGACCAGGCGGCAAAGGACTATTTCGGCGCGCTGGAGGCGAACGACGTCAAGATCGCGGCGGGCAATGCGGCGGTGCGGGATCAGGTGGCGCGGGGCGAGGCCTGGATCGGCTTCACCGATACCGACGACGTCTACGCGGGCCTGCGCAGCGGCAAGCCCATAGACATGATCTTTCCGGACGCGGACGGTATCGGCACGCTGCTCATCCCCAACACGGCAGCGCTCATCGCGGACTGCCCCCACCCGGAGCCGGGAAAGCGCCTCATTGACTACCTACTCAGCCCCGAGGTGGAAGAGGCGCTGGCGAGGGCCGACTCGCACCAGATGCCGGTGCGGCCCGCTGTGCCGGTGCCCGAAGGCTTCGCCTCGCTGGCCGATGTGAAGGCGATGGATGTCAGCTTCGAGGCCATCGCGCAGAGCATGCCGGCGAGCCAGTCGTTCTTGAAAGAGTTGTTCATCCGCTGAAAAGGGCGCTCGGCAGTGGCGCGGTCCTGGTCAGGCAAACTGGCGCTTGGGATAAGCGTGGCGCTCTTCTTCGCGGTGTGCGTGCTGCCGGCGGCAGTGGTGCTGCAGCGGTCGTTTTTTCACGACGGGCAGCCGTCTGTTGCCGCCTACCATACCGCCCTGGGGGAGCGGCAGCTCGTGCTTCTGGGCCGCAGCGTCCTGTTGAGCGCCATCGCTGCGGCTATTGCGCTGCTCATTGGCGTGCCCATCGGATTGCTCGTGTCCCGCACCGATCTGCCGGGACGTCATGCCCTGTGGCTTCTGTGCCTGCCACCTCTTATCGTTCCGCCATATATCAATGCGGTGGCATGGGTCGAACTGGCTGGCGAACGCGGCCTCCTCAGCCAAGTGCTGATGCACGGCTTAGGGCTGCAGCGCGCGCCATTTGCCATGTACAGCATCGGCGGCGGCGCCTGGGCGCTTGCCGCCAGCTTCTGGCCCCTCGTGGCGCTGCTGAGCGCGGCCGCCTTCCGCGCCGTGGACGGCTCGTCGGAAGACTCGGCGCGCCTCGATGGCGGCCAGTGGGCCGTGGTGCGCCATGTGACGCTGCCACTGGCCGCACCCGCTGTGGCCGCCGGCGCGCTGTTCGTGTTTCTTCTGGCGATGACCGAGCTCGGAACGCCGGATCTGCTGTATCTCAAAGTCTACACAACCGAGCTGTACACCCACTTCGTCGGCTCCTTCGACGCGGCTGCCGCCGGGGCTTCGTGCACGCTACTGCTCGGCGCGGCGTTTCTCACCATAGCCCTGATGTGGGCCGCCGCAAGCCGGAGCGAGATAAGCCCCTTCCTGGGCGAGAGAACGCCACCGACCGACTTTCGCCTCGGGAAGTGGCGGGGGCCGGCCGTCGTGCTTGTTGTGATGACTCTTGCCGTGACCGTCGGCCTGCCACTCGGGACCCTGGCCGCGAAGGCCGGGGGCGTGCAGAACTACGCCACGGCGCTCCGCAGCAGCCTGGCCCAATGCACAAACTCGCTGTGGTACGCCTTTTGGGGCGCGGCTGCGGGAACAGTGTTGGCGCTGCCGATGTCGTATATAGTGTGTCGAGGTCGCAGCCGGTGGCGGTGGCCACTGACGGCCATTGCTCTGGTGCCGGTAGCCATTCCGGGCATCGTCACGGGCATCGGCCTGGCGGTGCTCTGGAACAGAGCCGCCGTGTTGCACTGGCTTCCGCAGACATGGCTCGCACTTCCCGGGGGATATGTGTGGGCGGTGGACTGGCGCAGCGTGGTGATGCCAATCGGCTACGCTGCCCGCTTCGCACCATTTGCGATGGGGGCGGCAGCATCCGCTCTGCTCCAGATGGATAGATGCTTCGAGGAGGCTGCCGCGGTGGCCGGCGCCTCCTGGTGGCAGATGATGCGGCACGTCGTCGTGCCCCTCATCAAGCGAGGCATCATCGCCGGATGGGCCATCGTGTTCATCCTCGGCATGCGCGAGGTGGCGACATCCATTCTGGTGCACCCGCCCGGGAGAGATACGCTGGCGATCCGGCTCTTTCAGATGATGCACTACGGCGCCGACGAGCAGGTGGCTGCGCTGAGCATCATCCTCATCGCCGTGACGTTGGTGGCGGTGGGCTTGGTTGCGCGACCGCTTCTCGCGCGGGTTGACTGAACACAAGGCCGCCTGGAGAGGCGAAGCTGAGGTATGAGGGCGCTCAAGCAATATCGCGCGCACGTTGGCACAGCTTTGCTGTGCGCCACCGTGGCCGCTCTGGCGCCGCTGACCTCGTCGTGCCGGAGCACTCGGGCGGCGGAGCCCGGGCCATATCGCGTGGTGAACGTCTGGGGCGGCCGGGGAGGCGCCGACGGCCAGTTCGCCTTCCCCCGCGCGCTGGCCCTGGACGGGCACGGGCACATCTACGTGGTGGACAAGTCGGGCCGTATCCAGAAGTTCACCGCGGACGGGGAGTGGCTCCTGACGTGGGACCTGCCGGCGTTTGCCAATGGCAAGCCCGATGGGCTGTGCTGCGACGCGGAGGGCAACCTCCTGCTGGCGGACACGCACTACAGCCGCCTGCTGGTGTACTCGCCCCAGGGGCGGCTGCTCCGCACTGCCGGCTGCTACGGAACGGGCTCGGGCCAGTTCATCTACCCGACCGGGGTTGTCACCGATGCTGCGGGCGACGTGTACATGTGCGAGTACGGCGGGCGCGACCGGGTGCAGAAACTTGACAGACGCGGCGATTTCCTGCTGCAATGGGGCAGCCGCGGCGCAGGCCCCGGCCAGTTCCAGCGACCCATGAACCTGGCCCTCGACGCCCGGCGGCGCATCTACGCGGCGGACTCGTGCAATCACCGCATACAGGTCTTCTCCGACATCGGGGAGCTCCTGCAGGAATGGGGCAGTCTCGGCGGCGAGCCGGGGAAGCTGAAGTTTCCCTACGATGTGAAGCTTGACGCGGCCGGCAACGTCTATGTGACGGAGTACGGGAATCACCGGATTTCCAAGTTCACCGCGGATGGGGAGTTCGTGTGCTGCTGGGGCTCGCCCGGCACCGAGGTCGGGCAGCTTAACGGTCCGTGGGGCGCGGTAGTGGACGCCGCGGGGCGTGTGTATGTGGCCGATACGGGGAATCATCGCATTCAGGTGTTTGAGAAGGTGGAATAGGTCTTCGGCAGTGAATGGTGAGCAGACGCTGGCCTGGGGGGGCTGAGGTATGCCACTCACATTTGCCAATCCCGCCGCGCTCGTGTTCCTGTCCTTTGGTGCGCTCGCGTGGTGGGCCACGCGGCACAGCCTCGCGGACCTGTCCGCGTTCCGACGGCGACTATCCCTGGGCCTCAGGCTCGTCGTCCTGGCGTGCCTGGTGCTGTCTCTCGCCGGCACGCAAGTGGTACTCAGCAGCGACAAGATGTGCGTGCTCTTCGTCGTTGATCTCTCCGACAGCGTTGCGCAGGAGGACAAGGAGGCCGCCGTCAAGTTCATCAAGGATGCCCTGAAGGGCAAAGACCAGGGCGACACGGCCGGTGTGATCCTCTTCGGCTCTGAGGCCTACGTGGACGCGCCGCCCGATGTCGCGCCGGAGGTGAAGTTTCAGACAGTCCTCAACCCCGCCTTCACCGACATCGCGCAGGCGATCCGCCTCGCCATCAGTGCCTTCCCCGAGGGGGCTCAGAAGCGCATCGTGCTCATCTCCGACGGCAATGAGAACCTCGGCCGGGGCGAGGACGAGGCCGCCATGGCGAGGGCGAATCAGGTGCGAATAGACGTGGTACCCCTGCGGCCGCCCGAGGGGCCCGAGGTGCTGCTCGAAAAGATGATCGTGCCCGGGCACGTCAAGATCGGCGAGCCGTTCGAGGCGAGGATCGTGGCGACGGCCCGGCAGGACGCCGAGGCATTGCTGACGCTGGAGCGAGACGGGGAGATCATCGGTCGGGAGAAGATCTCCCTGATAAAGGGCAAGAATGTGCTGCCCTTCACTCAGACCCTCAAGGAACCCCGCTTCGTCAGCTTCCGCGCGACCATCGAATCGGATGCCGACACCATTGCGGAGAACAACGAGGCCTTGGGATTCACTTTCGTGAAAGGCCGGCCGCAGGTGCTATACGTGGAGGGCGACCCCGGTGAGTACAAGTACCTGGCGACCGCTCTGGAATGGGAGAAGATAGACACCGACGTCCGCAGTCCCAGTGGCATCCCGGCGGACCTGGGCGAGCTCCAGAAGTACGACAGCATCATCCTGAGCGATGTGTCGGCGTTCGCCATGTCGGACCGGCAGCTTGCCATGCTCCGCAGCCTGGTGCGGGACCTGGGCGTCGGCCTGGTCATGATCGGCGGCGAGGACGCTTTCGGGGCCGGCGGATACATGGGCACGCCGGTGGAGGAGGCGCTGCCCGTGCGGATGGACATCACCAACAAGAAGTTCATCCCCTCGGGCGCCGTCGTGCTCATCATGCACGCCTTGGAGTTCCCGCAGGGCGATCCGTGGGCGCGGGCCACTTGCGAGGCCGTCCTGGATACGCTCAACAGGTACGACAAGATGGGTGTGCTGCATTACACCAACTTCGGCGGCGAACAGTGGCTCTTCCAGCTACAACGCGTGGGGAACAAGGGGCAGCTCCGCAGTTTCATCCGCAATATGACCACGGGCGACATGCCGAACTACGGCCCAACGCTGCAGATGGCCTACGACGCGCTCACCGCCGACAAGGCGGCAAGCGCTAAGCACGTCATCCTGCTCTCGGACGGCGACGCCCAGCCGCCGAGCCAGCAACTGCTGAACGCTGTCAAGGCGGCGAAGATTACCGTCAGCACCGTCTGCATCGCCCCACACAGCAACCGCGATTGGGTCTTCATGCAGGGCCTCGCGCGGCTCTGCGGCGGGCGGGCCTACCGCGTGAAGTCGGGCAAGGAGATCCCCCGGATCTTCATCAAAGAGGCCAAAGTGGTTCGGCGCACCTCGGTTGTTGAGGAGCCGTTCATTCCCCGGGCAACCGGGGAGGCAAAGACCGACGAAATCCTCACCGGCATCGACCTGCCCACGCCCCAGCTTCAGGGCTACGTGCCCACGACGCGCAAGAGCCGGGCGACCACGTCGCTCATCTCTCAGCATGGCGACCCGGTGCTCGCGAGTTGGCAGTTCGGCCTCGGTCGCTCCGTGGCGTTCACGTCGGACTGCAAGAAGCGATGGGGCGCTTTCTGGATCGAGTGGCCGAACTACCAGCAGTTCTGGGCCCAGGCCGTGCGCTGGAGCATGCGGCGAGAGCAGCCAGGGGTGTACGACACGGTGGTGGACATCGATCGCGGCCGGGGACAGATGATCGTGGATGCCATCGACAAGGACGGGGAGTTCGTCAACTTCCTGGACATCGCTGCCACCGTGGTGACGCCCACCATGGAGAGCTTGAAGGTAAAGCTCGAGCAGACGGCGCCCGGGCGGTACGAGGCCCAGTTCGATGCGCGTGAAGTGGGCCAGTACCTGGTGCATCTGCGCTACCAGGCGCCGAAAGGTGACACTGTCGCCCAGACCGCGGGAGCCGTCGTGCCCTACTCGCCTGAGTTCAAGGATATCGTGGCCAACGAGTTCCTACTATCGCGGTTAACGGACATCACCGGCGGCCGGCAGATCAAAGAGCCCTCGGAGGTCTTCGGCACGCAGCGGACGCGTGCCAGCCGCTCCGAAGAGATCTGGCGGGCACTGCTCATCGTCGCCCTGTGCCTGCTGCCACTGGACATCGCCGTCCGGCGCATCATGTTCGACAGGCAGGAGCTGGCGAAGGCACGCGAGCAAGTGGCGGAGCTCTCGACGAGACTGCGGCGCCGACGTCGCGCCGTGGTGCACGAGCCGGGGCTGGCGCGGCTGCTCTCCCGCAAGGCAGAGGTCAGCGAGGCGCAGGAGCAGCGCCTTGAGGAGGCAACCACCGCTCCGGGACCACAGCCCCCGCCAACGCCGGCGCACGCGGCGCCGCCGGCCGAGGAGCGACCTGCGGCTGAGGGCGCGCCGACTGACACGCTCGCGCGCCTGCGGGCGGCGAAGGAGCGCGCGCGACAGCGGCGTGAATCCGAGGGCCAATAGGGCCGGCGCCAGCCGCACACGGCCACCGATGGAGTCGCTTGCATGGCGAGGGCCTGGATCGGCACATCCGGCTGGAGCTACAAACACTGGCATGGGGGCGTTTTCTATCCGGAGGACCTCAAACGCGGGACGGAGCTGGAGTTCTACGCGCGGCACTTCGATACCGTAGAAGTGAATAGCTCCTTCTACCACGTGCCGCAGGAGAAGACCGTACGGGGGTGGGCGCAACGGGCGCCGCACGGTTTCATCTTCAGCATCAAGGGCTCCCGCTTCATAACGCACACGCGAAAGCTGGCTGATATCGACGACGCCCTCGACCTGGTACTGGGCCGGGTTCGCCTGCTGGGCGAGAAGCTGGGTGTGCTCCTCTTCCAGTTGCCGCCCAGCTTCCGTTGCGACGTGCCCCGACTGCAGGCCGTCACCGAGCGCCTTCCCGAGAACGTCCGGAGCACCTTCGAGTTTCGCCACGAATCCTGGTTCTGCGATGACGTGTATGGGGTGCTGCAGCGGGGGAACGTGGCCCTCACCATCGCGGACGCTCCTCGATATCCATTTGTCGAGCAGGTCACGGCCGAGTTCGTGTACGTCCGTTTACACGGGCATGAGAAGCTGTATGCATCCGAGTATTCCGGCAAGCAGCTCGAGCAGTGGGCCGCGAAGATACGATCGTGGCTGGACGACGGGCGAGACGTATACGTGTACTTCGACAACGATGCCAAAGGCTACGCGGCACAGAATGCCAAGGAGCTTCTGGGTATACTGTCTGGAGGCAGATCATGACGGATGGGGACGACCAGGACCGCATTCAGGAGCTTGCTGAGCAGGCGGCTTCGGACCTGCATCGGGCCGATGCGGAGGTGGAGGGCGGGGTGTACTCGCTCTCGGACCTGCGGGAGCTGCGCGCTACTCGGGCCGCACCGGGGCAACGGCGCGAGTGCCCCAGGTGCGGGACAATGGTGGCGAAGCGACTGGACTTCTGCGACCAGTGCGGCCAGCAGCTCCGGGGCAGCAGGCCGCGAGAGGGCCTCAGCGCGCTTATGTGGGCGCTGATCCTGGCGGCAGCGCTTGCCGTGGTCTTTGCCATCGGCCTCAGCGTCAAGCACTTCTTTGAGACGAAGGGGCCGGTGACGCTCTACCATAGAGCGCTTGACTTCGAGAACGAATGACGGCGCGCGACGCAGAGCGCGCCCTACATCGGCCTCGTAAGCCGCTCGTGCAAGTGCCTGAGCCGCTCCATGATCGGCAAGTCAAAGGGACACGACTCTTCGCAGACGCCGCATTCGGTGCACACGTCGGCATGCGGCCGCAGCCCGGCGTATTCTTCGCGATACTTCGGCCATTCGTAGGGAAAGGCGCGCCCCCGATCGGCTATCTGCATCATCGCCGGTATCGGGATCTCCTCGGGGCAGCTCTCACAGTAGCGGCAGTCGCGACAGACGTCCTCCCCCAGCGCCCGTGCCCGGGTCGTGTGTTCGCGTATTTCGTCTCCCGTGAGGGCCGCGAATCTTCTGGAGCAGTGCACCGCCTGCTCGATGTCTTTCAGCCACCGCGCTCCCGCGAGCGCCACATCCACGTTCGGGTTCATCAGCACGAAGTTCCACGCCGCTTCGGGCGTTATCGTGTCCGCTGCGCCCTCCCTGGCCATCCGGAAGAAGATGCCGCCTGACAGCGGCTTCATCACTGCCACGCCCACGTTTCGCTCCTTGGCGAGGGGCATGACGCGGTCGCCGGTGTCGCCGATGGCCAGGTTGTAGACGCACATTATGGTGTCGAATTCCCCTGACTCGATCGCCTGCTCCAGCACCGGGACGCTGTGGCTCGTGACGCCAATGAAGTCGCACTTGCCCTCGTCACGCGCCTGCTTTGCCGCCTCAAGCGCCCCCCCGGGAGCCATGACCTCCTCGTAGCGACGTGGCGTGGAGACGTCGTGCAGTTGCCACAGATCGAGCTTATCGGTCTGCAGCTCCTTCAGGCTCACGGCCAGCTCTGCGAGCGCCGCCTCTTTCGTCCCCGCGGACGATTTGGTGGCCAGGAAGCACTCGTCCCGCCGCGTGCGCATCACCGCTCCCATCTTCGCTTCGCTGTCGCGATAGTTGCGCGCCGTGTCCAGGAAGTTGACGCCCAGGTCGAGAGCCCGATGGACGATCTTGACCGCCTTGTCAAAGCTGGACCGTATCATGGGGATGCCACCGAGGCCAATCTCGGTCGCCTCGAAGCCCGTGCGGCCCAGCAGTCGCTTTCTGATCATAGTTGAGTTCCCCATCAACCATCAGCCATCGTCGTTAGCTTAGGTCTCCAGCACCATTTCGCGCTCGGGAGCCGAGTAGCTGACCAGCATCTTGACGGGCTCCCAGCCGGAGTTGTACGCGCTATGCGTCGTGCCTGCGGGAATGCGCAGCAGCATCCCGGCTTCCAGGTGGTGCTCCTCGTCACCGATGCCGTGCTCGCACTGGCCGGCGATCACGTACAGAAGCTCCTCGCAGTTCGGATGCGAATGGGCGGGGTTGCGCATGCCCGGGTTGATGAACACAACGCCCAGCGTTTGCTGCGCTTCCGCGTCGATCTCCCCATTGCAGAGCCACTTGATGGCACCCCAGGGAAACTCCTGCGTGGGTACGTCGTTAACGCCGACGATGGTCGTTTTTCGCCTGCTCATTGCTCATCACCAACACTCTGAAGTCACCTTGGCTCGGCCGCACAGCGCCCCCGCAGGGGCCCGTTCGAATGCCCGCGGCTCAGTGCCGGCGCAGCACCCGGCCGAAGCAGCCGGCAGCGGTCTCACCAGCCGCAACCGCCACGCCGCCATTGACGATAACATACTCGATACCGACCGGATAGCGATGTGAGTCTTCGAACGTTGCGCGGTCGGTGACGGTCCGCGGATCGAGAATCACCAGGTCGGCGAACGCTCCCTGGCGCACCACTCCGCGGTCGCGCAACTTCAGCTTCTCCGCCGGCATCGATGTCATCTTCTTAACGGCCTCTCCGAGCGGCACCACACCCTCCTCCCTCACGTACTTGCCCAACACTCGCGGGAAGGTGCCGTAATTGCGCGGATGGGACACGCCTCGGCCGGGGATGCGAAGGTGGCCGTCGGATGACACCATGACCATAGGCAGGGCCAGTATTCGGTGCAGATTCGCCTCGCACATCACGTCGTAGATGGCCGAGACGCCCCCGCGCTCAGTGAGCTGCAGGACCGCCTCGGCCGGCGAGAGGCCCTGGTCGCGAGAATAGTCGGCAAGCGTCCTGCCATCCAGCTCCGGGGCGGGCGTCAGCGGCGCCAGGGTCGTATGCTCCGGGCCGCCCGTGAAGTCGATGCGGCGCCGGATCGCCGCCAAGAGCTCCCTGGTCTCGGCCGCTGTGCGATCCTTCTTGCCCAGCAAGCGCGACGCGGCGTCGCGGGCCAGTGCACGAATGCCGGTGAAGCACCGGGTGTAGGGGTATCGGTCCGCGGTCACGGGCAGGCCCTCGTCCGCCGCTTTGTAAAGCATCTGCTCCAGCGTGTCGATCTTCGGCCAGGTGCTGCTGCCGTATGTCTTGAGGTGCGATATCTGCACCGGCGCTTCGGCCTGCCGAGCTATCTGAATGGCCTCGTCAACCGCCTCGAGTAGCTTCTCCCCCTCGTCGCGGATGTGACTGGCATAGATGCCGCCGGCCCGGGCCGCAGCGCGGGCCACCTCGATCAGTTCATTGGTGCTCGCCGAGCTGTTGGGCAGTCCCGTAGACACGCCCATGGCCCCCTGCTCCACGCCCTTCACGATCAGGCGACACATCTGCTCGAGGGCCTCCGGATCAGCCGCCCGCTTCCCCCGCAGGGCCTTCCCCCTCACCGTGCTGTGGCCGATGAAGGTGGCGTAGTTCTGGCGTATTTCGAGCTGCTCGACCTCTGCCAGATGCTCGTCTATCGGCCAGCGCGAGCCACCGCAATTGCCCGCCACGAGCGTTGTCACTCCCTGCCGCACCATGTTGTCCGCCTGTGGCATGGTGGTGATGCCGCCCTCGGCTTCCGCGTGTGCGTGGTTATGAATGTCAACGAAACCGGGGCAAACGACGAGGCCCGACGCATCGATCCTCTGCCCGGCCTCCGCGTCGGTCAGCTCCCCCACGGCGGCGATCCTGTCGCCGCGCACACCGACGTTGGCGCGCCGGGCCGCTGCACCCGTGCCGTCGATGAGCTGCGCGCCGTGGATCAGAATGTCGAGCACAATGGCTGTCCTCCCGGCTGCTGAACTGGCTAACGTTTCCGCGTTGGATGCCGCAGGCCTTCTCGGGGGCGACGGGAGCGCGAGCCGAGAATGGCTGTGCCCGGTGGCAGTCATATTGACAACACCATGTGCGTCGGCTATCTTGCCGGTGTGACTCCGGCGCGGAGTTCGACGTTCGAATGTTGCGTCCTCAATGTCGTGCGGTCGGGGGCGACAGCGTGAGTTCACGGACCAGGCAGTGCCTTGCGGTCGGCAATGGCTGCCCCGCGGGCCCAGCGTGCGTAGGGGCGGCGTGCAGCGCGGGATCGGGGCAGCGCCCGACAGTGGTGGAGGCCGGCCGTGTCCGCTGACAAGGGCAAGCTATCGCCGTACGTCTGCCTGCTCTCCGCTACACTCATCTGGGGCGCATCGCCCGTCATCATCAAACTCCTCCTGACGCTGCTGCCCCCGTCAGTTATCGTGGCCGGTCGGTACCTCCTGGCCAGCGCAGCGTTGGCGCCTTTCGCCATCGTCATTGCCCTCAGGAACAGGAAGCGCGCCAGCGCACGGGATTGGCTGCAGCTCGTGGCCGTCGGCGTGCTGGGGTCCGGCATCGGCCAATTGCTGTTCGTCAACGCCGTCAACCTCTCCTCAGCCGGCATCGTCAACGCCCTGTCGAAGTCGCAGCCCCTCTTCGTCGTATTCCTGGGCTTCTTCGTGCTGCGCGAGCGAGTCAGCAGCATTCGCTTTGTGCTGGTGAGCATGATGATCGCCGCGTGCGCGCTCATAGGCGCCGGCGAATTCCAGGGCGGCCGGGCGATGCTGCACCAGCGCCTGCTCGGCGATGGGCTGGCCCTCTGCGCCGGCATCTCCTGGGCACTGGCGGTGGTGCTCGGCAAGACGGCGCTGCGAAAGTTCCCTGCCGAGGTCGTGGCGCTGGTGCGATTCGGCATGGGGTTCACCGTGGCCAGTGGCGTCATGGTGGCGTCGGGCACCAAGCCGACTTTCGAGGGCATGAGCCCGATGTATTGGGCGCTGTTTGCCGCCCTGGGGCTCATCTGCGGCGCGCTGGCACTCGTCCTGTACTATCGGGGCCTCGCCGGTGTGGAAGCCCACGTGGCGGCGAGTCTGGAGCTGCTGGGGCCCACGGTCACGGTCGTGCTGGGATGGGTTGTGCTGGGCGAGACGCTCAACCCGTGGCATGTGGCAGGCATCTGCACGCTGCTCTTTGGCGCTTATCTCATGGTGCTGCACACCGGGGAGGCGCCGGCGGCCGTCGATGAGGTCGGCGGCGCCGCCGTGGCCATCCCATCGCGCCCGAGTTTGGACGCCGGACCCGTGGAGCCGGAGCCGGAGCTGCGCCGACCCAGCTACTTCGAGCGCGAGCCCCTCCCGCCGCTGCCCGAGGTGCGGTTCAGTCTCAGGTTGAAGATCGCCTCGCTCACGGTGGCGCTCATCATCTCGGCCATGGTGGCCGTGAACCATCTGACGGTGCGGCACACCCGAGAGGTCATTCTCGATGAGATCACCTTGACGATGGCGACCCTGGCGCAGACCATCGGGGAGTTGTCGGTTGTGCCCAGTGCGCCGAGCTGGCTCACGTATCAGCAGTACCTCGGTCGCATCGTCGGATCGGAGGTGCGGGGGCGAGACTACGCCATCGATGTCGTCTACATCGCCGTCCGGGACGACACCGATGCCGTGAGGGCCTTCGCCGTCAATCCGGATGATGAGCTGCGCAATCCTGATACGGGCGAGGCGTACACGAGCCGACAGTATCAGGCTGCGCGGGAATTGCTGGGCATGGCCGAGCGGCGGGAACTGGAGCGGTATGGCATCAAGCCCTTCACCGTCCGGTACGGCGGCGAGGCGCGGCCCCAACGTATCGTTGACATCGGGTACCGCCTGGAGATCAGTGCGAGACTCTTGAACCGCATCATGAGCATCAACAGCGCGGTGACGCTGACGCTGACGGTGATCGGGATCGTGCTATCCCTGCGGCTTGCCGACCATCTCACCCGCCCCATTGAGCGGCTCACGGCAGCAATGCAGCGGGTGGAGCAGGGCGACCTGGAAGAGCGGGTGGCTCCCACCACCGGCGACGAGGTGGGCGTGATGACGGCCGCCTTCAACCGCATGGTCGCCGGCCTGCGGGAGCGCGCCTTTCTGAGGGCGGCGCTCACACGTTATGTCTCCGTGCAAGTGGCCGAGAAGATGATCGAGGAGGGGGAGTGGTGGTTCGAGGCCGAACCCCGGGAAGTCACCGTGCTCTTTGCCGACATACGCGGTTTCACGCCCCTGACCGAGCGCCTCGACTCGGGCGAGGTATTCGACATGCTGAACGAGTACTTCGCGGCTATGGTGGAGATCATCTTCAAGTACGATGGCACGCGAGATAAGTACATGGGCGACTGCATAATGGCAGTATGGGGCTCGCCCTATCAGTTCCCGCACCACGCGCAGTGCGCTGTCCGCGCTGGCGTTGAGATGCAGGCTGCCGTGCGGCAGCTCAATGAGCAGCGCGACGCCCAGGGCAAGCAGCCCATCGGAGTGGGCATCGGGATAAGTACAGGGGCGGTGCACGCGGGAAGCCTCGGCGGACTGGGCCAGCAGGGGCGACAACTCGAGTACGCCGTCATCGGCGACGACGTGAACCTGGCGCAGCGCATCGAGTCGCAGGCCGAGGCGGGGCAGGTGCTCGTCAGCGAGAGCACGTACGAGGCCGTGAAAGGTTACGTGGTCGCGGAGGCCCTTGAGCCGGTGGAGGTGAAGGGGAAATCAGAGAAGGTGCTCGTGTACGAAGTGAAGGGCCTGACCGAGGACGTCGAGCCCGGCGCAGCCACACCCCCCGAGGCCGACCGGGAGCCAGGCGGGAGCACGTCCGCAGCCAAGGAGACATAGATGCCGCGAGCCTGGTTGATTGTCATCTGCATCGCAGCAGCCATCCTGGTGGGCCTCCTCGCATGGGTAGGGAGGGTGAGGGAGCCCGATGCGGGACGCATCGTTGTGGACGTGTTCGACAGTGGCGACACCGGCGAGCACCCCGAATTGACCCGGGCGGAGATCGTGGAAGTGGCCACACAGCAGGAGCGGGAGCTGTGGTGGTACACTTCGGCGCCGGAGGAGCAGGCGAAGGAATTACTGGCCGCCTTCGAAGCGAAGTATCCGGGAATAGCTGCACGGCTTAATCCGGGGCTGTCGCGGAGCACGTTCAACGTCATTGCCCAGCTCGAGGAGGAGCTCCAGGGAGAGCTGCGCGCCGACGTGCTGCACGTTCTCGACGTGGCCATCTTCGTGCAGCTTCGCGGCACCGGCGATCTGCTTCGATACCAATCGCCCGAATACGCTGCACTGCCGCCCAGATTCCGCGATGAGGAGGGCGGATACTGGGGCGCAATGCGGGCAGTAGCCATCTGCCTGGCGTATAACACGACGCTGATCGGCGAGCAGCACGCGCCGCAAACCTGGCAGGACCTTCTGGAGCCGAGATGGGCCAACGGCCAGATAGCCCTCGAAAACGAGAGCGCCGGATCGCAGTACGCCCAGTACTACTTCCTCAGGGACCTGTACGGACGGAACTTCTGGCAACGCCTCGCCGCCCAGAAGCCGAGATTCTACAGCTCCTCTCGCGACATCCTGGCAGCGCTCGACCGGGGCGAGGTGCGAATAGCGGGGGAGATGATGGGCTATGCGCTGTACGACTGGGGGCGGCGCCACACCAACGACATCGTCGGCGTCTGGCCGAGTGATGGCGTCCCCCTCGCCCTGGCGCCCATCGGCATCCTGCGTCGGGCGAAGCACCCAAACGCGGCGAAGCTCTTCGTTGACTTTGCGCTGTCGCAGGAGGGGCAGGAGCTGTGGCAACGCCTACTCGGGGCCTACTCTGTCCGCGAGGACGTGGGGCCACCGGCGGGTAGGCCGCCGCTGGGCGAGCTCAAGGTGCTGCCCACCGGTAACTGGCGCGACTACGTCGAGAAGCAGAACGAGCTGCGAGACGAGTTCTCGGCGACATTTCACGAAAGCTTCGAATAGGCAGCTATGGCAATCATGCGCACAGTCAACGTGACCGATGCGCCCGTAAGCGCGCTGGACGAGCTGCTCCCGCCCCGAGCGCGCCCCGACACGGCCGCTGCTGAGGCGGCGGCCCGTGAGATCGTCTCCGAGGTGCGGGAGCGTGGCGACGAGGCGGTGCTGGAGTACGAGCGCAAGTTCGACTGCCCCTCACTGGAGCTCAGCCAGCTCCGGGTGAGCATCGAGGAGATCCAGAGCGCATACGAGGCCGTCTCCGCTTCCTGGCTTGCGGCGGTCCGGCGGGCGATAGAGAACATCGAGGCCTATCATCAGCGCCAGCTCCGGTCCTCGTGGCGGGAAGACTTCGGTGACATCGTGCTCGGCGAGCGCTTCGTGCCCATCGACTCCGTCGGCCTGTATGCGCCCGCGGCGAAGGCCCCCCTTCCGTCGTCCATTTTGATGTGTGCAATTCCGGCCAGGGTCGCCGGAGTGGGTCGGCTGGTGCTCTGCACTCCACCGCGTCGAGATGGCTGCCTCGAGCCCGTGCTGCTGGTGGCGGCGGCAGAGGCAAATGTGGACGAGATATACAAAGCCGGCGGGGCTCAGGCTATCGCGGCGATGGCATACGGAACGGCCAGCATCCCGAAAGTGGACAAGATCGTTGGCCCCGGGAACGAGTACGTGGTTGCCGCCAAGCGCCTCGTGTTCGGCGAGGTCGGCATTGAGTCGCTGCCCGGCCCCTCGGAGACCTGTGTCATTGCCGACGCCACGGCCAACGCCGCGTACGTGGCCGCCGACATCCTCTCGCAGGCCGAGCACGGGCCCGATTCCCCCGCCTTCCTCATCACGCCCTCCGATGAGCTGGCGCGGCAGGTTGCCGCGGGGATCGCAGCCCAGCTCGAATCGCTTCCCCGGAGCGACTACGCCCGCGCCTCCCTGGAGGAGTGCGGCGCCATCATTCTGACGGCCGATCTGGAGCAGGCCGCGGAAGTGGCAAACCACCTCGCCCCGGAGCACCTTCAGATCATGGTCCAAGATCCCGAGGCACTGTTGGCGAAGATCCGACACGCGGGATGCATATTCCTCGGCCAACACTCGCCCGTGTCACTGGGTGACTACATCGCCGGTCCCAGTCACGTCCTGCCGACCAATCGCACAGCGCGCTTCTCGTCGCCACTGTCTGTGGATGACTTCCGGAAGCGATCCAGCATTATCGCCGCCTCTGCCGCCGGACTCAACGAGCTGGCGGACGCGGCGGTCGCCCTTGCGGAGGCCGAGGGCCTAACGGCGCATGCCCGAGCCATAGAGATTCGGCGCAGCAATCTGCCGGCGGACTCGTGCGAAGGAGAACGAGATGAGCCAGGATCGGACGGCAACCCTTGAGCGCAAAACCAAAGAGACGACGGTGGCGCTCACCCTATGCCTCGACGGGCGAGGCGAGTATGATATATCCACCGGCGTGCCCTTCTTCGACCACATGCTCTCGCACGTGGCGAAACACGGTCTCGTGGACCTCAATATCAAGGCGGCGGGCGATACCGAGGTGGACTACCACCACATCGTCGAGGACGTGGGGCTCGTTCTCGGTGAGGGGCTGAGCGAGGCTCTGGGCGACAAGGCGGCCATCGTTCGGTACGGATCGGCGATCGTTCCCATGGACGAGGCGCTGGTGATGGCCGCGCTGGATCTGTCCGGGCGGCCCCACCTGGAGTACGGCCTCACGATCCCCCGGGAGAAGACGGGCAAGTTCGATACGGAGCTGGGTGAGGTGTTCTTTGGCGCCCTGACGGCGAACCTCAAGGGCACCCTCCATCTCGTGCAGCTCGCCGGGGCCAATAGCCATCACATCCTGGAGGCCGCGTTCAAAGCCTTCGGGCTCGTCATTCGCCAGGCTGTCAGCACGGATCCGCGACGCCATGGGGTGCCGTCCACCAAGGGGACATTGTGAGGGGTGTCGCTGCGAGACCGAAGATGACAGCGCTCATTGACTACGGCATGGGGAATCTCGGCAGCGTCGAAAAGGCCCTCCGACGGGTCGGCCTCGACCCGACCGTGACGTCCCGGCCTGCGGACGTCGAGGCCGCCAGAGCCATCGTGCTCCCCGGCGTGGGCGCCTGTGGTGACTGCATGAGCAATCTGCGCGCCCTACAACTCATCGATCCCATCAAGGAGGCCATCGCGGCAGGCAAGCCGTATCTCGGCATCTGCCTCGGGCTCCAGATCCTGTTCACCGAGAGCGAAGAGTCCGGCACCGTGCCGTGCCTGGATTTGATCCCGGGCCGGGTGGTGCGCTTCACGCACGATCTGAAGGTGCCGCAGATCGGCTGGAACCGCATCTGGCAGCGCGCCGAAACGCCGCTGCTCGATGGCGTCGAGGATGGCTCGTACGTATACTTCGTGCACAGCTACCACGTCGTCCCGGAGGACGAGTCGGTCATTGCCACGACGACGGAGTACGGCTACGAGTTCGTGTCGAGCATCGCCGGCGGAACTATGTTCGCCACGCAGTTTCATCCGGAGAAGAGCCAGACGGTCGGGCTGCAAATACTCGGCAACTTCCGGAAACGGGCTGACCAATGCTCGTAATCCCCGCTATTGACCTCTCCGAGGGCAAGTGCGTGCGGCTGCGCCGCGGCGAGATGTCGGAGAAGACGATCTACTCGGACGATCCCGCCGAGGTCGCGCGCAAGTGGGCTCGAATGGGCGCGGAGATCATCCACGTGGTCGATCTCGACGCGGCCATCCACGGCGACCGTGACAACCGCGACGTAGTGTCCGCCATTGCCGCCGCCGTGGACGTGCCCATCCAGTTGGGTGGCGGGCTGCGCAGCGCGGAGGCCGTGGAGGTGGCATTCGACGTCGGCGTGGCGCGTGCCATCGTGGGCACGGCGGCCATCGAGGCGCCGGAGTTGCTGCAGGAGCTGCTCGATCGCTACAGCGACCGTATCGTCGTGGCCGTGGACGCCCGCGACGGCCGTGTGGCCGTCAGAGGCTGGACGGACGTGACCGACGTGGCGGCCCCCGAGCTCGCCCAAACGATGGAGGCTTCCGGCGCCAGGCGGCTGTTGTGCACCGACATCAGCACGGACGGGATGCTCACCGGGCCCAATGTGGCGGGCATGCGCGCCATGTGCGAGGCGGTGGCCATCCCGGTCATCGCAGCAGGCGGAGTGTCCTGCCTCGACGACATCCGTGCGCTCAAGGAGCTGGCGCCCATGGGCCTGGAGGGCGTAGTCGCGGGCCGGGCATTGTACACGGGAGATCTGGACCTGCGAGAGGCACTCGCAGCAGCGCGGCTGTAGGGGCGGGCGTGCCCATGCCCGCCGCCTGACGACTGAGGACGTACTCCAGATGCTCGCAAAACGCATAATCCCCTGCCTCGACGTTCACGCGGGCCGGGTCGTGAAGGGCGTCAAGTACGTCGATCACGTGGACGCCGGTGACCCGGTGGAGCAGGCCGCCCGGTACGATGCCGAGGGCGCCGACGAATTGGCATTCTTGGACATCACGGCATCGCTCGAGAGCCGTGACATCATCATCGACATCGTCCGCCGCACGGCGGAGCAGGTGTTCATCCCGCTGACGGTCGGCGGTGGCGTCCGAACGATAGAGGACGTGCGCCAGATCCTCAACGCCGGCGCCGACAAAGTCAGCATAATGACCGCGGCCGTGCTTCGGCCCGAGCTGGTCAATGAGGCCGCCGAGCGGTTTGGGAGCCAGTGTATCGTCGTGGCCATCGACGCCAAGCGCGCGGGCGCTGCCGATGACGGCGGGGGGCCCCCCCGCTGGGAGGTATACACGCACGGCGGCCACCGACCCACGGGCGTGGACGCCCTGGCATGGGCCGTCGAAGCGGAGCAGCGGGGAGCCGGGGAGCTCCTCGTGACCAGCATGGACGCCGACGGCACGCGGGCGGGCTATGACACGGAGCTGACCCGCCGCATATCCGAGCGCGCCGGGATCCCCGTGATCGCCTCCGGCGGCGCGGGCAGCATCGAGCACATGCACGACGTTCTGGTGCACGGGAAAGCCGATGCTGTGCTCGCGGCAAGCATATTCCACTTCCGGCAGATGAGCATCGCGGACGTGAAGCGCGGCCTGGCCGAGCGAGGCATACCGGTGCGCTTGTGAGTTCCCATCGTGCCGCCGATCCTGGAGAGATGTCAAATGCCAACCGAGACCGAGCGACCTCTGACTATCGACAACCTCAAGTTCGACGACAGCGGCCTGATCCCGGCGGTCGTCCAGGACTGGCAGACGCTCGAGGTGCTCATGGTCGCCTATATGAACCGCGAGTCGCTGGAAAAGACCATCGCCACCGGCCTGACGCATTTCTGGAGCCGCTCGCGGCAGCAGTTCTGGAAAAAGGGCGAGACATCCGGGCACGTGCAGCGGGTCAAGAGCATTCACACTGACATCTGCGACCGGGACACGCTGGTCGTGCGCGTTGAGCAGGTGGGCGCGGCGTGTCACGAGGGCTACCGAAGCTGCTTTTCGCTGCAGCTCCAGGACGACGGCACATTCGCCGTCGTCGGCGAGAGGGTGTTCGACCCTGATGCCGTCTATGGCGCGAGCAAGGGAGAGGGCACGAAAGACACGAATAGTGCGGGAGCGTAGCACCTCCCCGGGCCTGCTGGCGTTCGCGAGGGCTCGAGTCGCAGGCGCCGGAACCTGCGCATGCGGGGATGGGGGATGATGGCTGGGCAGGGCGCAATGCACCGAATCTGGCCGTTCATAATGGCGAGCGCTCTCTCGAGCGTTTTCAGCCCCCTCCTGTGCACTGGCCAAGCTACGCGCGAGGAGGCTCAGGCCAGGGAGTACTTCGAGCGGGGCCGCCGACTCTCGAATCAGGGGCAGTACGATAAGGCAGCCGCCGAGTTCCAGCGCTGCCTCAAGATACTGCCCACGCATCAGGACGCCCACTTCAACCTGGCCCTCTGCTACCAGCGCCAGGGCAAGCACTCGGCCGCAGCCCGGACGTACGAGCGGCTCCTGAAGTTGTATCCCGCCGACGCCGACGCACGCCGTGGCCTCGGGGACGCGTATCTTGCCCTCGGCGACGCGCGCAAGGCGCTTTCGGCGCTCTCCTCGGCCGCGCGACTGGAGCCCAGCAACGCCGAGCTGCAGCTTAAGCTCGGGATGTGTTACGCGCAGCTCGGGCAGAGCGAGAACGCCCTTCAAGCCCTGAAGCGCGCCGCGCACCTGGCCCCCGACAATGCCGAAGTGAACCTGCGTCTGGCCGAGTCGTACGCGGCACAGGGCGACGTTGAGAATGCCGCCTATCACTACCGCAGGGTCATCGCCGCACAGCCCGACGATATGGCCGCCGAACTGGAGCTTGCCCGCCTGTATCAGGCAGCCGATCAGCACGCTTTGGCCGTCGGGCATCTCATCCGGGCGCTCGAGCGCCATCCCGGCGAGCCAGCTCTCGTTGACGCCATCGCGGCGTCCTACGCAGCACTGGGACTCATCGAGGACGCCATATCGAGCTACGAACAGCTATTGGCCCTGCAGCCGGACGCCGCCCGGGCCCGAATGGCGCTTGCCGAGCTTTATCTTGGCCGGGACGATTTCTTTTCCGCGGAGAGACAGCTCCGCGAACTGGTGCGCCTCAGGCCGGGAGACCCGAGCATGCTGGCGCTGTTGGCGATGTGTCTGGCGAACACGAACCGGCTCGACGAGGCGGTCGTCATGTATCAGACTGCCCTTGTGCTGGACCCGACGCGCACGGACTGTCGCCTGGACCTCGCCGCGATCTTTGCGGAGAAGAATAAGTACGATCTTGCGCTGACGCAGTACGAAAAGGTGGTCGAATTAGAGCCGACCAATCTCGTCGCCCTGACAGGCCTCGGTGAGGTCGCCATCGAAGTCGGAGAGCCGGAACGGGCCGTCGATGCCCTGTATCGGAGCGTGGTCGTGCGACCCGACGCAGTGCCCGTTCGCATCATCCTGGCCGAGCTGCTGCTGCAACAGGGCGATGTGCGGGGGGCCATGGCGCAATGCCGCTACCTGACGGCCGTCGCCCCAAAGAACATCGGGGCGCACGCTCTACTGGCTGACATACTTGAGGGGCTCGGGAGCCTCGAACAGGCCATTCAGCAGCGCCGCCGAATCCGCGACCTCGAACCCAGCTCGGCGGAGCCTCTGATCGCGCTGGGAGATACGCTTGCCAGGAACACCGAATTAGACGCCGCGGCCGCGGCCTACAAGCAGGCACTCAGCATCGACACAAGCAGCATCCCGGCCGCCCTCGGGCTCGCCAGAGCCAGGACCGCCCAAGGCCGACACGAGGAAGCACTGCGACTCATACGTGGTGTTCTGAAGGCGCAGCCCCGCGACGCCGCGGCCATCTACGAGCTCGCCCGCACACTGCAGCAGGCCGGCGAGCGCGAAGAGGCTATTGAGGCCTACGGGAGGCTGCTCGAGGAGGTGCCGGATTCACCCGGTGGCTCGGCGGCGCTCCTGTCTCTGTACATCCAAGCGGGCGACTACGAGCCGGCCATGGAGTTCGTCGCGGAGCGGCTCAAGCGCCGCGATGGCGGCGATGTGGTAGCCTTGTTCGCACGCCTGGTCGAGCGTCGGTGGGGGACGGCCATCGCGTTAGAGCGCATGGAGGCTCTTCGGCGGCTCGCACCCAGCCGCCCGCCGGTGCTCAAGGCGTTGACCGCGCTGTATGAGCGGGTCAAGCGCAAGCGTGACGGCGCAGCCGCTCGCAAGGTCATTCTGTCGGCAGACGACGCGCCCCTGAACGAGCGCATCGCTCGAGCTCTGGCGGCGTCGGCCGCGCAGTGCCTCCGACAGGCGCCGGACGACATCGAGCGCGCCCTGGCACTGACTGCAAGTGAGGGCGCGGGCTTGCAGCTCATGGAGCTATACCGGCAGGGAGAGCGCTTTGCGGATGCCATCGTCGAGGGCGAGCGCCTGGTGGCCAGGCATCCTGAAAGCATCGAGCTGCAGCAGATGCTGGCCGAGCTGCACTACCACAATGGAACGCCGGAGCAGGCCATCGCCGCGTTCCTGCGCGCACGTGAGGCGCGGCCCGATGGCGCAGCCGCCGACTTCGGGCTCGCCCGATTGTACGGCCTCCAGGAGCAGTGGGACGAAGCGGTGGGCGTGCTCAGGCGTCTGAAGGACACGAACAGCTCGGACCCGCGCGTGCTTGCCGAGCTGGCGAGGGCCGAGGAGCACATGGGCGACTCGGAACAGGCGACCCGCCTGTACGACCGGGCCGTCTTCCTGGCGGCCGACGTGGCCCCCCTCCGCGAACTGCTCGCTGCCGCGCTGCTGCGCCAGGACAGGATCGAGGAGGCCGTGTGGGAGCTGACCCACGCGGTGGCTTTGGACGCCGATTCGCCAGCTGTGGCGCTGCTGCCGGAACTTGCAGAGGGGAATCCAACGGGGCTGCAGCTTATCGTGGAGAGCTTGCGGGACCGTGCGAGGACGCGGCCGCCGAGTGCTGCACTGTGCCGCACCGTGCTGCAGGCGTGCGAGCGATCCGGCGACTCCGAACTCGGGCATGAGACCCTTGCCGCGCTCGCCGCCGCCTGGCCCCGGAGCGCGGCGGCGCGGCAATTGGCGGCGCTGGAACAAGAACCGGCCGAGGGAACGGGAGATAGCAGCCGGGCTGGCGATGGCAGTGCCTCTACTAACCACTGACGACTGATCACTGCCCGCTGCACTGCAGAGGATAAATGGCAACAGAGCTCGTTCTCGAGATGCGTCACATCACCAAGGACTATCCCGGCGTCCGGGCGCTCGACGATGTGAGCTTCGAGCTGCGGCGCGGCGAGGTCCACGCTCTGGTGGGAGAGAATGGCGCGGGCAAGTCCACGCTCATGAAAGTGCTCGCCGGCGCCGTAGCCAAGGATGCCGGCGAGACACTGGTGGGTGGCGAGCCGGTGGAGATCACCTCCCCGCACGATGCCATGGACGCGGGCGTCAGCGTGATCTACCAGGAGTTTAACCTCGTCCCCTACCTTTCGGTGGCCGAGAACATCTACCTGGGCCGCGAGCCGAAGCTGCCCTTTGGCTTTATCGACTGGCGCAGCATGCGCTCCGGGGCAGCCGAGGCGTTGGCCCGCATCGGCGCAAGCATCTCCCCCCGGGCCGTCATCAGCGACTTGAGCGTCGCCGAGCAGCAAATGGTGGAGATCGCCCGGGCGCTGTCGGTGGACGCCCGAGTCATCGTCATGGACGAGCCCTCCGCCACACTCACCGAGCACGAGCTGAAGTCGTTGTTCGGTCAGATCGAGTCGCTCAAGGACGCGGGCGTGGGCATTGTGTACATATCGCATCGACTCGAGGAGATATTCCAGATCGCCGACCGCGTCACAGTGCTCCGCGACGGGCATCGGATAGGCACCGAGGACATCGAGAACGTCGATCACCGGAGCATCGTTCGGATGATGGTGGGGCGGGAATTGCGCGAGCGCCCCGAGGCCGCGACCGCAGCCGTGGGTGACGTGCTGCTTCAGGTCGAGGGCCTCAGGCGAGCCGGCGTCCTCGAGGACATCTCGTTCGAGCTGCACGCCGGGGAGATACTGGGAATCGCCGGCCTCGTCGGCGCCGGTAGGACGGAGCTGGCTCGGGCCATCTTCGGGGCCGACAGACGCGATGCCGGGCGCATACTGCTCAACGGCGAGGAGGTGCCTCTGGCGTCGCCGGCGGAGGCGATTCGGCGCGGCATCGGCTTCGTCACCGAAGATCGCCAACTGCAAGGCCTCGTGCTGGAGATGGCCCTCAAAGAGAACGTGACCCTGGCCAACCTTGGCGCGATCACCACCGGCGGCTTCATTCGCCGGCGCGCCGAGGACGAGGCGGCCACGGATTTCGTCGCCGATCTCGACATCCGCACCCCCAGCATAAACCAGCGGACCCTCAATCTAAGCGGCGGGAACCAGCAGAAAGTCGTGCTGGCAAAGTGGCTCTTTGCCGCCGCCCACCACGACGCGCGGGCGCGGATACTCATCTTCGATGAGCCCACCCGGGGTATCGACGTCGGGTCGAAGGCCGAGATTCACGACATCATGCGGCGGCTGGTCCGCGACGGCGCGGGCGTGATCATGATCTCGTCGGAGCTGCCGGAGATCCTGCAGATGAGCGACCGCATCCTGGTGATGCGAGAGGGGCGCATCGCCGGCGAGCTCGCCCGGCAGGAGGCGACCCAGGAGCGCATCATGATGCTCGCCACCGGCGCCACCGAATCCACCGCCACACTGTAGGGCGGGATCTCCGTGCCCCGCCCTCCTTTGCCTTGTCTGTTGCTAGCCACTGACCACTAGCCACTGCCTTCATCACTTCATGCCGAGCAGCAGCAAGCCTCCTACGATCAGTACCGCGCCGGCAAACTTGGTCACCGTGAACGCCTCGTGCAGCAGCAGCACGGCCAGGATGGCAGCCACCAACGGGTACGTGGCCGTAAAGGGGACGAGGCGGCTGACCTCCGTCCGCTGCAGCGCCGCGAAGTACGTCCACTGTGCGGCGACGGACACCAAGACGGCGCTGACGACGAAGCACAGCACCCCTTTCGTATCCGCATGCACGATCTCGCCGAATTTGCCCCTGGCCAGCGCGTAGATGGCCAGTATGACAGCCGCCGTAAACGCGCGCACGCAGAGGCCCGTATCGGCCGCAACCGTACGCAGAGCCACCTTATCGATGAGCGGTGTTGTGCCCCAGAGCACTACCGTCAGCAGGGCGTACACGTGCCAAGACGACATGTGCTCGTCCCCTTTCGCGAATGTCACCAGGCAAGCATCGGGCCTGATCGGCTGGTGCTTCGTTGCGTGAGTTCGAGTAAGAACGGCAGCGGGCCAAGAATGGCCCGGCGTTCGCCGCAACCGAGCCTGTTCGGGGCTCAAGTGCAGCATCCGGATTTTGTGGGCCGGACGGCTTCTATCAGCCAAGGCAATGCGACACTGCGAGGCTTTGACCTTCCTCGAAGATTTGGTCGTGTGCCTTTCTGTAGGCGAGTACCTGTGGCTCGCTGCCGTGCCTCTGTCGATCCCTGACAGATGGGCCAGCACAGCAATCTTCATCGTTTCCGGGTGGCCCAACAGGGCCATGGAGAACTACCTCGAAGATTTGCTCGTGTGCCTTTCTGTAGGCGAGTACCTGTGGCTCGCTGCCGTCCCTCTGTCGATCGCTGACAGATGGGCCAGCACAGCAATCTTCATCGTTTCCGGGTGGCCCAACAGGGCCATGAAGAACTTCTTCGAATTTCGGGGGACATTCATGATAGGTACCTGTGAGGCTGTCGAGTTCGACAGCCTCTGGGGGAAAGCGGAGATTTCCCCTCGGCGCCAGAAGTGGTCTCATGGCCCAAGGAGGCTATGAGCCAGTTCTTGGTGATCGTCCCATCCTGGCAGCACGGGTGGCGGTGCGTGCTCAACGAGCTTTGCCTGTCAGAGGCATGGCCCCTGTTAGAGGGGCACCTCGGACAGGTGCTCTTACAGCCATTTGTCATCTCGGTGGGTAGGTCAGCGGTCGGACGCGACCGGACATCCACCGACATTTGCTCGACACGATACGTAAGCCCGCCCGGCTGGCTCACCGCGGCGCCGTGTTGACGCCGTCTTCTCCTTTCTCTCTTTTGCCTTCTCCCTGCCGTTGCACCGATGGACTTGCCAAATGGGACATACACGACGTATACTTACAGCAGAATTCCCGCAATCGGCGCTTGGGACGGCGGACGGCAGAGCCGAGGGAGCCGCGCAAGCAGCGGACCAAGAATTAAGTATGGTGTCCCCGGAATTCTGGACGTGGACTGTCGCCGGGTGTTGCGCGCAGGAGGGATGTGACCATGGTGGGCACCAACGCCGTGTGGCCATACCCTAGACGCGGGCGGCCAACGCTACGCCGACACTCCCATGCCAGGCAGCGCAGCGCGCTGTTGCCTGGGCTCATGGCGGCGCTGGCGCTTGGCGCAGGCTGCGCACGTGAGAGGCCCGTACTCGTCCCCTGCGCCTGGCGCTTGGCTCCGTCTCCTGATGGGCGCTTCATCGCATTCGCGGCCCAGCTCCACCTGCTGACCGGCTCGGCCAGGAGGCAACCGGGCCATCCCATATTCGTCCTCGACGTTACGGAAGGCGAGGTCGTCGTTGAGACGCACCTACCCCCCGACGGGAATGACTTCTACCCGCGCTGGCACGCCTCGGAGCACCGTTTGCTCTTTGTCCGCGGTCCCGCAGCCGGTGCCGGCAGACAGTGGGAGCTGGTCGAGCTTTCCGTGCCCGGCGGAGAGGAACGCCCCCTGGGTTTGGCGCTCGGCGCATCCCTGTTGCTTCCCTCTCGGTGGTTGTGGCGGGGACGGCCGGGCGAGGAGCCGATCTTCGTGAGGGTGTGGGGGTCGGGCCGGCCTGGCAGCCTCGCATCGGGGATATACAAGGCGGCTATCGAGGGTGGGCAGTGGTCATTGACTCCAGTGGCGCTGGACGACGGTCCTGACAGCGGCCTGATCAAGTTCTGGCTGCCTGAAGCGGACCAGGCGGGAGAAGTGCAGATGGTCGCCTTGAGTGTCTGGGGGAGCGGGGCGGAGAGCAAGTGGGCAGTATGCGTGGTGGAGACCGACGAAGGCAAGGTGCGTCAGGTAGGGCCCACCTTCGGCCAGTGCTACGGGACGGATGTGTCCCCAGACGGCTCGTTGTTTGCTGCTGTCGAGCGACGGGGGACAGACAAACAGGCCCGTGTCATCGACATCGGCAAGCCCGACACTTCGAGGACCATGGCATTGCCCAAGGACGTGTCGTTTCTACGCTGGAGCCCGGCCGGTACGCACCTGTTGGCATGGGGAGGTGGGCAAAAGTCGCGCGGCAGCCGTCTGTGGCTCATCGACCCCATGGGGGACAGCCAGCGGCAGATCGGGAATGACGAGTGGTACCCATCGGCAGCCACTTGGCTCCCGAACGGCAATGAGGTCGTCGTCGCGGCCGAGGCGGCGTTGTGGGTCGTGGAGATCGACACCGGCGACAAGCGGAAGCTCTGGGAGTTCCCTCCCGAGTACCAGAGGCAGTACGAGTAGAATTCGGGGGAGAATTCCGGGGACACCATGGTAAATCCGTGACGCCCCGTTCGGCCGCCCCAGAATTCTGGGGACACCTTACTAAATTATTGATGCCCCAAGCAGCCGCGTCTAATTCCGGGGAGATTCATGATAGGTATATGTCAAGGGGAAAGCGGAGATTGCCCCCCGGCAGAGGTAAACGTCCCATCCTGGCGGCACGGATGGCGGTACTTGGTCAGCGAGCTTTTTTCATCTCAGTCTAGAGGCCCGCGGTCGGGCGCGACCGGACATCCAGCGACATTTGCCCAACACGATACGTAAGCCCATCCCCCCGGCTCACCGCGGCGGCCTATTGACGTCGTCTTCTCCTTTCTCCCTTTTGCCTTCTCCCTGCCGTTGCACCGATGGACTTGCCAACTGGGACATACACGACGTATACTTACAGCGGAATTGCCGGAATCGGCGCTTGGGCCGGCGGAAAGGCAGAGCCGAGGGAGCCGCGCAAGCATCGGGCCAAGAATTAAGTATGGTGTCCCCGGAATTCCGAACTGCGATTATTGCGGGCAGACATCTTGACACCACGCGCGTAATGGGGCATAAGCAACTGAGAGAGGCGAGGTCCGGTGGCTTATCGCACACGGCGCACAACCGATGAAGTCCTGGGGGACAACATCCTTGCGTTGTGTATGTTGTATCTCTCGCGCGAGCATGGTCGGGAGGGCGACAAACTCAAGGCGATGAAGATGCTGTTCCTTGCGGCCTACGACATGTTCCGAGATCAGACAAAGGCTCTGAACATCCGTTTCTACCGCTACGAAAAGGGCCCGTATTCAACGGAAGCACAAGGGGCCTGGGAGGCGTCGGGCGACGCTGGCTTTCTGATTCGGCCCCGCACCGCTTTTGACCAACTTCACCTGACCAACGAGGGTGTGCAACTTGCCAGAGAATTCTACGGGGACGCACTCTCGACCGGGCCAAACAAGGCGATTCGTGACTGCTTGCTGGGCGTAGCCGAAGAGTATGGTGATTGCCGCACCTCGCGCATCATGGAGGACGTATACGAAATGCGTGTGGAGACGGTAGAAAAACCGGGCGAGCCACGGAGGATCAGGGACATACAGCACGGCACTTTCACGCATCTCATTGAATCGGAAGACGCAGTAACCGCGCTCGATATCGGTGAGGGATGGCTGACCACTTTGGCTATCGAATTCAGTCCAAGGCACCGGGCAGGCATGGCTGCGGCAATGGAGGATCTTGCGGCCGGTAGGGTCCACGTAGTGCCATAGCGGAGATGGCCAGTGGCATACATCCTGCGGGTGACGGGGACGTATCAGCAACAGAAAAAGAAACGAACAGATTTGCAGAAGCAGTTGCAACGCACCGAGGAGAGGCTCCGACGGGCGCCCACAAAACTAGCTCACTCAGAGGAATTGAAAGCAGGTCTAAAAGGTAAGCGAAGCTGTCGCATAACGGGGAATTGGCGGCTGATCTTCACCATCTGCGAGGAGTGCCGCGAGGCTAAACATCAAGATACAAATCTGCCCGACTGCCCCGGTTGTGCGGATCAGTCCGACAAGACGGTCAACGCTTCTCTACATCATGGACTATCATTGACCGGCCTCCCCCACCACGCCGCCTCTGTTGCACCCCCTTGGCCAACCTCTTCCGCCCAGAGTGTCGTGCGCCTTTGCACGGCTGATTCACGGCGAGCACGACGAATCACACCCGTTCCGACTGCATCCCACCTCGCTAACCTCTGGGTCACAAAGAAATGAGGGCCACGGCGACCAAACATCGGTTCGTCAAGTGACTCTCATTCGTGTGGTGCAATTCCGTCAGTTTGTGGCTCGTCGGCGCATGGGCCGCACTGGTGAATTTTTCCAAGTCTGGGAAATCCCCCTTGCTAGGATCCCCTTGCCTTCGCCCGCTTGCGTTGCCTCGCGTGTGCTGGGGCACTGGCCTTACTGGTTGATTCCAGCACGTCGCGCACACTGTCCCGTAATAGGCCGCGAGCCAGGGTTTGGTAGCCCATATTGTGGTGCCGCGCCATGCGCTTCAGCGCCTCCACGACCGGGGTATCGAGCCACAGGGTGACGCGGGTCTTGGGTGTGGGCTTGAGGGCCAGGATGATGTCCGTGGCCGGCCCGTCGTCGTAGTCCTCCCAGTCATGGGTGTCCCAAAACCGGAGTTCCTCTTCCTCGTTGCGGAAGCGAGGGATCACTGGCCTCTGCTTGCGTCGTGGCATGGTCTCTCTCCTACTGGTGCTACCGCTCGAAGGCGGTGATAACCCGGGCGGCGTCAGGCGCCTCAACGGTGAAGATCACCGCCAGTCGCCTCCCGGCGTGCGTGCGCCCCGTCGCCATGTAGCGCCGCTGCCCCCGCACCGTGCGACCTCGGCGCACACTGTCGGCATTCCGAAGGGCCTGTTGTGCCTCGGGCCACGTGACGCCGTGCTTGGTGAGCATGTGCTCTCGCACAGCAGCAGAGGCGTAGGCCCTGCTGACCTTCATGTTTATACATACCTCAATATGTATACCATGTCAAGGCTTGTGCGCATGTGGCCAGTAGGGTTTGCTGGTCGTGATGCTCATATTTCGCGTCTCAGCGCCCTATACGGCGTTCCTGCCTCGGGGTGCCCCTTTCCTGCCTTGGGCTCAAGGCCCGGCAACGTCGCCTGGGCCGCCCTGGCGCGACGGCGGCCTATCGTGTGCCGGCCAGATCGGCTCCTCGTCATCGGCGGCCAGCATGATTCCCTGCTGGCGCAGCGCGATGCGCACCGCTTCTGTCAGGTCACAGGCTTCCTGCCCAAGCCCCAACGCCCTCTGCGAGCTGGGCGCCTCTGTCTGGATCGGTTCCCTTCGCGGCCGTCGCTTCGTGAACCACTGATCCTGCGGTATGCGAAATGGTGCCGCCAGTAGCATCCCCACAAACGCGCCCACCAAAGCGCCGGCACCGGCGCCCTGTTGCCGCCGTCTTCTCGTTTCTCCCTTTTGCCTTCTCCCTGCCGTTGCACCGATGGACTTGCCAAATGGGAGATACACGACGTATACTTACATTAGAACTCCTGGAATCGGCGCTTGTGAATCCGGGGACATTAAATCCGGGCACGTAATAGGCATTTCTTGACAACACGCTCTCCCCGTTGCCGCCAAGCGCGGAAATGAGTACTATGTCCCCGGAATTCGGAATTCTTGTCGCCCATTGGGAGGCGTTGCTTAGCGAGGAATCGATGTAGGAGGTGTCGCGATGAGGCTTAAGTCAGTTCGCATCCAGAACTTCCGGTCTTTCGAAGAGGAGACAGTGGAATTCGGGGATTATACGTGCCTGGTTGGACCAAACGGCTCGGGGAAGTCTAATGTGCTTCATGCGCTCAATGTATTCTTCCGTGACACCCAAACGCCGGGGCTGGATCGCCCCGTCCTGAACGAAGAGGACTTCCACCACAAGAACACAGAAGAACCTGTGCAGATCACAGTCACGTTCTCGGATCTGAGCGAAGACGCGCAGACAGACTTTGAGCACTATTACCGACAGGGGCAGTTGGTGGTTTCGGCAGTTGCCGAGTTCAACTCCGATACGGGCACCGCTGAGGTGAAGCAGTACGGCCAGAGGATGGGGATTGATGCGTTTCGTCCCTTCTTCGAAGGACTGAAGGAGGGAAAGCGAGTAAGCGAGCTTGGGGCTACCTACGAAGGCATTAGGGAAGAATTCCCCGAGTTGCCAGCACGGGGAACAAAGGATCAGATGACTGAGGCGCTGCGCGCGTGTGAGGAAGGCCAGTCCGAGAAGTGCGTGTCAATTCCAAGCGAGGACCAATTCTACGGTGTCTCCAGGGGGGCAAATCGGCTTGAAAGGTACGTTCAGTGGGTGTATGTCCCCGCCGTCAAAGAGGCTTCGACGGAAGATCGTGAGGACAGGGACACCGCCCTTGGCACGCTTCTTGCTCGCACAGTGCGCGCGAAGCTTAGCTTTGACGAGGGCATAGATCAGATTCGGTCCGATGCTCGCAACAGCTACGAGGAACTTCTTAAGCAAAGCGAGGATGCGCTGACGGGCATATCTGAGGCGCTAAGCGCACGTCTCGTTGAATGGGCACATCCTGATGCCAGGCTCCGGCTAGAGTGGGATCAAGACCGCGAGAAGGCGGTGCAAATCGCTGAGCCGTTCGCGAAGACTGTAGCCGGAGAAAACGGGTTCGAAGGCGAGCTAACTCGGTTCGGACACGGATTGCAGCGCGCCTACCTCCTTGCGCTGTTGCAGGAGCTTTCCGGCAGCGACGCCAAAGGCGGGCCCGCACTGGTCCTTGCATGCGAAGAACCGGAGCTTTACCAACACCCGCCGCAGGCGAGACATCTGCATAACGTACTGCTGGAACTCCCGAGAGAGAACGCCCAAGTGATGGTCTGCACGCACAGCCCGTACTTCGTGTCAGGGGAGCAATTCGAAAGCGTCAGACTGGTTCACAAAGTTGATGGGCGATCAAGGGTCCGTAGGGCTACCTCGGAGGAGGTGACGGAGAAGCTGCGCCAAGCGGACGCGAAGCCAGCACCAGAACCTTCTGGTGCACTGGCTAAGATCCACCAAGCCCTGCAACCCGGACTGAGCGAGATGTTCTTCACTCCCAAAGTAGTCTTTGTAGAAGGCTTGGAAGACGTTGCCTACATTACGAGCTATCTGGGACTACTGGGCCTTTGGGACGAGTACCGACGGCTAGGTTGCCACATCATACCCGTTGGTCGGAAGAGCCAGATGATACAGCCGGTCGCAATCGCGCAATGTCTTCAGATCCCTGCGTTCGCCGTTTTCGACGCGGACGGACACAAACCGGAAACCAATGGCAGCAGGGGAAAGCATCGCAAGGACAACGTGTCGATTCTCAACCTTTGCGGGATGCCGAATGCTGACCCGTTTCCAAACGCGCCCATCTGGGATGAATCGTGTGTCATGTGGGACTCTGAGATTGAGAAGGTGGTCGAGCACGAGGTTGGCGAGGACCAGTGGAGAGAGTTCCGCGCCAAAGCCGATGTGGAGTTCGGTCACACGGCGGGGCTCAGAAAGAATGCCCTTCACATAGCCAGAAGTCTGCAACTGGCCTGGGAGGCTGGGAAAAAGTCAGCATCTCTGGAGAAACTCTGCCACAAGATCATTGCGTTTGGGGAAGACCATCGCTGAGCATGAGAATAAGCGCGGAGGGCCGGTCAGGAGAATGAGGCCTGGCTCTCTTTTTTCGAAACACAGCTGGTCGGCGGACTTGTAGGCGCATTGTCGGTGGTGAAGAGAATTCTGGGGACATTCGTGATAGGTATTTTAATTCCGGGCACACCATACTTACTGAGGTTTGCATAATGGCAAGACCCCTCTGGCCGTTTGAGAGGTCGCACGAGAGCGCATCCGGGTGCCCATTCTGGGCCATCGAGGCCGTAGCGGTGGGGACATCCTCTCGCCCGTAGGTTCCCATCCATTATGCAAACCTCAGTAATTCGTGACGCCTGGTGCTGCCATGGCGCGGTGGAGTGCGGGGCTGGGCCCTGATCGCGAACCGTGTGCCCCCCATTGGCCTTTGGCACTCGGCCGCGTCGTGCATTGGACGGCACGGCCCGATCGGGTCAACCGGGGAGGTGCGCTCAGGCGGGGCGCTCGAAGGCGCTCTGTAAGATCTCCAGCACGAGCTGCTCGTACGTCATGCCGGCGGCCTTCGCCTCGGCCGGCACGTCGGACAAAGGTGTCATCCCCGGCACGCTGTTGACTTCGTGCACCTGCGCGACGCCGTCTTTGTCGATGTGCATGTCCACGCGCGACCAGCCGTGGCAGCCCAGCAGCTTGTGCGCCCGGATGGCCGCCTGCTGGGCCATGACGTACGCGGGCTCCTCGAGCTCCGCCGGGATGATGAACTCCGTCATGCCTTTGGTGTACTTCGCCTCGTAGTCGTAGAACTCGCGCGTCGGACGCAGCTCCAGCACGGGAAGTGCCCGCACATTCTCGCCGGTGCCGAGCACGCCCACGGTCACCTCGGGGCCGTCTATGAACTTCTCCACCAACGCTGAGCCATACTTCTCGAGCAACGCCTCAACGGCCCCGACCAACTCTTCCGGGTGCCTGACGATGCTCACCCCGATGCTTGAGCCCTCGTCAGCGGGTTTGCAGACGGCCGGCAGCCGGAGGGAGTTGGCCACGAAGCGGCATTGCTTGCCCACCGTCTCCTCCGGATCGACGGCGTAGAACGGTGGAGTGCTGATGCCGGCCGACTGCAGAATCCGCTTTGTCTGGATCTTGTTCATCGCCAGAGCGCTGCCGAGCACGCCGCTGCCCGTGTACGGAATGCCGGCCATCTCCAGCACGCCCTGGATCGTGCCGTCCTCGCCTTTGCCCCCGTGCAGGATGTTGAAGGCCACCTGCACTTTCTCGTCGCGGAGCTGGGTGATGAGGTCGGTGTCCGGATCTATGGTCACCGCGTCAAAGCCGTTGTCCTGCAATGCCTGCAAGACGCCGGAGCCGGATCTGAGGGAGATGTCGCGCTCGCGCGAATCACCGCCCATCAGCACTCCGATCCTGCCTGCTTGCTCAGGTGTCAGCTCCGCCATGGGTGGTCCTCCTGGCGTGTTCGGGGGGCAGGCTGCCAGCCTGCCGCCTGGGTTGGGTCCGCAGGCAGGCTGCCTGCGCCACACAACTTATGACTCGAGCGGCAGCGTCACCTCGCGGCCCTCTTTGGCGGACTTGTAGATGGCGAGGATGATCTCAACCGCCTTGCGGGCCTCTTCTCCGGGCAGTGGCGATGGGCTGCCGCTCCTGACTGCATCGACCAAGCCGGCAATGTTGCGGCGATGACCTTCAACGGCAATAGCCCGCGGATCGCTCACGGCCCCGTCGGCGAACTTCTTCGCCTCCGCGACCGCGTCGTCGCCTTCTTTCTCCTCGGCGAACTTCCAGGTCGTCACGCGCCCGTTCTCCCAGGTGGCTGTGCCCTGGTCGCCGTGGATCTCGAGACGGGCGGGGCTGCCCGGATGCGCCGCCGTGGTGCCCTCGATGACGCCGATGGCGCCGTTCTCGAAAGTCACCACTGCCGCGGCGCAGTCTTCGACCTCGATTGTGTGCGCCAGCGTCGCCGTTCGGGCGTAGATGCTCTTCACCGGTCCCATGAGCCACTGGAGCAGGTCGATGTAGTGCACGCTCTGGTTCATGAGGGCCCCGCCACCGTCCAGCTCCCACGTGGCCCGCCATTCGCCGCTGTCGTAATACTCCTGCGTCCGCCACCACTTCACGTACGCGTCGGCCATGGTGAGCTTGCCGAACCGGCCCGCGTCGAGAGCCTCCTTGATCCGCAGAGAGCCCTCGGCGGACCGGTTCTGGAATATGCCGGCAAGCAGCACGTTGTTGCGCTTGCATGCCTCGATCACACGGTCGCATGCCTCCAGGGTGACGTCGAGAGGCTTCTCCGAGATGACGTGCTTGCCGGCCTCGGCCGCCGCGACGCCCATCTCGGCGTGCATGCCGCTGGGCGTGCAGATGTTCACGATGTCGATGTCGTCGCGCTTGACCATCTCGTTGTAGTCCGTGCATGGCTCGCCGCCGTGCTCCTCAGCCAGCTTCTTCGCGCGCTCCTCGATGACGTCGCACACGGCGATCAGCTTCACGCCCTCGATGGAGTTGATTGCCTGGGCATGCCACGGCCCTATCACGCCGCAGCCAATGACGCCAAAGCCCAAAATGTCGTTCGTCGGCATTGCGTTCGCCTCGCTTCCTCCCGGCCCCCTGCAGATTCGAAGAATCCGAGGGGGACCGGACATGATTCTTGAGTATGAGAATCAGGCCCTCATGTGGCCGCCACAATTCCTGCCCTAGCGGCCAGCGGCTCTCAGCGTCCCGTCGTCCCCCACGACATCGGTAACACGCACATCCAGCCCCCCGTGGAGCGCTGCGGCCTCGAGGGCCACGGGCTGGCGCTCGCCGGATGCCGCCATGCGACTCGCGCCGTATACGCCCACGCCATCGCCGGTGCTCATCGCGTTGTCGCCGTCCATGTCCGCACCAGCCATGACGTAGTAGGTGCCGGGCGCGAGCACGACGGCGTAGGAGCCGTCAGACCCCGCGGGGGCGATGGCGGCCAGCTCCGACAGGCCCTTATTCCGGAAGAAGGTCATGGTGCCCTGCCTCAGGGCCGTCCCCTCCCAGACCAAGTGCCCGCTCACGAGCGCCGGAAGCGCCGACAGATCGAGCTTTGCCACCGGGCCGTCCGCCGCTCCGCCGACGAGCGGCACCACCTCGCCGGCATCGGTCAGCCGCCCAGCGATATGCACATCGGCATCCGCCACGGGCTTGCCGCTCTCAGCGCGGATCGTCACCGGGGTGGCGCTCTCCAGGAGCAGCGTTTCGCCGCCGCAGAAGCCTATGCAGTCGCCTGCGTCGAGTCGGCCGCTGCCGTTGGCGTCTACGAGCGCAGCCACCGCATACTCGCCTGGAGGAAGGCGCAGGACGTATTGTCCCGAGTCGGCCGCCGGACGCGTTGCGGCGGCGATATCGGACAGCCTGCCTCGGCGGGCGGCAACCACCCAGGTCCGCTCAAACGTGTGCCCCGGCCACATCACCGCCCCGGCGACACGAACGGGCGAGCCCCCGCTGGCAGCCGCTTCGCCCACGGTTGCCGGCACCTCGACCGCTCGCAGCTTCCCCGCGTCGGTCATCACAGCGGACACAGCTATGGTGAGGTGCGGCGGGTCTGCGTCTCCGACGACGCGCACCGGCTTCGGGCGCTGGCTGGCGTCGGTCATGTCCGTCACGCCGTAGTATCCTACGGCGTCGCCGGGCCCGAACTTCCCGTCGCTGTCAACATCGACCGTGACGCAGGCATAATAGGTGCCCGGATCCACCAGGAACGCAAAGCTCCCGCCCGGCTCCACTGGCGGGCTCTCGCAGGCGACCTTGGAGAGCCCCTCATCGGTGAATAGCCGCACGCGCGCGTTGCGCAGATCGTGCCCCGGCCAGACCACGGTCCCGAGCATCATCGTCGGCGTCGCCATCAGCAAGGCGCCCTGCTTCAGGGGGCGCGGCCTCCCGTCGGCGCCGACCGTCGCGATGACGCGGATGATCACGTCCGGCATCACATCGCCAGCCGTCAGCGTGATGGGCCGGGGCGCGCGGTCGAGGTGGGCTGGGCTTTCGAGGCCGTAGAAGCCGATGCCGTCACTGGCATCCGCCGCCCCGCTGGCGTTGTCGTCTACGAGGAGGCGGGCGTAGTAGGTCCCGGGCTCGGTGACGATGATCGCATACGTGCCTTCGCGGCCCACCTTGCGGCTGGCGTACGCCAGCTTCGCGCACTCCGCGTCCCGATACAGTTGCACCTGCGCTCTGGTGATGTCATGTCCCGGCCACACGGCTATGCCGACGACCAGCGCAGGCTCTGCGCGGTCACCCTCAGCAGCCGCGACGGGATGGCATGCTGCAAGAATCACACTCATAACCCCAAGCGCCGCGGCCAACACAGCCTGCAGCCACGCTCGGGGTAGCGCGTTAATCGCTCTGTCGCACATGGGTCACGGCCGCGCGCTCTTGGGGGCCATTGCGTGGCTCATTCGAGCGCGGCAAGCAGCTCACGCATCTTCTTCGCATAATGCGGGAAGACGACCTCGGGGTCGGCTATCTCCGCGTGCCACCTCTTCTCCCACTCCAGCGACAAGTAGCCATCGTAGCCGTCGTCTTTGAGAAGCTGAAGCGCCTCGGGGACCGGGATATCTCCCTCGCCAAGCAGTGTGTAGCGCCGCTTGTCGCCCGCTTCGACGCTGTCCTTGAGGTGCGTATGCAGCAGCGTGCTCCGCAGATGCTCCATGGTCGTCTCGAGCGATTCGCCTTGGCGATACGGATGGTGAATGTCCCAGAGGGAGCCGACCGCCGGGGAGTCGGCTGCGCGGAGCAGTTCCGCGACCTGCTCTCCTGAGCTGAAGGCATCGTGAGTCTCGAGCACCAACTTCACGCCCCGCTCGGCCGCGATCTCGCCGGCCTGCCGCAGCGCCTCACCGGCGTACTTCAGACAATCGGCTCGGGAGACGCCCTCGGGGATGTTGCCGCCGAACACGCGCACCATGGGTGCGCCGAGCGCGACAGCAAGATCGGCGTAGGCCGTGACCTCGTCGAGCATCTCCCGGCGCACGTTGGGCTCCTGCGGGGTGAAGCGGGCCGACGCGCCCACGCAGGCCACAGCGCAACCGGCGCTCTCAAATCGACTCTTCGTGGCTTCGACATTTGAGGGGGCGAACTCCGGCGCCTGCGGCAGGAACATCTCGTCCTGGAGGCCGCGGAGCTCGACGGCCTCGTAGCCATTTTCCTCGGCACAGGAGAGGAGCTCATCGAGCGACCAGTCAGGACACCCCAAGGTGGAGACACAGAGCTTCATGGGCGATACCCTCCGGACGACAGTTATCAGTGGTCAGTGGCAAGGGCTGCGTGCGCCACATGAGGACTACGGATTCGTCTCGGCGGCCAAGTCGTGGCGCACGCCGTCCCTGGTAACGTACTCTTTGACGCGCAGTTGCAGAGCGCCCATCGTTTTTCCCGTGTTCAGACAAATGCGGGCAAAAGAGGCGGTATCGAGGGCGCCCTCGCCCAGCTTAATGTGCGTCGCATCCACGAGCGGCTCGTCCCACGTCGCGTCCACGGCTACCCATTTGCCGTCGCCCACGTACACCTCGTTCCATGCGTGGTACCAAAAGGCATCGTGCACCGCCGCCAGACCCGCGACGAACTTCACGGGAATGCCCGCCGCACGCGCCAGACCCAGGAAGAGCATGGCGTGCTCGGAGCAGTCGCCCTGAAGCCCCTCGAGACACTCCTTGGCCGTTATCGGCGTCGGGAGGCTTTTCTGGCGCTTCATGTTGGCGTGGACCCAATGCGCGATCTTCTGCGCGGCGAGCCAGGCGTTGCGTTCCTCGCCGACGATCTCCTTGGCCTTCGCGACGAGCGCCGGGTCGTCGGACTGCACGAATTCCGTGGCCGCCAGGTACTCGGCTACGTCGGGGGCCTCGATGGGCAACTGAAGTGCGTCCTCAGCGTTCATCGTCGGGGCGTGGATGGTGACCGTCCCCTGCAACGGGTCGGGCCCCGGCACAACGGCCTGTCGCTCGGTGGTGGGGATAAGCCGGTCAATCGGCTCCAGGTTCTGAGAGGCGACCTCGAGCACGAGTGTGACGATGTCTTTGGAATCCGGAAGCGGCGCAGGCAGCGGGATGCTCGGCGTGAGCCGGAGTGGAGACCCTTCTCTGAGCGCTTCCTCCTCAGTGGCCAGCCTGAGCGTGATGCCCGTGCCTATAATGCCCTCGAGCGTCACTTCGATAATGCGCCCGGTGTCGTCCATGAGCTCCGTGGTGGAGAGCCCCAGCTTCTCGCTGGTCATGGTCAGACGAAACAGGTCTCGCTCCTCGCCCTCTACACGACCCGTGGTCTGCTCCTCTACTTTGACCGTCATTTCGTCCAGGGCACATATCTGGGGGTTGAATACCTGGAACTTGAACTCTTTGCCCGGTCGCAACTGTCCCGCCGCTGCCAGCAGCGCCAGTTCCACCTCTGCGCCGAAGTTGTCGCCTATGGTGAAGATCTTCTCGGTGGTGTCGCCCGCGACCGTGGTTTTCGCGGTTATCTGGCGCCCATGGCGCACGGCCTCGACGATGCGTTCGCGGCCGAGCTCGTCGGCTACGAGGGAGTACCTCTGGGGCACCAGGTCGCTGTCGTGCCAGATGTGAAGAGTGGTCTTGGCCGATACCGGCTGCGGCAGAAGCGGCGTCTGGAGCCTGAGTGCCACCTCTTCGTACGCCACGAGGACTTGCCCGCCATCGGGCGCCGTTTCCAGGCTGTTGCGCATGAAGGCGTAGCCTGCTTTTTGGCCCATGACGGACACGACATACCAATCTTCGCCGCAGAGCTTCGGGAGCAGCATGATCTTGTCCACCGGCGGGGCGGATACTGCGCACCCGGCCAACGCGCAGCACGTTGCCAGGGCCGTAATCCGGGATCTGCTAATCACGCCCGGCAGCCTCCTCGGCATCCTCCGCCGCCACAGCGGCCGGCATAGCCTGCCCATGCAGCTTGGCGAACTTGGCCACCACTTTCGGGTCCCACTTTGCACCCGCGCCGCCCATGATCTCTCTGAGGGCCTCGTATTCGCTGAGCGCAGCCGATCCGTCCGTGGGGGATACGAGAATGTCGAAGGCGTTTGCGACCGCCACCATACGCGCGACTTCGGGTATGTCCCTGCCACTCAGCCCTTCGGGGTAGCCACTGCCGTCCCAGTGCTCGTGGTGGTACAGGACGATGTCTAGCACGGGCTTGAGAAACTCGACCGGTCCCAAGATGCTCTTGCCGATCAGGGGATGCATGCGGATGAACATCTCGTCCGTGGAGCTGGGCTCGCGCCCCTCCTCCAGGATGGTCTCGGCCACACCGATCTTGCCGATATCGTGGAGGACGGTTGCGAAGCGGATCAGCTCGATGTCATCCTCAGAGCGCCCCATGGCCCTGGTCAGAGGGGTGACGAGGTCCGTGACGCGTTCCGAGTGCCCAAGGGTCGTGGGGTCTTTGGCCTCAATGGCCCGCGCCAGCGCGCGCACGGTCTCATAGTAGCCCTGCCGGATGTCCTCGAACAGCTCCGCGTTCTCGATGGCGATGGCGCCCTGGTTTGCGAAGGCGGTCAGGAGCTCCACCTCGCCGCGGCTGAATGTGCGGGGCACGTGTGCGTAGACACGGATCACGCCCTTGACGGCCGTGGCCGTCTTCAGCGGCACCGTCAGAACAGAGCTTAAGCCCTCCTCGGCCGCCGCATCCGGGTATTGCCAGGCCGGATCCCGCTGCACGTTCGAGACCACTGCGTGGCGTCCGTTGAGGGCGCGCCGATCCAGTTCGCTGCGTGCCACCAGCACCGGCCCTTTCTCCAGATACTGCTGACTGAGCCCGGCGACGGCCGCCATGCGCAGCTCCGTCCCCTCAGGATTGAGCAGGCGAATGATGGCTCCCTTCGCATCGATCACTGCCAGAGCGCCGTTGACGATGACGTTCAGCACGTGATCGAGGCGCACCGAGGACGTGATGCTCTGGGCCACCTCGTAAAGCGTCTGGAACTCTGCAGCGCGCCGTCTGATGGCCCGCGATGCCCACGCCGATGCGAGGCCCATTAAGTAGAAGAACAGCGTGCGTAGGATGATTGCGTAGGCGGTCTGGGGCACGGGCGGCTCGGCGTTGTGGTCGGCCATCATGAGCGGTCCGCAGGCGAAGGCGGCGAGCAACGCCACCAGGATGGCCGCAAGATCTCCCAGGAAGAAGCCCGCGCAGATGATGGGTACGTAGAAGAACTGCACCGCCGGAGTCTCTGTTCCACCGGCCACGTACGTGAGCCAAGTGCAAAACGCCAGCGCCACAGCCAGGAAGATCGCCATTGCGACGGCTTTGCCCCCGCGGATGTCATTAGTCACGCAGTCGTCCTCTCTCTTATGAGCCCGGCGTTTGGCGCCGGGGCTGATCTAGCGCACACGGGTGCCGTTGGGGCAGTCGCGGTCAAGCGTCACGAGGGCCAGTGGGATGTCGTCGCCTGCGGCAAGTATCATGCCCTGCGAGACGACGCCCCGGATCTTCGCCGGCTTCAGATTGGCCACGACAACTACCTTCGTGCCTGGCAGCACGGCAGGATCGAACTGCTTCGCGATGCCCGCGACCATGGTCCGTTCTTCCGCGCCGATGTCCACGCGCACGCTCAGCAGGTTCTGTGTCCCTTCCACGCGCTCGGCGGAGATGATCTCGCCCACGCGCAGATCGACTTTCGCGAACTGCTCGATGTCTATCGTCTCGGTCGCCATGGGTTCCTCCCGAGGCACATCGTCGGTTGCGCCCGGCACGGAGGCCGGCGCCGTCGTCTCGATGCGGGGGAAAATGGGCTTGCCGCGCTTCGTTCGCGTGCCGGGCCGCAGGCGGACCTCCGGCTGCGTTATCGGCAGCAGCGGCCCATCACTCGGAGCACCGAGCTGCGAGCGGATTTCCCCGGCCACCGCAGGCATGAATGGCTCGAGCAAGGTTGCTACGGCGCGGATCGTATCGGCCACGCCGTACAGTACCCGTGCCAGCTCCTGTTCCCGCCCGGCCTTATGCAGATTCCACGGCGCTTGCTGGTCGATGTACTTATTGGCTGCCGCCAGCAGGCCCCAGATCTGCGTCAGTGCGCCAGAGAAGTCGATGCGGTCGATCGCCTCGTCGGCCGCGGCCGCCACGCGTTCCAGTTCAGCGTCCAGATCGGTGCGCCTCGTCGGCGGCGTTGGCACTACGCCGTCGAAATAACGCTCCAAGAGCGGCAGCGTACGATTCAGCAGATTGCCGAGGTCGTTGGCCAAGTCCTCGTTGAATCGCCGCACGACAGCGCTGGTTGAGAATTGTCCGTCGGCGCCGAAGGGAACCTGGCGCATGAGGAAGTACCGGATGGCGTCGATCGCCACATCGAACTTGGCGCCGGAGCGCTCGGACAGCTCCGCCGCCAGCTCGGTCGGGCTCACAACGTTGGCCCGGGATTTCGACATCTTCTCCTCGCCCATCTGCCAGAAGCCGTGCACGAAGAGCTTCCCGGGCAGCGGCACTCCCAGGGCCATGAGCACGGCCGGCCAGAGCGTGCCGTGGAAGCGGGTGATGATGTCTTTGCCCATGAGCTGCACGTCTGGCGGCCACATGCGCGCGAACTTCGCGTCGTCGTCAAGATAGGAAGCAACGGTGAGGTAGTTGGTCAGCGCGTCGAGCCAAACGTAAATCGTGTGCGCTGAGTCGCCCGGCACCGGAATGTCCCACGGCGACGCCCGGCGGCTCACGGCGGCGTCGCGCAGACCACCTCGGATGAAGCTGACTACCTCGTTGCGCCGCGTCTCGGGTTGGATGAACTCCGGGTGCGCCTCGATGTGCTCGAGCAGCGGCTCGGCGTATTTGGAGGTGCGGAAGTGGTAGCAGTCCTGCGCCATGCGCCCCACGGGCCGCCCGCACTCGGGGCAGTTGCCATCCTTCACCTCGGCGTCTGTTAGGTACGTCTCTTCGTGAACGCAGTAGAAGCCCTCGTAGGTGCCGAGGTAGATGTCGTCCTGTTTCAGCAGGCGCTCGAACACCTTCTGGACCAGGCTCTCGTGGTCCGCCTCGCTCGTGCGTATGAAGCGGTCGTATCTGATGTGCAGCGCGTCCCACATGGCCCGCCAATCATCGGCCATCGCGTCCGAGAACTCGCGCGGCGATGTGCCTTTGTCCCGGGCTGCTTGCGCCACCTTCTGGCCGTGCTCGTCGGTACCCGTGGCGAAAAGCACCTGCCGGCCGCTGAGTCGCTTCTGCCGGCAGAGCACATCGGCCGCCACCGTAGTGTATCCGTGGCCCACGTGAGGGCTGGCGTTGATGTAGTAGATAGGCGTCGTAACGTAGAAGACCTTGGCGCTCACGACGAGTTTCCTTTTGCCGAGAGTCACTCCGCGCCGACGTGTCCCAGGCATCCCGGGCGGGCAGCAGACTAGCGCCTGCATGTAGTGCAGGACGTTGCCCGGCACGCTCCGCAGCGGCTGCCGCCGAGAGATCCGCTCCCGCCATCGCCGCCGCTGCGGCGCGTTCTGGCGAAGAACGCCGATGCGACGCGCTCCACCCGCTTACTGCGGCACTCCGGGCAGCGCACGGCAGCGACGTCCGCGCTGCCCAAGAACAGCTCCTCAAACCGATGCCCGCAACGCCGACATCCGAATTCGTAGATCGGCATGTTGATCACCTTGGGCAGCACTGACGCCCCCCTGTCTCAGGAGGGCTTCGGCTTCCCACCCCCGCCTCTGCTTCGCTTATCGCGGAACTCCGTACGCGGTCCCCGACGCCGGCTGCGCCTGGACCGTCGTCGATCCCGCCGGCGCGGCCGGGAGCTGTCTGCGGCCGTCTGCGTCGTCTGCTCTTTGGAAGCCGCCGCCCTGGCAGGCTTCCTCGCGGCGCGACCACGCTGGTTGCCAGGCTCCGTGACGGCCTCGCTGGCCGCCCGCTCCCGGGCTGGCGGTTGCCCCGCCTCTTGCTCTGTCGCCTCTGCCACCTCGTTGGCTGGCACCTCGACGGGCGTGGCCCCCTCGATCCGGACCATGAGAGTGCGCTTCAGAACGTTGACGTCAGTCACCTTGCCGATGCCGTGGGGCGTTCGCACATAGCCACCGACCCGTGGAAGCGTTTCCCGCGCCTCGGCATACCAGTCACTCTCATAACGCAGGCAGCACATCAGGCGTCCGCAGACTCCTGATATTTTCGACGGATTCAGCGACAACCCCTGTGTCTTTGCCATCTTGATGGCGACCGGATCGAAGCTGCGTAGAAACGAGCAGCAGCACAACTGCCTCCCACATGGGCCGATGCCGCCGAGCATCTTGGCCTCGTCCCGAACGCCGATCTGAAGCAGTTGAATGCGGGTCTTGAAGGCGGCGTACAGATCCCGCAGCAGTTGGCGAAAGTCAACACGAGTCTCCGAGGTGAAGTAAAACGTGATGCGACTGCGGTCGAACGTATACTCAGCGTCGATCAGGCGCATGGGGAGGTCATGCTGCTTGATCTTGCCCGCGCAGATCTCCAGCGCCTCAACGGCGCGTTGCCGGTTCGCTTCCTGCTTCTCAAGGTCGCGCTTCGTCGCCACCCGCTTGAGCTTCCTCGGGGGGCCGTCCAGCTCGTCCTCGCTGACATGGTGGCGCCCCTTTACGACTCGCCCTACTTCGAGCCCACGCTTGGTCTCGGCAATGACCGCATCGCCGACCGCCACTTCGATGTCGCCACACAGGTACAAATGCGTCTTGCCGGCACGCCTGAAGGTAACGCCTACAACCTCTGACATGGTTGCCCGTGTTTCCTCTCTCGCTCGGCTCTATGGCTCAAGGACACGCACTCATCGTCCCAGCGTCGAGTTGCTACGCCGTCGCCTTGCTTGCACTGAGGGCAACGGACTGCTTGCCCGCGGACGCCGTATCACGGAACTGCAGCCGCTCGATGAGCTCCTCGATGGCGCCAAAGAGCTGGTCCGTACTCAGCTCGACGTGGGCGAAGCTTATGAGCATTGGCCGGAAGTCAGCCCGCGGCACCACTTTTGACATCGGCTCTCGGCGATACAGCCACGCAAAGACACGCTGCTCCCGCTTGCTCAACCGCGCACCGGGCCGAAGCCGCATGGCGATCTTCCGCCACTGCGCCGCAATGCTTTCGACGCCCACGTCAGCGGACCGTCTCCGGAGCACCGCAATGCGCAGTAGATTCTCTACGGGCCCGGGCGGAGCGCCATACCGATCTGCCAGTTCGCGGCGGAGTTCGTCACCGTGCTCCGCAGATTCCAGCATCGCCATACGTCGATACAGTGCAATGCGCTGACTCTCGTCGGCGATATAGGTGGCCGGAATGACCGCCTCGACGGGAATCTCGATATTTACCTCGGCCAGTTCAGGTATGTGCTGCCCCTTGAGGGTCTTTATCGCCTCTTCCAGCATGCGGCAGTACAGCTCGAAGCCAACAGTTGCCATGTGGCCGTGCTGCTCTTGGCCGAGGATGTTGCCCGCGCCGCGGATCTCGAGGTCGCGCAGCGCGATCTTAAAGCCCGAGCCGAGGTCGGTGAACTCCTGTATTGCCTGCAGCCGCTGCTCGGCCTCTTCCGTCATCCGGTCCGGGTACCGATACATAAGGTACGCGTATGCCTGGCGATTCGAACGACCCGTGCGGCCGCGCAATTGATAGAGCTGGGCCAGGCCCATGTGCTGCGCGTTTTCGATGATGATGGTGTTGACGTTCGGGATGTCGAGGCCACTTTCGATGATGGTAGTGCATACCAGCACATCGTATTCGCCGGCGTAGAACCCCAGCATCACCTGCTCGAGCTGATCCTCCGGAAGCTGCCCGTGTCCCACCGCGATGCGCGCCGAGGGCACCAGCCGCTGTACGTGGGCGGCGACGTGCTTGATGGACTGTACCCGATTGTGAACATAGTACACCTGCCCGCCCCGCTCCAGCTCCCGCACAATGGCGTCTTTGATGATCTCATCATCGTGCTCGCGGGCATACGTGATGATCCGCAGACGCCCCACGGGCGGGTCGTTGATGATGCTCATGTCGCGTATGCCGGAGAGCGACATGTGCAGCGTGCGCGGGATCGGCGTGGCGGTGAGCGTGATGACGTCCACGGTGGCCTTGAGTCGCTTCAGCCGCTCCTTGTCTCGGACGCCGAATCGCTGCTCTTCATCGACGACGATGAGACCGATGTCACGAAAGCCCATGTCCGATTGAAGCAGTCTATGGGTGCCTATGACGATATCGACAGTGCCCGCCTTCAGCCCGGCCACAACGCTCTGGGCTTCAGCCCTCGTGCGAAAACGGCTCAACATCTCTATGGTCACCGGATAGGCGGCCAGTCGCTCGCAGAACGTATGGTAATGCTGCTGCGCCAGCACCGTCGTTGGGACGAGCACGGCCACCTGCTTGCCGTCAAGCACGGCCTTGAAGGCTGCCCGCACGGCCACCTCGGTCTTACCGTACCCCACATCGCCGCACACCAGGCGGTCAGCGGGCACAGATCGCTCCATGTCGGCCTTCACGTCCTGGATGGTGCGCCACTGGTCCGGCGTCTCCTCGTACTTGAAGCTCTGCTCCATTTCTGTCAGCCACGGCGAGTCCTCGCCGAACGCATGCCCCTTGGCCTGTTGCCGCGCCGCATACAGATCCAGCAGCTCCTTGGCCAGCAGCCGTGCCGAGCGCCGCACTCGCCGCTTCTGGCGCTGCCACTGAGCGCCGCGGAGCGAGTGAATGGTGGGGGGATTGCTGTCGGCGCCGATGTACTTCTGTACCCGGTCGATCTGTGCCACCGGCACGTAGAGCCGGTCTTCACCGGCGTACTGTATTTTCAAATAGTCACGCTCTACGTCCAATATGGTTTGCCTCACCAGGCCCTGATAGATGCCCACGCCGTGATTGATGTGCACCACGTAACAGCCGGGCGTGAGCTCACTCAACGACGTTACGCTGATGCCGGGGGTGTATTTCCGCTGCCTTGGGCGCCGCAGCTTATGCCACCCGAATATCTCGTTGTCGGTGAGCAGCACCAGGTCGGCCGCAGGCAGCTTGAAGCCCGCCGAAAGCGCCGTGGAGCGGCACTGCACCGTGCCGGGCTGAGGTGGGGCGTCGCCGTTGGATTCGTCGCACTTGATATCGCGGTGGGCGAACATCTCCCGAACGCGATCGACCCTCGGGCTCGCCACGACGATACGCTGCCGGGCGCGGCGCCATTCCTTGATACCGTCGGCAAGAAGGTCCATCTGCCCGCCAAAGCTGTCCACGGGCGGCGTCGAGAGCTTGACCTTGACCGCCTGGTCGGCCCAGGGGATGTCCTTGCCCAGCATGTTGAGGCACAGTTGTGGCCTCGCTACCAGGCGCTCGAGCAGCTCGTCGAAGTTCATACAGCCGAGCCGGGGCAGGGGCAGGAGATCGCCTCGCCCCGTCGCCGTGTCGTAGGCCTCTTTGACCTCGCCATAGAACTGCTCGGCGTGCGTGCGCAGTCGCACCGGCTCATCGATGACGACGATGGCATCGTCGGGAAGGTAGTCGGCGAGAGCGCCCGGCTCAGGATACAGGAAGGGCAGATAATGATCCGTCCCCGCCACTGCGTCAAGTGCATCGAGCCGGTCGATGTCGCCGCTCACCTTCGTCCGCACGCGTTCGGCTTCCGCATGCTTTTCCGCCTTCTCGAGCCGCTTGAAGTGCTCCTCAAGGGCGTTGCGGATGGCCGGCAGCGCCCGGGCGATGACGCCCCGCGTCAGCGGCACGTCGGCGGCGGCTGACACAGAGACCGCCTCCAGATGCGCCGTGGAGCGCTGCGATTCGGCGTCGAACTCCCGGATCGATTCGACCTCGTCGCCAAAAAGCTCGAGCCGGACCGGTCGGGAGCGCGTCGGCGGGAAGACGTCCACGATCCCCCCGCGGATGCTGAACTGGCCGATGTCGTCCACGAGCTCGACCCGACGGTAGCCACACTCCAGCAGCATCCCGCCCAGCTCGTCTCGATCCACCGTGTCGCCGGCGCGCAGCGTGCAGCGCGTCGCGGCGAATGCTTCACGTGGGACGACGTGCTGCAGCACCGCGTTGATGGGCGCAACGATGAGGCACGCACTGTCGCCGCACAGCGCGTCCAATGCATGGAGACGCTCGCCGCGAGCATAGCGGTCAGGGACGGCACCGTCGTAGATGACCGACTCGGTGGGGGGGAAGACGCGAACGTCGCCGGCCTCATCTGCCGACGCGCCAATGAAAGCCTCGAGGTCTCCGACAAAGCGGTTCGCCTGTTCGCTGTTGTACGTTATGAGCAGGCAGGATGCCCGGGAGTGCAGGAAGACGGAGGCCACCAGCAGCGCTTTACCGGCACCACTAACCCCTTCGGCCGCGGCAACATCGCCGCGGCTGCTCACACACTCCATTATCCGTCCGAACTCCCGGCACTCACCAAGAAGGGACGTCAGAACACGCATATTCGTAACGTACCACGAGCCGTTCCACCGTGGGCGCCATCATTTCTGCCCAGTCAATAGCCCCGCGGTGCTCGCCCCCGTCCGGCGCCGACCGTCAGCTCCGGACGCGATGCACCCTCACTCCTCAGCGAAAGGGTCGCCGGGCGGCGGCGCCTCATCCTCTGAGGGCTGCGCCTCCGCCTCGCTCCCTGCCTCCGCCTCGCTCCCCGCCGCCGTTTGCTCGCGCCGTTCGCGCTCCGCGCGCGACTCAAGCGATTGCACGCCGTAGGCTACAACTTCAACGCTCCGCCGGCGCTGGCCGTCCTGGGTCTCCCAATCGCGCACCTGGATGCGCCCCTCAACCGAGACGAGCGCGCCCTTGTTGAGGTAGTTGCCGCAGAACTCCGCCGTTTGGCGCCACGTCACGATGTCAATGAAATCCGTCTGGCGCTCCTCGCGCGGTTGGTCGCGACGAGGTCTGCGGTTCACGGCGAGCCGGAAGTTCGCCACCGCAACGCCGTTCGGCGTGTATCGCATCTCCGGATCGGCCGTCAAGCGACCGACAAGCACAACGCTGTTTACCACCGTGATATCCCTCCCTCAGACGTACGGGCACACGGCTTGCGGGAACGGAGCCTCTGGGCACTCAGGCGCTCTCGGCGTCGGTTGGCGGCTCCTCGGTCGGCTGCTCCTCAGCGGGCGCTGCCGCGGCTGGTGGCGTCTCGGCTGCAGGCTCCGCCGGCGCCGACTCGGCGGGCGGTTCGGCGTCTGCCGGTGCTTCTGCCACCGTCTCCGACGCGGCCGGCTCCGTCGCTTCGGCCTCGGCGGGCTCCTCAGGTGCTGCTTCGGCCTCCGCGGGCTCCTCAGGTGCTGCTTCGGCCTCGGCGGGCTCCTCAGGCGCTGCTTCGGCCTCGGCGGCGGGCGCCTTTGCGGCTGCGGCCGCCGCCTCCCGTTCCGCCTCGGCCGGCGGCTTCGGCGGTCCTTCGAGCCACAGCGCTTCCTCGTTGGCACACACTATGAGAATGCGTAGGACGGCAGAAGACATCTGCAGCTCACGCTTTAGCTCATCGACCGCCGCGGCGCCGCGGAAGTACACCAGCACGTAGCTGCCCTCCGTGTGCGGACCGATCGGATACGCCAGTCGCCGTCTGAACAAAGGATACGCACTTTCCACTTGCCCATCGACGCGAGTGATCACCGACTTGATCTGTTCGATGGTCCCGCCGAGCTCGGCATCCGATTGGGCCGGATCGACGATGATCATCGCTTCATAAAGGTTCTCCAACTCTCGCTCCTCCTCTCCCTGGACTGGGGCGGCCCCGCAGTGAGACGCCGCGCGTCAAGCTGCGAGACAGAGAGGCCTGCTGCACGCGCACCGGATACGTGCCCGAGCGCAGTGCCATTATGTGCTGAAACTGAACAGCATCACGTCGCCATCCTGGACGACGTACTCCCGACCTGCCATACGCAGGTGGCCGGCTTCTTTCGCCTGGGGCCACGAGCCAATGCGCTCCAAATCGTCAAAGGCGATGACCTCGGCCTTCTGAAACCCCTTTGCCATATCGGTATGTATCTTGCCGGCCGCCTCGACGGCGGTGCCGCCGCGCTTCAGCATCCACGCCCGGCACTGCTTGCCCACCGCCGTAAAGAAGGATATCAGATCAAGCAGCCGATATGCCGCCTGCACGACCCGGTCGAGGCCCAGCTCCGGCAAGCCATACTCTTCGACGAAATCTCGCGCGTCGTTCTCGTCCAGCTCCCCCACATCAGCCTCGAGGCGGGCCGCGATGGCAATCAACTGCGCGTCGTTGTGCTCTACCCACGCTCTGAGCCGACCCAGCTCCGGCCCCTCACTGAGCATGTCGGCCTCGTCCACGTTCGCCAGGTAGAGTATGGGCTTCATGGTGAGCAGGAAGAGCTCGGCCGCGAGCCGTTGCTCCCCGGGATCCAAGAGCGCGGAACTGGCGAAATTGCCTTCCCGCAGAGGCGCAGCCAGCTTGTCCAGAACCGTGCTTTGGAACTGTATCTGTTCCACCGACATGCCGCGCTTCGGCTTTTGCCAACGGTGCTCGATCGTTTCCAGATCTGCCAGCACCAACTCCGTATTGACGGTTTCGACGTCCCGAATGGCGTCCACACTGCCGTCTACATGCGGGACGTCACCCCGGTCGAAGCAGCGCACCACGTGTATGACGGCGTCTACCTCGCGGATGTGTCCCAGGAACCGGTTCCCGAGCCCGTACCCCTGATGAGCACCGCGTACGAGTCCGGCAATATCAATGAACTCGATGGCTGTGGCGATGCGCTCCTCCTGCCCGAAGATTTCTCCGAGCCGATCCAGCCTCGAGTCGGAAACCGGCACGACAGCGCGGTTTGCCTCGATGGTGCAGAAGGGGTAGGTGCTGACCTCAGCCGCGGCCCTCGAAAGCGCGCAAAACAGCGTGGACTTGCCCGCGTTCGGCATGCCGACAATCCCGCTTGAAACCATCGCCGCCGCTCCTAACGATGATTATAGCATAGCACATGGCCAAATGCAACAAGCCGGCCAACCTGTCCAACCTGCCGGCAGAACCGGGGCCGGGCCACGCCTGCTCGCCCCGTCAGCGTGCCCCGGGAGGCCCCGGCGCGGTGGGCAAGGTTACGCTCACCGTCGTGCCTTTGTCGAGCCGGCTGTCGATGTCGATCGTGCCGCCGTGGGACTGCACAATGTTGCGCACGATGGTCAAACCAAGGCCGCTGCCGGTGTCGGCGAACGCCCGCGCCCGGGGCGAGCGATAGAACTCGGAGAACACTTTCGCCATTTCTTCGGGCGCGATGCCAATGCCCGTATCTGACACTGCTATCCGCACGCCGCCGTCCGCCGTCTCCGCGCCGATGAGCACTCGGCCTTGGCGTGGCGTGTACCGGACGGCGTTGGATATGATGTTGGTGATCATCTGCTCGAGGCTCTCCGCGTCGCCGATGATCCGGGGTAGGTCAGCGGATATAGAGACATCGTACGCTATGCCCTTCGTCTCCGCCCGCGCGCGCATGAGCCCTGCCGTGGCGGCGACGAGCTCGCCAATGTCAACCTCCTGGAGTTCTCGCTGGATCTCGGCATCGCGGCTGTGTGCCAGCGTCAGCAGACTGCGAACGAGACCGATGAGCCCCTCGAGCCGGGCCTCAGCGCGCTGCATCATTTTCACTTGCTTCTTGGACGCGGCGGGGCCAAAGACCGCTCTCATGCTGCCGATGAGGCTCTTTGTGGCCGCCAGTGGTGCATTGAGTTCGTGGGCCACCTTACGCAGATGCTGAAGCTCACGCCTCCTGGCGTCATTGAGCATCGCCGTTGCTCGCTCGAGCTCGGTGGTGCGCCCGCGCAAGTCGCCAACGAGTTTGCCCACGTCCCCCTCGCGCTGTCTGAGTCGCTGTACGATGGTGCTGGTCAGGTACACAGCCGCGAAAAGCGTCACGGTGAGCACAGCGGGCACCGCGAGCACAAAGCCCGTGCTTTCCAGACGAAGGCTATCCCCCGCCATGGGCCACAGGGAATAGTGTCGCAGGACCCCGGCGTGCTCCAGGAGCACAACGCCCCACCAGAGGGCCGAGGCAAAGGCAGCGTGCACGTATGCGGAGCAGCGCGACAGCAGGATGCTGGCGATGATCATATGAAAGACGAAGAAGAATGCCAGGGGATTCTCCACGCCGCCGGCGAAGTGCAGCAGGAGGGCGAGCATGAGGAGGTCGGCGGCTATTTGGGCGTTGACGGAGATGACCACCACGCGCTGGGGCGTCCGCACGTCGCGAAAACTCGCACCGCGAACGTAGGCGTGACACACTCCGTTGTATGCGGCAAGAACGCCCGCGATACCGTAGATGGCCGGATAGTGGAGATGCAGGTGAAGCCTGGCGGCGATCGCTGCAGCGATCGCAACACTACCAATAGCCATCCATCGCAGACGGCACAGCCACTGTATCCGCTCCCGCAGTTCCGCTTCAAATGCCGTAGCCTGTCTCATGCATCCACACGACGTTTGCGGCGGCTTTCCTTGCAGCTAGTCGGACGATTCTGCAAGTATCTCGGCCACCTTCGCCACCAGCTCTTCCGGGCTTCCCGGCTTGTCTATGAACCCCTGCACCGGTAGGTACTCGCCCGGGGCGTATTGGGGGTCACCCTCATCGGGGTAGAACCGCAGGTGAGTCGTTGCATGGATTGAGGTGAGCACGAGCACGGGCGTATTCTGCACGTCTGCCGGAAGCTCGTTACGCAGCCTCCAGACGAATTGAAACCCCTCCGTGCCGTCGGGCATCATGATGTCCAGGAGGATCAGGTCAGGATGCTCGCTCTGTACCTTGGTCAGGCCATCCTCCGCGCTGTTGGCGTCACATAACTCATAGCTCTCGTTAGCGAGGATCAGCCCAATCGAATCGACGATGTCAGGGTCATCATCAACGATCAGGACTTTCTTGGCCTTCACCACGCGCGTCCGCCTCACTTCTGAGTGTGCTGCGGCATGCGGCCGCAGAGCTCGTCAACTTCGCCGCGGTGGCGAAGCCACAGATAGCAGACTCCAGCCGCGCCCGTTGGGGTTGGCCGTCTCTCGCCCCCCCCGCCGTGCTCGGGGACCACACGGACGATAGCGGGCACCGGCGGCTGCCGCGCCGCCCCGATGAGGCTGCAGCGCCACCGCGGAGATCATAGAGACACGTGTTATCCAGCGCCAATCTTGCTCAGGGCGCATTCACAATACCCCCCCCGCGCCTGCGCGTCAACTACCGATACGCCCGGACGCTGCGCGTCAGGAAAGACAAAAGGGAGCAGCTCCGGAGAGGCGCCCGTACGCAGAGGAGATGTGGGGCACCGCCCGCCACCGCGGGGAAACGTCTATGTGCTCCCCTGCCGCTCACTACCTTCGTCCCAGGGGGCCCTGTGCCCTTTGTGCCGGCGACATTTGGTCGGGCGACGAGCGCGCCGTGCGGATACCTGGCCCGTCCGGCGCACGCAGACGAGGCTCCTGTGCCACGGCAGCGGCAGGCGTTATCGGCTTGACTCTACCAGCCGTTTGACTCGCGCGTGGTTCCGTATCACCACTTGATTCTCGGGATCCTGCTCCAGGAGTCGCTGCCACACTTCGAGGGATTTCCGAGGCTGACCAGACTTCTCCAGACTGTGGGCATACATCCGTTGGACGGTGTCGGGGCAGGGGAATTCGGTCGCCTTCTGCAGATACGGCACCGCCGCCTTGTACCGGCGCAAGTTGTGCAGGTGAAAGCCCAAGTGGAAGTACAGCTCGTATCGATTCGGGTTTGCCTTGATACCGTCGAGATATATCTGGATGGCCTCGGCATTTCGCCCGGCGCTCCATGTCAGCCACGCCGCCCCGTCCCACGCGTCCACATGGGACGGATCCAGAAACGTGCATGTGAGCCCGACGCGAATGCAGTCCTCATGCCTGCCGGTATGCCAGTAGCCATCCGACACGCGCCACAGCACGTCGGCGGCCGCCGCGAATATCGCCTCTGCAGCCGTCCCCGACGGGAGTGGCTGTCCGGCCTGAGCTGCGGTGTATTCTGCCTCGCGCCCCGGGTCGGGGGGACGCTCCCCGGGAGGCAATAGGAACCACTCGATGATCTCGCCGATGTACGGGGACTGCTTCGCGGCGCCGTCGGCGAGCAGACGCCGCGCCCGGGGTGTGCCGATCCGCTCGAGGGCCACAACCGCGTAGTACCTTCTCCAACGGGGACCGTCCACCAGAGCCGCGGCGCATGCGGGGATTGCGGCTTCGACCCCCAAATGCCCGAGGGCAATGCCAGCGTGGGTCCGCACCGCGCCATCGGAATCCTTTGTCAGGGCGCGCAGTATTCTCGCGCCCTCGTCCCGTTGCGGTTGTTTCGCCGAGGAGCAGATCTGGCCGATCAAGAAAGCGGCCCGCGCACGTACGGATGCGTCGGGTCTCTTCGCGGCTTCGGTGAGCATCCCGAGCCAGTGGGTGCGCCCGCCAAGGCCCTCTATCCCCTCAGCGCCAGTGAGGCTGGCTTGCGCGGGATCCTCCGAAGGCCTCTGCAGTTGCCGTTCGGCAGCACAGCAGAGCGGCGCGGATGCCAGACAGAGCAGTAGAGCTGCTGCTCGCCAACAGACTGCTCGCATGCTTCACTTCCGGCCAGCGTCGCCGTCAGAAGCCCCCGCTCGGCATCCACTGGTTAAATACACCCATCGTGATTTGCAGGATAAGACCGATAACGTTCAGGGCCGTGGCAATGATACCGACGACGATGGCCGCCGTGGCCGTGCCGGCCGTGGAGCCCTCGTTCTTCGCCTTGGAACCGAGGACAATTCCCACCGGGCCCAGTATGATACCACAGCAGCAGAGGCCCACGATCGAGCACACCAATGCCCATACCGCCATCTTGTCCGCTTCGGGGTTCGAAACGGGACCGTAAAACGCGGGGCCGGGTGGTGGTGGCGCGCCTGGCGGAAGAGGTGGAGGCGGCACACCGGGAATCTGCGCCCCTGGCGGGGGCGGCGCCGCGGCGGGTGGCTGAGCCCCCGGGAGGGCGCCGGGAGGCGGTGGGGCTCCTGGCGGCTGTACTCCAGGCGGCGGTGGGGCGCCGGGCGGTAGCGGCGGCCCGGGTGGCTGTGCCTCCGGGGGCGGCGGCGCGCCCTCCTGTGGCGCTGTGACAGGCTTATTGCATTTCCAGCACGTCGTCTCCGTACGGTACAGAAGTTCGCCGCAGTGTGGGCATGGCACTTTATCAGTGGGCGCTCCACCGGCGGACGGTGTCGGTGGAGGTGGCGTAGGCGGCGGTGCCCCGGTACCGGGCGGCATAGGCGGCGTGGGAGGTGGTTCCGGTGGGCTCGGTGGTGCTGGCGGACCGGCGCCCGGAGGTGGCGGCGGCGTTGGTGGCTTCTCGTCGGCTTGCGCCATCGCCGGCGGGGGAGAGGGTGGCTGCCCCGGACCCGCCGGTGGCGGCGGCACACCAAGCCCCGGGGGTTGATCCGGTGGCTTCGCGGAAGGTTGCTCAGGTGCTCTTGGCAGCGGCTTCTGGCAATTCGGACAGATGGTGATTATACCCATCGCCGGGTATTCAGCGCCGCAGTTGGGGCATCTGGCGGTTGCCATGATCGTTTCCCCGTCTCTCGCCGAGCCAATTGCTGCGCCGCACTGGCTCAGTGGATGGCTTGACTTTCGTCGCAACACCCCGGCAGCCCTGCCAACCGCTCAAAAAGGTGCGACTCTCGCGTCCCCCTTCAGCAGTGCCGCCGACCGGAGCGGCGAAGGGCTCAGAACCTACGATGGTATATATACCATTCCACCATCAGTACGAGCAGCCCCACCAACGCCAGAACACGCCAAATCTCCCTATTGGCCGTCGCTGCCGCGTTCGCGGCGGCCAGGGTCTTACGGCCAAAGGATATGTTCTCCACCGGCGCAGTATTCGACTCCGTCCTGCTGAGCAAGTTAACCACGAATACCTGGCCATCCTCCGGCGCCACGGTCCGATACACGCCGACCTCATCGGTGTCGTCAAACGCTACGCTGGACTCCCCCTCTGCCGCCACAACGCGCACCTTTTCTCCGCTCGGCTTCTCCACCGTCAGCTCCGTGCCACGCTCTGGCGCCTGAAGCTGCACCACGCCCCCAGCGCGCGCCTGAATGTTCTCCCGCCCCGTCGCGTCTCGCCCGAGCCACTCGATGATATTGGAGATGAAGATGGGAAACCCGACGCGCAGAACGAAGTTGGTCTTCGGCAGATTCAGGGGGAACCCGACATACACGCACTTGATGCCCGCCCTCTCCCCCACCACGACCAGCGGCGTGCTGCCGGCCTCCACGAGCACCTTGCCCCATGGCTTCGCTCGCGCCAGCTTCGCTTCGGTGATGATGGTGCCGGCGAAGTTCACATACTTCGTCACGGGATGCGGATGCAAGTCCACCACCACGGGATTGCGCACGCGCCCCTGTGTGGTTACCGGCGCCTCGGGTGCCGCGGCGTTCACCAGAAGGTAGGCGCCGGGGGTGAGCTGCTCCGGAGCAAACGAATCGAAGACGACGATGTCGTACCCCTCGGCCGATGCGAACGCCCTCGGGCGCATGGTGGCCAGCTCGATGACGTCCTTGACGTTGAGCATCTTCTCCAGAAACGGGTTGGCCTCCGTCACCAGCAGTACGCGCAGGTGGCGCCGCGGCGCCAGGTATACGTACGCCTCGTTGTCCACCGCCAGGTCGTCCTTGACGTCCAGCTTCGCCCGCACAACCCCGGTGTCGAACTGGAAATCCTTCCAGGGGCGCGACCGTGTCTCCCCAGGCGGGATGGTCATCTCAATGACGCGCTGGAGGCTGTCCCAATGGTACATCTCCACGTCCACCTTCTTCGCCGAGTTGGCGAAGTTGGTGACGCTGACGAAGATCTGGTCCCTTGCATCGGCGCCATACGTTTGGCGGGCGTCCAGGGCGGTGATGCCGACGTTGTCCGCGCGGCTGCCGAACTTCAGGAAGTGCAGGCGGGCCGGGCCGATGGGCAGGTCGTCGAGCGGGTCAAAGGCGCCGTCGGACAATATGAAGATGTCGCCCTCTTTCGCCGCCCGCCCTCCGCGTTGCTCCGCCTCCATGAGCGAGACCCCGAGCACCACGGCCGAGCGCATATCGGCGCGTCCATGGGACGGTTTCAGACTCGCGGTGGCCGCCTTCAGCGCCCGCCTGTCCGTGGTGAACGCGGAGAGGACCTTTGGCTTCGGCCCGGCGGCGATGACCATCATCCTGTCGTTCCTGCTCATGTCATCGATCATCTTGGCCGCCGTGCGCTTTGCCGCCTCGATCCGCCCGCCGCGCTCGTCCGTTGACAGCATGCTGGCGGACGCGTCCAGGATGAGAACCGTGTTATCTGATGTTCTGGCGTGCAGGCGCAGGAAGGGGCGGGCAAGCGCGAACGCCATGAGCGCAAGGATGGCTATCTGAAGAAACAGCAAGATGTTCTTGCGCAGCTTCTGGAACGGCGCGTTAGCCTGTATGTCCTGCGTCATGTCGGGCCAGAGCATGGTGGAGGAGACCACCAGCTCCTTGCGACGCAGTCGGAGCAGGTACAGCACCACCACGACCGGGATCGCCAGCAAGAATAGAAGTGACAATGGGCTAAGCATCTGTGAGTTGCCTGCCGGCCGCTCTCTGGGAGATCTGTGCCCCGGGCTGCCCGTCAACCTGTGCTGCGCCGGACGGACGGAACTCACGAGCAGCAGGGCAGTACTACAACAAGACTTTGTCATTCTGAGGTCGCCGACGCGCCAAAGCCGCTATGGCGACGGCGCGAGGAACGACGAAGAATCTCACCGCGTGAGCCGACTCTACGACGCTGACGCCGAGATTCTTCGCTCCCCTTGGTCGCTCAGAATGACATCTACCGGCAAAGTCTCGCTGTAGTACTGGCCGTGGCACCCGGAACGGCGCTATTCGACGAATCTTCCCCGCCGGAACTCGCGCAGAACGACGTCTTCGAACGGCGCCGAGGTGCTGGTCCGGACGTAGCCGATGCCGTGGCGGCGGCAGAAGCCCCGCAATCGCTCGCCGAAGGCTGCGAGCGATCGCTGATACTCCGACAGCATGCGGCTGCTCACGGTGATCTCCCGGACATCGCCCGTCTCCACGTCCACCAGCCGGAGGTCGCCGCGCACATCCGGATTGAGCTCGAAATCGTCTACCACGTGGATCACGTTGACGTCGAATCGGCGGGTGAGCAGGGCAAGGAGCCCGGGCTCGAAGCCGCGCGTGTCGAAGAAGTCCGAGATGACGAAGGCGACGCCCGGCCGCGGCCGCCGGACCGTCCATTGCCGGAGCGACACCTCGAAGTTCGTCTCGCCCTCTACTTCGACGCTCCGCAGGAAATCGAACAGCCGGTGCACCTCGTGCCGCCCGCGTGTGGGAGGGAAAATGCTCCGGAGCCGATCTGAGAAGGCGGCGGCGCCGACGCGTTCGAGATTGGTCAGGGCGATGTAGCCAACGGCGGCGGCCAGACGGCGGACGAAGTCTATCTTCTTCGGATCGCCGAAGCCCATGGACTTGCTCACGTCAAGCAGCAGATACACGTGCAAGTCCTCTTCTTCGACGAAGAGCTTGAGGAAGAGCTTTTCGAGGCGTCCGTAGACGTTCCAGTCTATATGGCGGAAGTCGTCTCCGGGGGCATAGTTGCGGAAGTCGGCAAACTCGACGCTGGTGCCGCGGTGCGGGCTGCGTTTTTCGCCTTTGAACGTGCCGGGAAACGCGCGGCGCGCGGCGATGCTGAGCGCCTCGAGCTTGCGCAGGAAGTCACCGTCCAGCAGCGCGTCATCCGCCATACAACTCCACCCCAGATTCCCGCATCGTTATCCATCTTTGTCCTTCGCGGAGTACCGGCTCTGCTCCTCCCTACTCATAGGCACTTGACGCTCGGGGGCGGAGGCGGGAGTAGTCTGTATGCCTGCCTCCGCCCGGCACGAGGCCCGTTGTGTCGCCGCTCATCTTGTCCACCCGTGCATGCGGTGCCCGGGCCTCAATTGGGGGCGAACAGGAAGCGCAGGCCCGTCACGGTGCCCAACAAGCGCGTTACGTCTTCGATGCCCTGAATATGCGCCGCCGGCACGTATATGATGTCTCCGGCCTGCATTTCAGCATCCGGCGCCCCGCCTTTGGCGACTCGAACGAGGTTGACCCGCTGGGTCTGGATGCCCTCCGGCGTTTGGCGCCGCAGTTTGGCCTCGGTCTCCCGGGCGCGCCGCGTCGTCCCACCCGCCAGGCCGATATAGTCCATGACGGTGCGGCCGGCGATCAGCGGAAATGCCCCCGGCTGGGCCACCTCGCCCTGCACGTACACCAGATCTCTGATCTGCGCCAGTACAAGCGTGTCGCCATCCTGCAGCTCCACATCAACGGACGCATCCCCCTGCACGCGGAGACGATACAGATCAACTTCGATCCGCTCGACAACTCCATCGGGGCGCCGCCGTCGCACGACAGCCAAGCCACGATCAGCCCGTGGGAGCTGCGGGGTCGTTCTGGCCACAACGTCGCTGACTCTCTCTCCCTCGCGCAGCGCGTACACAAGGTAGGTATCGCCCATCGGGAGAGCTGCAGCTTCTGCGCCACCCCCGTCCCGCGCCCCTGCCAGGTCCTGCGTCAAAAACGGGCCAATGATCCGTATGGTTGGCTGACACACCGAAAGGTCGGGCACCAACAGCTCGTCGCGGTCCTGAAGCACGAGGTCCTCGGCATCCCCGCGCAGCACCGCATAGAGGTCCAGGCGATGGATCTCCCGACGGTCATCGGCTCCTACTCGCGTGACTTCCGCGTGCGAGAGTGCGCCGCGCTCCGTGGCACCTCCGGCGTACCGCAGCAGCTCGCTCGCCGTCATCCCTTCGCGCAAGCCAAAGACGGAGCGCCTGCCAACGGTGACGGCCGCCTTGACCTCTCCCGCCACTGTCACCCGCCCGATGTAGTCTTCAAGGGACGGAATCCTGAGGAAGTCGCCCGCCTGCAGGCGGATATTGGCCGCCGCATCACCCTCGACCAGCAGAACGTACAGGTCGATCGGCACGAACTCGATGCTGCCATCCGCGTCCACCCGGGTGAGCGTGGCCTCGCGCAGGGCGGCATCCGCCGTCGGCCGACCAGCTATGTCGATGACGTCAGCCAACGTGAGGCCCTCACGCATAGGCACCCGCAGCGCTGGCTCCATCGGGAATCCCCGCTCCGCTCTCGGGGGGCTGTCTTCTTCGCCGGCCGCCGGCTCCGCGGGCGTTCCGGGACGAATCAGTTCCACCCCTGGCTGGAGAGTCTGGCTGGCACCCATCGTCTGCAGCAGCTTGACCTCGCCGGCGACGTACACCTTCGGCTGAAAGGATCGCATGGAGGGCACGTGTATAGTATCGCCGTCAGCCAGAGGCATGTCTGCCGCGCCGCCTGGTTCGCCCAGCGCGCTCGCAACATTGGTGCGTATGTGGCGGAAGTCGCCGCCGTTTTCCGGCCGCTCGATGTACGCGCGTTCAACGGCTGCAGTGGCCTGCAGCTCGCCGGCTCGGCGCAGCACGCTGGAGAGCCGCTCACCAGGCTCTACTTCGTATTGGCCCGGGCGCACCACCTCGCCGCTCACGGTCACAGCGCTGCCCCGCGGCGGGATGATTACCTGATCCCCAGGCTCCAGAGCCACATCGTGCTCTGCCTCGCCGAAGACGATCACGCGCTCCAGGTCTATCCGCTGCTCCTCCCCACCGCGGCGGAGAATCGCCCAGCGCTTTGAGGCGGCCGACTGAGTACCCCCGGACAGCGTGACCAAGTCGCTCACCCTCGTGAGCGGATCGACAACGTAGCTGCCCGGGCTGTTAGTCAGCCCCGCCAGATAGACCCGAAATAAGCGAATTCCCGTAACGCTGACCTTCACCTCGACATCCGTGTATAAGCGGTCGTAAAGCCGCTGCAGCTCGTCCGTGAACTCCTGCAGTGTCAGTCCGGCGGCCGGCACGGCTCCCAGAAACTCGAGCGGCACATCTCCGGTGAGCGTGACGGCAGCGTGAATCAGCTTGGCGGTGCCGGCGACGACCGCAACGCTCAACTCGTCACCAGGGCCCAATCTGTAGTCCGGCCCCAACGGCTGCCCGAGGCGCGAGCCCATGGCAATGACGCGATCTTGCGCCCGCTTTGCCAAGGGCGCAACCTCCGCCGTAGCCTCCTCCACCTCCTGGCCAAGCGCCTGGCCGGCCCAAAGGGCAGCCCCGATCAGTGCCAGAATGAAACCCGAAACAGCCGAACGGAAACCATGTGACGATGTGAACTGCATGATAGAGCCTCTCATCGCGCTGTCTCCCACCCAGGCCCGTGTGCGCTGCCGGGCCCACGTTTTCGGCCGCGCCCGCCTCACGAAGCTTGACGATACAGCTCCGCTGCCTCCTCGGGCGCAACGCCGTCGTGCACGACTGCTTTAATGGCCGCGATCACCGCGCCGGGCTTCGGATCTTGCCAGATGTTGCGTCCGTACGTGACGCCCGCCGCTCCCGCGTCAATGGCGCCCCGTACGGCGACCAAGACGTCCATGAGGCTTTCCTGCTTTGGTCCACCCGCCGCCACCACTCTCGTGGGCACTGCCTCGGTGACGATGGCAAAGCTCTCCGGTGAGCCCGTGTAGAACGTCTTCACGATGTCAACGCCGAGCTCGGCGCCGCAGCGCGCGGCGTACAGCACGCGTTCGGCCGTCATGCGCTCGTCCTCCGGGATGAAAGCGCCCTTGGGATAGCAGTGCGCCACCACCGGCAGGCCTGCCGACCGCGCGTCTCGCACGACGCGACCCAAGTGACTCGTGAGGCGCGCCTGACCCTCGCCGCCGAAGGTGATGGCGACGCTAATGGCATCGGCGCCGAGGGCGAGAGCCTCCGCCACATCGGCCACCGGCTCCTCGACGTCGGGCTCGAAGGGGCTGGCGGCGATCGATTGCAGAATGATCCCCACGCGGCCCGCGTGCGGCTCGAAGCATCGCTCCAGGATGCCCTTCTGCAGCGTCACCGAATCAGGCCGTCCCTCCACGATCTGGTCAACCACTCGCTGCACCGGCTCCAGCCCGGGGATCATGCCGTACGCTACCGTGTGGTCGATAGCCACGGAGAGCATCTTCCCGGACTTCGGATTCATGAGCCGGTTCAGCCGGACGAGTTTTCCCATCAGCATTAAGGTGGTGACTCCCTTCGGCGTATGCAGTGGCACTCCCATTTCGCCGTTCGTCGTCGGCCTCCTACTGCGGTTGGGCGTCATTCAGACGACTGGACATGCCTTCGCCGGCGACCGGCGACGTCAGGCAGGGATTCAGGTGGGCCCGCCGGAAGGTCGCCGGCGAACCGAGAGGGGCATTGAGAATGCAAGATCATATGAGTGTGTTCGCGGGCGCCATCATCGGCTGTCTGCTGGCGCTTGCCGTCGCGGCCCATTGGGCGTCGGCGCAGGAGGCGCCATTCGTGCTCTGGGCGGCTGATCCGATGGTGAAGCTCCCGCGCGACAGCAGACCGCCGGAGGGCGTGCCGAAGCGCGTGGAGCTGCAGTGCGCTCGAAATGAGTACGAGCCCGCACAGCTTGCCCTCACCGCCACCAGAGACGTGCAAAACGTCACCGTGCGCATCGGCACCATCGTGCACGAGAATAGCACGTACACGCTTCCACGGGAGAACGCCACCTGGAACTTCGTCGGCTTCGTGCGCGTCGAGAAGAACACCACCGGCACGCCGCGCTCGGAGCTGATCTGCGAGGCGCCGGCCGATGTGCCCGATCCGCTCCTGCCCGACCGGACCATCTCGGTCGCCGCCGGCCAGACGCAGCCCATCTGGCTGACGATACACGTGCCCGAGGATGCCCCGGCCGGGGAGTACGCGGGAACCGTGACGGTGGCGGCCGACGGTGAAGAGGCATCGCTGCCCATCAAGCTCCGTGTGTGGCCTTTTCCTGTGCCCCACGAGCGGCATCTCTTCTACACCAACTGGGTCAACTATCGGCAGGTATGCAAGTTCCACGGCGTCGAGTTCGCCTCGGACGAGTTCTGGCCCGTTCTGGAGGCCTACGCCCGCGCCATGGCCGCGCATCGGCAGAACGTGCTCTGGGTGCCGTTGAGCCTCATCAAGACGCTTCGCGAGCCGGACGGTACGCTGAGCTTCGACTATGCCAACCTCGACCGGTGGATCGAGATCTGCGAGCGGCACGGCCTGGCCGACCGGATCGAGCTTACCCACCTGGGGCATCACGGGGAGGGTGGCTGGAGCAGTAAGGACATCGTCCTGCGCGACATCGCGGCTACGGACCGGGCCACCGGCAAGCCGGTCACTATGCCGGCCAGAGAGGCCCTGCCGGAGTTCCTCGCAGCGCTGCAGGAGCACCTCGACGAGCGCGGGTGGCTAGAGCGCGCCGTCATCCACATCGCCGATGAGCCCTCGCAGCACAACATCGCCTCCTGGCGGCAGGCCTCGGCGTTCGTGCACAAGTGCGCTCCCCGGTTGAAGCGCATCGACGCAATCGAAGCGCCGGGCTTCGAGGGCATGCTGGAGGTGTGGGTGCCGAAGCTGAACCTGCTGCGCAACTGGCACGACAGCTACCGGAAGGCGCAGGAGGCCGGTGCGGAGATGTGGTTCTACACGTGCCTGCACCCGACGGGGTACTACCCGAACCGCTTCACCGATTATCCCCTCATCAAGACGCGCATTTTGCACTGGCTCAATTGGCGCTACGCTCTATCCGGCTACCTGCACTGGGGCCTGTGCGCCTGGTCGGACGAGCCGTACGAAACGGCCTCCTCCGGCCGGCTGCCGCCGGGGGATGGGTGGATCATCTACCCCGGCAGGGACGGCCCGGTGAGCTCCATTCGCTGGGAGATGGTGCGGGAGGGACTGGAGGACTACGAGTACCTGTGGCTGCTGGCTGAACGGAGGCGGCAGGTGAAGCAGCAGCTCGGAGCGGGTGCAGAGGCTATCAATGCCGCCGCCCGCAGCGACGAGATCGCCCGCTCCATCGTGCGCGACTTCGTGGATTACGCCCGCGATCCCGAGGCGCTTCGCGCGGCCCGGGAGCGCATTGCCGCCGAGATAGTGGCTCTGGAGCGGCGGCCGCTGCTGGTCGTGCAGACCGATCCTCCGGAGGATGTCGAGTTAGTTCCGGCGCCGATAGTCGTTCGCGTCATCGGCGCCACCGAGCCGGGCGCGACGGTGACGGTGAACGGAGCACCGGTCGAGCTCGATGATGCCAGCGGCTTCGCGCTGCACCGATCCCTGTCCCCCGGCAGCCCGACGCTAACGGTCACCGCAGAGCTCAACGGCCAGCAGAAGACCCTCGCCCGGCGCTTTCGCGTGCGAGCGCTGGACTGAGGTGCACATATGGAGCTGTGTGGCCCGGGCTGCGAGCCTGTCATCACGGGCCGGACGATCCCGTCACGTCTGCCTCCAGTCTCAGACGGTGCTCCTTGACGGCTGCAGCGGCCTCACGATGCAGGTGTGCCTGTTCTGCCTCTCCCTTCTTCTGCATACGCTCGGCCGTCTGGCGGTACTTCTCCTCGGCGCGCTTGTAGGCTGCGATGGCCAGTCCCTTTTTGCCGATGATCTCGTGCGCCCGCCCAAGGCAATGCGGGATCCTGGGATCCATCGGCGCCTCCCGCTCGCGGGCCAGCAGTATGGGCGCCACGACGGCGAACACGGATGGGAACTGTCCGCTGCGCGCCTCGTATTCCCCGTTGACTCGTGTGTGGACAATGGGCCATGGGGCCGGCTTCCGCGGTGGCACGTCCATGCTGACGTGGCGGAAGGTGATGATCTCTGCCTCCCGGTCATCGTCCAGATCTGCAACCCACGGCATGACTGCGGAGGGCAGCGCCAACGTCTTCACCATCTTGCCATTGGCAAGACGATACAGAAACACGTCGTAGCTCAGCCCCAAGAGGGCGAGCATCCCTCTGGGGCGGTAGGCGCGAATGACAACAGGCTCGGCGGGCCGGCCGTCTTTATGGACAACCATGCCAACGTAAGTATTGGGCCCATCCCACCGGCTCCAAACGTGTGGCAGCTCTTGCGCGTCGAATGTGGCCGTAGTGTGTGTCCTCGTAAGACGTTCTCCCTGCTGCACGAAGACGGCGAGCTTCGGGGCCATGCTGAGAACGGAGCGGCTCTCGTGCAGCCAACTGATCACGCCAAGGTAATGCGTGGCGCCGCCCCGTCGCCAAGTGGGGTGGCTCAGGATGCGACCAACCTGGTAGCCACTTGGGAGGAGGCGCTCCATTCGTCCCGCAAGCGACACGAGGCCCTGCGCCCGTTTTCGTCCGATCTGGGCCACTGCGCTCTTCGGCGCAAGCTCGAGGGCCCGGCCGTAGAACTCCGCCGCCTCTGCGTAGTCCCCGCATAACTCCCGCAGCCGCGCGCGTCCGATCCATGCTTCGGGCAGCGGTTGGGCCAACACCGAGAGTGAATACGAGCAGTCCGCCTCACTGCACGCGTACGGCATCCACCGCCACGCATCCTCGTTGACCTCCCCGCCCTCCCGCGACTCGCCCACCTGGCAGGGCCAGTGGATGCGCCACTTCCACGTCGGGCCGAACAGACGGCCGCCGTCGCGGAACCAGACCCACGGCGCGGTCGGCATTCGACAACCGACGGGGCACCGCCGCTGCAGCTCCGCCACGGCCCAGTCGCCCTGCCGGCAATTCACCCACGCGAATGCTTCCTCCGTTCGCGGATGTTCCATGAACTCGAGCGCGTGGGCTGCCGGGAAGTCCCCGCGCTTGGAGGCCTCCATCAGCGGGCCACAGGCCGCAGCATGGCCGATGTTGGCCAGCGTCAGTGCGGCCCGAGCACGGACCTGCTGCTCTTCGTGCTCCAGCAGCGCACACACGGGCCGCACGGCGGAACGTCCCACGCGCTGCAGCCGTTTACGGGCCTCTTCGGCCTCCTCGCGATCATCCGACTGCAGCAGCTCCACCTGGGCGGCAATGAACCCCCGCCTGCGCTCGCGCAGGACCAGCAGCAGCGCAACTGCTAATGCGACCAGCGCCAAGAAGACGACGACGCGCCTCATCGCCCTCAGCTCCCTCCACTCGGCTCCAGCCGCAGGCGGCGGTCTTTGACCGCGAGAGCGGCCCTGCGGTGCAATCGTGCCTGCTCCGACTCGCCCTTCTTCGCCATCCGGTCGGCCATCTCGAGGTGTTTCTTCTCGGCACGCTGGTAGGCTGCGATGGCCAAATCCTTCTTCGCGAGCACCTCGTACGCTTGACCCAGGCCATCGGACAGCGAGGAGTCGAGCGGATATTCCCGCTCCCTCTCCACCAACACCGCTGCGACGTCCTCGAACAGGGACGGAAACTGCTCGGTGCGGATTTCGTACCGGCCATTGACCAGGGAACGGACCGTGGGCCAGGGCATGCCTGTCGTGGATGCCCTCGGATAGGTGAGCCAGCGCCAGGTGACGATCTCCGCATCGCCATCCTCGTCCAGGTCGCCCACCCACGGGACGGTCGCCGAGTCCACCTGGAGCATTGGCATCAGCAGCTCGCCTTCGAGGCGGTGGAGCGTCACATCATATGAGAACGTGAATACCGCCCTCACGGTCGATGGCCCTACGGCTCGGACCACCGCGATGGCGGCCGCCTCTCCGGGCTCCAGACGAACAATGCCTACGTGTGCAGTGGCCGAGCCCGTTGACGGCAGATCCGTCGTCGCGAAGACGGGGACGCTGCCGGTCGGCACAATGGTCGCGTTCTCCGCTGATCGCCTCTCGCATCGGAAAGCCACCAGCTTACGCGCCGCCGAGTCGCGGGGCCGACCCAACTGAGACCACCTCACCACACCAACGCAATGCTCCACGTCGCCGCGGCGCCAGGTCGGGTGGAGCAGAACCGGCCACACGCTCACGCCGCCCAACAGCTCTTCCATCTTTCCCCTCAGCATGGCCAGCCGCTCCGCGCGCGCCTTCCCTCTCTTCGCCGCCCGGCTCTCCGGTGCTCTCTCCAGCGCTCTGCCGTAGTCATCGGCGGCGTCGGCGTACTCGCCGGGTAGCTCCTGCAGCCGCGCACGTCCAATGTACGCCCCAACTGGCCGGGGTCTCGAGCCCAACAGCGCCTGATCGTACAACGCCTTAGGGTCCGTCGGCCTGGGCTGTGCCCCGTACATGAGGAGGGTCTCAGGCCAATGGACGACCCGGTGTGATGCCGGGCGGAACTGTGCCTGTGGCTTCGACCAGTCGATCCACGGCGCTGTCGGGGGCCGATCACCGAGGGGGGGGCGCAGCTCCAGCTCCTCGAGGGCCCGGTCGGCCAAGCGGTAGTAGGCCCAGGCGCGCGCCTCCCATCCCCGGCGGTGCCTCATGAAGATGAGAGCATCAGCCGCCGGGAAGTCGCCGCGCTTGGCCGCTTCCATGAGCGGGTCGGCGGCGCGCGCGTGACCGATGTTCGCCAACGTCAGCGCCGCCCGGGCGCGGATTTCCTCGTCCTCGTGGTCGAGCAGTGCGCACACCTGTCGCACCGCGGCCCTCCCGACCTTCTGCAGCGTCTTGCGCGCCTCTGTCGCCTCCTGGCCGTCGCGGGATTGCAGAAGCTGCACCTGCACGGCGATGAACGTCCGCTTGCGCTGCCGCAGGACGAGCAGGAGCACAATCGCAAGCGCAACGACCGCGAGATACACAACCATGCGCCTGGTCACCGTCACGCCTCCCGAGCCGGCCGGCTAATCGTGGTCAGGGATCGCATCGCTGCCCTGAGCTGGCGCATCGGCCCACCACGATGGCTTGCTCTTGTTCTCGTTGTACTCCCTCAAGAGGGCCCGAGCCCGCGGCGTGCCGATCCGCGTGAGGGCTTCAGCGGCGGAACTGTGAAGCAAACGGTCCCTGAGGGCCTCCGCAAGCGGCTTCACGGCCCGCCGATGGCCCGTTCGCCCGAGCGCTGCAACGGCCGCCTCCCGGACCGGCAGAGCGCCGTCCGAGAGCGCCTCAACCAAGGCTGGCACGGCCCTGTCGTCCTCGGTCTCGCCTAGCCCGACGGCCGCCGCCTCACGGACGTACCGGTTCGCATCTGCCAGCTTCTCAATCAGGATGAGCACGGACTGCTCACGGGCGATGCTTGCGAGAGCGCGGGCAGCCTGGACGCGGCGGTCGCCGTACTGCAAATGAACTACGATGCCCTCGATGTCGCCGTCACGCTGAAGATCGTCCACTGGCCGTTCCAGCCTCTCTCGGTTCTTCTCCCACACACGATGCGCCGCCTGGGCTTCGGGGGTGTCGAGCTTCCCGAGGCTTTCCAGCGCACGCACCGCATCCCCATGCATTTCGGGGTTCTTCAGCGCCTCTATGAGAGCTTCGACGGCTCCTGGATCATCAATTGTCTGCAGCGCGTCCACAGCGCGCGCTCGTACAATCCACTCCTCGTCTGTCAGCAAGTCGGCCAGGGCAGGAATAACCCGGGGGTCATCGATGTTGGCCACTGCCCGTGCGGCCTCTCCGCCCAGATATGCACTTCTCTTGACAGCCTCAAGCAATGCCGGCACCGCCCGCGCATCGCCGATTTGGCCCAGCGCTCCGACAGCCGCTGAGCCGACTTGACTCCGCTCGTCGTCAAGCAGTTCCACCAGCACGGGCACTGCTCGGGGGTCGCCGATTGTCCCCATTGTCTGCACAGCCGCCCGGGCCAGGTCGGCATCATCTTCGGTCTTCAGCACCCGGATCAAGAGCGGCACGGCTCGCCCATCACGGATCTTCCCGAGGGCCTGCATGGCCGCCGTGCGAAAGCCCTTCGGGTTCTCCGCCTCATTCAGCAGTGCCGGGACCGCTCGCCGGTCGCCGAGCGCTCCCAGGGTGCGTATGGCCTTCTCCTCGAAGCCACGCCTGCGCTTCAGTACCTCCAGCAGTATGGGGAGCGTCCGCTCATCGCCCTGCGCTCCCAATACAATCGCCGCCCTGTACCGCACATGCCAATCCTCGTGCTCGAGGGCGGCCCTGGGGGCCATCTCCACATACACATCGCGGGCGTGAGATCGTAGCTTGCTTCGGCGGACGCTCGCCACTTTGTACAGCATCGCCTCAACGTCCCCAGCTTCGCGGAGCTGCCGGATACTATGAACATGCGCCCGTATTGTCTCGGTTTTCAGCGCCAGATGAGCCACACCTGCGATGACAAAGGCAGCGACGGCGCCCATCAGGAGTCGTTTCTGCCACGCGTGGCGGAACCGGTGGTAGGCCCGGCCCAACTGCGCGCCGACGAAGGTCCCCAGAAGAGCTGTCACACTGAGCAGCGCCACGAAGGCGAAGTCCTCGAGTCGCTCATAACACCATTGGGGCGCAAGCAGCATCAGTGACGGGCCTACTGCCGTAGCGAGCAACGCGCCCAGCAGGCCGCCAACTTGCTGCGGTCTCGGGCCCATGCAGGAGCCGACTATGGCGAAGGCGACACCGGCGCCGGCGGCGGCCCCAAAAGCACCGCCGAAGATCATAAGACCGTGCAAAGGCAGCGGCTCGGTGCCAACAGCAAATCTGTCGAGCACGCGGAGCACGCAGATCGCCCCCGGCACGCCGCCGACAACAGCAGCCACGAAGAATGGCCAACGCGGCTGCTGCCTGGCGCAGTAGACGATAACCACGGCAACGACGGCCAGTAACAGCACCCATTCCATCGGCGCATCACCTCGTGTGACGAGACAACCGGTGACACGTGTAAGCTGCGATGGCGAGCGCTTTCTTTCCCACGATCTCGTACGCTCGACCCAGATGGTCCGAGATCGTGGGGCCCTCGCGCCAGCAGCCAGACCGCTGCCCTCTTCTAAGACCTTCGGCAGGCATGAGCTCAAACCTGCGGTGCTGGTGTGCGACAGGTGGTGCCAAGGTTGGGGAGGAACCAGTGCCCGCGAGGTACGGCATCATGTACCCGTTCGCCAACAGAAGGCTTCTGTGCGTGCTGTGGGTGCTGCTGCTTCACGTTGCGTCGGAGGCAGCGCCGGAGCCCGTGGCGCCGGTGTATGACGCGCGCGACTGCATCAGCTTGCACGGGGAATGGCAGTTCTCGCTCGAGGGCCCGGAGACGGACGGCTTTGCGGGCCCCGCGTTCGACGACTCGGAGTGGGCGGCGCTCCCCGTGCCGGCGAACTGGGAGCCGCATGGATTTGGGGAATTCTCCTATCGGCGAGGCTCGGAGGAAGTGGGACTGTACCGCCGGTGGATCAAGATACCGCCCACATGGGCCGGCAAGCGCATCTGCGCCTATTTCGAGGGCGTCTACGCGAGTGCGGAGCTGTGGGTGAACGGGGAGCGCGTCGGCTACCACGAGGGCGGCTACACCAGCTTTGGCTTCGAGATCGACCGCTTCGTCCGGCCCGGGCGGCGCAATCTACTGTGCCTCCGAGTGGCCAAGCAGCACGCAACGGTCTTCATGGACGAGGGTGATTACTGGGCCTTTGGGGGCATCTTTCGCCCGGCCTACCTCTTCGCAACGCCGCGCACATACATCGCCGACCACACGGTGATAACTCGCCTGCGTAGGGGCGACCCGCCGGGTCGCCCCTACCGGGGCACCCTCGAGACCCGCGTGGGGCTTCGGAACGATGGAGACGCCGCTGTCCGCTGTCGTGTCGTCGGGATGCTCATCGACGCAGAAGGGCGACGCGCCCACTTGGGAGAGTTCGAAGGGGCCGTGCGCCTGGGACCGGGCGGCGAGGGCGAACTCACGGTCAACGCGAGCGTCCGTGACGTCCACCCCTGGACGGCGGAGACGCCGTACCTGTACACGCTGCGGCTCGCCCTCGAAGCCGATGGCAAACGTCTGCAGACGGTTGCGACGCGCGTCGGATTCCGTGAAGTAAAGGTCATCGACGGACGGCTGTGTGTCAACGGCGTACCGGTCACGCTGCGGGGCATCACCACCCTGGACATCCACCCGGAGCTGTGCCACGCAACGACCCCAGAGGTGTGGGAGCGGGACATTCGGCTCATGAAGCAGGCGAATGCCAATTGCATCCGGCGGGGCTGGATCGGTACGCCGGTGGGGTTTCTCGACCTGTGCGACGAGTTGGGCATGTACGTCATTGACGAGGCGCCGTTCAGCAACATCGGGGACAAGATGCGCGAGCCGTCGCTGTATGGCGCCTTCCTACAGCGCACCCAAGAGATGCTCACGCGCGACAAGAACCATCCGAGCGTGATCGTCTGGAGCCTCGGGAACGAGAACCCGTATTCAGCGAACCACCGCCGTCTCATCCAGCACTGCCGCACGCACGACCCGACGCGGCCGGTGGTGATCACCTCGCAGGGGACGGCTCCGGCGGCGGACACATCGCTTCTCTCGTGGCACTACCCCGGCTACCGCATCCTGGAGCGGCTTCAGGAGGCTTTCATACAGTATCCCGAACACGCCGTGCTTCTCACCGAGTACGGCCATTGTCTGTTTGGGGGTGGGGGTGGACTGGAGGACACGTGGCCCGTTCTTGAGGGGTCGCGGAACTGCGCCGGCGGGACGCGCTTTGACTGGTGCGACCAGGGAGTGCTGCGCCCGACTCCTGTATCTCCCCCGGCATGCGGGGGGATTAACGGGGGCAGCGGCCTGGTGATGGACTCGGCGGGCAATGCCGGGACGGACGGCATGACAGGCCCATATCGCGAGCTGCAACCAGAGTACTTCCAGACGAAGAAGATGTACTCCCCGGTGGCCGTGTCGCCGGCCCAGGCCACGGTCGGCCCGGGGCGGCAGTCGCTGAAGCTGGCGATCGAGAACAGGTACGATTTCACCAATCTGAGTGTGCTCCGGGCACATTGGCAACTCATGCAGGACGAGCAGCCGATCCAGTGCGGCCGGTTGGCGCTCGATGTGCCGCCGAACGGCAAGCGGACCTACAGCCTGTCGCTGGCCCTCCCAGGCAAGCTCTACGCCCACAGGCAGTACCGCCTGGACCTCTCCTTCAGGAACCGCCAGGGGCACGAGGTGGACTTTCATCAAGTAGTCCTGCACCCGAAGGCGGATTCGCTGGTCCGCCCCCGACTTCCTCATGGGCAGGCGGGCACCGTCAGGGCGCGGCGCAGCGGAGACGAGATGGTGCTGACCTGCGCCGGCAGGCGCGGGAGCGTCGTGGCCCGATTCGACGCCAGCTCGGGTCTGCTGCGCGCGCTCGAACTCGACGGCCAGCCGATCCTGAAAGCAGTTGGCATAAGCACCGGTCGTCCGCTTCTCGAGCACGAGAAGCGGCACGTCTCGCCCACGGTGCTGACGCGCTTTCCGGCGGGCTTCCGCCTCGAGGCCGGCAAGCCCCGCTTGCTCGTCGAGCCGGACGGCGTCGGTCTGCTGTCGCAATGCGTATACACTGAAACGAGGGCGGCATTGCGGCGGCCGAAGATTGCCGTGGGACTGTACCACGCGCTGCACAGCACCGGCGTGCTGGAGGTCCGATACGCTATTACGCCCGTTGTCGATGACGTCGAGTTGACGAACGAGATGGGGCTGCGCCTTGGGTTGACCGACAGACTCGACGGTGTCCGGTACAAAGGCTGGGGACCGTGGCCGTCATATCCGGATCGCTGGGCCGGGACGCGCCTGGGCGTCTTCAGGACAGCGCCCGGCGAGGAGTACTGGAGCGAGAACAGGTCACACGTCCAATGGGCGTTCGCGAAGTCGCGTGCCAGCATGCTGGGTATCTTTGGGCGCGATCTGAACATGCGGTGCGAGCAGACCGAAGAGGGCCCTGCTCTCATCGTTGCCGGCTTCGTCTCCGGCATCGGCGACAAGTTCCACGGCCCTCTGCCTCGGTACAGGCTGAACGTACGCGGTGCGCCGACATACGGCGGGGCAGTGTACTTGTGTCCGGGTACTCCCGACGGCCTGACGCTGCAAACGCTGCGGCAATCGCTGCCGGCGCAGGCTCCCGCTCGTGATTCCGACGGCGACGGCCTCACGGATGAACGAGAAAGGGCTGCCGGCACGAATCCGCTGGTGGCCGACACGGATGCAGATGGCATCGCGGACAGCGCCGACCCAGCGCCACGCGACCCGGACGTGCCGCAGCCGCGCCCGTTGGCCTTCGAGGGGATAACCGCCAGGCAAGTGGCGGGAGCGAACTGGGTGTGGGTGGAGGGAGAGGATGCCGTGAGCATCAACTGGGAGCGCGCCATCGACACACGCAAGGCCGGGAACACGTCCGGCGGCAAGTGCCTCGGCGGCTTCCGCAGCTTGGGCCAGACAGCGTCCTACGTGGTGGAGTTGTCGGCGGATCTGCCCGAGGCATGCCTGCATCTGCGGTTCGCGCGAGACATGGCTGGGGGCAAGCTGCGGCTGATGGTGGACGGCAAGCCGGCGGGGCGGCGGTCTACCTTCAGCTTGCCAAGCACCGGCGGCTGGGGCACGGAGCCACAGCATTGGCAGAGAGCCAGGGCTCCCATCGGGTCGCTGGCTGCAGGGAAGCACCTGCTGCAACTCATCGCGGAGGGCGCCGCCAATGTGAACCTCGACGGCTTCTACGTCGGCCCGGCCGACCTCGCAGCATCCATGGAAATGGACGCGAACGGCTTCCTGATGCACCCGCGCTGAGCCGCGAGCCCCGGACTTGCTGTGGCTCTATCCGTTCGGCGTACGCCACACCTGCAGCCCGGAGGCAGCGAAGGAGAAGTCAAAGATGCGCCCGCCGGCCTCCTCGAGCCGCCGCTTCACGGTGTACTCGGTGCCGGGCTCGCAGTAGAACATCATCGTTCCCCCGCCACCAGCCCCGCACACCCGACCACCCAGCGCCCCGTTGTCCGTCGCGACCTTGTGCATGTTCTCCAGCAGATCGTTGCTCACGTCCGGGTGAAGACTCTTGTGCAGCTCCCACACCCGATTCAGAATGTCACCGAGACGGTGCGGCTTGTTGTTCAGCAGCGCGATGCGAATGTCGCGGGCGCACTCGTTCATCCCCGCCAGACCCGCGAGCACGCTCTCGTCTCTGTCGCGGAAGCCGTCCGCCACCTTTGCCAGGATGTTGCCCGCCGGGCGCGATTGCTGCGTGTAGCAGATCACCAGCGACTTCTCCAGATCCGCCATCTGCTCGGCCGTCAACGGCAGAATGTTTATCTCAATTCCCCGGTGCGACCCACCAGGCCACCACCGCAGGTACTTCACGCCGGAACCGGTGACCGGCGAGTACTGATCCTGCCAGCCGTACTGCACGTCGAGCGCCTCCGCCTCCGCCTCGATGGCGGCGTCGGCGATCTCGAAGTCCGTCATGCAGTAGCCCGTGAGGGCATTCACCGCCGCGATCACGCAGGTGGCCACGGCCGAGGATGACCCAAGGCCCGCGCCGCCGGGAAGCTCCGAGTACGTCGTCAGGTCCAGGCCGCTGGGCGAGGCGTACTTCTTCACGATGTGCTGCACCAGGCCCAGGGGGCCGTCCTTGCTCAGCTCGCGCCGTGTCGGCACGGAGAAATCGAGGCCGTTCTGATCCGGCGCATGGAAGTGGAACTCGCCATCCTGCCGAGGCCGCAGCGTGGCGTAGATGTACTTGTTGATGGGCGCATTGACGATCTCCCCGCCCATCTCGGCGCAGGCCGGGCGGTAGTCCGTCATGCCGACGAAGTCGATCCGAAGAGGCGACCGAACACAGAGGGTCATGGCGAGCAGCTCACCCCATCAAAGAGTCTATCAGCCGGACGGCCCCGTCCAAATCGCGCCCAAACCCGAGGCGGTAGCAGCGCGATGCGTCCACAACGTCCGCGACGAGCTCGAAGAAGACCACTCCCGCCGCCGGCTCCAGCCGGCCCGGACTCGAGTCCACCAGGATGCGAAGCGCCTCTGTTCTGCTCAGCTCCTCCACGGAGCTCTCTTGCGCGCCACTTAGCCGGGGCGCCAATATGAGCGCCGGCTCGGCCGTCGCGGCCACCGACTTTCGGAATATATCTTCCACGAACGCCGCGCGTTTTCCCACGCTCTGCTGTCCGTGCGCCGGCGGCGCAGAGCGGAGCTCCGGCAGCAGCGAGCACATATCGGCCCGGAAGCTGATGCGGGACGAAAGGCAATGCAGGACCGGCTGACCATTGCGTCTTGCCAGGAGGATCTGATCGTCCCCGAGGCACTTGTAGCCGGCCCGAACGAGCGCGAGCGCCAGAGTGGTCTTGCCGACTCCGCCGCAGCCCGTGATGAGTACCGCTCGGCCGCCACGGGCTGCCGCCGCGGCGTGCACCGCATACCAGTGCTGTGCTCGCAGCAGCTCCACGAGCGCTCCCTGGACGACGCTCTGGGCGATGGCGCCGGCGGGTGCTCCGCTATCTGCATTGACACAACAAAGCGCGACGCCCCGCTCGGTGTCCACAGCTCGCACCGCGTATGGCAGGAGCCGGGTTACCGATATAGGACCACGCGAATAGCTACGATACTCGGCACCGGCGCGCGACTCGCAGGCCAGCGAGGGCTGAAGGCCGGCCAGTGGCCCGGGGGTCAGGGCTTCTTCGCCGTTCACCTCACACACGAAGATGTGCAGCAACGAGCCGCTGGATGGTGGCTTATCTGCGAAGGGTCGCAGGCACTCGCGCGTGGCGCATGCCAGTCGATCGCCCGTGGCTGCGCACGACAAACTGAACTCGTGGAATTGGCACCGCACCCAGCGCGTGGCAAGCGGCGCACGGCGCAGGAGAGCCATTGCGAGGGCCTCAAGATCGATGCGATCGTCCGCGGCCCCGCGCGCGGGCCGCGACGAAGATCGCATCTCACCTCGCTCGTCCTCCTGTTGCGCCGCGCGTGGCATCACGAGCCCCCGCTGCTTTCCTCAGAGGGCGCCGTCGCCTTCAGATCTATCTTCCATGAGAGCCCCTGGCGCACTATGGGCCAGTCCGTGACCCAGCTTCGTTCGACGTCTTCGAAACGGCAGGTGCCTTCGACCTTGACCGTGCCACGACTGAAGCTGGCGTGCATGCCCTTCACGATGAACTTGCTGTCGTCGGGGAAGTATAGAGCGGCAGGAAGTGATCCACTCCCCTCGTCTTCGTCGTCCTCGTCTCCCTTGCCCGGCAGCATTTTCGCCGACGCTTTTGTGACGTGGTTCTTCATGCCCGCCCAGTCTTGCTTCTTGGCGGTCTGGAGAAACGCTGTCACGGCCTTGCCCGGTGCGATGCGAGTGTGGTAGTGCCAAGCGCCAAAGAAGATGGCGGCAACGACGATGAGGAGGCCGATCTTGCCAAGAAGGCTGGCCACGCTCATCTTCCGCACCACCTTGTGATGCGTCGCCGTCGGGCTGGCCAGGGGCGCCGTCCAGCCTTCGGGGATGCCGGGGCGTATGGCTTCACTGGGCGCCCGCGTCGCCTGTGGAGCAGGAGGCTGGCCGATCGGCCCGGCGCCGGGGGGAGCTCCGGCCGGAGGAGCCGCCGGTGGCGAAACTGGACTGGGCGCCTGGAGCGGCATCCCCGGAGCCGCTCCGGCAGGAGGTCCTGCGGGAGGCGGCCCCACCGCCTGCGGCGGCGCTCCAGGAGGCAGGCCGGCAGGAGGTGCTATCGGAGGCCCGACCGGAGCGCTCGCCTGAGGTGGCCCTCCGGGAGCCGCTCCGACAGGAGGGGCTGCCGGAGGCGGAACTGGAGCCGCTGGTGGCGCGCCCGGCTGCGTTGCGGCGGTCAAAGCCGCCCTGCACTGAGCACATTGAGTAGATCCATCAGGGTTGTCTGCACCACAGCGCGGACATTTCACGAGAAATCCTCCTGGGGAACAGGGAGAGTGTCACGTATGGCACTACGGGTCTATTCGAGGGGCCTCTTGCGTCATCGAGGCACTGTTTCACCGCAGGACACAGACACATTGGCAGCCATCAGCGTTTTGGCCGGTTGGCTCCGTTTGGAAGCAAGCACTTGCCTCGTTAGTTAGCGTACGTTAAGCCAGGCTCTCACGGTGCGCGCGAGAGGATTCTATCATACACACCGCCCACGCGCAAGCGGCGCTGCGATGGGATCGCATGACGGGAGGTGAAGGCCGAGGAATGGTGAAGGATGCGGGAGTCGTGCGCCGGCATGGCGCGTCTGGAGGGAAAAAGCATGACAGAGGGATTCCTGTTGACGGGCATATTGTACGCCGTCGCGCAGTGTGCCTGCGCCGCCGCCATTCCAGCCTTCCCAGATGCTGAGGGGTTCGGCGCGGATACGCCCGGTGGGCGAGGCGGACGGGTCATCAAAGTGACGACTCTCGAGGATACTCACGAGCCGGGCAGCCTGCGATACGCCCTCACAGCGCATGACCCACGCATCGTGGTGTTCGACGTTGGCGGCACTATACGATTGACGGAGTCTCTGACCATCAGCGGCGAGGAATGCTCCTATCTCACCGTGGCCGGCCAGACGGCGCCCGGGGGCGGCATTTGCGTGGCGAACGCCAACTTCCTGCTGGGGAACGACTTGCACGACGTGGTGATACGCCACCTGCGGTTCCGATGCGGCGACAGCGGACCGGATAAGGAGCCGCACGCTCTCGCCATCAACAGCGCCTACAACATCGTCATCGACCACTGCTCCATCAGTTGGGGCATTGACGAGTGCCTCGCCATCACGTCGTTCCCCGAGCAGCAGGGCAACGCGCACGACATCACCATCCAGTGGTGCATCGTCTCGGAGGGGCTGCACGATAGCACGCACGCCAAAGGGCCGCACAGCAAGGGGCTGATGATCGCATATGGGCCGACGCGCGTCTCGCTTCACCACAACCTCATCATGCATTGCAACGACCGCAACCCGTACCTGCCGACGGAGGGCGACTTCCCGTACATCATGGATGTGGTGAACAACGTGGTGTACAACTGGGGCAGCGCCGCGGGCATCGGGTACGCCAAGGAGAACCACAACGGGCGTATCAACCTCGTGGGCAACCACTACATCATGGGCCCGAACAGCCGGGAGCGGCCGTGCCTCACGATGGGCGTGAACGCGAAGGTCCACGCGCAAGGCAACATCGGCCCAATGCGGACGAGCCTCGAACAAGACGAGTGGGATGCCGTGCTCTGGAACGCCAAAGAGCCCGGCACGGGTCTGCGGGCGCCCGAGCGGTTCGATGCCCCGCCCGTGACGACGCACTCGTACAGCGAGGCGTATGAGTTGGTGCTGGCCAACGTGGGGACGACGCTGCCGGAGCGCGACGCGGCGGATAAGCGCCTCGTCCAGGAAGTGAGCACCCGGACGGGGCGAATCATCGACCACCCGTCGGATGTGGGCGGCTGGCCGGCTCTCGCCGCCGGTGTCCCACCGAAAGACGCTGACAACGACGGCATGCCCGATGCGTGGGAGACGACGCACGGGCTGAATCCGCAGGATCCTGCGGACGCCAAGGCGGACCGGGACAAGGACGGCTACACGAACATCGAGGAGTACCTGAATTCGCTGTGCGCAGGTGGGCGCTAGCCCAAGACCCCACGTGCGCCGGTCCGGCGAGCGAATCGCGCTGCAGCAGCACCCGCGACCGATGGGCCGCCACTCACATCTGCTCGAAGTAGCGAGCGCGTTCCCAGTCGGTCACCGCCTGCCGGAACGCTCCCGCCTCCAGACGGGCCGTGTGGACGTAGAACTCCAGCACCTCGTCGCCGAAGGCGGCGCGCGCCAGGTCGCTGTGTTCCAGGAGATCGGTGGCCTCTTCGAGAGATCCCGGCACGCGGGGCAGGTCCTCGCCGGCATAGGCGTCCCCGCGATACGGATCGCCGCAGCTCAGTTCCTCCTCGATCCCGCGCAGCCCGGCGGCCACTGTAGCGGCGAACGCCAGGTATGGGTTGGCATCCGCGCCCGGCACGCGGTTCTCTATCCGCAGAGACTCGCCATGGCCGACCACTCGGAAACCGACAGTCCGGTTGTCGTGCGCCCAGACCAGCCGCGTGGGAGCCCATGAGCCGGCCTGGTAGCGTTTGTACGAGTTGACGGTGGGGGCGAAGAAGTAGCTCAGCTCTCGGCTGTGTTTCAGCAGGCCTCCCAGGAAGTATCGAAAGAGCTCACTTTCGCATTCCTGCCCCTCGTCCCAGAACAGGTTGCGCTCGCCCTCCGTGTCCCAAAGGCTGCTGTGCACGTGGAAGCTGCTGCCGGCCTGGTCGGCGGCCCACTTGGCCATGAAGCTCACGGACCGCTCCTGCTGAGCGGCGATCTCTTTGGCGCCGAGCTTGTAGATGACATGCCGGTCGGCCATCTCGCTCGCCTCAGCATACGCCAGGTTCACCTCGTGCTGGCCCTTGCCCCACTCCCCCTTGCTGCACTCCACCGTGATCCCCGCGGCCGTCATCTCGTTCCTGAGCCGGCGCAGCACATCCTCATCGCGGCCCGGCTGCAGAATGTGGTAGTCGATGAGATAGTCCGAGGCCTGCGCGGCGTCGGAGAAGCGCTTCCTCACCAGAGCGCGGTAGCTTTCGTCGAACAGGTAGAACTCCAGCTCCGAGCCCATGTGCGCCCTCAGCCCCCGCTCCGCCAGCTTCTCGAGCTGCCGCGATAGCACCCGCCGCGGAGCTTCTTCCACCGGCGAGCCGTCTTCGTGCACCAAGTTGCATAGTACGATGGCCGTGCCTTCCTGCCACGGCACCGGGCGCAGCGAATGCAGATCCACCTGGGCGTGGAAGTCGCTGTAGCCCTGCTCCCAGCTCGCCAGCTTGAACCCGGGAAGCGGCTCCATGTCGATGTCCACTGTCAGCAGGTAGTTGCAGGCCTCCATGCCCCTGGTCACGACGTGGTTGCAGAAGTGGTCGCGGGTCATCCGTTTGCCCAGCAGGCGACCGTAGACGTCCGGGAACGCCACGATCACCGTATCCACATTCTCGGGCGTAAACCACGCCGGTTCCCACGACTCATCGCTGACTCGGTCACTCATGTCGGATCCTCATCCGTGTGGCGTGCCTGCGGCATCACCAGGCCTCCTCGTACAGCCGCAGCATGTCGGCCTCAGTGCAGCGCCGGGGATTCGTCAGGTGGCATCCGTCTTCCATGGCCTTGGCAGCCAACTCCGGCAGTCCCTCTCGTGGCACGTCGAGATCCCGGAGATGCTGGGTGATGTCGAGCGAGCCGTTGAAATCCTCCAGGAAGTCCGCCACCTGCGCTGCCGGGTCCTCTCCTGCCTCAAGCCCCAGGGCCGCGGCGGGCCGCGCATACTGCGCCGTATCCTCTTCGCCGTTGAAGCGGACGACGGCCGGAAGCACGATGGCGTTCGCCAGACCATGGTGGACGCCGTACTCCGAGGACAGCGGGTGCGCCAGAGAGTGAGCGGCTCCGAGATCCTTCTGGAAGGCTACGGCGCCCATGGACGCGGCCATGAGCATCATGCCCCGGGCCTCAAGGTCTCCGCCGTCGGCGTATGCTCGGGGGAGGAATAGGCGCACCAGCCGGATGCCCTCCAGGGCAATGGCGTCGCACATCGGGTGCAGCATCGGGCACACATACGCTTCGAGAGCGTGGGTGAGGGCGTCCATCCCCGTGGCTGCCGTGAGGTGCGGGGGCAGCCCCACGGTCAGCTCCGGGTCCAGCACCGCCAGATCCGCCAGCAGCGGCTGCCCGCCGAGCACTACCTTGCGCCCGAGCGCCGGCATCGTGATCACACTGCTGCGCCCGACCTCGCTCCCGGTCCCCGCCGTGGTTGGAATGGCGCAGAAGGGAGCCAGTCGCGGCGGAAGGTCATCGAGCGGGATGGCCATGAGGGAGAGGTCGGGGAAGGCGATTCTCAGCCGCACCGCCTTCGCCACATCCAGCGCGCTCCCACCGCCCAGCCCCACCACACCGTCGCACTGTCCCTCCTCGTAGGCTCTGAAGGCCCCCTCGACATCCTCCTCGGCCGGGTTCGGCTCCACACCGGTGAACACGGCGTAAGAGTCGGGCCAGACCCGCTCCATCTCCTCGGCCCCCAACCGGAACGCCTCCGTGCTCGGCAGTCCCGAATCGGAGACGAGCAGGGGTCGCTTGACGTCGTGTTGCTCGGCAAACTCGCCCAGCGCCGACCGGGCTCCCGGACCAAAGCGGATCTGGGTGGGGAAGCTGAATCGGGATATCTCTGTCACTCGAGAGCCTCCGCCCCATCTGGATTGAGGGAATTCACACGCTGCGCTGTGGCATGGGGCTTCGCCCCACCGGCACCGCGTCCCTCCCAGAGCTCCCTCCCCCGCGCATCGGCAACTTGCGGGGAGGGCCGGGGTGGGGTAAAGTGTTCTACGAGCGCGTAATCTGCGGCCCTCAGCCGAAAGGGGCACCCATGAACAGGCGCAGCTTCCTGAAAGCAACCGGACTGAGCGCGACGGCGCTTCCACTCGCTCGCCACTTGTCACTCGCCGCCGGTGAGCCGCCGAGGCCGAATATCCTCTGGATCATGGCGGAGGACATCTGTCCCGATCTTTCGTGCTACGGCGCCAAGGGCGTGCACACACCACACCTCGACAAGCTCGCCTCCGAGGGTGTTCGTTTCACGAACGCCTTCACGACAGGCGCCGTCTGTTCGGCGTCGCGTTCCGCGATGATAACCGGCTTCCACCAGAACTACATCGGCGCTCATCAGCATCGTACTCCGAAGAACGACAAGAAGCCGCTGCCGTACGGTATCAAGCCCATTCCGCACCTGCTGGAAGAGGCCGGCTATTACACTTGCCTCATGGACAGGAAGACCGACTGCAACTTCGTCACCGACCGGCCCTTCTTCGTGGGCAAGGACTGGAAAGAGCGCAAAGCCGACCAGCCGTTTTTCGCTCAATACACGTCTCACGGCACCCATCGTAGGTGGAATCGTGATCCCGAGCGCCCCATAGATATCAAGGATGTTGAAATCCCCCCGTATTACCCGGACAACGACTACGTGCGCCGGGACTGGACCAACGGCCTCGAGCAGATCCAGCTCATGGACCGTGACGTTGGGAGCTTGCTCCGGAGACTTGACGACGAAGGCCTCGCCGACAACACTGCCGTCTTCTTCATTGGCGACCATGGTCGCTGCCACATTCGCGGAAAGCAGTTCCTCTACGACGGCGGAATACATATTCCCATGATGATGCGCTGGCCGGGCACGGTTCAGCCGGGCCAGGTGTCCGACGATATGGTGATGAGCATCGACATATGCGCCACCATCCTGAACGTTGCCGGCGTCACGCCGCCGCACGAGCTGCACGGCGAGGACCTGCTTCGGCCGAACAGGTCCGAGAGAGAGTACGTGTTTGCCGCGCGCGGCAAGATGGATTCCACGCACGACGCCATGCGCGCAATCCGCTCAAAAGACTTCAAGTACATCCTGAACCTGATGCCGGAGAGGGCCTATTGTCAGCTCAACGAGTACAAGGAGCGGATGTACCCGATGCTTGCCCTCATGAACGTTATGAACATGAAAGGCGAGCTGACTCCCGAGCAGGCGCACTTCATGGCCGCCAAAAAGTCGCAAGAGGAGCTCTACGACCTCCGCACGGACCCGCACGAGGTGCACAACGTCGCGTCTGCCCCCGCGTACCAGGACACCAAGAGAAAGCTCCGCGCCGAGCTGGAGAAATGGCGCGAGAAGATCAAGGACCAGGGTGTCAGCGACGAGTTCCGCCAGGGAGGCTGGCCATCAACCTATCCGACGAGGACGCTGGAGGAATGGGAAGCGAAGGTCGAAGAGTGGAGAGCCTACCTCTTCGACGGCGCCCCCCACCCGCGCACGAAGGAGAACATTCACGGAAGCCGAAGTGGGCCATGAATGCAGGTGTACCTTCGTTGATGTGCCAACGTCGGTTACATCAAGAGACAGGAGGCTGAACATGAAACGCGCATTTGTAGTGTCGATGGGTATCGTGCTGGCGGCTGCAGTGGTTTGCTCAGTTTCGGCGTGGGCTCAGGACGCGGAGTACAGCCTGAAGGACTACATGCCGCAGACGGTCGGATCGAAATGGACCATGAAATCCTCCGGCGGCGAAGGTGATGAGACGGTCACCTACGAGGTCCTCAAAGCCCGCGACGTGAACGGGCAACAGGCGATGCCGATCGTGAGAAAGACGGCGGACGGCAGCATCAGGTCCGGAACGTTGGAATCGGTCAGCGCCGAGAAGCTGATCATCTTCGGGTCCATGTTCGCGCGCCGAGGGGATCAAGCAGACGCCCAGCCGATGACGATGCTGTACGAGCCGGCGGCGAGCTTCCCGGGAAAGATGCGTGTGGGGCAGAGCGAGGAAGCGAAGGTCAAGGTCAAGAGGGGCGAGCGAGAGTTCGACATCACCATGAAGCTCGAGCTTGCCTCGGTCGAGACGGTAACCGTGCCCAAGGGCACCTTTGAGGACTGCCTGAAGCTGGTCTATACGCGTTCGTTCGGGCGCGGGGAGATGAAGCGCACGATCTGGTACGCCAAGGGAGTTGGGATGGTGAAGACGCACCGCACCGCGCGGGGCGACCGGCCGCCCACCACGACCGAGCTGACCGACTATAAGTTGGCGCAGTGAGACGGCCGTCTGATAATAGGGACAGTCGGGGCTGTTGAAAAACCCGGGCGCCGGCGGCTCGTCGTCTGGCCACCGCCCGCCCACCGCGTAGGTCGGCCTTCCGCCTTCGCGAGAGGGACGAAGCTTCGGCGGAGTCCCTTCCAGGCCGACATCGCGGGCTCGAAAGCCCGCGCTACGCGAACGGGCGTGTAGCCTGGGTTTTTCAACAGCCCCACTGTCTCCGGTATTTCTATGTGGCTGCCGTACACCTCGGAGGGGCAATCACCTACCATGACCCTACAGAGCCAGCGCGAGCGCGCCACGATCCGCAAGCTCGCCACACAGCTCGCCGAGCGCGCCGCCAGCGACGAGTACGCTGCGCGACGCCAACGGTGGCGGGCCGTGAATGCCCTCCGGAGGCCCGACAGGGCTCCGGTGTGGTGCCGCCCGGTGGGCTGTTGGCAGGAGCTGATCCCGCCTGAGAGCCTCGAGTGCCAGGACTCGTGGCACCGGCGGATCGAGCTGACGCTGCGGCAGCACCTCTACAAAGACTCCATCGGCGACGATTCGATAGTCGAGCCGTGGTGGGGCGTTTCCGCCGTGTTCGACCGCGACCAGCAGTACACGTGGGGCATGGAAACCGGCCGGCTGATCGGGGAAACCGACGTCGGCGGCTGGCGCTACGACACGCCCATCAAAACGGAAGAGGACTTCGAGAAGGTCTCCGTTCCCACGTACACTTATAATGAGCGAAAGACCAACGAGGCGCTGGAGCGCATGGCCGAGCTGCTCGGGGACATCGTGCCGGTGCGCCTGACCTGCGGCTCGCCGCTCGGCGCGGGACTCGGCGGCGCGGTGGATAAGCTCCGCGGGATGGGAACGATGATGCTCGATCTGGCCGAGCGCCCCCACGTAATGCACCGGCTCGTGCGGACGCTGCTCGAGGGCACTCTCCGGGCGATGCGAACGGTGGAAGACACCGGGCTGCTGACGCCGAACACGTACGGGCCGATGTTCTGCAGCGATCCCATCAATGCAGCGCCCGAGAACGGCAAGGTGCGCTTCGAGAACCTGTGGTGCGTGGCGAACAGCCAGGAGTTCGACCTGGTATCGCCGGCGATGTGGGAGCAGTTCCTGCTCAACTACCAGATGCCGATCCTCCAGCAGTACGGCCTGGTGCAGTACGGGTGCTGTGAGAACCTGACGCAGAAGATCGACGGCGTGCTGCGCATTCCGAACCTGCGGGTGTTCGTCTGCTCGGCCTGGACCGACGTGGACAAGGTGATCGCCGCCTGCCAGGATCGCTACACCATCATGTGGCGGCAGAAGGCGACGGACGTCGTCTTCGCGACGGACATGGGGCCAATCCGCGCGCACCTTGAGGAGGGCATGCGGAAGCTGCAAGGCTGCTACTACCAGGTGGTGCTGCGGGAGCTGCAGACGCTGAACGGCCGCCCGGAGCGGCTGCGCGAGTGGGTGCGGACGGCTATCGAGGTGGCGGAGAACTATGCCTGAGCCCGCTGAGTGCGGCAGGTGCGACGGCTGCGAAACACGCAAGACGGCATGGCGCTGATGTGGCCAGTTGTGCTATTATGCTGCAGAGGATGTCTGGTCCGGAAGGGGATGGAGGCTGGTGAGTCACGGGGAAGCCGTCGAATTCATCGGCAACTGGTTCTCGCAATTCCCCGCGGACGTGGTTACGTGCCTCCTCGTTGTCGTCGGCTTCTTCGCGGTAGTCGGCGATCGCTCCGTCGACTTCCTGCGCGGCCTGCCGGAGTTCGAGCACAAGGCCGAGATGCTCTGGGGGGCCAGGTGGCTCTGGGCAGTGATGCTCGCCATACCGACGGTCGCCTACCTCGTCATGTACGAGGGCATCACTCGCACCGCATATCCGGTCACGAGCGTGCTGGCGGCCCTGCTCATCTTCCAGTTTGGGTTCGTAGTCCTGTTGCCTCTGTTGGGGGATCAGGCAGCGGGCTGCTTTGCGGTGCTCGACTTGGTCGGCGCCTGGTTCAAGCGCAAGCCCTTCGACGTCAGTGCGTGGATAGCGCATGAACAGGAGAAACTCAAGCGGCAGCGGCTGTACGCGGCCATGGGGGCACTCGGGTTCGTGATGTCCGGGCTGCTCAGCTACGGGCAGCTCTCGCGGAGCTATCGGGTCGAGCGGGAGATAGCGGAACTGTATCGGGGTCTGCCGCTGGTGATCGTCCTCAAGCAGGAGTTGCATTCGCTGCTGGTCGAGGGTGTGTTCATCGAGAGGGCTCTGACGCGCGAGCCGTATGAGCTGGTTGTGCGGGTGCGGCGAGACACGACAGCGAAGCAGGCCGATGATGTGGCGCGTCGGACGGAGCGGGCACTCGCGAGCCTTGGCGAGCCACGCCAGTGGCTCATCCACGTGGTACGTCGGGGCGAGAAGGCTCGACAGAGGGAGGCCTTGACCGAGAGCATGTATGTTCCGCACGTGAGGCCGAAGGCGTCCCCGTCGAGCCGGGCGGCGCCGAGCCGGGAACCCGAGCGTCAGGATGCCAGCCGGGGTCCGGCCGGGATAGGCAGCCGCGCCCCGCAGGGACGCGAGTTTGCGACGGAGCGCGGTATGATGGACAGTCCTCGGCGGACACGGGAAGAGGTGGGAGCGCATGCCTCCTGAGCAAGTGGCAGCATTTGGTCGAGCGTGGTTGTTTAGCTCCGCCGAGTACTTGACGTTGTCCGTGGTCGTCTTCGCTGGCTTTCTTCCGGTCATCGGGCTCCTCTCGCTCCGGTTCATCCGTGGGATGCCAGACTTCGAACACAGGCCACAGATGCTTTGGGGGGCGAAGTGGTTGTCGGTCGTCCCGCTTGGCGCCGTGGCGACTGCCAACCTCGCCATGTACTTCGGGCTGGGACGCACGCCATACCCCAGGACGAGTTTCTTCATTGGCTTGGCTACGTTTGTGTTCGTCACGTCGCTCCCCCATCTGCGCGATCAAGCACTCGGACTCAGGGCGGCGGCGATTCCCATCTGGAGCGGGGGACGGCCATTCGACTTTGATTCGTGGCTTGCCCGTGAACGCCGGGCGCGCGCGAAGGAGCGGCGCTATGGGCTGCTGATGACGGGAGTAGCCATCGTGTGCGCTGCGGTGCTCATCTACTATGCGGTGGGAGCCTATCCCTCAGAGAGGATTTGGGCCGAGCATCGGCGCACGGAGCTTCTGGTCGAGAGCATTGGGCGCGATGTGGCCTCCCCGCTTGTCGAGTACGTGTTCAGGACGCCGCCTTATCTCGCGAGCGACCCGTATGAAGTGGTGATCACACTGCGCAAGCGTGCGAGCCAGGCGGAGGCGCAGGCGCTGCTTGGTCGCTGGCAGCAGGGCTTCGCGGCGCTGGCGGAGGCCAACAGGTGGCGGATTGAGATTCAGCGTCGCGGAGAGAGACCCATGGACAGGGAGCCCTTGGCCACAGGCCTCTATGACGCCGGCATCATGCGTGCCGGGTAAACCTGCCGCCCGATGTCCATCGTCGCCCGAGTCCCGGCACCATCCAGCGCTTGCCGGAGTGTGGCGTGGGAGTCTACCCAGCGTACTCGTACACCGGCACGGTGATCTGAGCTTTCGCCGGGGTCCCAGTTTCCGCGACCCCGGCCATCCGGTCGTACACATCCGGCCGCAAGTACTCCTCGCCACATTCCTCACACACGCCCGCGGGGACCCCCTCGAACACCACCAGCTTATCGCCCCAGCGGAAGTCCACACGCACGGCCCGCTCAACCATCTCACCCCCGCACGTCGAACATCGACTCATGATGGTGGCTTGTCACCTCCTTCGCCGCCACGCCGCCGGACGGAAGCACGGGTAGCAAGCTACCCGTGCCACACACCCAGCAGCACGCTGTGGCACGGCTTGCTCGTCAAGCCGTGTGGGCCTCAGGATGCACACGGGCAGCAAGCTACCCGTGGCACACATGGGGCACCCAGTAGGAGCGACCCGGCGGGTCGCCCCTACGACTGGCCACTGACCACCGACCACTGCTCACTGACCACTGTCCTCCTCCGGCGTCCCCGCCCACTTGGCGCCCTGCTGCAGGAGCAGCTTGAACATCTCGTGCTGGCACGCGTCGCCGTTGTGGCCGAGCGCCAGCCAGAAGACTTTACCCTCGCCCCAGGACTTCGTCCAGGCGACCGGTAGGGCGTCGCCCTTCCACAGCGCCGTGGCGAGCACGTGCACGCGTGGGTCGTAGTCGGTGATGTACTGCTCGTCGGCGACGATGAACTCCTCGTCGAGGCCCTCGGTGATGCAGTGCTCGGCGTCCTTGATGCACACCTGGTACTCGCGGAATTTCGGGTGCGTCACGAAGTGCCCGCCGACCATGGCGCGGTACTCCGGGCACTCCCTGAAAGAGTCCGCCGCCGAGTGCACGCCCGCGTACCCCTTGCCCGAGGCGACCCAGTTCAGCAAGCCGTTCTTCTGCGCGTCGGTGATCTCGCCCACCGTGTAGTAGAAGACGATGAGATCGTACGGATCCAGGCCTGGCGCCTCGAGGACGGAGAGATCGTCGTTGACTCGCGTCAGGTCGAAGTCGCCGGCGGCGTTCAGCGCCTCCTCGATGGCGTCACCGCAGCCCTCCCAGTCGTGAATCTTTCCTCCAGTGAGCAGCAGCGTCTTTATCTTCGGCATGTCGGGTGCTCCTTTCGGAATACAGTTGCCAGGCATGGTTTCGCCATCGGCCGCACAATTCCTGGCTTCCGCTCGCTTTGGGGGCTTGCAGAGGGACTTTCCAGTGGCAGGCCGAATAGTGTGTCCGTGCCACAAGCGACCCGAGACAGGTGGCCACGATTGGGAGGGCGACACGGTGCTCAACGTTAAGTGCTCCATAAACGCGGCATTCCTGGGCAAGTGCCAGGACCGATTCTTTGCCTACGGGGAGGACCGGACGCTCGAGCAGAAGCTGGACCTGGTAGCGCAGATCGAAGGCGCGGACGGCGTGGAGCTGAAGCTGCCGCGCGACCTTGAGGATCCTGCGCCCGCCAAAGAGCTGCTCGCAAAGCACGGCCTGCCGCTCTCGGCCGTCAACGTCGATCTGAAGGGAAAGCCCGAGTGGCTCTACGGCTCGCTGACATCGACGCGCCCGGAGCGCCGCGCCGAGGCCGTGGCGCTGCTGAAGCGCGGCATGGACATCGCCGCCGATCTTGGCGCGCACCTCGTGACCTGCTGCCCCGTCGCCGACGGCTACGATTATCCGTTCCAGATGGACTACCGGGCCGCCTGGAGTCACTTCATCGACGGCATCCGCGAGGCCGCGGAGCATCGGGACGATGTGCGGCTGAGCCTCGAGTACCAGCCGACCGATCCGCACCCGCACATTCTGCTGCGCAACGTGGGCACGGCGCTATACGTGTGCGAGCAAGTGGCGCTGCCGAACGTGGGCGTGACGCTCGACATTGGCCACAGCTTCATGGCGGGCGAGAATCCGGCCGAAGCGGTCTGTCTGCTGGTCCGCGACGACCGCCTGTTCTACATTCACACCGACGATTCGACGGGCGGCGGCGACTGGGACCTGCTCTCGGGCACCATGCACTTCTGGCACTTCCTGGAGCTGCTATATTACCTGGAGACCGTCGGCTACGATGGCTGGCTCGGAGCAGACATCTTCCCGCGGCAGTTCGATGCGGCGGCGGGGTTCAGCGCCAACATCCGATTGCTAAAACGCATGGCGGCGATCGTGGCTCGCCTGGACGCCGCGAAGCTGGCGTCAATGATGCGGTCCGAGGGCCAAGCGGCGCAGACGTTTGAGTACCTCAGCAGCGTACTGTGACGATGTGTGGCACGGCTTGCTTGCCAAGCCGTGGATCCTCCGGCAGGGAGAGGGAACACCATGCAAATCCGACACTCCGTCATCACCGGCTTCCTCGGGCGGCAGGTCGATCGGTTCACCGAGTATCAGCCGAGCCGGACCTTCGCCGAGAAGGTTGAGCTGGCGAAGCAGATCGAGGGGATACAGGGGCTGGAAGTCGTCTATCCGGTTGAGTTCGAGGACGTCGAGAAGTCCATCGAGCTGATCCGCGCGACCGGCCTGCAGGTGTCGGCAGTGAATCTGAACCTGAAGCAGGACCCGAAGTGGCGGCGTGGGTCGCTGACGTCTGCCGATCCGCAGCTCCGGGCAGACGCCGTGGCCGACATGCGGGCGGCCATGGACATCGCGGCAGAGCTGGGCGCGAAGCTGGTGACCTGCTGCCCACTTATCGATGGCCACGACTACGCCTTCCAGATCGACTACACCCAGCGTTGGCGCTGGTTCGTGGAGGGCGTGCGGGAGGGGGCGCAGCATCGGTCCGATGTGCGGGTGAGCATGGAGTACAAGTCGGCCGAGCCGCGAACGCGCACGATCCTGCCCGATTGCGGCCGCGCGCTGCACATGTGCAATCAGGTGGGCCTGGACAACGTCGGGGTGACGCTTGACCTCGGGCACGCCTTCGCCGCGGCCGAGGCGCCGGCCGAGTCGGTGTGCCTGCTGGAGGATGCCGGGCGGCTGTTCTACGTGCACTTCAACGACAACCCGCGCGACTGGGACTGGGACATGCTGCCGGCGTCGGTGCACCTCTGGGACTTCGTCGAGACGCTGTTCTACCTGGACAAGCTCGGCTGGGACGGGTGGTTCGCGTACGACGTCGTGACGAAGCAGGGCGATCCGGTGGAGAGCTTCAGCGCGACGATCAAGATCGTCAACGCGCTCCACAGGATGCTGGACAAGCTCGGGCGCGACAAGCTGCAGGAGCTGATTGACGAGGGCATCCCGGCGCGGGCCTTTGAGTACCTGGTGACCTCGCTCGCGTAGTGTGTGGGCCAGGCAGCTTGCCTGGCGAATCGCGGGCTGGCAGCCCGCGCCACACGGGAGGCATCCCGATGGTGCTATGCCGGTCTGAGTTGATGGCCTCCCTGCCGTCCGAATGGCCGGAGGAGGGCATGCGCGCACGCATCCGCGCGAGCGTGGAGCACTCGCGCGAGACGCTGGTGACCATCGACGACGACCCGACGGGCTGCCAGACGGTGCACGACGTGCCGGTGCTGACCGTGTGGAGCGTCGAGGCGCTTCAGCGGGAGCTGGAGGCCGGCGAGCCCGTCGTCTTCGTGCTCACGAACTCGCGGTCGCTTCCACAGCCCGAAGCCGTGGCAGTGAACCGGGAGATCGCCGCGAACCTGGCGGCCGCCGCCAAAGCCACCGGGCGTCGCCCGGTGGTGCTGAGCCGCAGCGATTCCACTCTCCGAGGCCACTTCCCCGCCGAGACCGATGCTCTGTCGGAGGCGCTCGGGCCCTTCGAGGGCCTGCTCATCGCGCCGTACTTCCTCGAGGGCGGGCGGCTGACCATCGGCGACGTGCACTACGTGCAGCAGGCGGAGGAGCTCATTCCGGCCGCCGAGACGGAACTGGCGAAGGATCCGTCCTTTGGCTACACCAGCTCCAATCTGCGGCAGTGGGTGGAGGAGAAGAGCGGCGGCCGATGGCGGGCTGACGACGTTGCGTCCATCGGCATCGGGGACGTCCGCGAAGGAGGGCCGGAGCGTGTGGCCGACATCCTGCGTGGGGTCACGGGCGGCGTGCCAGTCGTCGTCAACGCCGCGTCCGATAGGGACCTGGAGGTGGTGATCCTCGGCCTGCTGGCGGCGGAGGCGGAGGGAAAGCGCTTCCTCTATCGCACTGCAGCATCCTTCGTCAAAGTTCGCGGCGGCGTGACCGACCGGGAACTGCTCTCACCAGACGAGCTGCGCGGCGGCAGGGATGCCGGCGGGCTGACTATCGTCGGCTCCTATGTGCAGCGCAGCACGGCACAACTGGAGCGGCTGCTGAAGCTGCCGGATATCGAAGCCCTCGAGCTGGAAGTGCCCGCGGTCCTGGCCCCTAGCCGCCGCGATGCCGCCGTCTCCCGGATCGCTGCGGAGGCATCGGAGGCCCTGACGTGCGGCCGCGATGCGGTGGTGTTCACCAGCCGCGAGCACATCAGCGGCGACGACGCGGCCGAATCACTGCGCATCGCCGCCGCCGTCTCCGAGGCACTCGTGGAGGTAGTGCAGCGGCTGGAGGTGGCGCCGCGGTACCTCATCGGCAAAGGCGGCATCACGGCGCACGATGTGGCCACGAGGGGCCTGCACGTAGAGCGCGCCGTCGTGATGGGCCAGATAGCGGCCGGCGTGCCCGTCTGGCGCCTCGGCGACGAGAGTAAGTTTCCCGGCCTCGCCTACGTCGTTTTCCCCGGCAACGTCGGCACCGAAGAGACGCTGGCCGAAGTGGTCACGGCGCTGCGAGACGCGTGAAGGCAGTGGCACTTATCTCACTCGGTGCTCTCGGTGTACTCTGTGGCAACTATCCTTTACTGACTACTCGGGCGTGGAGGTCTGGACTGCCATGATCCTTCACGGCATTGAGATATCACGTGATCGAATGGCGGATTTCTGCCGGCGGAACAAGATCCGCAAACTGGCCCTGTTCGGCTCCATTCTGCGGGACGATTTTACACCCGAGAGCGACATCGACGTGCTGGTGGAGTTCAAACCGGAGGCCAGAGTCGGCTTCTTCAAGCTGTTCGCCATCGAGGAGGAGTTCTCGGGGATCCTCGGAGGACACCCCGTCGAGATCAACACGTGCAAGTCTGTGGACAAGTACATCCGCGACGAAGTATTGGCGGAGGCACAGGTGCTGTATGCGGAGGAATGATCCCTGTCGCCGGTGCGGTCCGCTCACTCTCTGCGCGGGAATTGGGGGCTGGGAAGCTCGCACCAAGCGGACCGACGACAATATGCCCGTGCACAGCTTCCAGAGCCTACTCAAGGACCTGGCCACAATCGTCAAGAACACCATTCAACCCCGGCCCCACGCCCCTACCTTCGAGAAGGTCACACGGCCTACGCCACTACAGCAACGGGCACTGGATCTGCTGGGTGTGAAGCTGTAATGTAGCCAGTAGCGCCACATCCCCATTCGCCCAAGAATGGGCCAGAATCAGCCGCAGAGCACAACCAGAAGCGATTCGCACACTTCCCAGCGTGGGAACTTCGGCTTAGGCGCTATGCGAGTTCGCGGATTTCTCCGCCTCTCAATTGTAGGGAAGAGGAGGGCCACCCGAATGATAGCACAGCGCGCGAGTTCGGGTAATGGCTATTCGGGTGTGCTCGCTCCCACCGGGAAGGGAAACGCGAGGCGGCCATTGAATGCGGGCCAGGAGGGCTGGTGATGTTGCCGTATATTGTGGCCTTCACATCTGTCTTACTGCTTCTCTTAACAGTAGCCATCGCTCAAGATGCGCCGAACGCCGCACGGCCCGGCGAGTCCGTGCTCGAGCGCCCCACGCTGCTGTGCCTGGGCGTGCGGTGGCGCATCGACGGCGATGCCAATGGCAATGCCACTGTCACCGTTGCATACCGACGAGTCGGCGAGGAGGAGTGGCGCGATGGGCTTGCGCTGTTCCGTGTCGAGGCGGACAAGATGCTGGCAGAGCTCCCCCAGGGGTCAGCACTGCTCGCCGGGAGCGTACTCGACCTTGAGCCCGGGACCCACTATGAGATACGGCTGCGGCTTCGCGATCCCGACGGGGGCGATACCGAGCGAGTGCTGAAGGCGACCACTCGCGTCGAGCCACACGCGTCGCCCGATGGCCGCACGCTGCACGTCGTGCCCGGCACGGGCGGCGGCGCGGGCACGAGAGCCGATCCCTTCAGAGGGCTGGCGGCAGCGGAGGCGGCGGCTCAGGCCGGAGATATCCTCCTGCTGCATGCGGGCGTGTATCCGGGGACCTGGACGGTGAGGAAGAGCGGGGAGGCGGGGCGGCCTATCGTGTGGCGCGGCGCCGGCGATGGGGAGGCGATCATCGACGGCGGCGGAGCGGAGCGGGCCATCAGCACGAACCGAGTGCGCCACGTGTTCTACGAGGGGCTCTCGGTGCGCAATGCGCGATGGGGTATCGTGGGGCACGGCGCCTCGGACCTGGTGGTGCGGCGCTGCCATATCTACGATGTGAACAGCGGGCTGACGGCGAGGCGCCAGGATGCGCCGATGACGGACTTCTTCGTCGCGGACAACCTCATTGAGGGCCCGTCCACATGGCCGCGCACGAAGGGCATCGAGTCGGCGGAGGGGGTCGAGGTCGCGGGCGAGGGGCACGTGGTGTGCTACAACCGCATCCGTGGCTTCGCCGATGCGGTCTCGATCTTCCATAGCCCGCCGAGCAATGCCATCGACTTCTACAACAACGAGATCTCGGAGTGCACCGACGACGGCATCGAGATGGATTACGGGGAGCAGAACGTGCGGTGCTTTCGGAATCGGCTGACCAACTGCTTCCAGGGCATCAGCACACAGCCGCTCCATGGCGGGCCGTGCTACATCTTCCGGAACGCGATGTACAACATCCAGGTCGAGCCCTTCAAGATGCACAATAGTCCGTCGGGTGCCATCATGTACCACAACACGTCCGTCAAGTCCGGCATGCCGCTGGTGATGTCCGCCAGCGCCAGCAATTGCGTGTACCGCAACAACATCTTCATCGGCACCGACGCCAACTATGCCATGGAGTTCACCGGGCGGATGCGCGACTGCGACTTCGACTACGATGGGTTCGGCGGCGGGACGCTGGGGATGTTCGCCAAGTGGAACGGGGTGCGGTACCGGACGCTTGAGGACACGCGGAAGAGCGGCGCGCTCGAGGCGCACGGGGTGTGGGTGAACCCGGCGACGGCCTTCGCCAACGGCGTCCTGCCGCCGACCGATGTGACCATCCAGTTCCCCATCGACGTGAACGACCTGCGGCTGAGCCCGCGCAGCGACGCCATCGACAAAGGCACGGTGCTGCCCAATATCAACGATGGATTCGCGGGGACCGCGCCGGATCTTGGGGCCTACGAGCTTGGCCAGTCGTTGGCCCACTGCGGACCGCGGAGGTAACCTTAGGCCCTGGTGCCCCAGCGCGTGCCTGCTGTGACGGTGTGCCGCGAGGGGTGTCGGCTTGCGGGTAAGAGGAGGGCCAGGATCTGGGGGCGAACGGCAGGGGCGGGCGCGTCGTAGTCTTGGCCGGGGCGTCGGCTGATCTGAGCGGCGACAGGCTTGCGCGGCTTGATCGCGGCTGCGGGTCTCGCAGGGAGGGAACAGCGCGATGGCGACGACCGTCGAGCAGCATTGCGTCTCGTGTAACGTGCGCGCCCACCGGGTGGCTCACTTGCTCGACGCGGACGGCGACTACGAGCAGGCGCGCAAGGTCACGCAGTTTGGGAGCTTCCGCTGGGGCGGCATATTCAGCGTGGCTGTTCCCCTGCGGGACGGAGAGATCGATGCGGAGTGGTGGGAGTTCCTGAGGTGGTACGACCCGGATCTCATTTACATCCACAGTCGTGAGCACCCCGATCTCTGCGAGCCCACTGATCATGGCCTGCTGCCCTTCCGTGTCATCTCGCCCAACCCCCCATTTCACACCGCCTATCCTGCGCTGATGGATCCGACCGAGTGGTTGCCATTTGAGCCATTGCCCCAGGCGGCGCTGCGGGAGTCGGAGGCGAGGCGGGGAAACGTTCCCCTTCGGAACTGGCGGGCGATCGAGACGGAGGGGGCGCCCCAGCGAGACTTCGTGGAAGCCAACGTTGGGGTGGTGCACGGGGAGGCAGGCTGGAGCGATCTTTCGGAACTCGGCGTGAGGCGCTTGACCCTTGAGCGGGAGCGGCCGCTGTGGGGGCTTGCCCGCGCGGACATAGAAACAGCCCAGCTGTGGCAGACAGGCCTGCAGTTGAGTCGGTGCGTTGGGCGCGGGGCGTCCAGCAAGGAGCTCCTTCTGCTGGAGTTGCGGGCGCTGCTCGTCGTGTCCGAGGAACCCAACCTGGAGGATTTCTGCCTGTTCTGGTCGAGCCGGGCGAGCCGAATCGGGCGGCACCCGGTGTATTGGATGCCCCTCGAATCAGCGGGCGCGATCCCTTCCCACGTCGAACGGCTCCTCGGCTACGACCCGCAAGACCGCGCCGGGACGACCGGCATCGGACTCACGAGCGCAACTCTGTCGCAACAGCAACTGGCGAAGCTGAGCAAGAGTGCGCGGCGGCCTCTCGACCCGTACCAGGTTGTCCGCCCGGCCCAGCTCCTTGCCGAACTGCCGGGCGACCCGGATTTCAGCACGCCCAGCCGCGTCGCGGGATGCCCCGTAGGGCGAGAAGGGGCCAGCTTCCCCGTCCCGGAGCCTGGGCCAGAGTTTATGCGCCCCGATAGCTCTCCGGGCAGCTGGGTGGTCGACATCGAGCTGCAAGCCCTCGGGGCGGTCGGCCAAGGCGTGCGCTTCCCGGTGTCGCCTGGGCTAGCGAATGCCATGCTCCGGGCGGAGTCAGCCCTGGGAGCCGGGCGCGGTCAAGAGACGCAGTGTCGCGTAATGCGCGATGGGCGGCTCTGCCTGGCGGTTGCCGCCCACCATTTCAGCATATTCGTTCGGGTAACCGAGCCGCTGGCGGTCTTCCGACACGCACTGCAGGCCCCATCATTCAGGTGGGGCATGGAGGGGCACCACAAGCCCCGTGCATACAGGACGGTAGAACGGTCGCACGCCGGCGTCGGTGCAATCCACCTCTCGACTAGGGTCGCCGGGTGGGCGGAGGTGCGACAGTTGCTCAGGCGCGAGGGCGAACTGCAGCCCCTACTGCGCAAGCCGTGCAGCCCGCGGCAACTCGCCGACATGTCGGGGGCCGAGCAGGAATGCATTGAACAATCGCTACTGCCCTTCCTGGTCGAGAGGCGAATCGTGCTACAGGGCTGCCGGCTAAGGTGCGAACACTGCCAGACGCGTCAGTGGTACCCGCTCGAGGACGTCGGGCAGGACTACCGGTGCAGCGCGTGCCTGAGAGTCAACCAGACCCCCTACAGCCCGGAACAGAGCTACAGGCTCGCCCCGCTTGCACACAGGGCGCTACACGAAAACCAGCTAGTGCCGCTCGCCGCGCTCGCCCTCCTCGCGGGAGAGGCGAAGAGAGATTTCCTCTGGGTGCCCGAACTCCGCCTGGAGGACCCCGTGGCCGCGGGCCTCCCGGAGACTGACCTTGACATATCCTGTGTGCGTGACGGCGATCTCATCCTAGGCGAGGCAGCGCGGGAGGGGGGCTTCAGCACCACCGACGTGCGGAAGCTCAAATCGCTCGCCCGCCTGCTTCGCCCAGCCGAAATCGTCTTCGCGGTTATGCGTCCCAAGTTGAGGCCGAAGGACCAGCAGCGAATCCGGCAAGTCGAAGAGGGCGTCGCCGCGTACGGGACAAAGGTGGCCGTTTTTCTAGAGCACCACCTGCTGAGGGGGAGGAGGGATGCCACGCGGCTCCCTCTCTTTGCGGGGACTCGCCCGACCCGGATTCTACATCGGGGAACATCCGGCTGCGGGCCCAGCACGCGCGGCGTGCTGTTCGATGATTACGACGAGGCGATGAAGCAGGGCTACCGGCCGTGCCGCGTGTGCAGGCCCCGCCGTTCCTGAGCCGGTTGGCGCTGCCGGAGGGCGCGCGCCCCGGGTGCGCTGCGGACCCATGATTCCGGCTGCCGGGAGAGGAGCGCACGGCCTTCTCGCCCCAGACGCTGAAGCCGTAGGCGTGCTTGCCGGCGCGTAGTCCCTGGTGCTCTACGCGGCCGGAACTTCCCCAGCAACCCTCAACGCCTCAAAGATCGCCTCATGCCGCATCTGTCCGTCCGTGGCGGCAGGGTCTACCTCCAGCCGAACGGACAGACTCAGCGTCGCTGGCAGCAGACATGTCTGGTCATTGCAGGCCTGAACGCGGACCTCGAGGGCGACCGAAGTGCCGCCGGGTTTCGCCTGCTTGGGGATGGTCAACGGAGCCTCGATCCATACTTCCCCCTCGTACACCGACAAGGGCGTCTCGCTGAAGCCAAAGCTCATCGTCTTCCCGGGCGGATAGACGACGTCGCCCAGCCGGGCGACCGAGTTTTCGTCCAGCCGGACTGATGTGGGGATCAGGTACTCCTGCAGCGGCGTGTGGGAGTTGATGTGCCAGCCATCGTCCATGGCCAGCCGAATGGCCACCCGGATCGTCCCGCCCGGCGCCGCCTTCAGCCGCGACGCGAACGCCTCCGCGGTGACTGGCTTCTTTCGGGCGCGCGCGTCGGGCTTGGCCGCCTGCGACTGCAGCTTTGCGCCCTTGCCCGCCAGCACGACACCGGCGGATGAGGCCTTGTCGAAGTACATCGCCACGGCGAGGATCAGACTCTCCGTGGCCTGAGGGGCGCGCTGCATGAAGCCGAGGAACGTGGCGAAAGCCGCCTCTGCCAGCTCTGCGTACCGGCTTTCGCCGGTGATGCGGCCGAGCCGCACCAGAACTCGCGCAGCCACTCCGTTGCCCGATGGAATGGCGCGGTCGTAGGGATCCTTCGATCGGAGCAGCAGATCCTCGTGGTCGCTGGAGGTGAAGAAGAAACCGCCGTCGAGGAGCGCGGCCGGCTCCTGGCTGCGATAGTGGGTGAGAAGCATTTCCACGAGGCCTTCTGCCTCGCCCAGCCAGCGCCCATCGCCGGTGGTCTCGTACAGCTCCAGGAGGCCGTCGGCCAGGAAGGCATAGTCGTCCAGGTATGCGTTGCCTTTCGCCAAGCCGTCTCGGTACGTTCGCAGCAGCCGCCCGTTCTTTCGCATGGTGGTGAGTATGAAGTCGGCCGCTTTCTCGGCCGCTGCCGCGTACCGGGGCTCGTTGAGATGCCGGCCGCCATACGCGAGGCTGCCGATCATGAGGCCGTTCCAGCTCGTGAGCACCTTATCATCCAGATGCGGCCAGATGCGCTGGGTGCGCTTCTCCAACAGCGTGCGGCGGGCGCGCTCGAGACGGGAGCGCATCTGAGTCGGATCGAGGCCCTCAGCTTTGGCGATGTCCCCGAGCGTCCTGTTGAGGAACACGATGTTGGTGCCGGGCATCTCTCCCGAGGCCTGCTCGCGGAAGTTGCCGCCCTTCTTCACGTTGTACACCCGACAGAGCAGCTCGCCGTCCTGTTCGCCCAGGATCTTGATGACCTCGTCGCGGCCCCAGACGTAGAACTTGCCCTCCTCGCCCTCGCTGTCGGCATCGAGCGCCGAGTAGAAGCCGCCGCCCTCACCCGTCATCTCGCGGAGCACCCAATCGTAGGTGTCCACCGCGGCGCGGCGGTACTCGTCGTTGCGCGTTGCCAGGTAGGCGTCCACGTAGGCCCGCGAGAGCTGTGCGTTGTCGTACAGCATCTTCTCGAAGTGCGGCAGAAACCACCGGACGTCAGTGGAGTAGCGGTGGAAGCCGCCGCCTATGTGATCGTGGATCCCGCCCAGGGCTATGGCATCGAGCGTGCGCCTGGCCATGTGCAACAGAGCGTCGTCTTTCGTTCGACGGTACTCGTATAGGAGTAGGTTGAGGCTGCCATGGGGCGGGAACTTCGGTGCGCCGCCAAAGCCCCCGAGGCGGTCGTCGAAGGAGTTCCGAAGCTCGCGAAGCGCTCGGTCAACCAGCTCGCGCGCGACTTCGCCCGTGCCCTCGACGTGCCCCCCGGAGGAAGCTTGCTTCATGGCTTCCGAGAGGTGGTCTGCCTGCAGTTCAATGTCCTCTCGCCGGGTGCGCCAGGTCTCGGCTAACCGGGTCAGAAGCGTCTTGAAGCCGGGCCGCCCAAAGCGGTCTTCAGGCGGGAAGTACGTCCCCGCGTGCCACGGCTTTCGCTCGGGCGTTAGCCAGAGCGAGTTGGGCCAGCCGCCCTGGCCGGTCATGAGTTGAGTGGCCCTCATGTATATCTCATCGACGTCCGGACGCTCTTCCCGGTCCACCTTGATCGCAATGAAATACTCGTTCAGCAGCGCCGCAATCTCGTCGCTTTCGAAGGACTCCCGCTCCATGACGTGGCACCAGTGGCACGTTGAGTAGCCGATGGAGAGGAAGATCGGCTTGTCCTCCGCCTTCGCGCGGGCGAAGGCCTCCTCGCCCCACGGGTACCACTCCACGGGATTCCGCGCATGCTGCAGCAGGTAGGGGCTCTTCTCGTGGATCAGCCGGTTGAATTCCGGCCCGCCGTCCGGAGGAAGCTTGCCGATGTCTTCCGATGAGGGCAATGGCTTGCGCACGTGTGTTCCCTTCTCTTTCCCACGGTCACCATTCGGCCATGACACCGTGATTGCCACGGCACACACGGCTATGACCAAGGCCGCGAGCATGTATCTGAGCTTTCGAGAGCTCCGGACAACCATGGCTCTCATCATTGGGCCCTTCCGCGTTGACGCCGCCGTCATTCATGTGTCTCCGGCGGCGTCGGCCCCCACTAAAAGTATGTCCACGAGCCCCGTCGAGTTCGGTGAGCCTTGTTAGCCACTCAGGGGCGCCCGTGGACGTTGCGGACCTACATGCATCTCGACTACTAGCTATCCCATGCTTGTCAGGCGTTACGTACCCTCAGGCGTGCCCGCCGGTCGCTTTGGCTTGGGTGCGGCCGCAACCGCCTTCTTGAAGGAAGTCACTTCCAATACGCGTTCCCGAGGGTAGACCTTACCTTTGATCTCCAGCACCTCTCCGTGGCGCCCTTTCACCAAATCCTTGCTCTGGTCGTTCTCGAGGTAGTGCAGGACCCAGTTCTTTGCGCCGGCCAGCGGCTTGCCGTCCGCGCCGACGGCTTTGGTCACCTCGAGCACATGCCTGTGGCCGTAGACACTGCACTGGGCGGCCGCCCCCTTGGCCTTCAGCGCACAGCCGATACAGTGGTTGCGCCCCGTTACGGTGACCTCAACGCCACCCTCCTTGGCTGCCGGAGCCTTGGCGGCGGGCTTCGTGCCGTAGCCTTGGGCGAGCGCCAGGCCGGCTACCAGAAGCAGCGCTACGCCGATCACGATCAGACGTACATTCGTTGAGTGAGTCATTCTAGATGTCCTTTCGAACAATGTCGTTACTTCCCGGGGGACTGGACTCGTCCAGCCCCTGTAATCTCATACACCGTCCGAGCCACCTTTTCTTGACGCTTGGACGGGTCGCTTGCGAACCCTGCCCCGGTCCGCGCCAGCTCTCAAGGACCCTCAAGCGGCGCCTGCTTGATCCCGTACGTGAGCGTGCCCCACGTGCCGCGCCCCGCGGCGAGCATCGCCCACAGCGACCGACTGATCCGCCCGCGGAGCTTGTCGCAGAAGGGGCACTCGGCCGCGAAGTGCTTCGCCACCTTATTGTTGCGTACGATGTAGGCGTTCGTGGGCTGCGCCGTATCGAGCCTCCAGGAGGCCAGCTCCTCGGGCTTCGTGAGGACGGCCAGCGAGACATAACGCAGCTTGCGCGTCTCGGCGATCTCCTTGAGCCTCGCCTCGTCGGCCGCCTGGTCGCCCAGGAAGACGATGGCCGTGGAGAGCTTGGCCTTCTTGTGCCTCGCGGCCAGCTTGTCGAACTCCCGGGCGTAGTCGGCCACCATATGGTTGGCCGCGTCCACGAAGGTGACGGCGAGGGGCTTGCCGGCAGCGTCGCACGTGAGACAGTAGGATTGCCCCGCCCTGGCCCCGGCCACGATCTTCACGGTGAGCATCGGGGCCTTCTTCCCAACAACAGAACGTGGCCCTGCCACCACGGCCAAGGGCCAACCCAGAAAGACTGTGATCGCTCCCGCCAGCTTCCCCGAAATCCCCAGTGACCTCATCGAGGATCACCTCCTGTCGGCCTTCGTGTTCCCGAAGGGGCATGCTGAATCTGTTGCCTCACCAACACAAGGCCCGGGGGCGCCCTTCTTAGGTGATTAGCACCACCTTTTCCGGGTTCGGCTGGGGTGATCGACCGCGGCATGTCGTGCGGAGGCGCAACCAGCAAATCGTCAAACAGCGTACATGTGCTGACGGCTAATCTCCACACCCGAGCGTCATGCCCGCCGCGGGCCTGGGCCTGGCGATCTTGCGCCGCCTTACCACGTGTGCGTTGGTGTCCTGGCTCTCGTCGAGCCCCGGGCGTCCGGGTGCGTTCCGTGCCGGCGTGTGCAGTGTGTTATTCCCAGCTCAGGACGATCACGCGTGGCTTGTCCTGGGGGAGGGCGCTGGGTGAGAGGGTGGCGGTGTGGTTGTCGTCCTGCTCGATGGCGGCGTCGGGTTTCATCAGGCCGAGGAAATCATCGACGCCGACGATGGGGAGGCGCCTGCTCGTGGCCTCCGTGAGGTAGTGCATGGGGAAGATGACCTTCGGCTTGAGCTGATGCACAACTCGCTTTGCCTTGGTCGCGTCAATGGTGAAGTGGCCGCCCACCGGGATCATCAGCACATCCACCGGCCCGATCTCGGCCACCTGGGCGTCGCTGAGGATGTGCCCCAGGTCGCCGCAGTGGCACAGCCGAATGCCGCCCTGCTGCCAGACAAACACGGTGTTGTCCCCTCGCCGCGCGTTCGCCGGATCGTCGTAGTGCTTGGTGGCGACCCCCTTGAAGCTGATCCCGCCAGCCCGGTGCTCTCCCGTGCCTCGGACGACCGTGGGGCTGCCCTTGACGGCGCTCACATTGTTGTGATCGCCGTGCCCGTGGGTGACGAGGACGACATCGGCGGTCACGTCCGGGATCGGGTAGCCCACGCTGGCGTTGACGGGGTCCATCACAACACGCGCCTGCCGGCTCTCCACGAGGAAGTAGGCATGGCCGAACCAGGTGACGCGCACCTGCTTCTCACCGAGATCGGCCGGCGCGGCGCCGGCGCGAGAGCCGAGCAGAACGGCGCACAGACACATCAGCACGACAATCGCCAGTCGCTCCATCATCGGTCACTCCTTGCCGTTGGGACAGCGGGATCAATGATCAGCAAGTCCGGGGCGATGTCCACAAAGTGCTGGCGGTTGAAGGTGGCAATCGCCTCGATGCCGCACCGCCGCAGTACCTCCACCGCAAAGACGTCGTAGGAACGTCCACCCATGACATGGCGTTCAGCCAGCAGATCGATGATGCTCCAGGTCCATTCCGACTCAAAGCCTGCCAGTTCCATATTGCGCCGGACCGTGCCGCCAATGAGGCGGTGAGCCTCATCGCCCGTTATGCGCAACTGCCCGGGCAGACGAGTGAGCACTGCGTAGCATTCGAGCACCGAGTGATGGGTCACGCAGAGCTCATCGCTTGAGAGACGATCGTCCAGCCATCGTGCGGCGACGGCATGCATAGGGTGTTCGCCATGCATGGCTGCCACGAGCACGCTACTGTCGATGCCGATCCGCATCCCGCTTCTCCTTCAGATGCTCCTCACGCATACGCGACACGTCGAAGTCGGAGAGCTGCCCGACTTCTCCGCCCGTCTCGATGGCGAGAATGCGCCCCCGTCGGACAAACCGGCGTTTCGGTCGCTCCGGCACAATCGTCACCCCATCGGCGCCAGGGATGAACCTGACACGTTGTCCCGACTCGAGGCCGTACCTCTCTCGGAGCGCCTTGGGGAGCACCAATCGGCCGGCGGCGTCAATGGTTGTCGTTTTCCTCATGATGCCACAATATGCCATAGATAATGGCAATTGTCAAGCGAAATGCCAAAACTGCGAGGGGTCAGACGGCGTCGGACCGACGCTATTGACGTAACTCGCTGGCTGTTTTCCGATTGGCGGCGGGCAGCAGCCCTCGGGGCTGTCAAGCCCGCGGATGGGCGCGATCGTAGACGCGTTTGAGCTGGTCTCGGGCAACGTGCGTGTAGATCTGCGTGGTGGTGATGCTCGCGTGGCCGAGCATCTCCTGGATCGCCCGCAGGTTCGCGCCGCCGGCGAGCAAGTGCGTGGCGAAGGAGTGGCGGAGCATGTGGGGCGTGACGTTCTTGAGAATCTGGGACTTGAGGGCGGCGCGCTTGATCACCCGCCACAGCCCGGTGCGACTCAGGCCATGCCCCCGGGCGGTGAGAAACAGCGCATCATCACTCTGGAACTTGACGAAGCCGGGGCGGCCCTTGGCCAGATACGCCTGGATCACCCCGAGCGCCGTGCGGGCGATGGGCACGATGCGCTCCTTGGAGCCCTTGCCCAGGCACCGGACGGAGCCGGCGCGCAAGTTCACGTCCTGTACCCGCAGCCCTATGAGCTCCGACGCGCGAAGCCCGGTGGCGTAGAGCGTGTATAGGATGGCCGCATCCCGAATACCTGTTGGTGTGCTCACGTCGGGCACCGCCAGTAGAGCTTCCACCTCAGCCTCGGTGAGCGTCTCCGGAATACGATGCGTCGGCCTCGGAAGGTCGATGTTGGCGGTGATGTCGGTTCGCAGTTCGCCCTCGCGGACGAGGAAGGCGTGGAAGTTGCGCAGCGTCGTGAGCTTACGGGCCACAGTTGCGCGCGCCAGGAGGCGCTTGCGGCATTCGTCCAGGTACACCAGCAGATCGTCGCGCGCCGCCTCGGCGAAGCTCTCCCGCTCGCGTGCCAGCAGGAAGCCCGCCCACTGCTCCAAGTCGCGCCGATAGGCGGCCACGGTGTTGTCCGCGAGGCCCTTCTCGACGACGATGTAGTCGATGAAGGCGTCGATGTGTTGGTGCATGGTCATCACGACCTGCGCCCGCCTCGTGTGGCACGGGTTGCTGGTCAACCCGTGCGGGCGCGCTCCGCCGGGGGCCACGGGTAGCAAGCTACCCGTGCCACACGGTAGTAGTTGTGTGCGCTACGTCTCGGCGCCGAAGCGGGCGGCGAGGAATTCGGATATGGCCGCGTCGTAGTGCGCCGTGTGGCGAAAAGCCTCGAGCGCCAGCGAGGCGCGGGTCTCATCGGTGAGCGACCCATCCTGCTCGCGCATCTCGGCAAGCACGGCCTCGTAGCGGGCCGGGTTGCAGATCACCGCAACGCTGCGGTAGTTCTTCGCCGCCGAGCGCAGCATGGACGGGCCGCCGATGTCGATGTTCTCGATGGCGTCCTCGAGCGTCACGTCGGGATTGGCCACGGTCTGCTCGAAGGGGTAGAGGTTCACGACCACCATGTCGATGGGCTCGATGCCGTGCTGCTGCATCTGTTGCGCGTGGTCGGGGTTGTCGCGGAGTGCGAGCAGGCCGCCGTGGATCTTGGGGTGGAGCGTGCGCACGCGGCCGTCGAGCATCTCGGGCCAGCCGGTGTAGTCAGAGACGGGCCGGACGGGGACGCCGGCATCGGCGAGCTGCTGCGCCGTGCCACCGGTGGAGAGCATCTCGACGCCGAACTCGGCCAGCCCCTTGGCGAACTCCACGATCCCTGTCTTATCGGAAGTGCTAACGAGGGCGCGACGAATCTTCTGCACCGTCGTTCCTCCCGGTCTGCGATTGCTCGCGCGACGACGGCAGGCGGGGGACGGTCGCCGACGCGCCAAAGCCGCTTTGGCGACGGCGCGAGCCCCCGCCCTACAACTGCAGTCGCAACGGCGACGGCGTCTGTGGGTGCCGGTGCGTCGCAGGGCATTATAGCGGGCTGGTGTGGGGGTGTCAAAAGAAGAGGCAGGGCAAAAGGGAAAATGGTAAAGGGCAAAGACGGAGGGCTACGTACGGATTGGCTGGCCTACAGCGACCCGCGGACGATGGGAGTGACGTATGCGAACGCCGTAGCGTCTCCTGGCTGAAGGCCGAGGCGATTCTCGCCCACGCGCAGCGTGGGCACTGCTGCGGTCAGGGCGACGCGCTGCTGCTCGTTGTTGTTCCGATCGTAGAGCACGCAGATGCCGTCCGAGCGCAGCTCCAGCAGCTCATCGGGCTGGACTGTGAGAGGCAGGCGCCACGGCTTTGCGTTGACTTCGAGGACCGCGCCGGTTAGCGCGTTCGGGATCTCGCGCAGCCCCTCGATCCGGCCGACGTGCACCGTCACTTGCTCTCCGACGGGCATGGCGACGAGCTGCAGTCGGAGTTCGCGGATGGCTCTGAAGTTGAAGCTGCCGAGGTTGCCCTTGTGTCGCCAGAGCTGGTGGTCGAAGGTCTGCTCCGCTGCCGCGTCCACGATGCGGAAGTATCGCCAGCCCGTGAAGTCGATGGGCACGAGGTAGTCCCGCGCGCGGATCAGGCTCGGGCCCACGAGCTGCACGTCGAGCACCTCGCCCCTCCCGTCGCCGTGGACCCACAGGCCGATGGAGCGCGCCTGCAGCAGGTTGGGCCTCGGTGAGAACTCCCGCCGGACCCAGGCGCGGCTGCGCGTTGAGGCGCTCTTGGTCGTGCCCGTGAGCTTCAGCGATCGACTGCCATCTGGGCTCTCGCGCGCCGAGGGCTCGGCGGAGCACGTGGCGCCGGCGAGGCTCGCCGGATCCCACCGGACTGCCTCCGCGGGATCGAAGAGCACGACGTTCTGCTCGTGCCCAAAGGGCTGGAGCGCCGGACGGGGACGTACGCGCACCGAGAGTGGCTGGGTGTCGAAGGGGTTGTCCACGGTCCACGTCATGGTCTCCGGCCGGTCGCTGCAGAGGAGATGCGTGGGCCCGTACCGGATCGGGCGGAAGCGCCAGCCGGTCCGCTCGTCGCCGACCAGCTCGAACTCCCGGCCCAGCTCCCGAAGCCGAGACAGCGTCTCGGGTGAGAAGCCCCCCAGGACGCGCGCCCGCTCGTACCGCCTGATGATGTCGAGGCACTCGCCGGCTCGCCCGTTGCCCCAGAAGTTCGAGGTGTGCATGTGCAGCGAGACGGGAGAGTCGTACGCCAGGGCCTTGTGGCAGAAGTACTCCCACTCGTCGGGCTGCGTGGCCGGGTAGGCGGGATTCCAGGCGCGCAGGTTGAGCCAGCCCATCTCGGCCGCGGCGAGGTTGCGGTGGTAGATGTCGATTCGCTGCGGCACCTTGTGCCGATCGAGGTATAGTTTGGTGGCGATGTTGACGCCGTCGTTGCTGACGCCGCGCATGTGCGTGTGCCAGCCGAATCCGCCGTTGCCGCCTGAGCCGGTGATGAGCACCTCGCGGTCGAGGCGCTTCGCGACCTCGCGCTGGATCCAATGGCTGTCGTGCCACCGGCGGCCGAGCCGGTTCATGGCCTCGCCGCCGTCGAAGTAGAGCATGTCCACGCCGCACCGGTTGCAGATGGTGGCGATGCGCGCGGCGATCTCGGGCAGCAGATCGGTCTTTGCGTCCGGCAGGTAGAAGTTGTACTGCCGCTGCAGGTAGCGCACCGTGGCCCCGGCCTTGTGCGAAGCCGGTGCGGTTCCGTACCGGCCGCGGTTGCATCCCGCGAATCGGAAGGGCTCCTCGGTGGAGTAGTCGGTGTACGCGATGATCTCGTCGCCGATCCAGAGGTCGCACCCGCTGGAGGCGTAGCTGTCCTCCTTGGTCATGCCGGTCGGTGAGGCGTCAACGACCACCTCAGTCGCCGTCTCGTCGATGTCGCGGACAAGCCGGAACTCCCTGGCCACCGCGAGCCGCCGGTCGGGAACCGGCCGCACGTACGGATCGTGCCGTGAGATGCACGCCGAGAGGAAATGGATGCCGAGCTTGAGGCCGGCGGCGTGCAGCTCGTCGGCGACTCTCTTCAGGCCGGCGAGGCCGTTGGGGTAGCTCTGCGGCTTGAACTCGTAGTGCCCGTTGCTCACGGCCCAGGTGGTGGAGAACACGAGGACGTGGCCGAAGCCGCCGCGCTTGGCGAACTCGATCACCTCGGACACGTTCGCCTCGGTGAGGTCGGTGAACAGATACGGCTGGCGCAGCTCGGACGAGTTGCGGAACCAGGCACCGCCGAGCGTGAGGTGGGGGAGGCCGTACTTGAGCTCGAGCCGCTCGATCGCGGGGAGCGTCTCGTTCGTGTTCGTGGTGAGAATCGCCAGCCGGATGTCGTCGAAGCCCGTTGAGTTGACGGCCTCAGCGCGGAACACCGTGCCGCGAGTGGAGTTGTAGGAGTTGCGCACGTACGGGCTAAGGCCCGCGAACAGGATGTGAAGGTCCCCGACGCGGCCGATGGGCCAGTAGTGTCCCACGGTCTCGCGGGGGATGTTGAGGGACGTCTGGGCGAACGCGAGCCGATCTACGCCGGGCGGGACGTCTCCCATCAGCTCCAGGAAGAAGTGATCGCTCTCGGCGCGCGTGACGAGCTCGATGGAACCGGCGCCATCCGCGAAGCCGACCGTCCACCTGTCGCCCTTGGCAGTCAGGGAAGCGGCGTCGTGCCATCCCTGGGCATCGTGCAGGGAGGCGAGGGGGAACGCTGCGCCCGGCGCCATCAAGTCGTCGCCCGTTGCTTTCACGACGAACGATCGCTGCTTCGCATCATCCCCGATGGTCCAGCGGACGTAGTCGTTCTCGAGCGTCACGTCGGCGTGAGCGGAGATTGCTCCGACGATGATGATGACACTCAGCGCCAATGGCTTCGCCACTTGCATGTCTTCTCTCCGCACCGGCGTGCGCGTTCCGCTCACTCGATCACCTTCGGCTCGGCGCCGTAGGCGTTGTTGGAGACGGTGGTTTTGTCCGAGGCCCGCACGGCCTTATCCGGCTCGAGGTGCTGGACGAACCAGTTGTGGTGCACGTCGCACTTCTCCTCGGGCACGCCGCGGATCACCACCGGCGTCTGCGGAGCGCGGAACGTGTTGTTGTGGATCTCGATCGACGTGCCGGCGATGTCCGTGCCGTCCTTGCGGTCGCGCCCGCCGTGCATGTCGAAGCAGTGGCTGAGCGAGACGCCCAGCTCCACGTTGTGCCGCGCTACGTAACCGCAGCCCGGTCGGCCGGTGCCGGCGATGGAGTGGCGGTTCGAGTCGAACAGGTTGTACTCGATGAGCGATGAGGCCGTGTTGTGCGACACCCCGTAGCCGAGCCCCTGGTACTGGCAGTGGTGGATGAAGTTGTGGTGGATATGATGCCCGTCGCCGTCCCGCAGCGACATGCCCGCGTGCCCGAAGCCGGAGATCTCGCAGTTATCGACCTCGAGACCCGGGTGCTCCATCCTGATGCCATCCTGGGTGGGGAACTTGTAGTAGTACGTGTGCCCGTCGCCGCCCTCGCGAAACGAGCGGCGATGGTGGTCGATGTAGCGCTTCGTATTCGGCCCCCGCAGGCGCAGCCCGGTGATGCGCACATTCGGCCCCATGGGGCGGATCATGATGGGGGTCTTCAGGGCATCGCTGGTGAGCAGCGCGCCCCGCGAGCCGTTCTGTCCGCGCTCGCCGGCGAGCGTGACCCCGGCCGGTACTTCCAGGACGAGCTGCGCGATGTAGATGCGGGCCGTGAGGTCGATCTCGGTCTCGCCCGGGATGAAGACGACCTGTCCGGCCTGCGCCTGCGACAGCGCCTCCAGCAGAGAGTCGAGGTCCTCGGCGGTGTAGTCGCCGCCGGTGACGATGTTGGCGTATCCCTCGCCGCCGCCGATGGGCCCGCGGTCGTCGGCCTGCGCGCCGTACACCGTGCCGTCGATCTCCACCGACGTTGGCTCATCGGCCGCTGCGCAGGACCATGTCACCCACAGCATAGCCAGCGTGATCGCATGGAGACCTATCATGTCACAACGAAGCCAGTTCATCGCGTCAGCACCTCCGAAAGGGTCTCAGTCGTCACACCCAATGCCGCTCTGCCCAGCCGTGCTTATCGGTCAGGCCCATGACGCCGCGCAGCACCGGGCGCACGCCTATGTTCGCGATCGGGACCCCACCTGCCTGCACGCGCTCGGCTTGGCTATGCCCGGTCCGGACCTAACTCCGACGTTGCCTCGCCAGGGGCGCGAAGGATGCGCTGCAGGGCATCTACGTGGTTTTCGAAGGCGCTGCGGCCTTTCGCCGTTGCGCGTACATAGGTCCGCGGTTTGCGGCCGACGAAGGCCTTCTTCACCCCGATGTAGCCGGCGTCCTCGAGCTTGCGCAGATGGGCGCCCAGGTTCCCGTCTGTGACTTCCAGCAGATCGCGCAGATAGGTGAAGTCCACCTGCTCCGTCGCGTCGAGTGTGACCAGCGACGCCATGATGCGCAGCCGCACCGGCTGATGGATTACTGCGTCGATGTCGGACATGCCTACCGCCACCGATTTCGGATCATAGAGGACGCGGAATGTCAAGGGCTGTCGTGTCTGGGAGTTGCGCCGGGGTCTCTGGGAGCCCGCCGTCGAGGTCGATGGGTCAAGGGCAGCGCCTGGCCGTGTCCCTTCTTCGACTACTCCCGAGGCACCCACTCGAACGACTCGCCGTCGAGCTCCAGTCTCAGGGTCTTAGCTTTCTTCCCCTTGCCCGGTTCGGCCGGGTGTGGAGGGATGTGGCTCGCCTGCTGTCTCCTGATTGCGTCGTACTTCGGGTCGGCGGCCAAGTTGTGCCATTCGTGGGGATCCTGGCGCACGTTGTACAGCTCTTCCTCCCCGGTCTCGTACCGGGTATAGCGCCAGGTGCCGTCGATCACGCTGACCGACTGCTCATGAGTCTGCAGCACGGCTCGGTCCTTTGCCGCGGACGGATTGCGGAAGATGGGCGCCAGGCCGGCAACGGAGCCCGGCTGACGCGGTGGCCATTGCTACTCCCGCGGTTCTCAAGAAGGCTCGTCTGTTCAATCCATTCGCCCTGTTCTATTCGCACCAGGTTTCGGTGAGACCAGCGCTGGGCTTGCTCTTGCCGTGCGAACAGGTTAGCAGTGGCCGGTGGGCCCGTCAAGCGTATCTCGCCGGGCCCAGACCGGGCACGGGGGCCCCCGCAACGACCGCCGCCCCGGCCGCGTAGAGGGATGACAGGAAGAGCAGAACCACATACCAGAACATGCAGGCAGGATTGGCCGCCGGTCAAGCGAAGTCAATAGCTGTGCGATGGAGGATGAGCATGTTCCGCGCCCGAGGCGTCGTGGTCCATTGGATTGTTCTCTCGTTGGCGGGCCTGTGTTGCCAGAGCCCGTGTCACTCGGCTGAGCTGCCGGCTGCCTCCCCCGACGAGCTCGCGAGAGCCGCGGCGAAGGCAGAGCCCGGCGACACTATCTTGGTCAAAGCCGGGCGCTACAAGGACTGGACCATGTCCCTTTCCTGCCGAGGCACGGCCGAGCAGCCGATTGTCGTGCGGCCGGATGCCCCGGGTGCGGTTACGTTCACCGGCAAGACGTCGCTCCAGCTCCGCGGCCACCACGTCGTCGTGCGCGGCTTCACCTTCGACGGATGCGTGCTGCCCAACCGGATCGTCCTGTTCGAGCAAGCCAAGCACTGTCGCGTGACGGAATGCCGTTTCCTGAACTCGAACTCCGGCAGCGGTGCGGCTGTCGTGACCTTCAACCACGGTGCGGACGACAACCGCCTGGACCATTGCGAGATCATCAACACCGTCGGCCGATGCGTGCAGGTGAGAATCGGCGCGTACGCGGCCGAACACGGCCCTCCACGCCGCAACCGAATCGACCACAACCTGTTCCAGGACGTGCCTCCAAAGGGGAGCAACGGCCGCGAGACGATCCAGGTTGGTTCAAACCAGCGCGACTACGGTCATCTCGAGCCGCAGACACTGATCGAGAACAACGTGTTCCTGCGGTGCAACGGCGAGGGCGAGATCATCAGCAACAAGAGCTCCCGCAACACCTACCGCCATAACCTGTTCGAGGACTGCCGCGGTGAGCTGGTCATGCGCGGTGGGTCGCACTGCCTCATCGAAGGGAACCGACTGGAGAACTGCAACGGCGGCATTCGCCTTCACGGCACCCACCATCGCGTGGTCCACAACGTGGTCGTCAATCCAAGCGGAACAGGCATCCGGCTTGCCTATGGCGCGACCATCGAGCAAGGCGGCATCTACTAGGCGACGGCCGATTGCATCATCACCAATAACACTATCGTCGGCGCGGCCAAAACAGGCATCCACATCGGCATGAACCGCAACCGCGATTGGGGCGAGTGGGGTGTGCTGAAGTTCGCGCCCCACGGCAACCGCATCGAGCGCAACGTCGTCGTTGGCTCCACGGGCGATCTGATCAGGGCCGACCAGACGCCGGACAACGTCATCGACGCGAACCTGCTCCACGCGATGGGCCAGGCCACCGTTTCCGATCCCGGCACGAACGCGGTACGCGCTGATCCAGGGTTCGTCGATCCGGAGGCGGGCGACTTCCGCCGGAAGGAACGGATACCCGACGCCGGGGCAAACGCTGAGCCGTTCGACGCAGGGCCCAGAGGCGGCTTGTAGTGCGCACGGGAGTGCCCTCGCGAAGAAGCCCATCCGATCGAGCGTTCCCGGCTTCCTGGCCGATGGAAAAGCGCCGCAATTGCCTTTGCCAAGAAATGGCGGGGAGATAGAGGCACGGAAAACCTCGACGGAGGCTCCCAATGAGAATCAATCGACGCGAATTCGTGGCTTCCGCGGCCGCCTTGCCCGTGGGCGTTGCTCTGCCCGGCATGGCGTTCGCGGCGTCGAACAACAAGAAATACAGGGCGTGCATAATCGGCGACTCCAATTGCGGCGCGTTCGGCCACGCGCTTCATCGGGTCTGGGCCGTTCGGGACGACGTTGAAGTGGTGGCCGTGGCCGACCCGGACGAGGCGGGCCGGCGGCAACACGCGGCCGAGGCCAAGGCCAAGAGAACCTACGCCGATTACGCCGAGATGCTCGAGAAGGAGAAGCCGGACCTGGTGACCATCGCTCCCCGCACTACGGTCAACCATCTGAAGTACATGCTCGCCGCGACCGCCGTGGGGGCTCATGGGATGATGGAGAAACCCATCGCCACCGACTTGGCCGAGGCCGACGCCATGGTGCGCGCCGCCGATGCCAAGAATCTGAAATGGGCGATCGCCCACAATTTCCGCACCACGCCCGTCGTGCAGCACGCCAAGCGCATGATTCTGGAGGAGGGAAACATCGGCGAGGTTCTCGAGCTGCGGAGCCGAGGCAAAGAGGATAGCCGCGCCGGCGGCGAGGACTTGATCGTCCTGGGCACTCACTCCTTCGACCTGATGATCGCCTTGGCGGGGAAGCCCCTGTGGTGCTGTTCCGATATCCGGACCGGCGACCGGCCCGCCGGACCAGCGGATGTCCGCAGCGCCACGGAAGAGCTCGGTCCGGTCGTCGGGGACCGCATCCAGGCGACGTTCGGCTTTCCCAACGGGGTCTATGGCTATTTCAGCACGGTGAGAACGGCGGATGGAAACGGCGGCCGCTGGGGTGTGGACGTATACGGCACGAAAGGGATCGTCACCATTCGCCTGACGGAGGTTCCGCAGATCCACTTGCTGCGGGAGTCGTCCTGGACGACGGGCGGCAAGGACGCCCGTTGGGCGCCGATGCCCGGCGAACCGACGATGGATCGCGAGAGCCTGCGCGCCGAACGCTACGCCCCCATCGTCAACGACTTGATCGCAGCTATCGAGGAAGATCGGAGGCCGTGGGTCAGTCTGCAGGACGGCCGGGACGCTTACGAAATGATTCAAGCGGTATTCGCCTCGTACGTCGAGGGCCGCCGAGTCGAATTGCCTCTGCAGGAGCGGGCCCATCCGCTGAAGCGGTGGAATGCAACGGAATGACGCGCCGCATATAGGCTTGAGTGTGTTGGCGGATGTTCCTGCCCAGGGGCGCGTCAAGCCGGTCTCGCCAGGCCCAGGCCGGCGACGGGGAGCCGGTGCCCTGGCCTGCATCGGCCCCACCTCCCGCACAAGGCCGATGCAACGAGACGGAGAAACGGGTCCACGACGTCCGTGAAGTTCGCAAACGACCAGGGAGACCGAACCATGAGCGAATGGAGCTCGAAAGCCAAGGACATCCTGGATTGTCACGTCCACATGCGCAGCCTCGCTGACGAGGAGTCCATGCTGGCCATTCGTGAGGCCACGGGCATCGACAGGATGGTGCTGGTGTCCATCCAGAATCCGGGGGAAGGAGCGGGGCTGCCGCAGTCACTCTATATGAAGGCCTGCCACTCGAGCCTCTTCTTCGTCTTCGCCGGCCTGAACCACGCCGAGAAGCTGTCCGGCGGGAAGGCGAGCACCCCCAGCCTCGCGGAGCAGGCGGCCGCGTACCTCGAGATGGGCTGCGATGGGATCAAGATGATCGAGGGCAAGCCGACGTCGAGGCAGAAGATGGACATCCCCGTGACCGACCCGTACTTCGCCGAGTACTGGGAGCGCGCCGAGGAGCTCGGCGTGCCCATCGTCTGGCACGTCAACGACCCGGAGGAGTTCTGGGACCCGGACGCACTCCCCGGATGGGCCAAGGAGCGAAACTGGGGCTACGGCCCCGATGACGTCCGGAAGGAGCAACTCTACGCGGAGGTGGATGAGGTGCTGACGCGGCACCCGGGGCTGAGGATCATCTTCGCGCATTTCTACTTCCTGTCGGCCGACCTGCCCCGGGCCGCCCGCTTCTTCGACGAGCATCCCACGGTCTACTTCGATCTCGCCCCGGGCATCGAGATGCTCTACAACATCTCCCGCGATCCGGAGGCCGGGCGAGAGTTCTTCCTCAAATACGCCGACCGCATCGTCTTCGGGACCGATCTTTCGAGCAGCCTCAGCGTCGAAGAGGGCGTCATCCGCGCCGGCATCGTCTATCGGTGGCTGGAGAGCGACGATACATTCCGCGTGCCCGAGGAGGCCGACTTCCTGCTCGGTCCGCCGGAGGACGGCATCGTACGAGGGATGGCGCTGCCGGACGTCGCCCTCGCCAGGATCTACTCCGGCAACCTCATCCGCCTCGCCGGCAGCAGGCCCAGGCCTCTCGATGTCCAGGCCGCCATCGCCGCATGCGAGCGGCTGGCGTCCATCGCCGAAGCCATGTCCGGCAAGCGCGCCGCCGAGACCGACGCCGCACAGGTGGCGGAGCGCCTGGCGGGTAGGTGAGGACTCCGCTCCCGTTGCCATCCCCAATGAGCCATGCCGTACTGGGCTCCGGCCTTGGCCGGCGCCTCAAAGCACGTGGACGCCGTGGCAGTCGGTGCACGTTGGCCGATGAAGAATCTCGCGTCCGCTGGGCGCCACTTTTCCCTCCCATTGCTCCTGGAAAGCCTGCACGCGTTCGGGGTGCTGGTGCTGACCGTGGCACTTGCGGCAAAACGGCTCGATCTCCGCCCGGCCGAAGAGGATGTCGGGTTTGGTCACGTTGTTCTCGTCGTCCCGGTGCTCGTAGCAGAGCCCGTGGCACAGGACGCAGGTGATGCCGTGCGGCAGGTGGGCGGCAGCGATGGGCTCGTCCTCGAAGTTCGCGTGGCAGACCAGGCAGGGCGAGTTGTCCGTCGGAAAGATGGCCCTCCCGCCGCTCCTCTTCGCGTACGCTTCAATCCGCTTGATGAGCTGTCTCTTGACTTTCTTCACTTTGCCGGCCGTGTCGCGGGCCGACGAAAGCTGCGTCGCCGACAGGCAGATCGCGCTTCCAATGATGGCGACGGTGACGGCGAGTCTCCTGGTCATGCGTGGTCCTCCCCTTGTACAGACACGAAAACGGCGCTGCGCCTACGGGCGCGGCGCCGTTAGGTGCGGCCCGATTGGGCCTGGAGCTCAGACCCACTCCCAGTCCTTGAGCCACTCGTAATGCGGCGGGAGCTTGGCGAACATCTCTTCGCTAGCTCTTGCCAGCTTGCTCTTCTCCTCCTCGTTGAGCTGCCGCGGCTCGTGGACGGCGCGAGCCACGTTGTCCACCTGGTGCGTATTGATCAGGCCGGGGATCGGCGCGGTAATGCAGTCCATGCCGATGATGTGGCGAATGGCGAGCCGCGCAATCTCGTCGTCTTCTTCGGCCTGAGGGCTATCGGGGGCGCTGTCGCCGGTGAAGAGGGAGTTGCCGCCGAATGGCTTGATGCCGAAGATCCCCACCCCATGCTTCCGCGTGGTGTCGAATAGGCTGTCCGTGGGCCGCTCTTTGGTCTTGGCCGTGAACGGCGTGCAGATCACCTGCACGACGTCGGGGTACGTCTCGATCAGCCACTTGATGTGCGGCCGGTCGTGGGAGGAGAAGCCGGTGAAGCGCGCCTTGCCCTGCTCCCGCGCCGTCCGGAGGGCCTTCATCATCTGCTCGACTTCCGCCTCCGTGTGGCGGCTGCTCTGCTCGTACATAGTGATCCGCCAGAGGTCCACGTAGTCCAGATTGGCGTTGCGCAGCCCCTTCTCGAGGCTGCCGAGCAGCGCCTCAGCCGTGCGGTATTGCTCCCTCCGTATCTCCTCTTGGCACATGGAGAAGCCGAAGTACATCGCCTCCCGCCGGCCCTTCAGCGCGTCGCCGTAGGCCGTGATCTCCGCCACGGTGCAGGCGTCCACGTAGTTGATCCCGACCTCGATGCAGCGGCTGACGACATCGCGGCGATTCTTCCTGAAGCCCTCGTCATCCAGATCGGCGCTCAGCCAGCCCTTGCCCTTGAAGATGTCCGGCACCATCTTGTCCACGCGCTTCCAGTGCCCGCCCAGGCACACGGCCGACACCATGAGACCGGTCTTGCCCAGAGCGCGGTACTCCATGTTCGGGTTGTAGCTGCGGATCTTGGCGGTGTCCACGGCCGCTGCTGCGCCGAGTCTGGCGCCTGCAGCTCCTGCGACGGCGCCTACTGCCACGCGCTTTATGAAGTCGCGGCGGGCAATCTTGTCCTGCTTGGAATCCGGCATGGATGATCCTCCTCGCTAGAACTGGTTCCATGACCTGTCACCGGCCGAAACGTGAGTGTCTGGCCCCGAAATCCCAGACACCAGAGGGTTTGTGAAACCAGTTCTACAAGTTCGGCTCTCGCAGCGGCCATGATAGATGCGGCCCCCGAGGCGTGTCAAGGTTCTGCTGTGGCCTGCGCGTTGCGCCATGCGTGTTGACAGTGCCCGAAACGGTGTGTTAAACTTTGCCTCCGCGGAATGCGGATGACGTCTTGTCTGTTACTAGCTGGGGGTGAGACCGCATCGCCAGGTTTCTACGAGTGAACGAGCGCATCAGGGCTGAGGAAGTACGGGTCATTGACCCTGAAGGGGAGCAGCTCGGTGTTATGTCGCTGGCGGCTGCAAGGAGCGAGGCGGACACGCAAGGGCTGGACCTCATTGAGGTTGCGCCCGACGCTCGGCCGCCGGTCTGCCGTATTATGGACTACGGCAAGTTCCGGTACGAGCAGACGAAGCGGCAAAAGGAAGCGCAGAAGAAAGCAAAGAGCACCGAAATGAAGGCCATCCGCATCCGGCCGACGACGGGTGCGCACGACGTTGACACCAAGACGAAACGGGCGCTGCGCTTCCTACGAGAGGGCAACAAAGTCAAGTTCGACATGATCTTCCGCGGGTTCGAGCTGCGACATACGGAGATCGGCCGGGAGGTGCTGCTGCGGATCGCCGAGACGTGCAAAGAGGACGGGCAGGTCGAGCGCTACCCCCGCATGGATGGACGCCGCATGAACATGATTCTCGCACCGGCCAAGCAGGACCAACAGGAGGGCCGGGGGCGCAAGGGCAGTTAGATGACAAAGACAAAGATGAAGACGAAGAAAGCCGCGTCAAAGCGCGTGCGGATTACGCGCCGCGGCAAGGTCATGATTCGACACACACGCCAGAGGCACTTGCTCTACAATAAGCGACGCAAGCGCAAGCGCAAGCTCAGCAAGCCGGGCCAGCTCAGGGGTAAGGATGCCAGCCGGATGCGCAGTTTGACGGCCAGGTAGGCAAGCGACGGATGTGTTGAATACATACTTGCTGATCGCTTGGGCGGTGCCGTTAAGGGGTTTGAGGCCGTGACCAGGGTAACTCGATCGAAACAGGCCCGGCGGCGACGAAAGAAGATCTTGAAGCTCGCCAAGGGCTACCGGGGCGCGCGCCATCGGCTGTACCGGACGGCGCGCGAAGCAGTGATGCACGCCGGCCAGTACGCGTATCGCGACCGGCGGGTGCGCAAACGCGACTTCCGCAAGCTGTGGATCGCTCGGGTGAACGCCGCAGCGCGGAACGCGGGCATGACCTATAGTCGCTTCATGCAGGGGCTCCGGCGCGCTGGCGTCGATCTGAATCGTAAGATGCTCGCGGACATGGCCGTCAGCGATCCGGAAGCCTTTGCCAAGGTCGTTGAGCAAGCGAAGGCTGCTCTATCCCGGCCGTGATAACCAGCCGCCAGAACCCGCGTATCAAGCTGTACAGAGCCCTCGCGAAGCGTAAGTACCGGGACCGCGAGGGCAAATTCGTACTAGACGGCGTGCGGCAATTGGCGGGGGCCCTCGAAAGCGGCCTACGTCTGGACGAGGTGTTCTGGTGCGACGCATTGCTCGTGAGCGGGCACGGGCGAGCCCTCCTGGACCAGCTCGATCCCGGCACGGCTCAGCACGAGGTGTCTGAGCACGTGTTCCGAGCACTCAGCGACCGTGCGGAACCGCAGGGCATAGCCGCCATCGCTGAGCGCCGCCGCCAGCGCCTGGCCGACATCTCCATGTCAGCAGATGGCGTGGTGCTGGCCCTCGAAGACATCCGTGACCCGGGCAACCTGGGCACCATCGTGCGGGCGGCGGATGCCGCGGGGGCGGACGGTGTCGTCGTGCTCGGCCATTCGACAGATCCGTACGATCCGAAGGTAGTGCGCGCCACCATGGGCTCGATATTCCACGTGCCCGTGGCCGAAGCGGGAGACGCTGCGGAGTTCATTGGCTGGGCACAGGAGCACGGTGTTCGCACCTACGCAGCCTCAACGCGTGGCACTCAGACCCACTTCGAAACGGATTTCACCGGCCGGACGGCGTTTCTGCTCGGCAACGAGGCTCGCGGCCTCTCCGCGGAAGCGCTGGACTCCGCCGACGCTCTTATCAAGATCCCGATGCTCGGACGGTCCGAATCGCTGAACGCAGCGATCGCCGCCAGCATCCTGCTCTACGAGGTCATGCGGCAGCGCCTGCATGGCGGCAACATCTGAGCGCGGCCGCTGCACGTGCTTTGGCGAAAGGGCCTGCTGCCTTCGCACATAGAGGCGAACGGGCGGGCCCTTTCGCCAGCGAGTGATCGTGCAACCGTTCCGTGGGGTGATTGGCAGTATGGAAGACGATGTCCGGACGCTCTGGTCCGCCGCGAAGGCGGCCATCGAGCAGGCCGGCGACCCAGACGAGCTTGAGCGCGTGCGCATCGAGTACCTCGGCCGAAAGGGCAAGCTGGCCGCCCTTCGGCGTGGGCTCGGCAAGCTTCCCCAGCCCGACCGGCCCGTGATCGGCAGGCTGGTGAACGAAGCGATAGCCGACACCGAGGGCGCGTTCAAGCGAAAGCGCGCCGCGTTGACTGACGCCGCAGCCGAAGCCGCTCTGGAGGCAGAACGCATTGACGTGACGCTCCCGGGGCGTGCGCCGCGCATCGGCACGCTGCATCCCCTCACCGAATCGCTCCACGAAATGGTGGATATCTTCCTTCGGCTCGGCTTCGCCATCGCTGAGGGCCCCGAGATCGAGAACTACTACTACAGCTTCGAGGCGCTGAACTACCCGCTGCATCACCCGGCGATGGACGAGCAGATGACCTTCTACGTCAGCGACGATGTGCTCCTGCGCAGCCAGACGTCGCCCATGCAGATTCGCTACATGCAGGAGCGGGAGCCACCCGTACGTGTGATCGTTCCGGGCCGCTGCTTCCGGCGGGACACCGTGGATGCCACCCACTGTCACACCTTCTACCAGCTTGAGGGATTCATGGTGGACGAGGGGGTCACCTTCGCCGACCTCAAAGGCACCCTGAACGCCTTCGCCAAGGCCATGTATGGCGAGCGCATCAGCATGCGCTTCCGCCCGGACTTCTTCCCATTCACCGAGCCGAGTGCCGAGATCGCGCTGACGTGCATCATGTGCGAGGGTGCGGGATGCAGGGTGTGCTCGGCGACCGGATGGCTCGAGATCGGTGGATCAGGCATGATCGATCCGGTGGTCCTGGTGAACGTCGGCTACGATCCGGAGAAAGTGTCCGGCTGGGCCTTTGGCATGGGTATTGACCGTCTCGCCATGCTGCGTTATGGCATCACGGACATACGGGCCCTGTACGGCGACGCGCCGGTGCCGGGGATGGCAACGGCGGATGGGGCAAGATCCGGCCACAGGAGCGCCTCGTAGGAGGGACGGCAAGAGATGCGGGTGCCGTACGGCTGGCTGCTCGAACATCTCAACACGGATTTGTCTCCCCAGGCTCTCGCTGACGCGCTCACCATGGGCGGCCTCGAAGTCGAAGAAGTGGATGCCTTTTACGGCGAGCCGGTGTTGCTGACCAAAGTCACGTCAAATCGGGGCGACCTGCTCTCGATGATCGGCGTGGCCCGACAGGCGGCGGCCATCCTGGACACCACGTTTCAACCGCCGGAGCTGCGCGTAGAAGAGTCCGGCGATCCCATCGACGCAGCAATCCACATCGAGATAGCCGATCCCGATCTGTGCCCACGGTACTCGGCGCGGCTCGTCCGGAACGTGAAGGTGGGGCCGTCACCCCGGTGGCTGCAGCAGAAACTGCTCGCCGCCGGCATGCGGCCCATCCACAACGTGGTCGATGCCACGAACCTGGTCATGTGGGAGCTGGGACAGCCGCTGCACGCCTTCGACTATGATCTCCTCGGGGGCCGGCGAATCATTGTACGCCGGGCCCACCCGGGAGAGGACGTCACAACGATTGACGAGCAGCCGCGGATTCTTACGGCCGACGACCTCGTCATCGCCGACGCCAGCGTGGCCGTTGCCATCGCCGGCGTCATGGGCGGCGCGGACACTGAGGTGCAGGCCCAGACCACCAACGTGTTGCTCGAGTCGGCTCACTTTGATCCCGCGTCAGTGCGACTCACCGCTCAGCGCCACGGCATGCAGACCGAGGCGTCGTATCGGTTCGAACGGGCAGTAGACCCATCGGGCACTATCGCAGCCCTGGATCGGGTTGCGCAGATCATCGCCCAGTCCGCCGGGGGCGCGGTGGCGCCGGGCGTCGTCGATGTGCATCCGAGGCCCCGAGAACCGAAGCATCTGACGCTGCGTCCCGAGCGCGTTGATGCCATTCTGGGAGTCAGCGTGGCGCCGGCTGAGGCGGCCGATGCCCTGCGTCGTTTGGGCCTCACTGTCACTGTCAAAGAGGGGGACCGGTTCGAGGTCACTGTCCCCACCTTCCGCCCGGACATCGAGCGGGAGATCGATCTGATCGAAGAGGTCGCCATCGTCCACGGCTACGACAAGATCCCGCTTACGCTCCATCCAAGCCAGGTTCTCGAGCAAGGGTGGGGTCCGCAGCAGCGTCTGGAATTGCTGGCCAAAGAGGTGCTGCTGCAGTGCGGCTTGAGCGAGACGCTGACGTTCTCCATGATCAGCCCGCGCGAATTCCATCGCATCAGGCTCCCGGCCGACAGCGACGCGCGGCGCCTCGTTGCGCTGGCCAATCCCATGAGCAAGCAGCACAGCGTGATGCGCACTACGCTTCTGGCGAGCGCGCTCCGCGCGGCGGAGGTAAACGCACGACGGCGAATACTGGACATGGCGTTCTTCGAATTGGGTCGGGTGTACTTGCCCGCTCCGGGCGACGAGCTGCCCAGAGAGCCTCGCCGACTCGTCGCCCTCGCGACGGGTAGCCCCATGACATCGAGTTGGAATCTGCCCGGCGAAACAGGGAAGGTGGACTTCTTCTGGCTCAAGGGCGTCCTGGAGCAACTGTTGCGTGCCATGGGCATTGATGGCGCTGAGTATGTGCCTACAGAGCACCCGACGTTCCATCCCGGCAGGTGCGCCCGGGTCACGCTGGACGCTAAAGCGCTTGGTATCATCGGCGAAGTGCACAATTCCGTTCAGCGCGCGTACGAGCTGCCCGATCGCGTGTACCTGTTTGAGATGGACTTCGAGGCAATCTCTGACGTGGCCTGGTCGGCAAAGCCGCGAGCGGCAGTGCCGGCCTTTCCCGCCGCCAAGCGCGACATCGCTCTGGTGATGCCCGACGATGCCGCACACAGCGCCGCCGTGGTTGAGGAGACGATACGAGAAGCCGGCGGGGAGTTGCTCCGAGACGTGATGGTGTTTGACCTCTTCACGGACGAGGCGCACCTGGGCAAGGGTCGTAAGAGCCTGGCGTTTTCCCTCGAGTTCCGCAGCGACGAGCGCACGCTCACCGACGACGAAGTGGATGAATTGATGCAGCGCATCACCCGGGCAGCGCAGGAGAAGCTCGGCGCAACGCTCCGAGAGTGAGGGTGGCCGGCAGCGTGCCTCCGGAAATCAAGATAGGCTTCGTTGGCGCCGGGTTCATGGGGCAAGTTGCGCACCTGCGCAGCTTTACGCAGATCCCCGGCTGCCAGGTGGTCGCGCTGGCCGAGTGCCGCCCCCGTCTGCGCGAACTGGTGGCAGAGCACTACCACATTGCCCGTACGTACGAGACGCACCGTGAGCTGCTGCAGGACGAGGAGGTGGAGGCGGTCGTGGCGATCCTGCCCCACGTACTGAACGATCAGGTGGCGTGCGATCTGCTGCGGCGTGGCAAGCACGTGCTGGTAGAGAAGCCGATGGCCGCCTCGCTGGCGGCCGCTGAGCGGATGGCCGACGCCGCCGACGCCGCCGGCGTGCAGCTCATGATCGGCTACATGAAGCGGCAGGATGCCGGTGTGCTGCTGGCCAAAGAGATCATTGACGAGCTGCGAGCCAGCGGTGAGCTGGGACAGATGACGCTCGTGCGCGCTCACTGCTTCGGCGGGGACTGGGTGTGCAACGTCGATCCGCCCATCACCACCGACGAGCCGCGGCCGACGCACGCTCCGACCCCGCTTCCCGACTGGCTGCCGGAGCAGCAGCACCAGGTCTTCAACCAGTTCAACAACGTGTACTGCCACAACATCAACCTCGTGCGCTTCCTGCTCGACGACCCGCTCGCGCTGGAGAGCGTGTCGCTGACGCGCCCCGGCAAGGTCGTGGTCTTTGATGCCTCCGGTGTGACGGTGTCGCTCGAGGTCGGCGCTCTGCGCCGGAACGTGTGGGACGAGGAGACGAAGGTGTACTTCGAGCGCGGTTGGGTGGAGCTGCGCACGCCGTCTCCGCTGCTGCGGAATGTGCCGGCGCGCGTCGAGGTGTACCGCGGCGGCGAGGCGCACGAGCTTCGCCGGCCAATGGCCGAATGGTCGTGGGCCTTCAAGCGCCAGGCGGAGCACTTCGTCGAGTGCGTCCGTGACGGCCACCAGCCCCGCTCCTCCGGCCGCGATTCCCTCAGAGACCTGCAGATCGTCGAGGAGATCTTCCGCCGTCACCTCGCGCCCAAATAGGCGCATGGGGCGGTGGGCCATCAGTCTTCAGCCTTGCCCTCGGATTCGTCCTCCGCTTCCGGCACTCGCCCACCACGTCACGCGCGGCAGCATGGAGTCAAGAGATTAGGTATTATGTCCCGGGAATTCCGCCACCTGGCTTTTGGGGTTCATCGCCCCTCGTTCCCGCGGCGCGCCCTCGCAAGCTGCCGTAAACGGGGGAGGTCCTCGCGCGCCTCCGCGGCCCACGGGCTCCCGGGGAACTGCTGCACCAGGCGTTCGAGAGTGGCGATGCACGCCTCGTGGTTGTCCAGCCTCCACTCCGCCCCCGCCACCTTATACCACGCCTGATCGGTCAAGCCAGGCAGACCCCTTTCGGCCACCGCCCGGTAATGCTCGCGCATGCGGAGGTTCACGGCTTCTGCTTCCACCGCGTCCGGGCCCTCCCGACGGCGGAAGGGGGCGCGGGCCATCGTAGCCACTAGCCAGTGCAGGTAGGGCGCGTACACACTATTGGGGTGGTTGGAGAGAAACACGAGGAGTCCCCCTTCGTACTGGCGGGCGGTCCCGTCCTCCCTTTTCAGTTCGAGCAACCCACCCCGGTCATTGGGCGGCGGCAGCGGTGCGAGCCCGTGGTCAAGCAGGAACTGGTACGCGTCTGCGTTGTGGCCCCGGGGCGCGGTGAGCGTCCCGGTGACCGGGTCAGTGCGCGCGCCCTCTTGTCGCCCGGTGCGTCCTTCCCAAGAGCCACAGCGATCCTCCGCCGCCACGGAGAGCTTCGCCGAGCCTCGGGCAGCCACCGCGCGCTCCTGCTCTGCGCTGAGCGTGAGCCACCACTCGCACCAGACCGCCTGCTGGGGGGGCAGTTCAATGCTGGGTGTCGCCGGGCCAACCTCCACAAGGTCGGCCGGGTAGCCGGGGGGCAGCCACCTGGCTAACTCCTGGTCCTCCAGCGCCACAAACAGCTCGAACCCATGCGGCCACAGAAGGGCGGTCGGCCCGCTGACCGCGGTGGGCCCGTCGTTGCGAAGGTACACGCGCAGATGCACGGGCTGGCCCAGGGTCCAGTCGCGGCTCTCGATCGCAAGTCCAAACTGCAGCGTGCCTTCGCGCCTCTGGAGTGGGTACTCCGCTCGCAGGGCCGCGCGCATCAACTCGTCCTGCGGGCGCGGGGCAGCTACGGCGGCGTCGCAGCGTACTCCGAACGGTGCGCCGCACACGGCCCACAGCGGCAGCGTAATGAGCATCCTGCAAGCTCTGACGCTTCGCTGATTCATGCTTTCCTCACCTCGGTTCCCGGGGAGTACCTGTCAAACGCTGCTCAATTTGGTTGCCTGTCCGGATTCGGGCAATCACGCACCTTGTCTATCTGGAATTCCGGGGACGCCGTACTTAATTTTTGGGGATTCAGGGAGCGCCGCAGTTGATTCTTGAATCAGGTCACAGTGCCGGTGCAGTTTCCGGGGCAATAGCAACTGAGGTATCCCCGGAATCCCGACGCGTCCAGCCCTGCGTGTCCGATACCGGACATCACCTGGGAACCAGGAATTTCGTATGGTGTCCCCAGAATTCAATGATCTGGATGCTGCAGCGCAGGCTCCAGCCCTCGGCGGGATCCTGCAAGCAGACAATCCGATCGCTCGCCTCCTCGCCCCCGCAGCGGCCTGTCACAGTGACAGTGAAGCTCCCTCCGGACTTAAAGACGTGCCACACCGGATTCTGGTTCGACGTGTGACCATCGCCGAAATCCCACGTCCACTTCGTCTCCGCCGTCAGGTCCTGGCCCCAGTCGTCGTGGGCAATCGCCTCGAACTTCACTTCCTCGCCCGGCTCCACCTTGACCGGCTCGACACTGGGGGGCACGAGGCGCAGCCACGCCGGCGGCCTCTCATACCGTCGCCCTAGTGCCTGCTTCCGTAGGTCCGCGTCGGAATTGTCGGGCTGAAAAGCCCGACCTACGCGGGGATGCGGGCCGCGAGCGCCGCAGTGAAGGCCGCAGCCGCGAAGGCGGGCCATTCTTGGCCCGCTGCCTTTGATACGCGAACTTACCGAACGAAGCACTATTGTCACTATTAGTTACACGGATACCGACAATGGTTTTATCGATCGTTTTAAGGGTGTGCAGCTTGTTTGTGCTCGGCCCGCTCGATTGCCTTGAATCAACGCGGGGGCCGCCGCGTGCGGGCAGGCAAAGGGCGGGGCGCCCCGTTCCTTGACACGGGGTTACCCCCTGCTATAATGCGCCCGAGTCCGTCGGGGGCGCCAGTGGGAGCGTCCGCGGCGGGTCCGGCGCATCGTGGGTGTCCGTGTGACATGCAGGGCGAGAAACAAGACGGTACTCCACTGGGGGGCCACGACAGCCCGGGCGCATGGGCGCCGCTGGTGGCACTTGCAGCGATCTACGTCGTCCTTTCGGTCATTGGAGGCCATCTCCCGCTGCCGCATTCCGCGGTGAGCACGGTGGCGTCGATCGTTGTGGGGCTCTTGCTGCTGGCCGGCGGCATGTACTATGTGGTCAGAGTGCCCGCGTCCCCGCTCACGGCGCTGGCCACCGGCACGGGCCTGCTATTTGCGTGGGGATGGCTGGCTCTGCTGATGAAGGCGGGGCAGACGCGGCCGAGCATCGCCGCTGCTGTGGCCGACGTGTGCCTTGCCGGAGCGGCCGGGAGCCTGGGGAAGTTCGCCGTTCGGTTCGTCAGCGCGGGTAACCTGCTGCTCCCCATAGCTGTGACCGCGGCGATCTTTGACGTCGTGTATGTCTACGGTGGCCCAATGCAGACGCAGCGGGTCATCGGTGGCGAGGCTCTGGCGGTGGTGACGGCTGCAGTACCGGCGCTTGGGGGACGGAGCATCCCGGGAGCCTCCGGCAAGGGTGTACTCGGTGGCATCGGATTCGGCGATCTGGCCATGCTGGCCTTCTTCTTCGCGGCCGCGGCGAAGTTCAGGATGGACGCCTCCAGAGCATTCTGGTACATCCTGCCATTGACCGTGCTGGCGTTTATGATCGCGGTATGGTACGTGGATGCCCCTGGCTGGGTTCCTATCGGCCTGGGCTTTGTGTTGGCCAATCATCGCTTCTTCCGTTTCACGGCGGAGGAGAAGCGTGCCATGCTTTGCGCCGGCCCGGTGGTGCTGCTGGTGGCTGGGGCCCTGATCGGCGCCGCGCGACTTGTGGCCCGCTAGGCGGCACTCACGGCGCCGGCCTCGGTTGAATCTCACTTGAGAACTGAACCCGTCCTCTGCGTGCTGAAGGAGTCAGATGGAGCCACCCAAGTACGATTTCCAAAGGATCGAGCGCGAATGGCAGGAGCGCTGGCGGCGGGAGCGCCTCTTTGCCACGCATCAGGACCCGGCTGCGCCGAAGTTCTACTATTTGGACATGTTCCCGTATCCCTCGGGCGACCTGCACATGGGGCACCTGCGCAACTACATCATCGGCGACGTACTCGCGCGCTTCAACGTTATGCGCGGCCACAACGTGCTGCACCCCATGGGCTGGGACGCCTTCGGCCTGCCGGCGGAGAATGCGGCCATCGAGCGAGGCGTGCACCCGGCGCAGTGGACACGACAGTGCATAGAGCGCATGCACGAGCAGATGGACAGCCTGGGGATCAGTTACGACTGGGACCGCGAGATCACCGCCTGCGAGCCGGACTACTACAGGTGGACACAGTGGCTGTTCCTGCAACTGTACCATGCGGGGCTGGCGCACAAGAAGCTCGCGCCGGTGAACTGGTGCCCCCGCTGCGGCACCTCGCTGGCGAACGAGCAGGTGAAGGACGGCGGCTGCGAACGTTGCGAGACGACGGTGGAGAAGCGCAACCTGGAGCAGTGGTTCTTCGCCACCACACAGTATGCGGATCGACTGCTGGACGGTCTGGTGAAGCTCACCGAGTGGCCCGAACGCGTGGTGACGATGCAGCGGAACTGGATCGGCCGCAGTGAGGGCTTTGAGTTCGATCTCGCCATCGAGGGGCACGCGGAGCGCATCTGCGTGTTCACGACGCGCGTGGATACGCTCTACGGGATCACCTTCATGGCCCTGGCGCCGGAGCACCCACTGGTGGAGGTGCTGCTGCAGGGGAACGAGCGGGAAGAGCAGATCCGCGCCTTCTGCAAAGCTGTCATTGCGCAGGGCGAGGTCGCCCGGGCGGCGGCAGATACCCAGAGGCAGGGCATCTTCACCGGGAAATACGCCATCCACCCTCTCACGGACGAGCGGCTGCCGATCTGGATCGCCGACTACGTCTTGATGGAGTACGGCACGGGTGCGATCATGGCTGTCCCGGCGCACGACCAGCGGGACCTGGAGTTCGTGCGCGCCCATGACCTGCCGGTGCGCGTGGTGATCCAGCCCGAGGGAGAACGGCTCGACGCAGCCACCATGACGACTGCATACGTGGAGCCCGGGATGCAAGTCAATTCCGCTCAGTTCGACGGGCTGCCAAGCACTGAGGCGGCCGAACGCATCGCCGACTATATGGAGCAGAGGGGCATCGGCAGACGGGCGCTCAACTACCGCCTGCGCGACTGGTGCATATCGCGGCAGCGCTACTGGGGCGCACCCATTCCCATTGTGTACTGCGATGCGTGCGGAATTGTGCCGGTGCCCGAGAGCGATCTGCCGATAGAATTGCCCCTGGACGTGGAGCTGCGCGCGGATCGCCAGTCGCCGCTGCTTTTCCACCACGAGTTCCTGCACACCACATGTCCCAAGTGCGGCGGCGCAGCGCGGCGGGAGACCGATACGATGGACACATTCGTGTGTTCGTCGTGGTACTACCTGCGCTTTGCCAGCCCGGAACGCGACGACGTATCCTTTGCGCGCGACGCTGTTGAGTACTGGCTCCCCGTGGACAAGTATGTCGGGGGCGTTGAACATGCCGTGATGCACCTGCTCTACGCGCGCTTCATCACCAAGGTCCTGCACGATCACGGCCTCCTCAGCTTCGATGAGCCCTTTGCCAATCTGTTCACTCAGGGGATGCTCTACAAAGACGGCGCAAAGATGAGCAAATCCCGGGGCAACGTGGTGACCCCGGACGAGATCTGCGATCGTTACGGCGCCGACACCGGGCGCGTCTTCATCCTCTTCATTGGCCCGCCGGAGCAGGATGCCGAGTGGAGCGATCAGCAGGTGGAGGGCGCGCACCGGTTCCTGACTCGTTTCTGGCGCCTTTTCACCTCCAACAGCGCCGCGTTCGTTCCGGAGTGGCGCGCGAAGCTGAGCGACGGCAGCGGGGATGAGCGTCTGCTGGCCCTGCGTCGTAAGACCCATCAGACGATGCGTGGCGTCACGACGGACATTGAGCGGCGCATGCGCCTTAACACCGCGGTGAGCAAGATCATGGAGCTCGTGAACGAGATGCAGCTCTTCTCTCGGCAGATGGGGAATTCGGAGCAGGCCGGGGCAGCCCTCAGTGAAGCCATGGAGTGCGCTGTCTTGCTGCTCTCGCCCTTTGCGCCGCACCTCGCCGACGAGTTGTGGCGCACCATCGGCAAAGAGGGGAGCACGCACAGCGCAGAGTGGCCATCATTCGACGCGGAGATAGCGAAGGAGGAGCAGATCACATTGGTTGTGCAGGTGAACGGCAAGGTGCGCGACCGGGTGATGGTGGCCGCCGATGCCACCGACGATGAGCTGCGGGAGCTGGCATTGGCCTCAGAGCGCGTCCGTGCCCACACGGCGGGCAAAGAGATCCGGAAAGTCATCGTCGTGCCGGGACGCTTGGTGAATATAGTGGCCAATTGAGGGCACGTCTGCTTCGAAGATTTGGTCGTGTGCCTTTCTGTAGGCGAGCACCTGTGGCTCGCTGCCGTCCCTCTGTCGATCCCTGACAGATGGGCCAGCACAGCCATCTTCATCGTTTCCGGGTGGCCCAACGGGGCCATGAAGAGCTGCCCCGAAGATTCTGCACATCGGCCACTCATGTGTGGCCCAGGCTGCCAGCCTGGGTGGGCCTCAGTGGCACGTCGAGCCAATCTTCATTGTTTCCGGGTGGCCCGAAGGGCCATGGCGAGCTGCCGTGAAGATAGGCGGCGGTGCAAAGGCAGGGGAAGACGGATGGATAGCGATCGGGTGATTTGTCCACACTGTGGGGCGGAGAACGTTAAGTCGCCTATCATCACTCTGTGTAGCTCCTGCATGCAGTCGCTCGAGGGCGCGGAGCCGGCGCCGGCTCCGCCCGCCCCGGTGACAGACGAGCCAGAACCCGCGCCGGCGGCTGAGCCGACGGACTTTGCCCCGGCGCGGTCCCCTGAGGTGGCGGCGCCCGAGCCCGGGCCGCCGGATATCGAGCCGCCGGCGGCAGCGGCAGACGATTTTCAGCCTCCCCGTGCTGAGGCTCCACCTCTGGAGATACCAACAATAACGCCGGGCGAGCCCGGTCCGCCTGAGCCAGCCGAGCCCGGCCCGGCGGTGCGTCCGCTCAAGCTTATCTGCCCGCGCTGCCGAGGCGCCAACCCGCCCGAATACCGCCATTGTGCCCTGTGCGGGACCCCATTGCCGAAGGCGAGAACGGCCCCGGTGATGGGTGAGAGCGTGGGGCGCACGCGTCTATCAGTGGAGTGGCAGCCACGACCGGATTTGATGCGGGGCGAAACGGTCGGCCAGACGAAGTGGGGGGCGGCGTGCGGCTGTGTGGTGATGGCGTTCATATTCTTCGTTCTGCTGGCCCTGAGCACACTGCGATGAGGGGGGACGGCTGATGCGTCTGTCGGACGAACAGGCCGAGGTTTGGGACGCTGGGGGCGAGGAGTTCATGGGATACGTGAGCTGCACTCTCGAGGTGAATGACCATCCGTTGAAGCGTGGCCCCGGGGAGTGGAGCGGCAAGGTCATGGATTTCCACGCCAGTACCAAGACCCTCGACACCGCCAAGCAGGTCGTGAAGGCGGACAAGGACCTGATGCTCCTGCGGCTCACGGACGAGAGGTTCGGCCAATTCGAGGGGTTGGTGCGGCTCTTCGAGAAGCAAGTCGAGGGCGCCGGCGAGCTGCGACGCCTCACGCCAGACGAGTAGCACACGTCGAAACCAGCGCAGCTATGATGGGCTTCCTCCTCACAATCGGCTTCCCCGAGCTATTGCTGATCATTATCGTCTTGGTTGTGCTCTTCGGCGGCGGGTTGGCGGGCCTTGTGGCCTGGCGGGCAGGTCGGAAGCGGGACGATCGCTGATGTGCGCCTGGTACCGAATACGTGAGGGCCCACGCAGCTTCAGCCGACGCTCGTGGAGACGGTTGTGTCACCAGTCCCTGTATCGCGTCCCATCCAATGCCTTGTCAGGGGAGTGGCTCCTCACCTGCCCTGTCCGCCGCTTGTACCACCACAGCCGCTCCCCGGTTATGGGATCCCTGGGGAACGCGTCATCGGGCGTGACGAGATATGGCCCGCGGAAGTCCGCCGGGTCAATCCGCATCCGCGATCCGTTCTCAACACTGCGGCAGCTTTGCGGTGGCGCATCCACCATCAGGTCTGGGAGCTCTTCGGGGTAACCTCCGCAATCAGCGACGAAGCGGTTGATGGCATTGCGCAACTGCCTGAGTTCGGCGCGCAGCTTCGTTTCCTTGGCCTCGCGGTGCGCACTCAGTCCGATGGGGATGGCAATCGTCGCGAGGATAACAATTATCGCCATGACGAGCACGAGTTCCACTACGGTAAAACCGCGCCTTCTGGTCATGCCTACTGCACTCCTGCTTCGCACTACGGTAAAGCCACGTGTAGCTAGCGCCTGATCCTCTGCTCCCGATACACATGCGGCGTCACCCGCAGCGTTCTTACCACTCGCCGGCTCGAAACTACCTTGTTCGTTCTGCAGCGGCGTCCGGAGACCGTGCCAGCAGCCTGCGTGGGAGGTATGTACATGCCGAGGAGCGAACAGCCACGGCAGGAGCTCCATACGTAGAAGTGCCGGCAACAGAGTGTGGGTAGTGGATAGTGAACAGTGGCCAGATGCGGGCACGTGGGTAGTCAGGTAGGAGCAGCAAGGGCATCAGCAGGGACGTCCCGCACCGGCTCATGACTGATCACTGACCACTACCCTTTTTGGTCTCGGGCACGGTCATGTTTACCTGGACACGGGGTCAGCAGATTGTCGCCATTGTCGCCATGGGAGTCATTGCGGCGTCGGCCGCCTATATCGGCGCACACCGGCTCCGCAGAGCTCCGACGCCTGCCGAGGACGAGTTCTTCATACGGCCTCCCGACCCGCAAGAGCGGGAGACGATACTGGTGCATGTGTCCGGGGAAGTGATGCGGCCGGGCACGTACTACGTGGCCGCTGATGCTCGGGTCCAGGACGCCATCTGGGCTGCCGGCGGGGCCGGGCCGAACGCCGATCTGAGCGCCCTGAACCTGGCCGCGTTTCTCGCCGACGGCGACAAGGTCGGCGTGCCTCGGCGCGTGAGGCCGGGCGCCGCGCACGCGCCTCCCAGTCCGGCGACTCCGAGAAAAGTCAACATCAACCGGGGCACAGTGCGAGAGCTAGAGCAGCTCCCTGGCATCGGCCCCACCCTCGCGGGCGAGATCGTCAAGCACCGGGAACGCCACGGCAACTTTACCCGCCTCGAGCAGCTCAAGCGCGTGCCCGGCATCGCTGAGAAGAAGTTCGAGGGCATCAAGCCACACATCACCCTCTAAGCTGGAGGCGACGGTCTGCCGTCGCCCGTCCCATCTCCGCCCGGCCATGGCACATACGTCCACCAACGCCCAGCACTCGACCGGCAACGCGGCGACGGACCGCGCACCTACGTGGCTGCGATGGCTCGCCCCGCTGCGTGAGCGTCCTCTGGCCGCGTGTGCGACTGCCTTCATCCTCGGCATCGCCTGCGCGCCCCGCCTACAGCTCTCGTTCCAGGCACTCCTCGCCGCCACCGGCCTGCTTGTCTGCACCTGCGCCGCGTTGGTGACAGTGCGGCGATCCGTTGGCGCTGTGCTACTGCTGCTGTCACTCGTCGCTGGAGTCGCCTGGCGATCGGCGAACTCGATCGTTCCACCGGACGACGTCTCCCGCTTGCCCCTGCCAACGCGCGCCGAGCTGCGTGGGACTGTCATCAGCGCCCCGGTGGTACGGGGACGCTGCAGCTTCGTACTGCGCGTCGCCGGCGTGAAGCGGCGCGGCACCTGGGAGCCGGCTTCCGGCAAGGTGCGCGTGTCCTGCACCGCCGAGCCCCAGGGCATTGAGCACGGCAGTAAGGTGGAGATGGTCGGCGCGCTGCGACAGATCGGCGGGGCGACGAACCCGGGCGAGTTCAGCTACGCCCGCTATCTCGCCAGACAGGGCATTCGCACGCAGGCCCTCGTCGGCCCGCAAGGCGTGCGGCGGTGGGAGCGCCCGCGCCGACGCACGCTCGCCAGCATTGTGATGCAAATGCGCGACACGGCGCGACTCGCGCTCCACCGGACGATGCCGGGGACGAACAAGTCTCTGTATGCCAGCCTCGTTGCCAGCATGGTCTACGGCGTGACCGCGGCGCCGCTGCCCCAGGAGATCGTCGAGAAGTTCCGCCAGAGCGGCACCATCCACGTCCTCGTCGTCTCCGGCGCGCAGATCAGCCTGCTCGCGATCTCGCTCCTGTGCCTCCTTCGCGCCCGTCGCGGTGCGCTCCATTGGTGGCACGCTGTCCTTGTTCTGCCCGTTCTCGCACTCTTCGCGCTCATGGTCGGCTACGGGCCATCCGTCCGTCGCGCCGTCGCCATGTGTATGCTGTTGCTCTTCGCCGGCGCCTCGCGGCGCGATTATGACGCATACACGGCCCTCGCCGTTGCCGGGCTCATCATCATGCTCCTTGACCCGGAAGCGGCGGCCGACGTCGGTGCACAGCTCTCCTTCGCGGCGGCCTTTGGCGTCATTCACTTTGCCCCGCGCCGCCGCCAGGCCCTCGATGCGACAACGGGCGGGCTGCTCCGTGCGGAGCCGCGGTGGCTGCACTACGGGAGATACGTCATCTACGGCAGCTTCGGCGCGTGGGCGATGGTGGTCCCCATTCTGGCGCACCATTTTCGCAGCTTCCCGACGCTGTCGGCCGTATCAAACATCGTCGTAGTGCCGCTCTCCGGTGTCCTCGTCGTCACTGGCTTCATCACCACGGGCGCGGCCCTGGTGCTGCCCCCCATTGCCGTCGCGATGAACTGGATGAACCGGCACCTCATCGATGCCATCCTCGGCGCCGTGAAGGTCGGCGCTGCCCTGCCATTCGGGTACGAGACCGCCACATATATGCCTCTGCTCGTGGTCATATTGTGGTATGCCGTGCTGCTGCTCGTCGTGGCCATCGCCCGCTCAGAGTGGCGCGAGCGCGTGACTTGGCCTAACGTCCTGCTCGTCGTACTCGTCGTCGCGGCGGTGCTCCTGGCGTACTACGCGGCGACGCTGCCCGGGCCGCGCCTGTCGGTGACGCTGCTAGATGTGGGCGACGGCGACTGCATTGTGATCCGTTCGCCGTCGGGCAAAGCGATGCTCGTGGATGCGGGCGAACGGCTTGGATATGGCAGGGACTCGGACGTGGCGAAGCGCGTTGTACTGCCGTACTTGCTCATGCAGGGCATTTCGCGGCTCGATTACGTGGTCGTCACGCATCCGCACGACGACCACATCAGCGGCCTGCCGTCGGTACTCCGGGAGATGCGCGTCGGTCGCGTCCTGGAGTGTGGACTTCCCGGCGACTCCGCTGTCTATGAAAGGTACGTGGCTGCCGTGCGTGCGGCCAGGGTGCAGAGGCGCGCCGTCCGGCGGGGAGAGCGCATCGACCTTGGCAGTGGAGCCGTGGCCGCCGTCCTGGCACCGGCCCGGCCGCTGCTGAGGGGGACGGATGACGATCTCAACAACAACTCAGTGGTCATCAAGCTCGTTTATGGCGAGGTGAGCTTTCTCCTCACGGGGGATCTGCAGGCCGAAGGGGAGGCGCGCCTGCTGCGCGGTGGGAGCAATCTGCGTGCGACGGTGCTCAAAGTGCCACACCACGGCGCGGCGACATCATGCACGCCGGAGTTCCTGAGGGCAGTCTCCCCCAGGTGGGCATTGATTTCCACCGGCGGCAGCGCTCACCTCGGCCATCCGTCTGAGGAGGTCATCGAGCGCCTGGAAGCCGTTGGCGCAAAGGTGCTCCGTACCGACATGGACGGCGCCATCACGGTGGAGACGGACGGCAGGAAGGTGCGCGTCCATGCCTTCGCCGCCGCTCACGGCCCATGACGGCGCGGTGATGGCAGCAAATGGCACAATGGAGGTCGCAGTCCAATAATGGCCACCCGATGGTATGACCAGGTCACGCGCTACCAGTGGTTGGTGCTGATCATCGCATCGGCCGGCTGGGTGTTCGATGTCTTCGAGGGGCAGCTATTCAACATCACCCGCGGCGAGCTTCTGCCGGAGGTGCTCAGGGTTGCCAGCGATGCGCCAGAAATCCGACAGTATGGCGACATCTGTCTTGCCATCTTCCTGGTTGGCGGCACAGTCGGCGGGCTGCTGTTCGGGTCGCTGGCGGATCGGTTGGGCCGGCGGCCGGTGATGGTCGTGACGATTCTGATGTACTCGGTGTTCTCCGGCCTGACGTTCTTTGCGCAGTCGCTTTGGCAAGTGGCGGCTCTGCGCTTCCTGGTGGCCATGGGCGTGGGCGGCGAGTGGGCGGTGGCGGCGGCGCTGGTGGCCGAGGTCTTCCCCGCAAAGGCTCGGGCGCATGCGTCGGGGATCTTCCACGCGTCGAGCGTCTTCGGGACGTGGCTGGCGGCTCTGGCGGGGCTGGCGGTGGGCGCGCAGTGGCGTTACGCCTACCTGCTGGGCGTGTTGCCGGCGCTGCTGGTGCTCTGGGTACGGACGCGGGTGAAAGAGCCGGAGAGGTGGCTGAAAGCAGAGGCGAAGGCATCAGAAGCGGGCCAGGTGCAGCTTGGCAGCTTCCGCGAGCTGCTGCTCAATCCGCGCTGGCGGGGGCGGGCAATGATGGGCATGTTGCTGGCGGCAGTGGGCCTGGCAACTTTCTGGGGGGTGACGGTGGCCGGACAGGACCTGGCGGCAGAGGTGCTGAAGCAGGGAGGCGCGTCGGAAAAGGTGGCCGCAAAGTGGGCGAAGTTCGCCTACGGCATCGTGCAGACAACCGGAGCCGGGCTGGGGCTGCTGGCCTTCGGGCCGCTGGCGGTGCGATTGGGACGGCGTCGCGCCTTCGCGCTGGTCCAGGCGTGCTCTCTGGTCATCATCCCGCTCACCTGTTACCTGCCGACGAGTTACTGGCAGCTCTTGATTATGCTGCCATTCTTCGGCTTCTTCACCCTGAGCATGCACGCTGGTTTTGCCGTGTATTTCCCCGAGCTGTTCCCCACGCACCTTCGGGCCACAGGCACGGGCTTCTGCTTCAACGGAGGACGGATCGTAGCCGCGCCGATGCTGGTGTTCTCCGGGTGGCTGAAGGCGCAGATGGACCTGCGGCTGGCGGTGTCGCTTCTCGGACTGGGGTTCGTGCCGGGGCTGTTGATCCTGTGCTTTCTGCCGGAGACGAAGGGCCAGCCGCTTCCCGAATGAGCCGCGAGAGGCAGCGATTCGTAAAACTAGGGACAGTGGGCCTGTTGAAAAACCCCGGCCCCGGCGGCTGGTCGTCTGGCCACCGCCCGCCCACCACGTAGGTCGGCCTTTCCAGGCCGACATCGCGGGCTGGAAAGCCCGCGCTACGCGAACGGGCGTGTCGCCTGGGTTTTTCAACAGCCCCACTGTCCGCCAGTTTCCCAGTCCCCAATTCGGCAAGGCCTGGCGGCAATGTGTCGAACAAACGCCGCGAATATCTCCTTGGATTCCGGGGCAGGAATTAAGTATCGTGTCCCCGGAATTTCATGACGACGTGAGCTGGCTGTTGCTCACTTCCGCGATTCGTATGCTATCGGCGTCAGGGGCTCTCGTGCTACTCCTCCGTCTCCTCGATGCTCTCGGGCACATAGACTCGCTTCAGCGGGATCAGGCCCTTGTAGCGCGAGTCCAGTTGCCCGTAGTGGTTCAGGAGGAGCTCCACAAGCTCATCGCCGTCGATCAGCCGCAAGTTGTTCTTGCTGTCGGCGAAGTTGCGGGCCTGGTTTGAGAAGCTTCCGAGTGTCACGAGCAGGCCGAACTCGTCCGTCCCGACCTTGCCGAACAGGGCGGACGTCTCCGGGTCACCGACGGTTCCCTCGGTGCTCTTCACTTGCACCTTGATTAGCGGCGGCTCGAAGCCAAGCTCGTCCCGATGGGCGAGAATGTCCACGCCCTTGTCCGGCCCCGGCGGCGAGACGCGGGTGCGGTAGCCCATCAACTCGAGCAAGTGAGCCACCAACTCGGCGAACGGATGTCCCTTCAGCTCGCGCCCGAGCTGCTTCAGGACGAAGTCCCTGGTGTTCTCCTCGATGGCCGACGCCACGTACTCGATCGTCTCGTCCTCGGTGTCCGAGAGTCGCGGCGGCCGTCCCTCCATGGCCGCGAGGAACTCGTCAGCGAAGTTCCTGACCTGGAAGAAGCTCAGCGCCGAGCCGATCTCGTACAGAGCTCCTTGACTGAAGTCCGAACGCGGCACCGCTCGCACCCATTCCACGGCTCGCCGATGCGGATACCCCTCCGCCTGGTACTGGTATTCCCCCGTCACGCGCCCGATATGGATCTGCCTGTCGGACTTGCAGGGGTAAAGCACGACATCACCGACCTTGGCCTCGTGGATGAAACGATAAAGCTCCCCGGCGACGACGGGAATCGCACCCTTCTTCATGTCTGGGTAGGCATCTCGGAGGCGCTGCCTGAACGGCTCGCGGTCGTCGGGTAGGTCGCTGAGGTCGCCCACCTTGTGCCAGCCGAGAGCGATGACGTTGTGCTGTCGGAAGAGCGCATCCGCCTCACCGGTCTTGCCCGCGTGGATACCCCATACCGTCGGCTCCTGCTCACTCATGTGGTGTTGCTCCGATCTGGCGGCCGGTCAACTGCTCGCCTCGGTGTCTCTGAGTCCCGAGAGGGACTCAGTCACTGCGCGAATGCGTGCGACGAACGAGTTCAGTTCGCCTGGCTTCCGCAGGACCGACAGTACCGAATCGCTATGTGCTATCTGGTTTCTCACACGCTCCACGGTCTTGAAGAACCTATCACCATCCGATCTGCTGTCAAACGGCAGCTCCCCATACAATGCATCGTCGCCTCTCAGCATCTCTTTCTTGTCGATGAATGTCGTGCAGAGCAGTTCGCGCTCTGGCGTCACTCTCTCGTACTTCATCCGGCAGAGCTTCTGTGCCTTCTCTCGCCTTCCGTTTGACAGTCGTCGTAAACACTCCTCAATGCCACAGCGTTGCTGTCGCAGGACAGCAAGCATCTCCGACTCCATCTCCAGAAACAGAGAGAACAGGGAGAGCTTCATTGGCAGTGCGTCCAGGTGCACGAACGACACGACGTGCGTGATCTCGTTACGGGACAGCACAAAGAAGAAGAAGTGCTTCTCGAAGAGCGGCACCAACTCAAAGAGTGGCAGGGCGGCAGGGACTATGTGATCGGGCGTGATAGGGTTGGCGTGCGCCCCCACGGGCTCGGAGAGAGCAACGTCAGAGAACACCTCGTCATCGAACGTCAGAAAGGCGACAACGCGAGCTTCGTCCCGGACTAGGCAACACCACTTCTCGTCCGGGTGCGCCATCAGGAATTCCTCCTGCACTTCCTCGAGAGGAGCGCCGACCGAAACATGCATTGTTAGGGGTTGCGCTATGTTAACGACGGTGAACGTGTTCGCTATGATGTCGTAGTTCGAATCAGCCATTTCCAACCTATCCTCCGTGAGCTAACGCCGATCGCTGCCTCCAAGGCTCCCCGAGCCAACCCTGGGCACGCCCGATGACTGTCAGCGATGCTACTCTGTCTGCAGCAGGAGTCTCCGCAACTCCTCGACCGTCAGCGGACCTTTCGGGCCACGGTGGAGCATGCGGTGGCAGTTGGAGCAGACAACGGCCATGTCGTCTCTGGGGTCGACGGTGACCTCGCCCTCGTAGTCGGCAAGAGGCTTGAGATGGTGCACCTCGATGAAGCCCTCGCCCAGCTCGCCGTAGCGCTCCTCGAAGGCGAGGTCACAAACCTGGCAGCGGAAGCCGTGGATGTCGATGGCCTTCGAGCGGAGGCTTGGGTTGCGCTCGTAGTAGCTCACGAGTCGGGTGGTCCGCTGGCCCTCGACGTACTCATCCTCGAGCCGCTGGCTCTCCACATCCTGCCAGACGACGGTATCGATGTCGTTGCAGACAGCAGCGATGGCGTCTCGCATCGTCTCCGCTTCGGCATCCGTGATGTAGCGGAAGAGGCCTGATCCCCAGACGGCGGCCTCGCCCTCACGGCGGTGGTTCCAGAACCGCGGGGCTTGATCCAGCTTGTCCAGCGGCACACGGAGGCTGTACGGGCTGTCCGCGTCGGCCCAGACCGTGTACGGGTTGTAGCCGGGGTACTCGCCGAAGTGGTCTATGCGGAAGCAGGCGAGGAGGATGCGGTCCTCTTCGGCCATCCTATAGTCACGGCTGGTCAGGAACGCCCACTTGCCGACGGCCGTCTGCTTCATTGGCTTCGGCTCGCCGGTGTAGGGCCCGCTGTGGTAGGTGCCCGAGTCGGTTCTGAAGTCGAGCGGAGCCCGGCAGTCGATGCACGGAGTCGCATCCTTGGGCAGTCGCTCCTCGCTGTCCCGGAGCCCACTGCAGCGGCAATCGGGATGTCGGCACCAGACCTTGCCCTCCTGGACAATGTTGATCTGTCGACCCTCGGGGGTGCACGGCGAGCTCCATGGGCCGTCCTCGCCGTACACCCAGGTGACCTTGAAGGCGACGTTCCGCAGCTCAGCAGCCATGGGATCCCCCCTGCTTGACGTCAGGGCCGATTACTCCGCCATGTATTCCAGCATCGACACGCCCTGGTAATGCGGCTCATGAGGCCGAAACGTGAGTGCCAGTACCCTTCCCGCAGGGCTCCCGTCATCGCCAGCGGGCGCGGCATCCGCTGGATTGCCGGTTGGCTTCCTCCTAAAGGACACGAAGGGACTGCCCCGAGAAGCTCTGGGCGCCCTTCGTCCCATTTGTAGCGCCGAAGCGGATGTCAGTGTCCGGAGTCTCGGGTCGTGGGCGTATCATGGACGTGAGTCCTCGCCCTCCCTGACGGGGCGCGCGCACCATTCCACGCGGTCCTCGTCCAGTGGGTAGAGAAGCCACACCCGTTCAATCACCTCGCCGGTACGGGGGTCGTCGCATTCCAGTCGTATATTGGCGCTGTCGGACGTCGGCTTCGGCACGGCCACGTGTTGATCCGGAGGCACGTCTCCCTCAAACTGCTGAGGGGGGAAGATGTGAGGTGGTCTGTCGCCCAGCAGATTGTCGGTGCCGGTGCAGCCGGGCGCCCTGACCTTGGGCCAGATGGCGGCGGCCTCGCCGACGTTCTGGACCTGCAGCAGTATCTCCTTGTCGTCCGGTGCGGCATCTTGAAGCACGCGCAGGACGAGGACGGGGCGCTGAAGGTGCGACAGGGCCCGATGTGCGACGTCGGCCTGTTGTCCGGCCGCCTCGGCGAGATCCGCTGTCTTTGCTGCCAGGTCTTTCACACTGACCCCTGTCTCCTGGCTCTCCGTCAGAAGGCCGCCGGTCAGCGAGACGTACACCCACGTGATGCCTACCAGTAGAAGGTTCGTGAGAACTATCGCTGCCATGTAGATCTCCAGTGCTCCGCGGGCCACGAGTATGGCGACCAACACCGCCGCAACGAGCAGCATGACTATCGGAAGCGCAACGGGTTTCATGACGGCCCTCCCTGCCCTGTGCGGTTGGCCACAGCTACGGGCTATGCCGCGAGGCTTCCACGCCGTCAGCCAAGCTCTGGCTATTGGACGGGCGCTGCCTCGAGTGGCTCATGGCGGTTCGCTCTCGTGCGTTGTCGAAGCTCGGTCGAGGTGGTCACTGAGGCCACGGGCCGTGCGTCGTAGAATACCGATGGTCGTTAGGACCTCGTGCGCCGTGATCGGTATCTTGCGTCCGACTACAGCAGTCGTATCGTTCGTCTTCGCGATGTAGTCCTGATCCACCACGCCCGCCTTATGAGTAAACAGGTGTCTCTTCTGGAACGACCTGCAGGCGGTCTCCCACTCGTCCTCGGTGACGGCAGCGGCCAAGTGTATTCCGAACAGCTCCTGAAGCCTCGACTGTGCGGCACTCAGGTTCTGGAACGACAAGCGCTCAGCTCTGTCAGGGGCGGTGGCTGCTCTGGCGTGTACTCGGCACGTCTCGCGCCCAAAAGCGTCGAACGCGGCAACCGTGTTGTGTAGTGCGTCGGTGATGATGGTCTCTGCGAGATCCGGCTCCGTGCACGGAGCGAGTGCCAGCTTCTTCCCGGCCAAGTCGAGGTTCTTGTTCAGCATCTGGAGGGAGTTGTGCGTCCCGCAGTCGGGGCAGAAGGCGAAGACGCCGTATATGGCATAACGCAGTCCGCACTGGTCACATACAACCTCCGTCTCCAGGTCCTTTTCCCGGTAATGAAAGACAGGATGTGGCCGCCCCTTGACCTCGAGCGAGATTCGTATCCCGAATCCCCCTGTGCTGTGGGGCTGGTTGCGGGGTACGAGAGCCTTCAGGTCCTTCATGAAGGCATCCGTGACCTTGTGCAGAGCAACTGAGTGGGCGTGCTTTACCTGGTCGCGTGTGAAGAACTCGTTGTGCTCGCCAACATAGCCGCAATAGGGACAGTGACACGGCGCTGGCTCTTGGACGCCAGTACCCGGGGTGATCTTGAAGTACCTGATGCTGCACTCCTCGTTCGGGCACTCCCGTCCGAGGTAGCCATCCTTGTCGGGCCTGATGGCGATGCGGAACCGTCTGGGAAGCCGGCTAAGATGATCCATGGGAGCACACCCCACGCGTGCTGCAGCTAGGTCTGCCTGTGCCATGCCTCGAGCACGAGGCGGCGGGCGCGGGCCCTACCGGACTCCTGCTACCTTCCCGCAGGTGGACCGCTCGTAAACCGCAACTTCGCCTGATTCGGCGCGTGCCGTCAAGATATCATCCATATCGCCGCACGTCAAGAGACACATAGTCTCATGCCGCCGGGCTGGAGTGCGGACAGACGGAAACGATGCATCGCCGAGCGGGTGCCCCGCCTCACGCCTTCCTCTCGTATCCCTCGCGCTGCTCTCGACTCAGCAGCGCGTCGGCCTCCGCATCGCCCACGAATCGCTCCGCTTCCGGGTCCCACTTCAGCTTCCTGTCGAGCTGACATGAGATGTTCGCCAGGTGGCAAATGCTGGCACTGCGGTGTTGGCTCACCACGTCGGCGATGGGCGTGTTGCGCGTCCGGACGCAGTCGAAGAAGTTCGCCATGTGGTTGATGAGGGACGCCAGCTTCCCGGTGCGCAGCTCCCTCTCGGGCAGATCGTGCGCGTACAGCTTGTAGTCGGACTTGTCGAGCGGATCGTCCTTGAGCGCATCGACGGGCTCGCCGGTGATCTTGGAGCGGTTGACGAAGATCGTCCCGTCGTCACCCTCGAAGGTGATGCCGTTCACGCCGGTATCGAGCACTCTCATGACGGTCCCATCGGCGTAGGTGAGCGTCGCCTCGAAGTCCATCGCCACGTTGTAGCCGTCCGGTGTGGATGGGAACTTGGCCTTCCCCTCCACCTCGACCGGTCCCCAGAACTGCATCCCCATGCCCCACTGCCCGATGTCCAGATGGTGCGCGCCCCAGTCAGTCATCTTCCCGCCGGCGTACTCGTGCCACCAGCGGAAGGTGTAGTGGCAGCGCTCCGGGATGTAGGGCACCATGGGCGCCTGCCCCAGCCAGAGGTCCCAGTTCAGGTGCGACGGCGGGTCGGTCGCCCGAAACGGGCCGCCCGTCGGGTTCTTGTCCAGCACGATGGTGACCTTGCGCAGCCTCCCGATGCGCCCCGCGCGGACCATCTCCGCGGCGAGCCGGAACTTCCAGTCGCTGCGCTGCCATGTGCCCGCCTGGACCACCGCGCCCGTCTCCTCCACCACCTTGCACAGCAGTTTGCCCTCGTCGATGGTGAGCGTGAGCGGCTTCTCGCAGTACACATCCTTGCCCGCCCGGCATGCATCGATGGTCATCGCCGTGTGCCAGTGATCCGGCGTGCCGATCAGCACCACATCGACGTCCTTTCGGGCGAGCAGGTCGTGGTAATGCTCGAAGATCTTCGGGGTGCTCCCGAAGCTCGCCCGCGCCTGCTCTCGCACGTGCCGGTCCACGTCGCAGATGGCCACGAGGTCACCGTAGGGGATGGCCTTATGCGTGATGACCGAGCCCTGGTACCGCATCCCTATGGCGCCGAGGCCGATCCGATCGTTCTTGGACTTCGCCTTGGGGTCCTCGGCGCCGGACGCCCTCGACGCTGTGAGTGGCACCGACATGCCGGCCACCAACGCGCCGGCGGCGGCGCCAACGAACTGGCGACGGCTCTGCCGTGACGTTTTCACTGGCGATTCCCTCCTCGGCTGGCCCGGCGGGCACCGACACTACTTCGCGCATTGTGTTCGGCCCAAGACGCCACGCATCCTGCCCACCGAGAGGCCACCGACTCGGCGCGCCGGCCTCACCACACGGGCAGGACAGCATTCAGCGGCATCGAACTAGACTGCAACTGGCTTCGCAATCCCTTTGGTGTCCAGGTCTTCACGGGCAGATGCTTGGGCCAATCGGCCACACGAGGGGGCAGTCTCCATGCAGTGCCCGAACTGCAGCGCGACCGTGGCAGACAACATGCTGCAGTGTCCCAAGTGCAGCGCGCTGGTGGGCCTCCTGGTCCGGAGCTCCGGCGGTGAGCAGTACGGTCCATACACGCTTGAGTCCGTGCGCCAGTATATCGCCGACGGGCGGATCCAGCCCGACGATTGCCAGGCGTGCATCGGCACCGGGGCCTGGGCGTCCCTGCGGGACACATTGGGCCCACTCGGGGCCGATATCCCGGCGCCGCCTCCCGGTCTTGCCGGCGCCGGGCCGCCCGCGCCGAGCCCGCCGCCGGCGCCGACCGCAACCACGCCCCAGGGCGAATGGTGGGCGAAGCAGGTGCCATACCGCAATGCCGCCGCCCTGTCGGCCTACTACGTGGGGGTGTTCAGCTTCGTGCCCTGCCTCGGGCTCCCGCTGGCCGTCGTCGCCATTCCGCTCGGCATTGTGGGCCTCAAGCGCGCCAGGGCACATCCCCAGGTCTACGGCAGTCACCATGCCTGGACGGCAATCGTGCTCGGAGCATTGTCGCTGCTCGGCCACGCCGCGGCGATCGTGTACTTCAGCTTGCAGTGAGCCGTGCGACCCGCCGCCCGAAGGCTCACGATAGGGAACTGGAAACCAGTTCCCATAGGCGCGCGGCGTCTCTACCGGAACCGCAGCGAATACAGATCCGCATCCCGCATCACGACGCGCAGCCGCACGGGCGTCCCGGCCAAGCGTCCTACGTTGGTTCCCTTCTCCCACGCGACCGCGCGCTCGATTGCATCGCCCTGCACTGGCTGGCAATCATCGAGCGCGAGCCCCTCGATGGGATTCCCAGCGTAGTCCTGTATCTCCACCCGCAGCTCGCCCCGCTCCCGCGTGGCGAAGTTGATGATGAGCTCCTTCCCGGCGAAGTCGAGCGGCTTCGTGAGCAGCGTCCCGCCAGCGTCTGCCGCCCGCACCGACACGAAACCGTCCACGCGGTACGTGAACCGGCGCACGCGGCTGTCCGGCCCCGTGTAGTACGCCTCGGTCGCGTACACTGAGTACTCGTCTTCCGCCCCCGGGAGCTGCACCAGCCCCCACGTCATGTAATTGCTCCGGTTGCCGTCCCGGTCCTCGGGAGCGCTCTCCGGAATCAGCGCCTCGGTCCATCGATGGAACGTGCGCCCGTCCCGGCTCGTCATGAACGTGGGCTCGACTCGACTGCCTTGGTCTGGCAGGTAACGCGTGGGGAACCCGATCAGGATATGCGGCGCCCTCTCGTAGGGCCGAATCGCGTTCGTGTAGAGATGCTCCTTCGGCGCGCCGGGGTATTGGAGAAAGACCGGATCCGTCCAGTGGACGAAGTCCTCGGAGGTCGCCGTCATGATGTCCCGTACGCCATCCCGGAACATCCGGTGGTACTCGCGGTACAGCTTCGCATGTGGGTCCCAGAAGGCCAGATTCTGAGAGTCGAAGGCTCCCTCCGTGATGACGGGCTCCTCGCTCACGAGGGACCAGTGGATCCCGTCGGCCGACTGGAACGCATACAGTCCCCGCTTGGCCCTCGGCTTGCCTCTCCCGAAGGCCTTGTATCTCGCCTCGGGCGGGCACTTGGGATTCGCGTCCTTGAAGGGCGTGAAGTCGTGCGTCCCGACGCCGTCCCAGACGATGTTGTTCTTCTTCGACCGCTCGAACTCAAACAGCCCCAGCTCCGGCTTGGTCCAGTGGATGCCGTCCCGGCTCTCCGCGTAGCACGCTACCTCCGGGTGGGCCGGCTTCCGCGTCTCCTCGTCGAAGTGGGACCCGCGGTAGTACATCCGGTACAGGTCGCCGTCCTGGAAGATCGTGTAGTACGCGCAGGTGTTGCCCTCCCACGGCTTGTCGGTAACCAGCACGACCTCCTGCGGCGTCGGCTTGTGGAGATGGAGCCTCGCGTCGCCCTCGAGCTTGTCGATCAAGTAGTCGTCCACAAACAACTCCAGCCGCGACCCCATGTCGATGGCCTCCGCAGCCAAAGTAGTCGAGGCCACCAATGACAGCAACACGACCGCCCAGATTCCGCTGTGAAGCTCCATCATCTCAGGGACTCCTTTCGCGCGTCGCACGGCGGCGTCGCAGCAGACACTATTCTTCCCAATCCGCCCACTCGGCCACGCCGCTCTTCTCGTACCCTTCGCGGAAGTTCCTCACGAACTCCTCGCTCAGCGGCTGCTGCGCCGGGAACGATGGGCCCATGCTCAGGCCGGCCGCCTCCATCTCCAGGCGCGCCAACGGGCCCTCGCCCATCCCGCCCCATTGCAGCTCCTCGGGCATGCGGATGCGCAGCCGCGGATCGATTGACATGCGCAGCGTCAACTCGTCGTACTCGTCATACTTCTTGCTCTTCCAGAGGTCCCAGATATGCAGCACCAGACGCGGGGCGAAGTTGCCGCGGCCGTCGATGAAGCCGGTCATGCCCAGCTTGATGGGGATCGACAGGACGAAGGGCGGCTGATTGTTGATGAAGTTGAGCTCCTGGGCAAACAGCCGCAGACAGGTGACGTAGTTGTGCATGTCGTGCGAGGACCACTTCACCCCCTCCACGTTCTCCAATGTGAGCATTCGCTCCAACAGGGGCGGGGTGAACTCGTAGCCCGGGGTGGGCATGGCCCACGGGGTGTTGTAGCACAGAATGCCTATGTCGGCCGCCTCGTTGACCGCCTTGAAGTGATGGAACACCTCGTCGTCGGTAGGCAGCAAGTAGTGCGGAGGCGCAAGCTGGACGAAGTCTATGCCAGCCTCGGCGGCCAAGGCGGCCTTGCGCGTGGCCTCTCGCGCGGACAGCTCGAAGACTCCCGCGATGGACGGCACGCGGCCTTTGCACTCCTCGGCCGCCAACTCCACGACCGCCCGCCACTCGTCATCATCCATGAAGTACCCCTCTCCGCCTCCGCCGGCGGCCATGATCACTCCGTTCCCCTCGTTGATGCCCTCCTCGATCAGCCATCGCAAATGGCGGCGCTGCTTCTCCAGATCGAGCTTCCCATCCTCCGTCCGGAACGTTCGCAGGGAGATGACCGGGCCTACGAGCCTCTTTTGTCGAGTATTGCTCATGGCGTGCTCCTTGAGAGTCCTGTGCTCTCGCCTCAGACGACCTGGCATCTGTCGGTCTGCACACTTCCCGTCGGCGCGCGCCCTTCCTGCTGCAGGTGATCCAATGGCCAGGACGGAAGGCGGCCATCGATCCGCGATCGCGCAGATGCACGGAGTGTGCTTCCTTCCCCCATGACGACATCTTTCTTCCCCATCGCCATCTCCGCCGTCTCCATCGCGATGACGTTACTGGTCCATCGCGTCACCCGTGCCGACGACGCCACCATCGGCCCAAAGAAAGGCGCCCTCGTCATCTACGGCGGCGGCCGCGGCATGGAGCCCGTCTTCAAGCGCTTCGTCAGGCTGGCAGGCGGGCGGGATGCCAGAATCGTCATCGTGCCAACGGCGGCGTCCAGCAAGAGAGAATTCGACTATGAGAAGGTGAGAGGGGTGAAACTCGCACGGAACGCCCTGGGGCTGACCAACGTCGTCGTTCTACACACGCACCATCGAAACGAGCCCGATACCGAGGAATTCGTGCTACCGATCCGAGAGGCCGACGGCGTCTGGTTCGGCGGCGGTCGGCAGTGGCGATTCGCGGATGCGTATCTCGGCACGTTGGCCGAGAGGGAGTTCCACCGGGTGCTCGAGCGCGGAGGAGTGATCGGAGGAACTTCCGCCGGGGCAACGATACAGGGGTCTTTCCTGGCGCGGGGTGACACCGCGGGTAATCGCAAGATCATTGGCGATCATAAGGTCGGCTTCGGTTTCGTCAAGAACTGCGCAATCGACCAACACGTGCTCACGCGGAATCGTCAGCTCGACCTGATCGAGCTTGTAACGGCTTACCCGCATGTGCTTGGCATCGGCCTGGACGAAAACGCGGCTATCATCGTGCGGGGCGATGAGTTCGAGGTAGTCGGGGAAAGCGCCGTGCTGGTCTACGATCATTCCTCGTGGCAACCGGACACACCCGACGACGAGAAGTACTTGACGTTGTCCGGAGGCGACAGGTACGACATGAAAGCACGGAAGGTAGTGCCTTCAGCGCCCCGCCAACACTGAAGCTCCGTCAGCTCACCGTCGTCACGGTTGGCTAAGTCCCACGCACTCGGCCCGCGCTCCTCGTACTTCTTGCGCCAGCGCCGCACGGCCCCCGCCGAACGGGGGCCGGACGCTGCAGCCGGTTTTTGCGGGTTGCTACTGCGTAAACTCCACCGTGACCGGCTCCGACTCCTCCCCGCGCGGATTCCTCACCACGCAGGTGAGCGTGTACCGCAGATTCCTGACGGGGAGGAGAGACTGCACGCGCAGCGAGATGGGATCGGTCTTGAACCCCCCGGTCTCGTCGGCGGTGACTTGTAGTTCCGTCACCTGCCCCGTCTGCTCCATGAACAGCGTGCGCCCCCGCCACGTGATGGTGATGGTCACTTCCGAGAGGGGCTGCGTGCCGCCCTCGACAATCACTTCCCGGCCCACGGCCGCCCCGGCTGCCGGGCTGATGATGCGGGGCCCGAGCTCCCGGCGCGGCCCAAACCGCACCGGGGTCGTCGCCTGAGCACTCAGTCTGCGGCCACCCGCGGTGCGCAACTGGGCGACCACGGGCTCCTCTCGATCCCACCACAGGTCGGGAACCGTGAACGTGCCTCGATACGTCCCGCGCTCGCCGGGCACTTCGTTCATGCGGAGGTTGCGCCTCCACGTGCCCAGATCAAACGACGCCTGTCCCCGCAGCGGGCCGGTTGCGGTCACGGTGAGCACATCCCCCCGGGAGAGAACTCCCGCCGCATCGTGGCTGACGGCGAGCGTCTCTGCCCCGGGCTCGCCGGCGCCGACGATGAATCGCCGGAGCTCCTCCGTCTTGTTGCCTGCCTTGTCGTAGGCGGTTACGAGTATCCGAACGAGGCCCTCTGGCAGCGGCTCGGGAACGGCCGCGAGCACCTGCCCCTGGCGCGTCACCTGCAGCGTATGGGGCTGCTCATTGGCAAGACACTCGACCGTGGACCGATCGTAGTCCACCCCAACGCCGTTCTCGTCCGTGATGAGAATGGCGATGTTCGGCTGGCGATTCGTGGTGCGCTCGTCCTGCCCCGGGCCGAAGACTGTCACCTGTGGGGGAACAGTGTCGATCGTGATGGGATCGGCGGATTGAGCGGGAGCGGCCGTCTTGCCCGCCGCTTCCAGATGCCCTATGAGCGGCACGCCCAACGCGATGAGTCCCTCGGTGATGCGGTATTCCGTATCGTATCGGCCCCGGCGCCGACGCGACTCGGTCATCGGGATGCGGGTCTGCACATCACCGATATCGAACCAGGCGGTGCCTCCGGGCGTCCCCTCGAGCGTCACCCCGAGCAGATCGCCAGCCTTCAGGGGCTTTTCCGCGTCATGATAGAACTGATCGATCTCCGCCGTGGCGGGCCTGGCAGGCCTTTCGGCGGGCGGCTGTTCGGTGCGCTGAATGACGATGCCGTACACCTTGTTCGTATTGGGTGTGAGGCGAAGGGCTACGCGGTCGCGATTCTTTATGTCGGCGTACCGGGCTTCCTCCCCGGTGGCCGTGGTCACCTCGACCTCGGGCTGGACCTGCAGCGGCTGCGTCCGCGCATCGATGAGAATCTGATTGGGCACTCTGGCCAGCACGGTCCCCTCCACGGTGTCGTACGAGGCCCGCACCACGATGGCGTTGCCCACGCCGTCGTGCCTGACTTCGGCAAGATCTCCCACGCGCAGATCCGCGACCGCGGCCTGGCGGCTCTGGCGCAGCAGAATCGTATCGGCAGTGACGTTGTACACCTGCAGCTCTTCAGCCACTTCCACGGCCAGTCGCGCGCCTCGCGCCGCCGAGAGTACGCCCGTCACCGTTCCCGGCTGCGGTGCCGCTTCAGGCTCCGGCTCTGGTTTGGGCTCGGGCTTCGGCTCAGGAGTGACCGGAGGAGGCGTCGGCTCGATCTTGGGCGGCTCAGGTGGGCCTATGGGTGTAGGAGTTACGAGGGGCGGCAGCGTGATGGTGACGCGCTGGATCGCTCCCTCCCACAGCACGTCGGCTCCGAAGGCCTCGGCAGGGAATCGCACCGGCATGTAGGTGGAACCGCCGAGGAGCTGCGGCGGGACGTCCAAGGTCACCGGGCGGTCATTGATGTAGGCGGTCCTCTGATTGATGCTCATCCGAACCGTTACGTCGCCTCGAATCCCGATGGCGGTCTGCGTGACTGCCTCCCATTTCACCGCCGCCCCAAGGGCCTCGAAGACCATGCGCATCGGCAGCAGCGTACGCCCACTGCGCTGCACGGCGGGCGGATACGACGGCAGTGGCTGCCCATTCACGATTACAGTGATTGCCAGTCCGGCTGTCTGAGCCAGGAGGAATGCCGCCAACGCAACTGCGATTTGTAGTCGCATCGATTTCATAACGGAATCTCGCCTCCCCGTATTCACCCGCTCTTTCAGTGACTAACAGCACGGTGCCCCGGGCTTTTCGACCAACCACCCCGGAATCCTCTCTGCTGAGCGGCTATGTCGGATCCACCCACACCGGGCTCGCCCATGCCATCTCGCCCTCGGCCTGCGTGATGCGCAGGTAGTAATACGTGTTCGGCGCCGGCGGATCGCCGCCAGGCCGAGGTGGTACCACCTATCGCGCGCTGTCCTTTAGGTATACCGCCACATCGGCGTCCTCGGCGGAATCCACACCGGGCCGATGATCTCGGCGATCTCGTCGAGGTCCTCGGTGCTGAGCGACTTCTCCGCGCCGGGCAGGCTCTGCTTGAGCTGCTCCACCGTGCGCGCGCCGACGATGGCGCTCGTCACAATGGGATTGGCGAGCACCCAGGCAATCGCCAGCTCAGGCAGCGTCATATCGCGCCCCTTGGCGCAGTCGCCGAGCCTCTGGACGGTCGTGAGACACTCCTCGTTGAAGAACTGGGCGAAGTTCTGATTAGTGTCCGGCCGGCTCCCCTCGGGCGGAGTGTCCCCGGGCTTGTACTTGCCCGTCAGGATGCCGCCGCACATGGGGCTATAGACGATGACGCCGACGCCCTTCGTCCGGCACAGCGGCAGCAGCTCAATCTCTATCTCCCGTGAGAGCAGGCTGTACCGCGGCTGGATGCTCACGTACTTCTCAAAGCTGTTGACGTCGCTCGTCCACAGTGCCTCACAGAGCCCCCATGCGGCATGATTGGAGCAGCCGATGTAGCGGACCTTTCCCTGCCGCACGAGGTCGCTCAGTGCCGACAGGGTCTCCTCGAGCGGCACGGTCGGGTCGTAGTGGTGGGTCTGGTACAGATCGATGTGGTCGGTGCCCAGCCGACGCAGGCTGGCCTCGCACTGCTGCATGATGTGATACCGGGAGAGGCCGCGCATGTTCGGTCCGCGGCCCATGGGGCTGTTGAGCTTGGTGGCGAGGACGACTTCGTCGCGATGCCCTTTAAGCGCCTCGCCGGTGACCTTCTCCGACGCGCCGCGAGTGTAGGCGTTGGCCGTGTCGAAGAAGTTAATGCCGGCATCGAGCGCCGTGTGGACGATCCGAATGCTCTCCTCCTTGTCGGCCTCACGGCCGAATGTCATGCATCCCATGCACACGCGGGAGACTTCGACGCCCGCGCTGCCGAGTTTGACGTACTCCATCGTGGTCGCTCCTTTCGTAGCCGCGCCGTATTGTAGGGCGGGCCCTCGCGCCGTCGCCATCCGCCTTCGCGAGAGCGACGTAGCCGCTTCGGCGGAGTCGCTAGCGGCTTCCGCCTCCGCGAGAGGGACGTAGCTTCGGCGGAGTCCCTTGGCGCGTCGGCGACCGTGGCCCGCCTGCCTTGGTCGTGATTGTAGGGCGGGCGTCCCCACACCCGGCGCCCACCACGAGACTCATTCGCCGGGTTCGCGGGCAGCCCTCTGTCGGAGCAGCGCGCAGTCCGTCTCTCAGAGGCAGGAATCGCCCGCCACGGTAGTCAAGGAGACCGCGACGGTGGACGGGCGAAGAAGCCACGAGGTCGTGATGCCTATGCGAGTGTTCGCGGTGGCTGCACTGATCTTGCTGCTGCTCGAGGCGGTGCTGCTCCTGGCTTTTCTGGCGGGCTTCTACTGGCTCGGCGGCTGGCTGCCCGGCCTGCTGCTTTGCGCCGTGGTGTTCTTGCTCGACCTTCTCCCCTGGATCGGGGACCTGGTGGTGCACTACGACTCCGCGGCCGGGCGCGTCGCCGTGCGCATGTCCTGGTGGGGCCACATGACGTACCAGGGCAAGCCCGACCGGGAGCTCCGCATCCGCGTCCTCGGCATCCCCTGGCGCAAGCGGATGGAAGAACGGAAGCCGAAGGAGAAGCCTGATGTCGAGCCGGAAGTAGCGCAGGAAGCACGCCGCCGGCGCAGGTGGGGAATGATGAGATGGGGGCGGCAAAACGTCGAGCAGCTCATCCGCCTGCTGCTCACCGGATTGCAGGCCGGGCATGAGATGCTCTGCGCGTCGAAGGAGCTGCGCGTGCGCGTCGGGGCGCCCACGCAGATAAGCTACGCGGATCAAGCCATAGCCGGCGTAGTGGGCCGCCGCCGGCTGGGGCCGCTGGAATTGCGGTGCGCGGCTGACGGTGAGCGGCGGGTGACCGTGCACTATCGCATCGGCCTACTGCGGGCGGCGTTAACCGGTCTATGTGTCGCGGCGCAGGCGAAGCCGTGGAAGCTGGCCCGAGCCATGAAAGCCGCAACGCATGCCGAGCCGAAGGAGGCTCAGTGAATATGCACGAGTTCGATCCGGCAGTAGTTCTGGAACAGATTTCTGGCAGTCTCACCAAGTTCTCCGAGTCGCTGAACGTCATCGGGGAGCCCATCCAGGTGGGCGAGAAGATCGTCATCCCGGCGGTCGTTGCCCGGGCGGGCTTCGGGGCGGGGGGTGGCTCGGGCACGTGTCCCTCGAAAGAGGGTGAACCGTCCGCCGGCGGCTCGGGTGGAGGCGGTGGCGGCGGCGTCCTGCTCACGCCCATCTTCCTGGTGGTTGACAGCGAGGGCGAGCGCCTCCTCACCGTGCCCGGCGCCGCCGACGTCGCCACAACGGCCGTGGAGAAGATCAAAGAGACCGTGACGGGGATCTTTTCGCGGAGGGAGAAGAAGAAGGCGGAGGATGAGGCAGAGGCAGAGGGCTGAGCCGCTGTCCGGCCAGCGCCGGGGGCTACCGGGCGATGCCGGAGCGAGGCCCGCGGACACATGCCCCCTTAGCTGTCCGGGCACTATGGGCGCTCGCCCTATAGGTTGGGCGGAGCAGGGGAGTGCTGCAGCATCTCGCCGATGGTCCGTAGCCAGCCTTGGACCTCGCCGTCTGGATCGCGTTCCGCCAGACGTTCCGGCGTTATGCGCTCGACCACCTCGTCGCTAAGACGGTGCTTGGCTCTGCTCTCCTTCTTGGCCCGTTGCTCTTGGGTGACCTCGTCCCAAGGCTTGCTCTTGCTCTCCGCCTCATGCACTCCGCGGGCCACTGACAGGGGCGGGCCATGGGTATCTGTCACCTCCACAGAAACACCCATTACCTCGGCGATAGCGTGCGCATGCAGGCAGTTCTCCATCTCCCTCTTCTTGGTCAGGAGAGCCCATCGGCCATCGCCGCGCTCGCATGTGTGTACTTCTGGCCGTGGCGAGCGGCAGAATCAGGAGATCGTGTGCGTTGTTTGCGTGGGGCGGCCGCGGCGCGGCTGATAGCCGCCCTGCTCAGCATTCGCACGAACGCCACCGCAGCCAGCGGGGGACAGAGCCCCCGCACTACAATGCCACCTCGGCCCTCTCCCTGCTCCTCACCGCGCGTGTCCCCAGGCGGCCAGGAGTGCCTTGAGGCGATCGTACGACATCTTCGGACTCATGTCCGGCCGCAGGAAGCCGCCGTGGGGCCAGAAGTGGCCCTTGTCGGCGAAGTCCCACCACGTGATGGCCTCGATGTACGGCTTGCTGTAGCAGAGCGTGTAGAACTGCTCGATCCAGTCGGCCTGGATCTGCTCGCTCCATTCGCCGTGCCAGTGGGCGCCACTGAGCCCCTTGACGTACGCGTTTGGGTCGGGCTGATTCTCGGAGGAGACTCCCAACTCCGTGACGTGCACGGGCTTGCCGAACTGGGCGAAGCGGTCCAGGAGGCGGGAGATCTCGAGCATGTCGTAGCCCGGGTAGTAGAGCTGCACGCCGACGACGTCGAAGTCTATCCCGGCATCGATGCACGCCCGCAAGTACTCGATGGGTGCGCGCATGGGGCGCTCGACTTCGCCGAAGTACGTCCGGCTGCGCGCGACGTACTCGCCGAACGGGGAGCAGTTGTTAACGATGGCGACAGCGCCGGGGTTGGCCTCCTTCGTCGTCTCGGCGGCCAGGCGCGTCATGTGCAGGAGCTGCTCCTGCGAGTAGCCCAGCTCGTTGCCCCAGTCGTGCGCTTCGTTGATGACGTCCCAGATGTCGATCTGGCCGGCGTAGCGCAGGACGATCTCGCGGATCCCGGTGCGCCCCAGCTTCTCGACCTCCTCGAAGCTCTTGGTCCTGACCTCCTCGGGAAGGCCGGCGCGATGGAACCAGGTGAGCGGATGGCCCTTGGCGGTGATGGCGTTGCGCTGCGTCCATTCGAGCATCGTATCGAGGCGGGTGTAGGCCTGCGCCCGTTGCTGCGCGTCGCGCAGGCTGAGGCTGTAGAAGGGCAGCGTGGCGAAGTTGAGAAGCTCCGTGAAGCCGCGGACATACTCTTCGCCGTGCCCGGGATAGCCGAAGCAGTTGCAGCCGAAGAGGAAGTCATCACGCTTGCCCCGGTTGGCGATCTCGTGCCGCGCCCGCTCGAACACCACCTGCTCGCCGGCCCAGAGCGATTCGCGCAGCGACTCCTCGCACGCCGGCGCACAGCGCTCAGGGTCGCCGATAGCCCCGTTGGCGCGCTCAAGGGCTTCGGCAGCACGCCGCAGGCGCTCACCCACCTCCTCCGAGAAGTCGCAGTCCTCCTGCTCCCCCTCGTCATACGCGACTTGGACGCTCGCCAGGCGGCTGGCGGCGAACTCATAGTTGAGGTTCAGCTCTCCCTCGTCACCCGTGTATCCGTGGCCGCCGCTGTCTGCGACCTGGTACACGCGACCGAAGCCATCCACGGCGAGCTGCATTATCACGGCGAAGTGCGTCTCGGGGGCATCCGCTAGCACCGCCGCACCGTCGGCAAAGGTGGACCTCTGTCGCAGCGGGTTGCGCTCCAGATCGGTAAGATACAACGACCCGTACGCTCTTGGCGGCAGTGGCTGGCCGTCTGGCGTATAGGCCCGCAGACGCAAGGGGGGCATCTGGGAGGCTCCTTTCGCTGGCCTGGGGCGGCCGAGGTTGCCCGCGGCGAGGGCAGTCGCGCCGACCAGGCCAGTCTTGAGCAGTTGGCGTCGCGTCAGGGGCATCTTAGTCACTCTCACCGCCGTAGAAGCCCGCCAGCGCCGGAGGCGCCTCGCGGTACTTCGCGTAGAGGTCGTCATACACTGTGCGCGTCTGGGCCGAGGGCTCGATCACTGCCGCCGGAGTCACGACCTGCTGCTGCGCCTCCTCGATCGAGGCGAACGTCCCGGAGCCGACGAAGGCGAACAGGGCGGCGCCGAGGGCCGTGGCCTCCTTCTGGCTGATGGTGCTGACGGGGAGGCCGGTTACGTCGGCGCGCATGCGGTTCCACAACTCGTTTCGCGAGCCGCCGCCGACAGCGCGAATGCCCTCGGGGTCAAAGCCCGTCGCCTTTGCCAGTATCTCGAGTGCATGGCGGAGCTGGAAGCAAAGCCCCTCGAGCGCCGCCCGGTAGACCTGCGCTCTGCTCGTGGTGATGCCCAGGCCGAGCATCGTGCCGTGCGTGTGGTGTTTCTTCGTGGGCCCGGTCTCGGGCACGAAGCTCGGCAGCACGGTGACGCCATCGGCGCCGGGCGCTACCTGCTCCGCCTCGGCAATCATCTTCGCGTACGCATCCTCTCGGCGGCCGACATCGGCGTACATGTGCTCCCGGAGCCACTCGAGCACGCCCGAGCCCATCATCAGAAGCTGCGGATTCCACAACTCCGGCACGGGATCGCACTCCACGATGAGGCCCTCGTCGAAGGCGAACCGGGTGGGCGTGAAGCGGTCCAGGCGCAGCATGAGGATCTCCCACGTGCCGCTGCTGAGGATCGCTTCCCGCGTGGACGCGCCCGAGCCGATGGCCGCAAACTGGGTATCGTGCCCGGCGGCGACCACCGGCAGCCCGGCCGGCAGGCCCGTCTGGGCGCTTGCCTCGTCGTGCACTTTTCCGATAGGCGTGCCCGGCTCGACCCAGCGCGGGAAGAAGGATGCATCGAGCTGCGCCAGGGCGAGCATCTTCTCGGACCAGTCCCGCCGGCCCATGTCCATGGCCATCATGGTGCCGGCGCTTGTTGGCTCGATAGACAACTCCCCGCACAGGCGCCTGCTCAGCAGCCCCGGCATCATCAGCCAGCACTGCGCCTCATCGAGCGCCGTCGGCACGTTTTCCCGAAGCCACATGAGACGTAGAATCGTGTTGAACGGGATGACCTGATAGCCCGTCTCCGCAAAGGCCTCCCAGGGCCCCATGCGCTCCGGCAGGCGGCGCACCAGGTCCTCGGTGCGGTCGTCCTGCCAGCAGATTGGCGGGTACGTGAGACTGCCATCGCTGCGGACCGGTGCGCCATCGGCCCCCCACGTGGTGATCGTGACGGCCCGGATCCAATCGGCGGGGAGATCGCCACAGACATCCGTGCACGCGCTGCAGATCGTCTGCCAGAGCCCGTCCGGATCCCAGATGAGCCAGCCCTCCTCGCCGCCGGGCTGAGCCACCGGTCCGTTGGGACGGCTCGCGCTCTTCACGATCTCGCCGCTCGTGTCAACAGCCGCCGCGGTGAGGTTCGTTGCGCCACAGTCTAGAACGATGGCCACATCGTTCTGCATTGATGCCTCCTGCCGTCGGTCGGTTGGGATACTCCATCAGTCAGTGTGTTGAGTTCTCACCAGCCTCTGGCGACTCGAAGTCGAGCGCCTCGGCCACCGCCACGATGACGGCCTTCGCGTCGGCGATGGCAGCGGCCGACTGGTCGGCGTCAAAGCTCCGGCATGGCGACGCGCCGCCGATCGCGTTAGGGTAACGCGTCGTGGCGTAGTACAGGTCGAGGTGCCGGCATGCGGGCGCAAGCTGGGCCAGCTCGGGATAGTGGCGAGCAGCCTCGTCCACCAGGTTCTGGGTCGCGTGCGTCGTGATGGCGCGGCGGCGGCGCGCATAAAGCACGGCCTTGAGGGCCTTCTCGGCAGCTTGCTGACAGTGGAAGCAGGCGTCAGCGTGGAAGCCGCCTTGCGCCACGTGCGCCGCCAGCCGGAGGTCGTCCGCCGCCTGCTCGAACCACACCCGCGCCGCTTCACGATTCTGATCGCGCATACAGTCGCACTCCCTCCTCGAGGATCTCCATCAGGAACGGCCACTCCGAATCCTGCATCTGTGCGTACTCCGCCGGCGTATAGATGAACGCCTGCACTTCCATGCCCGTATCGTTCAGCTCAGCCACCGTCAGGGCGCGGTCAATGAAGGGTCGATCATCATCCGCCACGATCATGAGGTCCACATCGCTGAGCTCGTGGTAGTCCCCATATGCGAAGGAGCCGAAGAGCCAGACTTCGTACGGCTCGTAACGCTCGATGATGCGATGCACCAGCCGCCGGATGCGCGCCTGGATGTCCGCGTCCTCGATTATACTGTCCTCACACAGAACGCACATGTCATTCTATCTGCCGATGCTGAAGGTTTCGCGCCCCGGCCACGCACCCCTGCCTGAGCCCGGCCCGCTATGCTGCGCCGGTGCGTCCGGATGCTCTCGAAAGAAGGCAGGTGCCCGCAGCGCAACGAAGAGGAAGCTGTGGCATCTCATGTCCAATACGGAGCCGTTACGCACGGTGAATACACCTACGCCGAAGGTCTCGCCGGAATCTCGGGGACTGAGGGGCTGTTGAAAAACCCGGGCCCCGGCGGCTCGTCGTCTGGCCACCGGCCGCCCACCGCGTAGGTCGGCCTTCCGCCTTCGCGAGAGGGACGAAGCTTCGGCGGAGTCCCTTCCAGGCCGACATCGCGGGCTGGAAAGCTCGCGCTACGCGAACGGGCGTGTGGCCTGGGTTTTTCAACAGCTCCACTGACTGCGAAACTCCAACGGCCGCGTGCTTCGGTGAAGCCTTGGCGCCGGGTTTGGCAGTCTGCCCCTTGTATCCCGTCCTCAGCACCGCGCCATCCGACGAGACGAAAGGACGTGGACGTAACGCGAAGTAAGACTGCGATCAGCGAGGACTTGATTCCGGCGCTTCAGCGCCTATTGCAGGAACGGCTGGAGCATTGGCCCGAGCAGTGGGAGCGCTACCATTGGCCCGGCTACACCTACGATCATACGCTGCGGGTGCGCAGCTTGGCCGTGGCGATGGCGCCCGACGAGGGGGCTGACGCTGTGATCGTCGAGCTGGCCGCGCTGCTGCACGATATCGCAAAGGACGCCGGTGAGGATCACGGGGAGGCAGGCGCGAGGGAGGCGGAGCGTATCCTACGGTCCCGCGGCGTTGCCGGCGATGTGCTGGGTGCCGTCTGCTCTGCCATCGCCACGCACACGGGGAAGAACACGCCCGATCATCCGGTTGAGAACCGGGTGCTGGGCGATGCCGACCTCATCGATGCCAACTTCGGCCTCGTGGCCGCGTGGCGGTTCATCACCATCCGCGCTGGCCACGAGATGCCCCTGGGCGAGACGATCGAGTCCATGGAGGAGTGGCTACCGCGCAAGGATGCGCTCATGGAGAAGCTGCTCACGGAGACGGGCCGGCGCATCGCGCGCTCGCGCTCGGAGCGAATGCGCACTTTCTACGTCGATCTGCGGGCGGCGTTCGAGAGCGAGTCGCCGGACCATCGCTACTCGCTCGCCAACGCAGCGCGACACATGGCGAAGAGCTACACCACGGGTCGGCTCTCGACGCAGATCGAGCAGATCGCCGCCGATGCCGATCGGCACGCCGGGGGCACCACGCCAGACGTTGAGGAGCTGTGTCGCCTGCTGCGGGCGGAGATAGCGGGGGAGGCGTAAGCGAGACGGCGAAAAGGGCTAAGCACGGGGGGCCGAATCAGCGTGGCCGGGCGAGAAAGCTCCGCACCTGGGCGTCCGGGGTGATGCTGGTCCTTCCTTTTATGCTTGACCCTTTTCCCGGCCTCATTCAGCCGCTTGCCGTGCCAACTCGCCGCCGGCCTCCTCGCACCGGTGGGCGATGTCGTCGGCGGACTGGGCGTCGGTGGCAACGACGCCGGGCAACATGGACATGCCATGGTGAGAGCCGAAGGCGAGCTCGATCATCTTCACGCATTGCTTGGCGTCGCGCTCGGTGCCCGCTGAGCTGAATGCCAGGCCCGCCTTGTCCTTGAGCCGCCGACTGCCGTAAAGGCGTATCGACTCGTCGATGAGCTTCTTCACCTGCCAGGTCACGTTGCTGAAATACGATGGCGAGCCGATGGCGATGCCGTCCGCTCCGGTCAGATCAGCCCCCTCGCATGCCTCGGCCATCTTCACGCTCACGTGAGCGCCGGCCCGCTCGGCCCCGCGCCTGATGGCCTCTGCCATGCGCTTGGTGTGCTCCTGTTTGCTGTCGTACACCACGAGTACGCTGCTCGTTGCCAAGGCTCATGCCTCCTGTCTCGCGCGCGCCTCCAACTGCACGCCCCCGCGAGGGTGTGCCGACGTATCAGCCCCGCAGGACCATTCCCTGTTCTCTGAGCTTTGCCTGCAGAGCCGGTATGGGCAGGGCATTCGCCGGGATCTGGGACTCAGCGGCGATGGCGGCAGCGACCCCGGCGGCCTGCCCGGTGCACATGCATGGCGGGATGACTCGGATCGGGCCCTGCGCCTCGTGTGTGGCGGAGATGCACCGGCCGCCCACCCAGAGGTTGTCCAGGCTCCGCGAGTAGACGCACCGATACGGCACCTCGAACTCGTTGCCCCAGCCGCCGATTCGGGCGATGGCGTCGTCGAACTCGCGGCTGCCCTTCACGTCCTCGATCGTCAGCACGTGATCGCCCAGCACCTGCCGACTGCAGCGCACCCCGAGCTGGCTCGACGTCTCCAGCAGCACGGCGTCCTCGAAGCCCGGGACGTTCTCGCGGTAGTAGCACAGCGACTCGAACAGGATCTTCCGCGACTCCAGCTCCATCGTCGTCAGGTCGGCCACGCTGATGGTCGAGTACTCGCCCTCGAAGCCGGGCCGGCCCGATGGCCAGTGCACGCCCGAGAGGTACAGGTCGAGCAGTCGCTTGTTCATATGCGCGCCGGGGAAGGTCAGCAGCTTGCGCCGCGCCAGCTCTTCCCGCAGTTGCTCACCCTTCTCGTTGGCGTAAGCCTGGTGCCGCGCCTCGTCAATGTTCGCCAGCTTGTACAGCAGCGTGATGCGCTTCGTGCCGTACTCGTACTCCGCATCCGCGAACCATGCCAGGTCCCCGTCGCCGCTGCAGTCCACGAAGGCCTTGGCGCGGATCGCCTGCCGGCCCTCCTTGCTCTCAGTGATGATGGCCTCCATGCGCCGGTCCTGGACGACGGCCGCGGTCGCCCACGAGTGCAGCCGCACCTCAACCCCGGCTTCATCCGCGAGCAGCACACAGATGCACTTCCCCAGCTCCGGGTCGAAGTGGCACATCCTCCCCCGGTCGCGGACGTCCCAGTAGTCGCCCACTTCCTTGAGCTTTCCCACGAACTCGTTCATCACGCCGCCGAAGAACTCGCTGCCAGGATCGTACAGGGTCTCTCCCTGCAGCATCACCACCAGCCCGGCGGTCATCTGCCCGCCGAGGCAGCCGTAGCGCTCCACCAGGAGTGTGCTCGCCCCGCTGCGGGCGGCCCCCACCGCCGCGGCGACACCCGCCGTGCCGCCTCCGATGACAGCCACGTCTACATCGTCCACGACTGGAATATCTCTGGCCGGCTCAGCAATCGTTTCCATCGTGGCCCTCGCTGTTTTCGCGCCTTCATTCTGCAAGCGCGTTGGATTAGCCGCACGCCGCGGGGGAAGTGCGCCACAAGCGGCCCAGTGACCTTCCCGGCGCGAGGACAATTGCGCGGAGGAGGACGGCATCTGTCCGGGCGGGAAGAGTGTCGGCAGACAGGACGCGGCGCCGGCCGCGGATCGGCGATCTGCCGGACCTGGTGTCGGCGCGGGCGTACTCAGCGACATTCTGCGCCGTCAGTTGGAGGAGAGAGTGAGTCATGCGTCCGATGACAGCGATCACCTGGTGCAGCGTTTGCCTGTTGCTCGTGGGATGTGCCCTCCCAACCGCAGCATTGCCCGCCTTCCCGGGCGCCGAGGGCTGGGGCACGGACACTCCGGGAGGGCGTGGTGGCAAGATAATCTTCGTGACCAATCTGAATGACGACGGGCCCGGCTCGTTCCGCGAGGCGCTTAACACCGAGGGCCCGCGGGTCATCCTGTTCCGCGTCAGCGGGGTCATACAACTGGAGAAATCCCTGGTGCTCGGCGGAACGGAGACGCCTGAGGGCGACAACCGGTACTCCTATGTCACCGTGGCGGGGCACAGTGCCCCGGGTGGAGGCATCATCATTGCCGGTCAGACATTCCACATCGGTCGCGGCGTCCACGATGTGGTGCTTCGGCATCTGCGCTTTCGCAATGCACGGAGGTCCGATGGGATCAGCTTCTTGAACGGGTCGCGGAGGGTAGTGGTGGACCATTGCTCCGTGAGCTGGGCCACGGACGAGAACTTCGGCTTTTTCGGCGACAACAAGGAGATCACGGTTCAGTACTCCACCATCGCGGAAGGCCTCATGCAGGGCGAGCATTCGAAGGGCGGCCACAGCATGGGAATGCTCGTGTCGCGTGGCGCGCACCACGTGTCGATTCATCACAACTACCTCGCCAGCAACAACAACCGCAATCCACAGCTCGTCGGCAATAACCTCCCCGACCGCGAGCGGTTTGGCCTCATCTTCCCGGTGTTCGATGTCCGGAACAATGTGGTCTACAACTACCGCATTGGCACGAACCTATCACTTGGCGCTCAGGCCAACGTTGTGGCCAACGTATACGTGGCAGGCCCGGATACGGGAGACCGCCCGCCCATCATGCTCATGCAGCCCCATACAGGCAACCGCGCCTACCTTGAGGCGAACATCGGCCCGGGGCTTGAGCGAGGGGATCAGCGAACGCTCGTGCGGCTGGTCCGGACGATGGACGAGGAGGATATCCCTCGCGAGCCAGGAGAATCTGCTGTCGTGGGGACGCCCTTCGCGGCCGCGCCCGTGACCACGCTGGCACCCGATCAGGTCGTTGACCGCGTCGTGCCCATTGCCGGCGCTCTGCCGCACGATCCGACGGATCTGCGGCTGATCGAAGAATTCCGGACCAAGGCAGGTGCGTGTGGAGCACCACAGCGGACCCACGACTCGCCGATCCCCGCCCCGGCGCCGGGGAACCCGGCGCCGGACGCCGACAACGACGGCATGCCTGATGCGTGGGAGGAGGCGCACGGACTGAACCCCCGTAACCCCGAGGACGCCCACGGCGACCGTGACGCGGATGGCTACACCAATGTCGAGGAATACCTCAACGATGTCGCCGAGCGGCTGGAAAAGGAAGCCGCGGCGAGGTGGTAGGCGCGCCGGGCCGCACGCCGCCGTCCCCGAACGCAGGGATGGTCCTACGCAGCGACGAAGCATCTCCGTGTTCTCCGCGCGAAAATGGCAGAAGGGTATGAGTCTGAACTGAGCAGCCAACCAAGCATTCACGAGGCAGCCACACGCCCCGGGTACCCGCGGCCGGGTCGCTATCCCCCCCGGCCCTTCGGCAAGCTCATCGCGGCCACTATCTGTAAGGCGGATGCGGCGCCCCCGGCTTTTCGCCGCATCTATGGCGACGATCTCGAGCTCATTGAGCAGCGGCTCAAGGCGTATCGCGCGGCGCTCCGCGCGTGCGGACAATATGGTCACGACCAGGACATCGCACTCGTGCGGTCTCCGTGCAGGATCAACCTCATGGGCGTGCACGTTGACCATCGGCGCGGCGAGCTGAACTACCTGGCGCACAGCCGCGAGGTGATCATGGCGGCCTCCCTGCGAGACGACCACGAGGTGGCGCTCGTGAACACCGAGGCGGACCTATTCCCGCCGCGACGGTTCCGCATAAGCGAGGAGATGCAGCGAGGGCCGTGGGACGACTGGATGGAGTACATCGAGAGTCCTGGCGTCTCGGGTGAGTTGGAGCGGACCCGGGGTGACTGGGTCAATTACGTCAGAGGTGCGGTGCTGCGCCTGCAGCATCGCTTCCCCGATCGTCCACTGCGCGGCATGAACCTCGCTGTCACCGGCGACATCCCGCGGTCCGGCGGCCTCAGCTCGTCATCGGCGGTGTTCGTGGCGACGATAATGGCCACGCTGTGCCTCAACGACCTCGACGTGGAGCCCGATGAGCTGGTGGAGCTGTGCGGCGAGGGTGAGTGGTACGTGGGTACGCGCGGCGGCGCCGGGGATCACGCTGCCATGATTTTCGCCAGACGCCAGCACATCGCCCGCTTGCGCTGCTTCCCGTTGGAGCTGCTCGAGTACGTCGCCGTTCCAGACGGCTACGATGTCGTCATCTGCAACTCGCTTCGTCAAGCGCAGAAGTCCAAGGGCGAGCTGAGCGCCTACAACGAGACCATCGCCGCCTATGGCACCTGCCTGATGCTCGTAAAGGATGTGCTCGTGAGGGAAATCGGGCTGGAGGCCGCCATCGTGGAGCAAAAGGTACATCACCTCGGCGACATCAATCTGAACGGGGGCCTCTTCCCCGACGAGTTGATGTACCAGGTGCTCAAGCGCATTCCCGCGCTGATTACGCGCGAGGAGCTGCTGGCGCGGCTTCCGCAACAGCGGGGTGCCCTCGAAACCATCTTCAAAACTCACGACGAGCCCGAGCGGGGCTACCGGTCGCGCGCGGTGGCCATGTTCGGCCTCTCAGAGATAGCCCGCAGCAGCGCGTGCGCCGAGATGCTGAAACGCGAGGACATGGCCTCCTTCGGGGAGCTGATGTACATCTCGCATGACGGGGATCGCGTGATGACCTTCGACGCGGACGGCAATCAGGCCCCCTGGGACAACGAGCGAACGCGGGTGACCGATGCGTATCTCGACCAACTGATCGGCGACCTCAAGAGCGGCGATAATAAGCGGCGGGAGGGCGCGCGGCTTATGTATCAGCATGGCGGTTATCGGTGCAGTTGTGAGGAGCTGGATCAGCTCGTGGACATCTGTCGCGGCGTTGATGGGGTCCTTGGGGCGGGCCTCACGGGCGCCGGCTTCGGCGGCTGCGTGTTGGCCTTGGTGGAATCCGGGTGCACCGAGGCATTGTTGAAGACCCTGGATGAGAAGTACTACAAGGCACGCGGCCTGCCATTCAGCGCGGAGACGTGTGAGTCGGTTGAAGGCGCGGGAGTGGTGGATGTGTAGGGTAGAGCGGGGCGACGCCTCAGCACGGACGATGTGCAGTTCCCCTAAACTGCCACGCGCACTGACACGCCGTCAGCCCCCCACCGGCGACACAGACATCATCAGAACCGTTGGAGCGAAGTACCGATGACGAGGGAAGTTCGGCGTGACGTGTTTCCGGCCATCAGACGGCAGCGGCTGATCCCCGATAAGGGTGTAAGCATCGCGCGCCGCGGCCAAGGTCGCAAGATCGCGGCCGCGGCCCTGACCCTGGACGAGGGGCGCCTGCGGGACGCGCGGCTCTCGGCCGTGAGACGGGAAAGGGGCGTGCCGGCCGAGCAGGCGGCGCAGGCCCGCGCCGCTCGGGAGGCGCTTGAGTGCGGCCTGCGGGTCCTGGCGGAGCATGCCCGCGCTCGGAACGTCATCGGAACCACTGCCAGGCAGGCCGCGCAGGCAGCAGCGCGCATCGGGCTCGAGTTCCTCGAAGAGCACGAGTGCCTCTGCGATGTATCCCTCGCGGGTCGGCGGCCGACCATCCGCTTCGACGCCACGGCCGCACGGGAGCTGTTGGACTTGGCGCCCGGGGCTGTTGGGTCGCTGTATGCTGTGGCGCTCCTTTATGCGTTCGCCCGGATCGCCGGCTCTGACCCGGGTGAATCGCTGCTTCGTGTCGCCGAGGCGCACGAGCTGCTCAGCGACGCGGAGCGGGTAGTGCTGTGGCGCGCGCTCGGTGACGGCACGCTCGATAGCGGGGGCATCCTGCTGCGATTCCTGCAGGAGAGCCTCGGCAGGCCACGGGAGGAGCGCGAGCGGCTGGCGGCGTGGCTGCGGGCCCGGGCGATGATCGAGCTCCCGTACAACGCGGAACGCGTCCGGCGGGCCATCGCCCAGGAGACCGACCTGGCGGCGCTGCGGCAGCGCATCTACACGGAGATCAACGAGACGTATGTCGAGGACGTAGACGCCGCCAACGCCGAGCGGATCGCCGACTGGTGCCTCGAAGAGGGCATGCAGCTCGTCGGCGGGCGTTTCAGCCGAGCATTCTACATCGATGCCATGCTCATGGCCAGCGCCAAGGTGCTCTCAACGGCGGCGCTTCGGCCCGCTGTGCGCGATCTGGAGAGGGTCGCAGCCCAACTCGCGGACGAGCTTCCGCGGAGCGACGACAGCGGCCAGGACGCGCTCACCAATGCCATCGGCGGCCACTTGCAGGCAGCGATCAACCTGACGCCGCGCGACCGGGTCTCTGTGGCGGAGGTTGAAGGGGTTGTCGCAGCTCTCCGGGACGCCCTGACGGGTCTGGAGAACAGGATGCTGGCCACTGTCGATGGCGGCGACATGAGGGCGAAGCTGCGTCGCCGCGAGTCCGCGACCCCGGCACAACTGTCTCGCCGGCGGCGAGAGGCGCGGCGGAAGCTGGATCAGGTCCGGGACGCCGTGTGGGCGGTGGAGCGTGCCGCTCTGGATGCGCCGAAGTCCGACCCGGCCTACGTCGCCTTCTTCCAGCGGCTCTTCCCCCTCGACGCCATCAACATGGGCATACTCAACGAGCTGGGCGATCCTTTCTTTGGGGAGGACGAGGACATCCACCAGCTCATTCGCGACTCCGGTCACAACATGTACGTGACGCCGAACCTGAAGGCGTGGCTGCGCAAGTGCGACCACTGGGTGGAGGCGCTGCCGGCGTATGCCAGCTACGAGATGGTGCCGCGCGACGGTGGCTACGACGTGGTGACCTGGGTGCAGCGCTCCATACTCGAGGACATGTACCGGCGGCATGCGGAGGACTGGGCGCTGAACGTCGAGGAGGTCATGGCCCTCGAGCACGTGGCCATCGCCCGCAAGCTGCTCGTGGCGCAGCTCCGTCTCCGGCAGCGGGTGGAGCAGCTTGCCACGCGTCAGCAGATGAGCGAGGAGGAAGCCATCAGGCAAGTCGTCATCGAAGCCAACCTGGGAGACCTGGTGGGAGCCCTTGCTGCGCTGGTAGAGGCCACGTACCTGAACCTGTGCGAGGAGGTAGCGCAGGCGCGGGAGCGCGACGGAGCCAGTCGCTTGGAGGCGCTCGAGGGCGTCATCGCGAGCGATAGCTCGCGCCGCAACGTCGCCGGCGCCACGTTGGCTGACTTGGGCCGCAGCCCATCGAAGGTCCGCAAGGCGCTGGCGGACCTGACCCGGCGACGCAGACTGCAGCGACGCGCCCAAGAGCTGCGGCAGCTCGCCATGAAGCGGCGGCGCGAGCCGCCGTGCGCGCACGTGCTGACGACGCTGGGGCCGGGCGAGACCGAAGTCAACATTGAGAACTGGCTCCAGGAATCGATGGCGCTGTTCAACGTCTCGCGGGCGCATCGGCTCGAGCGGCAGGTGAAGGCGCGCGTCGAGGATTACCGGCGCAGGCTGGTTGCGGTGGGCAAGCAGTTGGTGGAGGAGATGGAATTGGCGGGCGAGCTCTACGGGCTTCTCCAGGAACAGGGCCTCGATCCCGACGACGCCGACGAGGTGGAGCAGGGCGTCATCAGGCTGCTCGCATCCTACCCCGAGGTCGGATCGGAGACGGCGAAACTGGCGCTCTTGCTCGACCATGAGGAGCGCAGCGGCGCCCGCGAGCCGGCGCCTGACGACGCGGCCGAGCCGCGCGGCGTGCAGGAGTACATTGCCTCCCATCCGGAGCTCGAGGCGGCCGCGCTGCAGAAAGTGATCGCCGGCAATGACCTGCGCGCCGAGGTGGATCGCTACGCCCGTGAGCACGATGTGACCGAGCCTCAGGCGGCGTCGGCCCTCGTGGATGGCGACGCGGGATATCGGGCCGAGAAGGACAATGCGCTGCACGCTGAGGCGCGGCAGCGCGTGCTGGAGTCGCTGGGCCTCGCCGAGGAGGTGCGATCTTACTTGCGCAACCGCCTGGACCCGACGCTGGCGACGGTTACGGCCCGCCGCGACATCATCACCGAGAACGGCCTCGCGCCTGAGCTTGACGACCCGCGATATCGATATGACGCTGCCGGGCCGTTCAAGAAGTACAACCTGCTGTACACGCCCAGCCGCGTCGATCTCGGCGCCCATGAGGTAGAGTCCGTCAGGGACGTTCCGAAGTGGGTCGGCGGACGGGATCCGGAGGCAGCTCGGGCCGGTAAGGCGCTCTACGCCCTGTACAACACCGGCCCGACGGCGGTGGAATCACCGCGGCTGGCCGAGTTCCTCAAAGTAGGCGAGAACTTCTTCACCCGCGGTGGCGTGTTCTATCTCTCGCTCGCCGCCGGCGCCAACATTGATGCACTTCAGATCGGCGACTTCGAGTTCTGTCGCGACGAGTGGAACAAGCGCGGCGATCGGCTCGTGCTCCCGACGGGCGAGACGTATGGCGGCTTTTGTGTGCCGAAGGAGTTCACTCTGCTCTTTGCCATCGTGAACGCCGCCGTCGCGCCGGAGACGTCGGCGCAACTGCTCGACGGATTCGGCGTCCCCGGGGAGCTGCACGACCAGGTGATAGGCGATCTGCGCGCTCTGCTGCGTATGCAGTTGGATTGCGCCGATGCGCTCGAGTGGGAGATGCGCGCCCGAGAGCTCCTGCGCGAACGCTACGAGCAGTACTTCTCGGTGCTGGGCAAGCCGGGCTATGTCTCGCGCCTCTCGGCGCTGGCCCGGACGCTCGAGAAAGCCGGCGTGCTCAGCCCTGACCGGGAGCAGCAGCGGCATCAGCGCTACGAGTTGGCCGCGTGGGTGAACAAGAAGGCGCACGGGCTCGAGGAGATCAACCGCGTCGGGCCCTTCCGCAAGGTGCACCTCATCCGAGAACTGGCGCAGGAGGCCCGGCGAAAGAACCCGATGGTGGCCCCCGACGACAGACTGATCGGCGTCATGGCCGCCGGCTACAAGGAGGGCGAGCGCAAGGAGGGCGCCGAGATACGCATCGGAGACGTGCGCTTTGGCGCCGGCGCCAGGAAGCTGGAGATCTACGCGGGCACTGCGGAGGAGCATCTGCTCAAAGACATCGACCCCGAGGGGCGCGAGGTGATCCGCCGTCTCTTCGATGGGTTCCAGTCCCCGGCCGACATCCGCATTGTGGGGACATGCACCGCCTCGGACATCTTCAACCACGTGCCCGGCTCGGGCCTTGAGGCCGTCAAAGAGCAAGCGCTGCAGCGACTACTGGCGGCGGGACTGGAACAGAACGTCATCGACTCCAACTGCGCGGTGTACGGCGCCGACCTGGAGCGGTGGAGCGGCGTCAAGGGGCTCCCCGAGCCGCAACAGCAGGCGCTCATCGCGGACATGGGGCCCAAGATACACCTGGTTGTATTGGATCGGCGCAGCGTGTATCGCACGTACGAGGAAGCGATCCAAGGGGTCGATTTCGTCGATCTGGGCATACCGGATCCGGAGCTGCTGGATCTCATCGACGATCTGCCGAAGCTCATCCATCTCATGCGCCGAGGGCGGCCGAACAGTGCCCTCATCTTCGCCGACGGCACCTCTGGCGGACGCCGCCGCGCATTCTCCTACCGCTATGCCGGCAGCAAGCACAAGGTGCAAGAGCTCCTGGCGCTGGACGACAACATTGTCTATGGCGCTCTGGGGCTGGGTCGCGACACGGTGGAGGCATGGCGGCGGGAGATGGTGGCGCAGTGGGACCAGGCGCAGGCCCTCTTTGCCGCCCTTACGCAGCGACGCACGGATGAGGCTCGGCGCATGTATCAAAGCATAGTCCGGAGCGTCATCCGCACGGGCCGCGCCGAGGAGGCCGCCAGGGAGGAGGCGCAGGCGCAGCACTTCGGCGTACCCGCCGCGTATTACCGGTACCGTTCGCGCGCCTTGGGCCGTGTTGCCGCCGGGCTGCCGCTGCAGGAGCTAGACTTCGGCACGTGGCTGGTGCTCGGGGGCGCCTACGTGCTCAACGGACGCGTCAGTGCGCTGGAGATCGAGCAGCGGCGTCTGGAGCTCGAGCATGCCGTGCCAGCGCCGGCACGCGGACGCCGGAGGCGAGCCCGTGCATTCACCGCTGGCGACATCGATCACATGACCGGGCTCTTCGCCCGGCCGCGCTACGTGCCCGAGGCCGAGGAGGAGTATCGGGAGGTGGACACCGGCATCGCCGGCTCCTTGAAGGCCGCCGAGGAGCAGGTGGTGTACCTCGCCCGCCGCGCGGCACGCCGGCACGAGGCCCAGCGAGCTGCTGCGCTCAGGTTGCGGCAGCAAGCCTTCGCAGCGGCCGCCGACGCCGTTTCGGCCGCCGTGGCTCGGGGCGATCTCGAAGCGTTGTACGAGCGAGCAAAGGCCTGCCTTGGTGACGGGCGCAGCAAGGTGGCAGTGGAAGCCTTCGGGATGTACCTCGCCTCGGCCAGGGGCGCGTTCACTGTCCTCGCACAGAGCCTGGTGCTGTCTGAGGCCGAGCGTCGTCGGGGCATTGGAGGGCAGATAAACGGGTTCTTCTCCGGCGGCGAGATCGATCAACAGCTCTGCATCGAGCTGGCGGAGGCAACGACGCGAGCGGCCGAGCATGCCGAGGGGGACAAGGCGCTCCTGGAGCGCGTGGCCATGGCGCTGGAGCTGCTCGACATTGCATCGCTCATCGAAGGTACGCGGGGCGCAGGCACTCCGCGCGAGATGATCGTACAACTGGCCCGCTTTCTCGATGCGACGGTCAACAGCCACATCTTCGACTACGTGCCCTACCACTACCACAAGCAGCGTGGTGCGGCCTTCGAGTGCTACAGCCGGCAGGAGAAACTCGAGCTGGCGGAGCGGCGGCACCGGTGGCTGTACACCCACCTGCGCCACCTCATCGCCACGCGCACCGAGCTGCGGAGCGCCGACGACGAGTATCAAGACGCGTGGCTTGGCGATGCCGATCGCGGGCTGATGGGCGTGGGGGTGCGCGGCGAGAATCCGGCGCAGCAGTTCTGGTTCAGCTATGCCCGGCTCCGCGACGCTGTGGTGCTTCGCCACGACGGCTTCCCCTGGCCGGAGGTATTCGTCGGCGCCGATCCCGACGCCATCGAGCATCGAAGCCGCGTCAACTGCGTCCTCGTATACCCGCATGGCAATACGACGGTGCCGGTGGCGCTGGAGCAAGCGCCGAAGCTGGCGGCAGATGAAGGACTCAATGTGTTCCTGTGCGCCTTCCCCGACATCGTCGAAGAGGGGCGCAATGGTGTCAAGCTGCTCCACGCGCACGATGCGTTCGGCTGGGTCGGTCGCGCCGACTACGAGCGCCTGCTTCGAGGTGCAGGGGTCGGCGAGAGCGAGATCAGCAAGCGCTCCCGCGACGTGGGCGATGACGGCCTGCTGATTGCGGCGAGCTTCACGGAGCCGATCGTCGCCCACGGCATCTTCTTCCACTTCACCCACCCATTCCGGCCGGAGATCGGCTCCGTCCGCGCCCCGCTGATCCAGCCGCTTGTGTGGGAGGCGGCGACGCATTTGAAGTGCCGACTGCCGGACATGCTCAAGGGCAGCGGCGTGCGCACCGCGGCTCAGTTCAATTGGTATCACGAGCAGACCGCGGCGACTCCGGAGGATAGGGCAAAGGCCGAGATCAGAGGCGCACTGCAGGACTTCGCCCAGGAGCACGACACCGTCATCGTGAAGCCGGAGAAGGAGTCTGGCGGCCGAAGTGCCCGAATCCTGCCCGTGCGCGACGACGACCAACTGATCCCGCAGAACGTTGGCGAGCTGACCGAGCTGATCTACGACATCTCCAAGACCGACAACGTCGTTGTCCAGGACGTGCTCAAGTCCCAGGTGCGGCGACTGTACACGCCCGACTTTCTGGAGAACATGGTGGATCGGTTCGCGCGCATCGGCGTCCCGGTGCTCCTGGACCGAGAGCCCCGCACGCCGCTGTTCTCGTACTTCAGAGAGATAATCATACGAGGCAAGGGCGGCTACGAGCTTGCCTCCCACATTACGGTCATCAGCACCCGTGGGATCGCCAACGTCGGTCAAGGCGGCCTGCTGTACGAGTATCGCGACGAGTTCATCCACCCGAAGTACCGCGACGACCTGCGGCGCGCGCTCACCCACGCGGCATACGCCTCCATGGAGGCGCAGCGGCGCTACATCGAGGAGCACTGGCGTGAGATCCTGGAGGAGTACCTGGCCATCCATCCCGAATTCGCCGACCGAGTGCAGATGCAGGTCGCGGAGGACTTGACCGGGCTCTCCGACACCGACATACCGTACGAAATGGGCGACTACATGCCCGTCTTTCTGGTGGATGAGAACGACTGCCTGGTGCAGCTCTTCGACGAGGAGAGTGAGCAGCTCGTGCCGCTGTTCGACGAAGCCGGGCAGCCCACAGACGTGCGGGTGTACGATGAGCAGGGGGAGCCCCTGCCGCGCGTTGACGATGAGGGCAATGCGCTGCCCATTCTCATGTTCGACGAGCGCGGCCGGCGCCTGCCGCGCGTTGACGCCGGCGGGAAGCCGATTCCCACGCTCGTCGCCTACAAGATCGAGCCGAATCCCGGCGCGGGCCTGTGGCGTCCCCATAACGATCAACTTCCGCCCGAACGCAAGGGCGAGGCGGTGTATACTATCTTCCGGTGCCTCGGGGAGCACGCGGCCGACTATCGTGAGCGCCTGCGGGAGCTGGGCGTCCGGCCCACCGCAAGACGCCGCAAACGGAAGCCAGTCGCCCGCGCGCGATACCTTGCGCCGCCCGCGGCGAGTTGAGGCCGTCTGCCTGAGCCGCCGAGTAGGCGGGCAGCGGGCCCCATCCAAGTCTTGACCCCAGGGCGGATGTATGTCAGGAATGTGGTGTCGCCGACCCGCACCACCCGAGGTGGCACCGATGAATACCGACGAGCTCATCCAGCGCGTGGTCGAGACGATCCGCGACGAGTACCAGCCGGAGAAGATCATTGTCTTCGGCTCCCGCGTCTGGGGGGACCCGGACGGGGATAGCGACCTCGATGTGCTCGTGATCAAGGAGAGCGATAAGCACGAGGTGGATCGGATTCGGGAGGTCTCGCGCATCGTGCGCAGATTCCAGCAGCGTCCCTACCTACTGCCAATTGACATACTGGTGAAGACGCCGAGCGAGTTGCGCAACCGGCTGGACATCGGGGATCACTTCATCCTGGAGATCGTGGATCGCGGGAGGCTGGTGTATGACCGATCCACGGGTTGATGAGTGGGTGAGGAAGGCGGAGGTGGTGCGGCGCTATTCCGGACGGCTGGGCGCCGAACGGGCTCCCCCGCCCGAGAGGTCAGCGCGCAGACGTGATGAGGAGCTTACAGCCGATGAACACAGACGAGGCCATGCAGCGCGTCGTCGAGACCATCCGGGACGAGTACCACCCGGAGAAGATCATCCTCTTCGGCTCCCGCATCTGGGGCAACCCGGACGACGAGAGTGACCTGGACGTGCTCGTCATCAAAGAAAGCCAAAAGCGCGAGGTCGAGCGGATCCGCGAGGTGTCGCGGCTTCTGTCCCCCCGGCCTCTTCCGCTAGACATTCTCGTCAAAACGCCTGACGAAGTCCGTTACCGCCTCGAGATCGGCGACAACTTCATCCGCGACATCGTCACTCGCGGGAGGGTCGTGTATGACCGATCCGTGGCTTGAGGAGTGGCTGGAGAAGGCGGAGGAAGATTTCCGGGCTGCCTCCTCGCTGGACCCGGAGAGCACGCCGGGGGCCATCTGTTTCCACTGCCAGCAGTGCATCGAGAAGTACCTGAAGGCCTCCATGGCGGCTATGGGGATGGACCCTCCGAGAACGCATGACCTCATTGCTCTCAACGACGACTTGAGGCGAGCCGACGCAAGGTTTCCGATCCTGGCCCAGCGGCTCCAGGTGTTGACTCCGTATTCTGTGCCTGTCCGTTATCCTGGGGTCGGCGCCGCCCCCGACGACGCCCGCGAAGCAGTCGAGACCATGCAAGAACTGCGTGCGCAGATCCGCCAGCTTCTGGAGCTAGAGCCCGAACAATGAAGCCGCATTGACGCGCGGAGCGCATGACCACGATGCCCTCTCCCGCCACCGCCCTCCCTGAACTCCGCATCGCATCGAATCCGCTCTCCCCGGAGGCCGTAGCAGGCCTGCTCGGCGCCGGGCCACGCTTGGCGCTCATCTTCGCGGCTGAAGCGCCCCTCTTCCAGAGCACCCTCCACCAACTCCACCTCGACGCGCACGCCGCCGGTGAGCGGGTCTCAGATCGAGTCGCCGTCCTCGGCGTCCACGCCGACTGGCGCACGCCGGACTGCCGGCAGGCGCGATGCGCTCTCCTGGTCGATGCCGACGGCCTCGTCTCCCAGTACAGCTTCGAGCGTCCCGTACCGATAGACGTCGCCTGGACACTGCATCTGCCCCTCGACGGCGAGCAGGAACTCCACGCATCCATCTCGGCCGACTGCGACCGTGCCGGTCTGCCGCAGATCAATCCCCATCCGGCCTCCGAGCGGGCCGACGACAAGATGCGGGCTCACCGGCTGTGGGCCACGTACCTCGCTCACGGCCGCGACGAGTTCGCTCTGCCGGCGGCGACGCTTATCGCTCGCGGCGCGTCGCAGGCAGATGTCCTGAGCGAGATCAAGCGTTTTGTGGCGCGGGTCGGGCTGCCGAGCACCATCATCGTACAGCCGAACCGCGGGACCGAGGGGCAGAGCGTCGCAGCGGCCCGCATCGACCGGGGCGAGGCTGCAACTCTGGAGTCCCGGCACCCGCTGGTGCGGCACATCTGCGAGGCCATCTTGCCGTCCGACGATGCGCTCGTGCGGGAGGAGCGGGGGAATGTGCGGGTCAATCGCTCTGCAGGGCGCGCCCTCCATCGCGCGCCGCCCATGCCGGGTGGCACGGGCTGGTTGTCAACCCCTGAGTGCGCCGAGTTACGGAGAGTAGCCTTCCGAGTCAACGTGGCCTGGAACGGCGCGGAGTTCGTCGCCGAATCCGGGTTCGCGCAGGTGGCCGGCAGCGAGGGCTCTGTGCTCGCGTCGCGGGGGCGTGAGGGCGCAATCGCAGACATCAACGAATGCTTCGCGCAGTTGCACTATCGGTGCGCCGGCGGCTGGCGGCGATTCGTTGCGTCGGAGGCGGACATCGAAGCGCTGCGCCGGGCCGCGGCCGTGGCCGCGTGGGCCCTGAACGCCGACCTGCAGGAGGAGGAGGAGGAGTACCTCAAGCACATGGGCATAGACATGGTGCTGGAGATCGATGCAGAGTCGGGGAAGATGACACCAGTTGTGCTTGAGGCCAACGCCCGCCCGGCCGGCCTCAATCAGGCAACGGCTCTGCGGGGTATCGCTCCCGGTCCATCGCGGCTCCACGTGAGCACGGCTCTTTTTCACTTCATCGCGCGTCGAGTGAGGCGCTGCCCCTTGCGGACCGGCTGAGCGACAGCCGTCATTCGGCTGCGCCAGCGGCCATCTCCCGCACGCGCTCCAGTGTCAACTCCTCGTCCTCGAGCCCCGCCGCGGCGTGCTCGGCGGCGGGAAAGGCGCCGGCGCGCACTTCATCGGCGTAGCACCGAATGGCCTCCTCCATCTGGGCGCCGACCTCCGCGTACCGCTTCGCGTGCTTGAGGTGCAACTCGGGCTCGAGGCCGAGCAGGTCGGCGAGCACGAGCACCTGCCCATCACAGCCGGGGCCCGAGCCGATGCCGATGGTCGGTATCGGGAGTGCCTGGGTCAGCAGCTCAGCCAAACGCATGGGAACATACTCCAGAACTACGGCAAAGCAGCCGGCTTCCGCCAAGCGTTGAGCATCGCGACAGAGCTGCGTCGCCTGCGGCAGCGTCTTGGCCTGCACGTGGCCATGGGCGAGCACGTGCGTGAACTGAGGCGTGTAGCCCAGGTGTCCCACGACGGGGATGCCGGCGCTGACGAGCCGCTCGACGGCCTCGAGGTGCTTGGCGCCCTCCAACTTCACCGCGTCGGCCCCGGCCTCGCCGAGGAAGCGGCCGCCATTGCGGACGGTCGCCTCGGGCGACACCTGAAAGGACAGAAAAGGCATATCAACCAGCAGCAACGCCCGCGCTCGCGCCCGGGCCACCGCCTTCGTATGGTGGAGCATGTCGTCCATCGTGACGGAGAGCGAGTCGGCGTACCCGAGGATGGTGTTGCCGAGGCTATCGCCGACGAAGATGATGTCAACGCCGGCTGCCTCCGCCGCGCGTGCCGTGGGGTAATCGTATGCTGTCACCATGGCGATCTTGTCGCCGCGTGGCTTCATCCCCAGCAGCGCATCAACATCCACCTTTTGCGCGCGCTCTGACGCCATGTCACTGCCTCCTTGCGTGCACGGAACAGGTCCCGGTGGGGCTGTTGAAAAACCGGGGTCCCGGCGGCTCGTCGTCTGGCCACCGGCCGCCCACCGCGTAGGTCGGCCTTTCCAGGCCGACGTCGCGGGCTGGAAGGGACTCCGCCGAGGACTCCGCCGAAGCTATGTCCTCCGCGAAGGCGGAAGCCGCCTGTGCGCCGAAGCGCTTCGTCGGCGAAGGCGCGGCTACGTCCCTCGCGCGAAGGCGGAAGCCCGCGCTACGCGAACGGGCGTGTGGCCTGGGTTTTTCAACAGCCCCCCGGTGACCTTTTCTATGCCTCTGCCAGGGCCACCTCTGATGCCGGGATCATGCCCCGTCCGCCAGCGAGGCCATCGAGCCCGGCGGCGAGAAGGTTCTCAGCCCAGCACTGACGGCCGAGGTGACGCCGCTCCGTGCGGCTAACTGTGCCGAGAGCAACGGGACGCATGATTACAACCTCGAGGTGAGAAGCCGCATGGAAGCCGTAGCGGTCTTTTCCATCGGTGCACTGCTCGTTCTGTCGCAGGCGTGCCACGCGCAATCGGATGACTCGAAGGCCATTGTCTGCGAGGGCACCTACGGCCATCATCTGCAGGGCATTGCGGGCAATCAAAAGGACACGCTCTACTGGAGCTTTACGACCACGCTGGTCAAGACGGACATGAATGGCACGGTCCTCGTGAGCATGCCGGTCGAGAACCATCACGGCGACCTGTGCTATGTGGATGGGAAGGTGTACGTGGCCTACTCGAATCACTTCAACAGGCCCGGGGCGGACTCCAAGGTGTACGTCTACGATGCCACCGACCTTTCGCTTCTGGGTGTGAAGAATGTCCCTGAAGCGACGTTCGGCGCGGGCGGAATGGAACAGCACAACGGGCATTTCTTCATCGTCGGCGGCCTGCCGCCCGATCACACGCAGAACTACGTGTACGAGTATGACGCCGACTTCAAGCACATCGCCACGCACACCATCCGGAGCGGCTACACCCGCCTCGGGATCCAGACCGTCTGCTTTCATGACGGATACTGGTGGTTCGGTTGCTATACGGTTGACGGTGAGAAAGGACTGCTCAAAACCGACGAGGCCTTCAGCCTGCTCGGAATCTACAACGTCTCGCCCGCCATCGGCCTCGTCGGCTGGGGAAAGGGTCGCTTCTTGTTCGCACAGCACTTGGGCGAGAAGTGGCAGGCGAAGGCAGTGTGGGGGCGGCCCGATGATGAGCTGGGTCTGGTGAGCGAGTAGGCTTTGAGGAGGCCGTCGAAGCGCTGCGGCAGCAGTTTGGTGGGCGAGTTTATGTGGCGGCGCTGGCGATGGGTAGCGCCCGGCGGGTGATGGTGAGATGTCGGTTCAGAATCGTGTGGATGAGGTGTCGCGCCCGCAGGCTCAGCATGCGCAACAGCAGACGCGACCAAGAAAAAGACCCCACCCATGGGGCTGCGACCGCCGGCAGGCCGCCGGGATCGTCCGGCCCCGGCACTTCGCCAGCGGCCAGCGCATGCAGCAGCCGCCGCACGTTCAGTGCGGCCGCCGCCAGGTACGCATGCAGCCGCCGGAGTGGCGACAACCGCAGCGCCTTCGCAGCCAAGCGAAGGGGCTGCCCTGTTCTTCCGCTCCACGCCGGCATAGCAGGCCGAAGGGGCCCGGCCTAGCGAGGCTCGCTAGCACGTGCGCGTGCCGTGACCACGTTGACGATCTTGCCGGGCACGACTACAACGCGAACCACGTCGCGAGCGCCAAGGCGATGCGAGACGGCCGCCAGCGCCCGCTGGCGCAATTGATCCGCATCCATGTCCTCGGTGGCGGCGATTCGGGCGGCCAGCTTGCCGTCGATCTGCACCGGCAACTCCCGCGTCCCAGCAGTGTGTAGGGCGGGGATGCCCATCCCCGCCGGCCTTTGCTGTCGGGCCTGGTCTCCCTGCCTCACCATCCCCTTCACGCGCGGCCACGGCTGTGCATGCACGCTGTACGGGCCACCCAGCCGGTACCACAGCTCCTCAGCCGCGTGGGGGGCAAAGGGCGCCAGCAGCAGGGGCACGGCGCAGCAGGCCTGCCCCAACGCCGCCGAGGTACAAGTCCACGGGCATGCACGCCTCGGCCGCCTCGCTGCAGAACGGAGCCAAGTTGTGCCGCGGCGAGACGTAGCGCAGGTAGTACCAGGCCGAGTCCACGAAGGTGTCCAGCGTCTCCGTATCCCGCCTCGCAGGCCGTCCACATCGCGGGCACTGGGTGTTGACGAACTCATCCACCTGTGCCAACGGCTCACCCGTGAAAGGGCCCACGGTCTGAGGTGGAGGCAGCATCACAGGCAGTTCGTCGTCCGGCACGGCCGCCATTCCACACGCCGGGCAGTACACGATCGGCACTGGTGCACCCCAGTAGCGCTGCCTGGAGACCGACCAATCGCGCAGCCGATACGTCACCCGCCCATCGGCAGATTCGCGCCCGATCCAGTTCCGCTGCATGCGCTTCACCTTGTCGGCCCAGCCGGGCAGATCGTCCAGTCCATCCACGAGGGCGTCCCCATACCGCGTGATGCGCAGGAACCACTGGGGCATGTTGCGGACCTGCACGAGGGCGCCGCACCGCTCGCAGCGGCCGCCGACCGCCTGCTCGTTGGCCAGGACGGTCTCGCAGTCCGGGCACCAGTTCGCCGGGCCCTCAGCGCGGTACGCCAGTCCGACCTCGTATAGCCGCAGGAAGAGCCACTGGGTCCAGCGGTAGTACTCGGGTGCGGACGTGTTGATCTCCGTGGACCAGTCGTGGCGGGTGCCAAGACGCTGCAGCGTCGGCTTCATGTGGGCGATGCACTGCTGGGTGAGCGCCGGCGGCGTTGTACCGAGGCGCTGCGCGGCGATGTCGGTGGGCAGCCCGAAGGCGTCCCAGCCAATGGGGTGCAGGACGCGGCAGCCCAATCGCTCCCGATAGCGCGTCAGGGCGTCACCGATGGTGTAGAGCCGTGCGTGGCCGATGTGGAGTTCGCCGGAGGTATATGGGAGCATGTCCAGGAGGTAGAAGCGCTGCTCCTCCGAATTGCTCCCGCGGTCGTGTGCGACCGCAGGGGGGTCATTCGTCCATCTGCTCTGCCACAGCTCCTCGATCTGCCTCAGATCCCGAGCCCCGAGTACATGGTGCATCACTCCCTTTGCCGGTCAATTGTACTCCGAGCAGCTTCCCAACCGCACACTGGAGCCGCAGTAGCGCTACCGACTCCCCCGCCCCTTGCGGGCCGCTTTCTTCTTCCGAGCCTTCTTGGTGGCCGGCTTCTTCTTGGCTTTCTTTGCTGGCGGCTTGCGGCGCTTGGCCCCGGATGCCTTAGCAGTCTCGGCAGCGTGGACGATCTTGTTGACCGCGTTGATGTAGGCCATCGCGCTGGCCTGGAGCACATCCGTGTGCGCGCCGACGCCTACGGCCGTCTCCCCGTTGCGCTCCACCCGCACCGTCGCCTCGCCTACGGCCGCCTTGCCCTCGGTGACGCCGCGGACGTTATAGCCCACCAGGTGCAGCTTCACTCCGGTGAGCCGATCGATGGCCTTGTAGATCGCGTCCACGGGCCCGTTGCCGCAGGCGGCATCCTGCAGGATCTGATCTCCACTCCGCATCCGCACCGTCGCCGTGGGGATGGCCTCACTGCCGCTCGTCGTCTGCACGGTCTCGAGTTGGTACGTCTCGGGCACCATGGACACCACGTTGTGCACGATGGCCTCCAGATCGCTATCGGTCACCTCCCGGCGCCGATCCGCGATGGTCATGAACCGCTCGTACGCCTCCTCGAGCTGCTTGTCGTCCAGGTCGTAGCCCAGATCAGCCAGGCGCTTGCGCAGGCCGTGTCGGCCCGAGCGCCGCGTCAGCACGATGCGACTGCCGCTCAGGCCAATGGTCTCGGGCGTCATGATCTCGTAGGTGCGCCGGTCGCTCAGCACACCGTGGATGTGGATGCCGGCGCCGTGGGCGAAGGCGTTCGCCCCGACGATCGCCTTGTTCGGAGGCACCGGAAAGCCGGTGAGCGTCGAGACCATCTTGCTCGTGCGCACGATCTCTCGGGTATTCACGGTCGTCTTGGCATCGAAGAGCTCCCCGCGCGTCTTGATGGCCATGACGATCTCTTCCAGCGCAGCGTTACCGGCGCGCTCGCCCATCCCGTTGATGCAGCACTCGAGCTGTTCCACGCCCTCGCGGACGGCCGCGAGCGAGTTGGCCACGGACTGACCCAGGTCGTCGTGGCAGTGCACACTGAGGCGCGTCTTTTTGATGTTCGGTACCGTCTGCATGAGGGAGCGGATGATCTCGGCGAACTCCCATGGGGACGTGTAGCCGACGGTGTCGGGGATGTTGACCACGGTAGCGCCGGCGTCGATCACCGCCTCGACGACCTCGGCCAGGTACTTCCGATTCGTCCGGCCGGCATCTTCGGTGGAGAACTCGACGTCGTCGCACAGCGACTTGGCGTACGCGACGGCATCCACGGCCATGTTGAGGATCTCGTCGTGCGTCTTGCGGAACTTGCGTTCCACGTGGATGTCGGAGGTGGCGATGAAGGTGTGGATGCGCGGCTTGTTCGCCGCCTTCACGGCCTCCCAGCACGCCTTGACGTCCTCGTGGCGCGCCCGCGACAGCCCGGCGATGATAGGCCCCCGGACTTCCCCGGCGATGGTCTTCACTGCCTCGAAGTCCTCCGGAGACGAAATGGGGAAGCCCGCCTCGATGACGTCCACTTTCAGGCGTGCAAGCTGGTGGGCGATCTGCAGCTTCTCGGGCACGTTGAGGCTGGCGCCCGGCGCCTGTTCGCCATCGCGCAGCGTGGTGTCGAAGATATGGATTTTGCGTGCCATCTGCTCCTACCTCCCTGCCGGTCGGGATGGTTCATGGTTGATGATTACGGCGTGGCAGATTCACCATTGACCATTTGCCGCTGCTGTGGCACCACCCGTACATCCCGACCAAACAAAAAAGCCCTTCGTCCCATGTTAGAGACGAAAGGCCTGAAGAACCGATACGGTTCTTGGTGGCGTTCCGCGGTACCACTCTACTTGGCTGTCCCGGACTCACCTGCCCGGCGCAGCCCTCTCAATCGGTACGGGAGTACGCATCCGCGTATCCGATACCGTCCCCCTTTTAACGGTGGGAGTTCCGTCAGGGTCTACTCAGGTACGTCTACCTTTTCGGCCTGAGACTCGAGGGCGAGTTTCGGCGGGTTAAGGATATGCCTCGCAGCACCCGGCAATTCTCTGAGATCCGGCTCCCGCGTACTACTCCCTGTCACGGTCTTTGGCTATATTGTGGCTTGATGCTATCACACAGCGCCCACTGTGTCAACTGCCCGGCCCACTGTAGGCGAGCAAGGACCGGAGGTCCTCAGAGCACCTGCGGCTCGCCACGTGGGGGTCGGGACTGGGACCCCGGTGAGGTCCTCCCACCTCGGCCTGGGGCGGGGCACAGGTCCCCGCGCCACAACGCCACCGCAGCCCACGGCACCACCAGAGACACGAATCTGGACGCTGCCCCCGCGGGTGAGGGTCCTGCGAAACTCTGAACCCGACGGGGATGTGGTATAAACGCTTTTTCAGCCAGCCGAGAAAATAGCCTCCTCCATGATGAGGGTGATTTGAGCATGACGCCTTGTCATTCGTCTGCGAAACGGTCGGCGAAACTAGTGACCGGACCACACAAGCAGGTATGGGCGAAGGCCAATGTGCATGTTGACGAACATATAGTGCCTCTCATCGAGGCACTGAGCTGCTTCAGGGGATTGCGCACGGAGGAAAGCTGCCAAGGCGGGGAAGACGGTCGCCCAGCGTCTGTATGGTTTGTGTGCGGCGTGGATGGCGACGAAGAAGAGACGGCCCGGCTGGCCAGTTGGCTCGGAACGAACCTGCCTGAACTATCCCTTGATTACGGCGGCTACGATCTTACGCTCCGTTGGTCGAGAAGCGCATATTGGCTTCAAGCTCGCCTAGATGTGGACAGCCAGCCGGGCACAATGCAACTCATTTCCGCCGCTTTGCGTGAACTCGCGGAGCAATGGAACTCGGGCGGCTAGAGTGGCTGCCCGTAACTGCCCGTGAACTCGTGGCATGGCCGACACAGCGCTAGGCAGTTGCTAATGCTGTGTGGCCTGCTCCGATCCACGCGGTGAAGCTGTGTGGGCCTGCGAGTGCATCTGGTTCCGCCACGTACACGGGAATGCCCGCAAGTCGTCAGTGTGCACTCGCAACGCCGATTCGCACGACGGAACACCTGCTGACGCACCTGTTGTTCAGTCGCCATAATAGGATCACCTCCTTTCATGTGGCAGGGATAGATTCAACGCGAACGTAGCAAGACGCACCAAAAGGCACAGATTCACATGAACCGCAACGCGCTCAAGTCCGCGAACGCGATGTTTGCTGAGGAGGAAGCTGTCCTTGAGCAGCGAGAACTCGCGGTCCACCGATGTGCGCTTCGAATAGACACGGCTGAACTTCCTCGTGCCTTGTGGAATCAGCTTATGCTTCCGAGGGTCCTGTTTCCACGAAAGCCAGCAGCGGCGACCTTTGCCGCGACCGCCACATCCAGATTCGCGATGTACGCGCTGGTCCTGTTTGTACGGACATACCGATTTCGTTCGACGGTTCTTGTAGTCGGTACCCTTCCATATCCATGGGCCATTCTGGCAGTGGGGCCGACCCTTCTTGTCCAGCAAGCCCGTCTCATCTTGCCTCATGTCCCGCAGCGGAATGATCGGGTGGCACTTGTGTTTATCTTCAAGGTCGCGGCAGATGTTGACATAATCGTAGCCCCGGTCCATCAAGCCGAACTTGGGTTTCAGCCAGTTGCGGCCTTTCTTCGCGGCCTTGAAGAGCGGCAGCGCCTGCCGCCCATCGTTGGCGTTGGCGGGAGTCAGTTTCCACTCAATGGGAATCTGCTGCTCCGCGTCCACCATCAGGTGGAGCTTGTAGCCGAAGTAGAACTCCATCTCGTCGCCGTTGCCGTTGTGGCGCATTCCGACGCGCGCATCCGGGTCGGACACAGGGTCACGGCATTGGTTGGAGTAGGCCTCAATATCCGTCGCGTCGATGGCGACGATGTTGCCGAAGTCGTCCGTCTTCCCAGCGACGAGACCGACGAGTGCACGGTCACACTCATCAAGGGCCTTCGTCTCCCGGAGCTTGCGCGTGAATCTGTAACAGGCATCTTGGCTCGGCACTTTGCTCTGGCTCGTGATGCTGCACGCTCGGCGAAGGTCGGAGTTCTCGCGGACCAGTTCCAGGGCGTCGGTCCAACACGTGGCCTTGAAAAGCACCTTGGCCACGGCAACAGCGAGCATCACGTCCGGAGGATATGTTGGCGGCCTTCCGGTTCGATTCACCTCCTCAAGTTGCGCGATGAAGTCACGGACAGGAGGCAGCTTGAGCACCTGCCGGAGCGTCTCCAACAGTCGACGGTCGCGAATCCGCTTTCGCCCGTTACGGCTCTTTTTCGGCCTTCTGGCGGCCATTTTGGGCCTCCGTGTCTCGGAGGCCTGACCAGAATTTGGCCGCAGACCCTTGTGTCGGACACAAGGATCGGGTATAATACTTGCGGCCTTGGCGTACCCAGGAAGCGGGGTGTGCGGCAGTCAACCTCAACCCCGTATCCTGCTCTAGTCAGGGCCCCATGTTGTACGGAAGTGGCTGCGGGAACAGCCACTTCGGTGGTCTCAAGTAGGAGCGGGCAGCGGGAGTCGAACCCGCAATCCTTCGCCTGGTAAGACGACCGCTTTGCCGTTAAGTTATGCCCGCTCGTCAGGTGGAGCCGGACGGAGTCGAACCGTCATTGCCGGGCCCTAACCCCAGCGATGTAACCACTACCGGCCCCACCGTGCCGCAGTAAGTCTTGCGAGCGACCCCGCCCAGCGCGGGGTCGTTCCGTTAGTCATCGTCACTGCCTTTCTCTTGTCTCTTCGCGAGGTCCCATGTGTTTCGCCCGAGATTCACAAACGTCTCGGGATACCTGCGCAACATGCCGAAGAGCGAATTCGTCGGATACTTGCCGCCCACTACGGCTCCCGCCACCTTCATCTGTGCGAGTATTTCCTTGGCATGCAGGGCCGCCCCGGCCTCCTCAAGGACCCTCTGGGCTACCTTGTACTTGGGGAGTGCCTGGCCTTTGACATCCAGAAGGGACCGCGTCTCTGCGTGCTTCTCTTCGTCCCATTCTCCGAGAGCATATCTGCCACGCCCAATCAGTTTCACGGAGGAGTTCCCGCGCTTCTCAGCCCGGTAGACAAAGGAGCGAAGCACAGATCCTGGCTGGGCCCAATGGATCCCCGGATCGGCCTCCTGCAGCTTCTCGTAGATCGCCTTCGCGGCCATTGGCCTTCCGTGTTGCTGCAGGATGGCTACTACCTCGTCGAGGCGGGTCGGGGCCTTCTGAGCGGACCTCTTTCCTCGACCCGGTGCGCGGGCATCAAGGCGCCCAGCGGAATGCCCCAAGGCCTGCTGGTCGATCCCAAAGTTCCGTTTGATCTGCTCGATCAGTGCCAGCCGCTGCCGCAGTCGTCGTTCCTCGGCTATCAAGGCAGGCACGTCGATCCATTCAGGCAAGCCCTCTGTCTGCATGGCTCTCAGTCTCCACAATACACACACGCGCGTGTATTGGTCTGCTTGGTCATTGGCCCTATAATACAGGGCACTGCAGTGATTGTCAATACCCCGTTCATCGTTGGCCCTAGTATACTAGGATTCTGCAGTGATGTCAATGCCCCGGGGCACCTTTTTTGCATCCTTTCAATACAGCGGGCGATTCTGCAGTGGTCGGATGGTCCATCTGTCGCTGAGACTGAAGGGACGGACGAATCAGGGTTAGGGAGTGCCGGCGGCGGTCCTCCATCTATCGCAATCAACCCCCATTCGCCATTTTCGGGATCGGCGGCTATTCCTTTGCGCCCTACAAGATGGGGGTTTCTGGGCTTCACAAGCCAGCGAGATTCCGCGTCATCGGTCCAGTTGATGGCCGACCCGTGATGCTCGACGACACATGTTAGTTGATTCCGTGTCAATCTGCCCCACAGGCAGCCCTCTTTGCGGCTCTGCTGAACGGCCCACTGTGCCAAGAGTTTCTTCGGGCGGTGGCCTCCTGGGACGCGAAGTGGCCCATTACCAAGAAACTGCTTCAGCGCATCGACTTGTGCGCGCTGTCGAATCACGAACAACCCAAATCGATCTTGGATGAGGTGCAGAGTTCTCTCTGCGCCATGGGAAGTACAGAAACCATACGGAGGCCCGCATCGCTCTTGGTACTATGGGAACTCGTCGCCGAGATTGCTCCCGACGCCGTCGTGAATCGCCAGATGACCTTCTTCGACGGGTCCTAGCCCCCGCTCCCCGTACCGCAGACTCGATCGTGCGTCATACGTCTTCTGTCCATGCTCCCCCTGCGTGAGGTACAGTTCTCCCAGGATTGGCGTATCCTGCGCTCTGGAGTTCCGCCGAACCCTTGGAATGCAAATATAAGGTTTACATGTCTCCGTGACTGTGGTAACATGCCGTTGGTTTTAGTGGCAAACGCCCGTTCGGGCGCACACTGGGGGAGGGACATTCTCATGGTTAGAGTCGACCTTGCGCACGTCGTCTGTGAGCAGGATGGAACGGAACAGCCCGTCGTGCGAATGACATGCTCGGTGATGGGCAAAGCGTTACCCGGCAGGGATGAGTACCACGTGCGAATCAACCTGGCTGGTTATCCTGATGACATTGTGGGGTACGTGCCGAGCAAAACCGTTATCGTGGACGCTGCCTCGCTTGCCGATGCACGCCCTGTCCAAGGTGCATTGAAAGGGCGCTTGGTGAAGGAGACACCTAAACACCTTATCGTTCACTGCCAGGGGGAGTTTCTGAACAACGGCAATCTACTATACGTTTCCAGAGAGCTGATGAAGGAGAACTCAGCTCGATAGGCGTCTCGCCGGGGGATTAGCATGTTTCTGGGCCGAGAAGGCTTGCAATGCGCTGTGAAACAGGAGCGGATTATCTTCGAGCCTGAGCTAGAGCCATGGCAATACCAGGAAGGCGCTGTGGATCTGCGGCTAGGTCGCAGGTTCTGGCAACCGCAGTCCGAGGTCGCCGAAGACATTGATCCTATGGTACAACGTGCGGAAGATCACTATGTGCTTAGCGAACTGCCCGACCGCACCATCCTCACTCTGGAGCCAAATGCATTCGTGCTTGGTGAGACGCTCGAATGCATCACGATAGATGAGACACTGATAGGATTCATACAAGGCCGTAGTAGTTGGGGACGATGGGGGGTGTCCGTCCACTGCACAGCTCCAACGGTACATCCACGATGGTCGGGACAGTTGCGGCTGGAACTTCACAACCACGGCACGGCGATTGTGCGGTTGTATCCCGATAGGTCATCCCTGTGTCAGATGTCCTTCGCGGAGGTACGAAACTTAGGATAACCCCTTCGCGGCGACGCCCGATTCAACTTGAGTAGACAAGAACCCAAAGGCCCCCGCATCGCCGGGGGCCTTTCGCTATGGGTGGAGGACGACATTGAGGTATGATCCCCGTAGAATTGGGGTATCACACCCTCTGGAGTTTCGCAGAACCCTCCCGCGGGTTGAGCTCGCTTGACAATGGGTAGGCCTGTTGATAGAATATCGTTCCGCAGCGGAGGATCGGTATGGTAATCGACTGGGCAATGCTCGAAAAGCAATCGACTGAGCGCCTGATGGCGTTCGAGGAGCAGTGCTTCCAGAACGTGCGGCGCGAGCTGGAGGCGAAACGCCGGGCGCTCGAGGAGCAGGAACGCAAGAAACGCAAGAAGAGGAAGCGCCGGCGACGAACCTAAGGCTCCCGAGGCCAACGTGCGGGAGTTGATGCGTGCGGACTTGCCCGGCGATGCTTCGAAACGACTAGATGAGGCGGCGTAGCTCAGGTGGTCAGAGCGCGCGGTTCATACCCGCGTTGTCGGGGGTTCGAGTCCCTCCGCCGCTACCAGTTGTCCTCGTAGTGCAGAGACTCTTTGGCACCAAGGAGTCTCTGTGTTTGTATTGGCCTCCATGACAGCCGTTGCCCTACAATCGCTATGGCGGCACCGGACGAGCTGGACGACATCAGACTGCTCATCGAACTCCTGGATCAGGAGAATCTGCTCGAGGTCGAGGTCGAGGCGGACGGCAGGAGGATACTGGTCCGGTCGGACGCGGCGGTGACGGCCGAGCTGCAGGCGGCGACGGCTGCAGGCCTCCCGTTGGAGCTCGCGGCGCCAGCGCCGGAGGTTGAGCCGACGCCGGAAGAGGAGCCTGTCCCGGAGAACTGGGTGGCCCTTCGGTCGCCCATGGCAGGCGTGTTCTACCGGGCCCCTACCCCGGACGCCCCGTCGTATGTGACAGAAGGGGATGGCATCGAAGAGGGCGACGTGCTGGCACTCATCGAGGCCATGAAAGTCTTCAATCCCATCGTTGCGGAGATGTCGGGCACGGTGGCGCGCATCGTGGCAGAGAACGAGGAACAGGTGGAAGCGGAGGCGGTGCTGTTTCTCATAGAGCCGCTGTGAGCGCCCCCCGAGCCGGACCGACGCGCCTGCCCAGTTCGTATGGCAGCTTGTCGCCGTAACGCAGGCAGCTTTCGCCAAAGGGGAGCGTGGGGGGGATGGAACAGGAGCAAATCAACGTCGGCATCCTCGGCTACGGTATTGTCGGGAGCGGCACGTATCGCATCCTCTGCGGTAACGCGGAGTCCATCGCGCAGCGGGCCGGAGGGCCGGTGACGGTCACTCGCGTGGCCGACATCGACTGGGAGCGAGAGCGCGAGGTAATGCCCCCTCAGGCGCTCCGGAGCACCGAAGCCACGGACGTCATCAACGACCCCAACGTGCACATTGTCGTCGAGACGATCGGCGGCGTCGCGCCGGCGCGGGAATACGTTCTGGAGGCGATACGCAGCGGCAAGGGGGTTGTCACGTCCAACAAGGAGCTTATGGCGAAGCACGGGTCCGAGATACTGGACGCAGCGGAGGAGGTACCCGTGGATGTGGAGTTCGAGGGGAGCGCCGGCGGCGGAATCCCCATCATCAGGTCTCTGAAGGAGGGCCTGGAGGGCAACACAATCCACGAAGTCGTGGGAATCCTGAACGGTACGACGAACTACATTCTCACGAGGATGACCGAGGGGTCGGAGTCCTTCGACGACGCACTCTCGGAGGCACAGAAGCTGGGCTATGCCGAGGCCGATCCCTGGGCGGATGTCGAAGGCGACGATGCAGCCTACAAGATCGCCATCCTCGCCGCCATCGCCTTCGGAAAGCGGATCAACATCGCCGATGTCCCTCGGGAGGGCATTAGCAAGATCTCGCCCGCGGACATCCGGCATGCTTCTGAGATGGGCTACGTCATCAAGCTGCTGGCGATCGCCAAGAACGCTGGCGGCCAGATCGAAGTGCGGGTGCACCCGGCCCTCGTGCCCAAGAGCCACCCGCTGGCCGCTGTCAGCGATGTCTTCAACGCGGTTCTGGTGCGGGGCGATGCCGTCGGGGACGTCATGCTGTACGGACGCGGCGCCGGCTCCCTGCCCACCGGCAGCGCCGTGGTCGGCGACATCATCTCCATAGCGCGCAATATCCGCAACGGGGCCATGGGCCGCGTGGTCTGTACCTGCCAGGGACATGCCACGATGAAGCCCATGGGCGATGTGGAGACGCGCAAGTACGTGCGGATGGCCGTCCGAGACCAGCCGGGCGTGATGGGGAAGATTGCCACGATTTTCGGCGAGGAAAAGGTGAGCATCAACTCGGTCATCCAGAAGCGCAGCGAAGGCACCGTGGCTGAGATCGTGTGGGAGACCCACTTGGTGGCCGAGAGCGCCTTCCAGGCCGCGCTCCGGCGCATCAGCGACCTCGACGTGGTCGTGGCCACCTCCAGCGTCATACGGGTCCAGGAGTAGGAGAGAGGGCTGCCATGTCAGAGGCGGTGAGCGCTCGTCCCCGCGTGCGGCAATGGCCCGGTGTTATCGAGGCCTACCGCGACTTCCTGCCGATTACCGACGCTACCCCAATCGTGACGCTGCTGGAGGGCGACACGCCCCTGATCGAGTGTCCCCGTCTGGCGGCCACCATCGCGCCGAACCTGCGGCTGCTGGTGAAGTTCGAGGGGGCGAATCCCACCGCTTCCTTCAAGGACCGCGGCATGACGGTGGCCCTCTCGAAGGCGGTCGAGGAGGGGGCGCAGATGACGATCTGCGCCTCGACGGGCAATACGGCCGCTTCCGCAGCCGCCTACTCGGCGCGGGCAGGCATTCGGAGCGCCGTGGTGGTCCCGAAGGGGAACATCGCCCTCGGAAAGCTGGCCCAGGCCCTCGCGCACGGCGCGGGCGTCGTCGCCGTCGAGGGCAGCTTTGACGACGCATTGCGCCTGGTCCGCGAGATTGCCGAGCAGTACCCGGTGGCGCTGGTGAATTCCATCAATCCGTTCCGCATCGAGGGTCAGAAAACCGCGGCCTTCGAGATCTGCGATAGACTCGGCGGTCCGCCCGACTATCACGCGCTGCCCGTGGGAAACGCGGGCAATATTACGTCATACTGGAAGGGGTACCAGGAGTATCGCGAGAAGGGCGTCATCGAGCAACCGCCCAAGATGCTCGGCTTTCAGGCAGCCGGGGCGGCGCCCATTGTCAGAGGCGAACCGGTGGAGCACCCGGAGACCGTCGCGACGGCGATCCGGATCGGGAATCCGGCAAGCTGGAAGCAGGCGGAGGCAGCACGCGATGAGTCCGGGGGGCTGATCGAGTCGGTCACGGACGAGCAGATCATCGAGGCCTACAAGCTGCTGGGGGCCACCGAAGGGGTATTCGCCGAGCCGGCGTCGGCGGCCAGCGTCGCCGGCGTCAAGCAACTCGCGCAGCGCGGCTATTTCGGCGACGAGCAAGCTACCGTCACCTGCGTGCTCACCGGGCATGGGCTGAAGGACCCGGAGCGCGCCATTGCCGTCGCTCCCGAGCACACAACTGTGCCGGCGGAACTCGACGCTGTTGTCGCAGCGCTGGAGCTTTGATCGTGGAACCGAGCGTTGCCACGGAACGCTATTCCGAGTCGTAGGGGCGACCCGGCGGGTCGCCCCTACAGCTCACCCGAGGGATGGGTATGGCTGACGCCGTATTGCGCACAGACATCCCGGGCGCACTGTCAAAGCGATCCGGGAAAGTCAGAGACATTTACGACTACGGCGACCACCTGCTGATCGTGGCCACCGATCGCATCTCCGCCTTCGACGTGGTCATGCCGACGGGAATACGAGGCAAAGGCAAGATCCTCGCGGGCCTGTCGCGGTACTGGTTTGATCTGACGGCGGATATCGTGTCCAACCATATGGAGAGCATGTCGGTGGACGATTTCCCCGTCGAGGCGCAGCAGCAACGGGAGATGCTGGACGGCCGGGCCATGTGGGTGCGGAAGGCCGAGGTCGTCCCGGTGGAATGCGTTGTGAGGGGCTACCTTGCCGGCTCTGGCTGGCGGGAGTACGCTGAGTCGCAGACAATCTGCGGACATCGCCTCCGTGCCGGGCTTCGGGCCGCCGATAAGCTCGATGAGCCCCTCTTCACCCCGGCCACGAAGGAGGAGTCCGGGCACGACATCAACATCACCCGTGAGCGGGCCGCCGACCTGGTAGGCCGGGAGCTTGCTGAAGCGATTGAGCACAAGAGCCTGGCGCTGTATAGCTTCGGCGCCGATTACGCGGCGCGGAAGGGATTGCTCCTGGCGGACACGAAGTTCGAGTTCGGGATGGCCGACGGTGAACTCATACTCATCGACGAGGCGCTGACGCCGGATTCGTCCCGATACTGGGATGCGGACCAGTGGGAGCCGGGAGAGCAACCGGAGGCCTTCGACAAGCAGTATCTGCGCGATTGGCTCGAGGAGCTGTGCGAAGCCGGCACCTGGAACAAGGAGGCGCCGGGCCCCGAGCTTCCATCCGAGGTGGTGGATGGCGTGCTTCAGCGGTATCGGCAGGCATACGAGCGGATCACAGGGCAGCGGGCACCTGCCTAGCGGTATCTCTACGCCGCTAACCCGGTGGGCTGCATGAAGTACATCGTCGTCGTTCCCGACGGAATGTCGGATTATCCTCTGGACGACCTCGACGGCCAAACTCCTCTGCAAGCCGCCGAAACGCCGAACATGGACGGCCTCGCACGCGCCGGCACTGTCGGCACGGTCACCACGATCCCCGAGGACATGCCGCCGGGAAGCGACATCGCGAACCTTTCGATTCTCGGCTACGACCCGACGCGGTATTATTGCGGCCGCGGGCCTCTCGAGGCCGCCGCGATGGACATCAGCCTGGAGGAGCGGGACGTGGCATTTCGCTGCAATCTCATCACGTCCGATGGGGAGAGGCTGGTGGATTTTGCCGCCGGGCACGTGCCCACGGAGGACGCCCGCCAGCTCATCGAACTCATTGACAGCAAGCTGGGCGGCGGGACGCGAAAGTTCTTTCCCGGGGTGAGCTACCGGCATCTGCTGGTGTGGGCCGACGGGCCCATGGACCTGGAGACGACGCCGCCCCACGACGTCGTCGGCTCGCCTCTGCTTGACGTATTCCCGGTGGGGGAACGAGACGACGCCATTCGCCAGATGATTTACGACTCGATGGAGTTGCTCGACCAGCACGAGATCAACGCCCGCCGGCGCGGCGACGGGCTGAACCCGGCCAACATGATCTGGCCCTGGGGGCACGGGCGCCGGCCGAATCTGCCGTCTCTGTTCAGCACGTACGGGCTGCAGGGAGCTACGATCTCAGCCGTGGACCTCATCAAAGGCATTGGGAAGGCGGCCGGCATGCGGCACATCGAGGTGCCCGGCGCTACCGGCTATCTGGACACTGACTACGCCGCGAAGGCGCAGTACGCGGCTGCGGCGCTTCACGAGTACGATTTCGTATACCTGCATATCGAGGCCCCGGACGAGGCGGGGCACCTGGGCGATGTCGAGGAGAAGATACGTGCTATCGAGCAGATCGACGCACGCGTAGTCTCGCGCATCGTGGCAGAATTGGCCAAGCTGGACGCCCATCGGCTGTTGCTCTTGCCAGACCACGCCACGCCGATCTCGGTGAGAACGCACGTGGCCGATCCGGTGCCGTTCGTCGTCGTCCCCGCCCTCCCGGGCCATCAGAACAGGCGCGCGGGCGGGTTCTTCGAGGAGGCGGCCCGGTCAACCGGCCTGCACGTGGGATTTGGGCATGAGCTGATGGAGCTCTTCGTGGCATAAAGCCAATGAACGTGGCGTTGATCGAGAGAGCGGAGGAGGCGATTCGCCGCTTCGGCCTGCTGGGAGGCGGCGAGAGCCTGCTGGTGGGCGTCTCCGGCGGTCAGGACTCCATTGCGCTGTTCGATGTCCTGAGGCAGCTCGCGCCCACGATGCGCCTGCAGCTTGCGGTGGCGCACGTGCATCACGGCCTTCGGGGGGGCGAAGCAGACCAGGACGAGAGGCTGGTACGGCGGCTGGCTGAGGCTGCGGACGTTCCGTTTCGGTGTCGGCGCCTCGACGTGCCGGCTGTTGCGCGAGCCGCCGGGCGCTCTTTTGAGGAAGCCGGCCGGCAGGCGCGGTACGAGTTCTTCGAGCTCGTACGGCAGGAGCTGGGCGCGGACGCGGTGGCCTTGGGGCATACGGCATCGGATCGCGCCGAGACGCTCCTGATGAACCTGCTGCGCGGTGCGGGCCCGGATGGGCTCGGAGGCATTCCGCCCAAGCGTGGCTGTATCGTGCGGCCGCTGATTCTGGCGACGCGGCAGGAAACGCTGGCCCACTGTCGAAAGGAAGGATTGGAGTTTCGCGTAGATCGTACGAACCTTGAACCGCACCATCTGCGCAACAAGGTGCGCCTGGAGCTCCTGCCGCTTCTGGAGCGCGAGTATGTGCGCGGCGCGGCCGAGCATATTACGCGGGCGGCCGAACTGGCTCACGACGAGGCGCAGTTGCTGCAGGAGCTGGCCGCGAAGACCCTGAAGGAGACAACTGCTGAGAGCGGCCCCGGATGCATCAGGCTTGACATCAATGCGCTGAAGGTGCTGCCGGAGGCGCTCCTGCGCCGGACGCTTCGCGAGGCAATCCGCGTCACATCCGGCGACGTACGTGACCTGCGATACAACCATGTGCGTGATCTTGTGCGTCTAATCAAGCAGGGACGCACGGGCGCCCGAGTCGTTTTGCCGGGCGCCGTGGTAGTGGAACGCGGGTACGACGAAGTAACTATTGGATGGTCTCGAGCACAGCCCCCGCCGGTGGGTGAGGTGTCAGTCACGCTGCCGGTCCCGGGGCAAGTGGCGCTGGTCAGGCTGAGGATACGAGTGCGTGGCGACGTGCGCGACGTGGAGGGGGAGGCGGTAGCGGGGGGGAAGTGGCAAGCGACGCTGGATGCCGGGGCAGCAGGGGACGCTCTGGTGGTGCGCAACTGGCGGCCCGGCGATCGATTCCGCCCTCTGGGACTTGGCGGCGAAAAGAAACTGCAGGACTTCTTCGTGGACGCCAAGGTGCCGCGAGCGGAGCGGAGCCGGGTGGCTATTGTGGCGCGCCGCGATGGGCGGATCATCTGGATTGTGGGCCACCGGTTGGACGACCGGGCCAAGGTTTCGCCGGCAACGCGTCGCGTGCTCGTACTGACGGCTTCTCGGCGGTGAGCTACCGTAAACAGTCTGAGGCTCGAGAGCGGATGCGAAGCGCTATGCCAGAGGCAAGCAGGAAAGCAGGCATGCCGGGCGCCGCAGCGAATGCGTCCAGTGCTGTTTCGTGTCGTACCGAGAGGAGTGGCGTGAGTGCGGTCACATAACGCGCTTCTTCTGATAGCGGTACTCGGCGTGATGGCCTACGGTGTATTCCTCATCGGGCGGTGGCACAAGCCGGCTGAGGAAGCGCCTATCCAGAGCTATGATGCATTGTACAGCGCGGTGCAAGCCGGGAACGTCACCGAGATAGACATCGACGACCGGAAAGCCAAAGGGAAGGTGAAGGACGGCCGAGCATTCTCAGTCGACGTCCCGCCGGACCCGGAGCTCGCGGAAAAGCTGCAGGCAATGGCGCCTGAGGGCGCCCTGATGACGGTCCGCATAAGACACAAGTCGTACCTCGAGACGATCCTCGGCACGATGGGCACCCTCGCCATCCCCATTGTGCTGCTCGTTCTGTTCTGGCTCTTCATGATGCGCCAGATGCAGGGCACCAGCAGCCAGGCACTCAGCTTCGGCCGGAGCCGCCACAAAATGCTTGGAGAGAATCGCGAGAAGGTGACATTCGCAGATGTCGCCGGCATGGCGGAGGTGAAGCAGGAACTGGCGGAGGTGGTGGAGTTCCTGCGGGACCCGGAGAAATTCCGCCAGCTCGGGGCGAAGATTCCTCGGGGCGTGCTCCTCGTGGGACCGCCCGGCTGTGGCAAGACGCTGCTGGCGAGGGCGATAGCCGGCGAAGCAGCCGTGCACTTCTTTTACATAAGCGGCTCCGACTTCGTGGAGATGTTCGTCGGTGTCGGCGCATCGCGCGTTCGCGATCTCTTCGAGCAGGCGAAGCGCCAGTTGCCTGCCATTGTCTTTATTGACGAGATCGACGCCGTCGGACGGCAGCGCGGCGCCGGGCTTGGGGGCGGCCACGACGAGCGGGAGCAGACGCTCAATGCGCTGCTGGTGGAGATGGACGGGTTCGATCCAAACGCGGACGTCATTCTCCTGGCCGCGACCAATCGCCCCGACATCCTCGACCCGGCGCTGCTGCGCCCGGGGCGCTTCGATCGGCGCATCGTTGTGGACAATCCGGACGTGAAGGAGCGCGAGGCCATCCTTACGTATTACACCAAGAAAAAGCCGCTCGCCGACGACGTGGATTTGGACGTTCTCTCGCGCCGCACACCGGGCTTCACCGGGGCCGACCTCGAGAATATGTGCAACGAGGCCGCCCTGTTCGCCGCGCGACACAACCAAAAAGAGATCGACATGGCGGCATTCGACGAGGCTACCGATCGCGTGCTCGCCGGGCCGGAGCGTAAGAGCCGCGTCATCGGGGAGCGCGAGAAGCGCATCCTGGCGTACCACGAGGCGGGCCACGCGCTGGCAGCCAACAAGTTACCCGACTCCGACCCCATCTACAAGGTATCGATCCTGCCGCGCGGCTATGCGTTAGGATACACAATCCGGCTGCCTGCCGAGGACCGCTATCTCACCAGCCGCGCGCAGCTCCTGGACACCATCGGCCAGATGCTCGGCGGCCGAGCGGCAGAGCAACTTGTATTCGATGAAATGACGACCGGTGCCGCCGACGATCTGGAAAAAGCCACCGACCTGGCTCGACAGATGGTGTGCGAGTTCGGCATGAGTGATGCAATGGGCCCGCTGACCTTCGGCCGGAAGCACACCCCGGTCTTCCTGGCGCGGAATCTGGCCGAGGAGCGGAATTACAGCGAGGACGTGGCTATGCGGATCGATCGGGAGATCCGCCACATCATTGACGGGTGCTACGACCGGACTACGGAAATACTGCGGGACAACCGCGGGCAGCTCGACCGGCTCGTCGAGGTGCTCCTGGATCGCGAAGTGCTGGACAAAGAGGAAGTGGAGGCGCTCCTAGCCGGCGAAGAGCTGCCGCCACTGTCGCAGCCGGTGGAGCCGAAGCCTGAGGAAACTCGCGAAGAGGCTCCGGCGCGCGAGGAGCGCAAGGATGACGGTTCGCTGGGTTGGAAGCCGGCGCCACACACGACGTAACGGCAGCACGTGAGCGGGCGACACATCGCAATACGCGGTACTGTAGTGACGCGAAGGGAGTACGGTTCTACGTGCGAGGCAAAGCTCCGAGCATTCGCGACCTCGAGGCGCTCTACTACCATGCTGTGTCCGCAGCGCAGGAGGAGCGTACGGACGAAGCCATACGTCGGTTCAACTCGTTGCGCAGAATGATGGCTCGGCGCCGGTTCTCTGCCATGGAGGAACGGGCGAGAGCCGGCGGTGGGCGCTCGGCTGCGCGGCCCGGGCGTCGGCGCTTTAGGTCCCATAGAACCTTGGCAGCGGCATGTCGCATGAATCTTGCCACGTGCTATGCCGAGAAGGGTATGCTCAAGGAAGCAACCGCGCACCTCGAGGCCGCTCTCAAGATGGATCCGCACAACTGCGAAGCCGCCTGCCAGTTGGGATACGCATACGAACGCAGCGGAGAATCCGCCAAGGCGATACAGTTGTTCAACGCAGCATTGCGCTCGGTGCCGGACTGCGCTGAGGCCCACGCCGGGCTTTCCAGGTGCCACTTGGCCGGCGGGCAGTACACCCAGGCGATGCGCGAATGCGAGACGGCGCTTCGGCTCTCTCCGCACTGCTGCTCAGCTCGAGCTGACCTTGCCATCGCCCTCAGACGCCGCGGTAGGATGGAGGAGGCCCTCCGGATAGCGGAGCCCCTCAGGGAGGGGCTGCCCGACGATCCGGTGCGCGTCCACGAACTGGCAGATCTGTGGCTGGCTGCCGATCAGCCGGAGAATGCTGTCCAGGCGCTGGAGTGGATCCGTACGCCAGACACATACTACGAGCCCGCCGTCAAGACGCTTGCCGAGGCGTACGTGGCGTTGGGCGAATATGAAAGGGCAGTCGAGACCTGTGCCACCTCGCGAGCGACGGGCGCGGGCCGTATCCCCATCTTGGATCTCATGCTGATTGCCTGGGAGCGCTTGGGGGATCTGCCGAACGCCCTCGCCTGCGCGACGGAGCTGGTGCAGGCGGCGCCGCTGGATGCTCATGCGCATTTCCGCCTGGGAACGATCCTGCAGCGCGTCGGCGACTTCAAGAACGCGATGGCGCGGCACGCCATGGCGATGGAGCTGGCGGCGGTGAACGATGCAGTGCGTGAGTCGGCGGAGGAGGCGGTGGAGACGCTCGATGCCATCCAACTTCAGCAGATCGTGGCGCTGGCATCGGCCAACGTCGTGTTCCGAGCCAAGCTGGGTCGCGATGTTGAAGCGACGCTGCGAGAGTACGACTTCCGGCTCACCGATGCCGCCATCGGCATGCTCGACTCGATGGACATGGACGATCTCGCCCCTGCTTCAGGACACGTCGATCGCCGCATGTCCCACTGATCACCCTTCCGCATTCCTGGAGCCACCAGTTGACCCCCTCGCCTGTGCGCGTGTACCTTGGCCTCGGGTCGAACCTGGGAGAGCGGGCGACCCACCTCACCGGCGCCGTGCAATTGCTTGATGCGAGTCCAGGGCTCAGCATCACGCGGGCCTCGTCCATCTATGAGACGGCCCCGTGGGGCGATGAGGAGCAGCCCGCGTACCTGAACATGGTTCTCGAGGCCACCGCCGAACTCGCCCCCGGTGAGCTGCTGGCGTTGAGCCAGTCCATCGAAAACACGATGGGGCGGGAGCGCACCCGCAAGTGGGCTCCGCGCGTCATAGATATTGACATACTGCTGTACGGAGAGCACATCATCAAGGCGGCGGAGCTGCAGGTGCCGCATCCGCATCTCAGCGCGCGGCAGTTTGTGCTTGTCCCGCTCTTGGAGATTGCCCCGGATCTCCTACTGCCCGACGGGGCGCGCGTGGCTGAGCTGGCAGATCCGAGCAGCCGATGCGTCGTGTGGTATGCGGCAGCTCCGTGGCCGCAGCGACATCGCGGTGAGCGCGCGTGAATCGTTTCCTCTATACCGCCAAGGACCGCAGCGGCCAGGACGTCTCGGGCATACTCGTGGCCCAGAGCGAAGAGCTTGCCGTTGCCCAACTGCAGGACGCAGGGCACTTCGTCACCACTATCACTCAGCAGGCGCAAACACCCCCGCGCGTCGTGAAGCCCTCCGCTCTGGAGCGGGCCTTTCGGGGCGTCAACTCCGGGGACCTGGCCATCATGTTCCGCGAACTCGCGACCATGATTGGGGCCGGGATGACGCTCGTGCGCGCCCTTGACGTTCTGGAGCAGAACACCTCGAAGCCATATCTGCGCCAAGTACTCCGAGATGTGCAGCGGGGCGTCGAGCAGGGGCATCCGCTGTCGCAGCAGATGCGGCGCCACGGCGACGTATTTCCGGAGATAGCCAGTGCCACCGTGGAGGCGGCGGAGCGCAGCGGGCGCCTGGACGAGATGTTCAAGATGCTGGCCAGGTACATGGAGTATGAGCATGCATTGAGGCAGACGATCCGGCGCGAGACGTTCTATCCCAAGATCGTGGCGGTGGTAATCGTTCTGGTGCTGTTGATTCTGGTCGGCCTGTCGGTGTGGCGGGCCGGAGGATCGTGGCTCCTGGCAACCATCACGCTGCTCGCCGAAGTGGTGGCGGTCATTGCGCTCCTGTGGCTCGTCGTATGGATTCTACGGTCATCGCCGTACGCCCGTCAGGTGTGGGACACCGTCAAGCTCGCTCTGCCCGTGGTGGGGAAGACGGTGGGACGCCTCGTGATGTCCCGGTTCACCCGCGCTCTGGCTGCGATGTACGAGGCAGGCCTCTCCCTTCCCGAGGGCGTCCGGCTATCGGCACGCGCCTGCGGCAATCACCACATCGCCAACTCTCTGCAGGCGTGTACCTTTCGCATGCAGCACGGGATGAAGCTGAGCGAGGCGCTCGCGGCCACCGGCGTTGTGCCGAACACCGTGCTGCAGATGGTGGTGACGGGAGAGGAATCGGGACAGCTCGGCACTACGCTGTCCAAGGTCGCCGACTACTACGAAGACGAGGCCAAGACGGCCATACACGCCATGTGCGTCTCCATTCTGCCGATCGCTGTCGTCATTCTCGGCGTTGTTGTCCTGATCATCGCCATCACGTTCTACGCCGGCTACTTCACCAGCATGCTCCCCGTCGGATAGAGTGCTCGCCCGGGGCACATTGCGCCGCGCGATCGACGGGGAGTCCAGGTCAAGAGCGATGGTAGTGCTGAAGAGCGTTTCCGAGGTCAGGGCCTGGCGGCGGCGCGTGCGCGCCGATGATGCGTCCGTGGGTCTGGTCCCCACGATGGGGGCATTCCACCAAGGCCATCTGTCACTCATTCGTCGTGCCGTGGCAGACTGCGACGTGACCGCCGTCAGCCTCTTCGTGAACCCGACCCAGTTCGGACGGGGCGAGGACCTCGAGAGCTATCCTCAGGACCTGGAGCGAGATGTGGAGCTGGCGTCCCGCGAGGGCGTTGACGTGCTCTTCGCGCCGCCGACCGCCAACATGTATGCGGAGGGGTATGCTACGTGGGTGGAAGTCGAGCGGCTGACAACTGGGCTGTGTGGGCGCTTTCGGGCGGGCCACTTCCGCGGCGTCACCACGATCGTGCTGAAGCTGCTGAACGTCGTGCAGCCCGATCGGGCCTACTTCGGCGAGAAGGACTATCAGCAGCTCGCCGTCATCCGACGCATGGTGCAGGATTTGGATCTTGAGTGCGAGATCGTCGGCATGCCCACCATACGGGAACCGGACGGCCTGGCAATGAGCAGTCGCAACGCCTACCTGTCCCCCGAGCAGCGCCGCGCAGCGCTGGTGCTGCCCCGCTCATTGACAAAAGCGAGGCAGTTGATAGAATCGGGACAGCGATCGGCGGGGAAGGTGCTGCGGGCCGTGAAGAGCCGGTTCGCCGCCGAGCCGCTCGCATCGCTCCAATACGCGGAGATCGTTGACCCTGACACGCTCGAACCCGTCGAGCGCTGCGACCGAGACGTCGTCATCGCGGCCGCGTGCCTGGTCGGGGATACCCGACTCATCGACAATCAGATGGTGAAGCTGCGCGAGCGAGCGTAGGCCGGAGGAACACGGGTAGCGAGCTACCCGTGCCACACGTCCCCCTTTGGTGTGGCACGGCTTGCTTGCCAAGCCGTGCTCCGCCGAGAATCCGGGGCCCACGGGTACCTGTGCGTCGCACGTGTGCAATGAGCCAGAACGACATCGTCCGAAGGATCGACGAGCTCAAGCGGGAGCGCAACGCGGTGCTTCTGGTGCATAACTACCAACGTCCCGAGGTGCAGGATATCGCCGATTTTCTCGGGGATTCGCTGGGACTGAGCCGGCAGGCGGCCGCCACCGATGCCAACGTCATCGTCTTCTGCGGCGTCCACTTCATGGCGGAGACGGCCAAGATCCTGAGCCCGGAGAAGACGGTGCTGATGCCCGACATCCACGCCGGCTGCCCGATGGCGAACATGGTGACGGCAGAGCCCCTCGCGGCGATGAAGCGCGAGCATCCCGATGCCACCGTGGTCACCTACGTCAACTCCAGCGCGGCAGTGAAGGCGCAAAGCGACTATTGCTGCACCTCGGCGAACGCGGTCTCCGTGGTGCAGGCGACCCGCAACAGCAAGGTGCTCTTTGTGCCCGATCGGCATCTGGGCGAGTTCGCCGCCGAACACTGCGACAAGGAGTTCGTCTTCTGGGAGGGCTTCTGCCCAATACACATGAAGATCCTCGCCGAGGATATCGTTCGCCTGCGGGAGCAATGCCCGGACGCGGAGGTACTGGTGCATCCGGAGTGCACGGCGGATGTCAGAGCCCTGGCGGACCACATACTGAGCACAACGGGCATCTGCCAGCGAGTGCAAGAGAGCGACGCCGAAACGTTCGTCATTGGCACCGAAGTGGGTATCCTGCACCGCCTGCGCCGCGAGAACCCGGAGAAACGCTTCATCCCCGCGTCAGAGCGTGCCGTATGCCCTAACATGAAGCTGGCGACACTGGAGAAGGTACTCTGGAGCCTGGAGGATCTCGCCGAGGAGGTGCAGGTTGAGGAGGACATTCGCCGGCGGGCCAAACGCGCCATCGACCGGATGGTGGCCATTGGTTGAGTTGGCCGGACGGGCGGCACTGTAGCGACATGGACCAACGGGCCCTCGAGGAGATAGTTGCCGCTGCGCTCGCCGAGGACATCGGCCCAGGCGACGTGACAACCGAGGCGTGCGTTGCCCCTCAGCTCACCATGCAGGCCCAGATCCGCGCCAAGGAGCCGGGAGTCGCAGCCGGGCTGGCGCCGGCCCGGCAGGCGTTTCGACAGCTCTGCCCGGACGTCACCTTCATTGCGCACGTCATCGACGGCAGCGAAGTGACCGCCGGCGACGTGATCGCCGAGGTCAAGGGCCAGGCCGGCGGACTGCTTACGGCAGAGCGAACGGCGTTGAACTTCCTTCAGCACCTGAGCGGGATCGCCACCACCACCGCCAAGTTCGTCGCCGCGGTCGAAGGTACGGGCGCCGCTATCGTAGACACGCGCAAGACGACGCCCGGGCTGCGCATTCTGGAAAAGGCTGCCGTGCGGGCCGGCGGCGGCCGAAACCATCGGTTTGCGCTCTATGATGGGGTGCTCATAAAGGACAATCACATTGGGGCTGTGGGCGGCATCGCCGCCGCCGTGCAGGCGGCGAGAGCGAACGCGCCGCATCTGCTTTGCGTCGAGGTCGAGGTGACGACGCTCGAACAGCTCGATGAGGCGCTGGCGGCGGGCGCGGATGTGGTGATGCTTGACAACATGGATCTCCCCACTGTGCGCGAGGCCGTACGGCGGGTGGGAGGCAAGGCTGTGGTGGAGGCGTCGGGGGGCATCACGTTGGATAACGTACGGGAGATAGCCGATGCCGGCGTGGACCTGATCTCCGTCGGCGCCATCACGCACTCAGCGCCTGCCCTCGACATCAGCATGGAAAGCGTCAGCGTCGGCGCCTAGTACTACAACGAGACTTTGCCGGTAGATGTCATTCTGAGCGACCAACTGAGTTTCGGGGACTGACACCTCGCTGTCTGTCCCCGAAACTCCGAGCGAAGAATCTCGGCGTCGGCGTCATAGAGTCGGCTCAGGCGGT